>JAKVBE010000016.1 GCA_022447755.1 Lentisphaeria bacterium | reverse complement strand
AATACCGAATGATTTTGCATCCTCATCATTTACCCAATAACCAAAAATATTAGCTCCTTGATCCGTAAGGCTGGCTCTTTTAAGTTTATTTCCAAGCTCTGCCCCGTAAAAAATATTGTCACCAAGAATTAGTGCAACGGAGTCATTACCAATAAAATTTTGACCAATAATAAAAGCCTGAGCTAGGCCATCAGGGGAGGGCTGTACTTCATAAGAAAACTCAACACCAAACCTAGAACCATCCCCTAAAAGTTTCTGAAAATTGGCCTGATCATCAGGTGTTGTAATAATCAAAATTTCACGGATTCCGGCTAGCATTAATACGCTAATCGGGTAGTAGATCATTGGCTTATCATAAACAGGTAAAAGCTGTTTAGAGGTCGTCATTGTAATTGGATGTAGGCGTGAACCGGTTCCACCCGCTAAAACTATACCTTTCATTCTAAGTCCCAATCAAGGTTTGTTCTATTAAATTTACAATATTTTCATGTTCCTTAAAACCATGAAACTGAGGTAAACATAATATTGAATTAGATAATTTTCTTGACTTCTGACACTTAAAATTCGATCTATTAAAACATTCAATATCATCCATAGAAGGATTAAA
Organism: Lentisphaeria bacterium; assembly: GCA_022447755.1. Lineage (GTDB taxonomy): Bacteria > Verrucomicrobiota > Lentisphaeria > JABSQK01 > JABSQK01 > JAKVBE01. The sequence goes on along the minus strand of JAKVBE010000016.1, from coordinate 150,688 downwards.
ATATTTTCTTGGGAAAATATTTTTATTATTTAATTTAGATTGAACCTTTTCAACAACCAAGCTAGAAGGGAAAATACACCCCATATAAGCGCCATTAACATCACTACTAGGTTGCTCAGTTTGAGAATTAAGGTTGAGAGAACCTAATAATTGTTTATACTTTTCGTAAGATTTTTTCCTGTCCTTAAGTAGATCATCTATATACTCTAAGTTGGTAAGTCCCATAGCAGCGTGAAATTCTGAATTTTTACCATTAATTCCTATAGTCGAGAAGTTTTCATAGTCAACATGCCCGTAATTCCTTTGTGCTTGGACTTTCTTTCTTACTGAAATACTTTTTGTTACAAGACCACCGCCTTCGACAGTATGAAAAATCTTTGTTGCATGAAAACTGATAGTGGAAATATCTCCAAAATTTAATACACATTCATCTTTATATTTGGTACCAAAACAATGGGCGGCATCGTAAATTACCTTCAGGTTGTGTTTATCAGCAATCTTTTGTATCGCATCAATGTCACATGGGTTTCCAAATACATGAGTTGCTAGAATAGCAGAAGTTTTAGGTGTAATCGCTTTTTCTATCAGGTTGACGTCAATATTAAAAGTTCTTTCATCAATATCGACAAATACCGGTTTGCAGCCTTCCCAACAAATAGAAGATGGCGTTGCAATGTAAGTAAAAGGTGTCGTAATAATTTCACCTTTTAATTCTAAAGCCCTAATTGCAAGTTGAAGCGCAATAGTTCCATTACTGACAAAAGTGAGAGGTTGACAATTCAAGAATGAACTAATTTTTTCTTCAAACTTTTGAACAAGCGGTCCATTATTTGTAAGCCAATTACGTTCCCAAATTTGATCGACATAATTTTGATATTCTTCTCTTGGTGGTAAAAATGGTTTTGTTACGGGAATCATGTTTGATTCTTCCACTCAAACTTTTCACGTTTAGGGCTGTGTCCTAAAAATTCACACATGGCTTTGTAACTATGACTGTCTGCAACATTAATTTTTAAAAAATCATCAGGTCGATTTATAAAGTATTGTTCGACATCATCATTATGCTTTAAATACTTACTTTTATATATTTTCATTATAACTCAAGTCATCAAAAATAAAGTTATTTATTTTAGCAATCCAACCTTTATAGCAATATGGGTGATCTTCCAACATTTTTTTTGAGGGTAAAGATCCATTTCCAAATATTTTAGACTCAAAATTTATAGTTGACTTATACCATTGATCTACAGAGTCACGAACGGTTAAAATAAACTTGCTTCCAGGAAATTTTTGGTCAATAACTTTAAATATTTCAGGGCAGGAAAATGGATTATCTTGAAATGCTTCTGCGGAGTTAATAAGTGAATAAAGAGCTTCGTAATTTTTTGAAACAATATCGCCCCAAAGCATTTCTCCACGCCTCTGATTCCCCAAATAATATCCAAGTTCTTTTAACGCAGCTTCGATAGATGTAGTTCCTGTTTTATTAAAGCCAATAACAAATACTTTTGGACGATTTCTCAAAAGCATTCGTATTTTTTTAATTTGTCTTTTGATATTTCTCCGCATAGAAACTCGTAATCTTTAGCTGTTTCCTAGTCGTTCCATTTGGTAACTACCATTCAAAACGTTCTGGCACCACGTATTCTTATGCACTAAATACCACTCAACTGTTTTGCGAATACCTGTTTCAAATGTCTCTTGAGGAGTCCAACCTAACTCTCGCTGAATTTTTGTTGCATCGATTGCATAACGCAAATCATGTCCAGGACGATCCTTCACAAAAGTAATTTGCTCGGCATAAGGTTGCTCTTTGGGTACGAGTTCATCTAAAATGGAACAAATCATCTTAACGACTTCAATGTTTTGCTTCTCATTGTGGCCACCAATATTATAAGTTTCACCATTCTTCCCCTCAGTGGCAACTTTAACCAATGCTCGAGCGTGATCTTCAACATACAGCCAATCACGAACTTGTTTTCCATCACCATATACAGGCAATTCTTTACCTGCAAGCGCATTTAGAATCACGAGAGGTATTAGTTTTTCTGGAAAATGATAGGGGCCATAATTATTGGAACAGTTGGTAATTACCGTTGGTAAATCATAGGTACGACTCCATGCACGAACAAGGTGATCACTCGAAGCTTTTGAGGCAGAGTATGGGGAACTTGGCGCATAAGGCGTTTCCTCAGTGAATAAATCTTCGGGCCCCTCAAGATCACCATAAACTTCGTCAGTTGAAATCTGATGAAATTTGAAAAAGAAGCCCTCTTCATTCTTTGTATAATAATTCCGAGCAACCTCTAATAAAGTGTAAGTGCCTATAATATTAGTCTGCATAAATTCACCCGGTCCATCTATAGAGCGATCTACATGAGACTCTGCAGCAAGGTGCATTACAATATTAGGTTTGAAATTTTTAAAGGCCCGCTCTACACGAACTTTGTCGCAGATATCTAGTTGAGCAAATTGATATCTACTAGAGTCTTTTACTTCTTCAAGAGACTCTAAATTACCTGCATAAGTTAGCTTATCAATATTCAAGACTTCGTGATCTGTGCACTGAATCAAATATCGAATAACTGAAGAGCCAATAAAGCCCGCACCACCTGTAACAATAATTTTCATAATTAAAAACTATTTATAGATAAACTATAGCCTAGCATTTACTTGATCTTTTGGAAGTACCGATTTGAGATCATATACAATTGTCTGGTGAGTTGAAAAGTTTTTAAAGTCGAAACTTTTCAGTTCTTCATGAGCAACTGCAAGTACAATTGCGTCATAACTCGTCTTAAGTTTAGCCTGCTCTTGATAGGTGATAGTATCATATTCTTCTATGACCTCTGAGCTATTTGCCCATGGATCATATACATCAACAGAAGTAGCATATGATTCCAGTTCATTAATCAAATCAAAAACCTTTGAATTTCTAATATCTGGACAGTTTTCCTTAAAGGTGCAACCTAAAACAAGTACATTGGCGCTTTTGATAGGACTTCCAGCGTTAATCATCAATTTAATAATTTCAGATGCAACATGCTTTGGCATATTGTCATTTAACCGTCGGCCTGCCAAAATTATTTCAGGGTTATAACCAGTAGATTGTGCTTTGTGAGTTAAATAGTATGGATCCACTCCGATACAGTGGCCTCCTACTAAGCCAGGACGAAATGGTAAAAAATTCCATTTAGTACCAGCGGCCTCTAAGACCTCTAATGTATCAATGCCTAGTCTATGAAAAATCATAGAAAGTTCATTGACGAGTGCAATATTCAAATCTCTTTGGGTGTTTTCAATAACCTTGGCAGCTTCAGCAACACGAATTGATGAAGCCTTATAAGTTCCGGCTTTGATTATTTCAGCATACAAAGAATCAATAAAATCAGCGACCTCAGGGGTTGAACCAGATGTCACCTTTTTTATATCAGGAAGCCTGTGTGACTTATCTCCTGGGTTAATTCGCTCAGGACTATAACCTGCATAAAAGTCTTCGTTATAAGTTAAGCCAGAAATCTGTTCAACAATGGGCAAACAACTTTCTTCAGTTGCGCCAGGATAGACAGTAGACTCATATACTATTATATCACCTTTCGAAATAACTTTACCTAACATTTGAGAGGCTTTTTGAAGAGGCGTCAAATTAGGCTGCTTATGTTCATCAATGGGCGTAGGAACTGTTACAATATAAAAGTTGCAGCTAGATAAGTCTTCAGGATTTGAAGAAAAAGTCAAACGGGATGCACTTTTTAACTCTTGTTCTTCAACTTCAAGTGTTTCATCTATACCTGATGCCAACTCTTTAATACGTTCAGGCTTAATATCAAAGCCAACTATATCAAACTTTTTACCAAATTCAACAGCTAGTGGTAACCCCACATAACCTAGCCCAATAACCGCTATTTTAACTGAATTTATGTTCATATTTTTATATTTCAAACACGCTACCGCCATAGGAGTTTTTTTGAGAAAAAAGAAAAAAGTAAAACTTTATTCAATAGGGAAAGAAACACATCCCGTAATAGCCCACCAAGAAAACTCCATCAAGCATATAATAAATGATTGATAAAACTACCACTAAAAGAAGCTTTTGCAAGTTCAAAAACGGCTAAAGGCACAGCCCTAAAATCAACAAAAAACTTAGCATTATATATGCTGATTTTTTGTTGAGATATTTATATATTAAGGCCTATTTTACTTTAATATTCAACGAAAGATCATCTAATTGGTCAGCATCAACTTTAGCAGGAGAATCTGTCATTAAGCAAGAAGCACTAGCCGTTTTGGGGAATGCAATCACATCTCTAATTGAGGGAGCATTCAGAAGCAACATGACTAGACGGTCAAAGCCTAATGCGATACCACCATGCGGTGGTGCGCCATAACCTAATGCGTCTAAAATATGTCCAAAACGCTCTTTGGCTTCTTCTTCATCAATACCCAATGCATTAAACATTTTTTGCTGCATATCTGGCTGATGAATACGAATACTTCCACCACCAACTTCACAACCATTCATAATCACGTCATATGCTTGGGCGCGAACTGCCCCAGGATCCGTAACCATTTTCTCAACATCTTCTGCAACTGGAGCAGTAAATGGGTGGTGCATCGCAGCCCAATGCCCAGACTCTTCATCTTTTGCGAGTAATGGGAAATCAACAACCCATAGGAAATTAAATTGGTCATACGGGATCGCACCAATTGCATCTGCAAGTTTAAGACGCAAACGCCCTAGAACTTCACAACAGACTTCCCATGTATCTGCAACAATCAGAACTAAATCCCCATCTTCAACTGCAAGCTTTGCTTGAATCGCATTAAGCTCATTTTCACCTAAAAATTTAACGATTGGGGACTTCCATTCGCCATTTTGAAGTTTTAGATTCGCTAAACCTTTAGCACCAAATTTCTTCGCTTCGTCTTCTAGGTTAGATAGAATTTTTCGAGATGCAGCCTCTGCATGACCTGAAACTTTAATTGCACGTACCAAGTTGCCAGCAGCAATCGTATTCTTAAAAACACCAAAACCACTATCTTTTACAATTTCACCCAGGTCCTGAATTTCCATACCAAAACGTGTATCGGGTTTATCATTACCAAAACGATCCATTGCTTCTTTGTAGGGCATGCGAGGAAATGGCAAAGGAACTTCAATATTCTTAAAGTTTTTCATAACCCGTGCCAAAAAGCCTTCAATCAAGCCAAAAATATCTTCCTGTTCAACGAAAGACATTTCCACATCAATTTGAGTAAATTCAGGTTGACGGTCAGCACGTAAATCTTCGTCACGGAAGCACTTTGCTATTTGAAAATAACGTTCAAGTCCACCAACCATCAATAATTGTTTATATTGCTGAGGGGCTTGAGGTAATGCGTAAAATTCACCAGGCCATACACGACTCGGCACTAGATAATCACGTGCTCCCTCAGGTGTACTCTTTGATAAAATAGGTGTTTCAACTTCAACAAAATCATTTTCGTCAAAATAGTTTCTAGCACAAATACCTAATTTATGACGCAACATCAGATTTTGACCAATATCACTCTTGCGCATATCTAAGTAGCGGTACTTCAATCGGGTATCTTCGCTTGTATTTGGATCATCTGCATTATAAGGCATCGGGTTTGAACGATTCTCAAGTACAAATGCAGTTACCTCTACTTCAATTTCACCCGTAGCTAAGTCTTTGTTAATCATGTCATCAGGACGAGCATTTACATTACCGGTAATTGTGATCACATATTCTTCGCGAACTGGTTTTGCAACTTCTGCTGCAGCCTCTGAAACTTCAGGGTTTACAACTAGTTGAGTCACACCTTCACGGTCACGTAAATCAATAAAAATAAGGCTACCAAAATCACGACGTTTATTAACCCAACCAGAAAGTGTAACTTGATCACCGGCATTTGCTTTACGAAGCTCACCGCAATTATGTGTTTTTTTCATGCTTATTAACCTTTATTCAATAAATCTTCTATTTTAATTTCTGTTTGGGTTGAGTCTTCCATGTTTTTCAAAACGATAATGCCTTGATCTAACTCTGAATCCCCTAAGATGTAACACTTTTTGGCATTTAATTTGTTTGCTGTCCTTAACTGTGCTTTCATTCCACGGTTTTCTAAGTCCATCTGGACTTTTAAACCTTCGCCACGTAATTGATGGGCAAGTTTCAAATTCACTTTTAATGCTTCCTCACCTAGGCTTACTAAGTAGGCATCAGTTCCAGGTTCTTCGCCATATGAAACACCTAACTCATCTAAAGCGATCATTAACCTTTCCATTCCACAAGCAAACCCAACACCAGGAAGAGGTTTCTTGATACCAGGAGGTTGAATCAAGTAGCGTCCACCACCCGCCAAAGCATTCTGTGCACCAATTCCGTCAAACTGGAGTTCGAAAACAGTATGTTCATAATAATCTAAGCCACGAACTAATCGAGGATCTATTTCATAATCAATCCCCAATACATCTAGACCTTCACAAACTTTTTTGAAATAGTCTCGGCTCTCATCACTTAGTAATTCATCAATACGAGGAGCATTTAAAATGACTTCTTGGAACTTTTCGTCTTTAGAATCCAAAATACGCCATACATTGGTATCAAGGCGTCGAAGGTTGTCTTCATCCATCAAATGTTTATATGAACTAAAATACTCATGAAGCTTTTCAGCAATTTGAGGTCGCTCTGTCAATACCCCACGACTGTTAACCAACATTCGAGTCTTACTAATTCCAAGGTTCTTAATAAAGTCATCCAACATAGCAATACACTCGACATCAATGTGAGGCGCTATTTTACCTACATTTTCCACACCTGCTTGGTGAAATTGCCTTTTACGGCCAGCAGCAGGACGCTCACCACGGAACATTGGACCGATATAAAAAACTTTGCGCTCTTCTCCTTGAGGGATTCCACCATTTGCTAAAGCACGCATAACACTGGCTGTACCCTCTGGCCGTAAAGTTAAACTACGCCCCCCTCTGTCTTCAAACGTATACATTTCTTTTTGAACAATATCCGTTTCATCACCGATGCTCTTTAAAAAAACTTCAGTACGTTCAAAAATCGGAGTACGCAATTCGCCGTAACCATAACGCTGAAAAGTCGTTCGCACTGCTTCTTCAATAAACTGCCATTTTGCAGTTTCATCAGGAAAGATATCGGAGGTACCTGGTAGTGGTTCTGTCTTAGCCAAAATGAACTCCTAAATAATTAGGTAATTAAAAGTAAAAAAGGCTTGAAGCATTTTCTTCAAGCCTAAAAATTGGAAACGTAATTTAATCTACGTCAATACAACCAACCCGTTCGCGCATAGTTTTGCCGGGCTTGAACTTTACCACGACGCGCTCTGGTATTTCTACTTCATTTTCTGGCTCATTCGGATTACGGCCAACACGCTTTTTACGGGTTTTTAAGGAGAAAACTCCGAAGTTGCGCAATTCAACGCCACGTCCTGCAGCTAACTCATCCACAACACTATCCAAAGTAAGTTGTACAATATCTGATACATCACGCTGATTTACACCTGTCTGCATCGCAATACGAACAACTAGATCACGTTTGGTCATAATAATATTCCTGTGTATAAATTTTTAATCATACAAAAAGCTTATGGTGAAAGCTTATAAAAATTGATTTCTATATGTTGGTGTCTGTTCATTGTTTTTTTGAAAAAAACAACCATCTGATACTCCGTTACAAACATCCTAAAACTAATAAGGTTGAATCAAAAACATTAACAGAAATAAAACTAGTGGCAAGTGCTTTAAAGAAAAAAAATATCTTTTTATCTTTTTAAACTGTATATACTTACAACACAAAACAAACCTCCAAAATGTCAAACCATTTTGACTATTTTTTTAGCTTTTTTTTAAGGACAAAATAAAATAAGTGGTAAATAATGAAAAAACACCTATCTTTTTTGTGATTTCACTGAAGATACTTCGAATATATAGGATATAATTCAACTTTAAGACATTTAAGAGCTCAATGAATCGATTTCAACTCAATATCACAATTTTTTGTATAAGTGCAATATTCCTCTTGACAGGTTGCCAATCAGCTAGGTACCCAGAGGATAGCCAAAAGTTCGTTCTACCTTACCTTCAAAAGAACTTTATTGAAGCAAACAAAGCTGTTGCTGCACTATCAGAGGATGGTGGTGATAAAGATAAATCTCTATACTCTCTAGAAAAAGGTTCGCTTTTTTTAGCTAATGAAGACTATCAAGAAGCCATCCTACAATTTAATATTGCAGAGGGGATCTTTAAAGAAAAAGATTTAAGAGCGATGATTAGTCTAACTGACTTTACAGAAAGCCTTACATCAACACTATCAAACCGTGGAGTACTGCCTTATCCAGCATACGTTAATGACCGGCTCATGATGAATGCGTATAAAGCGTTTTCTTATATGGGAGAAAATAATCCTAATGGTGGCCGTGTTGAGTTAAGACGAGCTTATAGTCTTCAAAAAGAGGCAATCGAAATTAGTGCTTCACTAAGCAAAGAAGAGGGAGAGGATAAACGCATGGATGAGCAAGCAGCCGATTCCTATAAAGAAACCATTGAAAATGACGAGTTGTGGAGCACAATTGCAGATTCAACTGATAGCAACAAACAAGACCTTTACGGAACTTTCGTTAACCCATACTTAATATTCTTGGATGCAATTTCTTATTTACATAGTGATATGTCTGGCAACAGTCTGGAGCGTGCAAACAAAGACTTTGAATGGCTAGCTGAATTGATACCAAATAGTCAAATTCCTAAAGTAGGGAAAAAATTAGTAGATCAATTCTATAAAGGTAAGTCCGAAGAAATGGTTTATGTAATCGTTGAGTCTGGCCTTGCACCAATAAGAGAAGCAATCAAAGTTAATTTACCCTTGTTTTTTATAAGTAAATTTAAATATGTAGGTTTTAGTATACCAAAGCTAAAGGATATTCCAGCAACTTACTCATCTTATTTTGTTCAGGCTGGCAAACAGAAATATGAGCTTGAGTTAGTTTGTGATTATCAAGCCGTAATCCACAGCGAGTATAAAAGCCAATTAAAAGCAATTATTCTAGACGAGATCAAAAGAGTAATTGTGCAATCTGTAATTCAATACAGCTTGCGTCGTCAGGGAGAAGAAGACTGGCGCTTTAAACTTGCAGCAGACTTATTCACTCTATATCAAGTGATTGCTAATCAAGCAGATTTAAGGAGCTGGCGAACAACTCCCAGTAAGATATATGTTTGTGCTATACCAAAGCGCAAGGCAAGAAATTTGGTTTTGAAGTCCGCGTTCAACCAAGTTTTAGAAAATGTAAGAATCAGTAAAAATGGTTCAAAAATTTGGTATCTGCGAGTACCGAATCAGATTGCAGTACAAAGCTCAGTTTTACCATTAAATTAATTTTGTGATAATGATCATTAAACAACGAATAATATAATAATTATTTAAGAAAGGAAAAAGAATGAATATCAAAGTAATGAGTTTATCGCTCCTAACAGCTGGTGTTGTTCTCACATCTTGTCAATCAGATCCAGTATATCTGGACCCAGACAGTATGGACGGCAAAGTTGTAACAGTTGAAGACATCAATCAACAGGACTGGGGAAATGCTGCAGATCAGCTAACTAATTCATTGCGTATGAGTGGTTCAATTGCCCCTCAAAAGCATAAAGATCACAAGAATGTGGTAATGGTTAGTCGTGTAAGGAACGAAACAAATGAACATATTGATATAGACCTCTTAATGAAGAAAATCCGTATTGGAATCAACAGAACGGGCCATGCGATGGTTACAACTGCTGTTGGTGTAGGTGGAACAACAGCTTCAGCTGAAGATGATGCATCAAAAGGTGTTCGTGATAATCTACGTGGAGACGATGAATTTAAATCATCAACCATTCAAAGAAAAGGAACTATGCTTGCCCCAGACTTTAGTCTATCTGGTAAAATTATTCAATCAGACGTAAAATCTGGGCGCTCATACCAAACGACCTTTACCTTTCAAATGAGTTTAACTGACCTTACCACAGGTATCGCAATCTGGGAAGATGAAGTTGAAATTATCAAAAAAGGCAAAAAAGGTATCTTTGGTAAGTAGTTAAACTATTCCATTAGAAGTTTTAATACTTCTGCATCGATTAAGCGTGCTCGATACTTTTCATATGTATCGAGGCGCTTTTTCATTTTCTTTAGCTCCAGCTCTAACTCTTTAACCTCATCTTTATTGCGCAAAGCTTCTGCATCCATCATTGCAGCAATTTCAACTTTTAGTAGTTCCTCGATTTCAGTTCGTTTATGTTCATCTTCCTCAGCGCGAAGAGAAACAACAAGATTTGAAATTTTTACTCTTTGTTCAACTTTTGATAAAATCTCTTGGTAAAGTTCAGGCTCTTCTTCAACGAGCTCTTCGTTATTATAAACTTCATAAAGTTCCCATAAAAATTCGCAATGTTCATCCTTTTCTAAACTCAAATTCAAGACCATTTGTTGAAAACCAGGCACTTCGTTATCCCAATGTGAAATAAACAGATCAACATCAGCTGGTTTAAGTTCATCTTCAAAGCAATCGTAAATTGTTGCTTCCTGACTCCAAGTAAAAAAAGTTAATAAGAATGTAAGCGTGATAAGAATTTTCATAAAAAAAGCCCTCTATAATTTTGTTTTAAAAATATGTAAGTAATGTATTGGTGAAGAGAAATAAATTACAAGGTTATTTTTAAAATATTTAAAGGTTTTTTTATGCTTGAATTAATTTTCAGACGGCGTTATTCAATGGCCCACCGTCTAATATCTGGGTGTAGTCCTAAATGTGCAACTCCACATGGTCATAATGAGTACGTAGAGGTCGTGATTCGCCCAAAAGACTTAAAACCCCTTGACCAAAATGCCAATATGGTTGAAGTTTTTGAAAAAGCCAAAAAACGTTGGCACCAATGGATAGATAATATGGTAGATCACGCTTTTCAGCTCAATGATACAGATCCCATTATAACATTTTTTAAGGAACAAGAAACTGAAAAATTAAATCGAATCATGATCACACCTGGGGATCCAACTACAGAAATGCTATCTGTATTATTCATGGCTAAGTTAACAGCTTTCTTAGAGGACGCTGGTGGTAAATTATATGTAGAATCAATAAAGATTGAAGAAACACCTACAAACACTACTAGAATTACAGGAAGAGACTGCTGGAAACGCCATTTAAGTGAAGAAATTCAGCACTGGTGGAACAGAGCTGATGATTCCATCAATGACCTCAACTAATGAAAATTTAATTTTTGCCTCTGAGCTCTAAAATTTCTGTACGGTATTTTTCAACGGGCTTAAGGGGCAAACGATCTTTGTCAGAAATTCGAATATGATCTGAAAAAACTAAACAAGTTTCATCATCTACTAGAAAACCAATTAGATATCCATTTTTTGCCAAAAGATAGTCACCTTTTTCAGGATTATATTGAGCAGCAAATTTATCTGTCCAACGTCTTTTCACTTTGATAGTTCGCTCATCAACAAATGAAGCTGTAACTTCTGAACTTTCTCCTGAGGATCTATAAAGACGAGCCCCATCTAGGCCAAGTTTCTTGAGGTCTTTAAATCCTATTACCTTCATTGGTTCCAGTTTTCCTTTAATACTTTGTGGAATTTCAAAGAAAACCATATCTTGATACTCTTTATGAAAGTAAGCGTAGTCTGGCTTAAATGAGTACTCCCGCGCATCAGGAGGAGTAAAGGTATAACTTACTGTATCTAGCTCTTTATTTTGTCCATTAAGTGCTGGGAACCAATTAAATCCCAATAGAGTTGCATCACCAATTAACAACAATCTTCCACCGCTCTCAATTACGGGAAGTCTAAGATCTTCTTTAAATTCAAAATCTTTTATGAAAGTTGTTTCTCGAATATAGGTTATAATCTGAATTTGTGAGGAAAGCCAGGTGTTATCCGGATTATTTGAAATAAATTCTTCAAGCTCGTTTAAGTTTTCTTGAGTCTTTTGTTGCTCAAGTTCAGCTTTTTTACGGGCAACCTCTAAGTCTGCAGAACGTTTTTCTAATTGAAGAACTTGTAAGGCAGCTTCAGCACGTACTTTTTCTGTTTGAGCTTCTTGACGCAAAAGCTTTTCTTTTGTCTCTTGTGCAAGCTTTTCGCTAGCTGCAAGTGCAGCTTCACGTTCGGCTAATACTTTTTCCTGCGCTGCAAGTTGCTGAGATAAACGTTGGCTTTCTGCTGCTTTTTTCTGAAAAGCCTGACTTAAAGTGGCCAGTTTTTGTTTACGTTCTACATTTTCCTTTTTTAGAACAGAATTCGAAGCTTTGCTTACTTTTAATTTCTCTTGAGAAGCTACAAGACTTGCTTCCGTTGCTTGTACTTTTTGATTAGATTCGGCTAAAGATTTTTCTGATGACTTTAATTGAGACGTTGTTTGAGCAAGTGCTTCAACTGTCAGTTTATTCTGGCTTGCTAACTTTTCTGATTGTTCTTTTTCCGAAGCTAAGCTTGCTTGGGTAGCATCTAGCTGGTTCTTTAACATTGCCGCTTCTAAACTAGACTTTTCCGCATTTTCTCCAGCTTCTAGAATTTCATCTAATAACGCAATATCAGGCGACTGTTCCAGGTTTTGCTGATCCACACTTTGCTCAAGTTTAGACAAATGTTCTGATTTAATTTGTAATTGGGGTTGTGCAACAGATCCACCAGAGTCACTAATAGAAAGTGTCGCTAAAACCAAAAAGTCACAAATCGCAATAAGAATCGTACGATTCATACACTTTCCTCAGGCGTTTGTTCAATTAGTTTTTGTCTAAAGGGTGCCACTATTTTTAGTTTAATAACAGCAGTAATGATCACTCCAAACAGTGTAGATAAATAGGCTAATATTTTACCAGAGTCCGGAAAAAGTGTAAAAATAGTGAAAGATATAATAGTACCAGCTAGTCCTAAATATAATGGAAGGTCAAAGAGCGTCTCCATATTTTCTACTAATTGAAGCTTTCGTTTTGCTGAAAAGCCCTCATCTTTACTCAAACTTTCTACTTTACTTTTTGCGGTGACGGCAATCAAGATCTGACAAATCAATAATATCAATAAAATAAGTCCACCTATAGCAAACCCGTATCCACTTGCCATATCTGTGGCAGGTGGTTGACTTTGACCAATCGTAGAAGCAGCTGTTCCACCGGATAAACTGCTGACTTGATTCATCGGAACATCACTTCCTTTCAAAAGTAGCGGTGTAAAAGTTAAGAACGCCGAAAGTCCAAGCCCACAGCTAAACACAGATGCAAAACGCATATAGTTGTACCCTTTTTTATTGTTGTTTTTATTATATTGCCAAATTGGATTCAAGCTTTGTGGAGTGAAGAAAAAAGCCAAAAAAGTAAATAATACGCTTAACAAGATGACTCGCGCTGTGGTAGCTAAAAATGGTGTTTTTGTATTAAGAAGCATAAAGTGATAATTAACTTCAGATATTCCAGGAATAGTTGAAGAGCCCGGTGTATTCAGTGCAACAGGCAGCGATGGGTGTAAAATAACAAACTCCATACCTTTCACCCCTTTGGAAAAGGCATATTGAATGTTCATCAACCCTTGTTCTCCATATTCATTCAAATATGAAAGAGTACTTTCAGTCAATCCAACTTTAAGTTTAGCTAGAGAAATTGCATGTATAAATACATCTCTTTGAGGGCTTTTTAAGAAAAATAAAACTACTTTCAGTTGGTTTGAAGACTGTGCACTTTGTGCTAATTGAGCGAATTCAACGTAATTGTGGCTTTCAAGGGCAATATTGTATACCTGTAAAAGGGTATTTCTCACTTGAACAAGAGTTGCCGCTTTGGGCTCAGCAACAAAGGAACTCCAAGAGACACGCAACTCAGTAACTATGTTGGCGTCTATCAAATTATGATTTTGGGCATATTGAAATAATTGAGCAACATCAACAGCATTGGGCAAAATCTTAAGAAGTAAGGGGTTTTCTACAATTTGTTTATATGGACTTACCAACGGAGAATCCACTAAGTCTTTAAAATATAGAGCAAAATTTTCATAACCGTGCGCCTCAACAAATAGAGGATTTTGTTTAATTGCACCTGCTAAATACTGCTGTCGTTCTTGAATAATGTTAGGCTTATTTGCAGGTTCTGAGATTGCCAACCCTATGTTCAAAGTACCTAAAGAGTCGATAAGGTCTTGGTTATGTTGAAGTAACTCTGCAGCCTGTTGATAATCAAATTGAGGTAATTCATGATAAGAATGAATTTGTTTACGTTCTTCTAAGTTCAAGTCAGTGCTACCTGTAGGTAACTGTATTGTACACCAAATCAAAAATAGCGTAAACAATGAAAAAGTTGATTTTAGCACTAAAGCTCCTAAAATTTTGGAATAACATCTTATTAACAATAATAGACAAGTATTTAAAATAGTTGTTCCCTAAACTTTGTTAGAATAAATTATTTTTAGGATAAAATAAATACTTGCAAAACTTAAGATAAAGTGAATCTTAAATTTCACATTCCATATATCGTCATTCAATAGACGAGTATACCAGTAATAGAATTATTAGATGCGCAAGAACAAGCTGCTAGACTAAACTGAATAAAGGTTTTTCATGAAGAAGTACGGACTCATTGGCTGGCCAGTCTCACATTCCATATCTCCACCAATGCAAAATGCTGGTTTTAGAGCAATTGGGGTAAATGCAAGCTATGATTTATATCCAATAGAACCTAAAAAACTGGCAAAAGGAATAGAGCAGCTCAAAGAATTAAACCTATCCGGCTGGAATATTACAGTACCCCATAAAACTGCAATGCTAGAATTAGTAGATTGGATAGAGCCTTCTGCTAAAGCAGCAGCTTCTATCAATACAGTAAAGAATATTGATGGTCAACTCAAAGCTTGGTCGACTGATGGCTACGGTCTGGAAAAATCGATTTTAGAATCCTATGGGCTAACTTTAAAAGGAAATATATTCTCATTTATTGGAACCGGTGGTGCTGCACGGGCTACTGCAATGCATTTTGCAGCACATGGTGCAAAAGAACTACACTTAATTAATAGAACTATCTCTAAAGCCGAATCATTAGCTGAAGATATTCTAAAAAACTACCCACAAGTGTCAATTCAGGTTTGTAGTACGGCATCAGAAAAGCAAAAGAAATTACTGCAAGAAACAGATGTTTGCATTCAGTCAACAAGCTTGGGTTTGGAAGCCAGCGATCCTTTACCTGTTGCGGAGCAATATTTATACCCAGGTTTAAGAATCTTAGATATGATCTATAAACCAACAGCTTTACAAAAAGTTGCAAAGCAAAGAGGGTGCAATGTTGTATCAGGCCTTGGTATGCTTTTATATCAAGGAGTCAGAAGTTTTGAAATTTGGAATGACCTTAACGATGGACCTGCTGAAGCAATGCTTGAAGGTTTAAAAGAAGCAATCTTATAGAGCATCTCTTTACTTACCTTCAAAAAATGCAAAGGCAGTTTCATTTCCCAACAGAATCCAATCGCCTTCGAGAAGTTCGCGCTCTCCGATACGTTGTTGGTTTAGCCAAACACCATTCGTTGAATTAAGATCTTTAACAAACCAATGACCTTGTTCTTGATAAATTTCTGCATGACGACCGGATACCCCCTGCCCTTTCAAAGGTAACTCTGTGGAATTTCGGCCAAGCTCTAAATGGTTATGTAAAGGTATCCATCGACTCTCCCGTTGATCTACAATGAACAAACAAGCTGATTCGCTAAAGTTTTGGGGAGCATCCATTTGGAAATATAGAAACTCTAAAAGTTCATTGGATTTCTCAGTTTCTTCCTCTACAATTGTATCTCTAAATGAAGATAAACCTGATAAATAGTCTTCTAATAAATTCTTAAAAGCCTTCTTACTTGCTGAATCCTTCTCAAAGACCTGTGTGTGATCCTGAAAACGCTCCAAGAGTTTTAAAGTTTCTTCTCGGAGCAAATCCAAGACATGGCTACGCTGTTGGAAAATAGTTCCTTCAGCAACACCAAACTCTTCACTTAGCTTTTTCACAGGCTCCTCATAAATTACATAACGTCTAAATATTTCATATTTTTGAGGTTTAATACGCTTTTCAACATTTTGCAAAGCAGTGTCCATAACATTACGAAGCCAAATACGGTCCATCGTCACGTTAACATCCGGGGTACCATGGTGCGTATCAATTTCTTCTGTAGGCATTTCACGAAGTGCGAAAGGGTCTCGATCCGGGTTTTCCTTTTCAGAATGTTTCATTTCCCAACGATAATAGTCACGTACTCGTCGCTGAACAATCGTTTTGAGCCATTTACGAAATGCGCCTGGCTCACCTTTGTTTTCAAAACTACTTAAATTCTTTAATAGGCTAATACTAGTATTTTGGTATATATCTTCTGCAATAGAGGGGCTACACCCCATAGCACGTGCCCAAGAAGTAATTAAACGCCAGTAAAAACGGTTAAATTCTTCCCAACCAATTTGGCGTTCTTGTTCGTCTTCAGATAAAATACGGCGAATCAATGACTGCCCAGTCAAGTTTGCAGAATTCACAGATCTTCCCTTAATTTAATTATCGTAAGAAGCTTGGGCGACCACCCTTTTGTTCTTCAGCTTCTTCTTCTGGCTCAACCCACTCCCAGCCTTCAGGGTAATATACATCTTCACTAGAATGTAGTTTTTCAACTTGATAATAAGAACGAGTTTCTGGGTGAAAAATGTGGAGAAGAACGTCTAAATAATCAACTAAAATCCAGCGGCTAGCAGATTTTCCTTCAACAGATTTTGGTAGCATTTCAAAACGGTCTTTCAACTCTTTTTCGATGGTACCAACTAAACCTCGTATATGAACCTCTGAAGAACAAGAACAAAATAAATAATAATCGGCTAAAATAGATTTACTATTCATATTAAAAACCACTAAATCAACAGCTTTTTCATCTTCACAAATAGAAATAATTGTATCGACAAGTTCTTTAGAATCCATAAACCTTCACTTTCAAAAATAATTGATCATCATCAGTTCTACTAATTAATGAATCAGATTAAAAAATTAACACTCAATGTAACTGTAGATTTTTTTTCTCAAATATCCAACCAATGTATGAAATCAATTGAGCTTAAATTTGATTTAAAAAAGTTCATTGGGTCTAATTTTGATTAAAATTAAATGAATCAAGGGCTAAAAGCTTGACCAAGTTTTATAAAAAGTTTATAATTACTTAATGAGTAATTGAAAAAAGCTTTAAGGAGAAGAGGAAATGGACGAAGAATTTTATGAGGAGTCTGATGACGATGATGCTGTATATGCGGCAGAAATTCAGCAGATATTATCAAACTACCAGCAAAAGAAATTAATTGAGAACCTTATAGGACCAAGTGTTTCTTTTGTTTTCCACGTTTTTCTCATTATTGCACTTGCTTTCATTTGGAGTGGAGATCGCATCGTAGTAGAACCACCTGTTGAAGTTGACACAGTTATTCAAGAGCCAGTAGAAATTGAAGATGAAATCATTGAAGAGATAGAAGAAATTGTTGAAGAAGAACCTGAAGAAGAGATGCCAGAGGTTGAAGTAACTGAGACACCAGATACGCAAACAGAAGAAGTTGTTGAAGATGTCTCAGATGTAATTGATGACATGCCAACCACTGATGATAATATGGAAATGGATATGCCTTCAGATGTAGTTTTAACTGACAGTCCAATGGTGCTTACTAGTTTATTTGGAGGCCGTTCCGCTTCTGGCCGTGCAAGTATGGTCAAAAAAGGCGGTGGTTCTGCTGCAGGCCAAAAATCTGTAGTAAGGTCATTAAACTGGTTAGCTCGAGTACAAAATTCTGACGGATCTTGGGGTACTAAAAATCAAGCAGCTAAAACCGGCTTAGCACTACTAACTTTCTTAGCTCATGGTGAAACCCCAACTTCAGCACAATATGGAGATACCGTTCGAACAGCAATTATGTGGCTTGCTAAAAAAGGCCAAGCCACAAAGGCACCAAAAGGCTTTGGAGGTAAAGCATATGCTCATGGTATCGCGACTTATGCGATCTCTGAAGCTTATGCAATGACTGAGATACCAATGCTGAAGCCTGTTATGGAGAGTAACATTCAAATGATTATTGATGGTCAGCAAGCAGGTGGCGGTTTTGATTATGACTATAAAAAAGGTGAACGTTGGGATACATCCGTTGTTGGATGGCAGATACAAGCCTTAAAGGCAGCATATGTAGGAGGTGCTTCTAATACAGGAATTAAAGAAGCCCTTGATAAATCAGCAATGTTTTTGAAAAGAAGTGCATATTCAGCAAAACAAAAAGGCTTTGGCTACAGTGCTCCATCTGCTCACCATAATATGACTGGGGTTGGCTTAGTAGGCCTTCAACTAATAGGTCACAAAAATGCAAAAGAAGTTCAAGATCCACTTGCAAGCTTTGTTGCAACCAAACGCTTAAAAACGTATCAAGAAGCAAGTAAAAATAATGCAGCCTTCGAGAAAGTTGCATCTAAGAATCTTTATGGGTGGTACTATGACACGCAGGCCGTCTTCAATAACCAAGACTCTGGAAAAGGTCGTAAAGTATGGAAAGAATGGCGGAGAATTTTTGAACCTACATTAATCAAGTACCAAGACCCGGAAGGTTTTTGGGATATAGCTGAATCTCATCATATCGGAGGTCAAACGATTGATGGTCGAATTTTAGCAACATGCTTTTGCACGTTACAATTAGAGGTTTACTACAGATATTTACCTACATTTGATATTAATAAAATTAATAAAGATAATGAAGTAAATGCCAATCCTATTGGTGATGAAGTAGATGATTTATTAGAACTTTAGTCTCTCGAGTTATGTGTGTATAAATAGGCTGGCTTCGGCCAGCTTTTTCTATTTGTACATCAACAATAAAGCTTACTCCCAATAACAAGGAACAATTTTAGTTACATAGTTCAGATCTGATAAATTTTCCAAAATTAGAGGCAAGTTGTGCTGTAAAGAATACCCAATGACTAGACATTCGTTTGTATCTGCACCAATACGTCCCTTACTATTACAGAAAAACTCTAAACTAGGATCTATTGCTAATACCTCACGCTTAAATTCTTCATTTTTAGGGATTTTAAATTCAAAGTGAGTACTTGGAAGTCCATATCGCTTTTGAGGACCTAAATCTTTATCAAAGACAGCAAATATTGGATCTATTTTACTGGGCATTGATTGACAGCCGCATATACTCCAACATAAAAATATGCACAGAGAAAAACGCACAAATATTAAAGTAAATTTGCAGCTTCTTCTGCAAGCTCAGAACGTTCACCTTGAGTTAGGCGAACATGAGCAGCCAAGCGAGAGCCTTTAAATTTGTGAATCAAGTCTGCAAATCCATTTGAGTATCGATCCATGTATGGGTTATCAATCTGCTCTGGATCACCAGTAAAGATAATTTTGGTACCCATTGAACAACGCGTAACAATTGTTTTTACCTCCAATGGAGTCAGGTTTTGGGCTTCATCAATAATCAGGTACTGGTTTGGTATGGAACGTCCTCGAATATAGCTCAATGCTTCAATTTGTACTTCACCTGCTTCTAAAATGTCAGCAGGAATCTGGCGAGCTCTTGTCTTGCGGTCAATCTCAAGAAGCAACTCTAAAGCATCATAAATAGGTTGCATCCATGGTCTAAGTTTTTCTTCGATATCACCTGGGATAAAGCCGATGTCACGTCCCATCGCTACGGTGGGACGTGAAATTAGGACTTTGTGATAAGAGCCTTCTTTTAGCACTTGCTGTAAGCCTGCAGCAACTGCAATCAAAGTTTTACCAGTACCAGCCTTTCCTTGAAGTGTAACCAATTTAATATCTGGGTCCAAAAGTGCATTTAAAGCGAAACACTGCTCAACATTTCTTGGTTCAATCCCCATGATACCTTCACCGTAATGATACACATGCTCAAGAGTCCCATTGCCACGATGACAGGTTAATTCGGGTAATAAATTGTCTTCCTTATCTTTAAGCAAAACATACTCATTCATTGCTAATTCATCAAAGTCATTTAAATCAACTTGAATACGCCCTTTTGAAGTTAGTTCTTGCAAAGATGCAGCGTCTGTATGATGCTCACAATGTCCAAAGAAAGAATCATCTTCCACATGTAGTGAAGCTTCAAAGTCCTCAGCATAAATACCTAAAGCATCTGCTTTCAACCTTAAATTACTACTCTTAGTAACCAAAATACTCGGAACATCAGGCTTTGTCCGGTGCAAATAAACAGCTAATGCTAAAAGGCTATGAGCACTATTCTTCTTAAAGTTAAGCCCACAATCCTCTAGTTCTTCTCTATATGAATTTAGATATAAACGAAAAAGGCCACCATTCTTTAGACGAACACCTTCACCTAAATTCCCAAGTTTTCTTAATGCATCTAGTTCAAGCGAAACTTTCCGCGCATTTGCTCCTAAATCACTCATATCCTTTTTGAAGTGATCTAAGTCCTCAATAACATCAATTGTAATAATAACCGTATTATCCTCAAAGCCATAAATAGCATTAGGATCGTGCAATAACACATTTGTGTCTAGGATGAAGTTTTTACGCATGAGTAAGAAGTGGTTCCCTTCAATTTTAATAACATCCAACTTATTTTCATTCAATAAATGAAGAACTGGTTTCACTCGCCCGATATTATCAAAAGTAAACTGCGATTCTTTAGCATGCAAGCATAAAACAAATAAAATGCAGAAAACCTTAAACAATGCTCAATTTCACCTAGAAATAAGAACAAATCATGTCTAAATTGTATAAGGTAAAAAATGATGGCTTCATACTGATTCTTAGAAGAGGCAACTAAGAATTTAGAATGCCAGAGGCGAATATATTCTTCCAACGAAACGATTCATATGCTATTCAAAGTACGTGATCAAGTTCTTGATTTAAAAAAACGCTGTTTATTAATGGCGATCGTAAACGTTACACCTGATTCGTTTTCAGAAAATGGGGTAAATTACGATCCGCACAAAGCCATTGAAAATGCATTAAGAATGGTTACAAATGGTGCAGATATTCTTGATATAGGTGGAGAGTCTACAAGACCTGGCGCAAGCCCTGTAGCAGAGAGTGAGGAAATAAAGCGTGTAGTTCCAGTTATTGAAGGCTTGCGTAAAGAAACTAATGTTTTGATAAGTATTGATACAACCAAAGCAAATGTAGCCCAAGCCGCCTTGGACGTAGGAGCGGACATTATCAATGATATTTCTGGGATGAAGCAAGACCCCAATATGCCGAGTGTGGCTATCAATAGCGGTGCAAGTTGTATTTTGATGCATATGAAAGGTACCCCTCAAACGATGCAACAGTACACTGAATATAGTGAAATTGTCCATGAAATAAACCAATACTTTGGGACGTTGATAGAGTTGTATGAATCAATGGGAATTCAGCGTGAGAAAATCGCTATAGATCCAGGAATTGGTTTTAGTAAAACAGTTGAACAAAATTTGGAATTAATTGCAAGATTAGATCAATTTCATGTTCACGGTTGCCCGATTTTGCTAGGTCCCTCAAGAAAGTCCTTCATTGGAAAAACCTTAGGACAGCCCAAGCCAGAGGATCGTTTATTGGGAACTGCAGCGTCTGTTGCTTATGGAATAGAAAGAGGAGCAAGAATCATGCGTGTTCATGATGTAATTGAAATGAAACAGGTTATTGATTTAACAATGGCTTTTGAGCAACATATCTACAAGTGATGATGATCAATATCTACAATTATTTTATTGAAAAGATATCCGAATTAGGTGCTTGGTGCATACAGTGCACTCGTTCCTGTGGTGTTGCAATTTTGATGCTTGGTGAAGCGATATTAAACTTCCGAAAAATC
Source organism: Lentisphaeria bacterium (assembly GCA_022447755.1). Taxonomy (GTDB): domain Bacteria; phylum Verrucomicrobiota; class Lentisphaeria; order JABSQK01; family JABSQK01; genus JAKVBE01. The sequence goes on along the minus strand of JAKVBE010000016.1, from coordinate 128,806 downwards.
CCAAAGAGAAGAAACCAAATTGGAATTTTGTTATATACAGTAGGAATTCGTAGTTTCGGCGTCACTTCTGTTGTCGCTCTTTTTACTGGGATGATTTTATCATTACAAGCAGGCTTAGAACTCAGAAAATTTGGTCAAGAAGTTAACGTTGGAGTCATTGTATCCCAAACAATGTGCCGTGAGATGGGGCCTTTTATGACTGCTCTAATTCTTGCTGCAAGTGTTGGAAGTATGATGGCTGCCGAGCTAGGCACAATGAAGGTAAGCGAAGAGCTGGATGCTTTAGAAGTTATGGGTATATCAACGAATGAATTTTTGATTATGCCACGTGTTTTAGCAATGCTAATTATGACGCCTATTTTGACTATTTACACAAACTTAATTGGAACAATTGGAGGGGGATTAGTTGCGAATACCCAGCTCCACCTTAATTGGCTGTCTTATTTTAATAATGTGCTTACACTTTTACATATGAAAGAAATTTATTTTGGTCTTTTCAAAGCAGCAATTTTTGGCCTACAAGTTTCTGCAATTAGTTGTTTTCAGGGAATAACTACCACAAATGGAGCTATTGGCGTGGGCAAAGCAACAAGGGAATCTGTAGTGTTGTCATTTTTATACGTCTTAATTACTGGGTATATGTTAACAAGGATTTTTTACGACTGATGATTGAATTTAAGGACATTCGTAAATCATTTAATGGTCAAGAGATAATCAAAGGCATTGACCTGCATATTGAAAAAGGTGAAACCATGGTACTTGTGGGTGGTTCAGGTACTGGCAAAAGTGTAACTCTTAAATTAATGCTACACTTGTTACAGCCTGACTCCGGTGAAATTTTGATTGATGGTGAATCTGTTCTAAGTAGCAATAAGGATAGACTTAGAGAAATTCGTAAGAAATTCGGAGTTCTTTTCCAGTCAGGTGCACTGTTAAACTGGATGACAGTCTATGAAAATGTTGCGCTTCCTTTATACGAATTAACAGATTTTGGTGATGATGAGATCAAGGAAAAGGTTATGAGAGCACTTGATAGTGTTAATCTAGCCAATGCACCTGAAAAGTACCCAACAGAAATATCAGGAGGAATGATTAAACGAGCTGCATTAGCTAGAGCAATCATTATGGAACCCGATATCTTGCTTTATGATGAGCCAACTTCAGGCTTAGATCCAATTATGTCACGGACCATTGATAGTTTAATTGCAGATTTAAATCGAAATTTAGGAATCACTAGTGTTGTGGTTACGCATGATCTAGTAAGTGCTTTTAAAGTAGCAGACCGAATTACCTTGTTAGAAGCCGGTAAAGTAGTCGCTAGTTTGACACCTGAAGAATTCAAAAAAAGTGATAATCCCAGTGTCAGAAGTTTTATTGATGCTCAATTTGATGGCAACTTACTTTTATAAAAAAGGAAAATATTATGGGGAACCGTAAAACAAGTACAAAACAGATTGGATTAGAATTCGTCGTTGGAGTATTTTTTATTATATCTGTTACAATTTTGGCGTTCATTACTATGGTTCTTCGACTAGACTCAGACAAGAAGATGGAAGTGCAGCGCATTGTTCAATTTGAAAATATAGCTGGTTTACAACGTGGTGATAAAGTTCTATTACGTGGCGTAGAAATTGGCCAGGTAAGCCGACTAGATATGTATGATAGCTATAATGTACGAGTTACTGTAATGCTTCGTGACCATCATCAATTCTATGAGGGCTATGTGGCACAAATCCGTAACTCATCGGTTCTGGGAGGACGCTATATCTACATGGAGTTTGGGGATGAAACATCAAAAGAAATACCAAAAGATGCTATTCTCATTGGCCAGCCGACGGTGGATGTCATTGATACGATTGGCAAATTGACCTACACATTAAATAAAACTATTATAGATTTTGATGATTTATTAAACATGGTAAAAAAAGATGGGACAACCATTAACCGTTTATTCACATCAGACGATCTTTATTTGGAATTACAAGAAACCCTAAAGACAGTGAATGAAAGTGTAAAAGTCTTTAACAAAACATCAGGGGAAGTGTCAACATCCTTAAAACTAGCTAACTCCACAGCCATATCTCTTGATGGTGCAAGTAAAAGCCTAACAACAGCAGGCAACTCCGTAACTAAGGCAATGGATGATATCAATCGACTCTTATCAAATATGAGCACAAAAGATAGTTCACTTAGTAAACTGTTACATAATGAACAATTTCATGAAGATTTACAACAAGTTGTACATGACTTAGCTAAAGTCTCAAAAACTTTACAAAACGAAAACTCAACCGTTAGCCAACTTTTACATGATGATGGCAAGTTATACAGAGACGCAGAATCAGCTTTAAAAGAGGTTAATGAGATTAGTAAACATGCAGAAGAAGTGATGGCTAAAATCACTAATAAAAAAGGAACAATCGGTAAACTGATTAACGATGATACTCTATATGATGAATCAGTTAAAACAGTCAAGTCTGTTCAAAATGCGGTTGATGATTTAAGAGAACAAACTCCAGGTGTTGCTTTTGCAAGTTATCTTCTGGGAACACTGTAAAAGAAACTTAAAAGTAATATAAAAAAAATATTAATTTTACTTTAAGACTGAAGATACCTTTATATAGTAATTTGAATGTAAAATTAGATGGAGAATAGCTTTGATTAAAGAAATTTCAAATGTCGGAATTGTGCCCGTAGCAGCCGTTGAAAGTGTAGACGAAGGTTTACGCATGTGTGAAGCATTAGTAAAAGGTAATTTACCTGTTATTGAAGTTACGTTTAGAACAGCTGCTGCAGCCAAATTGCTAAAAGCTGCTAGTAAAGAATTCCCGGAAATGCTCTTAGGGGCTGGGACAATTGTTGAACAAGATGAATTAAAGCAAGCGGTAGATGCGGGAGCAAAGTTTGGAGTAGCTCCAGGGACGAATCCTGATATAATTCAAAGTGCGCAAGAGCATGACTTTGCATTTTTCCCTGGCGTTGCGAATCCAAGTAATATTGAAACTGCACTTTCACTTGGCTGTAAAGTTCTCAAGTTTTTTCCAGCTGAAGCCGTAGGTGGTGTAAAACTCCTTAAGGCTATGATTGCTCCCTATCGTCATAAAGGTGTAATGTTTTGCCCAACTGGGGGAATTAGTACTGATAATATGAAAGACTACTTATCTATAAAAGAGGTATTTGCTGTAGGTGGAAGCTGGATGGTGAATGATTCACTTATCGGCAATTGGGATGAAATGACACGAGTTGCACAAGCCGCAGTCGATCAAGCTAAGTCAATAAAATATTAGGAACTTTTGATGGATACATTTACAAGCTCTTGTCCTACATGCGAGCAACCATTTGAAGCACTTGCTTCTAGCGTTGGCCGTGTGCATGCCTGTGAGTATTGTGGGCAAGAGTGTATTGTACCATCGAATCGTATAGCTCCAGGGACTCAGTTTGGAGAATATATAATTCAATACCCATTGGGTCTCGGTGCTTCTGGGGAAGTGCATTTAGCTTTAGACCCTGAGGGCTGTGAAGTCGCGTTGAAAGTTCTATTTCTTGAAGGTGAGGAAGAAGAAGTTGACTTGAGACGTTTTTTACGTGAGTCTGATTTCATTAGTGATCTGCACCATGAAGGTATTATTCAAATTTATGGCTCTGGCCAAGAACATGGGCATTATTATATTGCTATGGAGTATGTTGTTGGAGAGACACTAGATCACCACTTAGAAAAATTTGGAGAACTTGCTCTAGCGGATGCGATAAAAATTTGTAGGGATGTAGCAAGCGTGATGGCCTATGCATGGAATTCTAATCGCATTGTGCATCGAGATATTAAACCTGCAAATTTAATGGTTTCCTATGAAGGGGTAACCAAAGTGATGGACTTGGGCATAGCAAAGTCCTTTATGTATGACTTTACGCAATTAACAGACCCAGAAACTATTATTGGATCTCCACCATACATGAGCCCTGAGCAATGTAACCCTGGTAAGCCAATTGACTTTCGTGCAGACATCTATTCACTGGGGTGTACCCTCTATCAATTAGTTACAGGTGAGTTTGCATTTTATGGTGAAACACCAATGGCCACAGTGAGAATGCAAATATTTGAACATCACACAGATCCTAGACAATGGATCCCTGGTCTTCCTCAAAGTTTCTCAAACTTAATTGATAGTATGCTGGCAAAATCAATTTCAAACCGACCGCCAAGCTGGGAACATTTGATTCAACAGCTGGATATTGTAGCTGCTGAAATTTAGTTAGAAGAAAGTCGATCACATGCTTCACTTGAAGCAATGACCTGCATTCGATTTTTTACAATTTGATCTAAAGGTTTTCCAGAACGATAATCAGCAACTGTAACATAATCAGCCCGTTCACGTCTTATTAAGTCCAAAGTATTTTCGCGCATTGCCTTCTGTATTTTTTTAGAAAGGCTTTTATCATCAGGAGGAAAAACCCCAATCGCAGTTCCTCCTTGAAAACGTAGTAATTTCATTGCAGGCACATCTGTCTCTCCATCACCAATATAAATGAAATTTTCAAAAGGAATTGCACGCTCTTCATCAGGTGTATATTTATTAATCTTTGAATTATCCCAAGCATTGAGAATACCTTTATTAATACGAAATAAATATTGGGTCTTATTTGTATAGTTTACAGCTAAAGCTGGCCATATTGCGACACCATTTTCATCATATTGAAAACTTGAAGCAAAAATATAACGAAAATGCTTGGCTATTGAACTACCTTCGACCATTTCGCGAATACCAGATGATATTAAAAAATGCTGAACATCTAAACCTAAGCTAATCCCATACTCATCAATTCGACTAAACCAATTTTTTACGCCAGGAAAGAACTTGATACTTTTTCCATGGTTAGAAAATGCTTTCCGGTTTATGGGTTTCTTACGAATACCTGCTTCACGCAACATCAAAAACATATACCCTAAGATTGCATCCATATCATGCTCTTTCGCATGATTTTCACAGGCAGTCCAAAATTCTTCCGCCGTCATACCTAAATCAGGTAAGAAAGATCTTTCTTGCATATTTCCTGGTGCTAATGTTCCGTCAAAATCATAACATAGGGCGACAGGTATTAAAGTTTTTTTAGATGTTCTATTCATGTAAAGATTTCCTCCAGACAAACTACATACATAAAGAATAGAGGAGAAAAACTAGAAGGAAAGGGTAAATAAAAAAAAAATCAGCAGTACCCTTACTGCTGATTTTCAAACACACAAACTCAATTAAGAGAATCCTTGGTGAGATAGAAAGCATCCAACCTCTATATGCACCTACCTAATTATAACAATTGTATTATTTTTTTGCAAATAAATTTTAATAAATTATAAGGAAAAAGTGCAATTTTATAAAAAATAATCTACACTTTTAATCAAAGTAGCATAAAAAAGCACCTATTAAACAATAGGTGCTTGATCAAACATACTAGTTTACAGCCTAACTTGCTTATTTTGGCTCAATCTTATCAAATCCACATAGAGGTTGAAGAACTTCAGGAACTATAACAGAACCATCTGCCTGTTGATTGTTTTCTAGAATTGCACAAATTGCTCGGTCTGTAACTGCAGTAGAAGAAACCGTATGAACAAACTGTGTTTTACCTTCTTCGTTTTTATAGCGTATTCCAAGTCGCCTTGATTGGAAGTCAGTTAAGTCTGTATTAGATGTTAATTCGCGGTAACCGCCAAAACCAGCAAACCAGCCCTCCACGTCAAATTTTTTATAACCTGGAGCTCCCATATCGCCAACGCACACATTTACAACACGGTATGGGAGGTTCAATTTTTGGAACAATTCTTCTGCGTTATCTTGGCAATGTTGGTGCCACTTGGGAGATTCTTCTGGTTTACAGAAAATGATTTGTTCGACTTTATGGAATTGATGCACACGGTGAATCCCACGTGATGCTTTACCATAACTACCTGCCTCAGTTCTAAAGCAAGGAGTAAAAGCAGTATATTTGTATGGGAGTTCATCTGCTGGTAAGATTTCATCACCATGGTATCCAACAAGCGTTTGCTCCGCAGTACCAATCAAAGACAAGTCTTCACCCTCTAATGAGTATGTTTGATCAGCAAAGAAAGGTAAATAACCTGTACCAAATAATGTTTTTTCCTTGGCTGCACAAGGGGTCATAAAAAGAGTATAATCTTTGTTTACTAACTGTTGCTGTGTCCAAAAGAACAGAGCCTGAGCTAACATCGCGCCTTTGCCCTTCCAGTAATAAAAACCAGATTGTGCAACTTTAGCCCCACGTTTTGTATCAATAATATCTAATACCTCACCTAATTCCTGGTGATCACGTGGTTCAAAGTCAAAAGTTGGCACTTCGCCCCAAAGTTTAAATTCTGAATTATCTGCATCATCTTTTCCTAATGGAACATCAGGAGCTAAAAAGTTTGGTAACCAAGCTAGACCTTCATCGACTTTTGCCTTTAGCTCATTCAATTCAGTTTCTTTGGATGCTAAAGTAACTTTAAGCTCTTTGACTTGATCACGAGCTTCTGGATGCTCTTTGCAAAGTTTACTTAGCTCATTTCTTTTCTGTCGTAATTCATCTACTTCTTGAACTAAAATTAAATAAGCCTGATCATCAGCATAAAGCTGATCAATATCAACATTTGTATCACCACGTAATTCGCAGTTCGCTTTCACACGCGCAGGGTCATTGCGCAAAATCTTCACATCTATCATTATTAAACCTTAAAATATAAAAAATCAAAAATTAATGCTACATAACATAATACAGATTCAAACGATTAAAACCCTTTACAAGAAGCTTTAACCAAACATTCATTGAATCAAGAGGATAAATTTCAGGGGGAGGTCTATATGTGAAAACAAAAAAGCCTGAGAAAAATCTCAGGCTTTTGTATTTAATTTTAATAAAGTGGTTTATTTCAATTCTAAAACATTTAATTGTTCTAAGCCTGCTTTATTGCACATATCTAAAACTTGCACGAGTTGGTACTCACGTGCATCTCCATCAACTTTAATTTCCACGGTATACTGCGTATCAATCTGACCAATTTGTGTTAGACGGGTTACTAAAGTTTCGGGACCAACCTTTGATGCTCCTTGCCAATATAAGCCATCTGGTTTGATATAAATCTGAACTGTTTGAGGAGGTTCAGTATCAGGTGGTGGCGTAGATCGACTTGGACCTGGCAAATTAATTGCCATATGCGCTTCCACAATATTAGGTTGAAAGGTTGCGATAAAGTAAATTAACAATAAGAATACAACGTCAATCATTGCTGACATTGGTACTTCTAGTTTTTCTTCTTTCTTCTTTGCCATACTCTACTATACTTCCCTGTTAACCATCATACTTAGATTCACTAGAATGGATTACACGAAATAACTTCGCGTCCAATACTAAATTGTTGATCTTTACAATCTCACTATAGGGTAAATCTCCAGATGCACGGATCAATACACGCGTCGAATCACCATATTTTACACGCATATTAACGAGCATGTTCTTGATCGTACCAATTGAGTAAGAAGTTCCTCGATGTGAATAAACAACTGCAGAATCATCCTTTTCTTTACGGACATTAATAGTAAAGATACCTTCAGGAAGCTTCTCCAATGGTGGCACATGAATCGATTGGGCAAGCTTAATTTTATTATCAATCACTTCACGTTGAATATTTGCCGTGACAATGAAGAAGATAATCAAAAGGAAAACAATATCAATCAAGGCCGATAACGGGACCTCTTCTCCTTCTACACTTCTTTTCATAATAGACCTGCTTTCATAATTAAATTAACACTTAAATACATTTTAATTGCTACTTAAGGTTAGAACTATTCTTCGTATTCTTCGTATTCCTCGTCTTCTACTTCAGCATTACGAAGTGTTTTAATTAAGTCCAATACAGTCGCTTCAGATTCTAAAAGGCGCTGTACTGCTATATTTTTGAAAATAGTAAAAGCTAATAGTGCTGGTACTGCAATTAATAGACCACATACAGTTGTCCATAATGCACCAGAAATTGCCATCGCCAGTTTGGTATCTTTATCACCACTATTTGAAGCCATTCCTGCGAATGCACTTACCATACCTGTTACAGTACCAAGTAGACCAAGCATAGGGGCAATCTGGCCACAAAGGTTCAAATAAGAAATACGCTGAAGAATTTTTTCAGACTCAAGTTCAGTTGCTGCTTTTACAGAGTCTTGCACGATATCGTAACCTTCAGTAATATTTGTGAAGCCCGCCATTAGAATATTTGAAAGCTGACTAGGATTTGTTTCACAGGTATGAATTGCACTGTCTAAGTCACCTTCATCAAGAGCACCACGTACACCATTGATTAATTCATCAGGTAGAATTTTGCTACGCTGTGTTTGTAAAATACCATCTACAATAAATGCTAATACGGCTGCAGAACATAGGAAAATAAGTAACCAAATTAGTAAATTAATTGGGTTGTCAAAAGTTAAAACGATATCCATGAAGCCTGGGGTTTCTACGGCTGCTTCTTCCTCACCTTCTTGTGCATAAACTGCTATAGGGGCAGCTGCTAAAATAAAAGCTGTTGTCCAATCCCTAAAATTTTTCATATGAACCTCTTTCTATTGTTTTATTATTACTTTAATATGAAATTTTGATTAATATTCGCTATCTAAAAGTTTTTGAAAGTCCTGGAAACGATTATCTCCGATCTTTTTCATTAATGGAATTAGTTTTTCAAGACTTTCTTTACGATTTGTACCTCCCTGTTTCTTGTCGTAAAGCATCACAACTTTTAAATATTCAAGCATTGCCTTTTGGTTTAAACTTCGGTCATCACCATTGTCAATTGCTTCTTGCTCATATAACATACCGCGAAGTTTATAGTTAAAAGGAGATGGACTATCACCTGGCTTAACTTTATCACCCTTCAAAAACCGGGCTTCTAAATAACTATCTTCAATTAAACTTTCATTTCCATCACTTTTAGCAAAACCACGAGCAGACTTAAATGTCTTAACTGCTTCTGAAAAATCTTTTTGCGCAATTTCTGAGCGCCCTTTCATCATTGCAATTTTTGATCCCCAACCTAGGTATTTGTATTGAGGATCTTTTAATAATTTTTCCCCAATACTAATTACTTCTGCATATTTTTTTGCTGCATAAGCCTTTTCCATCGTTGCAACTTGTCGAGGTTTTGGTGTACGAATTTTTGTATAGCGGCCATAACGAACAGTCTGTGAAGCAGAGGATCCCTTTTTCAGTTTCACTTTAATATCACCATTGCTTTTAGCTTCTACTTCAGGTGCAGAAACAAACTTTCTTTGCCCCACATCATAATATTTCACTTCGGCAATTACTTGCTGAATAGCACAAAAGAAAATAGCACCAGCAAATAAAAACTTTTTATATTTGGAAATCATAGTCACTCCTTCAATCAATCTCTATTATTTTTAAAATTTTGCATCAGGCATTTTGCTGATTTGGTTAAGGTAAATGCCATCAGAATAATCCTCTAGGTATTGGCGTTGCCACTTCACCATTTCTTCAGAATTATTCACTAGTGCGTTGCTAAAAGCTAGTCTATAAATAATTTCTTGACGATAAATACCCCACTCTTCTTTATCAAGCGGGATACTTTCAAAAATCAAAGTCAAATTTAAAATACCTTCTTCTACTTCAGACTTTTTATCTGATTCAATATAAGTCTGAATAGAACCTAAAACTGCTGGAAAATAGTACTCTGGATACTGCTCTTTGGGTGCCCCTTTACGAATTTCTGCATATTCCTTACGGGAATCATTAATCTTACCACTCATACGCAAAGCATCAGCACTAATTAATCTTACTTTCAACACATATGCTGACTTTTCATTAACGCGAATCAACGCATCTTTTACTACGGCAATTTGGGTGTAGTCTGGTTCTTCAGCAAGTAGGATCAAACGAGCCTTGTAATATAATGCGCGCTCATACCAACCTTTAGCCTTTTCATGGCCATCTGCTTGAGGATTATCACAGCGAGCTAAAATTTCTTGAATTGCAGCTAAGGACAAGTTAGGATCCACACACTCGTCTTCCCCCTTTTCATTAACTGTCAAAAGACTAAAGCCCATGAAGTATAAAACACCAGGACTCATCTCTTTTACTCGTGAAATCAGTTTTTGTCCAATTTCTGCTGCTTTTTCAGTTTCTCCAGCGCGCATATAGGCTGAGAATAGACTAAATGGAGCCTGTTGCCCGGGCTCTGTATCAGGAAACTTTTGTGCTAAATCATTCAACCACTTTTGAGCTGTTTCATAATCTTTACGCACAAGATAAATTCGTCCGATCAAAAGCATACTTGAAGGAGTATAGCTTTTATCATTAGGATATTTGGTCACGTATTCGGACAATAACTCAATAGCTTGATCTTGAGTGCCTTTGAGTGTTTCACTAATTTCAGATGCTTCTTTTTTCTGAGCTTCAATTTTACCCTCAAGGCGTTTAAGTCTAAAATCTCTTTCCTTTTGGTATAAAGGCTCAAATTTTGGTAAGACCAAAATATCAGGAGCTTCTCCTCGTTCAGCTTCACGAGCTTTACTAGTCTCCCCGTCATAAACAAACACTAGCCGATTTGATTGATAAGAAGCTAAGAGTTGCTTTTCTATAACAAGTGTATCACTTGTGAGATCTTTAACTTTTAAACCCTTCCCGTCAACGCCACACAGAAGTGTACTTGATGGTTCATGTAGTAAATAAAAACCACCGTCTGAATCCATAGTAAAAAGATAATCATCAATTGTTAAAGAAGAGGTAAAATCCAAGTATGAATCAAATTCGTATCCCTCTGGCTTAATACCAGGTTTTAAACCTAAAAGACTAAGGCTGGAAACACGTTTGGGAACCACTGCCTTGTTCGTAACTTTTGAGTCCTCACCTTCATAATTTTTATACTTTTCATAAATTGAGGTATTACCGGTAATTTGTGCTTCTAGAGCCTCAATTTTATCTTTGGAGTTGGATGCTTCTGCTTCATAACTCCACCCCATCATCGCAGTAGAAGTTTTGAGATATGAATCAATCTTAGTAATTTTTTGTTCAATACCTTTTTCAAGGGCTTTTCTTCTAGTAGCTGGTTGTTCAGCAGCTACTTTTTTTGCCTCCTCTTGATATTTGCGGAATGCAGAATTTGGGGCAGCCCAATCTTTTGTTTGGCCAAAATACTGTCGGGCTGTTGGCCAATCTTTTTCTGAAAAGCTTTGTTGAGCTGCTAAATATACAGCATCAATCTTTTCATAAGTGGCACTTTCTTCTGCTTGTGTATAAGCGATAAAATTCTCAATAGAAAGATCTTTTTCTCCCAAAATGTAGTAAATCCAGCCAATTCTGTAAAATGCTTTACGTCCATAGGCGGTAGTCGCATAATGCTCAGTTAATGTTTCATAATATTTTATTGCATTAGCAAAAGCATCTTTCGTTGCTTTTAAGGCGGCTTTATACTGCTTTGATAGATCTTTTTTATTTTTACCAGAGGAAGCATCAAGTTTCTTCTTAAATGCACTCTTCACTCTATTGAGTTCAGTTGCTTTACGCCACTCAGCTTCCGCAACTTTATTAGCTGCAACGCTGGACCGAGTGTATGTAGGAGCAACATCTACTAGTTGGGCATACAGTTGGATCGCATCTTCCTCAATAATCGCTTTCATTTTAGGATCTTTTGTTGCATATGCTTTCTTAGTCAAAGAAGCAGCAGCATAGTAGAGCGCATCTGGCGTTTTCTCATGCTTTGGGTGATAATCTGCCATACCAGAAGCAAGTGCTTTGGCCTCTAAAAGCTTATCCAATTTAGTTAATGATACAGTAGCAAAGAATAAAGGTAGCGCTGCATCAGGAGATCTAAGGTTTGACTGAGCAGCAACCATGTACTTTTCGAATGCAACATCAAATTTTCCTTGTTTGTAAAATTCTTCAGCAACTTTGGTCAACTGTGTCTGGTCAACCGTTGATTCTACAGTTTCTCCTGTAATTTTTTCAAGAATTTCACGTGCCTGTTGTGCTTTAAGCAATGCTTTCTTTGCAACAGGAGCACCCACATAACGAGTCGCAACCCGGTCATATAATTCAATACCTTTTTTAATTAACTTGCCGACTGATTCTTTGTCATTTCTATTTTTCTTAAATTTATTTTTGGCACTCGCCATAATGAGATCAGCATAGTAAAAGTAGTAAGAAGCCATAGGTGATTGTGCAGCAGAGAAACCATCTTTGCGTAATTGATTCTCAAAAGCTTGAGCATCAGCGGCCACACCCTTTAAGGAGGTTTGGGCAGCTTTTAAGTCCCCCATAATCAACTGGGCATGAGCCCCTTCAATGTATGCGAGTATTCCGTGATAGCTTTTTCCTTCCCACATCAGCTGTTCTAGAATTTTCATAGCCTTTTGGGCTTCGACCTTTGCTTTATCAGGTTGCTTATCTTTAACATAATTATCTGCGACCATTAAAGTGATAAATGCTAATTGGTATCGGAAGGCTGGTTTTTTCTGATCTTCTGCTGATGTTTTCTTTGTAATTAATTCTATTGCCTCGTCTGCATTTCCTGACTGCACTAAAACTCCAATTAAACGCTCTTTCATAGAGTTTAACTGATTTTGTTCTTCTTGGTTTCTAGGTTTTGCTGAAGCTACATACTCCTTAATATATTTAGCACGTTTTTCTAAGTTAGGTTCGTAAGTCGCAAGTTGAAGCAATGCTTGTGAGTAATAAGGACTTGATTTAGGGATTCTAGCATAAGCATCTAAGCGTTTTTGTAAATTCGGTTGTATTTTAGCACCCAGAAACTGTAACGCTTGCTTATCATTCGCATAGGTTTGTTCCATAAATTTAAACTGAAGTTCAACTAAATCTTTAGCTCTAATTTGTTGAAGTTTATCAATAAAAGCAGTATCTGCTTCGAAATTTGTAGCATAGTATTCGTCCGCATATGATCCTAATAAAAGACCATTACTAAATCCTACAATCAAAAGGGAGGTTGATAAACTCCTAATTGAAAACATAAAGTGCTCCTTAAGAATTATGCTCAAATATTCTTTTTACTCCAATTTTATTTAACCATAAATTAATGATTTAGGTTGCTAAATTGGAGAGTTAATGACTCGATATTTAAGCATTTTATTTTTTAAAAAATCTGTTTAAACTTTTCATTTTAACACCACTTAGGTAAATAATCAAATAATCATTGGAACAAAATTAGTTTAGCCGTGTCATGGCTATTGGAGTTAGAATTGCATAAAATTGAGAGTATATTTCTCCAAACATTCATTACTTAGATTGATATTCCATGTATATTAAGAAACGTTTTTTTTTATTATTTTTGCTGATTTCGTTTTTGTTTGAGGCGAATATTTATGCCTCACCAAATGCTGAGAGTCTTTTAAAGGAGTTATTTAAGCCAAACTCCTCATTGGGTAATTACAGACTATTAATCGGTAAAAAAGCCGAAAAACAAATTAAATCTAAACCACTTTCAGAGTATGAAATTTTTTACAAAATATCTAATGATAACATATATATAAGTGGTTATAGTGACCTAGATATATATTATGCTATTGTATGTTTTTTGGAGAATGAGCTCAACATTCATTTTTTGACTAAGGATGAAGTGTTTATCCCCAAGTTTTTTCCGAAACTTCCAAATGCAAAAGAATTTCGTCATATTCCACCGTTTAAGTGGCGTTCAACTTACAGTAAAAGCCTAAGTTCGAATGAGACCTTTTCTGCAAATATGAAACTAAATGGTTACACAACTAAAAATCCATTATTTAGGCAACAGAATACGACCAAATATGTTCATCATACGATGCAAGACCTTCTTCCCTGGAACCAATACAAAAATCATAAGCCCAATTTATTTTCGCGGCCTGTTCACGAAATCACTAATAGGCAAAGTCATGTTTATCAAGTACAGCCTTGCTTCACAAACCAAACTGTTAAAAAAATTGTTTTTGATAAGTTAAAAGCCCAAATGCTCAGTAACCCTAAGGAAACAAAAGTAAATATTGGCATCTATGATTCCAATTATTTTTGTAATTGTCCTAGCTGTGCAAAACTTCAAGGAAGCTCAAATAACCCCAATTACACTTTTATTCCTTTTGCTAATGAAATCGCATCAAGATTAAATAAAGAGGTCCGGCCAATAAAAGTAGGAGTTTTTGCCTATCTGAAAACGGCAGACCCGGTTCCCGAGTTAAGTTATAATGAGTTTATTGAGGTTCAATATTGTCCGATAGCATCATGCCAAGTTCATGATATGACCACCATGTGTGAAAGCCATTTAAAAATAGTTGATCAAATTGAAGGTTGGCAAAAGAACTTTGATGGAAAAATAGACCTATGGTATTACGGAGTCAATTTTAATAATTCACAACTATCTGCTCCAAACTTTTTTAATTACCAACAGGATTTAATATTCTATAACAATGCAGGAATGGACCGTATTTTCATGCAACTTAGTGGACCTGCAGCTGACACATCTTGGCATGAATTGAGAGACTACTTAACGAGTCAATTAATGTGGGATCTAAGTATTGATGTACCTCAGAAAATTAAAATTTTCTTAAAATATTATTACGGAGAACAAGCCGTACCTTATTTATTTGAATACCTAAAAACTTACCAGAAGATTGCTTTAAAAAGTAATCAACATGGTCATTGTCATTCTGAGGCGTCAGATTATGGATTTCAAGCATCAGATTATACAAAACTTCTAAAAATATTAAAGAAGGCAAGGTCCCATACGACTGATTTAAAAAAACGTAAACGTATTGAAAAACTATTTGCTGAGCCCTATCGAATAAGTCTAGAAGATTTCATCCAATTGCAATTTAAAAATAAATATGAACGAACGAATATTCCATGGTCTCAAATCTATAAATACAGGTTTCGTACCATTTTCTTTAGAAACTTTTGTCAAAATAATGGTATCAACTCTTACCGTGGGCATATTGATCTAATTCAGATGTATGAATATTGGGATCGTTTATTAACGAGATCTGTAATTGAAGAGGAAATAAAGTAGAAATATGAAATTAGACGCTCATCAACACTTCTGGAAATATAACCAACAGGATTATAGCTGGATTTCAGGTGATTTTATGCCAATTGCAAAGGATTTTATGCCTAAGGATTTAAAACCATTGCTAGATGAACTTGGTTTCGAGGGATGTATTGCTGTTCAAGCAAGAGAAAGCCTTATAGAAAATGGTTTTTTGCTCGATTTGGCAGAAAAGTATGATTTTATAAAAGGAGTAGTAGGTTGGGTTGACGTATATTCCCCAGATATGGAAAAGCAACTTGCCCAATGCGCTGAGCATCATAAAATGGTGGGTATTCGTCATATTACTCAAAAAGAAGAGCCTGATTTCGTAATGTCTATTGATCATCTGGCTATGGTTAAATGCTTAAATAAATATGAATTCACTTATGACTTACTGCTTATGCCTCCTCATATAAAACCATCTGTTGATTTATGTCTAAAATTCCACAGCCAACCGTTTGTTGTCGATCACATTGCAAAACCTTACATTAAAAATAATCTGGTTGAACCATGGAGATCTGACTTAAAGAAACTTGCAGATTGCGAAAATGTATCCTGTAAACTTTCAGGCATGGTCACAGAGGCAGATTGGGACAATTGGAAAGTAAAGCAAATCCAAGAATATGCTGAAATGGTCATTGAAATATTCGGTATTGAACGAGTTATGATTGGTTCAGACTGGCCAGTTTCAACTTTAGGGTGTGATTACGGTAAGGTAATGAATATCGTAATTGACCTTATTAACACTTTCTCCGAAGATGAGCAAAAAGCAATACTTGGCGAAAACTGTTCAAAGTTTTACCTAGGATAATTAATGCCACATAAAGCAAATTTCTTATTCCTGAGTATTATTTTTCTTTTGTCATGTTCACCTAATAAGGCAAAAGAAAAAGTTAATTCTTCAACTCAAGTTACTAATGAGCTTCGTATTATATCCCGAAGCCCAAGTACTACCACAATGTTGTTAACTTTGGGGAAATCAAAACTTCTTGTAGGAAAGACTCCATGGTGTAATGGCCCTGAATCTCTTGAAAAAATATCAAATACAGGTGGTCTAATTAATCCAGATATCGAAAAAATAATCTCATTAAAACCAGATTATGTTCTCTATTCAGATGGAGAGACAAGCCGTAAAGAGGCAGAAAAATTACAAAAATTAAATATAAAAACAGCCTTTTTTAAAAATTTAACACTCAGTGATATTGATCAATCAATACTTGAAATGGGCCAACTACTGAATGCTCAAACAAAAGCAAATGAATGGACGAATCAAAAGGATGAAATAGTCAAAAAAGTACAAAGTTTAAGCTTCCCAAATAATGTAAAAGTTTTGGTTGCAACGGGTAGAAATAAAGAAGGGAGTTTAAGCCAAGTATATGTCGCAGCTCCAGATAGTTTTCATGGAGAACTACTAAAATTAATGGGTGTGGTCAACGCAGTTACTAAAACTTACAAACAATACCCAATCTGGAATCAAGAAAATATGATTCAAGCAAAACCTGATATTATAATCGAATTGAGCCCAGAAAATAAAGCTCCTGAATTACTCATTGAGAATTGGAACAAGCTTAAAACACCCGCAGCTCAGAACAAGCAAATCTACATTCTCAATGCGTCCTATGTTTTACAACCAAGTCCCAATTACCCAAAACTTTTGGAAGATCTATCGGAAAAAATTATAGAAAGTAAGTAAATTAGTATGAAAATGATGGTTCTTATCATATTTTGAACACAAAAAAATTTACCTATCGATAAAAACTGTTAAAGTATAACTCTTAAAGATTAAAATTAGAATTATGGCTGACTATTGATTGTCAGTCATATTTTGTTATTAAGAAGGATTTTGCTTCTGTTACATGCCTGTTACAGACCTAACTTTTGGGTCAGAATATCTTGAGCTAAATTATGTATAAGTTCAAGTTCTGGTATCAGGTAAACAACTGAAATTGGAGCATTCAACAAATTATTAATGTTAAGTTTAAATCATCGCTATAAAGCTGCAGATCAGCTAGCAAGAAAACCTTTAATTATTCTACATGGTCTTTTTGGTTCGTCGGCAAACTGGATGTCATTCATGCCGAAATTTAGCCAATACAGAGATGTCTATGCAATCGATTTGCGTAATCATGGACGCTCACCGCATGATAGAATTATGACAATTTACGAAATGGCATTGGATATCGAACAGTTTATGGAAAGTCATAAAATTGATCAGGCCCACATTTTAGGGCATAGCCTAGGTGGCAAGGTTGCGATGGAATTGGCGTTATGCTGGCCTGAAAAGGTATCCTCACTAATTGTTGGAGATATTGCTCCATTTGCTTATACACGGCATGACCGTGAACCTATGTTACGTGCCATCAAAGATCTAGATTTAGATTTCTTCAGAAATCGTGATGAGGTTGATGAAGCTCTAAAACAGGCAATTCCTAATAATGGAATACGCTTATTCATGTTAACAAACCTACAACGTCAAAAAGATGGAATGAAGTGGCGCTGTAATATGGAAGCAATTTATAATCATCAGCAAGAGATCAATTCATTCCCAGAAACTGACAAGCAATATTCAGGTAAAACCACTTTTATAGCTGGTTCAAACTCTGACTATTTAACACCTGACCTATATCCAAGTTGTAAAAACTACTTTCCAAATGCTGATATTGAGGTAATTCAGGATGCGGGTCACTGGCTACATGCGGAGAAACCAGATGAATTTACTGCAACTGTCCTAGAACACTTGAAGGATAGTAATGTTTAAAGATATAAAGCAATGCTGGTATATTTCGTTAAATAGTTTCACAAATATTTTGAGTGATCCTGTTTTTCTGATTCTTCAAATTTCAATTTTATTTGCTTTAGCATTGATCAGTAGTATGCCCTCATTTAGTTTTGGAGAATCGCTGCGTATCATCAGAGATCAAAATCTGGCCCTACTATTTATCGGCGCATGTTTATGTGGTTTGATTGCTGTCTCACTTGTTGTTATTCGTGATTTAAAGCAAGGGGCAGTAGCTGTCTTAATGAGCCGTCCTGTTTCTGCCTCATGGGTTATATGGGGGAAATATTTAGGTGTAGCCTTAACAATTATCGTTTATACCATTACAGCAGGAATAGGTGTAGTATGGATGACTGGCCTTGACGCTGGCTTAGATAGTATGAATACAAGACTTGATGTAATTAGCTTGATCCTCTATTTTTCATCAATTGCAGTCTCACTATTAATTGTTGCTTTAAAACAATATTTCTTTGGTGGAAGTTTTGTTTGGCCAAGTTGTGTTGGTCTTATGATTGGTATGGCTATTGGTTTTGCCATTGCTGCTTTGATAAAAGGTGAGCCAGGCCCATATTCGACTGGGTTTGATTGGCGAACAAGCCTTGGTGTGCTACTTGTAATTCCAGGAGCTCTTATATTTGTCAGTATTTTGTTTCCTCTTGCAGTTAAGTTTGACCAATCGGCGGTCATTGGTATTGGTTTTATTGTCTTTGTTACTGGCCTTATATCAAAGTTTATTGTAGATCAACTACTACCGGGTTTACAGGGCACCTGGATTTATACAACTTTAGGTGCCGCGATACCAAACTGGCAAGTACTCTGGATTTCAGACCGTTTAGCAAACCCAAACCCTATTGATATGGGTGAATTTTTACCCTATATAGGTCACCTGTATATACACTCATTCTTATACGCAACTATTTTTCTAGTCATCGCATCGATTTTATTTAACCGAAGGGAATTCTCAGGTAATGATACCTTCTAAGAAAACTGAAAAGTTTATTATCCTAACTGCTATTATCTTTTTGCTGCAGTTCATTTTAACTATTGCAATGCAATCTTCTTATACTGCACTTCCACTGAGAGTTTTTGCATTCTTTGCAATCTCTGGCTTTTTAATTTCAGGTATATCTCTTTTCTATTCTATAGTAATAAGACAAGAGTTTGAAGAAAAAGAAGAAATAGAGCAACTACGGAGTCAAGACGATAAGCTATTCAAAAATGATGAGCAAGAAATTGCTGCACGTGAAAAATCTCGTATCAGTTTTGAAAAGGTTTTACTCCCAGTTTTAACAAGTGTAGTGATTCTTTTTGAACTTTGGTGTGGTTTTTATATTTGGCAGAGTCTTCCTTCCTGGATTGAGCAAGCGCCAACTGGCTCTCCACTGATTTTGATTTCGGTATTTCTAATTGCTGCTGTTGTCTTCTATTTATTGGGCAGTTTCTTATCAGGCATTGCTTACGGTAATCGTGTATATGTTCTGAGAGGAGTAGCTTCTGAGCTAGTAGGTATTGCTGTCTTGATGGGAATCACCGGAGTACTGCTTTTAATTCGCCTAAGAGAAGGTTGGGTAGACTTCATCCCAATCTACACAAATCTACTTGCGATCATCTTTATACTAAGAGCAATCGAAAAAATTCTATCCCTAATTGCTGAAGGCTACCGCCCTAAAAATCAAATACGTGAAAAGCAACTTGTTTTTGAATCTAGAATGTTTACACTTTTTGCACAACCTGAAAGTGTTATCAATTCACTCTCTGAAACCTTCCAGTATCAGTTTGGTATTGAATTAACTTCTCAAGTCGCAAAGAAAATTGGCTACTTTATCGTTTTTGCTGTTTTCATTCAAACTTTAATTCTATTTATTTTCAGCTGTTTTGTTATCATCCGTCCAGGTGAGGAAGCGATAGTGGAAGTGATGGGACAACCTGGAGAGGGTATTCTTCAACCCGGGCTTCATGTCAAAGCACCTTGGCCTTTCGCAGCCGTATACCGTGTTTCTACGAACCAAGCACAATCCTTAAGCTTGATTGACTTAAATGCAGACTTAGATGAGCGTATTGGACCACAAAAAGAATACTTGTGGGACTCTCCTAAAATGAGTAAGTTACCAACCTTTTTAGTACCTCTTCCTCATCAAACTGAAAAGAACGAGAAGGAGTCGGCTTCTTTCTCAATATTAGCCGCGAATGCTACCATTACATATCAAATTGATAACCTTTACAACTATTTATATGCGACAGATCAACCTCAGGAGTGGTTAAGAGCAACCCTTGCTCGTGGACTTATGCGTGAACTTGCTGCACATCCACTTGAAAAAAATTTATTGGATAATGGGCAAATTCTAGAACAAAGACTTAGTCAGTCTCTAAGAAAGGACTTAAATCCAATTGGTATTGAGCTATTAGATGTTCATGTGCCATTTATCCAAGCCCCCAAGGATGTTGTTGCATCCTTCCATGCAAATATTCAAGCACAGGAACAAAGTGAGAAGCAGGTTTTAGATGCGGAAGGCCAAAGCCTGCAAGCCAAGACAAATGCCAAGAAGCAACAAAGTAGTACAATTGCTGATGCAGAAATTTATGCAACTGAGCGAAGTACGAATGCAGAAGCTCAAGCAATTGCACAACAAAAGTTGATGAGCATGTATCGTCAATACTCTGATCTTTATAAGGAAAGAGCACTTCTTGAGCGTTTAGAAATTTTAGTAAATGTGGATAAGCTTGTACTTGCCACAGACCTTGAACACCAGGTAATCCGTTTAGACCTGAAAAAGGATAACACCCAGCTATTTGATTTTATGGAGGACAGTAACAGTGAAAAATAAGAGTGATAAACTTCTGGCCATCGGTATTTTAATTGTAGGAATATTAGCCTTTGCTATTTTTCCATTATGTAGCTATCAGGTAAGATATACTGAAGTAGCTGTTATTAGTTCATTTGGTAAGAATATAAAAGTAGTAGATAAACCTGGTTTATACTTTAAAGCTCCTTTTCATTCAGTACAAAAAATGGACAAATCTATTCAAGTTTTCACAGTAAGTTTTGATGAAAACTATACAAAAAATAGTATCAACTTAAGTGTAAAATTTTTTACTATGTGGCGAATTGATGAGCCTGAAAAATTTTTAAATACGATCGGCAGTAAAGATCGTGCTCAGCAGGTACTTGAGGACCTTATCCGCACAGAAAAGCGTTTTGTTTTTTCTGCACACCCTTCTTCTGATTTAATTTCAGCAAACTTAAATGAAAAAGGGAGCTTTGAAAAAATAGAAGCAGAGATCTTAGCTCGTGTAAAAACTGAGGCACATTCAAAGTACGGAATTACTGTTGAACGAGTTGGTATTGAGTCTATCAACCTACCAGCAAATGTAACCGCTGACGTATTCAATCGTATGGTTACAGAGCGTAATAATAAAGCGAATAAAATTCGTCAAGAGGGTGAACTTAAAGCCAGTAAAATTTTAGATGAAGCAAGAGTTGAGTCATCTAAGCTTGTTGCCGATGCTAAGAAACAAGCGACAGAAATCCGCTCAAGTGGTGATTTAGAAGCAGTCAAGTTCTACCAATCTTTTGAATCCAATCAGGACAAAGAGTTTGCAATGTTTCTTCGCCGTTTAGAAGCCTTGGAAAAAGTACTTTCAGAGAAGACCTATATGGTAATCGATCGTGACCTACCACCATTTGATCTACTGAAAATACAACCAGCAATAGATTAAATTATAGAACTGCAAGACTAGCAATTTCTTTTGCTTTACTTACATCAGGAACTTCTAGGAAATCAGGTGAAGCATACATAGGGTCTGGGTAGGAATAGAACCCCTGTCCGGTTTGAAGACCTAAAATACCTTTATCAATAAAGTTCTTTTTAACATAGTCAGCATTACTCAACATTTGTTCATCCTGATTTACTTCGCCCCAATATTGATTGATATCATAGACAGTCTTAAAGCCTACGATATCCATAATACCACATGGTCCCATTGAAGTTCCTCGATTCATTATCATATAGGTACGGTCTAGTACGTCTGGTGTCGTAACACCTGTATTCAGAAGTGTAAGTGCAGTATGAATAATTGGGATTAATAAAGAGTTACAAACATAGCCATTACGTTCTTTTTGAACTGGAATTGGGACCATGCCAATTTCAATAGCAAAGCGAGTAATATTTACTAAAGTCTCCTTAGATGTTCCTTTGTGAGCCATTATTTCTGCAATATTAAGAGCCCAAACTAAATTTGCAAAATGAAGAGCACAATAGTTTTCAGGATACTTAACATGTTCACTAAACTGACTTGGTAATAAAGAAGAGCTATTTGTTGCAAGAATTACCTGAGGAGACAAAAGAGGTGATAAATCATCATAAAGTTTGATTTTAATGTCTGGATTTTCTGGCACACACTCAATAATAATATCTGCGCCATGTACTGCATCTTTAAGGTCACCAGAATAAGAGAGTCGTTCAAATGTCAGCTTAAGTTCCTCTTCGCTAGCATTCAGGTCTTTTGCATAAATACCGGAATAGGTTTGGTGTGCCTGTTTACATTTTTCCAAGCCTTCAGCAAATGCATCATAAACAACAACTTGTTTTCCTCTAAAGGCACTATGCCATGCAATTTGTCCTCCTAAAACTCCTCCGCCAAGTAATGTTACCTTATTGAATGATTTTGACATTATTAACTCCAAATTTTCGATTAAAGAAATATATTGAAATCTTATTCAGATAATGGAATTTAGCAATAATATAAAAATTTCTAAGTCATATGAAGAACAGACAAAAAACAATTTTCGTTGAGTAAAATAAAATGAAGCTTTATAAAATGAGAATTTTCTCAACAAAAGTTGATATATGTAATGATAGGTTTTGATATTTTACCAGTGAGTTTAAGTCGTAGAAAACATTTAATAAAAAAATAATATTACGTGTTTTTTGACCTACTAGTAGTACAATCAAAAATAACATAAGAGTTTATTTTATTTCTACAATATCACCCGGAAGCCAATTCTTTTGAAATTGAATCAAGGAAGTGCCTGCTTGTTCAGACAACTTATAACCACTTCCTTTTTTTATTTCTTTATCATTGATAAAAATACTAAACTCTGCAGGTCCTTTAAAAGCAATGACAGGGGTTTGATGAAGAACCGCTACAGTTAGTTTTTTATGATCCCCTGCTGCGAATGTGTAAGATCCATCTTCCCAGTTAAACTCCCATTCAGTTTGTGGTTTTAAATATGATTCTGCGTATTTACTGGCTACTGCTGATGAACGAATGTCCGGTAACAGCTCACTTCCTTCTTCCCCCAATTGAATTAAGTAATATTGTGTAACGCTTTCCCCCTTTTTACCAATAACTTTAAAGTCTCCACCAAAATAATGACGTTTAAAACCAACCCAAGAATGTAGGTTTGAAGATCCCTTATATGGGTTTGATAAAGCAGGAACTAATAATACGCTTGAGCGGGCATAGTCAGTAAAAGGGGCAGGAGTAGACTTATCCCAATAGGTAAAACAAAACTTAGATTCATTTCTAGACCATGAATGAGGGTTTGTCTGATCATTGCCACGAAGCCAACCAAAGTGAGTTTCGGAGGACCCAATATTATAAGGTCCGGACATTAGGGCTCCCTGTCCACTTTTTCGTTGTCCAATAGTAATTGTATCTTTAGTGTTGTCAGAGATCAACCATGTTTTCCACTTCGGTTGTTCGAATTGCATAAACTTCAGACTGCCTGGTACCCAGTTTGCACCTTCCACCTTAAAGGTTTGTTCATCTAACGCAACACCCTCACCATTTTCTTTTGTACCATATGCATAATGCTGCGGGTCTCCTAAACTCACTGTAGCATGTCGCCAAGTTGTTAATGTGTAATCCTCTTCAAAAAGAAGGGTATTCTTTACATAAATTCGTCCTGTAGCGTAAATAGCATAACGGGTTAACAACTTAAATTCTTGACTACAAGTTCTAGAAAGCATGGCCCTATATTCAGTGTCTACAATCACTCTAACTGCATTCGCTTCAACAACCTTTAAAGTTTTAGGCTCATCTTTAAAAACACTACCAGCTAAGCCAATGTGCCCTATTACATCATGCGGATTAATTACCTGATTAAACAATGAGCCCTGAAAACCATTGGCACCATCACCTAAATCACGGCGAAGTAAGTTGGACTTTGCTTCAGGATCAAACTTAAGATCATACCACTCAGAAGGACCATAGTTCATAGCACGCACAAAACCTAATCGAAATTCACCAGGGCTCTCAATATAAAAACGGTGCTCATACCCACCCTCGTCAACATGCCAACTCTTTAAGTCAGGTACTTCAACACTATAAACCGAAAAACAAATACAAAACAAAAACGATAAAAGTCTCATTACATACTCCTTAATTGATTAAACTAAAACCTTAATATCTAGTATACTACCACGCTTTAAGTAAAATTGCAAATTACCCGATAAAAAGAATAGAAAACCCTATAATTTCTTTTAAGGTTATTAAAAGAAAATTAAGAACTTATAGTTTATAATTATTGAAATTACTAGTTTTAACATTCAGAAAGCTGAGGAGATTATGGATCAAACAATAAGAAAATATTTAGAAGAGCTAGAATCATCCAAGGGCATCAAAATTCTTTTAGCTTGTGAGACAGGGTCTCGTGCTTGGGGCTTTCCTTCACCAGATAGTGATTATGATGTACGTATTTTATATAAACACAAATTAGATTGGTATATTAGTTTAGGTTCACCAAGAGATACAATTGAACAAATGCTAGATGATAATGAAATCGATATATCAGGCTGGGAATTACGGAAAAGTTTAAACCTAATGATGAAATCTAATGCACCTCTTATTGAACGCGTACAGTCCCCCATCATCTATAAAGCCGACGAGAAATTTTTGCCCGAATATATAAAGCTTGTTAAGAATTGTTACTCTCGAATAGCCACCATGCATCATTACTTGAGTATCGCTCAAAAGTGTTATACAGAGATTACTGAAGGTAAAACATATAAGTTGAAACGTTTTTTTTATGGCCTTCGAACTGCTACAGTTTGTGAATGGATTCTAGTGCATGAAGAAATTCCACCAATTGAATTTTCTAAAGTTCTTGAGGGCATAGAAGTCCCCCAGCCTATCCAGAACAAAATAAAAGATTTGGTTGAATTAAAGGCTACAAAGTCTGAAAATTATCTTCATATTGGTGAGGAAGATGTTATTGCATATATGAAAAGCTGCATTGATCAAGCAAAAGAACAAATCACCCTACTCCCAAGCGCAGCTTTTAATAAAGGTGCCATTGATGAGTTTCTCAAAGAGCAGATACTTTGATGAATATTGATGATGTAAAACAAAGAAAACTCGTCTTATTCGAAAGTATAAGTGGCAGTAAAGCTTATGGTTTGGACACTCCACAATCAGATACGGATATAAAAGGTGTCTTTATCTTACCTAAGCATCAATTTTATAAAATGGAGTATATCAAACAGGTCAGTGATGAAAAAAATGATCAGGTCTACTATGAACTAGGCCGCTACATAGAGTTGTTGGCAAAAAATAATCCGAATATTATCGAGTTACTGAATAGTCCAAATCATTGTATTCAATACCAACATCCACTTATGACTAAGATACAAAAAGAGTTTGTTCTCTCAAAGCTATGTAAGAACACATTTGGGCAGTTTGCTCTTTCACAAATCAAAAAGGCAAAAGGTTTGAATAAGAAAATTGTAAATCCAATGCCCAAAGAGCGTAAGTCTATACTTTCCTTTTGTCATGTACAAAAAGGACAAGGTTCAATACCACTAGAAGAATTTTTGAGACAAAACAAAATAGAGGCTGAAAACTGCGGTCTTATTAATATTCCACATATGAAGGATATGTTTGCATTATTCCATAGTGAAGAAGCTGTGTATGAAGGTTTAGTATCTCAGAAAAAAGGTTCACAGCTTTTGCTTAGCTCTATACCTAAAGGACAAGATCCAAAGGCAATTCTACACTGTAATCACCAAGCATACTCCAAATACTGTAAAGACTACAAAGAATACTGGAAGTGGGTTGAAGACCGTAATGATCAACGATTCATAGCTAATCAATTACATGGCAAAAACTATGATGCTAAGAATATGATGCATACTTTTAGATTACTTGATATGGCACTCGAAATTGCCACAACTAAACAAGTCAATGTTGCACGCCCAAATCGAGAATTATTACTCAAAATCAAAAGTGGAGTTTTCGAATATGAAGAACTACTCGAGCTTGCAAATAAAAAAAGTGATGAATTAGAAGCTGCCTATAAAAAATCAAGTTTAGCGAATAAACCACAAATAGAAAAACTACAAGAAGTCCATGTGCAAATCCGCATGGAGCTTTACAAAAATCCTCAATTTTATTGAAGAATAACAAGTAAAAAAAAACACCGCTAAAAAGCGGTGTTTTTTGGAGCCAACAGTCGGAGTCGAACCGACGACCTATTGATTACAAGTCAATTGCTCTACCAACTGAGCTATGTTGGCTTTTGTTGGGGCAACTAATTTAAATCCTAAATTTAGAATGTCAATTCACAATATCTACTTTTTTTTAAAAAGTCTAAACTGAGTCATTATGTCACATTTCTCCCTTCTGGAGGCTTAGGGTCAGCTGTGAGCATAAATCAGTAATTTTAGCCTCAAAACAACCTTGATGATCAATTCTGTATACGATATTGGCATGATTGATGCAATGTATACTTCGAAAGGTTAAAATGGTGACAATATGAATATTGAGAAATTTACACAAAAGGGTCAGGAGTTGGTACAACAGATTGTAGGTAATGCAATGAGTGCCGGCAATCCTGAAATTACGAATTGGCATTTACTTGCAGGCTTGCTGAATCAGCAAGATAGCATGTTGAGTCAAATTTTTAAAAAGAATAATGTGGATACGAGAGCATTGAACAAAATCGTTCAAGATAAGGTATCACAACAGCCAACGGTTAGTGGTCAAAATGTACAGAAGCCTGGTTTATCAGCTAACTTGTTTAAGGTCTTAGACCAAGCACAAAAAGACAGCGAATCCAATGGAGATCAATATGTGAGTGTGGATCAAATCTTGGTTTCTTTATTGGACAATGATTTAGATGCAAGAGAATTATTCACATCAAAAACCAACATCAGTATAGAGCAAATTAAAGAACAGATCGAAACCTACAGGGGGAATAAAAAAGTGGACAATCAAAACCCAGAAAATACATTCGATGCACTTGAGAAGTTCGGTCAAGACTTAACCCAACTTGCACGCGATAATCGTCTTGATCCAGTTATTGGTCGTGATGATGAGATTCGCCGTGTAGTGCAAATACTATCTCGTAAGACTAAGAATAACCCTGTACTCATTGGTGATCCAGGTGTGGGTAAAACAGCTGTCGTAGAAGGCCTTGCACAACGTATCATTGACGGCGATGTACCCGAAGGTCTAAAAGACCGTCGCCTAGTTGCACTTGATATGGGTGCATTGATTGCCGGTGCAAAATTCCGTGGAGAATTTGAAGAACGCCTAAAAGCCGTATTACAGGAGGTAACTGATGCCGCGGGCGAAATCATTTTATTCATTGATGAGCTACATACTGTAGTAGGTGCTGGAGCTGGTGAAGGTGCGATGGATGCAGGTAATCTGCTAAAACCTAAACTCGCTCGTGGTGAACTACACTGTATTGGTGCAACGACTTTAGATGAATACAGAAAGTATATTGAAAAGGATAAAGCTTTAGAACGCCGTTTTCAAAATGTAATTGTGGATCAGCCTAGTGTGGAAGATACAATTTCCATTCTACGTGGTATTCGTGATCGCTATGAGTTACACCACGGTGTAACCATTAAGGATAATGCATTAGTAAGTGCTGCGGTGCTATCCAATCGTTATATAAGTGATCGTTTCTTACCAGATAAGGCGATTGACCTTGTCGATGAAGCGGCTGCACGTTTACGTACCGAATTAGATTCGAAGCCGGTTGAAATTGATGAATTGAATCGTAAAAAACTACAGTTAGAAATCGAGATCAATGGTCTGAAGAAGGAAAAAGATGCAGATTCCAAAGAACGTTTGGAAGTGCTAGAGAAGGAACTTGCTGATGTCTTAGAGCGCTTGCAGGGTCTTCAAGCTAAGTGGGATGCTGAAAAAGAAAAAATAAGTGATGTACAAAGCTTACGGACCGCCCTTGAGTTAGCACGTACTCAATATGCTAAAGCAGAACGTGATTATGACATGGCAAAAATGTCTGAACTTAAGAATGGTACAATCCCACAATTAGAAGAACAGTTGAAAACTGCCGAAGAAGAAGCAGAATCTTCTGAAAACAACAGCCTATTAAGGGACGTAGTAGATCATGAAGATATTGCAGAAATCATTGCACGCTGGACACGTATTCCAGTTAGTAAATTGATTCAGTCTGAGAAAGAACGTTTGTTACATCTTGGTGCACACCTACACGAACGTGTAGTTGCGCAGGATGAAGCAGTGGAAGCCGTATCCAATGCGATACTCCGTTCACGTGCAGGTTTACAAGATCCAAACAAGCCTATTGGTAGCTTTATGTTCTTAGGCCCAACTGGTGTAGGAAAAACAGAGTTAGCAAAAGCACTTGCAGAATACTTGTTTGATGATGAGCAAGCGGTAGTTCGTATTGACATGAGTGAATATATGGAGAAGCATGCAGTCGCTCGTTTGATCGGTGCACCTCCAGGCTATGTAGGTTATGATGAAGGTGGTCAATTGACCGAAGCTGTTCGTCGTCGTCCTTATGCAGTAATCTTATTTGATGAGATTGAAAAGGCACACCCTGATGTATTCAATGTGCTGTTGCAATTGCTGGATGATGGTCGCCTAACTGACTCTCAAGGTCATGTGGTTGACTTTAAGAATACGGTGATCATCATGACATCGAACATTGGTAGCCAGTTTATTCTGGATGCTGATGGTGACTTTGAAGACAAAGTAATGCAAGCCTTGCGTAGTCATTTTAGACCTGAGTTCTTGAACCGTGTTGAAGATATTCTAAACTTCAAACCATTAAGTAAAGAAAACCTAGCGGACATTGTGACGATTCAATTGAAGAGCTTACGTGATCGTTTACAAGACCGTAAAATCAAGCTTGATTTAGATAATGAAGCACGCCAGTATCTTGCTGATAAGGGTTACGATCCAGTTTACGGAGCCCGTCCCTTAAAGCGTATCATCACAAGCGCAATTGAAACGCCTTTATCACGTATGATCATTGCTGGTGAACTGCAAGATGGTCAAACAGTAAATGCTAGTATTGATAAGGAACATGACAAGCTAAACTTTATTGTTAAATAAAAGTCTATTCATATCGTATACCCCAAAAGCCCTCCTTAATTTACAAGGAGGGCTTTCTCGTAAACAAAAAAGCCCAGCATATTCTGGGCTTCGTTATTGTGGGAAAATTTATGTGTTTGGATTTTGTACGTAAGACCCACCACGGCAGTTTTTCAGATAATTCAAGGCATGTACCTGCCCTGTCATTTCTAGATCGCCACAGTAGACTGGGTCATGCCATCCTTCAATATCAATGGAACTTGTATAACCGTTACGACGTAGCTCCGTGATAATATCTGTCCAGTTGGAATCACCAAAACCTGGTGTACGATGCTCAACAAAGGATGGAACCTGCTGAAGACCAAGTTCTTTACTGTTTTCTGCAGTGATCTTTGTGTGAATACCAAATTCTTTAATGAGGTCCCAATGAATTGTTGCATCTTTACCATGCACGTGGAATACTTTGTCAATCCATTTACGTAGTTGTGGCATTGGATCCATCAATGAAACCATTTGGTGACAAGGCTCCCACTCAAGACCAATATTGTCAAAAGGAACTGCATTAAACATGAGTTCCCATGCAGATGGGTTGTGGGCGATATTCCAGTCTCCCCTATGCCAGTCACCACCCATATCACAGTTTTCAAAAGCAATCTTTACTCCTTTGTCCTCTGCACGTTTACATAGATCCGTAAATATTTCTTTAAAGCGTGGAATCGATTCTGGAATTGATTTATCACGAAGACGACCAGCAAAACCAGTTACTAGTTTTGCACCAAACAAGTGTGCATTGTCAATGCAATCCTCCCATAGTTTTAACGTCTGTAAATCAATTTCTGTTGTCTCTAATGGGTTACCAAAGGGACTAACTGTAGAAATAATGGCACCTGCTTCTTCTGCTGCTTCACGAGTTTCTTTGGCAAAGCGATCCCAATCTGTAACCTCAGTATTTTGCCAAAAGGTTATCGAATAGCTTTCAAAGCCATGATGGTTAATCTGACGGATATAATCTGCTGCTTTACCATTCCCACCACTAACTAAAGTACCAATACGAATATTATCATAACTTGACATATATCTTTTCCTTACATTACTTCTGAAATTAAAACTTTGCGGCCTTCTTCTGAAGACTTCACAGCAGCACAAACCATCGCTAAACTTTTGATATTATCCTGACAGTAGGTCAATGGTTTTTCACCTGAATCTAAGCAATCAATAAATTCACGTATTAAACCAGCATGGTTCTCATGATCAATCACTTCATTCACCTCAACTATTTCTTTCGTTTCTTGACGAGTAAACCCACTATCAGAAGATACTGTCCCTACTTCGATTTTATTTTGGCCATCCCACTTTAAAGTGCCATTAACGCCGACAACTCGCCATTCACATTGCCAAGAGGTATTTAAACCACTTGAACACCAAGAACCACGATACGTATAAACAGTACCATCTGACATTTCAAAAATACAGATTGCCGATGCATCATGCTCATACCATGAACCTTCTGGATTATATTCGTGACAATATACAGAAATTGGGTCTTTACCTGAGATGTACCGGGCTTGATCAAAACTATGAATGGCCATATCCACCAACAAAACATGCTTCATCGTATCACGGAAATCGGATTTATCATCGTTTGGGCTAAAGTGTGCACCAATATAAAAGTCTGAATCGACGACTTGCAAGTGGCCTAATTTGCCAGATTCAAGCTCATTTTTTACTGTACGAATCGAGTTCAAATATCGACGGTTTTGAATCACTGCATAAGTTAAACCAGATTCTACAGCCTTTTCTACCATCTCGGTTGCCTGCTCCATATTTGGAGCCAAAGGTTTTTCACCTAAAATATGACAACCATGCTTTAATGCAGTTAAAACGACATAATGGTGAACATTTGGTGTTGTCACATCAAATACAGCATCCGGTTTTAACTCTGCTAACATGGCATCTAGATCAGTACCTGTTTTAGCATTTTCTAAACAAAGTTCTTCTTTTCGCTTGATTGCAGCGTCTTCATTCAAATCAACAAGCCCTACAACTTCAATATCATCCATTTCACCAATTGGCCCCAGCCAAGCATTGGACATCCCGCCACACCCAATTAATACAACATGCTTCATTTTTTTTACTCCTATGTAAAACTTTATGTATGAGAAATTAAAAGGCTTCACATGATTTTCTTCTTATATTGTCTATATTTTATGTACTATTATCTGAATTTTATAATTGAGAAAATTAATGATTGCATATACCGTTCATATTAGTTCCCCATTTAAGGGCAAGAAATTGATTCATAGTCATGATGACTTATATGAATTTTTATAAGTTACAGAAGGAGAGGGTTACCAAATATCTGATACTCAACAATTACCTGTAGCAGCCGGAGATCTATGTTTTTTTCCAATTGATCAATTACATAACTCTCAT
The DNA here is from genome assembly GCA_022447755.1 of Lentisphaeria bacterium. Lineage (GTDB taxonomy): Bacteria > Verrucomicrobiota > Lentisphaeria > JABSQK01 > JABSQK01 > JAKVBE01. Next base: position 97,232 of record JAKVBE010000016.1, on the reverse strand, counting down.
GTTGGTAAAGATCAGAGTTTTCACTGTATTGTCTTGTGGATTGAAGATTCCTATTTAAGTTCACAACTGGATGGTGCCAATCATGAATTTAGGGAAATAATGCAGATGTTAAGCAATTACTCTAGCAGTTCTTTAAAGCTTCCTATTCAAAAGCAAACGTGTATTCGTATTCAATGCATCCTAGAGCAGCTAGTTAAGTGTTTTAAAAGGCCGGGTCGTTTTCATAATGCACAGTCACGTAATCTGGTTGGACAGTTTTTGTTAACTCTAGCAGCGGAACCATTTCTAGATCATCTTGCAAAAGATTTTAACCCTCCTACCCAATTGGTAGATGAACACCGCAGCAAGATTAACTTAGTTCAAGAATATACACAGAGAAATTATTATCGTGATATACCAATTGCAAAGATTGTCAAATTAGCTGGAATGAGCCGGAGTCACTTTCATGCTATTTTTAAAAGATATAGCTATTGTACTTTTCTTGAATATCTATACCAGCAACGTCTCTTACAAGCAAAAAACCGACTTGAAGAAAGTAAATCGAGTATTGATGAAATTGCTTTAGCTTGTGGATTTAAAAATATGAGCCACTTTCACAGAAGCTTTAAAAAGCGATATCACGTAACTCCTTTGCGTTACCGTAAAATTTTTGACAAGGAAAGTAAAAATGGAATCACGTAGTATTTATGAATGGATTGATGAAATCACTGAAATCTGGCAAGTAATGCTAGAAATTAGTAGGGAAACCGAACTATCTGAGAGAGAGTTGTACATTTTAGCCCCTAAGGCAGCAATTCGTAAGCGAGATTTACCTTTCAATGAATTAAATAATCAGTTAGCGCAAGAATCTGCCTTGAGTAGCTATCAGGCTAATCTTAAACTAGAGAAGGATTTAGAATACCCAATTTATGCCTTTTCTTTCTGTTATATTATGGCACATTTTGGTTTAAACAAAATCGATGAAAAACAAGCACAAAATTTACTAAATGAATTGATGATTAACAAACAAATACTTTACAAGCGCACGTCACCTTTATATTGACAAATTTTGATATAGAAGAAGGAAAAAATGATGAATCTGAAAAAGTTATATTATTTGAGTCTGTTTATTCTAGGAATGGGTGTAATTTATGCAGAAGGAATGTCGCAAGACCCTCTAGCAAAACTACTACCTGATGAACGGAATAACATACAGATTTTTGCAGAGCATTCTAGTTCTGTTGTTTACGTTTCAAACATGCGAACACGTCGACTGTGGGGACAACGTATGAGTCAAGTCCCAGCAGGTACGGGTTCCGGTTTTGTATGGGATAGTAAAGGACATATTGTAACTAATTATCATGTTGTATCAAATGGTGATGGTTTATTAATTCACTTCAAAGATGATCCTAAAAGTTATGAAGCAAAATTAATTGGGGCGTCTCCAAGAAAAGATATTGCTGTTTTAAAACTGGTTAATCCACCTAAAAACATAAATCCAGTTGAAATTGGTAAATCCAGTCAGCTAATCGTTGGAATGAAAGCTGTTGCAATTGGTAACCCTTTTGGTCTTGATTATACAATGACTACCGGTATTATCTCTGCATTAGGGAGAAGTATTGACGGCGTGGGAGGTGTAGAGATACGTGATGTAATTCAAACTGATGCCTCTATTAACCCAGGGAATTCAGGGGGCCCACTGTTAAATTCTGCAGGCGAACTAATAGGTATGAACACTGCGATTTATTCTCCCAATGGCACAAGTGCAGGAGTTGGTTTTGCAGTTCCAGTTGATGCTATTGCAGACATTGTACCACAGTTGATCAAGTATGGACATGAAGTACGCCCTACTCTTGGAATCAAAGTAGCGCCAGAAACCTATTTGCACCGATTTGGTTATAAAAAAGGGGTTATGATTGCGGAAGTCCTATCAGGTGGCCCTGCTGAAGAAGCGCAACTTCAGGGAGTCCAAATGAACCGCCAACGTCAGTACTTACCTGGAGATGTTTTGTTGTCAATTGAAGGCAATGAGGTGAATAACTTAAATGATATATATCACACCTTAAGTGAATTTAAGATTGGTGATGTGATCAATATGAAATATATTCGTGGTAAGAAATTATATGAAGTAAAATTAAAATTAGGATCGAATATTTGATGAGCATTCGCTTAGATAAAATTTATACACGCAATGGTGACAAAGGAACAACGCGAACTGTGAGTGGCAGTGAAGTTTCAAAAGCTGATTTAATGGTGAATGTTTATGGAACGAGTGATGAACTAAATGCACGAATCGGAATGCTAGCAGCAAAACTCCAAGAACAAAAGATACAAATTTTTATGGAGCCACTTGCTGCTATTCGTAAAATTCAAAATCATATTTTTGACCTTGGTAGTATTATAGCAACTCCTGTGGGAGACCCAATACACACAAAGTTCTGTGAAAACTTTCTTCGCCTTGATAAACGAAAGCAAGATGAACGTATTTCCTGGCTGGAAGACCAAATGGATCAGATGAACGTTCATTTAGACGTACTTAACTCGTTTACATTGCCTGGCACGTGTGAGTTAAATGCCTTAACGCATATGTGCAGAACGGGCTGCCGAAGACTAGAACGTTTACTGGTGGCCTACAATACTGAAGCTGAACAACCTGATTTTATCTTGGGCTACTTCAACCGCCTGAGTGATTACTTTTATGTATTAGGCCGCCACCTAACCCGGATTAGTAATGCAGATGAAGTTCTATGGAAAGCAAATCAATAAATATAGTATTCTTGAGTTACATATAAGCTTAATTAAGAGGGATTTTCTGGCCAATCATGTTTGGGATATCTGCCCTTCATATCCTTGCGAACATATTGGTAGTTTTCTTTCCAAAAGTTTGCCAAATCTCTGGTAGTCTGAATCGTTCTTTGTGCCGGAGAAAGCAAATGTAGTTTTAATGGTAGACGTCCTTTCAAGATTGTTGGATGTTTTTGATTAAACATCCATTGCAATCGAATTGAGACCTCGGCATCTGTCTCAATTAAATATGATATTTTTGCAGGTTTTCCCTTTGAGAATTGAATCTGATCTGGTAATAATTCCTTCAAAAGCTGTTGTAAGCGCCAATCAAATTTTTGCGTCAGAACATCAGCCCAATTAATTTGTAAGATTTGATCTGTAGAAAATTTTCCTTGTAAGTGTGATAAAATAGTCCCAGAAAAATTACTAATCCTTGCTTCATGAAGTGCAACAATGAGCTCCTTTTCTTCTGGTAGGTACTTATCTAGAAGTTGCTCTTTAATTTGTAATCGTTGAATACACTCTTCCCAATACTCTTGAACTTTAGGAAGCGTCTCGGCATAGTTACAATATGCTATACGGTAATCTTCCTTTGAAACTTCAAATGCAGGGCTTTCGCTCAAAATAAGCTGACCAATACACTTTTGCTTAATAAATTTTAAATTTGAACCATCTGACTTTGCCAAAATCTTCTCAACGGAGTACTCTCGTAAAAAAGTAACTAGCTTGCTCTCTTGAACAGGTAAGGCTAAAAAAATGCGTAGGTTATTGGATTGCCCACCAACCTGTAAAACGATTAAATAAGTCTGTCCAATAAGCGGGTCTGAATCTGCCAAACGGACCTCAAGCCCTCCTGCTGTTAAATACAACCCAAGTTGTGCCCCTCTTTGCTTTGCCAATAACTGCATATTTGCAGTTAATAAAGTCTTCCAAAGACCTTGTTCTGTAACTTTCTTCTGGCAAATAAACCTCTTATATAGCCGTTTATAAAAGCTTCTCGTTTGTTGTAACATGGCAGGCCGAACTCCCTTTGAACGACCTCCTACCCCAGCAATTAAGGCATCAATTCGTATTCTTACGTCAACGTCATTTCCATTCCAAAAATCTCCCATTTCTAAAATAGCGACAATAGCAGTCACTTGATCTAATGCGTCTGTTTCAATTGAAGCATCTAATAAAATAGCATGATAAGGTGCAACACCATATCCTATTACTCGCTTCCCCAAAGCAGTAAGTCCTCCATCAGAATCTAGAATATGAAGTTCATTTAAATAAGAGGCAGCGACCTGCATTAATTTAGGATTGGGAGCATCTAGCCAGTCTAATGCTTCAAAAGATGTGGCACCCCAACGTGCAATTTGTATACAAGCTTGAATAGGATCTTGTCTAACTATTGCTGGTTCAACAGACAAATCCATGCGTAAAAACTCATCTTCAGTCAATAAACGCAGACATTTTCCTGGTGCCAATCGTCCAGCACGCCCTGAGCGTTGAATAGCTGAAGATTGCGAGATACGCCGCGTTTGTAAAGAATGACTATTACTAGCAAAAGAAAAAACAGGATATCTTTCTAAACCTAGATCAATAACTCCTCCTAAGCCTTCAATTGTTAAGCTAGTTTCAGCAATTGGTGTGGAAAGAATAACTTTTCTAAATTCACCTTTGGAAGGCGCTAGAGCTTGATCCTGCTCATCTTCACGTTGTCCTCCATAGAGTAATCTTAATTGAAAGCCATCTGTTAGTTTTGTATTTAACAATCTTTCTAATTGAAAGATTTCACGTTGACCTGGTAAGAATATCAGAACATCACCTGTAACTGAATTTAGTAGACGAATCGTCTCAGAAGCAGCATGCTCAAGTAGCGCCCAACCTTGTCCAGAAGGTTTACTATATTGAATATCAACAGGGAACATTTTCCCTTCAATATGAATATGTGGAACATCACCTAAGAAGCGTTGAAGTCTTGGTGCATCTAAAGTTGCAGACATTACAAGTAATTGTATATGTTCACAAAATACCTCTCTTGCTTCATTTAAAAAAGTTAAACCTAAATCCATAAATAAACTACGCTCGTGGTATTCATCTAAAATAATTAAGGCATAATCACTTAACTCCGGAGATTCTTGTACGAGGTTTAAGAAAATACCATCAGTCACTACTTCAATTTGGGTTCTATCTGAAATTTTGGAATCAAGCCTAGTACGCCACCCTACGGTAGCACCTGGGTGTTCATCCAAATACCAAGATAAGCGTCGAGTAATGGCTCTAACGGTTACACGCCTGGGGACAACCAATAAAATTTTTCCAGGTTTTGTTAAATAGTCAAGTAGGGCTAAAGGAAGCCAAGTAGACTTTCCAGCTCCAGTATCTGCAGTTAATACTAAGCAATCGTTCTGTTGCAAGTATTCTGAAATTTCTAATAATCGTGTTTCAATTGGGAGTGGAGGTGAGTTGGTTTTCATTTCTCGTTAGTCTTGAAGTTTAATTGCCAAGTTTGCACCAACCGCCCTAGGCAATCCGTCTGAGGGTACATTTTTCACCTCAAGTTTTTTAGACTTTGGATCTCTTAAAATTAAATTAGATGAACCACCACCATCTAAAGTCATAGCAGAGCGAGCTCCTTCGGCCTTCATGAGCTTTGCCAATTCAATATAGGTCATGCCCTCGCTGACACCTATTTGACGCCCGTCAACAATCACAAGAATTATGTATTTCCCACCAGCAAGACCAATTGCAGTTCGGGGATGAAGCGTACTATCAACTAAAGTTCGATTCACTTTACCTTTCATTAAAATACACAAATGTCCGGCGATAATATTGTAAGGCTCATCCCCCTCAAAAAGTTGTACTTTACTTGTTCCCATATCACCATTTCTTTGAAAAATGAAGTAAGCACGTTCACCTTTGTTAAAATGCATGGCTACCATGGGTTTCCCCCAGTTCGAGACTAACTTTCCCGCGGAATAGTGAATTGAAGAAAGGTTAGAAATACCTAGCAATTTATGTGTAAGATTCCTACTATAAAAGCCTCCATTTATCCCAATATCTGCTCCCTTTCGTTCTACAAAGTTCAACGTGGTTTCTAAGTTTGTATCCCCAGCACTGTCACCATTGCTTTCCGTTACAAAAAACTTAGGTCGTTGCTTTTGAAGATCAATTTTAATAATATGAACTTTAATTGGGCGAGGATCTGAAAGCTCACGATATATATATTCTACTCCTTTATAGGGGGCAGACTTTAGTTCTTTTGCATGTATGCAAAAACTAGTAAAGAATGTGATAAATAAGAATCTGTACATAAAAAAATCCCGTATCTATGATACGGGATTAAAGTAAAACTTATTTGGAAAAGACCAAATAGAAAAACTTATTTAATTTTGGCACGTGACTTAGATGCTACTTCTTTAAGTGCTGCACCCGGGCGGAAACCTACAGTCTTAGATGCTTTAATTTTGATCACTTCACCAGTGGATGGATTACGGCCTTTACGAGCAGAACGCTTACGTAGTGAGAAAGTACCAAAACCAATTAATTGTACATTACCGTCTTTTTTGATACCAGCAGTAATACTTTCAAGTACAGCTTTTACTGCACGCTCTGCATCTGCTTTAGTTTCGTATGGGCTAGTTTTAGACTTAAGGATTGCTTCTACTAGTTCTTGCTTGTTCATTTTTACAGACCTCTCTGTGTAGTTTTTACAATACTGATGGGTGACATAAGTAGGATATACTTACTTTCTAAAGCACTAAACTCTCAGAACCCCCAAGAAATCAGCCTTTAGAGCTATCAGTGGTAATTTTAGTCCAGCAAATAGGTAATGCAAAAGAAATTTGAGAAAAAAATAAAAAAAATTTAGTGATACCCGAAAATGTGAGCTTTTAAAACAGCAGATATTGTGCAATTCAATGGACAGGGTACATTAAACAATTAAATATTGTAAAAGTCAATTTAAGTACAGATAAAGGTTTCTTGCTATGCATAAAGTCGCAGTCATTGGTAGTGGTCCAGGTTCTTTCTACGCTGCAGATCATCTTCTAGCTACAGGTAATTTTCAAGTAGATATGTTCGAAAAGGAATATGTACCTTTTGGCCTAGTACGCTTTGGAGTAGCCCCAGACCACATGAATATACGTATGGTTTCAAAAGCATTTAAAAAAATGGGTTCTCATGAAAACTTAAGATATTTTGGTGGTGTTGAAATTGGTAAAGACATTGAATATAGTGATCTTTCAGAACGTTATGATGCGATCATCCTTGGACATGGGGCACACAACGGCAAGCAACTCGAAATTCCTGGAGAAGACTTAGAAGGCTGTCACGATGCAATTAGTATTGCCGGATGGTATAATGCTCACCCAGACTTTGAAGACTACAAATTAAACCTTGATGCAAAAGCTTGTGTTGTGATTGGGCATGGGAATGTTGCTGTTGATATTAGTCGCGTATTGTGCTCCTCTTACGATGAAATGGCAAAAACTGACATCTCAACTCATGCACTAGAACAACTAAAGGATAATCATATCAAACGTGTTGATATGATTGGTCGTCGTGGAGTTGCTCAACTTTCCTTCACAATCAAGGAAGCTTTAGAATTAGGTAAAATGGAAGTTGCAGATTTAGTTGCCTTTAAAGAAGAGCTTATTATGGATGAGGAAGATAAAGCATCTTTAGAAGATCCTCATAACAGATATAGAACTCGTATCATTGATATGCTAAAAGAAGCAGCAAATGCAGAGTATCATAAAGACCGCAAGCTAGCAGTACGTTTTCTGTGGAGTCCAGTCAAAATCACAGGTAAAAAGCAAGTGGAAGGAATCGTTCTGGAACGTAATCAACTGGTAACAAAGGATGGAAAACGAACAATAGAAGCTACTGGTGAAACGATAGAAATTCCTTGTGATATGGTGGTTCGTGCAATTGGTCATTATGGACAAAGCATCTCTAAAGAACTTCCTTTTGATCCAATTAAGGGAATTTATCCTAACATTGATGGTCGTCTTGTGCAAAGTAATGGTGATACATTAGCAGGTTTATATGCCGTGGGTTGGATCAAACGTGGTCCGTCAGGAACGATTGGATTAAATCGACCCGACTCGATTGGTGTTGCCAATCTTATTATAGAAGATGCAGAGAAAGGAAAGTTGAATAAAAGACAAAAAAATGATGACATTACGACAGTTTTAGATACAGCTGGCGTGCACTATGTAAATTTTGAAGAAACTATCTCTGTTGAAGAGGGAGAGATTGAGGCAGCTGAAGATGATACTCGTAAAAGAATACCTTTCACAAAGCGTGAACATCAGCTTTCTTACATCATATCTAAACGTTAATCTTGATGAAGGGCTGGAGCTAATAAAATATGTATATTCCAAAAGAAATACAAGAGATAATTGATGCGGGTACAGACTTAAGCAAATGTTGCAGATCTATGTATTCTTTAAGCAAAGAATTAGGTGAATGTTACTTAATTCCAAATGATACCGGTATTATAATTTTTGACCGTGTACTTGGCAGTAAATTTGAGCAGATAAAAATTGTTTCTAGTGAGGTAGAGAAGGTTATAGAAGTTATTGAAGCACCCTTTTTATTACTTCAAATCATAACAACTAAAGGTAACTTTGACTTAAAATTTTCTTCTTTGGATGGGCACAAACTAAAGGGTATTTTTGATCAATTTAATTTGTCTGAAGAAACATTCCAAGATACAGATCTGCAGGCATTTTTACCAGATCAATTAGCTACGCCTAAGACACCAGAATTTTCTGCGATCTTTGCCTATGCAGCTTCTGTATACAGTTTAATGCTGGCAGATGACCATCTAAGTATAGAGGAACTCCAGGTACTTGAACACCAGTTAGGCTGTAAGGAATTTATTGCGGAGGCATTTCAATTCTTGAATACATATGGCATTCAAGAAATCATAAAACAAATCAATACAAATTGCGATGAAAAGCAAAAGCTTTGTATCTTATCTAACCTTCTAGATATTGCAATGATAGATGGTACCATTTGCGGTAAAGAAAGAGAGATGATCCTTCTTTATTCAAGTGAATTGAAGATTGATAAAGAACATTTTGATACACTCTACAATGTGCTATATTTAAAAAATAATACTGCAATTTTACAAAAATAATTTTCGGAGAACTTAATGAAATATTTCATTTTGGCATTAAGCCTTTTGTTTACATTTTTACCTTCTGCACAGGCGCGCTACGGAGAAAGTTATAAAGAATGTGTAAAACGTTATGGAGCACCTGCTGCAAAACAATTTTTTAAAAATAAGCCTGAACAAGTCAGTGCAGCAGTATTCAATTCAACTTCCAAAGAAGGTCCTATTCTAATTGAAATTAACTTTAGTGGACATGATAAGGCGATTATGATTAGCTACCGTTATGAGACAGTAAGGCCCTTGACTTTAGACTTTGTTGAACGAGTGCTTAAAACCTATGGCGATTATCCATCAGAATGGAAAGAGTATGACTGGAAACTTGAGTCAATGAATGAACCAGATCAATTAAAAAAACAAGCAATGCAGAGAAAAGCGAAAGTGCAGCGTAATTTTGAACATCAAGATAATGAAATTTTGGCGGTGTGGTTTCGTGATGTACACATGTTAGTGCTTATGAACAGAGCACTGGCACAAGCAAGTCTTGATAAGTAAGTAAAATTTTTAAAGGTAAATGCTATGATTCTCTCAGGACAAGAAATACAAAAAAGGTTGGGAAGTGATATTCACATAGATCCATATAGTGAATCACAGCTAAATCCAAACAGCTACAACTTAAAACTTCATAATGAATTGATGGTCTATGATAATCATCAGCTTGATATGAAAAAAGAAAATACTGCTCATAAATTAATTATTCCTAAAGAAGGTTTAGTTCTTGAACCTAATAAACTATACCTAGGCCGTACAAATGAATACACTACAACTGAAAATTTAGTACCTATGCTTGAAGGTCGCTCTTCAATTGGCCGCCTGGGTCTTTTCATTCATATTACTGCCGGTTTCGGCGATGTTGGCTTTAGTGGTTTTTGGACATTGGAAATTTTCTGTGTACAACCAATTCGTATTTATGCCGGTGTCGAAGTTTGTCAGATTTATTACCATGATATTAAAGGCGAGCACACAGAGTACATTAGCACCAAATACCAAAACAACATAGGTATACAACCAAGCTTACTTTTCAAAGACTTTGAATAATTGATGACAGATATAAAAAAAGCAGTTGCGATTTCATGTGGAGGAACAGGCGGACATTTCTACCCTGGGCTTGCAATAGCTCATGCTGCACGTGAGCAAGGTGCTGATGTCTTACTTCTTATCAGCGGGCATCATAAAGAACATCAAATTAAAGTAGCTAACGAGCATGGCTTTAAAGCAATTCCAATGGATGCAATGCGCTTACCTCGAACCCCAATTCAATTAATTAAATTCCCCTTTAGTATGTGTAAAAATGCATTTGCTTGCAAAACTCAACTTAAAGCTAACCAAATAAAATCTTTCTTAGCTATGGGTAGCTTTGCAAGTGTTCCTTTAGCTCTTGGTGCGCGTCTTGCAGGTCTACCCATTCACCTCCACGAGGGCAATGCCGTTGTTGGCCAAGCAAATCGCTTTGTTGCTAAATTTGCAAAACATATCAGTTTATCAATGCCTTTAGTTATTCCTCTAAAAGAGAAGCTAAAACAGGAGGTTCATGGCATGCCACTCCGCCCTCAACTGTGTGAGGCATATGAAAATCCTGGTAAAATGCCTGAAGACCTAACCCAATTTGATAAAACGAAACCCATTCTATTTGTTTTTGGGGGCAGTCAAGGAGCTCGTAGCTTAAATGAAACAATGAAATCAGCACTCACAGAATGGCCGGAGGAATTAAAAGAAGTCCAAGTTATTCACTTTTATGGGCAGTCACTAGTAGACGGCTTAGAAGAATCTTATATTGGCAGTGGACTGAAATATTTGCTTAAAAAGGGTGATCCAAACATTCACCATTTTTATAACCTTTGTAGTCACGTAATTTGCCGCGCTGGAGCATCCACTATCCTTGAGTTAGCATTATTTGGAAAAGCACCGCTTTTGATCCCTTTCCCACTTGCAAAAGAAAACCATCAGCTAAGAAATGCAGAATTAATGGTAAAAGAAAATGCAGCTTGGCTTATTGAAGAACATAACTTCTCAATAGATGATATATATGCACATTTAGCAAATAAAGAGCAATCACAACGTAATCAGAACATCCAAAAATTTGGAACGACTGATGCTGCTAAACAAGTTGCAAAAGGCTTCTTCTAATAAAAAGTCATGTGAATTTTAAAAATTTCTTTTTCAACTTTCTTTTAATTCTTTTGATAAGACCTCGAGGATAAAGAACTTTGTTTTCCTCGGGATTGGCACGTACTATTTCATAATCAAGCATATAATAAGCGGGTGAAATCCCCTGACTAATTAAATACTCATTAAAAAAAACTTCAGGGTAAGGGATCTGGTTTTTATAAAGTTTGGGAAAATCACAGTAGAAAGTAGAAAAGTGATTATAGATATTACTGATTTCCGTCATAATACTTGGGGAGCTCAAAAAGAAGACGTCAGATTGAAAAGGAAAATAGAAACATCTCTGCTCAACCTCATATTTTGTGGCATGGTGCACAAAATCAATAGAGCTCTTTTTATTAAATTGCATGTAATCTAAGTAAGTTTTTATACTAAAAGTTGAATTTAAAGCAATATCTGGCCGAATCATTATAACAAAATCATATTCAGTTTGATTATCATTCTCATACTGCCTTCGAAGTTCATTACTCATATGCATACTATAAGTCATGTATTTTTGACCGGTCAAACTAATATTAAAAATAACACCATCAAAATTAATAAAGTCCTGAGTCTCAACAAGTATTTTTTTAGCTCTATATAATTTTTTAATTTCTTCAATATCTTTTTGAGTAACAACATGATTCTTAGCATCTTCATCAACTTGATGCCAAATTTGTGAATTATGTTCCAAGCGATCCCAACTATGTATGAAGACATCACAATCATAACGATTTAATAATTTCTTTTGTAGGCTTTTATAACATCTTCTATAAGTTCTTAAGTGTCCAAATAGTTGAACCGCAACCTTTAATTTCTTATTCATGAATAAATTCCTCATATTGTTCAGGAGTACCTAAACAATCAAAGTGATTTGGATCTATTAAGTGATGGCCGACTTTAAGCCCTGCTTGAATATAACTTTTCAGTATATTCGATATATAAAACTCCCCTACTTGTTTTTTACCATAAATCATTTGTTGAATTGTGTAATCAACAAAAGTAGATCCTGAGGCAAAATAATAAGCTCCTGCAATCGCATATTCCGAAATCACTACTTTTTCTTTTACATCAGTCGCAAAACCAACATCATTAATTTTAATATAAGAATAACCTGGAAAATCTGAATTAAGTGTCACTACACTAGCGTCTAGCTGTTGTTTCTGGGTAGCTTCAATAAATGCAATAATATCAGAAAGTTGAAAAATATTATCAGCATCAGCAATAAGAAAAGGTTGCTCATGGTTTAAAATCTTATGAGCACTCAGGACTGTACATGCAGCACCTTCTGTAAGACCATCAACTTCTAAATAACGAATATTAAACTTGTTTTTTAAAAAGCTTAGTTCTTCATTATATTCCTTTAAAAATGACTTCTGAATGATTAAATAAAATTCTGCATTCGGTATAGATAATTGTTCTAATACAAGTTCAATCATCATTTTACCATTTTGGGAAATAAAAGGCTTTACTGTTTTATAACCTGCTTGTTTAAAGCGTTGACCAATACCTGCCATAGGAATAATAATCTTAGGGATTATAATCATAAAAGTACTCATTCATTTTTTGAATTCCTATTAAAAAAAATGCCAATTGGCGAGATTCATTATCACTGTGAAAAGGCAATAAACTTAAAAATAATGAAGCTTCAATACATCGAACCTGTTGTATATCATGACCATAAGTACTACATAAATTATTGAAAAGCTCATCAGGAGAAAAGTCAAGTTGCTTGTCAATAACCAATTCAAAGTAAGAGGGTTTAAGTATCGAAAGCAAGAATTGATCTGCAATAATAAACTCATAGTCACCACAAAAACTATGGCGAAGTTTTGCTAAATCATAACGGTAGTCTCCGAAGCAGCTAAAGCCAACTCTACCGAAATTTCCTCGAGGATCAATTAATTTGATTACTGTTTCTTCATAAAGTATATTATTAAAACAAAAATCACCATGACATAAAGAAGGCTTTGCAGATTCACTAATTCCATTCAGCTCTTGATAAAATCTATCTAAAAGATAAGGAAACCTTTATAAAGTTTGCCGTTTATTGAAATCATTTCCTCTTTTAGCAGATGAGCCCAAAAAGGAGATTGTTTTGATAAAGCTTTCAGGCGATCTTTAATTTTATCCAAATATATATAGTTAAAGTCAACTTGTGGTTTTTCTACATCAGATTTTTTTTTCATATCGCAATTTATACGAAATAAGCGGTCTAATAATTCTTCCCATTGGTCATAAGAAAAAAGGTTTCTCCTGTAAAAGTGGCCCAAATCATAGAAGGGGAAATGCTCCATTTCTAAAGTGGCATAACTATCAACACATGAAAAGGAGACTACGTTAGGTAGAAATTCGCTTAATTCTAATGGAAAGTTTTTATACCACATATATTCTGCACGTAATTTATCTATAAAACTAGATGATTTATAGATGAGTTTTTTTTCGCATCAATATGAAAAGAATTAAAACTACGTGACAGAAAATTTATTTTTGGATCTACTTCCTCGTTTTCTATGGTCATCCCTTAGCTCCCAGTAGTATCGTTACTTTATATTATATATGATAAAAGAAAATATTTTAAACAGTAAATAATACAAAAAAACCGCTTTGCAAAATTTACAAAGCAGCTTTCAAATTTTAACGATTAACCGAAGTCATCGAAGCGTATCATTTCACGATCTACTCCGAGATCATCCAGCATCTTTTCTACGGCTGCCAACATCATTGGCGGTCCACATAAATAATACTCGATATCCTCTGGAGAAGGATGCTTAGAAAGATATTCATCTAATACAACTTGGTGAATGAATCCAACATAACCATCCCAATTATCTTCTGGAAGTGGCTCAGAAAGAGCAATGTTAAATTTGAAATTATCAAAGTCTTTTTCGATTGAACGGAAGTGATCTTCGTAAAAAATTTCTTTAGAAGAACGGCCACCATACCAGTAAGAAACCTTACGATTTGTCTTCTCAGTATGGAATAAATGGAATAGGTGTGAACGTAATGGAGCCATACCAGCACCACCACCAATATAACACATTTCACGCTCAGTCTCTTGAATAAAGAATTCACCAAATGCACCAGATACATTGATTTTATCACCAGGTTTTAAATTAAAAACATAAGATGAAGAAATACCAGGATTCACGTCCATGAAACCACCTTTTTCACGATCAAAAGGAGGAGTCGCAATACGAATGTTCAACATTACGATATCACCTTCTGCTGGATGGTTTGCCATAGAATAAGCACGGTCAACTGTCACTGGATTCACACACTTCAGATCCCAAAGTTTGAAGTTATCCCAATCTTCATGAAAACGCTCATCCACGTCCATAGTTTTAAAGTCGATTTCATATGGAGGAATTTCTAGTTGGATATATCCACCAGATTCGAATTTCATATTTTCACCAGGCGGAAGTTTAACGACCAATTCTTTAATAAACGTTGCAACGTTGTTATTCGAAACAACTTCACATTCCCATTTATTGACAGAAAAGACTTCTGCAGGTACTTCAATTTTCATGTCCTGCTTTACTTTTACCTGACATGCTAAACGCCAATTCTCGCGGGCTTCACCGCGGGTAATATGACTTTCCTCAGTAGGCACAAGGTCACCGCCGCCATCAAATACTTTACAGCGGCATACACCACAAGAACCACCACCACCACAAGCAGATGGTAAAAGGATACCATTACTAGATAGAGTGTTTAATAGTGTTGTACCAGCTTCTACTTCTAAACTTTTATCATCATCACCGTTGATGTTAATTTTTACTTTGCCCGAGTTTACCAGTTTTGCAGCGGCAAATAAAAGACCAATGGTCAATAATACAGTAACCATTACAAATATTGCAACACTACTTCCGATAAAAAACGGATCAAATTCAAAAGCAATTAGGTTCATAGTCATGATTTCAGCTCCTGTCTTAATTTCCTTTAAGGTCAATTCCAGCAAAAGCCATAAAAGCCATTGCCATAAGACCTGTTACTAACATCGTGATACCCAGACCACGTAAGCCACGTGGGATATGAGAGTATCGCAGACGTTGACGAATAGCAGCCAACAAAACGATGGCCAGGAACCAACCAATACCCGAGCTAAAACCGAAGTTTACAGATTGCACAAGTGTATATTCACGGTCAATCTGAAATAAACTCGCACCCAGGATCGCACAGTTTACGGTAATCAACGGCAGGAAAATACCTAACGCGTTGTATAAAGAGTCTGATGTCTTTTCAATAAACATCTCAACTACTTGTACCATAGCTGCAATTACAGCAATGAACGTTAAGAAACGTAAATAGCTCAAATCTAGAGCAGCTAATTGTTCAGAACCAGTCCAAGCAAGTGCACCTTCCTTTAAGAAGTACTCATTCACTAACCAGTTCACAGGACAAGTTAAAGTTAATACGAAAATTACAGCGACACCTAGACCACTGGCAGTACTTACTTTCTTAGAAACCGCTAAGAAAGAACACATACCCAAAAAGTAAGCTAACAGCATATTCTCAACGAATATTGAGTTTAGCGCCATGTTAATATGTTCAGCCATTTTATATATACTCCTAGTTAATCTTAGTCTTCAAACATTTCAGGGTGCTTACGGCCCCAGATCTCACGCTGGATCCAAATAAGCAGACCAAGTATTACGAATGCCGCAGGTGGTAGAACCATCATAACATTGTCAGAATACCAACCGCCATTTATTTCATACCAACTTTCAGGGATTAATTTAACTTTTCCCATACCAGGAATAGTTAAAGACCCCGCTCCAAAAATTTCACGAATTGCGCCAATGATTGTAATAATAAAACCGTAAGCAAATCCGTTACCGATACCATCTAGGAACGAATCTACAGGTTTATTACCCATTGCAAATGCCTCAAGACGACCCAATACAATGCAGTTGGTAATAATTAAACCAACAAATACCGAAAGCTTTTTAGATACATCAGGTAAGAATGCTTTAAGTACTAGATCAACTAAAATTACCAAACTTGCAACGACCACCATTTCAGCAATGATACGAATTTTGTTTGGAATCATTTTACGAATAAGGGAAACAACAACGTTACCCACACAGATTACAGCAGTAACAGAAAGCCCCATAATTAGGGAAGGTTCTAACTGAGAAGTAACCGCTAAAGCAGAACAAATACCAAGGACCTGAACTGTAAGTGGATTTTTTACAGCAAATGGGTCCGTTAAAATTCTTGACGTGTCAGAACTCATTTTAATCCTCCTTCTTTTCTGAAGCTGGTTTCGCTTCTAGGAAAGGTTTATAAATTTCAAGGCAGTTATCAAGCATAGCAGTGATACCGTTACAAGTCAGTGTTGAACCAGCTAGACCATCAACATAAAATTCCTGACTATTTGGTTTTACATCTGCAACACGACCCTTTACGACACCAACTGGTTTCAGTTTGCCATCATTATTAAAGATCTGCTTGCCGATAAATTGTGAACGCCACCCAAACTTAGTCATTTCAGCACCAAGGCCAGGGGTTTCTTTATGATCGCTTAAGAAAGTAATACCACGAACTGTCTTTTTGTCAGCTTCAAGAGATAGGTAACCATTGATGTCACCCCATAGACCTTTGCCCCAAATTGGAAGTGTATAAGAATCTACAGAACCATCTTCTTTATTTAGAACAAACAAAGGAAGTTCCAAATCTTTCTCTTCAATCTTACCAGCTTTAAGCTCTTTCTCTTGCTTACGAGGATTAATTTTAAAAACATCCTTCGCAAACACTTCATCAGAAGCACCGTTACGAACTTTATCCGTAAGATCTTTACCTTGATAATCTAAGATAACAATTTTGGTGTTGGCAAACTGAGCTAATAATTCATCCTTTTTAACGAACTCTTCTTCAGATTTACCTTGATCAGCTTTCAGAGCAAAAGCTGAACTCATAACGTCTAACTGCGTTGCTTCAAGAACATTCTGATCAATACGCTTTTTTAAAGCGGAAGATGTCACAGATAAAATTAGTGCACAAACAATAGACATTACTGCAACAAATCCAACTGTGTAAGTGTTATTATGCTGTTGCGACACGAGACATTCTCCTTCCTACATTGTTTTGAACTACGTAGTAGTCAATTAGAGATGCAAAAGCATTCATCAATAGAATCGCTAACATCATACCCTCTGGATACGCTGGGTTTACACAACGTATAATGACAACAACAACTCCTATAAAGAACCCATAGATCCATTTACCTAAATTAGTTTGAGCAGCAGATACAGGATCCGTGGTCATATACACAAGTCCGAAGGCAAAACTACCAATAATAAAGTGGTAGTGGACAGGGATAGCCAGAGTACTGGAAGGGGAATCAGCAACTAAGTTCATGATCGCTGCAGTGACCGCACAACCTAGGAACGTGGAAAGCATAATTCGCCAACTACCAACACCGGTTGCAATAAGCAATCCTGCTCCTAAAATACATAATAATGTGGATGATTCACCAATGGAACCAGGTATTAAACCTAGAAACATATCCATGGCAGAGTAATTTGCAGACATGGCTTCGGCAATAGGTGTTTCAGCTAATGGGTTAGCAGAATGTGCCAATGCGGCACCTAATGGAGTTGCTGTCACAACTAAGTTTTCTGTTTTGTCAGCTAAGAAGTTTGGTGCATCAATAATCCATGGTTTATCACCAGACATATCCCCCGCATAGGCGAAAAATATAAATGCACGAGCAGTTAGCGCTGGATTGAAAATATTCATTCCAGTGCCTCCAAAGACTTCCTTACCGATTACAACACCAAAACAAACACCAACTGCCACTTTCCAAAGATCAAGCGTTGGTGGAAGAGTCAGTGGATATAGCATACCAGTAACAAGGAAACCCTCGTTAATCTCGTGCTTACGCACAACAGCAAAGATCATTTCACAAGTACCACCCACTGCATATGAAACAAATACAATTGGTAACACCCAAGTTGCACCCGTAACAATAATATCAACAATACTTGCTGAATCATAAGTGCCAGCTGCTTGATGATGCTGGTATCCAGCATTGTAAATACCAAATAATAAACACGGTACCAAGGCAATAATTACAAAAGACATTAGACGCTTTGTATCCATATAATCACGAATGTGAGATCCAGATGATGTCTTATCTCTTGTCACAAACAAAAACGTTTCTTGCGCTTCAAAAAGCGGATAAAAACGCTCTAACTTTCCGCCCTTTTCGAAATCTGGGCGCTTTTTATCAAATATATCTGCTATAAATTTCACAGTTCATTTCCAATCGTAAGAGTGTTTTAACCTTCTTTAATAAGGTAATCGATACCCTGTCGCAAAATGGTTTGGAATTCTGTTTTAGAAGGACAAATGTACTCACAAACAGCAAGGTCTTCTTCTACAACTTCATAAATTCCAAGTTGTTCCATTTCATCAATATCGCGTGACATAACAGCTTTGATCAGGAAGATCGGATAAACATCCATTGGAAGTACATCTTCATATATTCCTGACACAACCAATGCACGACGTCCACCATTTAAACCAGTATGCTGGTCAAATTTCTTACCAGGAAAAGCACTGGAAAGAAATGCTTTAAAGTAAGATTGGTCGTTTGCACCTGGAAGCATCCAGCCAATAAATTCAGGATCCACTTTTTCATGAATCACAGTAACCAGATTATCATAGAAACCAACATAACCTTCAGCTTCTACTTTTTCACCAGTTAAAACATTTCCAGAAATAATACGAGGTGTAACAGTATCATCAGTTTGTACAAATGATTGAATTTGTGCACCACGTACAGTGCGATAATAACGACGGTCTTTGGCTGCGGTTCCTGCAACGGCAACAATCATCTCAGAATCAAATTGACCTGTAACAAATAATTTACCTAAAGTAACTAGACCCTGAACATTGATATACCATACAACATCTTCTCGGCCTGAGATCGGAGCTATGTGATGAATATGAACACCAATATTACCAGCAGGGTGAGAACCTATAACACGGTTAATTTGAACGTTGCGAGCATGAGCAAATACTTCAGAAACATCTTTACGCTTACCATCAACCTGAACATGAACTTTTCCTGAAGTTAATTGATTGCAAATATCTAAACCAATTTGAAAGAAGCTCTCATTGCCCTGTATAATTAGATTCGGGTCAGCAGAAAGTGGAGCCGTATCCAACGTAGAAATAAAAATATCACGAGGTAATTGTTCTGGATTCGCAACAAGATCAAATGGACGTTGACGGAAAAGGTGTAGTAGACCTACTTTCTTTAAGTGTGCAACAATGTCTTGCGCATTTAAAGAAGGAATTTGGTCAGCCTGCCACTTTTCAAATTCTTCGTATTCGAAGCTGTCATTTTGATCTGTCTCAATTTCGACCGCCAAGATTTTTCGCTTGGCACCACGAACGATGTCTTTTACTTTACCGCTTACGGGAGAGGAGAAAAACCATTCCTCATCGGACTTTGCATGCCCAATAGAAGAACCGACTTTTACTTCATCTCCAGGTGCTACTGTAGGTCTAAAAACTATCCCCTTAATATCAGTAGGCTTTACGGCAACTATAGAAGGTTTTGGTGCGTTCACGATTTCTCGTGTTGCTTCACCTTCTAATTTTACTTCAAAACCTTTTTTAAGATTTAAATCAGCCATAATATGAACCACCAAGGATCACTAAAAGTTTGTGAATATAACCAGTCTCCTAGCTTATTCAATTACAGTCAAAAGCATAGTTCAAAACTAACTTTTGTCAAAACTGTTATCTTTACACCTTAAGCTGAAGTCTCCTTCAGGCTAGAAATGTTAGATAACCTAAATCTCTTTGTCTACATTTGGACAGGCCTCTTCAGGCGG
Source organism: Lentisphaeria bacterium (assembly GCA_022447755.1). Lineage (GTDB taxonomy): Bacteria > Verrucomicrobiota > Lentisphaeria > JABSQK01 > JABSQK01 > JAKVBE01. Next base: position 77,303 of record JAKVBE010000016.1, on the reverse strand, counting down.
CTTACCGCATGTTGGACATGCTCCCCCTTCTCGCTTTGCAAAAGGACTACTAGAGGCACAAGTACCTCGAACCTCTTCATCTTTACCTAAAATTACACGTAACGCAATGAAGATAAAAAATAGCGTAAAAACGCCGAGTGCAACGAAAAATGCGAGCATAAAAATTCTCCATTAATTAATTCTTACCAGAGTCCTCTTTCTTTACAGATTTCTGATAAAGTTCTTCATCAGTATTCTGACTTAGTTGAAGTGCGCGTAAATAACCAATGATGGCCCAACGGTCTTCAACTGAGATCTGGTAAGCATACGACGGCATCGTACCATTATTTACACCATATACAATACTGTGATAGATTTCACCATCACTCATATTGAGGATACGTTCATCATGAAAGTTTGGAGGCTTAACCGCATATCCGCGCTTCATGACCTCTGCAGTTTCACCACCGACACCCGTCTCACCGTGACAAACAGCACAGTAAATATTATATCGTTCACGTCCACGCTCTAAAACTTCCTCAGTAAATGGAAGTGGTGACTTACGAACATAAACACCTTCTTTTTCTTTGGAATAAGTGGATTGAATTTTAGCAATACCTTGACGTTTGGAACGCATCACAAATTCTTTTTCAGTTGTTAAACCTGTAAAGAACTCTTCACGGTCTTCAACAGGTATTTCAATATCAAAACGGTCAACATATACAGGCCCACGACCATTTTCTTTCAAGTGGCCTAAAGGCATTGTACCTTCTACAGGTTTACGCATTCCCATATTGTTTGCGAAGAATTCATCCTGATCTTGAGCAACAACTTTTTCCTGATTGTCCATGTTTGGATTTGGGTGAATAGGAGGGCGCTCTGAAGGGCGACCACGACTACAACCAATTGTCAGTACTAAAGCAGCACAAGCAAAACCTAAAATTTTAATTTTTTTCATATTCATTTTTTTGCCACCAAAAATTCGATATTTTTCCCACCAATACGTTCTAGTAACTCCCAGGTGCGATTGGCATCAAATAGATTATCAATTGCCTCAATACTAACGAAGAATTTATCATCGGAAGCGCCTTTAAAGTTTTCAGAATAGAAAACTGGGTGATGTAAACGAGGTAGACGGTTTAAATGGAACATTCCAAACACTGCAGTTAAAGCAGAAAAAAGAATGGTAATTTCAAATGTTACCGGTACAAATGCCGGAAAACTAAATAAAGGCTTACCTGAAATCATCATTTTATATTGATATGCATTTGCCCACCATTGAAGTGCCATTCCGCCAATACAACCAATTGTACCAGCAATAAAGACAAATATACCAAGAACTGATGGTTTTAACCCCATTGCTTGATCCATTCCATGTATTGGGAATGGAGAGTGGCAATCATAAAACTTGTAGCCACCATCTCGTACTTTTGCCGCTGCTTTCATTAAAGCAGCTGGACTTTCAAATTCTGCAAGTACACCAACAACCTGACCAGGCTGATCTTCAGGACCTACGCCCATCACCTCAAGATCAAATTTTACGTCATCAATCTTTGAGTTGATTTCTTCTACTGTATCATTAATACTAGACATCTTAAGACTCCATTATTTCGAAATTAGTGATCGTCTTTACCATGACCAGCATGATGATGCGGATCGGCTTCAGGCATAATTGCTTTTACTTCAGCAATGGCAATCATTGGCAAGAATCTCAGGAACAACAAAAATAAGAATATGAACACACCAAATGAAGCAATAAATGTGCCTATGTCAATCAACGTTGGGCTATAATATTCCCAACTTGATGGCATGTAATCATTTGACAGAGACGTAATTGTAATTACAAAACGCTCAAACCACATTCCAATGTTAACAAAAATTGAAACAGTAAATAGTACGAATTCATTTCTACGTGCCTTCTTAAACCAGAAGATCTGTGGAGAAAGAACGTTACATGCAACCATTGTCCAATATGCCCATGCATAAGGACCTGAAGCACGTAGGATAAAGATTGCTTGTTCATAAAGTACACCGGAATACCATGCAATGAAGAACTCACAACCATAAGCGTAACCAACTAACATACCCGTTAACAATAGGATTTTAGCCATATTTTCAAGGTGGCGCATTGTGATTAGGTCTTGCATATGATACATGTGACGTGCAGGAATAGACAGTGTTAATACCATTGCAAACCCTGAGAATACAGCACCAGCTACGAAATATGGTGGAAAGATTGTTGTGTGCCAACCAGGAACGATTGATACGGCAAAGTCAAAGGATACAATTGTATGTACTGATAATACTAGAGGAGTAGCTACACCAGCTAGAATACAGTATGCTTTTTCATAGTGTTGCCATTGACGGTTACCACCGCGCCATCCCATGGATAGAGCTGTGTATGCATACCGACGAATCTTGTTTTTAGCACGGTCACGAACAGTGGCAAGGTCAGGAATTAAACCAACATACCAGAATAGGCAAGAAACTGTAAAGTAAGTGGAAACCGCAAATACGTCCCAAAGAAGAGGCGAGCGGAAGTTTGGCCACATACCCATTTGGTTTGGTAGAGGTAATAACCAATAAGGAAGCCAAGGACGACCAATGTGAACACCAGGGAAGATAGCCGCACAACATACAGCAAATATCGTCATTGCTTCCGCGAAACGGTTAATACCTGTCCGCCAGTTTTGTCGAAATAAATACAGGATTGCTGAAATCAGTGTACCCGCGTGACCAATACCTACCCAGAATACAAAGTTTACAATTGCCCAACCCCAGTATGCTTGATTCTGAAGTCCCCACGTACCAGTACCTTCCCAGAATAACCATCCAAGGAAAATATGTAAAGCGCCCACGCCAGTAAATCCGATGGGTAGCAATAGCCACCAATAAATTGGCTCTTTACCAGGTTTTTTTTCTACAACAGAACAAACTTTTTCTGTAATCTCTCCAAAAGAATGACCACCTTCTACTAAAGGTGGATCAAATGGATCAATTTCATGATTTGCTTTAGCACTCATAATTATTAATGACCCTTCTGCTCGTGTTTATCGTGAGAGGTACTTGCAACAAGTTTTGGATGTGGATTACGAACACGTCCTAAGTAAGATGTACGTGGGCGTGTATTTAACTCACCAAGAATTGTATAGTTCCGCTCAAGCTTTTTCTTCTTGGCGACAGCACTCTTCTCATTATTTATATTTCCAAAAGTAATTGAACCTGCAGGACAAGCTTGTTGACATGCAGCTTTAAGATCTTTATCACCAATTTCAGTCTTAGCCAATTTCGAATCAATACGAGCTTGGTTTATTCGTTGAACGCAGAAAGTACACTTTTCCATTACCCCACGGAAACGAACAGTAACGTCAGGATTCATACCTTGCTGTACCGATTCAGGTGTATCTTTTGTAAAGTTATAAAAGTTGAAACGACGTACTTTGTATGGGCAGTTGTTACCACAGTAACGAGTACCGATACAGCGATTATAAGTCATTCCATTTAAGCCTTCCGGAGTATGAACTGTTGCAGCAACCGGACATACTTGCTCACAAGGAGCATTTTCACAATGTTGGCAAGGTACTGGTTGATAAACCATTTGTGGATCTTCGTCTACTTCATAGTCATAATCATGAATACCACTACGATTTTTAGAATCAGAGAAGTAACGATCAATACGAATCCAGTGAAGTTCACGTCCTAAGGAAACTTGGCGTTTACCAACAACTGGAATATTGTTCTCAGACTGACATGCAACTAAACATGCATTGCAACCAGTACAAGATTGTAGGTCAATTGTCATTCCCCACTGATAACCTTTTGAGTAATCAAATGGATCACCCCAAGCATTATCTTCGAATGGAGGATCGTGAGGAACAGGTGCCAAAGTATGTGTTTTGGGTTCTTTTTGCCAAGAATCCAGATTCGCTTCACGAACTAATGCACGCATTTCCATACTTTGATGATCTTGAGTTAGAGCCAAAACATATGGTTCTGCTGTTGTTTTCTTAACTTCACCACCCATAACATAATCAGATGCTGTAGTGCGAATTTCATTAACGTCGAAACCAGCAAGATCTTTATCATCAAAAGTGAAAGCTTCAATAGCCGCATCAGTTTTGCGATCAATGTATGACCAATCTCCAACAGGAATACCACCAACACGACCTTTAAAGTCTTTACGACCATAGCCAAGTTCGATTGTAATTGCATCATCTGCATGGCCAGGTACAGCAATTGCAGCGATAGAAAAGGTATTTTTTCCTACAGAAATATTAACCAGATCAGCTTCACCTACACCTTCTTTGTTAACTAAGTCAACACCCAGTGATTTAGCCATTTTGGGGCTCATCATTGCCGCATTATCCCAAGTAAGTTTTGTAACTGGTCCAGGCATTTCTTGTAGGAATCCATTGTTAGCTAAACGACCATCATAAACCGAAGTTGAAGCAATAACATTAATTTCGATGCCGCTAACGGGTGACAAGTTTTTATAAGCTGCATTGATTGCATCACTATCTACATTTATAGATTTACTGCTGTATATATCTTTGCGACTTTTGATACCATCATGTAGGGCACGTTGCCACTGCTTTTCATTAGTTGCGCCAAATTCTTTCCATGTATTTCTTAATTCAACATATGAAGGAATAACGGAGTTGTTTTTTTCATCTAAATCATCAAGCTTGCCATTTTTAATTAACATGACAAAGTCGATATCATTAATAGTACCATATAATGGTTGTATCAATGGTTGAACTAGAGATGGCGTTCCTTGATAAGAAATAACATCGCCCCAAGACTCTAGGAAATGAGATGTCGGAACAAACCAGTTTGTAAGAGCAGCTGTTTCATTATAAAGTAATCCCAGAGTCACTGAATTAGGAACATTTGATAGTGCCGTTTTTAATTGCTCACGCTGCGAACTACCTAAAGAATATGCAGGATTTGTATTTAGGAAGAATACATCCTGAACTTTACCATTATTAATATCTTCTAAAGCTATGTTAAATGCTGCAGTATCTGATAGTATGGAATGCTCAGGCTCCACAAATTCAATTGTTGTACCAACTGAATCTAGTGCATCATTAATTGCAATTACAGCAGCATGTACTTCAGCAGGTTGTGTACGGCCCGCTACTACTAGAGAACGTTTTCCACTCCCAATTAGGTCAGAAGCTAAAGCAGATAAAACTTCTTTCTTTAATTTGGTAGGAACAGTAGCAGGAATATCAAGATCTATATCTAAGCCTTGTGACTTAAGCTCAGCGACTAATGCACCAAGTGCACCATAAATTTCCGAGGTTTTCATCTTCACACGGTGATCAGCTTGCCCACCGGTTTGAGAGAAATTACACTCAAAAGAATATAGCCGACTCATATCAATCGCTTTTTTACCCGAATCTACGTTACGAGTTGCTACAAAATTCTGTGTGTTACGTACTAAATCTGATTCAGTACCTAAGAAGTTGGCATCTAATGCTAAAATTGTCTTTGCTTTATCGTAATGATAAATAGGACGGAGCGCCTTACCAGTAGCAAGTTTTACACCTGCATAAATTTGTTCATTATTAACCGGCTCCCATGCAACCCATTTAAGTTTGGGTAATTCTTCCTGTAATTCCTTAATAAGACGAACTTGTGTTGGGGAGATTACTTGGTCACTAAAGATAACAACACCTTCTCCAGCATTTGCTTTCCATGCTTCTTTACGACCAGCAATATATTTGTAGAAGTCATCAAGAGATTTTTGACTTTGCTTTTCAAATGCTAAACGCTGGAAATCAGCTGCATTTTTATTACGAGTATCACGTGGATTTTCAGGATCTTGCAACAGGATTCCCAAACGATCCGCATCCCATAAATCAAGAACAGCAGTTTGAGCCCATGCATTGGTTCCACCATTACTATTGGCAGGATGTAATGGATTACCTTCAATCTTAGTTGGACGTCCCTCATGACTTTCTACGACAATACCTAAAACATCTTCACCCATTGACCAACTACTTGCATAGTATAGCGGACGGCCGGGCACAATTTCTTCAGGTTGCTTACCATAAGGTAAAATTTTATTCACTGGACGACGGCAGCCCGTAATACCAGCTACTGCTCCACCCGCACCTACAATCTTTAGAAAATTACGACGGGAAACTTTAAATTCTTCTTGAGCTCTCTTTAGATTCGGGAACTCATCATCTTTGTGATTTCGTACATCTGGTGAGCCAGCTAAATCATCTAGACTACGCCAATAACGTTTTTTCTCATTGTTCATCGGTGACATGCGCTACAATTCTCCGGCGGATTCAAGTTACGATCTTTGATAAGAGCATCAATCTCTTTATCACTTAAAGTTTGTTTCCAAGACATATTAGTAAGCTCAGAGTGTGGGCGAAGATGTTCACCTGGATTGCGGTGACAGTCTAAACACCATCCCATACTCAAAGGTTCAGCTTGAGATACAACTTCCATTTTATCAATACGTCCGTGACAACTAGAACAACCCACTCCTGCATTCGAGTGCGCACTATGATCAAAATATGCATACTCACCTAATTTATGAATACGGATCCATTCGATAGGTTTATCTTCTGCGTAACTTTCACGAACCAATTTAAGTTTTGGGCTATCTTGTTTCACTTGAGTGTGACAATTCATACATATTTGCGCACTAGGAACATTGGCCTCTTGAGATTTTTCTACATTACTGTGACAGTAACGACAATCCAAGCCCATATCACCTGCGTGAAGTTTATGACTAAACTCAACAGGTTGTTTAGGTTGGTAACCAACATCTGTATACTTTGGTGAGAAGAACCACCAAACGACAATCACTGCACCTATTGCAGTACTGCCACCGACGACTGCTCCCACCATTGGGAGCGCATTTAACCATTTAGGAAATAACTGTGCCAAAAGAAGACCTTCCTTTTATGCAAACTAACTTAAAACCCCCTGAAACCCTAAAAATGACTCAATAATAAAAGCCATAAATAAAGTCAGAAGATACACTATTGAAAATTTAAATAACGAAAAATTTACCTGGCGTGTATTTTCGCGCAAAGCCTGAAGTGCTTTTTTAATAAACATAGCACCAAGAATCAGAGCAACGGCCAAATACAAATACCCGGCATCACAACCAATCATTAGTAAACTGCAAGCTACAAGAGCTAGCGTGTATACCAAAATTTGTTTAAGTGTTGATTCATCACCTTTGACGACAGGCATCATCGGCAATTTCACACGCACGTAATCTTCTTTCATGTACAATGCCAACGCCCAAAAATGCGGTGGTGTCCACAAAAATATAATACCAAATAAAATCCATGGCGTAGCATTCCATATATAACCGCCAGCAGCAACCCAAGCAATAACAGGTGCCATTGCACCTGCAGCTCCGCCAATTACGATATTTTGAGCAGTATTTGGTTTCAAATAAAGGGTGTAGAATTGTGAATAAAATAAAATCGTGACAAGAGAAATCAATGCACTCTGCCAATTAAAAAGGAAGAAGAAAATGAGAACGCCTACTGTTCCGGCAGAAACTGCAAATATAAATGCATTTCGAGGAGAGATTTTCCCAGTGGGGAGAGGTCGCCTTTTCGATGTACGTCCCATCTTACTGTCAATATTACGTTCATAAAACTGATTCAGGGCATTTGCACAACCGCCTGTACAATATAACGCAAACAGCACAGCCAAAAACTTAAACGGCTGATCGTTGAGTTCGCCTTGCGCCAAGAGACCTGCTGCACCTGTAATAACTACTAGCAGCATAATACTCGGCTTCATTAATTGGATATAATGACTTATTGTCTTAACCATTAAAAAAAACCTAAAATTCTAAATACAAAAGTAGACTATTTTCTAGTCAATTGAAATAAATTAATCTACTGCTAAAGATCGATCGGTCAACCCAATTGGGCATAAAATCTTGATCCTATTTCAAGAATTTTTGCATATTAATTAAGATTAAGTCTTTCTTTGAGCATTATAATTAGAAAAATGGGTAAAATTAGTTTTTATGATCTACTATTTTATTTTTTTCATTTTCGTAACTATTGTGTACAAAGCTTGAATAAGTTTTCTGTTCGTTTATACTTGTTTTTGAATAAAAAATTAATTAAGTATAATAAGCTTAATCAACTCCATAATCAGTGAGAATGATGCAAAAATCTCTAACATTATTCTGTATAATCAACTTGATAATTACATTTTATTTTTGGTTTCAGCTCAAGCCCAGCTACGATAAAGAGATACAAGACTTCAATTTTACTGTTCAAATGATTCAAAATCAATATGTTGATGAGAGTCATCAGAAGGTTTCTTCTCAAAAATTATTCAATTATGCACTTCGAGGTTTATTGAGTGATCTTGATTCAAACACATATTATATGGAACCCGAAATTTTAAAAGAATTAACGCAAATAACTGAGGGTAAGATAGGTGGGATTGGAGTGGTTATAGAAGATAATGATTCAGGTCTTTTGATCCTAGATACGGTCCCTAATGCACCAGCTCAAGCTGCAGGTATTGAAGCAAATGATATCATTATATCTGTATCAGATCAAGACATTACTGAAATGGATTTTAAATCCTCAACAAGTCTAATCAAGGGAGAGATTGGAACCTCAGTGAATATTGGCATTTTAAGAGACAATCAAAAACAAATATTCTTAGTCGAAAGGCAAAATTATTCTTTACCTTCAGCAAAGCAATGCTTTATCTTGAAAGAAAAATTTTTATACGTAGTGATTTCGGAATTTTCAACATCTACTGCAGATAACTTTTTTGAAAGGCTCGAAAATCATGAAGGTAAATATGAGGGAATCATTATTGATGTACGAGAAAATCCTGGTGGATTAATTCATACAGCTGTTGAAATATGCGATTATTTTTTGCCAGAAAACAAGCTCATTGTATCAACAGTTCCTAGAAACCCAAAACATCGTAGTGATTATTTTTCATCTTCGAGTAAACCGAAGGATTTAACAACCCCACTGATAATTCTGCAAGACAGAAACTCAGCGAGTGCATCAGAACTTTTGGCGGGAAGCTTGAGAGATAATGGACGTGCAACCATCATTGGCACCCAAAGTTTTGGAAAAGGCTCTGTACAATCAGTTTTACATTACCCTAAATCAGGAAATGGGTTCAGAATTACCATTGCTCATTATTACACGCCTGCAAATCAAAAAATTCATGGGGTCGGTATCACACCTGATATTGAAATCCCACTTGACGAAGGGGAATACAGAAAACTTCAGTTCCGTTTAAAAAAGTTTAATGTGAAGATTGCGGACTTTTCAGAAGACCCACATATTACCAGGGCAATAGAAGAATTAGAATCAAAGTTGGAGCCTTATAAGTAAAATGCGAATTTTAGGAATAGAAACAAGCTGTGACGAAACGGCAGTAGCAATTGTTGAAGATGGACATCAGGTGTTATCTAATGTCATTTCTTCACAGATGGCAAAACATGCCCAATTTGGGGGTGTAATTCCTGAGCTTGCAGCACGAGAACACTTAATAGCAATAGACCACGTTGTTGAACAAGCACTCAAGGATGCAAATTGCACCTTAGATGATATTAATGCGGTAGCCGCTACTCAAACACCTGGTTTATTGCCTGCACTATTAGTTGGTTTGTCCTATGGAAAAGGCTTAGCTGCTAGTCGTCAGCTTCCTTTCATAGGTATCAATCATTTCTTAGCACACATTTATGGTGCATTCATTGAGCAACCTAATCAACTAAAACCAGAATGCTATCCCGCAATTGCTTTGATTGTCTCGGGCGGTCATACAGCTATAATTAAAATCAACAGGGATGGAAGCTGCGAACTTGTGGGTCAAACATTAGATGATGCGGCAGGTGAAGCATTTGATAAAGCAGCAAAAATTCTTAATCTTCCCTACCCTGGAGGTCCAGTTATTGACAGTCTGGCTAAAGAAGGAGATCCTAAAACAATTCAATTTCCTAGAGCCCTTTGTGGAGCTGGCGGCACGCCTTTAAAGCCAGAAAACAGGTACAATTTTAGTTTCTCCGGTGTTAAAACATCTTTGCTATATGCTGTTAAAGGTTACGAAAATTTGGGTAACTTAGACATGGAAGTAAATTTTGAAGATACTGAGCTGTGTAATATTGCAGCAAGCTACCAAGAATCTATTGTGGACGTATTAGTTAAAAAGACCTTATGGGCGGCAAAAGACTATAATGCGAATCAAATAGTAATGTGCGGCGGTGTTGCTTGTAACAGTCGCTTACGCAGTAAAATGCAGGTAGCAGCGGAGGAGTTCGAAGTACCTCTAGTCATTGCCCCACCCAAATATTGTACAGACAATGCGGCAATGATAGCTGGGCTTGCCTGGAGTTATTTAAAGAATGACGATGTACAGGACTGGTCTGCAGACGCAGTGCCCAGGTTGGGTTTACTAAAAAGAATACCATTTGTGAAAAATGCGTAAGGCTTTCATGATAATTAAAGAATCTTAACTTTCAGTTCATTAATTAAAAAAAGGAATAAAATTATGTTATTAAAAGTAGGAACCCAAGCTCCTGAATTTTCAGGTATTGATCAAGACGGGGAGAATATTTCACTGTCTAGTTTTAAAGGTAAAAAAGTGATTTTGTATTTTTATCCCAAAGATAATACACCTGGATGTACAAAAGAAGCATGCTCCTTACGTGATAATTTTGAGGTAATAACCGAGAAAAACGCCGTGATTGTTGGGGTTTCAGGATGTAGTCAAAAAGCACACAAAAATTTTGTAACAAAATATGAACTTCCTTTTCATCTTTTAGTGGATCAAGAAAAAGAGGTTATAGAAGCTTATGGTGCTTGGGGCGAAAAGAAAAATTATGGTAAGACCTATATGGGAATCATTCGTTCCACTTTTATTATAAATGAAGAGGGTGTTATTGAAAACGTTATCGAAAAAGTAAAAACAGCCACCCATGGCGAACAAGTTTTAGAACATCTATAAAATTCTTTATGGCGGCAACAAAAGCCGCCTTAATTTAGATTGAAAAAAAAATGCAATCAATGAGGTAGGACATGGTTTCAATTGGTACACCACTTAGTACAACTGCAACAAAAGTTTTAATTTGCGGTTCTGGAGAACTCGGTAAAGAAGTGGTTATCGAGCTACAACGTTATGGTGTTGAAGTTATTGCTGTCGATCGTTATCCAGATGCCCCGGCCATGCAAGTAGCCCACCGTGCTTACACGATCTCAATGCTAAATGGAGATCAATTAAGAGAAATCATTGAAAAGGAGAAACCTAATTATATTGTTCCGGAAATTGAGGCAATAGCAACAGATACTTTAGCCGAACTTGAATCTGAAGGTTACACAGTTGTTCCTACGGCGCGTGCAACACAACTGACTATGAATCGCGAAGGAATTCGACGCCTAGCGGCAGAAGAACTTCAACTAAAGACAAGTCCTTATCGGTTTGCAGCCAACCAAAAAGAGTATGATAAAGCTGTCTCCGAGATAGGTATACCTTTTGTAGTAAAACCTATCATGAGCTCATCAGGAAAAGGTCAAAGTACTGTGGTGAAAGAAGAGCAGATCCAAGCGGCTTGGGATTATGCTCAAGAAGGAGGACGTGCTGGAGAAGGAAAAGTCATTATCGAAGGTTTTGTTGATTTTGACTATGAGATCACATTACTAACTGTTCGCCACGCTGGCGGAACAAGTTTTTGTGCACCAATTGGTCATCGTCAAGTTAGTGGTGATTATCAGGAATCCTGGCAGCCCCAAACTATGGCTGAGAAAGCCCTTTGTGACGCTCAGGTTATGGCTCAAAAAATAACCGATTCTCTCGGAGGTTTTGGTGTTTTTGGTGTAGAACTTTTTATAAGGGGAGATGAGGTCATTTTTAGTGAGGTTTCCCCTCGTCCACACGATACAGGTCTGGTTACACTCGTCTCACAAGATTTATCTGAATTTGCACTTCATGCACGTGCAATATTGGGTTTACCCGTTCAGCATATTGAGCAATATGGCCCAGCTGCATCTGCAGTCATTATGGTTAGTGGGAAATCTAATTGTGTGCAATTTAACAACTTAGAAAAAATCTTCACTCGTCCATTTACTCAGCTACGTCTATTTGGTAAACCCGAAGTTGCTGGTTTACGTAGGATGGGTGTAGTGGCGACACGTGCTTCGTCAATTGAAGAAGCAAGAAATATTGCCTTAGAAGCAGTGGAGGCTGTACAAACTACTCTATAAAATACGCCTTGATAAATTTCGATTCCTAACTAAAAGCTTCATATGGATTCGATCCTGTGTAAATTCTAGCGATGTTCTAACTAATCATGCCACCCCACTTTACAGAGAATTATATGAGGACTCCCTTGCTGAGGTATTAATTTCATCTTTAGATAAAGCATTAACTGCAGGTGGAGATAAGCGTGGAACAAAGTCCGCTGCCTTACGCATAGAATCCAATACGCAAGCTCCTATTGACATTCGCGTTGATTGGTCTGACAAAAATGTAATTGACGATTTAAAAACGATTCTATCTAAAGTAAAAAGTTCTTCGTTTCAGGATTTTCTAGTAAAGCTTCCAAACAAGTAAAAAAGCTGAAATAAAGAGGGATGTTCCAGCTTCTTGGAGTTGGTTAATTATTCTGCACGGATCGTCTGTAATTTTGTATATATATTAATAAGTTCGGTTTTATCTTTACCGTGTAGTTGAGAAATTCTATAATCCTCTAACTGTTTCGATGCTTCTAACCAAGCTTTGTAGTAACTATCTACAGATTGGTCTTTTTTAGTGAAGGTGACAATATGAAGTTCTAGCTTGCTTACTGCTTTATAAAAGGCATCTCGATCTCCTGTTTGCTGAGATTTTTTATATGCCTTTTCTTTATTTTTTAGTAGGTTTTTCAGAACAGGGTCTGTCTTTGAAGCCTTAAAGCTTAACTGGTGCATCACATTTGCCTGGTTGCCTTGTAGCTCTCGTGCTTCGTTAGTAGAAAATACATTCATATCTTTTTTCAAAAGCTGATATGCGTCAAATTTACCTTTCGAATAAGCTTTTCCTTGGTCAGCAAAAGTAAAAATTGTAAATGTAAATAATAAACAGAATAATAGGTTTTTCATAGTGATACCTTCCTCATATATAATTTAAGTATTTTATGAATGAACAATTTTTGTTCATCTATTTATATATACAAATTAAGGTTGAATAAGTGACATTGAAGAAGAAAAATAAATTGATTATTATTGATGGTCTACACAAATATCGAGTAAGCCATTCTCTGCATTTCCCTTTACAGATATCTTTTTACTATTTCCATAGATTTTATTAAAGTAATAGTCAAAGTCTGTTGAATACATATAAGTCAAACGATCCGTTCTAAAAGGTGAATCGGTTATAGGTTGCGGTGATTTTAGTTCCAAAACAACGTGTTCATCCCGTATACCATTAACCTCAACGGTTCCGAGCTCTAGTGGAACTCTAAAAAGATTAAATCCTGATTCTGCAATACCAATTGATTTTTCTTTAAAAAATATTTCTGTAGATTCTTTAACAATTGCAACAATTTCTATATAATCCTCGAGTGATGGGTCATTCACCGTTCGCTTAGTATATACTTTTATATCAAATTCAGGTTTTACTTCTCTGGGATATTTTTTATAAAAGACAGCTATAGTTTCTCTATCAATACTTTCTTTTTTCAAGATAGATTTGTAATAGTTCAATAAAACCATAGCAGCAAAGTTGTGATTGATCTCAGGGGCAATATGGTGTCCTTCAGGGTAGTCATTCCATGTAATAAGATTAATTAAATTCAGATCCTCTTCGATTGCTATACCAAACATAGTTCGGAAAACCTCTGTCAATCCAGTATTCTGATAATGCCTTTCAACATTATCAATAGAGATACCATGAAGCTGATTCTCCCAAATTAGATTATGTCCCTTTGTTTTATCTTTCCAATAAATCTTGCTGGTATAATAATCTGGATAAAAACTAATTGAAAAAGTTCTTTTATTATCTTTACATAGCTTAATTGTTTCACGAACTTCATTTAAGTAGTTAAGGTTTTCTGTCCAAGTCCAAATCGCCGGAAAGTATTTTATAATTTCTGCTGTTAGCTTTTTATTTTTAGGAAATCTAAAGTCATAAATATAAGCAATTGGTTGGCCTAAACTATCAGCTAATTCTTCATAGGCATTTGCAACATTTTTAAGGGACTCAGGATATTGATCAATTTCCCATGGTTTTTGCATAAACTTTTCCGCCAAACCATCTGCATTCCATAAATAAAAGATATAACGGCCATCAGGAGATCTTAACCAGCTATCAAAATCTCCAACCTCATCAAAAATCTTTGAAAGACTGCTCACCCACTGTTCAATATTTTTATCTTGTCCCTTATTTCCTGGATGACATAAACAGAGTGTAAATTTAAAATCTGGAAATTTTTCTTTTCCAACTTTAAAGAATGCAATAATAATTTCATTATATCGTTTAATAAATCCTGGGTGATCATGATTTGTATAATAAAATTGAAATACATCAATTCCTGCAAGTATAGCAGCTTTAAGTTCTTGCTCAACAAGAGTTTCTAGATCTCTTTCACCACGTTCATAAAGAAACATGTCCATAGGTGCAACTTGATTAATTCCTCCAACTTTTTGAAAGGAGCCTTTCGGGTCAAAAAAGTCTAGGTTACGACTCAATCCACCACTGGGCTGCTGGTAGTCAATGTCACCTGTCATATAGTGAGCTGTAATAATTTTTTGATTCACCAATGGAAGGTCTAAAATTGGTCGATTAGGTTCTATTGCCCAAGCACTTGACAACAAAAGGCTAAGAATTACACAGTAAAATTTCATTTTAGTCTCCTGCTACTGCAGTGAAGTAGCCACGCTCTAAGCTAGCAGATCGAATTGCCTCCACGCTTCCATCAACTTTTAAAAAGTTGGGGCTAGCATAGTGAATTTGAACGGTATCTAATTTGGCTTTAAAATTCCACCATCCCCAAAACATATCCGCTCGAGGGTATCCATGGCGGTAATTAATATCTTCCCAATACTCAAGTAATAAGATCGTATCTGATCCAACATCTGAGAAATTAACATGATTAAACGCGCCCATTCTAGTAGGACCATCACATTCTTCTTGGGCCTTGCCGATTGTTTCTCTAGTCCCAACATTTGTCGTATAACTTCTGGGGTCGTAACCATTGATTCGTAAAATATTATCAGTAGGACAGTGAAAAACTTCATCGCTCACGTAAAAGTCTTGGCTTAGTTGATATGAATAATTAATTTTCCAATTTACTGCAGCAGAGGCAATTGAATCATCATATGTATCTCCGTATAAAATAAAGCCTATCCCCACTTGCTTAAGATTGTTTATACATACAACCTTGCGGCCCTTATCTCTTGCCTTTGCAAAGGCTGGTAAAACTAATGCAGCAAGAACAGCAATAATGCCTATAACAACTATCAATTCTAATAATGTAAAGAATCGTACTTTCATAATAAACTCCTCTCTAGAAATTTTCTTTTCATTCTCTTATACAAGGTGTTTTAATAAAAATGACAGTAAATTTAAAATTTAAGGTTCCTGAACAATTATTTTTACATTAGGAAGCATCTTTTTTGCATGCTCAGCTTGAGAAGTATCAACGATTAGGTTTTCAAGGTATTTTAATTTTTGGAAACCACTAAAGTACTTTATTTTTGAATTAGCAATATTAATACTTTTTAACTGGGGCATTCCTGAAAACTGCTCTGAATCATTGGAATGGGTATAGCTAACATTAATTTCCTGCAAACTAGGTATAACTAAAGCTCCAGCTCCTAAAATTCCAGTACCTTGTAGAGAAAGCCCTATTAATTCTTTACATAGGCTCAGCGAATCCGGAAAGACAATACCTGAATTTTTAAGATCTACATAATTAGGCTTAAGTAAGTATAATGGTCCTGGGTTTTTTATAGCTAAAGCATCATAGAAATTTATAGTTCTTTCTCCCCCCTTATCGACGCCCTTTATTCCTGGTACTGACTCTAAACCTGGGTGTGATACTTTGAGGTAGTAGCTATAAAACATAACTTTTTCATCTAGTACATCTTTACTTTGGATGCAGTTTCTAAGAAAATAAAGCGTCATTCGATAGCCTAGAGCTTCCTGAATCATATCTAATTGGCTTCCTACAGTAATCGAATCTAAATTAGATTCAGCCCCCAATAGCTCTCCACGGTAATCACCACTTTGCGTAAAGTTTAATTCACAAAAAGCTATACGCTCCAAGTAATCGCTTATTTGTTTATCTTCAGGGGCAATTTTTTGAGCAAGTCCCAACATTTCCTTAGATTCTGTAATTTGACCAGCTTCAAATAGTTTTTGAGCAATAACAAACTGGCGTTGTGAATCCTGTTTCAATAGCCGTTGGCGTTCACTTTCCTGAAAAATTAATGCATCATTTAATTTTTCTATTTCTTGTTTAGCAAGAATTGCCTCATTCCGTTCTTTAATTGCAACACTTCTACTCTCGCTAATATGTATAAAGGAATAAACGATTAAAACTGAGATTAAAAATCCAAAACAAAATATCGTATTGAACAAAGTTTTGTTACGTTGATACATAAGGTTAAGTACTCTTGAATGATTTGCTTCTTCTGCTTCCGTGGCGTATCCATTGCGATAGCGTTTCAAGTCTGCAACAAGCTCATCTATTGAATGGTACCTCAATGTAGGGTCAGCCTCCATGGCTTTCATGCAGATCGCACGTAAACCTTGGGGTATTTTCTGATTCTGTTTGGTTGAAGGGCAACGTATAGACAAGTCAGAATGAGATTCAACAGTATTTGGTGTTTCACCTGTTAAAATTTTATATAATATTGCACCTAAGGCGTAAATATCATGCCCTGCACTTGGGACTGTAGAGGAATACCTTTCAGGTGCTATATATCCAGGTGTTCCCAGAATTTTATCTTGTTTAACACGTTCAATATATTGAAAAGTTTCCCTATCAAACAATGATTCATGCTCTTCTTCTTTTGCAAAAATTAGCTTTGAAGCTCCCCAATCACATACAATTACCTCACCAAAAAGACCGACGCGGATATTGGCCGGTTTCAGGTCTTCATGAATAACTCCACGTTGATGAGCATAAGATACGGCTTCACAAACTGTAGTAAAGTGACCGATTTCATCTTGTAATGAATAGTTGTCTTTAAGTTGGTCCTCCCAATCTGAACCATCATGCTTTTTCATTGTAAAAAATGGGCATTGATCTTCAAAGATCCCAATATCATAAATAGGCATTATATTAGGATGTTGAAGGTAGGAGGTTATAAAAGCTTCACGCAAAAATTGATCATTAAATGATTTACTTTTGGGTTTAGCCAAAATTACTTTACGGTCAGTATTTTGGTCAACTGCCTCAAAAATCAGTTTCATGCCACCTTCATTCACCTGATTTAATAACTTGTATCTGCCAATACTAAGTTTCAATGAATCCATAAACTCTACAGAATNATCTGTAGCCATGTCATAAACGTCAGTTAAAAAATCAATATCCATTTAAATACCCTAATTAGTTTTAAATATAGTGTAGAGTATATAAGCACAGAACTCAATTGAGTAAAGTGAATTTCACGAATATAAGCTGCAGGGTATTTCGAACTTTTAAGTATTGAATCTTGGTTGTAATGAAAATGGCAGGAGTAATTGTGAATCCCATTATCAAACTCTTCACGTACGACAATATATGCATTAAAAAATCTTGAGCCATACCTTGCGCTTTAGTCATAAAATCATAAAAAGCTTCCCTCTCTAGTTCTGCGATAGGGCCAACACCGTCATTATCAAATAATGATTCATTGATTAAACAAGGAATGCCATAACCAGGCTCTAAAAGTTTATGAGGGTCTATTTCACAGGCTCCTCCAAATGGATATATGATATTGACAGAGATATACCACGCATAGTGTAAAACATGAATTTGCCCATCATTTTTATAAACTCTATACATCAAGCCTCATTAAACTAAATCAGGTCACCTACCGTATCAATATCACCATTCACTTATTGTAAGATATACCTTTTAAACTGTTATATGGTCCAAGTAAATAGCAACAATCCTTTGGGCAGGTGATTTATAATGTTTCATTTGTACTTTAACTTACCTTGCACTATGATTGATTAAAAACCTAGGAGTTTTCATGTCAACAGAATATAATACCCGTGAGACCTTACTGCTAAAACTTAAAAATCGCCATGATGATCTTGCCTGGCAAGAGTTTTCAGACATTTACCATCGATTTATTTGTTCAATCATCATGAAAATGGGGGTTGCACATAGTGAATGTGATGATATTGCACAAGATGTACTTCTTAAGGCTTGGAAAGCGTTGCCAGACTTTGAATATGATCCCAACAAAGGGAAATTCCGAACTTGGTTGAGCACTGTTTGTGCAAATACCGTTCGGACATATTTCAAGAGGCATAATCGGAAGTCAGCTTTATTTTCAGATGAGGAAAAAGAATTAGCAATAGACTCGGAATTGGACAAAATATCACTAATTGAATGGAAAAAATTCATAAGTGAGCGTGCTTGGNATACGGTAAAGCCTACNCTAAGTNAGCAAGTTTGTANAATNTTTGAACGTATATCAACAGGAGAGGATATGCATAATATTGCTGACGACCTTGATATTCCATACAATACTGTCTGTGTTTATAAAAAAAGAGTTATCAATAAACTCACCAAAGTCATTCATGAACTAAACGTTGAACTTGGTTAGAATTAAAGTTTGGCTTGTCATTTTTATATTTTTACAAGGTATACAAATATATAATGACGAAAATTCAGGCGGTAGCGCTGGAAACTATTAATATTATCTTTACTTGGAGAATTTACTTTGCATGCGTATGAAATTAAGAAAAATATTTCTTATTATTCTAATCCACAAGATAAATATCAAATAGAACGCTGTAAACTAGATCTATATCTCCCCTCAAGTAAAAACTTTAAAACGATCGTATGGTTTCATGGAGGAGGTTTAACTTCTGGAGAAAAAAATTTTCCAGAAAATCTTATGAAAGAAAGGCTTGCAATAATTGCGGTTAATTATCGTTTAAGTCCCAAAGTAAAGGTTCAAAAATGTATTGAAGATTCAGCTGCTGCAATTGCTTGGGTGTATAGAAATATAGAAATCTATGGTGGAAATAAAAAGCAATTTTTTATATCTGGACATTCCGCCGGTGGTTATCTAACCATGATGGCGACGATGGCACCACAATATTTAAAACCCTACGGCCTATGTGTGATGAATTTCAAAGCTCTAATACCACTTAGTGGACATACGATCACTCACTTTACTGCAAGAGAAGAACTAAAACTAAAAGATACAGATGTGATCGTTGATAGCCAGGCTCCTTTACATTTCATCAATCAAAAACTACCCCCAATCTATCTAATCACTGGAGACCGTGAATTAGAAATGTTGGGTCGCTATGAAGAGAATGCCTACATGTGGCGAATGTTAAAAATAACGGGCCATATAGAAACCTATTTAAAAGAACTACCTGGACATGATCATGGGAACATGGTGGAACCAGGAACTGTGATATTAGCAGATTACGTATTGTCCTTTGATTAAAATTATTCAATAAAATTTATACTTTACAATTATCATTTAAGTAACATATGGGTGCTAATTTGGCAAGGTCTTCTTCCTTTACCTTTATAACAACAGGTTCATTTGCAAATAAGGGGAAATAATTTTGTGCAAATGTTGTTTGATGGCAGTCAGATAAACTTACGATTGGACAAAATGATTGTGAGTGGATTTCAACTTTATAAAAAGATTTATCTGACCCTAGTATATCTACTGAAATGACTGAATCTTCAATATGCCCCCAAGATTTAGGGCATCCTATAAACTGCCACGTAAAATTTGTTTCACCATTATGGTCTTTCCAAGTTGCATAGAGGATCCCATTCGTATCAAACTTAGTTAAATCATAGTCAAACGACTGGTAGATACGTTCTGTTTCACAGAGATTAATCGATTCTTTTTGCTGATAAACCCAATTTCCTTCAAAGTCTCGTAATCCATATATGAGTTCTGTTTTAACTAAATTCTTAGCGTCATTCACAAATGCCCATGAATATGATTTCATATCATAATTAAGTGTCCATAAGAATGTTGTTGGTTTGTAGGCATCTTTAATTCTATAAAATGCAATTTTACGATTTAAAGAATAATCTGTTGGTGACCAACCATTAGATGTGTCCCATGCCTCATGGAGCATCCAAAATATAGAACCACCGCAGTACCAATCATTCGCTCTAAAATGCTGTATTGCATATTTATAACCTTCTCCCTGCAAGTATTGCGTCCCTTTAATATAGTTTTGCAAGTTAATTGATTTTTGTTTAGGCCAATATAATTCTAGTTGTTTAATTAATGTATCTTTAGCAAACTCATTTCCATGAAATTTAAATTCTTGCTGAAGGAAGGCATCATTTGATAGCTCCATAAACTTTTCAATAGAGTCAGAAAAGCTTGCTCCTAATACACCAAATTCTGAAATAAATTTTCCTTTTGATAAAACAAACCTTTTATAATTGATACGTTCCTCAAGGCTTTCATCTTGGAACACAAACATTTTCCATTCATGACGATCTCCGCAATCTTCACAATTAGTCAATTTACCTCCATAGGGGGATGAAGGACGAAATATTCTAGAAGGATCTTCTTTTTGACAAATTTCTGCAATGACTCGATCCATAATATGCAAGCCAAAGTTTTGCTCATAATCTTCACCCTGAAGAGGCCAATGCTCATGCGTTTCATTACTACCACACCAGACTGCTAAGCTTGGATGATGACGCAATCGCCTAACAGCAGCTTTAGATTCAACTTCAATTTCTTTTTGCCACTCTGCATTAAAATTCTTATTAAAACCACAAGCATGCATAAAATCCTGCCAAACTAGAATACCTCGTTTATTGCATGCCTCATAAAGATGATCTGGAGCATAGTAGCCACCACCCCAAATCCTCAATAGATTAATTCCCATTTCTTCGGCAATAGAAAGTCGTTCTATATCTGACTTTTTAGTTAATTGAGACCATAATGAATGAGGAGGTACCCAATTTGCCCCACGAATCCATATCTTATGCCCATTTACAACAAACCTAAAAGCTGATTCATGTTCGTTTAAGCGAGGTTCATCTATATAAATATTTCTAAAACCAACAGTCTTGGTATCTGTACAAATCACTTGATCTTGTCGGTGAATTTGAAATACTGCTTGGTAACAATATGGTTCACCATAATCTTTCGGGAACCACAAATGTAATTTTGTTGCGGTAAGATCAAATGATTTCTTATGACGATTGACATTAGAATCAGTAAGTAAATAAGTCTTTTTATAGTCTGCTTCAAATTTCTGCTCGAGTGATTTGATACATTGACCAGATTGATCTATCAAATTCCATGTTAAGAAAAGGTCATCACCTATTTCACTTAAAAGTTCAAGGTCTACTGAAATTTTTAAATTCGCAGTTTGTTCGTTTAAATCATATTTTATATGATGCTGGTGAAGCTTAACTAATTGATACTCCTGAAGAAGTATATCATTATATAATCCGCAATTGATTAAGCGTGGAGCCCAATCCCAGCCAAAACTATACTTGATGGTTCGAATTTCATGATAGCGCCAAGATTCTGACTTCGGTTGAGTTCCACTTACTAGACGTATACCAATATAATTTTTCCCATTATTCAAAAGTTTGGTAACTCTGAAGCAGTGCTCAATGAATGCATTTTTAGAGATGCCGATAGAGTGTCCATTCAGCCAATATTCACACTCCCAAATAGCTCCTAAAGAAATGATGTCAACTTCAAAGTCTGACCTTTTATCAAAGTCAAACTCTGTACAAATCCAAAATTCTTTCTTTTCTAATTCCGAAAAGTCAGGTGAAAAATCACCTTGATGATAATCAAATGAGCTCCAGGCATCCTTACAACCAAATCGTTCGGCATTCAAACCATAGAATGGATTAGGTATTTCACCCGCTTGAACTAAAACATCATGGATATCAAATGGTATCGAAGATGGGTAAGAATGAAGTTCAAGGTTCATTTGCTTATGCAGGGAATAACGATCTCCTTCACCGATCTCCATCACAAACATTCGCCAACTACAATTATTCAACTTGAGCCTAGACATATTTTTTCAATTCCTCGAATTCAGTGTTTATCAAAATTTAACCACTAAAGGTAAATTCTAAAACTATGCAATAAAGATTTTTCTTAAAAAAATTAATAAATGTTCCATGAGTTTGATTAAAAGATATTGATTATTTTTAATCATTTTGTAAGTTAAGAGTTTATGTTGTGTTAAATATAACGAGGATGGAAGATGCCACTAAAAAAGACTAAGAGAGTTACTTTAGCTGATATTGCCGAAGAAGCCGGTGTATCTACAGCATTAGTTAGTAATATTTTAAATGGGAAAGGCCGTGCTTCTGAAGAAGTACGTAACCGTATACAAGATTTATTAGAATTCCATGGTTTTAAGCCAAAGTATCAACAAAAACCATTATTATTTATTACTTCTAGCCCACTAACAAACAATGAAATTTGGTTTCAAGAACAATTTACTGCTTTGCTTTCTGGAATATCACAAGCTTCCTCAAAAGCAAGTATCAATCTACAGGTTCACTTTGTTGGCCCTGAGGAAGATTATGTTATGCCAAGTGAACCAAAAGATCGCCCCAGTGCAATAATTGCGACAACAGGTTCAGTGGATATGGTTAATTTAGATAAAACCTGTAAAGAAAACAAAGTGCCATTAATTCAAGTTGGGTATGACAATGAAATTTTCCAATGTGGCGCTGTAGTTTCTGACAGTTATGCTGCTGTTTACAAAGCAACTTTGGCATTATTTCAAGAAGGTCATAGCCGCATTGGTTTAGTTCGCTGGAAATCTACTTCTTTGAATAGTAATAAAAAACTAGCTGGTTATCGAACTGCTGTTGAAAGCTGTGGTATTGAATATGATGAGAGCTTGGTTGTGGATGCAGTTCACAGTATTGCAGAATTGGATGACCCCAAAATGCAACGTCCAGCGCGTGAAGCACTTGAAGAGTTACTCAAGGTTGATAATCCACCAACAGCTGTAATTATCGATAATAGTTTTATTTCTTCTTCAGTTATATATCCATTGCCTGGTGATCATGGTGAATTGCCGGAACATATCGCGAAGCTTGATATGATTCATATTGAAGATATTTCTTTAAGTGCAGTTAAAGCAATTGTGTCTGGTATGATTTGTTTTGACTTGGCAGAAACTAAAGTTATGCGTATTGATTGGGTACAGATTGGCCGCTTAGCAGCTGAATGTATTATTCATACCTTAACAGAAGGTAATCTTACAGACTTATCTAAGACATTAAAAGTTGAACCTGAGCTAAAAATTATTGAAGAATCATAAATTATGCAAATCACCTTTATTCGTCATGGCGAAATCGCTGGGGATCCATTCATTCAACCACAGCCTGGTAATGTAAGAGGCTCCTTAAGTGAAGATAAAGGTGTGCTTCAAGCAGAAGCAACTCGTGAGCAGATCAATCCTGAAAATTTTGATATGGTTTTCTCCAGCTCTTATGGACGTGCACTCCAAACTGCTGAAATTATTTTTCAAAAAGCAGATGTACCAATCACGGTGCTTCCTTTTCTTCATGAATGGTTACCTGATCGATCACTTGAAGATGTACCTGATACTCGTATGGAAGAAATTAATGCACGTGTGAGTTCCTATTATGCAGAGGAGACTTGGAAGACAGACCTTGGCGAAGGAACATTTGATATGTGCGCGCGCGTTTGTCCTCCTTTTTTAAAAGAACTTGCCAAAATAGGCATTCACAAGCGCCATGGTGGTTTTGTGTTGGACGAGTCAGCTCGAGAATTAAATATTGCTGTTGTTGCTCATGGTGGAACCTTTAATATTCTCATCGCCTTTTTATTAGGCATGGCCCCTTTTCCAGTTGGTCGCTTTCGTTTTGAGTTGACAGGTGTTTTAGAGATGTATTTTGAAGAAGCACAGGGCGTTTGGTATCCTCAGATTTGGGTTCGTAACCTGCATGAGATAAAATAAATGCGTGCGTCTAATCTAAATTCTTTTGCATGTGTTCTATAAAGCAAATGGGTAATTTTATTGGTCTTTTCTTTTCCAAGTGAAAACAACTATGTATCGTATATCCTTCCACAAGTAATTCATCATTTTGATTATAAACCTGACAACTCACTTTTACGCGTACTTTAGAGAGTTGCTCAAACTTCGTATCTACTCTGATCAAATCTTCATATTTTGCTGGTGCTTTGTAGTCGATATGCGCTTCAATAATAGGTAGCCCAATACCTTTTTCTTCCATGCGACTATATGGATAACCAGTTTGGACGAGCCATTCTGACCGTCCCATTTCAAAGTATCTTAGGTAGTTCCCATAATATACAACACCCATTTGGTCAGTATCTGCATAAGGAATCCGGTAAATTGCTTTTCCCGGATACATTATATTTGAACCTCAGCTGCTTGAATAATGTCACCATTAATTTTTGTACTGCGTGCAGGAAACTTATTTTGACCAACTTTCCAGCCACGGTGAACAAGGGTACCTGAATAAGGTCCAGTTGCGGGAACATTACCGCTCAACTTTACGAGTTGCGGGTCAAAGTTTTCTTCAATAGACACTTGTGCATTTTCACTTTCTTTGCGAATTGCCTCAACTTGATAATGGTCTTCTAAAACTTTTTTACAACCACTATGAATTTGGCGAACAGCAGTGCCAATTTGAGCATCTTGATAGGCATCAATATTCTCTTGTAAAAAGTCGATAAGTCGCCCTTCACGTTGAAAAAGGACTAATGCATAGTTAGCACCATCAGTAAATTCATCTGTTGAAGGACTTGCCTCAAGTTCTTTCACTTTATTCTTTAATAAATCCAGTTCCTTTTGCTTTTCATCTAAGACAGCTAGATCACCCCAATCAGCACCTTTTAGTATTGCAAAAAATGCTTGAAATGCTTTACCAAAGCTCATATTCTTGCCTCTATAAACCTTCTTCTTTATTGTTTAAATTAAAATTCGCACGAAAATCCTCTATTGTAATTTGTTTATCATGCGGAATATGTTTGTAACTATCTGCAGTAATTTCCATTCTTTCAATTACAGCGACCTGTGCTAACCGAGCCTGGTATGTCTCAGCAGCCAAAGGGCCATTATAATTTTTAAATAATGCCTTTGCTGTTCTAAATTTTTGCGCTCGAATTAAATCAATTGATTTATTATCTAGAAGCCATAAAACTTGCCTTTTACGAATCTTAGCAATCCACTCCGCAGCTTCTTGTCCTTGCGGTGTATCAGGTTCTGCAACACGCTGAACCCAATAAAAGCGTTTAAGGGACTCATCAAAATCCCACTGGTTCATTCCATAAAAAAGGTGAGCCTCCTTAAGTAAAAAATCAGGAGATTTACGTTTTTCGCTTTCTAAATAGCGTGTTGTAAAAATAAAAATACCAATGAGGATTGGAACTACTGAGGAAAGAACATATAAAGCTTTTGTATTTCCCAATAAAATATGTATTGGGCTTTCGGCCGTACGATGACGCTTCGACATTCGCTCTAATTGCTCATCTGTAAATTTACTCTTAAGCTTTTTAATTGAGACTTTTTTCTTTATGGTAGATGGCATTTTCGAGTTTTTATTTTTTTCCATAACTTTCAGGAACAACAGCTCTTAATATTTTTGTAAGGTAGTACCCTAAATCCAAGTTCTTCGATACCTGCATAGATACTTTCTAAATTAATACCTTCATCATGGTAAATATCAGCAATGCCAACCTTTAGGTCACACTCAAAGTGATGAATACCTTCTTTTGAATCAACATAACTCGTAATTTTTTTAATGCAATTTCCGCAACTCAATCCTTCAATCTGAAATTGTGAATGTTTGCCCTTAGGAAGTGGTGGGTTAGATAAAAAGCGACATTTTAAATCTCTAACAACAAATCGAAAAAGAAGTAAAAGTAAAATAGCTGCTGCCAGGATTTGTATCAAACTTTGATTTTCATGTATGTGGTCATGGGATAGATATTCATCAAGTTCCTTAAACATGGGTAGTACATCAAATAGAATTCCAGAAACAATACTTCCTGAAATGATCGCAAAAAGGTATATTAAAGTGGCTTTTTTACCGATACCTTTCCACAGCGCTGCCATTGTGGCTATATTTGTTGCTGGACCCGCCATAAGAAATATCATTGCTGCTCCAGGACTAAGACCAGCCATTACAAGTGCTGCAGCTAAAGGAACAGAACTAACAGCGCATACATATAAGGGAATACTAATAAATAAAACGAGAAAATGCTGCAGCCAAAATGGAACATGAGAACTGATAGCTCCAACTGGAATCCATGCAGCAACAGCAGCAGCGAGCAACATTCCAATAACAAATGCTTTCCAAATAGAAGCAAATAAATCATCAATGGCAAACTCAAAGATTAATCTAACCTTTTTACTTAGTGGAAGTGACTTATCAATGTTATTTGTTTGATAGGGGTGCTGGTCTTCATCAAGCTTATGAATCAAAACGCCGCCTAATATACCAGTCACAATTGCCGCAAGAACTTTATAAATAGCAAATGGCCAACCTAGCACTGCCCCACTAACACCAATTGAGTCCACGCCAGTTTGGGGAGTTGCAATTAAAAAGGAAGTCGTAGCACTTTTAGTTGCTCCATCTTTATAAAGACCGAGACCAGTTGGAATAACTCCACATGAACATAATGGAAGTGGTATTCCAAACAGGACACTTTTTACAATCGGAGCAAAACCTGATCCGCCTAGTTTATGCTGAATCCAAGCAGGTGTAAAAAATACATGTAGAGTGCCGGCAATTAAAAAGCCAAATAGTAACCATGGTGCAATTTCAATGGTGAGCATCCATAATTCATGCAAATAGTTTTCCATGATAACCTTTCATTGCGAGTTATCTGACAGCTTTATGTTCATTAACTAATTCAAGTAGATTGTTGTCTACTCAATGACTGCGTCACGAGTTAAGGCAAAAACTTCTTGTAGTTCATCTGTACTTAACTCAGTCAGCATATTTTCACCTGCTGTGACGATATTATCTGCCAAACGTTTTTTCTCTTCAATCATTTGATCTATTTTTTCTTCCACAGTACCCACACATATAAATTTATGCACTTGAACGTTACGCTTTTGACCAATACGATATGTTCGGTCAGTTGCCTGGTCTTCAATTGCTGGGTTCCACCAACGGTCGAAGTGGAATACATGGTTGGCCTCTGTTAAATTTAGTCCTACACCACCCGCTTTCAAGGATAATAAAAATACTGGTGGTCCTTGAGGGTGCTGAAAGCGGTGAATCATCTCATCACGCTGCAACTTAGATGTTCCACCGTGCATGTATAACACTTCAATATCGAATGCTTCTTGAAGTTTCGAACGCATTTGTACACCAGTTTCTGTGAATTGAGAAAAAATCAATGCACGCTCTCCTGAATCAATTACCACATCCAGCATTTCTTCAAGACGTTGTAATTTACCTGATCGTACAGAAGTAAATGGTGATCCATCTCTTAAGAAATGAACTGGATGGTTTGTGATCTGCTTCAGTTTAGTGAGAGTAGACAAAACTAAACCTTTACGTTCAATACCTGTAGAGTTACGAATTTTTGAAAGCATTTCGTCCACAACTGCTTGATATAAGCTCGCCTGTTCAGTTGTCAGGTTACAGTATACTTTCATCTCATTTTTCTCTGGTAAGTCACGAATAATTTCTTTATCTGACTTAAGGCGACGTAAAATGAAAGGACGAATAATTTTCTGTAATGTTCTTGCTCTACTTTGATCTTGGTCTCGTTCAATTGGTTGTGAGAAAGTTGTTCTAAATGTATTAATTGGACCTAAGTAACCAGGGTTTAGGAAATCCATTAATGACCAAAGTTCTGTTAAGCGATTTTCAATTGGAGTTCCCGTCAAACAGAAGCGGCTGTTTGATTTCAGAGAGCGAATTACTGTAGACTGTTTAGTGCCAGCATTTTTAATATTTTGAGCTTCATCTAATATGATGTTTTCCCATTCATGACCTTTAAAGATTAGGTTATCACGAACGATGAGATTATATGTTGAAAGGACCACATCATAGTCTTTCACGGTTGAAATAAACTCATCTTTATTGCGTCGATCAGAACCATGATGAACTAATACACGCATTGCTGGGCAAAAACGTTCAATTTCTTTTACCCAGTTTCCTACAACTGACATTGGACAAATAATTAAAGTTTGACCATAATCTTCAATATGTGTTTTCTCATATGCCAATGTTGCAATCATTTGAACCGTTTTACCCAATCCCATATCATCAGCAAGACATGCACCTAATCCTAGATTTTTAATGAATAGCATCCAAGAGAAACCATGTTGTTGATAAGGTGGTAATGTACCATTAAATATATCGGGTGGCGTTAAAATCTTAAAAGTTTTACCTTCTTCGAATTGATGGTCAAAAAAGTGAAATCCATGATCAATTTCAAAGTCAAGGATAGGCAAGCCACCATCTTGCTCTAAGTCTGTCCCTAATTTCAAAACTTGTGATAATTTACCATTTCCTTTCACACCTTGCTTACTCAGTTTATTCAAGGTATTGTTTAGAGCTTCAACATCCATACGGATCCACTTTCCTTGTCGGAATATAAGACGTTGTTTCATTTCAGAAAGGTCTTTGAATTCATCTTCACCGAGAACCTCGTCACCAATCGCAATGGACCAAGAGTAATCTACAAGGTGGTTAACACCAAGGAAACTTTCACGGTCTTGACCTGAGTTTGTTCCGGGGCTGACTGTAAGCTTAATGCCTAATGAGCTCGTATTATCTTCCCACCAATCAGGAAGGTACACAAAAAAGCCCATACGCCGTAGAACAGGTGATGCTTCAACCATAAACTCAGCAGCTTCTTCACGTGAAAGATGACAATTATATGGTTCTGGTGTACTCATTGCATCTTTGAGCTTAGGAAATGCTTCTACCGCCTTACCTAAACCAGATAATACGATTTCACGTGCAGCTGGAATATAATTCTTTACTGCATTTTCCAACCAAAGTTGCTCAACTAAAACTTTTTGAGTAGAATTTTTGATTGAACATAAAACAAAGCGTAAATTCCAGGGCCCAATTTCGACCTCGGGTGGAATTAACTCAAACGATAGACGCCAAGGAATATCGTAACTCTTTGGGCGCATGTAATTGGACCAAGCTAATACATCTGCACAAAACTGAGTAATTGAGCTTTTATTACTAGTTAATTGTTGTAATCCCCCAACTTTAAGTGCATTAATCCACTGCCGGTGAAGAGGAGCATTCGTTTTCTTAAGCGGTGGTTGCTTTGCTGCCTGTCTTTTTAAACGGCGACGCACTAAGTAATCTAAACATTGGTCAACAAAAGACAGTGCTAAATCATTTGGAGATTGTTGGCGAATATCCCCTTCTTGGTTCATAAGGCTGCGACAAATCGGTGGCATGACACTCACCACACGCTCCCAGTCTTCTTCAACTTCTTCGGTAAATACAGCACGCCAGGATGGATAAGACTTACCCTCTAAATCAACTGTTGCAGGAACATAAAAACGCTGTTCATATAAATTACGTGCAAACCTTGCCAAATTATACCAATAAATCAAGGAGCTTCCCCATTGAATTTCATCATTTTTCCACTGATCAATATCCTGATAATAGATACATTCCATAAAACACTCCGCAAGTGTTTCCGCTGTTGGGACTGTCCATGGTACGATTTCAGTATCTACAGATAATAGAGTGTCAGATGCATAAGGGACAGAATTTGATGATGGTAACATTAACACATGTTCATCATCAAACATATCAAGTTCTTCAGGTAAGAAATCAACGATTGAATCTGGATCTTCCACATATGGGTGAACAGGTGAGCTTCCTTCAGAAATACTGACTTTCTTTGGAACTCCCTGTTTCATTGCACCTACATCTTCAAGCCAGAAAGCAACGACTGCACAGTCTGCAAGCCAATTCGCATGTAAAATATATTTACTCAAAGCATGTTCCCTCTATGGGTTATAAAGATAGGTTATCAAAGACACCGCCAAGGCTTCCGAATGAGCCACTAGCTTGTTTTTGATTCTTAAGACTTTCCTGAATTTCTTTCTGGTCATCGCTTTCAGGCAAACTTAAGGAGATTTTATTATTATGAATAGAATCAATAACAACTTTAATTTTTTCACCTTGTTTATACGCATTTTTTAAAGTTGTAGCGGCAGTTGGAGAGCCATCAAAGGGAGTTTGACTAATATGCAACAATCCGGTGCGCTGCTCAGAAAGTTTTATAAATATCCCATAAGGTTTTACATCATCAATTGTACCTTCATGTTCACCACCAATAATAAGCACTTGTTGATCATCTTGAATCTTACGACCCGCTTGCTCATTTTCAAGTGATAAAGAGATACGACGTTGGTCCAAATCAATTGTATCAACATATACATGGATGCTCTGGTCTTCTTCTAAAACCTCGGAAGCATGTTGAAGGCGTTTGCCAGCACCTAATTTAGAAATGTGTAATAAACCTTCGATACCTGACTCTAACTGAACGATTGCGCCAAACTGTAACACACGCGTAATTTTTCCCTGGTATGGCGTTCCCACTTTGAACTTAGTTTGAATATCATTCCATGGATCTGAACCAGCTTGCTTTAGACTTAATGCAATACGGTTTTTATCCCAATCAAGATTCAGAATTTTGACGGTTACTTGATCCCCTTCTTTTAGCAGATCAGAGGAATTCTTGACACGTTCCCATGACAATTCTCCCATTGGAATCAAGCCATCCACACCGCCCAAGTCAACAAATGCACCAAAATCAACAAGGCGTGTCACATAACCAGTAATATTCTGACCAGCAGACAATGTCTGTTTTAGTTCTTCAATTTGTCCCTGCTGCTCTTCTTGTTGTAATTTGCGTGCAGATACGACTAAATTATAGGGGCCTAAGTCTAAAATTTTGACTTTTAAAGTCTGTCCAACAAAGACAGCTAAATCTTCAACATGCCGCTGGCTTACCTGAGATGCCGGACAGAATCCCCGAAGACCACCAGCAGAAATTTCAAGACCAGCCTTATTTTTGCCGGTAACTTTAATTTCAATTGGCATTCCGTTTTCATGGGCAGTTTGTAGTTCTTCGTAGTTAGCATCTTGCTGATTTAACTTGGTAGACAAAACACTTTCCCCTTCATTCTCATAAAGGAAATAGGCCTCAAGTTTGTCGCCTTCTTTAATAGTTAACTCTCCATCTTTTTCAAATTGTCCGCGGTCAATAATACCTTCAGACTTTGCGCCATAGTCAACAAGAATACTATTACCTGTAATCGCAACTACTTTTGTTTCAACTTTCTCACCAGGTTTAAATTCGCGAAAGCTACCTTGTTCAGCTTCACTCTCTTCTAATAGTTTTAAAAATTCTTCTTCTTCGGTCATTTTATATCCTCAATTAAAGGGTCCATAGTAGTTAAAAAATAGTTCATTTCTTCATCCGTCCCTATCGTAATGCGTATGTATTTAGCCGTTCTTTGATTAGGGAAATGTCGAACAATAATTCCTTCATTTCTTAGACTATCATATAGTTTTTTTGCATCACAAGGTGGTGCGGCGAAGAGAAAATTTGTTTCACTTGGTAACACCTCAAAGCCACGTTTAATTAATTCATGCTTAAAGTTAGTACGAGTTTGTATCACTTTGTCACAGCATTCTTTAAAGTAAGCCTGATCTAGGATTGCTTCAGTTGCAACAACTTGAGAAAGTACATTTACATTGTATGAATCTTTCACTTTCATTAAGCCATCAATCAAATTTTTTGAAGCAATACCATATCCAACTCGAGCACCTGCTAAGCTATAACTTTTTGATAAACTACGACTTACAATTACATTTGGAAACTCATTCACTAAATCTATGCAATTATCTTCAGCAAAATCAGTATAGGCTTCGTCAATAAGCACGACACCACTAAATGCCTTACATATTTCACGAATTTTTTGTTTATCAAAACGATTTCCAATTGGAGCATTTGGGCATGTAAAATAAAAAAGTTTCACCCCATCCAGTTGACTCAAAATATTACTTGGAAGCTCGAAATTTTCACCCAGCTCAATCTTTTTCATTTGCGAATCTTGGATATTGGTTAATACATGATACAGCGAATAAGATGGTTCTAAGCATGCTGCTTCACGAGTAGAATCAGTGAAAGCTCGAGTTACCATGGTTAAAATGTCATCTGACCCATTCCCAATAATCACCTGATCACGTGTAACATGGTTAATTGAGGCAACAGCATCTCTTAACTTATTTGCAACAGGATCGGGATAACGAATTAATTGAATCGGTTCCACCGCAGCTAGAGCCTCAAATACTTTGGGGCTTGGTGGATACGGATTTTCATTCGTATTCAACTTTAAAAGACGCTCATGTTGAGGTTGTTCGCCTGGGGAATACCCCAACATTTCATCTATATTTGTTCTGAAAAAATTATTGGCGTTTGCCATGTTTTTTTCCTAATTTATTGAAATTACATACTCTCAAGTGTATCAATTGTTAATGCATTAAGTCCATCTTTGAGTGTAGTGAATACGCGGTCACTTAATTCTAAGCGAGCACGTCTTAAACTTGGGTCTACATCAGATTTTAGAACCGGGCAATCATGATAGAAGCCGTTAAACGCTTTACCAAGATCTAATAGGTAAGTTCCTAGTTGCCCCGTATCTTTATCTTGAGCAGCTTTTTGAATCACCTGAGGATAGCGCGCAAGACAAAGTGATAACTCTTTTTCTTTCTTATGATTAAGCAATGCCCAGTCAACATAATCTGTCACTTCTGAATCTGAAGCTTTACGAAGCATTGATGCGATACGTGCGCAAACATATTGTAAATAAGCACCTGTATCACCTTCAAACTTTACTGCTGCCTCAGGGTCAAACATCATGGTAGTCTTAGGGTTTACTTTTAATAACATGAACTTAATTGCTCCTTGAGCGATCACTTCGGCGCGATGTTCTAAATCAGCAGGAAGCTCCTGTCCGTTAAAACGTTTTCTAATCTCTGCTTTTGCAAGTTCATGTAACTCGTCAAATAAATTGTCAGCATCAACCACGGTTCCTTCACGGCTTTTCATTCTTCCAGATGGTAGATTCACCATGCCATATGCAAGGTGATATAGTTTGTCGGCCCACTCATACCCAAGTTCTTTAAGTATCGCAAATAATACTTTAAAGTGATAAATTTGTTCATCTCCGACGACCCATACCATTGCATCTGGATTAAAGTCGTCTGCTTTTAAAATTGTAGTTCCGATATCTTGAGTAATATAAACCGATGTACCATCAGAGCGTAAAACGACTTTTTTATCTAGTTTGTATTTTTTTAGGTCAATTTCAGTAGCGCCATCTTCACGTTTGTAAAATACACCCTTTTCTAAACCTACATCAATGATATCTTTACCCAATTTATAGGTTTCAGATTCCATATAACACTTATCAAAGTATACGCCCATACGATCATAGGTCTGGTTGAAGCCAGCTAATACCCAGCTGTTCATTAACTCCCATAGTTCAATAACCTCAGGAACACGATTTTCCCAGTCTATCAACATCCGCTGAGTTGCCTGACCAATTTCTGTTTGCAGGAACAATTTATCAGTGGACTGTTCTGCTAGTCCAGGTTCATCTTCTTTCAGGGCCTTTACCTGAAGTTCTAACTCTTGC
The DNA here is from genome assembly GCA_022447755.1 of Lentisphaeria bacterium. Taxonomy (GTDB): domain Bacteria; phylum Verrucomicrobiota; class Lentisphaeria; order JABSQK01; family JABSQK01; genus JAKVBE01. The sequence continues at coordinate 43,469 of JAKVBE010000016.1, read as the reverse complement.
GCATATTTAACATAAAAGCTACCAACAAAGTGATCGCCTTTTACCCCAGTGGATTCGGGAGTTTCTCCATTTCCGAAACGCTTATAGGCCTCCATTGATCTACAAATATGAATGCCACGATCATTTACTAAATTTACTGGATGTACTTCATGTCCAACTTTTTTTAAAATTTCAACAAGCGCCATTCCCAGTGCATTGTTTCTTAAGTGGCCTAAATGAAGAGGTTTGTTTGTATTTGGAGCCGAGTACTCAATTAAATAGTTAAGACGTTCTGCTTCTGGAAGTTTCACCGATTCGAAGAATGCTTCGGCATCTGCCACAGTTGCTTCATGAGTCGCTTTAGGCGTTAAGATGATATTCACAAAGGCTTTTTCAACTTCTACAGATTCCACATCTTGGTGGGCTTCTAGAAATTCTTGCGCACCTTGTGCTAATTGCATGGGGTTTGATCGCAGACCTTTGGCAATACGAAAACAGTTTAGAGTAATGTCACCAGGTTTATCAGCCGGGCAAATTTCTGCGACTAATTGGGGTACATCAACGCCTTTTTCAGAGGCCCAGTGAGACGCTAAATCCAACAAACATGTAAATTTCATATAAAATCTCAGGTGTATCAAATAGGTTAATAGATCCATATTGCTTATTTCAACAAGCACTCACAAAATATAAGCATATCTGAATCAAGCACTTACAACTTCAGGCGACACACTTTAAGCCTGAAAAAGAAAATTTGGCCACGAAAATAGGCCGAATATAAGGTACTTCTTTGCTTGAATTTGGCAATTCTTTTTGGCTGAAAAACTTATGGTACTACTACCGGAAATGGATACTCTGCAAATAGTTCTGGGTAATCCATCAATTTCTTGTGGATACTTTGCAGACGCTTTTTATTTATTCCAAAGTCTGATTTCCCAAAACGTGACTGCGAGACAAAGGTAATTGAAGATTCATTGTTAAGGAAGATATAAACGTCATCCGGAAAGCCCCAAAATAGAGAGTAATCGATATAGTGCCAGAAGACCGTTTGCCCATCCATGTCTTCAGTTTTAGCTAATTTAGATGTTTCAGACTGAAGCACGCCTGCAAGTGTTTGGTCAACCAAAGCCCTTTCTACTGGATTATAGTAAATTGCTGGAATTTCTACACCAGTTGAAGCACAGTTCAAGTGGTCTTGGCAAATATTTGATGGGCTATCCTCACCTGAAGTATACATACCGATTAACCGGATAACACTCCAAAAAAACACAAAGACAATTAAGTAAATTTTGTTTTTCTTTTTAAAACTCACGCACATTCTCCTTTTAGCTACATTCTACTCTTTTCTTAAAAGCTTACATCGCAAATTTATTTTACCGACTACGGTCAGCTGCTAGGCCAATTTCCTGATTGAGATATAAAGCATTTGGATTATTAATATTCTACGTAAAGATCTGCGAATAGGAAGTTGGTGCCACCATTATATATAAAATCAGCAGTGTATTGTGGATCTGGTGCTAGTCCACCACCATAATTTGAATAAATAGACATATAAGTTGATTGGTGCCGAACACCATCCAAATATATGGCGGTCACATTTGGCTCTTTGTAGGTCTCTAGTTCAGTTCCAGCATACCAAGGAATACCATTTCCTCCTCTGGCTCCATTTTGAATCTCACTGATATAGGATAAAAATGAACTATCAGGGAAATTGGTTAAGGTAGGCTTTTTGGGACAATCAATAATCGAAACTTCTGGAGGTACTTCAATGGTATTTTTTTAGTAATTCGCTCATAATCTAAGCTCCAATAAAGGCCCAAAAAGTCTTTTTGATACCAACGTGTTCCATTGGAATTTTCACAAGATAATGGGGGTTGGTCCTTTTGATTGTTATCCGTATACATTTGAGTAGCGGTTCCCACTTGTTTTAACTGGCTTAAATAGGTAACTGCTCGAGCTTTGCCACGAGTTTGTGTCATAGCTGGCAATAACAACCAATAACTCTATTAATGAAAAATTCCTCAATTGTTCGCTCATAAAATAGTTATACTGTATCTAAATGTAATTTTCCAATTTCTGGTCCCACATAAAATTTAGGCTCTTTATAATTTCTTTACATAAATAGAGTTGTAGTTTGTCTTTTTTTCATCATATTTGCTCTGCATTTTTTATTAGAATTATATAGGGTTTTAATTATGGATCATATGATTGTTGGTCGTGAAGAGTGGTGCAGTTTTCCAAGTATTGGAATACATGCAATAAAAGCACGAGTTGATTCAGGTGCAAAAACATCTTCAATTCATGCGGAAAATATTCAAGAAATAAAAACAGATGGGATCTTAATTATTAAACTATTAGAGGGAACTCAGGGACGTGGTGTTGTTTTGGCAGCCCCCCCAAGGCAGCAGAATCCGTAATCAATGCCTTTAAATCCTTAAAGGCAAACTTATTGGTTCAAGAGTTTATCTCTGAAGCCGAGGGGCGCGATTTACGCTTATTCGTAATAAATGGAAAGGTTGTTGCAGCGATTGAACGTTGTGCCGCACCAGGGGAATTCCGTGCTAACATTCACCAAGGAGGAACGGCCTCTGTGGTGCGTATTTCTCCCGAAGAACGAGCATTAGCACTCAAAGCAACAAAGACAATGGGTTTACATGTTGCAGGTGTGGACATCATCCGTTCCAAAAGTGGCCCGCTATTGCTTGAAATTAATTCTTCTCCTGGTCTGGAAGGTATTGAAAGTGCAAGCGAGAAAAATGTGGCGAAACTCATGATTCAGGCCATTGAAAAACGCTTAAAACGGCAAAAGTAATGTAAAATCTAGACCTCTCTGAACGAAGATTTACTTTAAATCTCTTGCGGACATATTTGTAAGAAACGATGCTCTGATTATAGTAAGCTTTTGTCCTTTTTCTAATCTTTGTTTTTTGAGATCAAGGGTCACACTCACATTAAGAACTAAATCGTTTATACTCAAGGAGTTAAAATGAACAAAGTATTGATCCCAACTAAGTTGGATACTGTCGCTAAAGAACGTCTGGAAGCTAATGGATTTACCGTGGTTCAAGATGCTTCATCCTCCCTAGAAGAGCTTGTGAGTGCTCACAGTGATATTTCCGGACTGATTGTACGTAGTGAAAAGGTAACTGCAGAAATTATCGATCAACTACCAAACCTACGTTTAGTGGTTAGAGCTGGTGCAGGTTTCAACACCATTGATATTAAGCACGCTCGCCGTAAGGGAGTTGATGTAATGAACACTCCTGGTGCAAACTCAAATGCAGTTGCCGAACAAGTAGTAGGTATGGTCTTAGCTGGCTATCGTCACTTTGTTCCTGCGGATGCTTCGACTCGAGCAGGTAAGTGGGAAAAGAAAAATTTCATGGGTCGTGAACTTACTGACAAAACAGTTGGTATTATTGGTCTTGGAAATATTGGTCAACTTTTAGTAAAGCGCCTTAAAGGTTTTGATAACCAAATTTTGGCATTTGATCCAGTTCTATCTGAAAGTAAAGCAAAAGCACTTGGTGTAGAGCTAACGGACCTAAAAACAATTTTTTCAGAATCTGATGTAATTTCCCTACATGTACCCGAAAACGAGCACACAAAGAACATGGTTAATGCTGATCTTTTAGCCAATGTAAAACAAGGCGTAACGATTGTAAACTGTGCCCGTTCAGGTGTGGTTGTAGAAGCTGATTTGCTTACGGCTAAAGAAAGTAAGGGCCTTATATATCTAAATGATGTTTATGACAAAGATGAAGCAGGTGAAAAATCAGTTGCGCCCGTTGCAGACCTAATGCTTCCTCACACAGGAGCAAGTACTGCTGAGTCAAACTTCAATGCGGCAAACCGTGCTGCCGAACAAACGATTGGTTATTTCACTAAAGGAATCACTAACTACATTGTGAACCGTGCTGCTCCAGAGGGTTTAGATGCGGAATACCAACGTTTGGCCTACTATTTAGCAAAAGCTGGTGATCAGTTATTAGGTAGCCGTTCGCCAAGTAAGATTGAAATTAGCCTATATGGTGGCCTATCAGAATATGCAAACTGGTTAGTTGGTCCTATTGCTCTAGGACTTGGTAGTCCATTTGATCCGAGTATCGAATACGGTGAAGCGACAAAGATGCTTGAAGACAAAGGAATAGATTTAATCATCCGTGAAGTAGATGATAGAAAAAACTATGGTAAATCTATGACAATTGACTTACTTCAAGGCGAAGATACTGCCTATGAGGGAATCAGTATTCGTGGAACAATTGCTGAAGGTTCTATCATGGTATCACGCATCAACACATTTGATAAACTTTATTTTGATCCAATGGGAGATAGCCTTGTTGTGCAATACGAAGATCAACCTGGTGTATTAGCTACGATCTCAACAAAACTGGCAGAAAAAGGGATCAATATCCTAGACGTTCGTGCGCCTCAGTGTGGTAATGAATCCTTAGCGGTATTTAAACTTAGTGCACCTGCTGATGAGGCAACTGTTGCAGAAATTAAAGCAGCAACAAATGCTAGCCATGCACGTGCAACAAGTATTGCATAAGTAAATCTTACTTTTAAAAAGCCCTGCAAAATGCAGGGCTTTTTTTATTGGTTAAAACTATTTTTTCTCAATATAAATATTTTCTACATCTTCATGAATTGTTCCATCAAATTCAATTAGTACATCATGCGTTGGTGTCCAATAGTCTTGTTGACTGAGTATTTTTTTGTCCTTTTTACAAAGTGTAATGACCCGCCTGAAGTTAAATTTTCGCATTAGAATAATTTTACCATGAAGTTTAATACTTGGTGCAAAAAGTTCTTTTTTATTAGCATCATAAAGCCCTTTAAAAGATCTAACTTCCTTCCATATTTGCTGCTCTGATTTTTCTTCTGAATACTTTTCTTCGCATGGCAACGTATGTTGAAATTCTTGAAAAGTTTCTCTTGGCTTATAGCTATCCAATAGTGTTTGTACGATAATATCATGCCGTAGAATGAAATATGAGTGGGGGTTCTTTTGATCAACTATTTTTAAAGCAACTTGATTATTCTTTATGTTCTTGTCTGTGTGATCAATCACAATTCCAAAAGAAAAGTATTTAAGGTATAGACCAATAAGAAGAGTAAATGTTAATAAAATGGGAATCCAGTAAAGTTTCATAGTAGACTTATTTCTTCTTTACTTTGAGTATCCATGCTTCAATCCATTCAGACTTAGTCACATCAAAACCCATTTTTTCTAGTTGCTCGACCATGTCTGGTAGGTGGGCAGCTCCATAGAAGATTGCAATGTCCTTGATTCCTTTATTTATTTGATGTTTCATAACATTTAACGCTTTTTCATTTCGAATGTGAATGATTGTATTTTGAGTAGGTGTATCCATATTTCCTTCAATCATTTCTTTTGCCATAAGCCTACGCCAAATAGTGACTCGATTGGGATTCAAAGCCGTTGCCATCAACAACCATTCATTCAGTACTGATTCACGCCCTGACATCATATCTGTTAATGTCATATCAACTAGGTTTCCCATTAACGATTCGCCCCTTTGCTTTAAAACAGCCTTTAGTTCTGCATCGGTAAAGTCAGCATGTATAAAGTTTTCTGCACTATAGTCAATCAAATCCAACTGGTATTTGAGTTCTAACAAATCACAAATTTTCTCTTGTGAAGCCGAGATTAATGATGTGCCTTTTTTAGTAGTTTTTTTTCTAACTAATTCTGGGTTCCCAACAAGTTCAAACAACAATACGTCATGTTGTTTAAAGCTCTCATTCAGTTTTTTAAAATATTTTGCTTCTCCAACGTGCACTGCACCATATAGTGTTACGATTATATCATCTTTTTTCAATTCAATAACTTCAGTATCCATGGAGATCTTTGGTTGTATACGAATTGTCTTACGTTTCTCTTCTTCTGCTGCAACAACAAACGTGAATATTAAAATATATATGATCAGTTTTTTCATTTTTTAAATAGACCTTGTATGAGTCCTTTAATTGCGCCTTTGCGTTTTTTTCTTCTATCCGAATCAGATTCTTTTTCTTCTATGAGGCCTTCAATTCCTTGCTTCATCAAGTCACTGCTTGATGAAGAACGAATTCCCCCTTTCATTGCAGTAACACTACCAAATATTAAACGAGCTATTGCTTGATCTTTTGGGCGGACTAAATAACGAATCAAACCATCGGTTATTGTAGCAGTATTCTTTAAGTTTCCATTCCATCTAACTTCAGGAAAAGCATAAACGTCATTATCTAACTCATTTACAATGAAATTTCTTGGTAAATGTTTAGCAAAGCCCCTAGAGAATTTAGTATTCATTTTCAGTTGTCCAATTGCATGTGTATTGAAACGTCCGCGCATGCTTACTCCGTAACCATTTTTACGTCCTAAACTAAAAGCTCTTAAATCAACAATTTGATTTTCAAACCCCATATCTAGCTCAGATTTATTAAAGTGTAAGTCTTTGGTTGAAAGTTCAAATATTTTGAGGATTTGTGGTATCGTATTCCTGTAATTTCCTCTAAATCTTTCGATCTTGATTTCTTTTGAGTTGAAAGAAGCATTTGCGGAAATTTCATCTAGTATATTCTCTGCATATATATCTTCAACAATTGCATTGAAGCGACCTTTACTAACCTCCCCTACTATATCAAGGGGAAACTTATCTTCATCTTTTAAAACTAGACGAAGTAAAGGTTTTATTTGAATATCTCTCATTTCTCCCATTGTTTCAATTGAATTTTCTTCTAGATTCATGATCCCCTTTACGCTTAACTGTCCATCTAACTTTGTGTGAGTATTGGCTTTAAAGTTGACAAACTTAGGGTTATATGATGCTTCACCACGAATAGACCTCAAAGCAACAGAGCGGTAAACAATATTAGTCGTCTCAAATTCTATATCTTGTTCAATAAATTGAGATTGTTTAGTCTCCTGCTCAACAAAATCACCGCTTTCAATCAGTTCTTCTGCTCGTAATAGTTGCTGATCCTGTAGCTCAGAAACTAGATCTAGAAGTTCTTCTAAGTTTATGGTTTTCAGAACTTCAAATTTGGATTTTCCTTTAATGTGTTGGTCTGTTATTTTTTGTTTTGTTTCAAGCTGTAGATCTATAGAATCCATACCAAGTGGGGCAACCTGAATTGATAGTCGACCATCTAAAGAAGGCTGTAACCACTTTAAATCACCAACTTTACGAATTTTCATTGGGTGATTAATCCAATATTTTTGATATTTTAAATCTCGAATATCTAGGTCAATATTAAAATTTACTTTTGCCTTATCCAGATCCCGAGTAAAACTCCATTTACTCTTTCCAGAGGCACTTCCTTTGAATTGATCCACACCAAACAATTGTAAGAAGTCATCTAGCTCTTTTGGATGAGTGTACTCCCATTCTAAATCACCATTTATGCCTGGTGTTTGAAGGTTATGATCAAAGGAAAGGTTTAGCTTTGCAAGCGACTTACGTCCAATACTGAGTTTGACTTCAGTATTGGTGTGGATACTTGCTGATAGCTGATTCTGAGAAAAATCAATAGCCGAGATATTGACCTTAAATTTCATCTGACTATTTATAGGATCAATTTCTGGGTATGATTTTTCTAAACTTAAACTCATTATCTTCATATCAACACCTAGGGAAACATGTTTAATATCTTCAGTAATTTGCAGTTCCAGGTCAAGCTCGGCCTGCTCCCATTTTGGACCATGTTCTTGCACTGATTCAGGGACTAAATGCTGTATGTGGTAAAAAGGTAAACGAAGCTTAATATCAAAATGAGATGGTTCAGCTTTCATTTGATCTAGATTTATATTAATAGGATTATTTAAGTTGAAAAACATGACTTTATTTTTGCCAACATGACCATGCATTGTAAAATCATTTAGGTATAATATCTTTTGTTTGAGATTAATACCTCCTTTGTAATTTCCTTTAATTTTCATTTCTGGTAAACCATAATTTATATGGTCACAATCAACGGCTCCATTTACTGATGCTTCAGTATAAAATTCTGATAAATCAAAAGGACCTCTTAAAACACCTTCATAACTCAATTTTTCAATTTTTAAAATGATATCCCTCGGAATATATGCTGCAATACTATCAATAAATTTAGGAAGAATATCTATATTATAGTTAAGTCGAAATGAATCTTTTGTAATAACAGAGTCATTAATAGAAAAGGTCGCCATTTTTTTATGAAGGTCATTATAAAGAGTAAAAACACTATCTTGAAAGCGTAACTTACCAGAATCTTTAAATGCGGCAAGTTTGATATCAATTGAACTTCTATCTATGTCCAATTCGTATAAATCATTGTCTGCAAAAAATACTTTTCCTGACATAACAATATTTTTGGGTATCATTTTGTGGTCAAAAGCAAGCTCAGCCTCAGCAGAAATTTCTTCGAGCGTTAGCTTTAATGAATCAAGTGAGGTCTCAGCAGATGTTTTAAATTCAATTTTTACTTTTTGGTCAGTTCCCAAGTTGGTAAGTTTAAGCAATAGGTTTTCTAATCGAAGCTGTTTACCATGATAATCATAATCAAATGTATCTAAGTTAAGCTGAATGACTTTAACAAGGAACTGACTCTCCTTTTTTTCCTTGTCCTTTTCTTCTTTATCTTTATCCTCATCCATTTTTTCTTCAATTCGTGTAAGCAGACGAGTAAAATCATCATCTCTTCCCTTAACAATCACCCCATTTACAAGAATTTCTTGGATTTTTTTCTCTAAGAGAAGCTCATTTAAGTCATATTTAATGATAATTTGATCAATAAATATGAGGTTATCCGCAACTCTTAACTGCCTAATTTGTATTCCTGAAAAAATCGAAAAGTCGATATCTTCTGCTTTTAATGCAATACCATATTTATTTGTGATATATGGAAGCGCATGCCATTTAACAAAAAAGCCTGTGTTGATATAAGCCAAAAGTAGAATTGGTAAAAGAATACAAGCAACCAAAAAGCTTCGTTTCTTTTTAAGATTTTTAATCAAATTCGCCATGGCCCCCACCCTGTTAAATTATGAGCCAATTTCATTTAGAAGATCATTGATATCATCACTTGTTTGATGACCTGAAGCTAAATTTGCTTTATCAATTTTACGCGTTTCTTCTGACAGCATTTCTAAGATATCATCTACATCCGCTTCCTCTTGCACTGGCGCAGCTTTTTTAAGCTTTAATGTAGGAGCACTACGAGGCTGCTCTTCAGATGCTTCTTGAAGTTGATCTTTTTCTTCTTTGGTTAGTTCGATTCGGCGTGTTTCTGCAATCTCTAATTGACGTGATTTTTTACGAACTAACCCTTTTACAGTCATTTGACCGATATGCATCTTGTCACCATCTACAATGTTTTTAATGCTATCCAAAGTCATCAACACTAAGTCACGACAGTGGACTTCTAGCATTGGTTCAATTGTTACAACAGGAACAACCTCGGGTAATTCCAGTGCATAAGCTAAGTTATCAAGTGCATGTGGTATCGAGAGCGCATTACTACATACAGGACATTCACCTGCAATACCTGCATCATCTTGGCTAACAGAAAGCTTGAAGTCACAATGAAAGCAATTAAACTTGAACATATATTGACCATTCTTGTCTGGTACACGTGGTACGACATGATAAAAAACGCCAGTAAAGTACCTATGCATAACGCGTTGAATTCGGCGAACATGTGAATTGGTTTCGTGATCTTGAGAGGATGCAAAGTGTATAACACCAAAAGCACCCTCTAAGGCCATTTCTAAATCTTGGTAAACATCATCCCCTTTAATCTTTGTTAAGTGAACAAGATCAAAACTTTCGCCATTCAAATTGAAACGATATAAATGTACATTTTTAGCAACTTGTCGATCTGCGGGCTTAACTCTGTTAAGTGTAATATATATACGGATCATACTATCAATGAAAACTTGTGTATGCTCATCATTATCGCCAAGCACAATTAGGCGCTTTCTTGATGTCAACCAATCTGTATTTTCTTTTGATAAGCTTTTTCCTTGACTCCAATCGACTTCTTGAGTCACACGTCCAAAGTAGTCTTTTATTTGCTCAAACAATGCATCATAGTCTTGCTTACCATAAAAATCTTTTGCATAATCTATATAATGTAAATATTTATTAGTTGAGGTAGTTAGGTAGCCTTCTTCCAATAAGGTATTTAACCATATAGTTGATTTACGCTCAGAAGGATAAATTCGCGTTACTAAAACAGAAGTTTCATATCCCATTAAAGCCGCATCATAAATATTTCTAAGACCTTCTTCTTGAGTAGCATCTGGTGTTTTTTCTGTTGGCAGATATACAAGGTCATCTTTGGGAAGATGACTACGGATTTCTCTAAATTCATCAACTTCAACAGCACAATTCATGATTACACTAGCAACCTTCAGTTGCATCTCAATTAAATCTTCAGCAACATCTTCTTCATGAAAGGTGACTTCCAAAATTTGCCAACACATCAATTCAGCAATTGCGTCATTACTTATTAGCTCCCCACAACGAGCACGGATCATAGTTCCCTGAATTAAATAGACTTCTGCATTTAATTCTCCAGATAAAACTTCTAAACGCCCTGTCTTTTCTTCTGTCTCCAGCAGTTGCAGGATTCCAGGAAGCTCATTTGAGGTAATTTGGACAGATAAGGATGCACCAAGAGAGCCACTAATACTCTTAGAAACCAAGCGTGAAATACGTGCTAAAAGTGCAGGTCTTTTAAACGGATATTCGATAAAGTCTTCTACACCAGCTTCGAATGCTTGCGCACAAATGGTACCATCTGCATCAGGATAAATTGCAATTAGAGGTACATCACGATAGTCAGAACGAATTGCATGACATAAATTTAAACCTTTACCACCTTCTAGACCAAGGTCAACAATTGCTAAATCAGGTTTTTCCATGTTTAAAAAGCGTAAACCACGTAAAATCGAATCACAGCAATTCACACCATATGAATTATTCTCCAAAACATCTTTTAAAGAATAAGCTGAGTTGGGTTGATCCGAAATAAATAGAATACTTGCTGCTTCTGAACTCATAGTTCTCCCTAAAAATTATTAATTTTCCCACTAAACAATCGCTTCAATGGTTGTCCACTACTTTTAAGGAAAGAGGATTAATTATCCTACTTTACCACAACTTAAATTTAGCTCAACCTAAATTCCATTTTAATTGGAAATCTCTGAGTCCGATGTTGCAGCCTCCGTTGTGGTACCTTTTGTGTCCAAAGCTTGATCCATCTTTACTTCTTCAACTTTTTCAGGCGGTTCATGGAAAATACCAGCTAAGTCATGATAGGTCACCATTAACATAAATCCAAGTAAAAAAACGATTGATGCAGTAAATACAGGCGTAATTAATTTACCAGGAAGCGGTCGGCCAATAATCATTTCAATAAGTGCAATTGTAATATGACTACCATCCAGAACTGGTATTGGTAAAAGATTGAAAATAGCTAGACTAAAGCTAATAAATGCCACAAGCTTTAAACCACTCATAAAGCCATGCTCAAACGCACGTTTAATCACCTGACCAATGCCCACAAAGCCAGACATATGTTCTACTTTTATAGCACTTTCTTTATCAGCTAAGAGTGAGACTGTTTTTTGAGTCTGATCTACTGTATTTGTAAATAGTGAAATTGGATTTGGGTGATAAATTTCCATTTCAGGAATCACATCATATGAGAATCCATAAATTTTCTTTTTTGTCTTAGAACCTTCAACAACCTCAGATGGGAGTAATGCCAAATTCTGTTTTTGACCATTACGTTCAATCAACAGTGAAGCACCTTCACCATTATTTTGATCTAACTCAAGTTTAAATAGGTTTGCACTTTTGACAGGTTTACCGTTGATTTGAAGAATATGGTCACCTTTCTGAAGACCACTTTTTGCGGCTGGAGAGCCTGGAAAAACTTCACCAACACCAACATCGCCAACTTTTTGAGGGGTGAAGAAAGGGATTGGCAGGTTTCTTGGATATTTAGGGTTGATTACCCACTTGTAAGTAATTTCTTGTTTTTGGCCATTACGCAGAATAGTTAGCGTACGTTCAGGGCCTGTACCTGTTACAATTTTTTCTACAGCCCCTTCAAAGCCTTTAGTAAGTGGCTTGCCATCTACAGCAATTACTTCATCACCAACGCGTAAACCGGCAACGTATTCTGGGGTATCGTAATCTTTACCATCTGCTCCAATATAGGTTGCAGGTACATCACCTACCTTAAAAGTTGCTTCAGTAACTGGACGAGGAATCCCAACCATCCAAATGATCACACCAAGGAAAAGACCAAATAAAATGTTGAATACTGGACCTGCCAATGCAACTATGATTTTATCTAATGGCTTTACTGGTGGCAATTCCTGATCACCAGACATTGCGGGTCCATCTCCAGGCTCCATCTGAGGCAGGGCAACATAGCCACCAATTGGAATTGCACTGAAGCAATATTCAACTCCTTTAATTGTTTTGCGCCATAAAATAGGCCCCATACCAATCGAAAAGCGATCAATATGAAGTTTGCGCCATTGTGCAGCTAACAAGTGTCCGTACTCATGTATAAAGATACAAAAGCCAAAAAAGAAAATCATCAGAATAATACTGAGGATAGGTGGCATAAAAAACTCCAAAATCTGTTGTTATCCAGTTCGTAAAGTAAAAACTTTACATCTCATCTTCATTCAATCAAACCTTTTAATTTAAGGGTGTTTCTATTTTTTGCAAAGAAGAAACTAAAAGGTCTTATTTTGATTCCTCTATCCAAAATCCACAAGTATTGAAGAAGCTATTTTAAACCCGAAATCGAGATAACTTCAACAAGCTTTAATTTATGGATGGATCCTGGAGTAAAATCAACTTGTTTTATTGAACAATTGACGTCTAAAACGTTGAAGTTGTTTAATCGGTTTTCATTTTTAATCAGAGGTTCAATTTATGCCAAATTCTTCTTTTCATGCTGTAAACTGTAAGAATATAAAAAAAGTCCCAGAGTTGAAATTAGGAAAGTGCGACCTAAGAATGATTGAAATAAAACTCATTTAAACTATAATTACGAAAATTATTAGAGGTATTTCTAAAATTAATAATTAGAATTTAGGTTTGCTTAAAATTTTACAATGCATGTAAATAATTAGGGACTTTCACCATGGGTGAGATAAAAGGTAGGTATCCAGATTTTAAAAGTTATTCAACGATAGTAGGTTGTATTGCAGTAGCGATTGGCTCTTATTTTTTTGCTGACGTTATTGGAATTGAAAAAGAATCACAAAAGCGCATGTTCGTTATTTTAATTACAGCAATTGGTTTTTGGTCAACTTCAGCAATTCCACCAGCGGCAACAGCACTCTTAATCTTTGCTTTAGAAATGATGATCCTAGGTCGGCCACATGGGGTCTTGCCTCAAGACTTTCCAGACATTGATAGCACCAAACCCTGGGCTCTTTTTCTACAGCCAGCAGCAAGCCCAATTCTTGTTTTATTCTTTGGTGGTTTTGTTTTAGCAAAAGCAGCCACTAAGCATGGCTTAGATCGACGAATCGCACAAGTAATGTTAACCCCATTTGGCACAAGACCGAATTTAATTTTGGCAGGAGTAATGCTGATCACTGCAGTTTTTAGTATGTTCATGTCTAATACTGCAACCACTGCAATGATGTTGGCGATTGTAACCCCAATTGCTGTGAAAATGCGAAAAGATGAACCATATAAGAAAGCATTATTATTAGCAATTCCATTCGCTGCTAATATTGGCGGAATGGGAACTATTATTGGTACACCGCCCAATGCGGTAGCTGTGCTTGCGCTTGAAAGTGCTGGCATAAAAATTGACTTCTTACAATGGATGTATATTGGAGTCCCAATGGTCGTTGCAATGCTGATTGTAGTTTACTTTTACCTTAAAATCGTCTTCAAACCAGAGTTAGGTAAAGTGGAATTGAATATGGGTAAATCACGACTGTTAGACTTTAAGGGCACTGTTGTATACATCGTTTTTATCTTGACCGTACTACTTTGGATAACCGAAAAGTTTCATGGAATTCCATCAGCGATTGTAGCGTTATTCCCTGCAGTAATCTTCACTGCAACCGGTATTCTTGTCAGTCGAGATATTAATTCACTTGAATGGAGCGTACTCATACTTGTGGGTGGTGGAATTGCCTTAGGTGTTGGTATGAGTCACACGAAGTTGGCGCCATTATTAATCGACCTAGCTAACTTAAACGAAATGACAGGATTAACGATTTTGCTTGCAATTGGTTTTGTGACACTCTTGATGTCGAACTTCATGAGCAATACTGCAGCATCAAACTTATTGATTCCTATTGGCGTCTCAATAGCAGCTGGTGCCTCACCAACCGTAACAGATTCAACAAGGTTATTAACAGTTGAGATTTGTCTTACAATTGCATTGACCGCAAGTTTAGCTCAAAGCTTACCAATTTCTACCCCACCTAATGCCATGGCCTATGCAAGTGGTCAGCTTAAAACATCCGACTTCATCAAGTATGGGACTGCAATTTCAGTGATCGGTTATGTAGTCATATTATTATTAGCCTTCAAACTAATTCCAATTTTATTAGGAGCCTAAATGCGTAGTCTTCATCTTATTACAGTAGGTAAGCTTAGTGACAAAAATTATGCTGCTTTAGAGAATAATTATTTAAAGCAACTTCGTTGTCCCCCTCTTAGTATCCATGAGTTAAAGTCACAGGAGGAGAAACTAGACCTTGAGGCAGAGGTTGTCTTAAAGAAGGTTCTTTCATTAGAGAAAAAGTCATCTGCACATGTCGTTTTATTAACAGAACGTGGAAAACAAAATAGTTCTCCTAATTTTGCCAGTTGGTTTGAAAAGTTGATCCATAATGGGAACGGGCCACTTATATTAATCATTGGTGGAGCGAGTGGACATGGCCAGAAAGTATATGATCGCGCCAATGAAGAAATATCCTTATCAAAATTAACATTTCCGCATAAAATGGCGCGGCTCGTAATAATCGAACAACTTTACCGAGCCCAAACCATCTTAGCAGGTCACCCCTATCATAAATGATTAGATTTGTATAAGCCAATTTCTTTTGATAAAACTGCAACCATCACATTGTCTGTGAAGTTTCTAAAACACAGACTTTGTCCGCCAAAGTCTCTAACTGAACTCATTATGAGCTCCTCAATGATTTTATTCTAACTTCGTTTCCAGTGTGGCGAATGTCACTGATAGCATCTAAGATTTTCTGAATCATAATCGCTTGATCAGCCCTACAACATAAGTTCAAACATTCCGTTAGGAGATTAACAAAGTTATGAATAAATAGCATTTTTTGGTGTAGCACCCATTCTTCAGTATGGAGTGAAAGTGAAAATCAGCCCATCTGCAAAAAAGAATTATTAAACTGAAAATAACTCAATGTAGTGAAACTTTGGGATTCATTTACTGTAATGAGTTAGATGAAAGGGTATTTTTCAATTATATATATCAAATATTAAAAATGCAAAAAGACTATTAATAAGATCGTTTTTTAACTCGTAACGATCCCTAAAAAGAAAAGTAATCACAAGTTTTATCTTTTCGAATATGACATGTATGCGCTATCTAAAATGATGAAGTAAGCGATATTGGTTCTAGCAAGTCCCAAATTTGGAGCTATTCAAGGTATATAACAACCAGAGCCCACATCAATTTCTAGTACAAGTCGGTTTATCTAAGGTACATAAACGTTCATTTACGGCGGATTTATAAATCTAGGGAATCACATCAGAATTGGGTTTCAAAAATATAGCAAATATATGCCTTGCATTTAAACGAAAATTTTATATGAGCGTTGCAAAGTTTCGGAAATAACATATGGGTCATTTTTTAAAGAAATATGGATTTAATACGCCTTGAAAACGGAATAAATTTAACTAAGTTTAGTTTGCTTGTTTTAGCGTGTAACGAGAATACCTGTACCTCCTTGATTAATTCTATGTTACTGTAAGTATTCAGCATATTTTAACGATATATTCGGAAAAAAGGTGATTAAACATTTTATGGCCTTAAGAGATTTTGTAAACCCTAATATTGTATCATTGACTCCATATCAACCGGGTCTTCCTATTGAAGAGGTGGCTCGTGAGCAAGGTCTGGATCCTGGTGAAATTTGTAAGTTGGCATCCAATGAAAGTGCTCTGGGAGCGAGCCCCAAAGCCATAGAAGCATACCTCGCATGTGCCACAGAATTGCATATGTACCCTGATGGTGGTGCTTGGGAAATCCGCCATAAATTAGCAGAATTCTATGACTTAAACCCTGATCAATTTATCTTAGGTTGTGGCTCTAACGAAATTTTAGAATTAGTGGGTCATTGCTTCTTGAACGAAACTTCATCTGTAGTTTATAGTCAATACTCCTTTGTCGTCTACCAATTAGTAGCAAAGCTCTTTGGGGCTAAAGGTATCGAAGTTCCTGCAACTGATGGTTTAGGGCATGATTTAGCAGCAATTAGAGCCGCGATACAAGATGATACTCGTATTGTTTTTGTATGTACACCAAACAACCCTACTGGAACGATGTTCTCAGCAAAAGAGTTTGAAGCATTCATTGAAAATTGGCCACAGGATGTTCTTCTTGTGTTAGATGAAGCTTATGCAGAAATCGCATTGGGATCTGATATTAAATCACTACAATACCTCTCGCATGAAATTCCTTTATTAATAACACGCACCTTTTCAAAAGCTTATGGGCTTGCAGGTTTACGCTTAGGCTATGGTATTAGTTCGCCTGCATTGATCGAGACTTTAAGCCGAGCAAGACAACCATTTAACGTTACATTGCCTGCCTTAAAAGCAGGCCTTGCCGCAATAGAAGACCAAAACTTTATTCATAGAAGCCAAGATCACTACTCAAAAAGCTGTGCTGTTTTTGAAAAATTCTTTAAAAAATATGACATTCCCTACATTCCCAGTGGAGCCAACTTTATATTAGTTCAAACAGGTAATGGACAAGCAGTTTTTGAAGCATTGATGGAAAAAGGAGTTATTGTTCGTCCAATGGCTACATATAAGTTACCAGAGCACATACGAATTAGCTATGGTACTGATAAGGAAAATCAGAAAGCTATAGATGCTCTAATACAAGTATTAAGCTTAGAAAGTTAATATAAAAAACATGGAACTTCTATTTTACATTTTCTTAGGAATTGTAGTAGGAATTCCAATTTTAGCTATTGCATTCATTGTGATGCGAATTGATTTATTACTTCATTTTATAAGCAAAGATGATGATGAAGAACAAGCAAATAAATCTGATTCTAGTTTAGATAAAGATTAAAAAATAGTTAATTAATAAAGAATTTATCTTGTTTTTTGAAGGAGATGGTGGTTCATTATACATGGGTATTCAAGTCGTGAATTTTCAGGATAGTTTAAGAATAATATGAGTGCATATCTGGAAATTGTAGTAAATGGGAAACGCCATACACATATGTGTGGCAATGTAGAAACTTTAGGTCGTGACCATAGTAACAGCATTCAGGTTGATGGATCTCTTGTTTCACGCAATCATGCCCTAATCCGTAAATTAGGTCCTAGTCAGTATTATGTACTTGATGTAGGTAGCCGTAATGGTAGCTATATTAACGGCCGCAGAGTTTTGACTCCTTCCTTGATGGAAAATGGTGACCGTATCACCTTAGGAAATTGTGAGATAACCTTCATTCATGATTCCGAAAGTACAGAGATCTTCAACTCAGGTGAAACTCAAGTCGACATGGGAGAAACCTTAACAATGTCTTCTACAGATATTAAAACTGTCACGATTCTAGTTGCTGATATACGTAATTTTACTACTTTCTCTGAGGTAACAGATGTAAAGATGATGTCTCGCTTTATGGCTAATTGGATTTCCTCCTTACAAAACCACGTTCGTCAATATGGTGGTTATGTAGATAAATTTATTGGTGATTGTGTGTTAGCTATTTGGGAGCAAGATGATGTCTCTAAAGGTGCTTTTCAAGCAATTCATTGTGCAAGTGAAATCCAACAAATAACAGATGATGTCTCTGCAGATTGTCAATTACCAGAAAAGTTACAGGTAGGTTGCGGGATTACCACAGGAACTGTAGCTTTGGGTGTAGGACAGGATAATACCGTAATGGGTGATCCAGTCAATATTGCTTTTAGACTTGAAGCTGCAACACGTATAGAAAAATGTAATCTGATTATTCATGAACCGACCTATCAACATTTACCGACACCTGAACTTTTTCATCAAATTGAAGATATTTACGTAAAGGGTAAGAAAAATTCATTGCAAGTTCTAAAATTAAGTTACTATGATTCTCAACAACTTATGCGTAACTTATCCAATAACTAAGCTCTTCTTTCCAAGCTCCAAAACTAATCCCGCTTTTCAAAAGGTTGATCAAAAGTAAGTAACCCCATTTTTCAGATGTATGAGTTATAGGATAAGTTCCACTGTTTATAAAATAATGTTGAATCAACTAGCTAAACACCTGAGATTAACTGGTACATCTCGTTCACTAATAAAATGATAGTTACTTTAGCTATGTTTGAAAAATAAAATAAACTAATACTGAAGCATTCAAATAACGACAAAAACAGATAGGCTTTGGAAATAGTTACTCTAAACATGCGATTATAAGCCTAAATAAATAATCGATTCATTTAGCGTCTTTTAAAAGCAAATTTAAGCATAACTAAGCCAATGATCATAAATAAGATACCAACTTTAGCTAATGATTTAATCATAAAAATAGACAGTACCGCCAAAATAACAAAACAGATACCATATAGGAAAAGTTTTTTCTGAAGTGGATTTGACATTAGGATTAGTAACTTTTTTCTAAAAAATCAAAAATTTGTTTCGCGTAATTTTGGCCAGTATGCCCGAAATGGTAATATATTCCATTTTTATCACATAAGTTACGCCAATATGATATAAATTTTTCAATATTGTGAGCATGGTCTTTTTTTAAGCTTGGTAAATGAACAGGTATCTGTATACCGGTCTCAGAATCTTCAATATGAGTTATATTTTCCAGGTCTAACTCAACTTCATGAAAGTCTAACAAGTGGAAAATAGATACTTTATCTCCAACGAGAGCCAACTCACTTAGTACGTTCTGTAGCTCTCCTTCATCCTCTTCTAAATCAGAAAAAAGTAGAATATGACCACGATGGCGCTTCATTTTCAAAAATGAGCTAATCATCTGAGTTAATTGATCCACCCCAGTAGGTTTGATATGTTCTAAAGCAGCATAAATAAGTAATTGTTGCTGTTTCTTTGAAGAAGGAGCTAAAAAACGCTCACCTTTTTCGTCCGTAGTTAAAAAGCCTACACGATCTTTCCGTTTAATATGGAGTGCTGTTAAAGCTGCAGCAATATTGGCTGCATACTCTAATTTAGAAATATGATTTTCATAACGCCATGACATAGAAGGACTCGAATCAAAAATAATCATTAACTCAAGGCTAGACTCTGCTTCAAATTGCTTCACATAGTATCGATCCGTCCGTGCATAGGCCAACCAGTCAATATGGCGAATATCATCGCCCAAAGTATAATTTTTGTGTTCAGAAAACTCTGTACTAAAACCTTTACGGTTTGATAGATTTTCCCCTGATTGCATTGATTTAAAAATTCGTTCAACGATTAAATCGATTCGACCTAATTCCTGAACTAAGTCAGGCTTCATATATTTTTCATCAAAATGATTCATATAATTATCTCGGTCTAATTAGTTCAGTTAATAGATTATTTGACAGTTGAGCTGCGGATTTGTTTAATACCCCCGGTATATCATTATGTAATCCTTCTGATAAATCTGAAATTATATCAAATTCAGAATATAAGAGAAGCCATCTACCATCTCTTTTTATACCATATATTCGAGGCATTTTACGTTGATTAAAACGTTCATATTCATCTGTAACTTTTAAGTTTTTACTATTCATTCGGTTATATACAGGATCTTCTTCACTCAAAAGCTCTAACTCATCATTAGGAAAAATTCTTTGGGTAATTTGGAGAAAGCTTTCATGAAACTCTGGATCGCTGCAACCGGCCACGGCTAATATTGCTCCACCTTGCTGCATATAATTTCGTAAAAATAAAATATCTTTATCTTTTAAATCAACAGAACCATGACCGGTAAATAATGTTACTGGAGAAAAGTAAATATCTTCCGTCCCTGTACTTACATAAATTTCTGCATCAAACAAAGGTAGTCTTGAAGATTTTTCAGCATTTCTGTGAAGTGTATCAAACCAAAAAGGTGAGGTATTCCAGTTTGCTTTATGTCTATATCTGGCTATGGGTTGTGTATACTGTTTGCTTAAACCTGCAGACTTTCTTTTTAACTGATCAATCGTTAGTGTACTTCGATCTTCGACTTCCTCTAATGAAACATCATCAAGTTTTTTACCAAGATTACGATTTTTCAAAGCCCAATCTAAAATATTAGTGGCCACTTTTTGGGCTCTTTCTATATCATCAATACGGAGTGTATCACGATTTAAAGCACCAGATATATTTTTTTTAAGAACCAATACATTATATCTCTTACATGCTGCCCTCATCACAAGGCCATCGACATCCTCTAAGCTAAGTTCATTACGCATCAAAAATAAGGGATGCCCTTTTTTCAAGGGCTCAAAGTTTACATCTTCTTTCTTGAAAATATCATTCTTAAATAAATTCATAAAGTGATTTATAAAGGTCTGATCATCACAATTAACTTCCGTCACAATCGTACCACCAGACTCCAAAAAAGAAGTAATAAATTCTTTTTCTTTATCTGCTACAGATAATTTTTGAGTACCATTCACGAAGATCAAGGATGCTTTTGCTGCAGGTGCATCAAGACTTGAGATTTCAGAATTAATCCAATCAACTTTATAGTTCGTTTCTTTAAAATAATCATCTGTCCAATTTTGTATATCATACAGCTGATTATTCCAGTCTCCTTTCCACTTCCATTTTGCAATTGCAATTGGGGCTTTTCCTTTAGCTATGAATAATAATGCTAAAGCCACATCATGATTCGTTTTAAAGTTTCGACTAGCCCGCACAATATGATCTATCCCCCACTGATACCAATCAATATTTCCAAATTTTTTCAAACCTAAATTAATTCCGACTCGCTCAACTGCATAGAACGTGTACATACTCATATCTACATCGCGCTTATTTATATTTTTTTCAATATAATTAACAGCTTTAAGCATACTTTTATTCCATTTGGGTTGAGAACACTCAGAATCTTTATTACGCACACGTTCACCAAGAAGGTGAAGACTAGCAAGCCCTGCACATGTCATTTGAAGACTACTTTTTGCTGCTCCACGGTATCCCCATGCTCCATCTCCCTTCTGAGTACTTTGCCAATGATTAAGTGTACGCTTTTTTACATTACCTGGCACAGCAATGCCAGCGCGTTCTGCAGCTGCCAATCCTAGTATTGCAAACTGCGTATTAGAATTATCAGCATGCCTTAACATACGGCTATAACCCCAATCCCCACTCAATGTCTGTGTCCCAACTAAAAAATCAACTGCCTTTTGCATACGCTTGAGAATTAGATCTTTTTTGAAAACTGGATCTTTTACATCTTGCTCAAGAACTAACTCTAATGCTGAACATACCAAGCTTTCACTATAGGTACGATCATCAGAGTTTTTCATTATAAACAAGACGGCTCGCTGAACGGCAATATGCTTATTGGGTAATTCTGCTTGCTTTAAAGCCTGAAGACAGATTGCTGTTGTGCCCACCAAATATTCTTTAGATTGAGGGTCCCAGGAACCATTTTCGTTCTGCCTTTTAATCAAAGCAGAGGACAAACGCTCTTCATACTTTCCTATTAACTCATCTGTAAGCTGTGCTTTTATTTCATATGAAAAAAATAGAAAACTTAATGCTAAAATATAGCGAAATACTATCATGGACGTGGCAAATCTTTAATCAGGCGCTCAATAATTTTATCTTCGTTCATATCATCTGCTTTCGCACGATAGTTACAAGCAATTCGGTGCCGCAGAACTGGTACTGCGACTTTTTGTATGTCACTTATACCGATTGTTGGACGACCATCCATTGCAGCTAAAGCCTTTGCTGTTCGGATAATCGCCTGTCCAGCTCGTGGACCAGCCCCCCAGTCTACCCAATCCTCAACCCAACTGAGTGCATGTTCTTGGTTAGGCCTTGTAGCACGGACTAAATCAGCTGTGTATGTTGCGAGTTCACGGGGGATTGAAATTTTATCTACCACGGATTGAAATCGAAGTAAATCCATAGATTCAACTATTTTTTCAATCTTTTCCGTGGTCCCTTGGGTCGTTTCTATAAGAATATCAATTTCATCATTTCTGTGAGGATAATCTAATACGATACATGTAGCAAAGCGATCTTGCTGTGCCTCAGGCAAAGGATATGTCCCCTCTTGTTCAATTGGATTTTGAGATGCAATCACACAAAAAGGTGTTGGTAGCCTAAGAGATCTATTACCAACGGTAACTTGTCTTTCTTGCATAGCTTCTAGTAAAGCTGCCTGAGTTTTAGGCGGTGTCCGGTTAATTTCGTCCGCGAGTAGTAGCTGTGTAAAGATAGGACCTTGAATAAATTCAAATATTCGTTTGCCATCTTCTCCTTCCTGAATGACGTTACTGCCTATAATATCAGAAGGCATTAAGTCCGGAGTAAATTGGATACGTTTAAAGCTCAACCCAAGGACTTCAGCTAATGTTGTAACTAGAAAGGTTTTTGCCAAGCCCGGAACTCCAATCATCAAAGTATGTCCCTTGCTTAATAATGTTGCCCAAACCATTCTAATTTCTTCTTCTCGCCCAATAATTCTTCTGCCCGTCATTTCTACCAGGCTTTGTGTTACTTCTTGTAGTTTTTGTAAATCCTGCGAAAAACTCTCTGTTATTTCTTGAACCGTTTGCTCCTGATCTAAATTAATGATTTTTTTTACTTCCTTATGAACTTTATCTTCTTCTGGAAATACAACAGTCATTTCATAGTCACCGATACGGATAATACTTTTAGGTTTCACTTCACCTTCACGAATAAACTTACCATTTAACATTACACCACTTCGAGACTCTAAGTCTTCAACTTCAACAACACCTGGTCTTACCTTTAATTTTGCATGATTTCTTGATACAGTAGAAGCCGTTGCGGGAAATTGAATATCAGCATTTTCATGACGTCCCATAACATAGTCACCAATTGTCAGTTCAGATTCAGAACGTCGGCCTTTTGGATCCCCAATAATTAATTTTATTTTATATTCGTGCATGTTATTCTTCTTTCATCAAATCATTAAGGGTCAAATGTTCTCTGTTTCGTTTAATTATTTCGATTAAAGCTTGCGCTTTTTTCTGTAAATGGATACGCTCAATCGCAACTTGATCAATTGCTTTTAAGAGGTCTTCCTCTTTTAAGTCTGCCCAACTTTTATCAACTTGTGAGTTTAATTTAGGGTATAAAAAGCGTAGTTTACGAACAACTGCTTTTCGAAGTTGGATATTATATTCTAGTATTGTTTTTTCTTCTTCTAAACTTTCAATGATTTCATCGCTGTATATAGCAATATATCGACTTGCATGTAGCTGATCAAAAATTTTACTTAAATCTTTTTCTAAAGCTTTATAACGGAAGCTTTTAATTAGTCTACGCCACAAAGGGTGGCTCTTCACGGCGCCTAAAGTTTTTTGCTTATTTACAAGCTGATTCTTAGATTTTAGAAATAAACTATATTGAATTGTACTTTCTGAAAATAGGCCAAAATAAAGCCTACGGACTTCATCAAAAATTGCATCAGAACGTAATTTTTTGTTCCAATCAGGTATTTTTTCCCAAACAGAGGATGCCTGTAGAAACCCTTTTTGGCCTTCATTAAGAGAAACCATCAGATTATTTGTACGATAGAGAATCATGAGCCAATCTTGCATTCCTAGATTTTGACTGGCTATCATATCCTCTTTGAGTAGATGTTGAAATGCCTCTAACAATATGGTTTGATCTAACAAATGAGCCCATAAAGCATTCGGGGAAGATCGTCGTAGATCGTCGGATAGCTGTGGTATTTTTTGCAAAATAACACGAACTTGGTTGTTGATTGGTAAACGAAAGTCTAAATAACTGGTAACTAACTTGTTCTGAGCTCCGAATGATTCTTCTAATCGTATACGGCATTGAACTCGTAAAAATACTTTATAAACGATGGGAAGATTAGTGAAAAAATTACGCCACTCGATTTCCTTTTCATTTAATAATTGGGTAAGTTTAAGTGACCTCTTTGACCTTTCACTGGCAAAAAGTTTATATTGATCTACTTGGTCCATTGACTTATACAAATGAACCAACCTAGGGACTTCAGACTTCAGAATATTTCTTGCCTGTTCTTCCATGCTTTCAATTGTTCTTTTTACAATTTCAGCTGCTTCAGGTTCTTTAGGAGTCCAACGTTCAAGAAGGGCAAAAGCATTTTCAAGATCTTTTTGTTGAATCAAAAGGTCTGCAGCTTTTAAGATGTAAGTTTTACGTGACCAATCTGGATCTACGGGCTCAATTTGGGTGATTTTATTATGTATCAGAGTCGCATCTTGTTCTTGGACAAGTTCACTATTATCCTTTATAGACTCCGGTAAGCCTATCTCCTTGTACTGCTCACGGTTTACTACAAAGGAGAAAGTATGATAGATAAATATAAGGCATAAAAATATTAAAATAAGTGCAACGATTTGTTTGACCCATTTCAATGTTTTTTTATCCCAGTACATGGCATTCCTAATTACTATTATGCTAATCAGTTGTCAAAAGCGACGTTCTTTTTTGTGAAGCATCTCTTTAGGAAATACTCTTAAAACTCTAAAACCTAAGTAATTTCCTTTACTACGATCCGTTAAAGTATACCTCGATGCACTCCGAGCTCCCTCAATATTAGAAAAATAATTGCCACCCCTTACACTTCTTTGAAAATAGATACCAATGGGGTACTGTTCCCAAGTAACCACTTTTTGGGTGTCATAGTCATAAAACCAATTCCGACACCACTCCCACATATTGCCATGCATATTATGCAAGCCCCATGCATTCGGAATACGCGTACCACTAACTGAAGGTTTGCCTTCATTGATCACACTATAGTAACGACTTTCATTGATGCGTTTTTCATCGCCAAAATAATAAGCACTATCGCTCATGGAACGGCAAGCATATTCCCACTCAATCTCCGTTGGAAGACGATAACTACCTTTGGGTAACCCTTCCATCTCACTCATACGGTCACAAAAAGCCATGGCTTCAAACCAACTAACCTCATTTACGGGTAAGAACAAGGAACTGGGGTTACCTGGATTATACCCCATAACTGCTAGAAACTGCTTTTGACTAACTTCATATTTACCCAAATAAAAGGGAAACCGAACTTGCTGAGTGTGAAGACTTTCATCTAATTCACGACCTTTTTCTAATTCGGGACTTCCCATACCAAAAGGACCAGCATAAGGAATAAGTCGAAAATGCATATCAAATGAATTAACGGTTTCAACTGGTAAAAGACTATCTTTAACTAACTGCTTTTGAACCTCTAAAGCTAGGTGAGCAGTTGAGTCTAAGACACTTGGGTCAGCCCAAAGGGCATATGGGGCTTCTTCAAAACCTTGTAATAAAACGGCATTATCTCCCACTGGTATCACTTCAGTAGGATTGGCTTGGACACGCGGAAACTGTTTTTGCGAGACATCTCTATTGATAGACAATAAGAATAAGATCAATAAAGCCATAATAAAAACATAAAAAATGATAGCACGCTTTGCTATAATTGGTGCTGGTTTCAGGTCAAGCAGTTGTTGCTTGCGTTCTTCTTCTGCATTTTTAGACTTTATTTGATCCTGAAATTTTTCTAGCTGTTTTTTAGAAAACTTATTTTTCTTTTTTTTGTGAACCTTAGGAAGTTTACCTTTGTCTTCTATTTTCTCTTCCTTATCCATGTTCATGATTTCCTTTTAAGCAAATACAATGCAATTGAGACAAACAAGATAACCGGAATCCATACAGCAATTAATGGAGGTAAAAAGCCAGCCGTTCCGATGCCAGCAAAGATATATTTACAGAGATAATAGACCCCCATTAAAATAGAACCGGTCATGAAATGATTCATTGCCCCTGTGCGCTTGGTCGTCAAAACGATTGGTGAGGCTAAAAGAATTGCAATTAAGCAGGTAAAAGGAACGATAAAGCGACTGTAAAAATCTATTTTTAAACGATTTCTTACGGTGTCCGATATCTTTAGATGTTCATAGTTTAAAATTTCGAGTAAATCTTTGATAGATAAGGTATCGGCAATATTTAGCTTTGTAAAAAAGTATAGTCCTTTCGCTCGTTCGTTAAAACTACGAGATAATGTATCAAACTTTTCTGGCTTTTGAGCATATATACCATAGTCATCCAATACCGTATAAACACCATTTGTAAAAACCCATTGTTGTTTTTGCTCATCATAATGGGCTTCTTTGGCGATAATCTCAAATTTCACTCGTTTTTGATCTCCAAATTGTTGCAGATATAAATCCTTCAGGACTCCATCTTTGGAAACATCTGAGAAAGTCCAATTTCTACGGTCCTCACGATTATGGAAAGCTAAAAAAGCATTTGAACGTTTTTTTGAAAGATCTTCAACACCATCCTCAATAGCCTCGATGCGCTGTACTTCTTTTTGAGAATAAGGCACAACAAATTCTTGAACAAGCATCATCATAATACCAATTGTGGTTGCCATAATAATGATAGGGGTATAAACACCAAGAACCGAAATACCCATTGCGCGCATAGCTGAAAGTTCACTATTTCTTGCCATTTGAGCCATGTTATACATTGTTCCAAGCATCAATGAAAAGGGCATTACCTGTAGGAGGACTTGAGGCTGGATATAAATAAAGTACATCACCATATCCAAGGTAGAAACTTTTTCTTTTATAAAGTCATCCAACTCTTCCATTAATGAAAAAACTAGTAAAATAACAGCAAACCCAAGTGTCGCAGATAAAAGGACAACAATTAGATCCTTAAGTATATAGCGAAAGAGGATTTTGGAGAGTTTTCTTTTTCTTGAGATTTTATCAAAATCTCCCAGAAAACTCAAATTGTTTTCAGACATTATACAGTTATGCTTCCCTTGCAGTTATACGAACAACACTAACCCCACAAATATGATCTTGAATCACTCTGCCCTCAGGAAGTATTGCGGTCAAAATAGTTAGTGGCCAAAATGGAACTGAAATCAAGGTATAGAAAAATGCCTGAACGGCCATCACAGGACTTCCACTAGGTTGAATAATCATAACCCCCCACCACCACTGGCCAAGAGTTTGAGCTTTGAAAGCAAGTCCAATAAAGTAATATGAAAAACTAAAAATCAACATAAATGTAAACCAAGCTTGATAACGTCCAGCTAAAGAGTCAGCGTCTGCACCTAAGGAAAAGACCTGCAATGTCGCAAATGCAACTAGAAATAATATAACTAGGTCTGAAACCCAAGATAGAAAACGGCGTGTAACTCCAGCTGGCTTTGACCTGAAAATGGCTTCAGTAAGTGAATGAATAGCCAAAACTTTTCCAGTATTTTTATCGACAACCTTGTTTTCTTGAACGAAATATTGTTCTAACTCAGAGATTTTTTTGGCTGGCTGAAAGCTTGTTACGAGTGTATTTCTTACCATCGTGTCTGATAAAATACGTCCAGATTCAACCCACTGGCCTAACACATCTTTATCTACGGGACCATATTCTTTGCCATCCGCACCTTTGACAATATACTGCATAGTCAATTCCTTTCTTGTGAAGGATGCTTTAAAAAATTATCAGTTTACTACTAGAAAAACATCCTCTTATCTGCATACTATACAGTACCGTACCAACGTTTGATAGTCAAAAGACTTTAAGTCATAAGTTCTGAATAAAAAAACAAAAATAGGCTCAAATCTTGTCAAATCAACGAACATTTGAATGCTACAACAAGCACATTTTTATTTTATTAAGTTTCGCTGCTGTTTTGTTCTTTACCTTGAAACCTGATTTTTTTTATACTCAATCAGGTATACCGGGCTCATTGACCATGCTAATTTTTATTACACCAGCGCTATTTTTATTGGTAACAAAATTAGAAATTGAATCCAATGAATCTAGTTATTTACGATACTGGACTATTTTAAATATATGCTTTATTCCGGCCGCTTGCCTGTGGTTTCGAGCTCAAGACTCTACGTATCTTGCTGCAAACTTTTTTCTCGCATTTATCGCATGGTGGTTTTTGATCTTTTATTATTTAAAAGCCTACACAACTTCAATTTTTAATGACAATCCTCTATTCAAAACCATGGCAAAAGTACTTGCAGAGTATATTTTCTATACACAAATCATTATAGGTTGTACAAGCCTAATTTTAATTATTTGGTTTGACCGAACCAGTGCACCAGGAAGAAATTTAAATTATTTTATTTATTTGCCCTATTACGAATTCAAAGATTATCGAGTATATTTAAGGAGTTTTATTCGTTGGAATAGTGTAATTTGTATGCTATTTACAAGTCTTATTGCTTGGCAAGCGCACCGTAAATTAAAGAAAAATATTCAGTTTCTATAGGAAAGTACCACATGACAAAATCTGAAGTCATTGTAGCATTAGACTATGATACCCCACAACAAGTTCAAAATCTTTTAGATCAATTATCTGGCACCATTCGATATTTCAAGGTGGGCAAACAATTGTTTACACAAAATGGGCCATCTATTGTAAAAATGTTGAAAGATCAAAACTATAAAATCTTTCTGGATTTAAAGTTTCATGATATTCCGAACACAACTGCTCAGGCTGTCCGAAGTGCTTTAGAGCTTGGCGTAGATATGGTAAATGTACATGCTTCTGGTGGTTCTGAAATGATGAGACGTTCAGCAGAAGCGGCAAAAGAAACCAACCCAGATGCCTTGCTCATTGCCGTAACAGTCTTAACAAGTATGGACCAAAATGCTCTTTCAGAGCTAGGTTTATCGGTGTCTCCACAAGAACAGGTAATTCGGCTCGCAAAATTGGCTCAATCAAGTGGCATAGATGGAGTCGTAGCTTCTGCTAAAGAAAGTTCTCTCATCCGAGAGGCTTGTGGTGTCGACTTCAACCAAGTATTACCAGGTATTCGGCCACGTGGTGCAGATGTACAAGATCAAAAGCGTGTTTTAAGCCCTGGTGAAGCAGCAGCTCAAGGAGCCCAATATTTAGTAATTGGTCGTCCTATAACGAAAGCAGAAAGTCCAGCAGCTTCTGCAGAAGCAATCTTAAAGGAAATTGCTGAAGCATAAAAACGAAAAGAAAAGCAAAGGTTGAGTTTTATACTTTTGCTCTTTGATAGAAGGTAACGATATTGCCCTCTGGATCTTTTACAGATGCACAAGGGAAGCCCGGTATTTCATCGGAAGGTTTTAAAATAGTAAGCCCATTATTTTCTAAAAGCGCTACTTTTTCCTGCAAGTTTTCAACAAAAATCAAAACAGACACGTCTGGACTTGCATTTCCGTTGGTCATTTGAGATTGTTCCAAAACAAGCAAACCATGTTTTGATACTTGATACTCTAACCAGAAATTACTATTTAAAATAGGTTCACCTAAGCATAATACATCCGTGTAAAAGTGTTTTGCCTGTGCCAAATTTCGCACTCGTACAAGGCTACCATATTCTAATGAGTCCTGTTCCATCAAATTTCTCTTCGTTTAAGTTGTATAAATCTATAACATTCAGGAAAATAAACTATACTGTCTGATGCTTTTTTTACAAACTCAGGATTTAGCTTCGTATTGTATTTATAAGAATTCAAATGTTTTCTTAACTAGGCAATACTTAAAAACTTGATATCATATCTATGTGTGATAGTTTTTTACAAATTAATTTGGTATAAAAAAACAAGAGCTATTAATGAAGATAAAGCTTAGCTGTAGAAGTTGTTTTAAAAATTTATTAATTGAGGGTGCAGGTGATTTACCAACCTTCATTGAATGTCCCAATTGTGGGGCAAATATTCGTACCCCAAATCATCTCCTAAATGTAGGGGATAAACTTGGTAATTTTGAGATTATTCGCCACTTAGGTAGTGGTGCTATGGGGACCGTCTATCTTGCCAATCAAGTCTCAATAGACCGCCTAACTGCTCTAAAAGTTCTGGGTGAAGAAATTACACAAAACCCTAAAGAGCTGGATAGTTTCTTCCGTGAAGTTCGTATGATGGGCCGCCTTAATCACCCTAATATTGTAACAGCATTTGAAGCAGGTGATAACCAAGGCATTCATTATGTGGCAATGACCTATATTGACGGATTGACATTGGAAGAAATGATTGAGCAAGAGGGTCCTATCCCAACAGAAAATGTCGTTTTTATTATTTCTAAGATTGCTGATGCTTTGGCATATGCTTGGGATCATCACACTATTTTACACCGAGATGTAAAGCCAGCAAACATTATGATTAATACTGAGTCAGAGCCACTTCTTCTTGACATGGGTATATCAACCTTTCAGTCAGAATCAGAAAAAGATGCTGGCCTTGTTGTAGGAACTCCCCACTTTATGAGTCCGGAACAAACCATGGGGAGCTCTGACTTAGATCACAGATCAGACATGTATGCAATGGGCTGTGCAGTGTTTTATTTACTAACTGGTAAAGTCCCCTATGATGATGTTGATTTTCGTGAAGTATTGCGTATGCAGCGTGAAGAGCCAACTCCTAAATTAGCCGATTATATAGAAGGAATTCATCCTAATTTTCAAAGCTTCTTGAATAAAACGATGGCTAAAGATCGTGATAAACGTTTTGCGACTTGGGGTGATTTTAAGAAAGCTTTAGAGACAGTTTTTGAAGAGCCTAAATCTCCACCACCTGTTGTTAAGCCACAACAGGCAGCAAGAAAAATGAAATCGAATCGTCTTCGGAGCTCTGGTGCTCATAAAATACCTAAGAAAAAATCTTCAGGCATGTTAAGCTTTGTCATTATTTTCTTAGTATTAGTTATGATTGGTGGTCTTTTAATCTTCAACTCTATATATAATTCTTCTTCAAACAAGACACTGTCATCAAACTCAGGTGATTCAACTGTCCCAAAAGTTTCAGTAGCAGAGAAAAAAATTGAGTTACGTTTTGAACAAATACGTGATGATGTTTTAGCAGTACCTGACCGAGCTCCGAATGCCATACTAAAACTAAATAAACTCATAGAAGATAGCCAAGGTTTCGATATACGAGAAGAAATTGTAAATTTTAGAGATCGCCTTGTAAAAAGAGAAGAATCTAAGATAAACAATGAAGTCAACAAAGTACGTAATCATGTTCGAAAGCTATTATCTAAAGGAGACGTTAATGCAGCATATACCTATATAAAATCTTATAAAGGAACTGGCGCTGCATTTCAAGAAGTAAAAAAATTAAGCCCTTATGTTGAGATGTTAACCAGCTTTGAAAATACTAGTAATGGACTGAGTGCTAAGCGTCGTGGTGTAATTGCCATTAATCATATACTCTTAATACAAGGCAGAAGAAGTATACCAAGTTTGGAGGAATTTTTAACAGTAAACTACGGAAAAAACAGTAAGTACTGGCCCAAAGATTACTCAGAGCTAGTCGAAAGTTTTGATAAAAATGAAAATTCTTCCAACAAAAACCCCTTTAAACGTTTAATTGGAACGGAAGTTAGTGTAGTTCTCAAAAATAGTAAAAAAGAAAAGTTTTACTTAAAAAAATCCTCAACAAAACATCTCGTTGGGTTTAAGATGGTCAAAGTAAATGGGTTTATTCAAAGAGTTGGGATTCAGGTGAAAATAGAAGACATAACAAATCAAAGCTTAAGTGAGTTAACTCAAGATATTGCGGAAGGAAGGACTGACCTAGAGATTCTTCGAAATGCTCATAAACTATACCACACACCTAAAAAACGTTTAGAATCACTAAATGAATTAGCTAAACTAAAATCTAAACCCTATGCTGATTTTGTAAAAATTCTACAAGAGATCAAAGATCCCAATAAAGGTAAACGCTTATTATCTTCTGTAACTCGAGATTTAGGTTATCCTAGAGACTGGCAAGCCCATAGCCTATATAGTTTACGCATGATGAAACCGGTAGAAGTTGAGCCTAACAAGTACTTAAGCCACTACGCTAACCTAAGTGCTTTAAAACTATCCGTAAACTTATCAAATGTAAAAGGTTCTTATAAAAATAGAATTAATTTTGCTGCACGTAATTTAAATAATTTTTATATTACAAACACAAACTTAGATATGATGATTCTGGGAACAGAAGCTTTTTCGTATTTATTTGATGAACCAGTTCGTGAACACATAAGTATGAATATGAGTCCATTTGGCTTGCGATTGTCCTTGAACCACCCCAACTATAATAAACTAATTAAACTATTTCATGCACAACCATTTTTATTTAGTGTAAAACTTAATCAAATTGAAAGATCCCATGGGTTAGATTTAGAAGAATTTAGTAATGTCTCTATTTGGGAATTTCCAAATATCAAAGAGCTGAAGATTCCTATGGGAAAACTTCCGAGACACATGTTTGCATTAAACCTAGAAGGAGCCAGTGGCCAAATTTTGAACAGTAATCATTTTATAAACCGTGCAAATGAAGTTATTCTGCCAAAAGGTAATGTTGAATATGCAAAGAGCAGTTTTTCTAAGTTTTGGAATGTCATCGTTGTCGCAGATAAAGAGCAAATCACAGCCGATTTAGAAAAGCTTTTTAAAAGTAGACATGCACAAATCATAATACCGCGAGACTACTAGGAGGGGCGATGCCCAGTCACAAAATTTCTAGTTTATACTCGCTTATCTACCTGATTTTACTTATTAGCTTAAGTACATTGTATATTTTAGGTGTACTCTCCCCAGCAGCCTTTGTATTCTTAAACTTAATAGCATGCTTTGTATTTTTGCTTACTGAACAACAAGGACCCGAAATTTGTTTGGGATCTTCTCTTTTGAATATTTTTGTTGGAAGCTATCTATCCCCTAATTTACACTTTTTAAGCTATAAGGAATCTATATCTGGTTTTGCCAGCCCAACAATCATTACAATAGCGAGTTTATTTGTTGTTGCACAAGCAGTACAAACCTCTGGAACCTTTAATCAAATCGCGCAAAGGTTAACACAGAAAGCGGAAAGCTCAGAGAAACTTATTGCTCAGATAGCACTTCCCTTATCAGGCTTGTCGGCATTTTTTAATAATACCCCTATTGTCATGATCTTCATGCCGAACTTAAGAAACTGGGCTAAAGAAAATCATATTTCAGTTTCTAAAATATTTATACCTCTTAGTTATTTAACAATTATTGGAGGTACCTGTACACTCATTGGAACCTCTACAAATTTATTAGTAGATGGGCTATACCGTGAATCTTTCCAAACAAACTTAGATTTCTTTAGTATTACGAAACTTGCATTACCTTGTGCAA
Source organism: Lentisphaeria bacterium (assembly GCA_022447755.1). Lineage (GTDB taxonomy): Bacteria > Verrucomicrobiota > Lentisphaeria > JABSQK01 > JABSQK01 > JAKVBE01. The sequence continues at coordinate 9,972 of JAKVBE010000016.1, read as the reverse complement.
TTGTCGCAACCTTTTATATGATATTTATTGCTCCAAAGTTGCTTCCAAGCGTTAAAGACCCGTTACGTGCAATGCAAGAAAGTAATCGTGATTTTCTCTTTCAAGTCACTGTACCTGCAAACTCCTATCTGGTAAGAAAGTCGATTGAAGAGGCAGAATTGCGTAACCTAGATGGTCTATTTTTATTTGAAGTAATCAGAAAAGGTCGTATTCATGGACCGGTACAAAAAGAGTTTGTATTGGAAGCTGAAGATCAATTAATTTTTAAAGGCGATCACCATAAAGGAGTTCAGATTGCTGAGAAGATTGGGGCAACTGAAACCCAAAAAGTTCAAGATTTCACTCATGGTGAGGATAGTCAAATTCTAGAAGTAATGATTGGCAACAACTCTCCATTAATTAACCGATCGATTGATGATCTTTGGTTCAATCGCCGCTATAATGCCACAGTATTAAGTGTTCAAAGGAATGAAAAAAACTATGCAAATGATTTTGCTAAACTACCTTTGAAAGCTGGTGATACTCTTCTTTTATTAGCCGATATTGGTTTTAGAAGGATGTGGCAAAACAGCAAAGATTTTGTATTTATTACACCTCTTAGAGAAGACCTTTTCAAAACGGATAAGCAGAAGTGGATTCTGCCTATTTTTCTGTTAATGATTCTTCTACCAGTTTTAGGAGTACTCCCCATACATGCAACTGCACCATTGGCTGCGATTATGGTTATTTTCCTAAAAATCTTGGGCTCAGAAGACTATCTAAAGACAATCGACTGGAAAGTACTTTTGGTCATCGCAGTCGCTATTGGAATAAGTCGTGCAGTTTTATCAAGTGGTTTAGCGAGTGATATCACAAACTACATTCTCAAAGAACTACCACAGAATTCTGACTATACCCCCATTTTAGCTCTTGCGGTCCTGTATATCACCACAAATATCATGACTGAGTTCATTACTAATAATGCGGCAGCTGCATTGAATTTTCCGTTAGCGATTAAGTTGGCAGAGCAGTTAGACATATCCCCAATGCCATTAATTATGTCAATAATGATTGCATCTTCAGCAAGTTTTGCAACCCCAATAGGCTATCAAACAAACTTAATGGTTTACGCACCTGGTGGTTATAAATATGGGGATTTTGTACGAGTTGGATTACCCCTAAACATTTTATATGCAATTATGGTAATCATTCTAGCACCTAAAATTTGGCCGTTTTAAAGTGCTTTGTATATGCGCTGATGATCTTTCATTTCGACGAGCTTAAAGTTTCCTGTCATATAATTTTCATCAATTCTTTGGGAACTACCCTCTTTATTATATTCAAAGTTATAAAATGCCTCATATAAATTAATATCTATTTTTTGACGAGCAGCGAGTCGCTCTTGATGAAGAGTTGTGTATAAATAATTTTGGTAGTCCTTTTGCACAACACCTGAGAAAAATTCAGCCATACAACCTGAACCATAACTAAAAAGTCCTATACGTTTACAACTTAAATCTGAGCAATCATGATCAAGCAATGAGCATAATCCAACATATAGAGAGGCAGCGTAGGTATTACCTGTGACCTGATTGTATTTTAATGCTGGCCCTAAAAGGTTTGCAACATCTTCCGCTTTCAACCTAAAACCTTCCGCCTTAGCAAGTTTACTTAAAGCAGTTTCACCCATTCTAGAAAATGGTAGATGATAACAGAATCGAGTAAAGTCATTAAAAGACAACTTTGATTTTTCTTTATAAATCTTCCAACTTTCAAGCATAGAGCGTATATAAATTTTTACTGAAGACTTACCATCAACTAAGGCTTCGTTACGATAATTAGGTCTCCAAAAATCCATAACATCTTCATTATAATAACCATTCCACTCATCCATTGCAAGAATTGCTGGATTGGCGCTAACAGTAAAAGCAACGGCACCGCCACCTTGTGTAGCCTCTCCGGGTGAACCTAATCCATAACGAGCTATATCAGAAGCTAAAACTAAAACCTGTTCAGTTGGATTGCATTTTACATGTGAAATTGCCATTTGTAGACCCGCAGTTCCGCCATAGCATGCTTGTTTAACTTCAAAAGCTCTACAATGATTTCGCAAGCCCAACAAAGAACGAATATAAATAGAGGCTGCTTTAGATTGGTCAATACCTGATTCAGTACCTAATATAACCATAGAAATTTTAGAGCGATTTTTTTCATTAAGAATATGCTGAGCAGCATTAGCAGCAAGTGTTACAATATCTTCCCCTGGGGGTTGAACAGACATTTGAGTCTGCCCAATACCTTCACCAAATTTTCTAGGATCAACGCCTCTAGCTTTCGCAATATCTGCTAAATCAATATAATAGTTTGATGTATAATAATGAATACGGTCAATACCAACTTGCACTTTTCAATAAGTCCTTACGTAGTTAAAATATATGAATTATTGTTAAAAACATCCGAAACATTACAAGCTCCCAACAAAAACATCGCAATCTGATATTGTTTTTTAAGTTCTTCTATTGCGTTTATTGTAGCTTCTGGTGACACTTTGGCTGGCGTTAAGAGTGGTGCGGCAACGCCGCATAGACTTGCCCCAAGAATGGTAGCTTTAAGCATATCTAAACCAGAACGAATTCCGCCAGATCCAATCAAAGTTGTGTTTGGAATAAATTTTTGTAATTTTTTTAAAGCGATAGGAGTAGGAATTCCCCAATCCTGAAATAACAAGCCAAGGCTCTGTTCGTTAAATCCAGTCTTTTTTCGATGTTCTTCAATTCTTGCCCAACTTGTTCCGCCTCGACCAGCTACATCAATAATTGAAAACCCAGCATTCATTAATAGCTTTGCATCAATCTCTGATATGCCAGCCCCCACCTCCTTGATGATCACGGGAATTGATAACTGAGATTGTAAGTTTGACATTTTTTCCAGTAAACCAGCAAAGTTACGATCTCCCTCTTCCTGAATGACTTCTTGCAGAGGGTTTAAATGAAGAATTAATGCATCAGCTTCTAAAACATCTATACATTTCCTTACATCATCATAAGTGACACCATAATTTAGTTGAACAGCTCCAAGGTTTGCGAACAATAATGTGTTTGGTGCTAATTTTCTCAAACTAAAGCTTGCTGCAGCTTCTGGGTTAGTTAACATCACACGCTGTGAACCAACCCCCATAGCAACGTTACAAGCTTCTGCAGCAATCGCTAAATTTTCATTTATCTTCTGAATAAGAGAGTGTTCTCCCCCAGTCATTGAAGAAATCAGCAATGGGAAACTTAATTTTTTGTTTAAAAATGTTGTTCTTGTGTCAATTTTATCGAAATCTATTTGGGGTAAAGCCCGGTGAGTAAGCTGAATATCCTCCCAACCTGCTTGCTTGCGCTCTATGTCAGGGTCTTGCTCAAAAACATTTAAATGCTCGAGCTTTCTTTGATTTACCAACTCGTTTGTCATGAGTTTGATCTTTCAATACTCGTATGGGCTTGCATTAACTCTTTAGGATTTGTCTGTGCAGCCATTAAAGAAAGTTCACCGCAAAGTACCGTTAGTCCACAAAGAGCAGCTAATCGATCAGAATTAACACCTGTCTCAATTTCTTCCTGCTGACAACCTAACTTAGACAAAGTCTCTTGAATTTGAGGTAAATGTTTACCGTTTCCAACTGTTCCAACTATAAGGTTTGGCATGGTACAGCTAAAGTATAAGTCATCACCGCGAGCTTCTACAACATTAATACCCTGTGAAGCTTCTACGATATTGGAAGCATCTTGACCAGTTGAAAGATAAAAGCCAAGAAGCATATTCGCATAATGTGCATTTGCACTCATCAAACTACCTGCAAGTAAACTACCTTGTAAGTTTTTTTGAACATGCAGTTTTTCTACTTTGTGGGCATCTGTTTTCAAAATTCTCTTCAGATATTTTTTATGGATTAAAGCTTCAACATGAACGCGCCTACCACGGCCTAAAAGAGAATTCACAGCTGAGACTTTTTTATCTGAGCACCAATTTGCAGAAATCGAACCATAAGATAATTCAGGATACTCTTCAAGAAGCCATTGCATAAGGTTATCGGCTGCTTGAGTTACCATATTATGCCCAGATGCATCACCTGTAAACATATTAAGGCGTAAATATAAGTCACAGCCCAATACAAAACTATCTATTTTATTAAATTTAGCAAAACGACTCTTGGATTCTGCGACCTTACTGATCTCATGTTGGCGATCTATAATATGGTTTTGACATGCTATAGCTTTTGCATTTGTTGCGGCCCTTAAGACAATAGATCGAGCCATCCCCATCCGCTCCACACTAACTTCAAAACCGCCAATATATTTAGATATAAGAGCCCCCCGCTGAACACTAGGCCAGAGAGGTGTTTCATAAGTTGCTAGAGGAACCTCTATTGATTCTCTTTTACCATTAAAGGTGAAGTGAACAGGTCCTACCCAACGCTGTGGGATTTGCAAGTAATCTTGCGGTTCGGTTATTGATCCGCTTTTAGCCACGCCTTAATTGACTCCGAAAGTGCTTCAATCGCAGTTAAAGTTGCTTCATTTCCATTTGGTAGTGTCAAACTAGTACCAGCAGATTTTCCAATTAATGCTTTACCAATTGGTGTTTCAAAAGAAACAATACCAGAGGCAGGATCTGAATCCCAAAGACCAAGAATATGATAAACAAGATCTTCACCATTACATTGAAGTTTTACTGAATTACCAGGAACTACTGTGTCACCAACAACAACGTCAGAAAAATCGGTTGGTATAATGTTGTTTAAATCTTTTTCTAATTCGTTACGACGCGCACCCAAAAGACGTTGTTCATCTTTTGCTGCTTTATATTCAAAATTCTCACGTAAGTCACCATAGCTCCGAGCTTGAGCAATTGCTTCCGTGTTTGCAGGTATTTTAGTATTGATAATATCATCAAGTTCTTTACGCTTTGCATTAACAGATCTGAAAGAAGTAATACGAGGAATACGGCGAACAGCAGGTCTTTTCTTCTTTTCAACAACGAGATCTTTTGCTTCAGGGAATTGACGGACAATTTTTACCATCAAACTTTGCATCTCACCTTTATCAAGAGCACGGGAACGTTTCACAGCCTTAATGAAACGTGCAATACCATCAGGAGTTCCACCTTCCATCATCATATTTTGGAACTTTTCGTCGGACATTACAGCGTTATGTAATGTTTTACGAGCTTTAATAAAGTCACCACGGACTTCAAGCTTCAATAATTCTAGAATTGCACGAGCATTTGCAAGACATTCTTCCGCTTGAGGGGCTTTCTTTTTCCAAATCCACATGATAGTATCTGCATTTGCTGTACGATTCTGAAAAGCTTCCACACATTTTTCGACAATTTTTTCGGAATATTCTTCAGTACCAAGTGCAGTTTCAACATGAACATAGTGTTTCATTGGAAGGTGAATAAAGTTTTCAAGGACCCAATCTGCACCTTTTGCTTTAACAGAAACTGCAAACCAAGAGGAAACTTCTTTAGCAGAGAAACTTTGAGATGTTTCAACAAATGCATCCGCGTGATCCCATACATAAACTGCTTCAGGTAGTTGCTCAATAATATTTTCTAAAACGGAGACATCTTCAGTTTTTCTCCACAAATCAGTAAGTACTTTAGCAAAGTCACCACAAGATTTTGGTTTATTAGCCGCAAATGTGAAAACTTTCACCATCTGAGGAATATGACTTTCATTCATCGGAATTGTTTCAAGGTCTTTTACATGGATTCCAAGTTCAACCACGGAACGAGAATTTTCCCAGGTAATTTCAGTGTTAGCTAATTCAGTCATTTATTATTAAACCTTTTTTAAGTAAATCCTTCACATCTTACTTCTATGGCAAGATCATATCAATCAAAATTATTATTATCAGATAAAAACAGTGCAATATAAAAACATATCACACATGCATCGGAAAACAACTAGCAAAAAATAAAGTGGCCAAATTGTGAGCCTATTCCCCCAAAATTTCCTTTACAGCTCTAGGAGGTTGATCCATAAGTTCGCCAGATTTTAAATCAACAAATTTTATATTACGGATACCTTCAAGTACTAATTCGTCAATATCAAGTTTAGATTCCTGATACTCTACTTCTCGTAATTTAGCCTTCGTTATTGGCTTGTCCGGTTGAAATACAGTACATGAGTCCGCGCACTGAATATTTGAAATATCAAATGTATCTATTTTTCTGGCATGAGCAACAACTGTGTCCTTATCTTCACTCACAATAGGTCTTAAAACTAACATTGAAGTGGCGCTATCAATAACTGACATGTTCACTACAGTTTGAGAGGCAACTTGAGCAAGGGCATCGCCAGTGATCAGCGCTTGAAACTTACAGGAATGGGATAGTTTTTCTGCAATTCTAAACATAAAGCGTCTATACAAAATGGTTCTGTAGCGCGGGTTACAAGAATCACGAATCACACGTTGAACAGAAGCAAAATTACAAGCAAACAACATACCAGCTTTTTGCCATTGATTTAGACTATTAGCGATCTTACCAACTTTTTCTAACAGATTAAGGTCCGTGTAAGGGAAGCTATGGAATGTTAAATAATGGAGGTGAATACCTCTTGCCATCATTTTATGACAGGCAACAGGTGAGTCTATTCCACCTGAAAGCAACGCTAGGCCTTTACCACCAGTTCCAGATGGTAAGCCCCCCCAGCACATTTCTTTCGTTAAAGAAACAAACGTACCCCTATCACGAATTTCTAAAGCAACATCCATTTCAGCTTCACGCAAATTTACCTTTAAGAAAGAATACTTCATTAAAAATTTTTCAGCGAAGTACAATTCTGTGTCATGGGAGCTTAAGGGGAATTTTTTATAGCTTCTTCGAACCCGCATACGGTAGGTGATTTCTTGTTGATCACCAAACTTTTTCAGTGCTTGTGGAAAGAAGGTTTCTAGGTGCTTTTCTATATCCTCTAGATTTGAAGGCACCCACCAAGCAAAGGAAAAAGATTTTAAACCAAAAATAAAAGGAATCAACCTTGTCATGATTTCCATATCTTGATCCTCAAAAGCTCTTAGGTCAGGATATTGAATGACAACACGCCCTTGAACAATTTTTACAGCTAGACCTTTAAGTTCCTGTTTTAGCTTATAGCGTAAATTTTTTAATAATTGTTTTTCAAAAACAGGTCGATTATTTCCCTTTAAAGCCAACTCTCCATAACGGCATAAAACAGCATTCGGATTCATAAAAACTTTCTAATTATACAATATTTGCTTTCAATGTTGCAGAACGTTGAATGTATTTTCCAATCATATCAAACTCTAAATTTACGGTACTTCCAAGCTTAATTTGAGAAAGGTTAGTTTCCTCCCAAGTCACTGGTATAATATGAACAGTGAATGTATCAACTGCTAAATGAGCGACAGTCAATGAGATTCCATCAATTGCAATAGATCCCTTATCAATTATCAACTCTTGATATGATTCTGGTAAATGAAAAGTTAGCTTATATTCGCCCCCCAAATCTTCAAAGGAACTCAAAGTTGTGGTACAGTCAACATGACCAGACACGATATGCCCACCAAAACGCTCACCCAAAGCCATAGCTCTCTCTAGGTTAACAGCATCTTTTGCCTCAAGACATCCTAGTGAAGTACATGATAAAGTTTGTTGTAAAACATGAAAAATAATAGTATCCGAATTTATATCAATGTGTTCTGCAGTTAAACATACGCCATTTATTGCTATAGAATCACCTAACTGAACTTCTTTGCGAAGAGAAGTTTCAATGACGAGCTTTACACCCTCATTTGTTTTAATAAGCTCCTGAACTTTGCCTTTAGACTCAACTAAACCTGTAAACATTATTTGGATATCCTGTGAATAAAAAATCTTTCCCAAGTTTCGTGCATGTCATTTGATCAATTTCACACGCCTCTTGCAAGGATTGAAACCCCTGACCACTAACGACATCACGGTTCTCATTACCTCCTAAAATTTTAGGAGCCATAAAAAAGTATATTTTGTGAACTAGACCAAGTTCTAGAAGCTTTGCCGCTAAGAAACCACCGCCTTCAACCAGAAGGGAACAGATATGTTGTTCACCTAAATATTGTAATGCATTCTGCCAATCGTCAATATCATTGGCACTAAAAAAGTTAAAGGTATTTTCATTTAATTCTCGGAGTTTTCGACCATTTGAGAGTTGTTGACTCCATACTAATTTAGCGGGTTGTTTTTCCCAAGTTTTCTTCCCACGAACCGTTAAGTTTGGGTCATCTATACGGTAGGTTTCCCCACCAACGAGAATAGCATCCGACCAGCGTCTCATTTGTTGTACTTTTGCACGTGCATGTGAACCTGTAACCCACTTTGAAATCCCAGATGCTGTGGCAATTTTACCATCAAGGGTCATCGCCATTTTAAGACAAACGAAGGGTGTTTTAAATTGAACCCAGTGAAAAAAAGCTTCATTTAATCTAGTACAGGGTTCTTCTAAGATACCAGTAAAAACCTCAATACCTGCATCTTGTAAAATTTTGACTGCACGGCCACGATGGCGTGCGTCAGGATCCATTGCCCCTATATATACCTCACTGATTCCCGCTTTGATAATTGCTTCTACACATGGTGGAGTACGGCCATAAGAAGAACAAGGTTCAAGCGTAATATAAATCCGCTGACCTTTTGACATCTGGCCAGCACTTCTTAACGCATAAACCTCCGCATGAGGAAGCCCAGCTTTTGGATGATACCCTTCTCCAATAATTTGGTCATCCCCATTAACAACAACAGCCCCAACCATAGGATTGGGGCTTGTCTTTCCCCAGGCTCTTAAGGCTTGCCTTAAGGCCCGGGTCATAAAAAAGGAATGTCTTTCCATTAAGGGCCAACAATAGGATTATCAACCAATGGCTCTGGCTCCGGTTCTGGAGCAACACTTTTCTCTGGTTCGGTACAACCAAAACCTAACCACTTGCAGATACCTTCATGCTCATCACGTTTATCAGGGTGAACATATGGATCCAGCTCACCATAGGGCTTAAGCTGTTTGACTGCTTCATTGTAAGAGGATTTAGCTTTAGAGTGACCTTCATCGATAGAGTCAAGCTCACGTTGAGTACGTTTTGCCATGAAAGCATTGTAATCAGCTTTACGGTATATATCAACTGCCTGTCCTTCTACCTTACGTAGATTGGCAATATCCAACTTCAATTGCTCCTCAAGTGGACCAATACTTGCTTCTTCCTCTGTTAGATCTTCACCTGCGGGTTTTATAACAATGATTTCACGTTGTAATTGCTGCATATTTGCAGTTGTGCTATGCATATTCATACGGTGACGGTCATAGGCAGAACGAGCTTCAACAACACGTTGTGTGGCTTCTGCAACATTTTCTTTAACTTCAGGTATTTGACCTTTAAAGTATGCTGCTTTTTCTTTGTAGATTTTTAAACGAGCGTTTAAATTCTCATAATCACCTTTGATATGATAATACTCATCCCGCTTTTCGTCAGCAACATGGTATAGTTCTATACCAATTTCTTTATCTTCATAAATTTGTTTTTCACGAAGCTCGTAGTCAGCAACCATCTTGTCATAAGCCTGTCGCTCTGCAGTTGCAGTCGCAATATTTTCTTTAGTTAAATCAATAGCATCTTGAAGTGCAGCTATTTCTTTCTCTAAATCAGTAACGTTTGCTTCTTCTTCAGCAAGAACAGCACTGATTTCAGCAACTGCTTCTCTAGCGTCTTCTTCTGTTTCTAAGGCAGCATCAAGCTCTGGGTTTTCGTCTTCATCTGAACCAAACAACCAAGCCCAAAATCCACCAGACTCTTCTTCAGCTACAACTTCTGCGGCTTCACCATCACCTGCAGTAGTTGCCTCGGCGGATGCTTCTTCAGCAGATGCTTCGGCGACTTCGGCGGATGCTTCTTCAGCAGATGCTTCGGCGACTTCGGCGGATGCTTCTTCAGCAGATGCTTCGGCGACTTCGGC
>JAKVBE010000015.1 GCA_022447755.1 Lentisphaeria bacterium | reverse complement strand
CACTTTTTTTGAAGTTTTTTACTCAAGCCTCAAAACACCCTCTACCAAGTACCCTAAAAACAAGCACTTAGAACTTTCGAAATTCATTCAGAAAAACTGTAAAAGGAGTTCTCATTTTATCAGAGCTCAGAAGAGCATTGGGCAAGGATATAGATTCTATTATTTACTGCACAGCTTGCGCAATCACTTTGGTTATTTTATCAATTTCATCGTTATTGATAATATATGGTGGCATAGTATATAATAATTTCCCAAACGGACGCAACCAAACGCCCTGTCCTAAAAGCCATGGTTGAAGCGTTTTCATATCCACGTTCTCTTTGAGCTCGAGAACTCCTACTGCCCCCTTCACACGAACATCTGCAACTTTTGATTCATTTTTTAAAGGTAGCAAACCTTTTTTCAGTTGTGTTTCAATACGAATAACATTAGTTCGCCAATCAATAGCATGCAATAAATCAAAAGATGCGCATGCAACTGAACAGGCTAATGGGTTTCCCATAAAGGTTGGTCCATGCATGAAGGTCCCTGCTTCACTTTCTGAAATGATATTAGCAATTTCACTCGATGCGATTGTCGCCGCAAATGACATGTAGCCACCAGTAAGAGCTTTTCCTAAGCATAGAAGATCAGGAACAATCCCAACTTGATCAATTGCCAGCATAGATCCTGTTCTCCCAAAACCTGTGGCAATTTCATCACAAATCATGAGAATATCAAATTCATCACAAAGCTTTCGACATTCTAGAACATATTGAGGAGCCATAAAGCGCATTCCCCCGGCCCCTTGCAAAATTGGTTCTATAATAAAAGCAGCAATTTCAGCATGATGTTTTTCAAAAACTGATCGTAGTTGATTCATTTCGGAAATATCAAAGTAATCATCAGTGGCAGCTACAGGGCGATCTACGAAATAATACTCAGGTAAGATAGAACGAAACATGTGGTGCATGCCATTAACAGGATCACACACGGACATAGGTCCTGTTGTATCACCATGATATCCACCTCGAACAGTTGCAAATCTATTTTTGTTTGACAGTCCTTTTGAATACCAATATTGAATTGCCATTTTCATTGCTACTTCAACAGATACTGAACCGGAATCTGCATAAAAGATACGATTTAAATTTTGTGGCAATATCGAAATGAGTCGTTTCCCAAGTTCCACAGCAGGTTGGTGCGTTAAACCACCGAACATCACATGAGCCATTTTATCAAGTTGTTGATGAATAGCTTCATTTAAAACTGGATGATTATAGCCATGGATCGCACACCACCACGATGACATTCCATCAATAACTTTTCGGCCATCACCAAGTTCTAAGTATACACCTTCTGCTCGGACCACATCAAAGACGGGAGTTGGGTTTGTGAATGAAGAATATGGATGCCACAAATGCTGTTTATCAAAAGCCAATGTGTCTTGCTTATCCATGGAGTCCTCCTTACTTAGTGGAGACTTTTCGTGAAACCAGGTCTGCGAAGAATTGTTTCTTTCTCTGCGGTTTCATCACCAATGGGTCGATCAGCATTAAAATGCAGACCAATACTTTCTTTACGAGCTAAAGCAGAATCAATAATCATTTCTGCAACACTTGCTAGGTTACGAAGCTCGACCAAGTCAGGCGTTAAGGTAAAGTCCCAATAGAACTGCTCGATTTCTTTACGAATATTTTTTATACGAGACTTTGCTCTTAAAAGCCTCTTATCTGTTCGAAAGATTCCTACATAATCCCACATGAATCGGCGTATTTCATCCCAGTTATGTGATAAAACAATCAATTCGTCCGGATCAGCCGCTTCACCTGAATTCCATGCAGGCACTTTTCTTGAAGCATCCATTCCCATATATGTAAACTCAATATCATCCATTACAGAAACTGCATGTTGCACAGCGCGATTTGCCATAACAAGGCCCTCTAGGAGACCATTACTGGCAAGGCGATTAGCTCCATGTAAACCCGTACATGCGACTTCACCAATCGCATATAATTGTTCGACGCAAGTTTGGGCATCTTCATTTGTTCGCACACCGCCACAACAATAATGTGCAGCAGGTACGACAGGAATTGGATCGTTAGCCATATTGACACCAATCTTAAAACAACTGTCAAAGATCCTTGGAAAGCGCTTTCGTAAATAATCTTCATCTTTATGAGTAATATCAAGATACACGCATGGATGACCATATTTTTTTAATTCTTGGTCAATGGCTCTTGCGACAATATCTCGAGTCGCAAGGCTTCCAAGCTCATGATATTCTTCCATAAATGAGGTCAACTTACCATTACGCATTGATTTCAAAATTGCTCCTTCTCCGCGAACTGCTTCTGAAACCAAAAAGCTCTTATCTCTTGAACTGTGTAAAATTGTGGGGTGAAATTGGTAAAACTCCATATTGGCTACTTCTGCATATGCACGATACGCCATAGCAATACCTTCGCCACAGGCAACGTCAGGATTCGAACTGTAGAGGTAAACCTTACCTGCTCCACCTGTTGCTAAAAATGTATACTTTGCAATATATGCATGAGTCACATAATCTTCACGATCCATTACCCAAGCACCTAGGCACTTATTTGGACCATCCCAACCTAATCTTCGGCTGGCAAGTAAATCTACTGCTTGGTGATTGGCTTTAATCGTGATATTAGGGTGAGCCAAACATGCTTTTTTCAGGACTCGAACAATCTCTTCACCTGTGACATCTCCCGCGTGTATAACACGTCTGTGAGAGTGTCCGCCTTCACGCCCCAAGTCCATTTCTTGCCCTTTATCAAGCTCTCCCATTTCTTCGCGCGTGGTATATTGAAAGCCAAGGTCAATTAATTTCTGAATGGCGCCCGGTCCTTCTTCAATTATAATTCGGACAATATCTTCTTTGCAGATTCCTGCACCAGCCTTCAAGGTATCTTCAACGTGAGACGCAAAATTATCTTTATCATCCAGAACACATGCAATACCCCCTTGAGCCCACTGCGTATTGCAATCTTCGATTTCTTTTTTGGTAATAATTGTCACCGAGCCATGTTCAGCAGCGCTTAAGGCAGCAGATAATCCTGCACAACCAGAGCCAATGACCAGAAAGTCAGATTCAAAATATGCTTGTTCTGAGTCCATATTCATATATTCAATAAAAGTTACTTATACATAATAAAAGAGCCGCAAATTGCGGCTTCAGAGGATTTACATTAAGCCTAAGGAGTTTATTTGCAAGTTAGGGCAATATTAGAACCTACTCAACGGTTACACTTTTAGCTAAATTTCTTGGTTGATCAATTGAACATCCAAGTTCTTTTGCAACATAATAACTTAGGAGTTGTAGTGCCACTGCAGTTGGAACAGGTGAAACCAAAGGGTGACACTTTGGAATCCAAATAATATCATCCGTTAAGTCAGCAACTTCTTGATCACCTTCAGTTGCAGTCGCAATAAGCGGTGCTTTTCTTGCTTTACACTCTTGCATATTGGATAAGACCTTATCCTTTCCATCAATATCATTTGCCAAAGCAACCACTGGAACGTCTTCAGTCAATAAGGCGATTGGGCCATGTTTCAGTTCAGCAGCGTTATAGCCCTCAGCATGTAGGTAACTAATTTCTTTTAATTTCAATGCACCTTCAAGAGCTGTCGGGTAAAGGTAACTTCGCCCAATAAAAAACCAGTCATGACATTTACACCACTTCTTAGCAATTTTTTCAATTTCCCCGGAACGTTCAATAACCTGTTGAACGTAGTCAGGTATTTTTTGTATTTCATTTGCAATTGTTTTACCGACTGGCATTGGCATTCGATGAGAGCGTGCGAATTTAAGTGCCATCATAAGCAAGACAGTCACTTGACAAGTAAATGCTTTCGTGGAAGCCACGGAAATTTCTGGTCCAGCATGCAGATATACCCCTCTTCCTGCTTCACGAGCAATAGTGGAACCAACGGCATTAACTAAGCCAGAGACTTTAGCACCCTTCATGTGTGCTTCACGCAAAGCTGCTAATGTATCAGCAGTTTCACCACTTTGAGAAATTGGGATCACCAGGCATTTGTTGTTTACAATTGGATTTCTGTAACGGAATTCTGCGGCTTGATCAACATCTGTAAGAATGTGCGCTAAATCTTCAAAGTAATATTCTGCTACCATACCTGCGTGCATTGAAGTACCGCAAGCTGTAATGATCACTCGCTCTATTTCGGTCAATTCACCAGGTGTCATATTTAGACCAGATAAGATTGCAGTACCTTGCTCAAAGTTCAATCGTCCTCGAATCGCGTTTTTGATTGAATCTGGTTGTTCATAAATTTCCTTAAGCATGAAATGTTCAAAACCACCCTTTTCAGCAGATGCAATATCCCAATCTACCTTGTCAACTTTTCGCGAGACAGGAACTGCATCTAGATTACGAATTTCGATATTATCCACCGAAACTTCAGCCACGTCACCATCATCTAAATAGATAACATTATTTGTATGCTTGACTACTGCGGCCACATCTGAAGCAATTACGGTTTCATCTGTCCCCACACCAATCACGATGGGTGATCCCTTGCGAGCAACTATGATCTTGTTAGGCTCATGTTTTGACACAAGTGCAATTCCATAAGTACCCACAATTTGGCGAAGTGCAGCCGTAACAGCAGAGAAAAGGTCACCATCGTAGAACTCTTTAACTAAAACAGGTATCACTTCGGAGTCAGTCTGTGTGTGAAAGATATGTCCTTTTTTCTGCAATTGATTTTTTAAGGTAGCGTAATTTTCAATAATACCATTATGGACCGCACAAAATTCTTTGTCCTGATCAAAGTGAGGATGAGCGTTCATTTGATTAGGAGGGCCATGTGTAGCCCAACGTGTATGTGCTATTCCAACTTTTTGAAATACAACATCGTTCTCAATATGTACTAGCTGATCTAAGTTTGCGACTTTTCCAGGCTCTTTGTAGACGTCTATTTCACCGTTTACAATTCCTGCGACTCCAGCAGAATCATAACCACGGTATTCTAAGCGTCGCAAACCATCCATCAACACATTTAAGACATTGCTACGATCACCAATGTATCCAACTATTCCACACATAGTTCTTCCTCAATTACAATAATAAAAAATTTATCCCAAATACTATACACCTTTTTATAAAAAAAACGATTCTCCCTCATCACATTTTGAGGTGAGAATCGTAATAAAAGCAGAGTTCTATAAGTCTAATCTTCCTTAGCAATTCCAGCAGCAATAAGAATTAAATCTAGGAGTTCGAAGCATGCGTCTTCATCGTGATTATGTTGATAATAAGCCGATACTTTCTGTCGAGCAGTAGCCACATCATTCAAGCCCTTTCCGATAGCAATCATTCTCCTTGCTTTTGTGGACATAGGTCCCCAATTTCCAACTTCAATGAATTCTTCATTACAAAATATAAATTTAGGAATTGCTTCCCCACTATTTGTTAGGTAACGAACAAATAGTTCAGGGTGTTGTTCTCGAGTCACAAAGCGAATTGTAAGATTATGATTTTGACCAACGAGACGCTGCAGAAGTGGAGTGTGCCGAATCACATCACCGCACCAACTTTCTGCAATCGCTATAATATTTACTTTTCTTTCAATTAGAATTAGTTCTTGCTGAATTTCTAAAGGAATATTCACTTGCTCATAACGCTCCAGCATCTTTTCTCGGTGAGCGTCTTCTTCTGCCTGGTTCAACCATTGATCATATTCTAGGCCACTGTGAAAAATTGTTTTGCGATCTAAAATAGGTAAGATTGGTGGTCTTGGCATATCATCTCCTTTGTTTTTGTTTAGTTTAAAAATTTTAATAGGGTTACCTTAAATTACCAATCAAGTCACCATAATTACAAAATTTAATCGATTTTTTATTAAGAAATCACTAAAATAGTGCCATATTGTATAATAAAGCTTGTATGTATGCTAAAATCCCTTATTTGTATGATGTCTATATTTATAATGATATAGTTACGACTTATCTTTCGAGGCCATGTCAGGAGGAGAGTTCTTTTTTCGAGACATGGTTTAGAATAATTAAGGTATATACCCAAAATGAATATCTATGTAGGCAATTTGCCTTATAACACATCTGATCAGGATCTTTCTGATCTATTTGCTAGCTACGGTGAGGTAAAGTCTGCCAAAGTAATTATGGATCGTGAAACAGGTCGCTCTCGCGGTTTTGGTTTTGTTGAAGTAATCGGCAACGGTCAAGAAGCTGTAGATGCTTTAAACGGCTCTGACTTTGAAGGTCGTAATTTGGTCGTAAATGAAGCACGCGAAAAACCAAACAATCGTCGTCCATCTGGTGGCGGAGGTGGTAACCGCAATTTCAATAGAGATCGTCGTTTCTAAAAATCACTTTCTTTATAAAGCTGCAATCTAGAATTTAGGTTGCAGCTTTTTTTATAGTTGTCTTGCAAGCTTAAACATCAATTCTTTATCAACTGAATATATGTCAGTACGATGTCCAAGATTTTGCGGCATTGCAATACACAACTCACCGCCGATATGTTCTCTAAACTCTTCTAATCCATCCCATACCGCATTGAATTTATCTCGAATGATTGGATGTACAATTGGAAGTCCAAGCTGTTTCATTGCATGTATAATATAATGGGCTTCTTCTGTGGCTATCAAACCTATTGCTGCTGCATAATTTAGATCTAAAGCAATCCCTATAGCAACAGCCTCGCCATGAAGCAGCTCATGATTAGTTAATGCTTCTAATTTATGAGCACTCCAATGACCAAAATCCAAAGGTCTTGATGAGCCATACTCAAATGGATCTCCTCCTTTACCAATATGCTCCAAGTGAAGCTTAGCAGTTTGATGTATCATATATTCGACGTCTAAGGGGACTCGATCTTTTAAATTATTTACATTTGAAATCAGCCAATCGAGAAATTTTTTATCTTTAATGATGGCAACTTTGAATGCTTCAGCGATGCCCGAAAGATATGTACGGTCATCAAGCAAATCAATAAAATTGAAGTCATTAACAACAGCATCAGGCAGAGTAAAAGTACCTAGAAAGTTTTTTATTCCAAAACGGTTAACGCCATTCTTTACTCCGACACCACTATCATTTTGCGCTAGCACTGTTGTTGGGACTCTTACGAATCGAATCCCTCTGTGTGTAATTGATGCAGCAAAACCAACAGCATCCAGAAGAGCACCGCCACCTACGCACAAAATGTAAGAATGACGACAAAGGTTATGATCTAGGCATTGCTTGGCGATTTTTTCAGGAAAACCAATTTGATTTTTACAAGATTCTCCACCTTGAACAACCTCAATAAAACACAAGTCTAGTTCACTGTTTAAACTTGAAGCCCAATCTTGAATTTGAGACAAAATTATAGGGTGAGCCTCAACAACACCTTTATCAACATATACGCCAACTTTTCTAGACTTTGAAAAATCGAATATAGAACTCCAAAATACTTTACCTTGAGTAAAAATAGAACGGCTAAACACAACTGGATAGCCATGACTGAGGCTAAAGTTTTGTTTTAATTCAATTTTACTATTTTGATAAGCATTCATTAATCTTTTGTTCCGTGTACGCAAGTTTATTATTGACCATTTTAGCCGATAATGCCTTATTATATTAAGTGAGAAAAGAGACTTTTTCAAGAGAGATATAAAATCTCTATAAAGTTTTTATTGATAGTGATAATAAATATGCGATTTGAAGTCCTCTAGAAATCTTGACATCACGTTAAAAACGAATAGATTGTAGCTCTCGGATTATGCCTATATACTACAACCTCATATAAATAATCCATACATACCCTCAATTTATTTATTGAATCATTAAGAATCAGGTTACAGAATCACATGACAGAAAAAAATTGGAATTGGAAAGAAAAGCGGACTCGTCCAGCCTTTTTGGTTCTTGCAGACGGTACCTTATATAAAGGTTACAGTGTTGGAGCAAAAGTAAATCGCGTAGGCGAAGTTGTATTTAACACAGGTATGAGCGGTTATCAAGAAATTATTCAAGACCCATCTTACTGTGGTCAATTTGTTTGTATGACTTACCCAGAAATTGGTAATACAGGAATGAATGAGGTTGACCAAGAATCTCGCAGTGCTTTCTTAAGCGGTTTTGTTATGCATAATATAAATGAGTCATCCAACTGGCGTAAAAATGAAGAGTTAAGTGAATATTTCTCTGCTCGTGATATTCCTGCGATTGCCGGTATCGATACTCGTGCGCTAACACACAAGCTCCGTGTAGATGGTACTCAAAAAGCATATTTATGTGTTAATGGCGAAGTAAGTGTTGAAGAAGCCATTAAACTTGCGAATGAGTGGGAAGGTCTTGATGGTCAGGACTACGCGAGCAAAGTATCCAATGATGTGTCTTACGACTGGGATCCAAATGATGAACTATCTTCAAGCTGGGGTTTTGATGATTTAGAACCAGCTGATTTAAATGTTGTTGCTTATGACTTTGGCATTAAATGGAATATTCTACGTGGTTTACGTCAATGCGGGATGAAAGTTCATGTAGTTCCAGCAGAGACCCCTGCTGAAGAAGTATTAAAACTCAATCCCGATGGCGTTTTTTTCTCTAATGGTCCTGCTGATCCAGCAGCGGTTACATATGCAGTAGAGAATGCTAAGAAACTAATTGGTGAAGTACCAATCATGGGTATTTGTCTAGGTTGTCAGTTGTTAGGGATTGCCAGTGGTGCTAAAACTTATAAGTTGAAGTTTGGTCATCATGGTATTAATCACCCAGTGAAGAATCTAACTACTGGCTTAGTAGAAATTTCTAGTCAAAATCACAACTTTGCAATTGACCCTGAGACAATTGAGGGTACAGATATTGAAGTGAGTCATATCAACTTAAACGATAATACAGTTGAAGGCATTCGTCACAAAACAGCGCCAATGTTTGCTGTTCAGTATCACCCAGAAGCAGGTCCTGGTCCACATGATCCATGGTACCTCTTCGAAGATTTCAGAAACTTGATTAAGGAAAATAAGTAATATGTTCAAATTCTTGTACCTGCTGCCGCTACTCGTATTAATGAGTGTTTCATGTATTAACATCAATATATCAGATATGGGAACGGCAGATTTACGAGAATATGACCTATACAAAGATAGCACTTTCCCCGACAAAAAGATTCTTGTCATTGACATTAATGGCATTATTCGTGGTGGAGACGGTGTGTTTGGTAACAGTGGTGTGACCCCTAATGGTGTTCGCGAAATACTTGCAAAGGCTAATTGGGAAGGTGACATTGATGCTATCATTCTTCGTATGAATACACCTGGTGGCGAAGTCACTGCTTCTGATATGATCTATAAAGATATTAAAGCTTTCAAAGATCGTGCAGGAATTCCAGTTTATACGAGTATTGGTTCCTTGGGCGCTTCAGGTGGATATTATATTGCCGCTGCTACAGACCGTATTTATGCTCAACCAACTACAGTTGTGGGAAGTATTGGTGTTATTGCTCAATTCCCTAAATTCAAAGGTTTAGCAGATAAAGTTGGCTTTGAGATGGTTACAATCAAGTCTGGCGCCAATAAAGATATGGCTAACCCACTTGGTGATATGAGCTCGGAGCAAGTTGCAATTTTCCAGGGAATGGTTGACAGCATGTACAATCGTTTTCTAAAAGTGGTAATTCTTGGCCGTGATGATTTCAAAACAGCTGAGGAGTTGAAGCCAATTGCTGACGGTCGTATCTATACTGCTCAACAGGCATTAGATAACAAATTAATAGATCGCATTGGTTATATTGAGGATATTGTAAAAGATCTTAAGAAAGAATTAAATACAGATTCAGTCCGTGTTGTTAAATATTCTAAGAAATATGTGAACAACCCAACTTTATATGCAAAGTCTCCTGAGATCAATTTAGTAAATCTTGAGGTATTGGACAATCTAAATAGCCAGTCTCAGGCCGGTTTCTTCTACATTTGGGCACCTTTGGATCAATAAAATGCCCAAATGGCTGCAGATTTTACTTTTTTTATCAAGTATTATTCTATGCTCATTTATCATTCTTAGCTTGTGGGCCCCAGAATGGTTCACAGCACCAGACAAACTCATGATCCAATGGCGAGAAACCGCACATAAGAGTTATCTTGCCATTTTACTTAGCTTCACTCTCTTAACGCTCGATGTTATTTTACCAGTTCCTTCTAGCTTATTATTTTCTACCAATGCAGGGGTTTGGGGCTTTTTTATGGGGGGGGCATTAAGTTTTGCTGCAATTATGCTAAGTAGTACACTTGCATGGTATTTGGGCTATTTTTTTAAGGGCCGACGTTTCTTATTTATGAAAATAGAAACAGATCCCAAGGCACATGATTTGCTGGCTCGCAATGCGGCTTGGTGCATTATATTAACTCGTCCTTTACCTATTCTAGCAGAATCAGTAGCTATTTTATGTGGGATTGAGCAAATCCCTTTTCGTTCCTACTTAGCTTATTGTGCTATCGGTAATTTACCAACAGTTTTAGTCTTCTCATATATTGGTCACCTAAATAATCAATATCAGCATGCAAGTCTAATCATTATCCTGCTAGTAATTCTTTTAAGTGCAAGTTTTTGGTTCATTGACCGAAGAATCCAACGAAAAATTTCTAGTTAAAAACTTTTCGAATAATGAATGTGATGCAGCTTTAGACGCAGTAAAAAAGACTCTAGTCATATATATTCAGGTGTTTTAATCAATAACTACCTAATTTCCAATACTAATTTTGCTTGTTCTTCAGACGTTATAATAAGTACTTCTAATCAACTTCTTAAGGGTAAATGTATGAATGTAGGATCAAAAAGAACGATTGGTTTAAGTAATGATCAATGTGATTGCCCAACTCAAATGAATATATTCAATTTTGTTAAAAAATTAGTCACATTTCAGGTGCCACAATATCTCTCATGGAATATTGGCAGGATATTAATTCTTATCATATTTATTCACGTCCAGACATGAATTTAATATAGTAGAATGGCAGTGCTTATTATGATAATTCTACATACACTTTGCTACTCCCAATCTACTAATTACAGATGACTTAGTCTCAGGGAAAGGATCAGCTTCCTTGTCAAAAGGTTTGTACACGAAAATTTCGGGAGATTAGATCACTTACAAGTTTCTTTTACGAATTTTTTTAGTCAATAAGCGGTCCAATTGATTGGTAAAATTTTCCTTATCTTTATCATTAAAAGCAGGAGGTCCTCCTGTTGCTTCGCCTGTTCCTCGAATTTCAGCCATAATATCTCGAACAGCTAAACGAGACTTTATGTTTTGCGGCGTATACATTTCTCCTCTTGGATTAATAGCAATAGCCCCTTTTGTAACAATTTCATCCGCCAGTGGAATATCCGCTGTTATAACGATATCATCTGCAGTAGCAAGCCTTACTATTTCTTCATCAGCTGCGTCAATTCCAACGGGAACTGTTAAGAATTCAATCAAAAGGGATTCTGGTATTTTAAACCTTTGGTCAGCAACTAACAATAAGGGGACCTCTAATCGCTGCGAAACCTTGTATAAAACCTCTTTAATTACTTTTGGACATGCATCGGCATCTACATAAATTTTCATAAAAGTGCTAATCCTTTAAATTATATTTTATTTAATATAGGCTCAAAAGCATTTTTTTTAAGCAAAATCTTATTGAAAACAAAGACACAAACAATATACTACTAAATATTAGCAATCAAAAAGTAAGAGGGAAAAGGAATGCTTGAGAATAAATTAAAAGAAATTTTTGGTTACCCGAGTTTTCGTAATGGTCAACGAGAGGTTATCGAGGGATTATTGACCGGTCAATCCATGGCTGCAATCTTTCCTACAGGTGCTGGTAAATCGATGTGTTATCAGCTACCTGCCACGCAGTTACCCCATTTGACAATTGTGATTAGCCCCCTACTAGCATTAATTCAAGATCAATTAGAGTTCTTACGTAGTCATAATATTGCCGCTTGTGGCATTGACTCAACGCGGACCTATCAAGAGATCCTAACTGATCAGCAGGAGATCCGTAATGGAAAAATCAAGCTTCTTTTCGTCTCTGTTGAACGCTTTAATAATGAACGTTTCCGTAATTTCTTAAAAGAAATACCAATCTCCTTAATGGTGATTGACGAAGCACATTGTATTTCAGAATGGGGACATAACTTTAGACCAGACTATTTAAAGTTACCTAAAATTCGCGAAAAGTATCAAATACCACAAGTCCTTTTATTAACTGCAACTGCAACTCCTAAAGTTGCTAAAGATATGTCCACAAGGTTTGATATAAAAGAACAAAATATAATTCAGACAGGCTTTTATCGGCCTAACTTAGATATTTCGATAAGACCATTAGATTCTCAACAACGTATAAGTTATATAAAAAAGGTACTAGATGATCACCTGAACGAGGCAACAATTATATATGTAACACTTCAAAAGACTGCTAATTTCCTATCGAATGTTCTTAAGGAAGAAGGTTTTTCTTGCGAAGCCTACCATGCTGGTTTAAAGATGGAAGAGCGAGATGCAATACAATGTCGTTTTATGAGTGGAGAAACGCCAACAATCATTGCTACAATCGCCTTTGGTATGGGAATTGATAAATCTAATATTCGTAATGTAATTCACTATGATTTACCTAAGTCTATTGAAAACTACTCACAAGAGATCGGCCGTGCAGGCCGTGATGGTGAGAAGTCACGTTGTATATGTTTAGGTAATGAAAATGACTTAGGCGTATTGAAGAATTTTATATATGGAAGTACCCCTGATTATCAGGCGATTCAATTGCTAATAGAACTCATGAGTAACCAAGGGAATGAATGGCATATACAATTAATTCGCTTGGCGAATGAGACGGATATACGCTCATTAACACTCAAAACAATATTGGTATATCTAGAGATGATGAATTATATCAAGCCCTCACGGAGTTATTATGCTTCTTATAAATTTAAATTCTTGGATGATCAAAATTTTATATTGCAGAAATTTTCTGGAGAACGTCAATCTTTTTTAGCCTCTATATTTAATGAAGCAAAGAAAGCAAAATTTTGGTATACTTTGGACTTGGATCACTTTATCTCAATGCACGGAGGTGATCGGGACAGAGTAATTCAAGCCTTAAATTATTTAGAGACTCAAAATCATCTTGAAACTCAAGTCAGTAACCTTGTAGAAGTTTATACGCTGACAAACCGAATTACATCCGTTGAAGATTTATCCAGTGAACTAAAAGCTCGTTTTCATAACAAAGAGTTAGATGAAATAAAGAGAATTGACCAAATGGTACAAATATTTGAAACAAAGCAATGTTTGCATCAACAGCTTTCAGAGTACTTTGGTGACTTGACAGCCATAGATCAATGTGGTCATTGTAGCGTCTGTAAAGGTCATGTTGTCAGCTTTAAAAGCTCTAAGGACACATCTATAAAACTAAATAAAGAAACGTTCAATGAACTAGAAGATTTTGCAGAGAAATACGTTGAAAAGTTTAGACAAAGACCAAGTTTAAGACTTCAGGCAAAATTTTTATGCGGAATTACTTCTCCACATTTGACAGTACTCCGTGCAAGAAGTATGAATGGATATGCAACTTTAGAACAATTTAACTTTAATCAAATTCTTCAAGCATTGGAATCAACAACAAATGAAAGCCTTCTTCCTTTTTAGTCTATGTTTTTCAACATTACTTAGCTATGCACAAGAACTAACTCCTGAGAAACTTACCTGGAGAATCCAAGACCGGCTGGAATATTTCCCACAGAAAATCGAGCCCGAATCAGATGAAACGGTTTATTTTAAAGATCAACTTGGTGAAAAGTCTTTAAAAATTGAAGATGAACATATATTTGAGGGTTTTCAAATTACTGCACCTAAAGATCTTGGCAACCGAGATTTCGTTTGGTATTTCAATGCGCCAAATGCTTGGGGGAAATGGTATATCTTACCTAAGAAAGGAGAATATAAGCCTGGTTTTAAGAACTTCAGTAGCGGAGATTTAATATATAAAGAGATTGATAAGGTAGATGATGAAGGTCGTTACCGTATTTTTCAAAGTTTAGATAATAGCTATTTTGAACCAGGTGAGACTTATGTCATATGGTTCAAGCGTCTTGAGCAGACAGAGCTAGATGAAGTGCGTGGTGCATTTGGTTTTTATGAACTTCCAAAAACAAATATAGAAACAGGTTGGGCCATTCCTCAGATTGAAGAAAGTCTCAAGCTTCAACCATACTCTCCCGCAGTTCAAGCAAAACAATTGGATTCAAAAGGATGTGAAATTCTTTTAGACGAAGATTTCTTTGACCGTGACTATGCAGAGAGAAGGATTAAAGATATTTTCTTCACCATTCGAAATCAAAGTTCAATGATCCAATTCCAAGTACAGGTTCCACCTTGCGATACCTCCCCTAGCATACAAAAGATTTTCCAAAAGTATGGTCCACCAGATTATTATTTAAGTCGAGAAGCTGCATCTTTATTAGGCTTAGATGATTTGACACACACCGGCATTTATTACTATGATTTCATTGGTTTCAAAGTCAAAAATGGTGTAGTCATCAATACGGTTGTTCAGAGTATTCCATATCGTAAGGTTTTAAAGGGACAAGGTTTAGAATTTTTAAAATTCCCAATACATGGCACAATTATTTTTTATAAAGATGGCAAACAAATTGGAGAGATTCACCGATTTGCACAAATATATGAAAAAAGTATTCATATAAAGTCACCAGAAGTAGGGATATATAAGGGTATAAATAGCGAAGTCACCTATAATGAATCAGGGGATTATATATATAAAACGATGTATCTCGATGGTAAAGTAAAACAAGAAATGGCCATCCAAAATTCCTACCTCAATGGAGATGCTTATGGCTTTTACCCAGACGGCAGTACAAGCTACCATATACAATATAAAGATGGCTTACTTCATGGTTCATTCAAACAATATGATCAGAAAGGAAATATTGTGCAAGAGTTCAACTTTGAAGAAGGAAAACGTAAATGATTTTCTATACGATGAATTGAATTTTGAAAGAAATATGAAGCTAAACGTTACTATATACAACTATTAATTTAATTGAGGAGAACGTCGTGACATCACATAATATTGACTTAGAAGAGAATGAAGCAACCATTTTAGAAACATCTGCACGTATTTTTTCTGCGTATTTGAGCCGCCCAGATTATAGTTCCAAAGATGAAGAGACACTATTCAACCATTCAATTGATCTTGCGATTCGTATGGCAAAGGAGGTTGATCGTCGTGTAAGTACGGGTGAAGAGGTCCGTAGTTCTCTATCTAATGATCCGGAATATCGTCCGTTGGGATAATAAGCAACATGGTATATGAACTAGCTACGCTTGGATGATGTGGCTGCGTCGTAATTAGGTTCCCAGCGTTCCCAGAACGCGTCGCCTTAAAAGCTTTGTAATGAATACAACGCGAAGTCTGTAGGAAACTATTTACGTTGCCAGTTATGGAATTTTTTTAACCAGTTCAGGATTATCTCTGGTTTATTTTTTTGTTTCCACTGGCCTGCTAAGTATTTGTTTGCTTCACCAATGGTTGGGTATATATGTATGGTCCCCATAATTTTCCCTAGCCCCATTTTATAGTTTCTGGCTAGAACATATTCAGGGATTATATCTCCTGCATGGTATCCACAAATTGTAATTCCTAGAATTTCATCCTTTCCGTCCGGCGGTGTTAGAACTTTCATAATCCCTTGATCTGCTTCATCTGTAATTGCGCGATCGAGATCATCTAGATTATAGGTCGTTACCTCATAGGGAATTTTCTGTTCTTTTGCTTCTTTTTCCGATAGCCCTACTCTAGCAACTTCTGGGGAAGTATAGGTACACCATGGGATATTGCTAAGATTTACTTTTTGCTTGGCAAAGGGAATTTTGCCAAACAAGGCATTAACTGCACAGTAATATGCCCCATGAGAAGCCATATGAGTAAATTGATATTTACTTGCAACATCTCCACAAGCAAAAATATTTGAAATCGATGTTTGTGCATAGTCATTAATTTTAATTCGGCCAGATTTTTCTAATTCAACACCAAGTTCTTCTAGGCCAAATCCTGTCACATTGGGTTGACGCCCTAAGGCTAACAACACAAGATCAAAAGGGAACTCTTCTTCTTTTCCACTTTCTTCTAAAATTGCAACATCCCGTCCATCAACATTCTTGAAGGCCTTACAGCTGGTATTTAAACGAAGATCGACTCCTTCTGCAATCATTTGTTCTTGAACAATTTTTGCAATATCGGTATCTTCTTTTACTAAAAGTTGTGCGCCGCGCTGCACAAGGGTAACACTTATACCAATTCGGTTAAATGCTTGTGCTAATTCGCTACCAATGGGGCCTCCACCTAGTACTAACATTTTTTTAGGCTGCTCACGAATTTCCCAAATGTTATCAGTATGTCGCATATTAACTTGTTGAATACCAGAAATTTCTGGAATAAAGGGACGGGCTCCAGTTGCTATAACAATAGATTTTGTCGTAATCGTTTTTCCATTAATTTCTATTTCATGCGGTGATTTAATCTTAGCTTCTCCTTGAATACAATCTACTCCAAGTGAGGTATAACGTTCAACCGAATCATGCGGTTCAATCTTTTCAATCACACGCTGAACACGTTCCATAATATCAGCAAAATCGTATTCTACACTAGCGTTTTTAATACCTAATTTTTCAGAATTCTGCACATCATGAAGAAAATGTGCGGTACGAATCAAGGCTTTACTAGGGACACATCCAGTATTCAAACAATCACCGCCCATTTTATGTTTTTCAATAAGTGCAACTTTTGCTTTTACTGCAGCGCCAATATATGTTGTAACAAGACCGGCAGCTCCTGCACCAATAGCGACTAAGTTGTAATCATACTTCATGTTCAACTTCCTTTTTCTCAGGGGCAATGAATTTCATTATAAATTTTATAATATAGGGTAATATTGCTAAAGCAATAAAAGATCCTATCAATGCTGGACTCACTAAATCTTTGGTACTTTCTATAGAACCGAGCTGTTTACCTGCATTCACATACACAATAGTTCCTGGAAACATACCAAGCATCGATACCCATGCATAGGTGCTTGTTTTCATTTTAGTAAGTCCCATCACTAAATTAATCATAAAAAATGGGAATACAGGTGCTAGTCGTAAACTTAAAAGGTACCATTTGCCATTTTTTTCTAGACCTTTATGAAAAGCCTGTAACTTATCATCAAATTTTTCTGCTACCCAATCACGGAAAAAGTAACGTGCAATCAACATAGCTGATGTTGCACCAACGGTAGAAGAAATGGATACAATGATTGTTCCTTGAACTAGGTCAAACAATGCACCAGCTAATAAAGTCAATACAGATGCCATAGGTAATGATAAAGCCACAAAAGTTATATAGATAAGCATAAAACCAATAATAAATAAGAAACGATGATCTGCTAAGGTCTGTTCAAAATTAATACGGCTATTCTGCAATGCTTCTAGTGTGAATTGGTCTTGATACTTCCAGTATAGTAAAAATCCAATAATGGCACAAAGACAAAATAAAATTGGTTTAACGAGTTTTTTCATTTTTCCCCAAGTGATTCAAGTTTTCTTAACAACATTAACCATTTATTCATGTTTGATTGAAACTTATGTCACAACTTTTCATTTTCTTGAAAGCAATTATACTAATCAAAGGTATTATTACTTACAAATAGTTAGGTTCTAAATGTACAAAATTCAATTTATTGAGTCAGAATCCTTTAAAGAAATCCTGCCACTTTTACAAATTTTATATCCTGAAGATGGTTTAGCTATCCTGCAAAAACGTTTAGATGGTATGCAAGGACATGGTTATCAATGTGTTGGAATTTATGATGAAGGCCTCCTCATTGGAATCAGTGGTTTGTGGACATTAAATAAATTGTATATTGGTAAACATATTGAGCCTGATAACATCATCATTCATCCTGATTACCAAGGTAAAGGAATTGGCCACCAGCTCATGGAATGGTTAGAGACATATGCTAAAGAAATAGATTGTCAAAGTGTTGAGCTGAATTGCTATGCCTATAATGAAGGTGCGCGACGTTTTTATGAATCCTTAGGCTACGAACCTGTTGGTATTCATTACCAAAAGAAACTTGATTAGATTTTTCAGATTCTTGCCCAAACTGCCTCTGTAACTATAATTTCATATAGATACTCACCCTATAATAGGGGACTAGCTTATGAGCTAAGAAACAAATGGTTTTTCAATTGGTATTGAACAAATCGATAATGAATTTTTATTAATTGTTCTTCGTTGTGTAGGAAAGCTCAATCATGGTGACTACTCTTAAATAACTCCACTCTTAGATATTGCTCTAGCCAGTTTAGAGTCCCCAGTTGTCTAACAGTTTGTTCAAAGCAAACAACTTTCAACAAGACTAGGATTGGCAAGAAAGAGATTAACCATCAAAGAAAGAAAAAGACTAATGAGTAAAAAATCAGAACACCATAATAAGGCTCCAAATAAGAAATCTGGAGTACGTCAGCATCATTCAGGTGATAACCGTGAAAAAATGGAAAAGAAATATGGTCAAGAAGTTGAGCACAAGCATAACAAGGATCACCTTGAATATCATTTAAAAGAGAAGTCTCATCCTCATACACAACATGGAGGAGATCCTAGCCATAATAAACATCAAGCTAAAAGCGGTTCTTCAAAGCGTCATGATCACAAGAAGCATACGCGAGAACATCATAAACCAGATAATTAGAAGGAATCAATGCTTCACTAAGCAGTTAATTTAAAACATGTCATTATAGGTTTGTTCTATTTAAAGTATAACAAGTCTAAAAATTATCTTGAATTTCGATTTCTTCGATTTCTTCGATTTCTTCATCTTCGCCACCTGCTATAAAATATTCACGATCGACAATTACAGAGGTCAGGGCAGAAATATTTACCTGGAAATACCATTTATCATATAGCTCAACAAGCTGTTTTTGTTGTTCATCAGGGTTTAATAAGGTGACTTTCACCCATGCTTGTTCAAGTTCATCGGGTTCTGTTAACTCTAGCTTTAGATTAAGGCCAGACTGAGTCTCTACAACAAACTGATCCTGAAAGTTTGCATTAGGTAATTTCACTTTCCTTTTCACGTTCACAAATGACAAAAAAGTTAATGCATTTTCTAGCTGATCAAACCTTTCAAAAAGAATAACGGATTGATTGGGTATTTCACCTGATAGGTGAAGTGGGACTTTGGGGTCTTTTCTTTCTAACTTCCAAACTTCAAAATCTTCAACTTGATAATGTATCGACTTAATGGGCGTTATCGGAGGTAATATTTTCATCATCCAAACAGATGGTTCAACCGGTAAGCCCTTAAAGGTTCTTGCAACCAAATATGTCTTCCCTTTAAACTTTACAAAGCGTCCAGAAGCAATTCGGTTTTTCATATTTTCTTCAGTGTCTTTAACATAAAAGTCACCTAGTAAAAATTTAAATGTTTCATTTTTCCCGGGGTAATAGAAGTTTACTTCCACTTGATTTTTTTGCTGTTCTATATATGGATTGGTTGGAATTTCATTCATAATATAAAGCTCGGAAAAGCTACTTAAAATGTTTAGAATAAATTGTGAACTTGCTGGAAATCCATCTTTCTCTGCAATCGTCCATTCATTGTTTTCCAAATTTAAGGTTACTTGTTTCTCTGCTTGTTTTACGGAAATTTTGTTCACTTCATTAATTTTCAAATCATCCACAAGTAGATGACCAATAGGGTCAGCATCTAACATCCAGGTACCAGTTCTACCTGCACTAAATAGTAGGATTGCAACCGCAACAACTGCTCCCCAAACAATAAATGTAATTGGTTTATTGTTCATTTATTTCAACTTCCTTAACTGCCAAACCGTAAATCCAAATAATAAAATAAGTAGGGGCGCTAATCCAACATTCAACCAAAGTAATTTTTGGCCGAGTTGATCTACACTGTAGTTTAAATTTTTATCTAAACGTTCTTTTTCAATATACATTTCATCTAATGCAGACTTTAGTTTTTCTCTTTCTGCTAATGCTTCAGGAGAAATAACGAAACCTTGGCCTGAAGTTCCTTTAGCTTTGTATAATTCCCTAAGACGCTCAGATGTAACTTCAATTCGTTTCTGTAATGAAGCAAATTCAACACGCAATTGTTCTTGGCTTTGATTTCGCAACTGCTCAACCTTAGTAAAAGTTGGAACTGATAAGACTTTATTACGAATTGAAATTAACTCTTTTCCTCCTAATAAATAGTTGACTGCATTTTGCCCTAAGATAAGATTATCAAATCTTTTTTGACGAATAGTTTTATAAGTAATTCTATCTAAAGAACGCTGCGACCAAATGGAGTCTTCAAGTAAATCCGAATCAGCGACAACAATAATATTGGCTCTTTGCTGGCTTTCCTTTATGTAATTATCAGTAACTTCAGGATCATCATGAGAAAATGCACTCAAAAAATTTCCGCTAAGATGAATAATCATAGGATAACTTTTAGCCGGGATTTTACTCATTGATAACTGTCGTTTATGTGGATCAAAAACCTCTGTAGTTGGAACTAGCTTAGAACTAAGTGAACTTTCAGCAAGGACTTGTATGTTAACCCCTTTCGGCACATCACCTATTGCAAGAGCGCCACCAAATGGCATCACTATTTTTTGTAGATTTTTCGTAACTGGGCTTTCCTGTTGAAGTGATTTCACGCCTAACTCAATTCCTGTAGGGTCTTTCTTGTGACGAGCATCAACAGCCATAGCGTTTTCTGGGTCAACGAGTGTTTTACTTGCATCATAATCAATGCCCCAGCTTTTTAACAAATAAAAGTCTGATTTTCTAATTTGTTGTTCACCGAAGCTTGCGACCGAGTTATCACGCATTGCAGTCATGCTGGCTGGATCAACATATAACAATAGACTGCCGCCCTCCAGAATATATTGGTCTATAGCATACAGGGTTTGTCGTTTCATCGATTCAGGATGAATTACGACCAACAAGTCAATATCTAGTGGGATCACTTTCGTATCATAATTCAAAACCTTTAAATCGTAGTCTTTGTCTAAAGCTTTTGCGTATTCCCATGCATTTTTATTTACTTTATCCTGCTCATAACTAAAGGCATTGGATCCTACAACATTCACCCCTGCAATTAAACCAACTTTAGGAATTTTTATTCGGGTAAGCCGCTTAATTTTTGACATGATTTGGTATTCAAGATTACCTTCATCTTCCGGTGTAACCGTCGAAATCAGGTCAGTTTTTGTACCTACATGAAGGCTAAGACCTAAGAAAAATGGTTCATTGTTATCACGGTGAGGCACCTGTTCTTCAACACCAAGGACAGTAGCTGCCCATTTTAATTCACGTTCCCGTGATGGATCAATCTTTCGAATCACTAAACGTCCATCACTCTCTTCAGAAAGTGTTTTCAATAACTCTTCGATACGTTTAGCTAATTGCTTTGTTGATGTGGGCAGTCTTTTTTCAGATTCTGTATACACGAAGTTAATCAAAACATCTTCATCAAGATTTGTGAGAATATGTTTTGAACCTTCAGAAAGGCTATAACGGTGATTCTTTGTCACATCTATCTTCCTGTTGAAGAGTGAAATAATTGAGCATAAGGCAATAAGGAATACTGCCAAAAAGGTGCCATAAACAAATGAGGGGAAAACTTTTTTCACTTTACTTTTTCCTCAAGATATGTTGTGTAGTCAAAAGCCCCCAAATAATAACTGCTAGAAAATAAAAGCAGTCATACAATGAGACAATTCCCTTCTGAAAGTTAGCATAATGTGGATAAATGCTTACTTGTTCAATCAAGTTTAATAATTGAATAGGAACGTACTCACGTAATATATGAAGAATTGGTGGAAAGCCAGACAGAATCATGAGTAGACATATGACCAGAGTTAAAATAAAGCTACTCACCTGATTTTCTGTCAGAGCCGAACATACGGAGCTAATACTTAGAAATGCTGCAGCCATTAAAAAGCTACCGAGGTATGCGCTTAGGATTTTTCCATTATCAGGTTCTCCAAGGAAGTTCACTGTCCAAATTAAAGGTGTTGTAAAGAATAATACAAGAAATAACATGAAGGCTCCTGCGAAGTACTTTGCTAATACAGCCTGTTTAATATTGATAGGCATGGTTAACAATAATTCTAAGGTCCCTTTGCTAAGTTCTTCAGACCAGAGTCTCATACCAATAGCAGGAACAAAAATCATAAATAGCCAAGGATGCCAAGTAAAGAATGGTAATTCTAGGTCAGCATACCCTAGTTTATAAAAATTGCCCAAACTATCTCCAAAAGTAAAGATACCAATAATGATTAGAAACATAACGAGGAAAATATAGGCAATGGGGGAACAAAAGTAGCTATAAAGTTCACGCTTTGCTAAGCATTTAAAGTTGTGCAGCCAAGTTGTCATAATTTTCCTAGATCTCCTGTTACAGTGGGATCATTTCGCTTATTCCAAATCAATGATGCAGTTGGCCAATCAGTTCTCGAATTAGGCATAGTAAGCGTACGAAACACTTCATCAAGACGCCCTTCTTTAGTTTCCAAGTTATCGATCCGCCACTGTTTATCCTTACACAAACTAAAGAAACGGTCGTTAAAATTCAACTCTTTTTTATGATGATGCACCTTCACACGGATATAATTTGATTCAAGTTCATCAACTAAGAATTTAGCTTTAGGAAAATTC
This sequence comes from Lentisphaeria bacterium, assembly GCA_022447755.1. GTDB lineage: Bacteria > Verrucomicrobiota > Lentisphaeria > JABSQK01 > JABSQK01 > JAKVBE01. Next base: position 144,996 of record JAKVBE010000015.1, on the reverse strand, counting down.
TCTTTCAAACTTAATAGGATCTCATGAGGGTTTTGGGCGGTAAGTTGAACAAACAAAGCTTTATGGTCTGGAGATACAGCACGTAAATCTTCAGGTGTTCCGTTAAAAATAACCTGACCATAATTCATTAGTGCAACTCGCGAACAAACCGCATCAACTTCTTCAAGAATGTGGGTTGAAACAATAATTGCTTTTTCTCGGCCCATTTCTTTGATCATATTTCGCATTTCATGCTTCTGATTAGGGTCTAATCCGTCAGTAGGTTCATCCAAAATCAACATCGCTGGATCATGTAAAATAGCTTGGGCAAAACAAGTTCTATGGCGATACCCTTTAGAAAGTGTGTAGATACTTTGGCGAGTTACCTGATTAAGAAAGCACATTTCAATTGCACGGTTCACATGTTTACGTTTCTGATGACCTTTTAATCCTCGCACTTCAGCAATAAAGTTTAAAAAGTCGATGACCCGCATTTCATCATACAGCGGAGCCGTTTCAGGTAAATAGCCCAAATTTCTCTTTGCACCAATTGGATCTTCCTCAATATTTATACCATTGATTTCAACTTCGCCACTGTCCGCTTCAAGGTAGCCAGTAATCATTTTCATGGTAGTTGATTTTCCAGCTCCATTAGGCCCCAGTAAGCCCAAGACATCTCCCTTTTCTAAATCTAGGCTCACCCCCATCACGGCTTTAATGGTCCCAAATTCTTTCACTAAATGTCTTGCTTTCAACATATTATAGAATCATTTCCAATTGTACTTTTTCAACAGATTCAATTTCAGTACCCATAAAATGGTTTGCGATCTGAAAAAACGAAAACGGCATATCCGTAACAAAAAACTGTTTTCTTCCCTCTACACCTTTAGAGGCAAGTTGATTTGTCTCATATAATTTCTGGTAGATAAATTTTGCACTTGCTTCGGCACTGTCAATTACTTTTGTGTTCTCAGGTAAAACTTTTTTTATTGTGTTTTTAAGTAAAGGATAATGTGTACAGCCCAACAAGCATAATTGCGGGTTTATTTCCGCATATTTACTCACATATTCTTTTGCAATGGTTAAGCTTACAGCATGATCTTGCATGCCTTCCTCGACAAGAGGGACAAAAAGTGGACATGCTTGCGCATAAAATGAAATCTGTGGCGCTTTTTCATGAATCATAGCCCGATAACGGTCGCTATTGACAGTTGCGTGTGTTCCTAAAAGTAGGAAGCGTTCAAGATCCTTTTGTTGCAAAACAGCCTCAACACCTGCTTCTACAACGCTAATAAACAGTTGGTCAGGCCACTTTTTTTGTAAAGTCGGTAATGCCATTGACGCCACAGTATTACAGGCGATGACGATGCACTTTACTTGTCTTTGTATTAAAAACCAAGCATCTTCCAAAGCATATTGTAAGATGGTATCTTTTGACCTTGACCCATAAGGGACTCTAGCGGTATCCCCCAGGTAGATAATATCTTCCCCAGATAATTGTTCCTTCAGTGCTTTGACAACTGTTAACCCACCTAGACCTGAATCGAAAACACCTATAGGCCGGTTGTCAAAACTCATGCAAACACCCCTTTGATACTAAAAAATAAAATAGCTATAGTAGACAATATCAATAGAGCACGACAAAATTTACGAGATTGGTCAAAGACAGACTTTGAAGAACTCACTTTTATCTGAATCGTTTGTGTGGATTGATTGCGTTGAAAAGGTGAATGTTGATTAAATTTCATACTATAGTTTATGCTCAGAGTCGAATATTTTTTCGTTTAGCGTTTGCACATGTGAGATTTGAGTATTCAGTAACTTTTTTGAGTTATGAATGCTCAATTATTTATTGCAAGATTTATTTGTATAATGTTATACAATAAAATTAGCATCATGAAAATTGAATACAAGGTTTTTGTATGAGTACAATGCTAGTCGACACCCATTTTCACCTCCAAGAGGAAGACAATTTAGAAGATATGCATAGGGATGCCCTTGCCCAAGGTGTTCATAAAATGCTTGTTGCTGGTGCTGAGCCCTCACGTATGCAAAATGTTCTAAGACAAGTAGAAGTCTATCCATCTGTATTTTTAGCAGCGGGTGTTCATCCACTTTCTGTAGAAGATTTTGATGGTAATTATTCTTTTTATGAAGATATGTTGAACCATACCCAGGTGAAAGCAGTTGGCGAGATTGGTTTAGATTATTATTACAGTTCTGAGAACCGTGAGAAACAGCTTGAGGTTTGTACTTCATTCATGCAAATGGCCAAACGGAATCAATTACCCGCAATCCTGCATATTCGTGATTCTTTTGATGATACTTTTCAATTAATTGAAGAAAACCTGTTGGGTTCCCCTTTTGTTGTCCATTGTTTTAGTGGTACAGTAGAACAGGCCAAGCGAATTTTAGACTTAGGCGGCCACATCAGTTTTACTGGTTTAGTTACATTTCGTAATGCAGAAGAGATTCGTGATGCGTTGAAGATCGTGCCCCTTGATCGATTAATGTTTGAAACAGATTCTCCATATTTGTCACCTATTCCAAAACGTGGTAAACGCAATAAGCCGGCCTATGTTTTTTACATTGTTCAACATGCGGCAGAGGCATTGGGAATGAACTTTGAAGAATTAGCATCAATCAGTACTCAAACAGCAGAAGACTTTTTCAAAATATAATTTATGTCCGTATCGCGTAAAAACATTGCAATCATTGGTTCAGGTACTGCAGGCCTTGCTAGCGCTATCCAATTGCATAATAATCGACATCAAGTAACTCTCTTTGAACGTTTTGAAGAGCCACAAGCAATAGGAGCGGGTATTTTGCTCCAGCCGAGTGGGTTGTATGTTTTAAAGTCAATAGGTTTACTTGATCAAATTCGGTCAGTTGGTAGTCAAATAGATGCAGTAAGAGGTTTTAACCAATATGGTAAGACTGTCATGGATCTTTGGTATCGTGACTTCAAGCGTTACCTATATGGAGTAGGTATTCACCGTGGACAACTATTTCAAATTTTATTCAATCATGCTAAAGAAATTGGTGTCAATATAGTCTTGGGCGTAGAAGTAGAAGAACTTTCTCAATTATCGAAAGGACATGAACTTATTGCCAACGGTCAAAAGTATTCTTTTGATGCAATTATCCTTTCTGATGGAGCGCGCTCAAAAACTAGAAGATTTCTTAGAGTGAAACAGCAAGCTTTTGAATATCCATGGGGAGCCTTATGGAAAATTGTGGAAAAGAGGCCTGAGGTCAATATGCATGAACTTCAACATTGTTTTTATAAAACGAAAAAACTAGTTGGAGTATTGCCTACTGGAATCCATCCACAATCAGGCGAGCAATGTGTCTCATTCTATGATGGAATTGAAATGAATCAATTGGATAAATGGTACTCCCAAACCGACTTAACTAATTGGCAGAATAGTCTAGCAAAGCTTTGGCCAGTAACTAAAAATCTAGTAACCCAAATTAATTCTCATGAAGATATGATCGCCGCAAGCTATGTAAATGTTTCAATGAAACGCTGGAATGATCGAAACCTTGTCTGCATTGGCGATGCAGCACATGGCACAAACCCTCAATTAGGCCAAGGTGCAAATTTAGCACTTTTCGATAGCTGGGAGCTTGTACATCAACTTGAGCTTCATGACTCCATAGAGACTGCGTTTGATGAATATTCTAAGATACGCATGAGTTCACTAAAGTACTATCAATATACGTCACGTTTTTTAACTCTATTTTTCCAATCAAACTACTCCTTGCTTGGGACTTTAAGAGATACCGGATTACCTATGGCACAGAACGTAAAGTTCACTTACCGAGAACTTCTTGCAACAATTTGTGGAGTTAAGGGTGGTTGGATAGGTCGTTTACCAGCAGACAAAACAAGAGAGGTTTTAAGAGGATTAAAGGACTAATAAAGTAGTTCTTGTAAAATTTTCTTAGATCTCATATGACTTCTATATTTTATTTGTTTTGAATAATCTTTTTTACAAACAAAATTTTTAAACCTACAAATTATGATATAAAAAAAGCTCCCTGTAAAAAATTACAGAGAGCTTAAGGGTAACAACAAAGTGTTAATTTTTATTTTCTACGCCTTGATTTTTTTCCACATCATAAGACGTATCATTACCAGAACCAGCTTGAACTTCGTCTTCACCAGCCCCGCCATAAATGACTTGTTTACCTTCATCTGACTGATAATAGTCATCACCGTCACCTAAGTAAACTAACTGAGGTGTTTTAACTTTGGCTTGAATGTAGTCATCTCCGCCGCCAGCACAGATAACAACTTCTTTGATTTTTTTGCTTTTGTATTTCTTTTCAACGGTTTTCTTATCGCCATTTTCGTCAAAATTAGCTACAACCTTAAAGTTCTTACCATCAGGATCAACAACAATATTATCTCTCTTATCCGTTCCTACGATATAAAGAGTTGTTCCTTGTTTGTAAACTGATTCTGCAGATAAGCCATCACATGGAGAAAAAGTTTCTTCCTCTTCAACGACTTCAACAGAAGTATCAGCAGAATCACTAGCTACTGCATCACCTTGAGTAGAAAAAGTCACAAGTAAGACTAAATCTTGAAAGTCAGCAAGTGAACTTTCAAGATTCGTTGTACCAAGTTCGTACAAGATAATAGCCTGATTCTCATCAAGAACTATACGTCCGTCAGTACCCACATAGTCAGTCATGAAGCTAAGAATATCACCTTGATTGAAAGCCCCTTTAATGTTAGGAACTTCTGAACCATTTAAAAGGATCTTAACTTGCTTTTTATTACTTTCATTGACCGTCAAGAAATTGCTCCAATGATTGGACTGAGTTCCTGAGTTGGAATTATTCTTTTTGTACCATGAACGGGCCTGTGTAGAAATTACAGTTGATTTAGGTAGTAATTCTGGGTGTTTATAAGTATGCACTTGACCATCATTTACATTACCACTGATAGCATTGTCAAATGAGCCAAATGGAGTTTTATACTCTGCATTTGAACCTGGTACATCAATATAGATACGGGTTGTAACTTTCATGTCATAACGAGTTCCCCAAGAGATCGCTGCACCAAGGACGGTGACAACTGTTTTTGCATCTTCTTGTAAAACAATTTTATCATCATCAACTACAAAATCAACTTTATCAGAATCATCATCATCTGGATCAGCTGTTGGATCGGTAGTTGGATCGCTACTAACAACTTCATCACTATCATCACCATCATCACTTGAAGAAACATCATTTGTATTACTAAAGCAATTTTCACAGTCTGACTCGCTTGAGCTAGAACAAACATCAACAGAAGCGTTATCAGACATTAGGCTTAGTTCCCATTTGCCATTTGAAGACTCGTTTGCTACTTCAATTGTAATTAAATCTCCGCTTACAGTAAAAACTTTACCATTTTCCATGGTGTAATTTTCGCCATTTACAGCCATACTAAAGTCTTTACCTATAGGACGAAACTGAACATAATCAGCATAGAATGTATCACCGTCAGCGACATCACCATCTTTCAGATCATCCATACTGACACGAGAACCTTCTTCTTGACCTTCACTATCAATCAATACGGCGCAGAATTCCATAGTTTTATTAGAACTATTAGGATTCAATGGAATATTTGCATTAACAGAACCACCAGTAGATGATGGTTGTCCAGGCGTAACCATTACCATTTCACGACGTGTAGCATCTGCAGACTTATAAACTTGCATCGGAACTGTTTTCTTAGATCTAAGTTCATAAGGCTTGGATGCGGGCCAGCTAATTTCTGCATACAACATGTAAGAATCAACGTCCTCAGATGCTACACTTGCAGTACTTGAAGTAGCAACACCACCCTCAGATGCAGAAGCAGTTACACTATTAGTAGATACTTTCCATACTCGAACAACACTATCAAAGTCAGATGCACCTTGAATTGTTTTTTGAACGAGTTTAAACACACCTGTTGTATTCTCCATAGAATCCCAATTTTCTTGGGAATTATTTTCATAAAAAACAACTGTGTTAGTAGAGTCATTATCAAACATTGTTTCACTAGACCAAACAATGCTCATATCGTCAACTGTACTTTTTTGACTTGGAATTGTTTTTTCTAGAGCAGCCCAATTGTTTTCATAATAAGATACTAAATAGCGGAGCATTTGCTCAGAGCTATCCATTGCATTCACAGAATCAATTGAACTCTTATTAGTCTTAATACTTTTCGGCAAGAGTGTCATAACACCGACCAAGGCAATCAACACAATAATCAATGATAGAACCACTTCAAGCATATTGAAACGATTCATACGCTTATAACGATTTTTCATTATTTTCTCTCCTTATTTGCTTTTGTTTCTGGCATTGTACCAAATAAAATTTGACCGGAACTCTTACCACCTCTTGGTGATTTAGATTCAGCAAGTAAATCACTTAACTTAATCATGGGTTTTTCTTTTTTAGCCATTGAGCTCATCCTTTCAAAGTTTTGTAAAGTTGATCAAATTTATGCAATTACTATGCCAAATAAGATTCTAGCCTCACATAATAATTTATTTAAGTTCAAAGAAAGGCCTAAAATAAAATAATGCATCAAAACAAAGCATTAGATAGAATCAAAACGATACATGATGATTACATCAAAACGATACAATTCTGAATTATCTATACACCTGTCATGCTTTACTTCCAAAGGTTGCATTTTATTAAAAAGGAATCATTTTATAAGGGATTTAATTTTTGGAATAAGATATAATAGAAAGGTTTATTCATGTTTAGTGCTTCTGATTTACGCAAGGGTTTAAAAGTAGAAATTGATGGTCAACCTTGGGTAATTACTGATTTTGATTTTATGAAACCTGGTAAAGGTCAAGCGATCTACCGCTGTAAGTTAAAAAATATGCTTACTGGTAATACAACGGATAAGAGTTATCGTTCCAATGATAAAATTGGCAAGCCAGACTTAATGGACAAGGATTACACGTATAGCTACTACGACGGTGCGAACTACATTTTCAGTGATGATGACACCTACGAAGAAATAGAAGTTTCAGCTGAAATACTTGGTAATCAAGTTAACTTTATTGTTGAAAACATGCAATGTAAAATTCTTTTATTCAATGATCAACCAATGGAAGTTTCACTGCCAAACTTTATTGAAAAAGAAATTGCACGAACTGAGCCCGCAGTGAAAGGGGACACAGCAACAAACGTAACTAAACCTGCTTATATTGATAATGGCTATGAGATCCATGTACCTTTATTTATTAATGAAGGAGACTTAGTTCGCATTGACACACGAACAGGTGAATATGCAGATCGTGTAAAGAAAGCCTAATTATTTATAGAAAATGAAGCCGTACAACTTGTACGGCTTTTTTTATGCCATGACTTCAAAAGAAATTACAATTCTACGCGCAAAGCTTTATCAAGCAATTCGCAAATATTTTGACAAGCAAGCCTTTGTTGAGGTTGATACAGCTGTACGGCTAACAGCACCCACTCCAGAAGATTATATTGATGCAATATCAGCTGAAGGCTCTTGGCTACGTACCTCTCCTGAAATGCAAATGAAAAAACTAGTCGCTCAAGGATTAGATCGAATTTACCAAATGGGGCCTTGTTTCCGCAGAGGTGAATTTGGTCGTTTGCATCGCTCAGAATATATTATGCTAGAATGGTATGAGGCATACGGAAATTATCAGTCTATGATTCCATTTATTGCAGATTTATTTGCTGAATGTGCAAAAAGTCTTCAAGTCGATTGCCCCAGTATAGAACAATGGGAAATCTATACATTGAGTGAAGCTTTTCTCGAACATACTGGTCAAAGTGCCGAAGCAGCAATAAGTGCAGGTAAATTTGAAGAGCTACTCATGTTTAAAGTAGAACCAGCACTAAACCCTGAAATTCCAACAATTCTCTGCGACTACCCAGCTTCTCAAGCAGCCCTAGCTAAGTTGAAAGAGGGAAATATTGAAGTAGCAGAACGCTGGGAACTATACTGGAAAGGAATTGAGCTCTGTAATGTATACTCAGAGCTTATTGAACCAGTAGAACAGAGGCTTCGTTTTGAACAAACCCTAAAGCTTCGAGCTCAAGAGGGTCGTGACTGCTACTCATTAGATCATTCTTTTCTTGAAAGCCTGGCAAATATGCCAGAAACGGCTGGTGCTGCCTTAGGGGTGGATCGTCTATTAATGGCTTTATTAGACCTCACTGACATCAAGACTATCTTACCTGATTACCTTTAACCAGTATTTTTAATAGATTATCAACAAGAGAAATTGTATTCTTAATCTGAGCTTGTTATATTTATTCCAGGGTTGGGTTATTCGGTACGATAGCCCTTTCCTGATGCTATAATTATTATAACGAAATGTTATTTATTTAATGATTACAGGCAAGGAGGATAATATGCCAACAAAAAAAATACGTTTCCCTAAGAAGGAATTAAATACTTGGGTAAAAAACAAGGAGTCTTGGAGTCACGAAGAGTGGCTATGTTTACTTGAGCTACTTCGCACATCTGGCTTTGATCAATGGACAGATAATAGCGATGGCCAGGATGCAATTGGGCTTTATATTGAGTCTAAAAGGAAAATTTCATAAGTTTAACACTTATGGCAACTTCCGGTCTGAAAGAGCTCAATTAGCTGAACTCTAGAAACTTTAGGATTTTGCTCGAGCTCTTCAGGCCAAACTAAAAATTGATCGGGTACCTTAAACTGAGGCATTCGCTCACGACAAACTTTACTCAATTCCTCAGAGCTTAAACTTGTTTTTAAAAAGGCAATCGGTCTTTGCCCCCATTTTTCATCATCAATTCCCACACAAATGACTTTTACTACACCAGGTACTACTGAAAGTAATGCTTCCAGTTCTTCAAGCTGAATATTTTCGCCGCCAGATATGATCAGGTTATCTTTACGCCCTTTAACAAATAGCTCTCCTTGTTTTAATTCACCTAGATCACCAGTGTGAAACCAACCTTGTTCATCACGTGCAGAATAAAACTCTCCATTTGAAAAATAACCATCAAATAAAGTCTCTCCTCTCAAAAGAATTTCTCCATCTTGGTGAATTTTTAATTGACGATATGGTAAAAGCTCTCCTGAAGAAGCCAAGTTGCTACCAGTTGTTACCTGCGAACTCATTTCTGTAGAACCATAAGTCGTCATAAAGTTGTTTAACTTTAACTTCTCAAGACGACTACGAACCCCGTTAGGTAAAGCAGCACCACCGATCAAAATGACTTTAAATTTACTAAGATCAACTTTAGCATCCATAAGTTGAATTAACATTGTTGGCACCACAGACAAGTGTGAGATTGGTAGATTCTCAAAAGAAAGCTGATGAATTTTTTGATCTGACAAATATAAAGCTGTACCATTGAGTAGTGTTCGCATTAAAATACCAATACCGCCTACATGATGAAGTCCTATACTCATGTACCAGCAATCACCAAGTTTAAGACGAATCATGTGATCACTCCCTTTTGCAGAGTAGTAATGATTTGCAAAACTATGTTGGGCAATTTTTGGTCTTGAGCTTGAGCCGGAAGTAAAAATGCAGGTTTTACTTTGCCAAATATCCTCTGGTTTGGCATCAAGCAGAGAGTCATATTCTAGATCGGGTAGCTCAGGAAAAAAAGTACTTCCCAGTTCCATTGGCTGTATAAGAGTAGTCATAGGATCTAGACGTGGACTTAAAGGAGAAACCGTGTACCCCATAGTCAAACCAGCCCAGAAATAAACGAGATCATCAATTCTATTTTGATAAACCCATGAAATTCTCTTTTGCCCTAAACGGTTTAGCTGATAACGTGCTGCAGCAACTAAAATAGCAAATTCACGATATGTTACGGTACCATCTTCAGAGACAATGAAGATATCTTCGTTTTCTTTTAATTGAAGATCAATATCAGGCATAATAAAATGGTATGAATAAATAGGGTTTTACCGGTATTACCTAAAGCTTCATTTAAGGGCGGTCCTTCCTCACTTGCCCACACTGTTTTAAGTGGTGATATAATAGGAAATAATGCTAAAAGGCTTAGAGACAAATATAGCGGTTGTTGTAAATTTTGAAACCATAGAAAAAAGGGAAGTATGAAAGCCATCAATAAAGCTAATGTATATTCAAGTCTTGCAAAAGTCCTACCTAATAAAACCGCAAGAGTTCGTTTTCCAACCTGACTATCTGTTGGAATATCTCGCATATTATTTATGCTAATTAAAGCAACTGAGAAGCCACCAGGAATGAAACCTGCCCATATAAGCTCTATAGGTAGGCTTAAGCTTTGCACATAATAGGTTCCTGCAGTTGCAACAGGCCCAAAGAAAATAAAAGCAAACAGATCTCCTAATCCATTGTAGCCAAGCGGAAAAGGCCCACCTGTATATGCAATCCCACTTATAATTGAAACTAACAACAAAATTACCATGGGGTAACCACCCCGTAAAGCAAGTAGTAAAGCACAAATAGAGGCCGCAATGAAGATGAATATGGTTGCTTGTTTCATCTGCTGCGGTGTTACAAGTCCAGCCTGGGTTGCGCGTGTAGGTCCAAGGCGATCTTCTGTGTCTGCTCCTTTCACAAAATCATAATAATCATTTGCGAAATTGGTCCCAATTTGAATTAAAATTGAGCCTATAAGACAAAGTATTGCGCTCCATAAATGAAAGGAACCATGCAAATAGGCAATTGCGGTTCCTAAGAGTACTGGACATATCCCAGCACACAGAGTTTTTGGGCGTGTAGCTAAAAGCCATGGATTAGCCGGTTTTTCTTTTGGCATTTTTTCTTCCTAAGTGTTGCATGTCAGATAGGGGATATTGCGTATACTGCCGAACCGAGTATAGTGTACAGAAGTAATAGGCAGAGCCACTAAATATTTACAAATACTATAGAGCGCATTTCCCCCTGCGAAAGTCAAAAAGAATGATTCCGGGTTATGAAAAAGAGGGTTCATGCCACCATCAAGTGACTATAGTCCTTGATAAAAAAGAGATGAAAGAAGGATTTTAGAGAATGTCAGAATATGAAAGCGAAATTTCGGTTGAAAAGGATGGTACAGACTTACCAGTTGTTGCAATTGTAGGCCGTCCTAATGTAGGTAAATCAGCGATTTTCAACCGTATTATTGGCCGCCGTAAGGCGATTGTTCATGAAGAAAGTGGGGTAACACGTGACCGTGTTGCAGGGATCGCACAAAAACTTGAGCGCCGCTTCATGCTAATTGATACAGGTGGACTTGGTATATACAAAGATGACAAAAAGACAGAATCGCACTGGGATGAGCTGATCCGTGAGCAACTACATATTGCTATTGAAAGTGCAGATAAGGTTGTTTTTGTTGTGGATTCAATTGATGGAATTGAGGAATTGGATCGTGAGGTTTCAAATTTATTGCGTGAGTCTGGAAAAGAACTTTTACTTGTAGCTAATAAAGCGGATGGTGCTAAGCAAGAAGAGACTGCAGGTTATGATTTTGCAGAACTTGGTTTTGGTGACCCTCTTCCAGTATCTTGCACACACAACCGTGGTTTTGATTCATTCTTTGAGGAATTGGTAGAAGGTTTTGCACCCAATTTATTGGGTGCAGATGAGAGTAAACCGCTACGCGTAACCGTTGTTGGCCGCCCTAATGTGGGTAAATCTTCCATTGTGAATCAACTGTTAGGAGAACAGCGTGTCATGGTTAGTGACATTTCTGGAACAACACGTGATGCTATTGATGTGCCATTGAAAGTAAGTGTCGATGGTGTAGAGCGAACTTTAGAATTAATTGATACAGCAGGAATCAAAAAGGGAACAAAAGTCTCTACGGTGGTTGACTTCTTTAGTATGTCTCGTTCAGAAAATGCCATTAAACGTGCAGATATTGTATTGATGATCATGGATGCAACTGTCCCCGTTAGTGCAATGGATCGTAAAATTTGCCGTAAAATTGCAGATAGTGGTAAGGCTTGTTTGATGATCTTTAATAAATGGGATTTAGCAGGTAAAGAACAAAGCCAACAAGATTTATTTCAAGAAGTGGATTATCAATTAGGTTATATGTCTTGGGCTGATAAAATGACAACCTGTGCATTAAGTGGTTACAACCTAAATACTCTTTGGCCGCGTGTTTTTGAGCTCATGGCTTCTATGGACATTAGTTACTCTACTTCCTTAGTAAACCGTGTTGTTCAAGATGCAGTTATGCGTCTGCCACCACCAAGGTCAACTAAAGGTGAACTAAAGATCTACTATTCAACTTCCACAAACAGTGTTCCACCAACCTTCTTATTATTTGTGAATGATCGTAAACGCTGTCAGGCAAATTACCTGCAATACTTAACAAAACGTTTTACAGAAGCCTTTGGTATCAAAGGGATGCCTGTGAAGGTAGAGCTAAGAAACCGTCGTGTTGACCAAGAGCGTTTTATTCCCAAAAAGACAGAAGAAGAACAAAAGATTGAAAAGCGTAAGCGTCGTTTAAAAAGTAAGCGTTACCGCCGATGATTCTAGCATCTGGCTCATCAAGACGCCTTCAGATTTTACAATCTTTAGGCGTTCAACCAAAAGTCATTATTGCAAATGTAGATGAAACACCTTATGCAAATGAGAACCCTTCTGAATATGTATTACGACTAGCAATAGAGAAGTCTAGTGTTGTATCGAGTGATTATCCTGCAGAGTGGGTATTAGGCTCAGACACAATTGTTGCATTACCTGATAACAAAAAATTGGGTAAACCTGAAAACCTTACTAAGGCATTTAAGATGCTAAAAAACTTGTCTGGAAAATGTCACCATGTTTTTACAGGAGTTTGTCTCAAAAAGCTTGAAACGAATCAAAATTTCTCTTTTGTAGAAAAATCTACAGTTTATTTTAAAAAATTATCAAATGAAGAAATTATTGAATATCATAAGCGGATAAATCCTTTGGACAAAGCGGGAGCTTATGCCATTCAAGAGCATGGGGAACTGGTTGTCGACCGCTATGAAGGGGAGTACTATAATATTGTAGGCTTACCAATTAACCAGCTAAAACTTCTCTTAAACCAATTGCAAATCAGTTAATATATTTCTAAGATCTTCATAGAATTCCTTCTCTCTCTATTGACATACCATCAGTTCTGACCATAAAATTAATTATGGTAAGGATTTCCTAATACATGGTAAATATGGTTAGCCAAATCTAGATAGTCATTATACAATTGCTCAAGGTAAATACCTTATCAATAAACATTATTCAATTCAATTTGTTGGCTAAAATACATTAAATTAAGGGAGTAAACTATGAAAAAGTTATTAACATCAACATTGATAACTGCTAGCGTCTTCTTAATTGCAGGTCTTCAAATAAAGAATAATAAGCCCAAAAGCTTTTTACCTAATTCAAACAACCATGATCAAAATTCAAATAGTGAACTTGGTATAAAACAGCAACATATCATAAATGGAATCTACAAAGGACAAATCCATTTAAAAGGAGAGACTGTTCACATATTTACCAAGTTTAATTTAACAGATCAAGGACGATTGATTGGCACCTATGCAATGAAAAGTAAATCTATAGAGTTTGAATTAGGAGAGCTTGATAATTTCACTTGGGTAAATCCACACAAACTAAGTTGTATTTGGACAGACTATTCTGGACTAGGTGATTTAACGATACATTTCACCCAAGATTATGATCGCTTTACTGGCCAAAAAGGCAGTGTAGGAAATACTTCAGACTCCAAATGGAATGGCATTCAACGTGCACTTATCTACAAAGAAAAATAAAATCTTTTCAGGCTAAGAAAGGTAATAAATAAGCCACTTCAATACTTACCTATTGACGGCTCAAAAAATCTGCGCCTACTATAATTAGTGCCTTACACAGGTAAGTAACTTATGCGCTTGGTTTTTATGGTTGCCCACACATACAGTTCCTTCCTCTAATTATTTAGAAGATTTAGAGAGGAGCATATCATATGTCTTTAGTCAAACACACGCTTACTCTTATAGTTTTAATAAGTTTTTCAATCACTTCTGGTAACCAGTATTTACCTGAAGAAGATGATACAAAAGGTGTTTTGGTACGCTTAAGTAAACAAACTTATTTGGAAGAAGAGAAAGCAAATTTAACCATTAATCAAAGCAATATCTTAAATGGTATTTTTCATGGCCAAGTTTTAAAAGAAGGCATGGTGAGCGTTGTATTTGCTAAATTCCAATTATGTGAAGATGGTATATTAGGTGCAACCTATGCCGTCAAAGATAGTGGTGATGATTACAGCATTGGTCAATTAAGCGGCTTTACTTGGGAAAGCTCACATGTTCTCAACTGCATTTGGCAAGATGCAATGGGAAGTGGTCAACTTAAAATATTATTCACAGAAAATTATGATCGCTTTGCTGGTTTCCAAGTTGAAGGAGACCAAATGGAGTGTAGTTGGAATGCAATTCAACGAATCATCAAAGAAGAAGTTACCACAAAAGAATAATAAAGCCCGTTAAACTTCACTAGCTTTTATTTTCATAGAATTGCAATACAAGTTCCATTGATTTTGTTATAGATCAATATGCCTTCAGGTACTATTTTTATACCATCTATGGAGTTAGTAAAGATTTCATAATCTTAAGTCGCCTCTTGGATAGGTTCTTGTGTATACATGGTCTTTGTGAATAATAATATAAAGAAAGAAAAGACTTTTCTCATATAAATATTACTGAACTTTCCCTTTACTTTTCTAATCTGAAAACATGTTTAAACTGATTGTTGATTTCTCTAAAAAACTCCTAATACGTACGAACGCAGTATAAATCTTTAACTCACTCAATATCTCCAGCATTTGAGCCCAAAAATATGTCATGAATTTATTGCATTTGTGAAAGCTGCGTCAATGATATATCTCTTATACTAACGTGTTATCAGCAGCTTAAATAACGCTCAACTGTAGAGATAAAAAATATCGGTTGTAAAATTAAAGGTAATTTTCCCGTTTTTATTGAAATTCAAATTTTTCATATTTTGTTTTTCTGTAAGGCATCTCTATGTGTTATAGAATAGTTGAATAAATTTTAGGAGTATTATGAGCCGTGATCAATCATTTCTCGTTAGGTGGTTAACCCTTTTTCGCTTTCCAAATCTGTTTAGTATTCCAGGAGATATTTTAGCCGGTATAGCTATTGTTGGGGGATTAATCCCTTTTAAAGAGCCAATTAAAATTATTTCTGCGATACTAATAAGCTTACTCACATATTGTGTGGGTATGGCACTAAATGATTGGGCAGACCGTTTTGAAGATGCTTCAGAGCGGCCTAACCGGCCAATTCCTTCTGGAGCAATTCGTGAAAGTTCAGCCTTAAATTTTGCTCGCTTTGGAACCTTTAGTGGCCTTATTCTTACAATTCTACTATTTCCTAATGCGTTAATAGCTTACATTGTTTTAATTGCTGCAGTTTGGTCCTATAATTTATTTGCTAAAAAGCAATTTTTTCTTTCTTCTATTGCTATGGGTATTTGTCGTGCAAGTAATGTCTGGTTTGGTGCTCTAGCTTTGGGTATTCCAAGTGAACAGCTTTACTTTATCATGTTAGTTTATTTCATTTATATTGCTTTAGTTACAGCAATTGCCTTCTACGAGACAAGCAAAATACCCGCAAAGTGGATGCTACTAACTTGGTTTGCCACACTCGGCGCCATACTTTTTAGTGGAGCAAATCGACTAAGTGGAGAGGGCTGCTATGGAGTTTGGATTGTACTAGTCTTTTTGATATTAAATATGGCCTATATCCTACTAAAAATGTGGAATCTAGAAACCCCCAAAAAAGTTCCAAGCCTTATTGGTCAAATGATCCGCAATGTTATTTTTATGCAAGCCTTTTGGGTTGCAGTAGGAACGGGCTCTAACTGTGTATGGCTTAGTCTAGTTTTACTCCTATGGCCTATTGCTCGTTACTCTTCAAGAGCTTTCTACAGCTCTTGACTACTCCAAGTCTTCCTAGTTCATTTACATTTGAATAGAAATAGCTAAGTTCGCTTATCAGCTGAAAAAACCGTATACGAATTCAGGTTATTAGTTCAGTATATAGTGAAATTTGTCCTACGTTTTTATAAATTTCGAATCTTTAAAAAATTCATGATAAGTGATAGCAGAATCCTTTCATAGGCCTTCTGCTATCATATATGACCTTTATGGACTGAAAACTTTATACTATCTGATAATTTTTGATTAGGAACCTGTTATTACTTATTCATTTCTTCTATCCAAAGCTTTTCAGCTAATCGAATATCCTGAATTATATGATAATTTGTGGCTTTGAATTACAAATGATTTTCTTATTTCATTTTGCCCACTTCCCTCCATAATTAAGCCTTTCTTCCCCTACTTGATTGTGCGTAATCTGCCTCATTGAAGTAAGCATTCTGCCTGCTTCAGGTTGGGAATACCCTAGGAATCGCAACAATGCATTGGTGATCATACCTGTTCTATGAATGCCTGCTGAACAGTGGATATAGATACTTCCCTCATCAGAAAAAACCTCCTTACAGTTTTTAAAAACTGTTTCTATTTGGTGATCTAAATTAGCATCAGGCACTTTAGCATTTGGAAGTGGAAGCCACATCCAACCTATCTCTGCTTTCTTTGTCGCTTTCTGGATTTGTAGTGCGCCCTCTTTTTCAGAAAGAAGTGTCAGTATATGTGTCACGCCAGCAGATTTCATACTATTTATTTCTTTTACTTTAGGCCGATGCCCAATGCAGATTCTACCTGCCTTCAATGAACACCAAGACAACTCAAAAGGTATTACTTTTTCGACTCGTTTCAGTCTCCCAATATAGGGCCCCAAAACACTTCTTAGCTCCGGGTTTTCAACAAGTATTCGCTGAATTTGATTTATATATTCTTTACTTTTGTCTACATTGCCTTGATTAATTACTTCAAGTATTTCTTCCAGTATTGCTTTATTAAAAGCCATCAGTTATACTCCTTTAATAAACTACAGCCTTCTAATTAGAGTATTCAGAAGAACGTAGCTGAAGTTCAGGTTGCTGGGTTTTATAAGTTCTAGAGAATCGGAAAATATTTGGTTGGGATGACAGTATTTGTACTCATGAAAAACGGCTTGTATCAATGCTGTTCAACCACTGAACTAATCCACAGACTTCATAATAATGGGGAGTAGTCACGTATTCGATTTAATGAGCATGTGGTGTTCATAGTACGATTTCTTTCCTGATTTTATGAAGTTAATATGGTAGCAAATTAGGTAAATGGGTATTTCCCCACGCTTTGCTCATAAGAAATTCGACATACGAAAAGATTTCTCACAAAATTTGTTGTTTTTATTAATACGAATGTTGAAGCTGTTATGATACTTTTATACTTTTAGTATCTTTACTAGCAAGTTTCGCTACAGCATAGGTAAAACCTTTAAAGCTTTAGCAATATCTGTGTGATGTTGGTCTTTATTGTTCATCTTACATCTCGATTTTGAGACTTGAGTGCTCCCTCACCCTAGATTGTTTTTTTAAATAAAAATACTCGCCTAACATTTTATTTATTAGGCGAGGATCGTTCTTTTCATAGATCTTAGTCCTCATGAACCTCAGAAAAAGATAGGTATGAAGTATCCTGCTAAAATTGCCATTCCAAGGACGGTTCCTAAGAATGCAATAATCAACTGCTTTTTAAACAGTGAGCGTAACAGAATTAATTCTGTTATGCTGGCACCGGCAGAACCGATTATTAAAGCCATTACCGCTCCTAGTCCCATACCTTTTTTGACAAGTCCCAAGCTAATTGGGATTACGGCTTCGGCACGAAGATATAATGGTATTCCGATTACTGCCGAAACTGGAACAGCAAAGATATTATCACTACCCGCATACTTTGTAATTAAGTCTGTTGGCAAAAAACCGTAAATTATAGATCCAATTAAAACGCCTAAAACAATATACGGGAATGCTTGTTTTAGATCCAGTTTTGTTTGATGCCAAGCAGCTTGCGCTTTCGTGGGCATTACATGACCACTAACATTTAATGTAATACAACAACTAGTTTCTACTGGTGTGACAGCACAACTGCTAGTTTCTATTGGCTTGCT
This sequence comes from Lentisphaeria bacterium, assembly GCA_022447755.1. GTDB lineage: Bacteria > Verrucomicrobiota > Lentisphaeria > JABSQK01 > JABSQK01 > JAKVBE01. The sequence continues at coordinate 126,937 of JAKVBE010000015.1, read as the reverse complement.
AGAACAACAACTAGTTTCTACTGGCGTGACAGCACAACTGCTGGTTTCTATTGGCTTGCTAGAACAACAACTAGTTTCTACTGGCGTGACAGCACAACTGCTAATTTCATTTGGAGTACTGTGAATTGGCCGGATATACTTTTCAAAACCCAATTTTTCTAAAATCACACCTGCGATAACAGAAACAACAAAAGCCATAACAAAGTAGTATAGTGCAACTTTCCAACCAAACGCCATAACAAATAATCCAATAATCACGGGATTCAATAATGGACTCGCTAATAGGAATACAATAATGCCTCCAAAGCCTGCTTTTGCTCGTATCAGGCCTTTTAGGAATGGAATTGTCGAACAGGAGCAGAAAGGTGTAATTGCACCTAAGATTGCAGCTAATGCATAACTTCGTTTACCACTTAAATATTTCTGTATTCTTTCAGGTGGTATGTATTGCTGCACAACGCCAATCACAAAGCTAATAATTACAAAAAGAATCATTAATTCAGTAAAAATGAAGATGAATGTTGCCAATGCCTGGGTTAAGCCATCAAAAACTTCTGGTGACGCCCAATCTGATGCAAAAGATAACCAAGAGGATACATGATCAGTTAACCATTCGCTAACCACATCAGTCCAACCACGTGCTGCTTCTGCTAAATTTGTTTGATCTGAAGTCATAATTAAAAACCTTTCAAATTATGGTTTATTTTTTTTAACAACCACAGAGACGAAAGGATTTGAAAATCGTTGCAGGTATTGACTAAGTTCTTTTGGATACAACAAAGAGATAATTGAATTTAAAATTAGAAAAAGGTTATTTTCCTAGAGATTTATTATCAAAATGATTTTAAAGGCAGAGAATAATATACTAAACAAAACTACAGCTAAAACACAACTCCAAAAGTATGTAAAAAGCTAACTACTCATTTTTGGTAAAAATGTAATTTTGATTATAGTTCTAGTTTGATTGGCAAAGAAATGCTTAAATTAATTGATTAGAAGTATGGTATTTATGAAGTAACGATCAACAATCACCCGTAGGAATTAGGCCTATCTATCATGATCGATGAACACAACTTTTATAGTAATAATGCTATACAAGCAGAAGCTATGATTTAGACCTTCATCTAAAAAGTAATAATAAAAATAAAAAAGCCCATGAGAATTTCCTCAAGGGCTTACTAGTAAGAAAAAAGTATTTATTCTTTAATAACCTTACGTAATGAAATGACAGAATAAGGTGTTACTAGAAATGGTAATGTTTCCATAAAGCGGGCATTGTCATTCTCAAAACGACCATCTTCACGCTGAAGTGATATGATTTTCTCTGAAACTTCATCTCGCCAAATAACTTTTTTACCATCTTTTAGTGTAAGTTCATCCTCATTATAGGCTTCAAAACTCTTGGTCATTACCATCAAATAGTAATACAGCCCCTGTTGGCCCATACCTGGATTCTCATCTAAGGTGTAATTTGTTAAAGAATACTCCATTGCAGCTTTTACCCGAATGTCATCTTTATCAACTTTTGCGTATAACATACTTTTTAGACCTGCATAGGTCATACTACCAGAACTTAAGAGCTTGGTTTGAGCTCCTTCACTTTCTTCACCCGCCTTACTCTCATTTGGACGATAAAAGAAACCACCACGTTCTTTAGCTTCTTTACTTACATAATCTTCTGTATTTGTCTCAGGCAAATTCTGACATTTCGTCAAAAATGTTGCTAAGTCTGCCCACATTTTCTTGTCTGAAGCTTCACTTTTCTCATTTCCAGCATCTACAAATTCAGAAACTAATAAGGCCTCAGCAGCCCAGGAACTGTTAGATAAGTCAGCTCGACCTGTCTTTCCATAGCCCATACCACCAAAATCAACCTTAGCTGGATCATTAAACTGATTCGCCTTAATGAAAGCACGGGCACCTTTAATTGCATCTAAATCTTGAGCACGATTTACTGTTGCCAACGCTAAAAGAGCGGTTGAGGTCGTATAATTAGGGTAATACGCACTGGAACGCTTATTTTCTTCATGCTTAGCCTTTGGGAAAATTGCACCATCTGGTTGTCGGTATTGCAAGACATAATCTAAAGCTTTATCAACTGCTGCTTTGCTTTTGGATTCATCAATACCAGGAGATTTATGCAATGAAATTGCACAAAGTGCAGCGATCGCTGGATGTGGAAACTCCCCCCAAGAACCATCTGGGTTTTGAGTCTTTATTAAAAATTCGTTTGCCGAAGCAATGGATTGGGTCACCTTTACTTTATCAACAGCAAATACTGAAGTATTCACACCAACTAAAAATGCCATTGCACCCATCAAAATCTTTTTCTTCAATAACATCATTGATCCTCTATTATTAAAAAGTTATTAAGTCTTTATAAAGTTAATTGTTAGAATCAATTTAAACCTTAAACAGGTGAATAAAAGTTAATCTATTTAATTTTTGTAGTTTTATTCCACAAAACCAAAGTTATACCTAAATAGTATTGTCGTATTTCTTCAAATGAATTTTAAAACGACTTTGAAAGCTTCTTATTTGATATATGAGTGAGTAATGTAAAATCTTATAAATAGCATTGGATGAATATGGTAAATGATAAGTTGAAGAAAGCCTACAAAAAGTAAATATTTACAGTTTAAGTATCTTTATAAACCTAGCTTTTTAGCTTGGGTACTTTTTCTTTATATAGGAAGCAGTCAAGAAGGTTTTTCTTTAAAGAAATGTGTAGTATATTGAGGGTAAATGGATGACAGCAACGAATCAGTCATAAACTTATTGAATCCACAAGGGAATATTATGTTAAAGCGTTTTATAGGCAGTGCATTAATGGCAACTGCAATATTATTTACAGGTTGTATTGGAAGCCCCAGTAAAGATTCAGAAAAAGAACAAAAGCTTCCTTTGGAAGTAGCAATCTCTTCTGAAAAGGATCCGGAAAGTTTAATTCCAAAATTCAAACGTTTAGGATCCTACACTGGCGAGGAAAAACTAGAACGAGTCGCGGATATCGTTGGCAAAAATACTTTCACATACTTTGTTTTTGAAGTCGATAGAGGTAACCCAGGTGCGGAATACGATATCGTATTCAAAGGAAAAACACCTAAAGAGCGCTCTGACCTATTATCCAACTACCTGATTACATATGGTACCTTTATTCGCAAAGAAGATATTGATGAAAAATCTATCAATATTGTTGCAACCAACCAAAAGCATATTGCAAAGGGCTACTTTAAAGCAGATAATGCATGTCTCAAAGCAAGTTTTATTTTTCATTATGATCAAAATAAAAAGAGAATCATCAAGTTAGTGGTAGCAAAGGAAGGCTCCTTAATGATGAAAGATGGTTTAATCGTTTTCTAAAAAAAAAAGAGAAGCCCGGCTGAAGTCATTTAGCCGGGCTTTTTTTAGGTTTATTAGTTCTCTAACATTATAAATTTTCTTTACTTTACCTACAAAAAGACTCATCAAATATAGATAAAACTGTTTATTTATTAGCATCTGCTTTAAAATAAAACAGGATCTTCCTTCATATTTAAAATATAGACCTGATGGGGTGCCTGCCCAACACCAACTCATGAGCATAAAAAAAGCCTCGGGGGAACCGAGGCTTTATGTGTTTGTTGGATGCTAAATCTTATTTTTTCTTTTGATAGACACGTACATAATCTACCAAGTAATATCCAGGCCATTCTGCCTGTTCTGGGTCACCACCCAAGTCACCACCAATGGCTAGGTTCAACAAGAAAAAGTGTGCTTGCTGAAATGGGTTCTTAGGACCTAAGTCCGTTGGATTAATGGTATCCTTCAACAGTGTTTCATTTAGTAAGATGTCATCGACATAAAGACGAATATAGTCTTCGGTCCAATCCATACGCCAAATATGAAACTCGTCTGCCCATTTTTCTCCACCCAATTGTTCTAGGCGAGTTGCATGAGAATCCCAGTTTGCACGCCAACGGACTTTAGTTCCCCATGCCGCATTCGCCATAATTTTGCCCGTATAGTATTCCATGATATCAATTTCACCATTACTTGGCCACTCACCTTCTACACCAATGGTCCAAATAGCTGGCCACATTCCAGAACGAGTATCCACTTTGGCACGAATTTCAAAACGGCCATACTTCCAATCAACTTTCCCTTTTGTGGTAATGGAGGCAGAAGTATATTCAATAAATTCACGGTTGGTACGCCAATCTTTACTTCCCGCTTTATATGTAGGATTTGGCTTTTTCTCTTTGCGCCCTTCAAACACAAGCAAACCATCTTTTTGGTAAGCATTATCTTTTTGGTACCATTGAATTTCACGGTTACGCGCAAAACCTTCTTCAAAATTCCAATACTTTTCATTTGGTGGACCAGAACCATTAAACTCATCTGCCCAAACCAGCTCATAACCACTCATATCGTGAAAGGGATTTTTACCTAAACGTTTAATAGCTAACTTGTTCGTTGGTTTTTGATCTGGTAAAGAAATCACCAGTAAAGGACCTTTCTGCAAGTGCACATTGTCGAGGTTGAACGTGTGCCCACCATTAACTCCACCGCCCCAACCAATTTGGATAAGACTCGTAATATATTCAGTATTTACACCCCCTGCCTTAATATCAGCAATTGGTAATACACAAGCATGCCATCGACCATCTGGGATAAAGCCAATCTCACTTAATTTACGCTTGTAGCTTGCATCAGGGCTTTGAACAACAACATAAAAATCATCCCATAGTTGGGCTTCTTCAGACTTCACATAAAATACTAATCGATCAAACTTGGAGTAATCAACCGTACGGCCTTTATTCATATTTAAAACCCAACGGCTCCAAGATGCATTCATGGTAAAACGGTAAGACATTTTACCTTCAATCTTGTCATCCATATCGACCTCAACTAAGGCACTAGGCTTATCACGCCCCGGTGGAGTCCAAGCATAACTCTGAGAATCACTATGGGACTCCCAACCACAATGCTTGTTCACACGCTTGCTATATTCACTCACATTGTGAATACCAACTATATCCGTCGCTAAAGCTGCAAAGCTTAAGCCGAATGCACAAAGTCCACTTAAAAGTTTCATTGAGTCTCCTTAGATTAATTTTTTGACANTCAAGAAGATATCTCGAGACATCATTTTGTCAAGATCTAAGCTGTGTAATCTATTTAAATTAGGTATCGTTTTATGATGTGGATTTACGAATAATAAGCTTTGGTTGGATTTTGATTTGTCTATTTTCGACTTTATTTCCTTCAATTAATAGAAGTAGTTGATCTACTAGAGCAGTTCCTAAGGCTTCATTATCCTCATCTATAGTAGTCAAAGCAGGTACTAAAAATTCGCTAAAGTCTAAGTTGTTATATCCCACGATAGCCACATCTTCTGGCACTCGAATATCATGACTTTTTAGGCATTGTAAAATTCTCGCAGCCCAATAATCATTTTCTACAAGTAATGCATCTACCTTTTGATTAATAACAAACTCCTTTATAATTTTTTCAGCAATTTGCTCATTAAGTCGATGCCTATAATAAAGAACGCTTAAACACAAGGACTCATCTGCAGGTAAGTTGTTGGCAATCATGCTATCTCGCCATGCCTTAATACGATTTACCATACCTAGGGAAACTAATGCGATACGTTTACGTCCAATGTCAGCAAGATGTTGAGCCGCAATTCTTGTTCCTTCATAAACGTCAGGTATCACACCATAGTCATCATCGGTAGCGACTGCATAACTGTGAAAAACGGTTGGGATTCCCTCGAATTCATGATTCGATTTCTCTAAGGTTTGCGCTTTAGAGATTCTATCCATGACAATCAAACCATCAAATTTTCGATTACTTAAACGTGTAATAAAATCTTCCGTTTGATATGGAAAACGGCATAAAATAATCTCGTAGCCTTTTTCCCAAGCACGTTTTTCCATGGCACAGATTCGGTCAAAAACCACCGGTGGCGCATTATCTAAAATAACCACTGCAAGAGTCTTCCGCCCCTTACCTTTAAGTTGTCGTGCAGCCTCATTCGGTTCATAATTCAAACGTTTAGCAGCTTCACGAATCTTTTTTGAAGACGCTTCACTCACACGTACTCGGCCTGCACCAGTACCCAATAAAACACGAGCAACCGCAGCACGAGACATCCCTACCTCTTTCGCAACATCAATTAAACGCGTTGCTTTTGCTTGATCAGACAATGTTTTCTCTCCTTCATTCATGATATCATCAAGATATCACTATACCACGATAAGCTTAACAAGCAAAAATTACGTTAAATTAAGTAAAATTACGAATCCATAGGATTAATCCCGATTTCCGTTTAAATACCTTATCGAACTTGTCAGTTGGACGAGTTCGTCAAAAAAAACACGAGCTTGACCTTGAAAATCACTATTTTAAAACCTATGATATCACGAGAGATCTAAAAATTTATTTGCACCTTTGCACCCATTGCTGGAGACGTATGAACAAGAAAGTCCATTTTACATTAATTGAGATTTTAGTTGTTATTGCCATTATTGGCGTATTAATTTCAATATTGTTACCTGCTTTACAAGATGCAAAAAGAAAAGCCAATGATGCCCTTTGCAAAAGTAATCTAAAACAACTGGTCGCTGCAAAATTTATGCGTGTTAGTGACTATGATGGTAATCTACCTGCTTCAAGTTTTAGCTATGGAAGCGGTGCTGTTCAAATACATCCAGATATTCCTAATATTCTGACTGAACAATATAAGTGGAGTGCTTGGTATCAACCAAGGAATTTAGGTCAATATATCAGGCCAGATGGCGATTGGGGAGGTGGGCCAAATGGAGCTAGAAAACATAAACTCTATGTTTGTCCATCAGGCTCACTAAATGATCAGGCTTCTGATGAGTTTGCCCATGGTTATTATGTGAACGTAAAAGAGGATGTTACTGGCTTAGCACCATGGGCAAGGGTTAAAGTTGTTGAAACACCAACCAACAATAGAGAGAGAACCCAAGCAACATGGACCAAGTTAACNAAAATCATTCGCCCGAGTGACTTGATTAGTATTCGTGACTGTGCTCAAGGCACTAATGGACATGTTGCAGGTTCTGGATCAGGTGGTTGGATCGTATGGACAGCGTTGAATTTTTGGGGGCCCGGTCCACAAATTAATTCTGGATCAGACCCAAACGCAATCGTGACTTCAAATTCAGAAGGACTTCAATGGCCTGCTGCTCAGGGAGAGCTCCCTTCTCAACGAGGTGGAACTGACTATCGCCATTCACAAGATTCAGTAAACGCGGCCTTATTCGATGGTAGCGTACAAAAATTCAAAAATGGTGAAATCCTACATAAAAATGCTCTAAATCGCTTTTCTAGTGAATAAAATTCTCTTTAACTTCACGACTCGTTTTTTATAAGCTTACTCTTGAAAACATGCAAGTAAAATACTAAAACATATAGATACCACGAGAAATCTTATAGCATATGGAATTGCTTCAACCAGCCAAATTTTGAAAAGATATGAACAGTAAAAATCGCTTTACTTTAATTGAATTGTTAGTAATCGTTGCCATTATTGGTGTGTTAGTATCGATTCTTTTACCTGCTATACAAGAGGCTAAGAAAAAAGCCAATGATGTTTCATGCAAAAGTAACTTAAAGCAACTTGGGGTTGCAATGATTTTACGGGTAAATGACTATGACGGTAATATTCCTTCAGCAAGTTTTGCTTATGTAGGTACTTATACCATTGATCCAGAAATTCCTGACAATAGTGACCGCTATAACTGGAATGAATGGTATCAACCCAAAAATTTAGGTCAATATATCAATCCAGATGGCGATTGGGGAGGTGGCCCAAATGGTGCACGAAAACATAAACTTTACGCATGCCCATCAGGAACCTTAAATGATAAAGCCACTGATGGTTTCCCACATGGATATTATCCAAATGTACAAGGAGATACCTCATTTTTTGCCCCTTGGAGAAGTATTCGAGTAACAGACAATCCGACCCATCCTTGGTTAACTTCAACTCCACAATGGACCAAACTAACAACTATCATCCGTCCGAGTGACTTAATAAGTATCCGAGATACGGCTCAGGACGCTAATGGAACCATGGGAAATTCAGGTCCAGGTGAATGGATTATTCAACAACCCGGTGGTATTTGGTGGCAACCTAACACCCTTGGGACTTGGGCAGACCCAGATGATATAATCACACACACTGCAAACGGTCTTCAATTTCCAATTTCACAAGAAGATCGCAATGATTTACGCGGCGGAACCGACTATCGCCACTCTAATGATTCGATAAACGGTACTATGTTTGATGGCAGTGTACAAACATTTCGTCACGGAGAAGTTCTTGTAAAAAATGCCATAAATCGCGTAAACAGTGACCTGTAGATATATTCAATGAAACTTTAACGGGAAATAATTTATTCAGATATTATTTCCGGATGTTGATGGATACAAAAAAGGTGCTTCTATAAAGAAGCACCTTTTTTGATTTGCTTAATTTGTATACTTATTCACGCTCGTGAGGTTTTGCCTTAAATGAAAAAGCCTGCGCATTTAATTTAGAATCACCCCTAACTTTAGGGTACATCTTCAAGGTCATATGAGTAAACTTATAGTGAATGTTAACTTTCGTGACCATTGTATATTCAAAATTACGTTTGTATGCACGTACTTGTAATTTGGGTGCTTAATCAAATTAAATTTCCTGCCCAGTCATTTTATCAACCAGATAAACCACAAAGTGGCTATTAAATTCACCATGGGAGTAATACAAAGTTGCCATTCAATTTAGATCAAACTGCTCCTTCACAACCCTATTACGTTCACCCTCAAAATCACCATGATCATGGCCGCTATGGTCATGATCTGAGCGGAAAACTGCAAAGATCAATGCTTGCGCCAATAAAAACATTCAAAGACTTCATAAAAAAATTTCTCTTGAGATTATTCAAGAGAAATGATAACTTTCAATGAACGGCCACAAAAAAACAACCCCTAAATTAAAAATTTAAGGGTTGCTCGCGTGTGTGGGAAAGTGTGACTCAGCTTTTTGTTCTCAGCGCTGAGTTTTTATTCCCCAATGGGTTTAGCCAATCGCGTCGTTACCAGTTTCACCAGTACGAATGCGGTAGCACTCTTCCATTGGAAGAACAAAGATCTTACCATCACCGATGTTGCCAGTGCGTGCAGCCTCGATAACAGTGTCAATAGTAGTTTGAAAGTACTCTTCATTTACAGCAATTTCCACACGTACTTTTTTAAGTAGATTTACTTCAACATCAGCACCACGGTAATTTTCGTGGTAGCCTTTTTGCTGTCCACAACCAAGTGCATTAGTTACAGACAGCTTGAAGATATCTTTTTCATATAAAGCCTGTTTAACGTCATTAAGTTTTTGAGGCTGAATGTATGCGATGATTAATTTCATTGTATTAAAACCTTTCTTATAATCCTTTAGGTGATTCGTAGAGGCTTCCTTAGGAAGCCCCAACATAACTTACTGGTTGCTAAAGATTTGGAAACCACCGTAAGCTTCTTGACCATGCTCAGAGATGTCAAGACCACGAACTTCTTCTTCATCCTCTACACGTACACCAAGTGTAACTTTAAGTAAGAAGAAAAGGATACCAGCGAAAGGTACGCAGAATACAGCAGTAGCGATGATACCTTTAACTTGAGCACCTAAAGAAACTACTTCTGGATCACCGAAGATACCAGTTGCTAATGTACCCCAGATACCGCATACTAAGTGAACAGAAATTGCACCTACAGGATCGTCAACTTTTAGGACTTGATCGATAAATAGTACAGAGAATACAACGATAATACCAGAAATACCACCAATAATAACCGCTTCCATTACTGTAACAACATCTGGACCTGCAGTGATACCAACAAGACCAGCAAGACATCCATTAAGAATCATTGTTAAGTCAGGATGTTTTTGTACAATCCAGCTAGTGAACATTGCAGTAATAATACCTGCAGCAGCAGCTAAAGAAGTTGTAGTAATAACATAAGAAGTTGCAGCAGGGTCAGCAGATAGAACAGATCCACCATTGAATCCGAACCAACCTAACCATAGCAGGAATACACCAATCGTTGCTAAAGGTAAGCTGTGACCAGGAATTGCTTTGCTTTTACCATCAACATATTTGCCTTTACGAGCACCAAGAATGATCGCACAAACTAATGCACCCCATCCACCCACAGAGTGAACTAAAGTAGAACCAGCAAAATCGTAGAAACCACCCTCAGACAGGAATCCACCACCCCACTGCCAGCTAACCACGATTGGGTAGCATAAAGCAACATAAATTGTAGAGAATATTAAGAATGTACCAAGCTTAACGCGACCCGCTACAGCACCAGAAACGATAGTTGCAGCAGTTGCAGCAAACATACCTTGGAATAGGAAATCAGTCCAGTAAGTATAACCAGCTGACGCATAACCAATAGTATTATCAGCAGAATCAACAGACTCTAAACCAAAACCTGCAAAGCCAAAATAACCGTTAAAATCACCTGGGTAAGCTATGTTAAAACCACAAATCCAATAAGTCAGAAGACCAATTGCAGGAATTGCAGTATTTTTGAATAAAATATTTACTGTATTTTTAGCGCGAGTAAGACCAGCCTCTAGAGAAGCAAATCCCAAGTGCATTATAAATACAAGTGCAGTTGCAAGCATCATCCACACATTATTAGCAGTGAATATTCCTGGAGTAATTTCAGCAAAAGAAATTGCACCAGCATCATCAGTGCTGAATTCAGCATCGATTGTTTCAGTAGTGTCATCACTATAAGTATAAGTTACTGTTCCGTATACAGCGCCATCTGCTTTTAATGCTTCCGCATCATATTCTTGAGCAACAGATTTTAGTGTTACATCATCAGCTTGTACGTATCCGTTAAAACCAACAGTCAATAGAGTAATGACCATAAGTTTCCATATGTAAGCCATCTTAGTTTTCATATATTTACCTTGTAATTTTGGTTATTAAAAATTGTGTGTTTTTACTTACACACGTTCCCACACCAGTCATACAACGACGAAGTTATTATCGTCTATCCTTTCTATACCCAAAAAAGAATATGTATAAACCAATGTTATGCTCAAAGCCGCGACGCCAAGAGCACGAAACAAACATAGCAGACACCTTGCCAAACAAAAACCCAAAACAGCAAACTACTTACATAGAACACTTTACATAACAAAAAAGAAATAAATATATGTTCAATGAACCACAAATATATACAACTTTGGTTCTTTTAAGTAGCTAAATCCACCAGCTGCAAAAGAAAAACTACATTTATGTAATAAGGCAAGGTTTTAAAAGCACTTAATGCATTATAATTGAATGACTTACAAATCATATAACAACATATAATACTTTAAAATAATTAGTAAAAATCTTCGTTAATTATGTTTGAAACAAATCTAAACTGTTACTAAATTGTAACTTTTTTTACATTTATATAGCTCATGTAAACGAGAATTCGAATATCGTTTAGTAATCTATATAAAGATTTACTCTACTTGCTTTCACCTATTTCTTGTGGATATTTTTAAATAAAGCGCTTGATCTTTAAAATTATGAAGTTATTGTTTCTGCCCGTGCTATTCGGAAGTCCGAATACTTCTTATTAGTGAAAGCTCGTAGGAAAGTGAAAGAAATTCCCAACTAAGTGAGGAAAAACTGATGGATAAAGCAAAAAAAGCTGAATTAATCAAAGAATTCGCTGTTAAAGAAGGTGACGTAGGTTCATCTCAAGTACAGATTGCGATCTTAACAGAGCGCATTAAGGGTTTAACTGCACACATGAGTGCAAATCCTAAAGACAAACACACAATGCGTGGTTTGATCCGCATGGTAAACCGTCGTCGTAAGCTTTTACGTTATTTAAATAGTGAAAGTCATGACGAATACACGAAGATCATTAAAAAATTAGGTCTACGTAAATAATTTTCGCCGGGTTAGCTCAGTTGGTTAGAGCAGTGGAATCATAATCCAAAGGTCCTCGGTTCGAATCCGAGACCCGGTACCATCTTTAAAGCCGTAAGTTGCAAAACTTACGGTTTTTTTCATTTATCCCTTTACAGTTGACCTAAACCAAGTAAGTATTTGTATTTAAGATATGGTTTTATAAATGTGCAGTATAAAGTTGTTGATCAGGATCTTTTGCAACAGTGATCTTTCCATCATGATGAAAAAATAAACACCAAGACATAGTCTTTCCAATGACAACGGCATTATCTCTGTAAAAAAATCCATTTGGATACTTTGTGATCATCTTCCATGAAGTATGAATAGCATGCTGAAATCCAAACACAGGTAAAAAGATGACCTCTTCATCAAAGGGGATTCCTCGTTGATATAACCATTTCTTGATTTTTTCATCTCCAAGATACACAGACTCTACTTCTCGGTATACGCCCGAACAAAAGGGCATATTTCCCCAGCCGTCATCACCTGTTAGGAAATGATATCGTGAAAAGCAATTATAAGCATAGGCTGTTGACTCTCGATTCAAAACACGTATTGCTTCTTGATGAATATTGGGAATTTGATCAAAATCTATAGGGATTGGAGCGGTGGGAGTCATTTCGGACTCATCTATTGCATGCAGTTTATCACTGTCAAATAATACTCCGTCTGTTGGTGTTTCAAAAGGTTTGCCTGGCTCTTCTTGTTTTGATTTATTTTGCCAACTGCTAACAAAACCTTGATAGGCCTCTTTAGTGAGCTCGACGCAATGGCACCACCCATTCGTGGTGCATGGTTTAACAGGCTCACAAGATGAGATACCACAAGCCTTACATACGAAAATACGATCCAAACTTTCTTTGTTTTCTTTCATTAAAATTAACTCGGCTTTGGGTTGAAGAAATTTAACACATCTACGCAAAATCAATATAATAAATTTTTCATTAGTCTAATGCATAATCTATCCGCGCTCTAACTCTATTTATAATACGAAAAGTCATTTTTTTGTTTTTTTTTCGTATACTCCATTAACTGTTTAAAAAAAAGTATATTTATACTAAGATTATTTTCATTACTGCGGAATTTTTAGATTATAAACACCGCAATAATTAAGATTTTTTCAATATACTTGATTAATATTGTTGGGGCATTTAACAACATAATGTGAACTTCAAAGGTATTAACAGCTCCCAAGCATATACGTATTGCACAAGTAGGACAAATAGTAATTTATTTAGGGCCTAAGCATAGAAAATACAACTCGAATCCATATGAACAATGATCATCATAATCCCACCAGTTTAAGAATTTCCTAGGATTATAATTTCATGTCTACAGCCTAACTAATTTCATATAAAGAAGCTATCAATTAATAAACTCAAGCTATTTAAGACTCCCTATATGATTAAAATCTTACTATTTCATTACCTAATATCATTTAAAATTAAAATTTTTTCTTGTAAGTAAATAAAAAAATGAATAATAACGTCTAATCTTTATATCAAAAAAGAGGAGTAATTTAAATGTTGAAATTGATGAAGAGTTACCGTAGCTGGATGGATTCTGGTGTAGAAAAATTAAGTTTTGAACTTGGTCTTTTGATTGGGCGAATTTCATTGGGCTGCTTAATGCTCTTTGGACACGGACTGGGGAAACTTCAAAAATATAGTATTTTAACAGATAAATTCCCAGATCCATTAGGCATTGGAAGTCAACTTAGTTTGACACTGGCTATTTTTGCAGAAGTAATTTGTTCAATCTTATTGATGATTGGCTTAGGTACTCGCTTGGCACTAACTCAATTAATAGCAACAATGATAGTAGCGGCCTTTATTGTGCTAAATGAACTCCCATTTTTTGCCGCTCCTGGTGAAAAAAGTAAAGAGATGGCCCTTATGTACTTAACTGGCTATATCATCCTATTCTTTACAGGACCAGGTAAATTTTCTATTGATGAAAAGATCAGTAATCTTATAAAAAAAGATGATTAGATAATAAACTGAAAGGATAGAAAAGGTGCTATAAGCTCTTTCTTCAAGGTCAAATAAAATTGTTTAAAGGGGGGCATTTATGCTTTTTGAAATTCTAGACAGAAATATTTTTACCTAATTAATTAAGGCGAGAATAAGTATAAAAAAAATAACTATTAAACAATATGATATAGATATCGATATTGCCAAGACAATTGGAAATGAATAAGAGGTAGAAAATCTTGCCTTTTGCCAATTTGAAGATTCAAAAAATGCTCCTTTAAGCGATGATTATTATGCTGAGGTTTATTCTAACTTGGAAGGTGAGTATCAAGGAATGTAGCAGGCCATACAAAATCTTAGGTGAAAATGAAATAAAGTCTAAAGGTACGAACATACTCTTCAAAAGCAAACATTACACATGTGTAATATATATATATTAATTAATACATTTTTTTCTTATAAATTCACGTTATATACAATTTTTATTAGCTAATATACCTTTGGCATACTTCTTGCATGCATGTAGGTGTGTGTTAGTATTAATATATAACAAGAAGATAAACATGAAAGACTATGGACTTTTAATTGATATGGATGGAGTGATATACCGAGGTGGTGAAGTCATTCCAGGTGCAACAGATTTAATAAACTCATTAATTGATAAAGAAATTCCTTTTTTATTTCTAACAAATAATTCACAACGTACTCGTTTAGATATTGCGACAAAAATACAACGCATGGGTTTAAACGTTGGTGTAGATCATATCTATACTTGTGCAATGTCTACAGCTCGCTTCCTAGGTTGCCAAAAACCTTCGCCTACAGCTTTTGTATTGGGTGATGGAGGATTAATGAATTCATTAAATAGAAACAATATAGCTATTGTCGATAAAGATGCAGACTTTGTTGTCGTTGGTGAAAGTCGTAATTACACATTTGAAATGCTTGAGCAAGCAACGAATATGATTCTCAATGGATCTCGTTTAATTGCCACAAATATGGATCCTAACTGTCCTACCTCTCGCGGTATACGCCCAGGTTGTGGAGCCATTGTCAGTCTATTGGAAACAGCAACGGGTAAAAAAGCATTTGACCTTGGTAAACCAAGCCCAATTATGATGCGGGATGCACGTAAATTACTCGGTTTAAAGGCCAAACAAACCTTTATGATTGGCGACACCATGACAACCGATGTAATTGGTGGTGTTCAATTAGGATATCATACAATTCTTGTATTGTCAGGTGGCACTAAGAAAGAAGATTTACAGAACTATGCATTCTCACCATCTTTAGTAGTCAATAGTATTGCTGATATTAATATCAATCTATTGGATCAAATGATTGGAGACCGCGAGAACACGCCAAACAGTAACTTTATTCTGGAAGAATTTTTAGTGTAACATATACATTCACCGGCTCTCTAAACTTATAAGCTAGAGGGTCGGTGAAATCGTAATAAAAGTAAGCATAGTAATAGGTTTAATGCCCTTTAAGTTACATTAAATGGTCTTTGAAGAACTCCAATGAAGGAATTAATACATTTTAACATATAATCAATAGAAAGCTCCTCAGTAAAATTCAGCTGTTCTATAGATTAAAAAAATACCCAAAATAGCACGCAAATTACATTTATTAGTACAATAATT
Organism: Lentisphaeria bacterium; assembly: GCA_022447755.1. Lineage (GTDB taxonomy): Bacteria > Verrucomicrobiota > Lentisphaeria > JABSQK01 > JABSQK01 > JAKVBE01. The sequence goes on along the minus strand of JAKVBE010000015.1, from coordinate 111,334 downwards.
TGTGATGGTACTATTTTACACAAGAGCAATACCAATTAGGTTAAGCTGAAAAATCATTTCCTTTCAAGCAATGTATCCATTATCAATTGATGTTCCATTAAATTGAAGAACTTGTCCCTTTACATTGAAAAATTGGATATAAACAATCTTGTTTTGCTTTATATTTATCACAATTTTTTGAAGTATCACTTTCTATCATTTCTTGCAGCATACCTAAATAAAATTTTAGGTAATTATGTTCACTGGGATGCCTATCGATTAATCTCTGATAGATATTCGATATAGACAAAGCACGGTTGGTATCTTACATATGCTAATGGCAGATCATCAGGGTGGTCAGCAAGTATAATACCTAGTTCTTGAGCTACAAGCAATAACTTGTCGAGAAAAATACTAGCCTGTCCCATAATAACTTACAATTCGTAATTTAGTAAAAAATTTTTTATGGTTTTATTTTTAAGAAGAAATGAACTCTTAAGATTGAGATGAGAAGAAATGCAATTGACCAATAGACAAAGTGTTCAGATAAAGCACAGGTTAGCGCTAAACCAAAATAAATAGCTACCTCTATTTTTTGTTTGAAGACTCGTTTTTTTTGTTGGTGGTCCAAGTAACAAGCCTCACATGCAGACTCGCCAATCATATCAAAACGAGGTTCATCTTTGGCAAAAGTCTTTTGACAATATTCACAGTGATCATTTTTTTTTGTCATTTGTCTATTCGCTTATTTTATCTCTAAATTGTTTTAACTCTTACTAAATCATTAATTATATTTAATGAATGCCTTTTAATGATCTTAGCTCATAAAAGTATAATCCAAAACCTAATATGACAATGCCTGGGTGAGTTATGCATGAAAAAGTAAAACAAATTAATCCAGCCAGAAAATATGCATACGCTCTATGATATCGTTTAGATTTTTGCTGTTAATACTCTTGAGCCTTCAGTTCAAGCGGGCATTCAAGACCAGTTTAATTTTCTAAAGCCTCATAAGTTCGCTTATGCGGACTGACTTTCGCTAAGCTTTGTTGACATTTTTCACAATGATCGTTATATCAACTCATACATGAATCTTTCTTTGCCCAAATATAGCACTGAACCAATAAGCGTAAAGCAGCTTCACACAATCCTACTGCTGATCTAAAAAGAGATTTCGATATTCATCAAAAATTGGCCGTACTTTTTCTCGTTCGAATGAATAATCTTCAGTAATCCACATATAGCCAAGTTTTAAATCTGCTTCTTCTTTAATATTGTCATACGCATTTTGAATTAGTTCTTCATGCCTTGATTGAAGTTTTTTTACCCAGGCTTGTTTGGCCTCCATAAAAGGTAACTCCAAGTCATATTTAGTAGCTGTATCTATTAATATAACCTGATAGGCTCTCGCTGTAATCGAATCAACATGAATAAAATTATTGGTTCGATAGCAATTATCAACGAGATCTTGAAGCTCCAGAATAATTTCCTGTGCAACCTGTTTTTTCTCCTGCTTCATTAAAAGGTCAATGGCTGCAATCATATCGACAATTAAACGGTGAAAAAACCCCAATTCTCCAAACACGTTAACACGATCTTCCAAAACTTGTTTTGGAATAAAACCAGGCAAGTTATCAAAGCGTTTCATGCAGGGTGTATACGGGACATTCTCTGGAAATTGAAGTATACTGGCCTGAATCCTATGTTTGTTGCCCTCTTGTAAATAAAGGCGTGCTTGCTTAAAGTCCTTTTCAAGAATGGCATAGACCGCAATCGTATAGTAAATCATTGCATTATCCGGATGGACATTGAGTGTCTTTTTAAGAACCCGAATCGACTCTTGGTGATCTTTCAGCTCTTTTGTATATCGAAAAAGAGCAGGTAAAAATGTAGGATCTTTCTTTAGAGCAATACCCAATGCTTTAAGTCTTTCCTGATCAGAGAATTTTGCTATTTGTTGAATGATCTCATAAGCAACGATGGCATCGTTCGCGCTTATTTTCGGACTTTCAAGAGAGGAAATGAGTTGTTTTACGCGCTTCTTTAATTGTTTAGGATCTTGAATTCCATCCGCAAATTGCTTGATTATTTTTTCTGGTTGTAGAGTCTTATAGTCCCATAATTGTTCAGGAAGTTCATAAAGGGGTGTATTGAGTGGGTGCTCACAATATGGATACAGGAAAACCTCAGCTAATGCATCTTCGTATTCACCAGCAGGAAGGGTCTGGCATAAGTAACAAAAGAATAGTGTATAGATAAGAAATTTCATATTCTAGTATACGTAATAATAGGTTCGACTCTTTCATAGCAATTTTTGATTATTGTTATATCAATTATTCGTTTAAGGTTGAAGAGTATAAGTGATTCCTACCGCTATGATTTGTGTTCAAATGATTTATAGTATAACTTGCATCGGTGGTGGATGGTCGCGCTCAAGCAATTGGGTGAGGAAAGTCCGGACTCCGTAGAGCAGGAAGACCCGGTGAAAACCAGGTTATCAGTGGGCAAACCACTGATCAGGAAAGTGCCGCAGAAAACAAACCGCCTCTTTAAGGTAAGGGTGAAAAGGTGAGGTAAGAGCTCACCGCGCGAGCCGGTAACGGCCGTGGCAGGGTAAACCCCTTCCGGAGCAAGATCAAATAGGAAGCCTATATGCTGCTCGTATGCCTTCTGGCATGGTTTCGGGTAGATCGCTTAGACAAATGATCATCACCTCGTTGAGGTACAAAATCCGGCTTATAGCCACCGATGCTTTTAATTTTAGCTAGTAGGAGTCAAGATGCAGGAAAATCCATTTACCCTAGATGAACTTAAACATTACCAACGCCACTTCACTTTACGAGGATTTGGTCAAGAAAGTCAGTTAAAACTCAAAGAGTCACGTATTCTCTGCGTTGGAACTGGTGGTTTAGGTGCCCCAGTCTTGATGTATCTTGCAGCTGCAGGTGTTGGACATATTACAGTTATTGATGACGATATTGTTGATGAAAGTAATCTACAGCGCCAAATCATTCATGATTATTCTACTTTAGGCACCCCAAAAGTAGAATCTGCCAAAACCAAAATGTTAGCCATTAACCCCAATGTAAAGGTTGAGGTAATTCAAGCACGCTTAGGAGTTGACAATGCGTTGGAGCTAATTGGCTCACATGATTTGGTGGTAGATGGCACTGATAATTTCGCAACACGCTATCTCGTTAATGATGCTTGCGTAATGACCGGAACGCCGAATTGCTATGGATCCATTTTCGAATTTACTGGGCATGCTTCTGTTTTTGGAACACCCGATGGGCCCTGCTATCGTTGTTTATTTCCAGAGCCACCAGACGCTGGTAGTATACCTAATTGTGCAGAAGCAGGGGTATTAGGTATATTACCCGGAACGATTGGTTTAATTCAGGCAACCGAAGCTGTCAAAATGTTGACGGGTATTGGAACACCTCTGATTGGACGCTTCATGACTTATGACGCCTTGCAGATGCAATTTAAAGAAATTAAATTAAATAAAAATCCAGACTGCCCAGTTTGTGGTACCAATCCGAGTATAACCGAATTAAAAGAAGAATTTTTATCCTGCCAATTGCAGGAGGAGGAAGAAGATATGAGTGAGATTGAACAATGGAGTGTTGAAGAGGTACAAGCTTACCTTGAAGCGAACCCTGACTATATATGTGTTGATGTTCGTGAGCCCTTTGAATTTCAAATGGGTTTTATCCCTAATTCCATACTAATTCCTGTAGGCGAAATCGCCGATCGTAGTAATGAAGTGCCCAAACAAGAAAAAACGATTATTTATTGCAAAGCAGGTATGCGAAGTCAAATGGCTTGTGAAGCTCTTCAAGAACAGGGTTTTGAAAACTTGATAAATGTCACAGGTGGTATGATGGCCTGGGCAAATGGTGAACGTGAAATCGCATTACCCTACTAGGAGGAAAATCGATCATGCCAATGAAATGGGAACAATTACTCAGTACTGAAAAATATGGGAGTCTACGAAATTCACCAGATGACCGCAACCCATTTCAACGGGACTTTGATCGCATTATCTTTTCACGATCTTTTCGCCAACTTGAAGATAAAACACAAGTTTTTACGCAAGCCTATGATGATGATGTACGCACTCGCTTAACGCATAGCTTAGAAGCATCCTGTGTAGGTCGTTCTCTTGGTACTTTGGTAGGCGAACGTCTACAAGAGAAGTTTAATGTTGACCTATCACCATATGGCGGTAGTGCTGGTATTGGCGCAATTGTTTCAGCATCTTGCCTTGCCCACGATATTGGGAATCCTCCATTTGGGCATGCAGGAGAAGATGCTATCAGCACTTGGTTTTCTAATAGTGAGCTAGGACGTTACATTCTTGACTTAGTTGAAGCAGAAGGTATACCAAGAGCAGATTTACTAAATTTTGAAGGTAATGCACAAGGTTTCAGAGTCATTACAAGAATTGAGCATAATCCCAATCAAGGTGGTATGCGGCTTACCTATGCAACCTTAGCATCTTTCATTAAATATCCACGGGGTTCAGAAACAAAGGCACCAAGTGAAAATAAAATGTTTACTAAGTTTGGCTTCTATGAGGATGATCATAAATCTTTTCAGGAAATCGCCAAACACGTAGGATTACTTCCAATTAAAGGCTACAAGGGTTGCTTTGCTCGACATCCACTGGCATTCCTCATGGAAGCAGCTGATGATATTTGTTATAATATTGTTGATTTAGAAGATGCTTGGAAAATGCACTTACTGACTTTTGAGCAAGTAAAATTTATGATGGAAAGTGTGATCGAATATGGTGAAATGTCTGCAAGGCTTGCCGAACTAGACTCTGAGATACTAAAAATTGAATGTTTACGTGGTACTGCAATTTCTTCTTTAATTAATCAATGCATGGATGTATTTTTTGAGAATTATGATGCCATCATGAATGGTGAACTGTCCGTCCCTTTAACATCCTTAATTCGCCGTAAACATGATTTCCGCCATATCGTTGACATGGCTTATGAAAATATTTATGCGGCTCATAGTGTAGCGCTAATTGAAGTTGCCGGTTTTAATGTTTTAGGGGACTTGTTAGAATTGTTTTTAGGAAGTTTACAAGATGTAGCAGAGAATGGAAAAGCAGCATCCAGTAAATCACAAACCATTGTAAAGGTTTTTCCAGATTATCGTAAATATGTAACGCCAGACACTACCGTTTACCAACGTGTTTTAGCGGTTACTGACTATATAACTTCAATGACAGATCGATACGCTGTATCCTTATTTAAAAGGCTTACAGGCATTTCCCTTGTATAAAATTATAGCTATAAAAAAATGACTGTATTAACTACCGAAAAATTAGAAAAATATTATGGTGGCCGTCTTATATTTAAGGGCCTAAATTTACAAATAAATGATCAAGACCGTGTGGGTTTAATTGGCCCAAATGGTCAAGGAAAAACTACCCTACTAAAAATCTTAACAAATGAAGAACCAGCATCAGGAGGGATTTTTTCTTTGACTAAAGGGAAATCCATGGCTTATTTGCCCCAGATTGCTCCAGAAATGCCAAACTTGACGTTAAAAGAATTCGTAGATCAGATTTTCACCAAAGCACAAGAATTAGAAGAGCAGCTGGAAAAATTAACGGAACAATTGACTAGCACACCCGAGAACTTAAACATTCAAGAGCGTTACAACCAACTTCAAAATCAGTTGGACATGGTGGATCCATATCGTTTAGAAGCTGAGATGCACCGAGTTTTAGATGGTTTAGGTTTCGAAAAAGAAGACCTACAAAAGCAATTGCAAGAATTCTCAGGTGGTTGGCGTACACGTGCATGGCTAGCAAGAATGCTTTTGGAAAAGCCTGATCTCTTAGTCTTAGACGAACCAACGAACCACCTGGATATCTCAACGGTTGACTGGCTGGAAGGATTTCTAGCTAATTGGCCTACTGCAATTCTAATTGTTTCTCATGACCGTTATTTCCTAAACCGAGTCTGTACACATATTTGGAACCTTGAACAATATACTTTACAAGTATTTAAAGGAAATTATGATCAATATCTAACAGTTGCGGATGAAAATTTTCTACAACGAATGCGTACATGGGAACAACAACAGGAGTATATTGAAAAAACTCAAGATTTTATTCGCAAACACATTGCTGGGCAACGAACAAAGGAAGCGCAAGGTAGACGAAAACACCTTGAGCGCTTTTTGAAAGACGAGGCCATTGAAAAACCTGTCAAAAATGTATTTAAGATGAATCTCTCTTTTGACCAGTTAGAACGAACTGGGGATCAAACCTTAAGATTTCATGATCTAGCCGTTGGTTATAATGGTGAGAAGCTTTTAGATGTCCCCAATACAAATGTGCTTCGAGGTGATCGATTAGCAATTATTGGGGATAATGGCACAGGCAAATCTACAATTATAAAAACCATTGTAGAATCAATACCAGCCATCTCTGGTAACTATGAGTGGGGATCAAATGTTGAATTAGGTTACCTCTCACAGGGACATGAAAATTTAGATCGTGATTTAACTTTAATTGATACGATCCGAACAGTTCAGGACATAAAGTCAGATGAAGGAGCACGAAATTTGTTGGGAGCCTTAAATTTTCGTGATGACGATGTTTTCAAAAAAGTAGGTGACCTTTCTGGTGGAGAGCGCACACGCCTCTCCCTTGCAATGCTAGTTCTAAAGGGTGTAAACGTCCTTGTTTTGGATGAGCCAACAAACCACTTGGATATCCCATCAAAAGATGCTCTGCAAGAACTTTTACAAGATTATACCGGAACCGTTATCTTTGTTTCACATGACCGTTATCTAATTCAAAATTTTGCATCTACATTAATGGTATTGCAAAAGGGTGTATGCGATTATTTTGAAGGAACATGGCACGAATATTTAGCCCATCAAAATAAAAATGCTACTAAACAGGTCAATGTAAAAACTGAGGTATCAGTTGTTGCTGAAGATAAAGAAGCGCGTAAAGAGAAACTTCAACAACAGAAAAAAGCTAAAAATGAGCTACAAAGACAGGAGCGTCGTTTTCAGGAGCTTGAAAAAGGTATTCAAACGCAAGAAGGTAAACTAGAAGAAGTGCAAGTTGAACTAGATGCCGCTTCTGAGTCCATGAATTTAGGAAAAGTTCAAGAATTAAGCGAGCAATATCAATCAGAAGAGACTAATTTACAAAGTTTATATGAAGAGTGGGAAACACTTGCTGAATCTATCGAAGAATTAAAAGAAAGTTTAATAGTATAAAATTGGGAGAAAACCGAATGAAATTGAGCAGTACATCCATTACACAAAATGCTATGATTCCAGAAACGAATGCATTAGGTAAACAAAGTGCAGAAGGACCTGTTCCATCAGCAAATAAAAGTCCTCAACTTTCTTGGGCTGACTTCCCTGAAGCAACAAAATCATTTGTTATTCTCGCATGTGATCCCGATGTACCTGCTTCTGCTGAAGATGTCAATCAGTCAGATAGGTCCGTAAAGTATGACTTTCCAAGAATTGATTTTTATCATTGGGTACTTGTTGACATCCCCGTAAGCATTACCTCTCTAGAAGAAGGGCAAGATGCTGATGGTTTAAAAGTCGGTGGTAAAAAACCAGGTACTGTCGCCTATGGTGTCCGTGGTTTAAATGATTATACTGGCTGGTTTTCTGGGGATGCTGATATGGAAGGTAACTATGCTGGTTACGACGGCCCATGGCCACCCTTTAATGACGAGCGTATTCATCACTACAACTTTACTGTGTTTGCATTAAACTGTGAGTCTATTGGCTTAGATGGGCTTTTTGATGGACGCGATGTAGTAACTGCCCTAGAAGGTAAAGTCATTGACCAAGCCACTCTTACAGGTACTTATACACTCAACCTAAATCTATAGGTTGAGTGCATACAAGAAAAGCTTGTGACCCTAGAAGAAATTAATCATCTGTCTTGGCATAATATAATCATTAAAAAAGCGAATGATTTTCATTGATCCTTTGTTCTATTTTATATTTTCCAGGTTCAAGTTTATAATTCTCAGTTAAGGTGATTTCTTCACCATTTAGTTTTACAGTCTGATTTCCTTGTATTTTCAACTTTGCTTGTGTATTAGTTGGAACCCAAAATTTATATATGATTTTATCTTTTTTCTTTTTCCAGCTACTTTTAATCAATCCATAGGGACTGTGATAGCTAGCTTTGGCGAATGTGAGTTTCCCACCTGGAATGGGCTGTAGTTTAAAATTTTGAAATCCACAAGTTCCGTGGTCAATTCCTGCAATAGTATCAAACATCCATTCTACAACTGCACCATAAGCATAGTGGCTATAGGAATTCATGTGAACATCTCCTGGGCCACCTTCAATCGTCCAGCCATTCCAGCGCTCCCAAATACTTGTTGCACCGTTGACAACCGAGTATCCCCAACTAGGAAATGTTTTATTTTCTAGTAATTTATAGGCAGTTTCAACATGCCCTGCCTCCCTAAGAACACTCATAATTAATGCTGTGCCAATAAATCCTGTGGAGAGGTGTGTATCCAAATCCTCAATATTCTTGACGAGATGCTTGATGGCTTGTTGTTGTTGATTCTGGTTTAATAGATTGAACTTTAATGCCATTAGATATCCAGTTTGTGTATCGCCCTTAATCTTTCCATTTCGCTGAACATATGCCTTTTGGAATGCATTTTTAATATTAGTAAAACGGCGTTTCAACTTTGTGGCGTCAGCTTTTTTACCCAATACCTCGGCAATCTTTCTGACGATATCCACATTATAGGCATAGTGTGCGGTTTGAATCACATCTTTTGGAGTATCGGCATTGATGGATAGCCAGTCCCCAAAGCAGAAGGTATGATCTGGACCACGCAGGTACCCCTTACTTGTTGATGCTAGGAAGTCTATCCATTGCATCATATTCGGATAATATTTTTCTAGGTTTTTTTTATCTTCATAACAGGTATATAAAGTCCAAGGACATACGACACCTGCATCTCCCCAAGCAGCATCACCATTGGCATCTTGACCGTTCGGTGCCTCGATAATATCAGGAGCAACTTTTGGGTAAGCACCTTTTGGCGATTGTGCTTCATTTAAATCGGCTAGCCATTTTTTAAAAAATGCCGCTGTGTCCATATTACAGATTGCTGTTCGGATAAAGACTTGTGCATCGCCAGTCCATCCTAGTCGTTCATCACGTTGTGGGCAATCGGTAGGAACTTCCAGAAAGTTTGCTCGTTGAGTCCAAACCGCATTTTCATATATTTTATTAATTATTTTATCAGAGGATTCAAAATATCCCACTCGTGTTGTATCAGAACCGATTACGACGCCGGTTACATTTTTTAAAGAGGGTTTTACAGGACAACCTGTTAATTCTAGGTAGCGAAATCCATGAAAGGTAAACTTAGGTTCCCAAGTTTCTATTTTATCGCCACGCATTACATAGCTATCAGTACTCATAGCATTACGTAGGTTTTCTGTGTAGAGTGTTTGATCTTTATTGACCATTTCACCGAAACGCATAATTAGAACCTGTCCGGCTTTACCCTTAAAGTGAATACGTACTCGCCCTGCAAAATTTTGCCCAAAGTCATAAATAACTTTATTTTTTGCAACTTCCCAATAACTAATAGGTTTTAATTCTTCTGTCTGTCTGATAGGTTCAGCAGGATATGCCTGCAAAGTCACTTCTTGGTCCTGAGGGTTTTTTAGGGCTTCCAAAGATAAGGATGCTTGCTCCCAATTAGTGTCATCAAAGCCAGCTTTTGCCCAACCTTTTGGCTCCAATTGTGAATCAACATGTTCGCCATCATAAAAATCAGCGGAAGTTGTGTGTCCAAATATAGTTTTCCATGATTCATCAGTAAGAATAGTTTCTATCGTTCCATCTTGGTATTCCAACCTGATTTGTGCCAAGAATGACAAATCGCAATGATAAACACCACGTGTACCACTCCACCCTAAATTTCCTCTACACCAACCGTCGGCTAATTCTGCTGCAATAACATTTTGACCTTTTAGTAAGTTTTTTGTAATATTATAGGCACGATATAGACGTCGTTGATTATAGTCTGTCCATCCGGGTGCAAAAACGTCATCTTGAATTGACTCTCCATTAACATGAAGGTCATATAAACCTAATGCAGTAACATGAATTAGAGCTCGTTTAAGTTTCTTTTTAAGGATGAATTCTTTTCTGAACAGGGGGGAGTTTCTGCGACTACTCAAATAGTTTTTGATATATCTAGCCTGCCATTCTTCTTTTTTGAGAATACCCATTGTCCAAGAGGCCGTTCTAGACCATCCACCCTGATGATCATCTTGATTCCAGCCCCTCACTCTCCAAAAAACTTGCTGATAACTAGTAAGTGTAGAACCTTCATAAGGTATCTGAAAGGATTGATTGCTTGTCACTTTACCCGTGTCCCAAAGCAATGAATCTTTTTTGAATTCTTTATTGAGGCTACATTGGATTTGATAAGCGATTTGCAGCCCTCCTGGATGATCAGCCTGTCCTTCCCAACTTAAACGTGGATGCATTTCATCTACACATAAGGGTTCATTTAAATACTCACAACGTAAATGCGTACAAATATACATAAAAATCTCCTGTTTTGTTTTAAACAGTTTACTAGTTCATTCACTGTTATACCTTGAAAAAATAGTCATTTATGAGTAGAATTTATTCATGTCAAATTTTTTATCATTTGAAAGTTTTCGTAAACAAACAGGACAATTGGTGACTGTTTATTCGATGGAAGAGCAACTAGATATGGAATTGCACTTTCATGACTACACAGAACTTGTCTTTATTCTCTCTGGAAAGGGTATTCATTTTACGAAAGAGGATGAACATGATATTAAAGCTGGACAGGTGCTGGTGATTCGTCCCAAAGAAGCACATGGCTTTAAGCAATGTAATGAATTGAAATTGATAAATCTAATTTTTCGTCAAAAACATCTGAGGCTCTCCAATAAAGATTTGCATTACGATGAAGTATATCAGCATGTATTTGATAAGGGAAATTCCCCAGTCTGTTTATCACCAACTAAATTAGAATGGAACTTTTTAATGCATAAACTGAATGAAGTTAAATTGGAATTAAGTATGAATCACCTCGGTTATCAGTCATACTTAAATGCGACTTTGGAACAATTGTTAATTATATTGTTGCGTTCAAAGGCTGGCTCGAAGCAGATTTATAGCAAAGCGTCTAAATTGATTTTGATTGAGCGTTATATCCACGAACATATTGCCATGTCAATTCGTGCCAGTGATATTACACGTGCTTTTCATATTTCCAATTCAACTTTGCAGCGTTTATTTTTGAAAGATAAAGGGATGCGTTTTACTGATTATCTAAACAGGGTAAGAGTTGAATATGCCAAATCCTTACTTAAGGATCACCGCTTTTCAATAGCAGAAGTTGGGCGAAAGTGTAGTTTTTTAGACTCTAACTATTTTTCAAAAGTTTTTAAAATGTATACTGGATTTTCCCCAACAGTTTGGCGCAGGCAGTTATCCCTGCAAAAGTAACTGTGTTTTAAATATGAACCTAAATTCTAAAAATTTAAGTTTAGCTATTTCAGCATCCTCCACCTTCTACATGACCATCTACAAATAAGATATTGTAAAAACCCTCGCCATGATTCCGTTGTTCATCTTCTTCACTTTCTTTACCGTCAGCAGCACCTTGATCACCAATTAATGATAATGTGCTGGCTGATGATTCAGAGTCTTTATTACCAGTCACATAAAAATAATCTGTTTCATTTAAATTTTGCCCCACATCGTCATTAGATGGGCAACCAAAGATTTTACCATTTGACATGTAGCTTCTATCAATTAAGATTTGAAAATGTTTTTTAGTAGATTCAGTGGAGTGATTTTGATAGTCAAACTTTAGGTCGCTGTTCATGGGGAATGCGCCATCATAATCATTTGCGTACATTAAGCATGAAAGTCCCAATTGTTTTAAATTTGATGCACAATTGATACGCCTTGCCTTCTCTCTAGCAGTGCTTAATACAGGTAAAAGCATTCCGGCAAGTATTGAAATAACTGTAATCACAACCAGTAATTCAATGATAGTAAACTTTTTCATCTCCACTCCTTCTATTCGATTGTTGTTGATTAAATTTTATGTCATTTAAAGGAATATTGGGGGATTTTTTGTAAAGTATTCGTAACAAACCTACAAAATTCATTCTTTATAATTTCATTAATAAATACATTTCATACTTTCTGTAAGTTAATTATAGCATTAGTTCTTGCTAAGTAAGAACAGGAGTTTGTAAAGTTTATTACCTTTAATCGTCTAATATTTGAGAAATATCTTTAGTTAATTAAGGTGAGAAGAGTTATCCACCCCAAGTTGTCCAAAATAAAACAGAAAAGTTAGGCTTCGTTTACCTTCAAATATGTATGGCGACCTAGATTGCCTGAAGAATGAATTCACAATAATCTATATTTATCCTTATTGAATATATTTAGGTAAAATAGAAAAAAGTATAAGTTGAGATTAGACCATTAAATATTAGCTTAGAATAAAGATTTTCTCTGTTGCTAGCTATATCTAGTTTAATTGCTAGAATAAATTTACTTGCTCGGCTAATATCAATAAAAGTGTGGTCAATGAGAATCGAATAAACTTCTATAGTCATTTCCTGTAGCGTGATATATCCAAAAGAAGTCAAAGTGAGTCTAAATAACAGAAATAATCTCCCAACTGACTACGATCATCAAAAATGTCAATTAGCTATTAAAGTCTACACTTGATTTATGTAAGAACTATGTCATTCAGGAAAAATTTTAAATATGATCTTAAAAAAAACAAGAATAATAATCTATTGATTTACAGCAAGTTACAACCCAAAACATTCTAGATTAATATTTTACTTATGAATTCATATAATATTTTCAGACAAAAAGTTTAGACTGCTCGTTTTATAAGTATGTTTATGGGAAAAGCTCAGATAAAATTTTGATAAAACAAACATCAAACAGATATTAATACAAGGTATGCTGTTGAGGGTATAAAAAAGTTTTTTAAAATTTTTAGGGTATATTCTGTAAGTTTTCACATCATAAAAACGATAAAATTTAATCATTACGATTTGAAGTTATTGTTATGACGTGATAAAATTGGTCGGGGCTAGATCCCCAAAATGAATAGAGAAAGGATAATTATTATGAAAAAACTAGCATTGACATTAGCTCTTGTATTCGCAACAGTTCCAGCAACTTTCGCACATTGTGGTAGTTGTGAGAAAAAGGAAGATAAAAAAGAAGCTTGTGATAGCAAAGACAAAAAAGCTTGCGATAGCAAAGAAGAATGTACTAAGGACAAAAAAGAAGAGAAAAAAGAAGAGAAAAAATAATCTTCTCTGATTTCTTATTCAACTAACATTGAACCTATTTGGCAAAATAAGTTGAATTTGTCTAAGCTCTCCTAGTATAGGAGAGCTTTTTTTTTGTCTAAAAGCTCAAATACTACATTAAGCTTTTTTATAACAAAGCCTTTTACTAGTTGAACTCTTGTATTTCTGGACAACGAGTGGATTTCGATTACCTTATATGGCTTAAATCTCAATAAAATCCTAACTTTTACCCAAAAACAAGTGAGTATTTTCATGTCTATTGACAATTCAAAATTTATTTCATTAGCCGAACAATACGGCACACCATTATACGTTTATGATGCAGATTACGTACGCCAGCGCTACCAAGACCTATTTAAATTTATTAAATGGCCAAAACTACGCGTACTTTATGCAATGAAAGCCAATTTCAGCACAGGTATTTTAAAAGTCCTAAAGGAAGAGGGGGCTTGGCTAGATACCGTATCTCCAGGTGATGTTATTTTGGCCAAGAAACTTGGCTTTGATGCCAAGAATATGCTTTATACGGCAAATAACTTAACGGAAGCAGAAATGCACCAAGTTGTCGAAACAGGTGTATTATTGAATATTGGTTCTCTATCTCGCCTTGAGAAATTTGCTAAGGCATACCCTGGTAGCAATGTTTGTCTAAGGTTCAATCCTGACGTTGTAGATGGCGGACATGCTAAAATTATGACAGGTGGTGATTTAACGAAATTTGGTATCCTCCTAAGTGATGTTGATAAAGTAAAAGAAATCGTTAATCAGTACAACTTAACTGTTGTTGGTATACATGAACATACTGGATCGGGCTTAACCAAAACAGATTCAGTATACCAAAGTATGAAAAATTTATTATCGATTGCTACGCCTGAGAATTTCCCACACTTAGAGTTTGTCGATTTTGGTGGTGGGTTCAAGGTAGCGTATCATCCTAAAGAAGAAGCGGTTGATTACCACAGTTTCGGTGCAGAAATCACGCGTATTTTCAGTGAATTCTGTGAATCATACGGTAAACAACTGTATATGTATTTTGAGCCTGGCAAATATTTGGTTGCAGAATCAGGAACTATGCTTGTTGAAGTAAATACTGTAAAAGACAATAATGGTCGTATTATTGCTGGAACAAACTCAGGTTTTCCTCAATTGATCCGTCCAATGTTCTATGAAGCTTATCACCATATTCGTAATTTAACGAATCTAGATGGTACCGTTGCAAAATTTGATATTTGTGGAAACATCTGTGAAACAGGTGATACATTTGCAACAGACCGTGACCTTCCAGAAGTACGAGAGGGCGATATTCTTGCTATTGAAAATGCAGGTGCATACTGTTACGTCATGGGCGGTGTATATAATTTACGACCAATGCCCCCTGAAGTGATGGTTAAAGATGGAGAAGCGAAACTAGTTCGTAAAGGCTTAAGTTCAGAAGAGTTAATATCTCAAATTTTAGGTGAGGCTGAAGTATGAATCTAAACTTCACTAAGATGCATGGTCTAGGTAATGACTATATTTACTTTGACTGCATGCAAGAAAATTTAATTTTAGATCCATCAAGTGTTGCACAAAAACTATCAGATCGTCATTTTTCAATTGGGGGTGATGGTATTGTACTTATTTTGCCCCATGAGAATGCAGACTGCCAAATGCGTATGTTTAATGCTGATGGTTCAGAAGCCGAAATGTGCGGTAATGCGATCCGATGCGTAGGTAAATTTGTATATGACAAAGGTTATTGTCCTAAAGACACCATTCAAATTATGACTGGTAACGGCATTTTATCCCTTGCGATGACAATTGAAAATGGAATTGCAGTAGCTGCACGTGTTGATATGGGTGAGCCTATTTTAAATGGTCCTGATATTCCAATAGCAGTGAATACAAATCCTGTTCAAAGTCATACAATTGAAGTTGCTGGTGAATCTTTTTCATTTACAGGCGTAAGTATGGGCAACCCTCATGCGGTTTTCTTTGTTGATGAGATCACAGACCGTCAAGTCTTAGAACTAGGACCTCAGATAGAAGTAAATACGCTATTTCCTAATCGTATAAATGTAGAATTCGCAACAGTAAAGTCTGCGAGTACAATTGATATGCGCGTTTGGGAACGGGGCAGTGGTGAAACCATGGCTTGTGGAACAGGTGCTTGTGCAGTAGGTGTAGCTGCTATGCTGAATAACTTAACCGATGATAAAGTTGTGGTTCATTTATTAGGTGGTGACTTGATTATTGAGTGGGAGAAAGAAACCAACCATGTATTCATGACAGGCCCCGCTTCTTATGCGTTTACTGGTACGGTTGAAATCTAATTATTCTAAACTACTATTAATCAGTAAATTATGTTTATCTTTATTATAAATTGGGTTTAATACTTTTAAAAAACCAAGTTGCACATTATTATCGACGTATAAAAATTGTTGAAGTCACAGGGAGTTATATAATGAATTTGTCGTGCATTGATTTGAGTCACATTAACCAAATAGTGGAAATAGGTGGCGAAGAACTATTGTCCGAATTAATAACGATGTTTAAAGAAGTTACTGACGAGCGTTTGCTTACCGCACAGCACCAACTTGACGAAAAAGAATATCTTGAATTAGGAAAGACGATACATGCACTTAAATCTGGTGTAGGAAATCTTGGTGCATTTGAGATGGTTCAAGCCGCAAACCAGCTTGAATTAACATGCAAGGGGGATTCCCCTGATAAAGCAAAAGAAGAGTTTGATGTATTAAAAGGACATTATAGTAAGGCTTTGAATGCACTGACTTATATAAAAAACAATAAGCAGAGTCAATCAAGCTAGGACTGCTCCCAGCCCTCCTCTTTGTATCATTTCTATGATTCTTCTGTCTTCTGTTTTGACTTCTAAAACAATATTCGAACTAGCTAAAAAAGTTCGTATTGTTGAAAAAGAAAAAATTGCAGAAGAGTCAAGTTCATTTAACTGAGAAGCATCAATCACAACTCTTTCGATAGCATAATTGTTTTCTTTAACTTTTGTTTGAATAAGTCTTTCAAGCACTGGAGACTGAGGGAAATATAGGCCACCCTTTAACTCAATAGACAAAGTTTTACCTTTCATTGCAAGCTTTAAATCTTTGACCTTAAGTGGGCTACCTTTAACCTTTTTAACAACATATAGAACCAATGCAATTGATCCCCCTATTATAACACCATTAATGATATCTGGTGCACAAAGCATCGTTGCCACGAAAGTAAAAATTGCAATCCCACCATCTAGACGTGAAACTTTCCATGTTTGATAAATGATTTTAAAATTAATAAGACTTAAGATAGAAACAATAATTCCTGCAGCCAAAGTAGCCTTGGGTAAATAATACAACCAACCAGTGAAGAATAACAAAACAATGACAACAATGATACTAGTGAAAACGGAACTCATCGCTGTTTTAGCCCCACACATTAGGTTCATTGCAGTTCTGCTAAAGGAACCACTAGTTGGGTAAGATTGAAAGAAACTTCCACCTACAGCAGATATTCCTTGGCCAATCATCTCATGATTAAAATCTAATTTCTGATTTGTTTTAAGACTAACTGCTTTTGATACGGCAAGAACTTCCATAAAACCAATCATTGTAATTAAGATTGCATCGGGAATTAGCTTTAAAGAAAGAGTAAATATATCCATAGATCCAACTTCAAACTGCCAGGGAACAGCAATACTTGGTAAGCCCGATGGTATTTCGCCAACCACACTTCCGCCTTTTGCTTCAAACTCTAAAACATAACTAAAAACAGATGCTAATATGACAGCCACTAACATTGCCGGAAATCGTGGCTTATATTTTTTTACAAGCATAATCACTACAATAGAAACAATACCTATTAAGGTGGTCATGATATGCAGGTTTTCTAATTGCATAAACATACTTGTCAAGGCAATCATATATGCAGCAAATCCTGTTTCTACTTCCATGGGGAGTGCAAAAATTTTATTTATTTGGGATAGGCCAATAATTAATGCTCCTGCGTTGGTAAAACCTTGAACAACTGGGTTTGCTAAAAAGTTAACAACAAAAGCTAAACGAAAACAACCGATAAAAATACGAATAAGTCCAACAATGAGTGCTAGTAAAAATGCCACCTTAGCATAGTTTTCAGGGTTTCCATCGGGAATATACTTCACAAGAACGGAAGCTGTTAGGATACTTGTCATGGCAACAGGCCCAGTCCCCAATTGCCTTAAAGAGCCAAACATTGCTCCAAGAAGAACTGGGACGAAGGCTGCGTATAGTCCATAATGTGCATCTAGCCCAGCAAGTTCTGCATAAGCCATTGATTGTGGGATTAAAAGAAGTGCAACCGTTACCCCAGCTATAAGGTCAGCTTTTAAGTAGTCTTTATTCAGCGGAAACCATGATGCAAATGTACAAAATCTAAACATAAAAATTCCATTAGTTAAGCTTTTAACCTAGCATTAATATACTTAAATTAAAGGATGAAGAATAATTAAGGAGTCTTTATATTATTCCTACAATCTCTTAACATTATTTTAAATAATTCTCTAAAGTAATAAAAATTTATGTTGATATCTTAAGTTCTTAACAAACGAATAAATTGGATAATCCAAACGTTATTGAATCTCAACAAGAACTCAATTTTATCAAAGGAATTAATATATGTTACTAAAATTAATCATACCTACCGCTTTAACTTTTAGCGCTATCGTTATTACGTCATGTAAAACCAATAAAGTATCACCTAAAGTAGAAGAAAGCGCTGAAGTAAAAACAAACTTTATTTATGAAGAAATTGAAAATAAAGGGCGTATATATGTTATTGGTACTGAAAAAGGTAAAATGGATGTACAAAAACATGGACATTTACCTATTGCAAAAACCTTCATTGGAGAAGGCCCTAAAGGAGAAACTCTAATTTTTGAATTAGATAAAAAAAATCCAGATTTACTTAAAAGACTTATCAGTAACTATGAATTAATGCATAAAGTACAACTGTAAATTTAAATAACTTTCTCTTATACCCAATAAAGGGGCTTTTACTTATTATAAGTAAAAGCCCCTTTTTATAGAGAGCATTTAAGTCTTAGTTGAAAACATTTCTAAAAGTCCAAATATAAAATTATAAAAATTTACGTAGATTTTATGCATTAGAAATAAGAAAAGTTTTACACAGATCGAGTTGGTTGTTATTAGTATCATTAAAATATTAGTAGTCCAGCTAAAGTACGTTGGAGACATATTATTTCAAAATATACCGTTGGTTCTTCTGAAGACCTACGTATGAAAGAAGCTCAAAAAATAAAATTACTTTTAAATTTTAAAGTGAGAAGATGTTAATGCCTTAGCAAACCATAGGGGATGAAGTGAGCGACTTTGGTTCAATTTTATGACAGTGAAGCACAGGCGCATCTAGAAAGTTAATTAAAGAGTCACAAATAGAAACGATCAATGGTACAATTTGCCGTTAGGACATCATATCATGATTAAAGCTTTATTATTTTTAAACAAATAAAAAAGCCCAGTCAATTTTGACTAGGCTTTCAAAATATCAAAAACTAAATCTATTATTTAGCACCAAAACGTTTTGGGTTTTCACTAACAACATTTTGAACATTATCAGGTGTTAATAAAATCCAACGAGAATCAAAAGCGACCTTATCATCACTAGGATATGGTTCTCTCCACTGGTACTTTTTACCAGAGCCAATCATCGCGACTTTAATAATTGGATCTTTACCACTAAAACCTGGCAATATGTCATTTATATAAGATGCTTGGGATAGTAAAAGCTTTGGTTGTTTTTGTTCTAAATCTTCCCAAGTGGATGGATCCCAATAAGTTGATTCTTTATAATCATATGGTAAATCAATCATCATGAAGATTGCATCATACCCATCATAAGATGTTAAGATATCATCAAACATTTTAGCAGTAAAGATTTGATATAAATCCTGAAAACCACCATCTTCAGGATTTTCAGGTTCTGGTACAGAAATTTCTTTGGTATATTTGATTTCGACATCAGACCCCAAACCCTCTTTAAAACCGTCCATTTTGGCTTTGGTAACGACATTGGGTTTACCTTCTGCATCCAAATGATCTTTTTCTTTGATCATCAAAATTTTAGCACCAGGCATTTGCTTAGCAATTTCTTGTCCCAAGAATTTATAAGCTGTATGCTGATAACGAGCTTCTTTATCTAAATACTTATCAGTATCAATTTGACTTCCACCGCCACTTAAAATATTGGAGAATGCCATGATAATGACAATAATGCCAGACAAGGCAGCAACAGGTTTACCCCACATTGCACCTTTCGTTTTATATTTACCATTGGCCCAAATCATCAATCCAATTAAGGCCACCATAATTACAACACTGATACTCAAAATCTATCTCCTAAAAATTAATATTTTTATACCCATGACCAATTGATAATAACTTACTTTGAACGCCATAAACTAACTAATATAAACAAAATAATACCTCCAATTAATTTAATTGAAACGAACATTGGTAGACCATCATAATAGGGAGGGATATCATCTGGATGATCCTGGGCATGCATCCAGTTTAAAAAAACTGTAAACATTCTGACTGCCAACCACCAAAGAACCATTACAACAGTAGCTGTAATAAGCGCAACTAGATTTCGTCTAGACCAATCTCCCACACGCTCTGATGGACATCGCTCATATGCGGGTCCTATTGTTCTTCTTCTTAACAAAAAACTACTCCTTAAAAAAATTAGTTTTATAATTGAAGTTTATGCCAATTTTACCTTAACTTCAACTGATCAATCATAAAAAACGCAAAAATAACTAAAAATAATAGCTATTTTAACAATCCAATAGGCCTAGTAAAATTTCACCAAACCAATTAAGCATTTTCTGCCATTGGAATTAAGATTTCTTTCAGAATCTTTTGTCCTAACAAATTTAGCTTTTTAGCCTCATCTAAAGTATGAGCTTCTGAATAAATTCTAAATTCAGGGGCATTTCCTGAAGGTCTAAAGTGTAATACTTTATCTTGTGAGAAATACATCCGCACGCCATCTAATAAGTTAATCTTCTTACAATCACCAAGTTCTAAAGCAAAGCACTTATCAATTAAAGTTTCTTTTTCTGCTTTAAGTTGATTGATAATTGTTTTAGATGTTTGTACGGGAAAGTTTTTAAGTAAACCACTGTCTGTATAGCAATCGGGTAATGCATCTACTTGCTCTGCTAAAGTAGTTCCTTTGCTAGCTGCTAAAGAAAATGCAGAAAGTACAGGTAGCAAGGCATCACGTGTTGGCAATGCTTTGAGATCTTCAAAATCAGATCCCGTTAAAAAACCACCATTTGCCTCATAACCTATCACACGTTTATAACCTTTTTGAGTTGCTTTCTTCATTGATTCAATGACATATGGAGAACCGATACGCGTGCGCTCTACCTCAACACAATGAACTGCTTTCTCTAAGGCTGAATTACAGCTTACAGGAGTTGCGATGAAATCAGCATTAAGATATTCAGCAGCTAAAATTCCAATAAGGTCGCCACGAATGATCTTACCATTATTATCAACTAATAAAGGGCGGTCACAATCACCATCTGCAGAGATAAGTGCATCTGCCTCAAACTCCTCTACCCAATCTTTTAATTCTGCAGGATTCGCAACTGCTTCTGTATCAACTGGTATAAAATAATCTGACCAGCCTACGCATGTGACTTTTGCACCAAGCCTCTCAAGTATTTGAGGTAAAATATCGCGACCAACAGTGGAATGTTGATAAAAAACCAAATGCTTACCTGCAAGTACGTCCTTGGTAAAAAACTGTGTATAACGTTGTATATATTCCTCAATCGCAATTTCATTTTCAATTTCTATTGTAGGTGATTTTTTCAAGGCACCTTTGCTATTATAGCAGGCTGAAACAGGTTTATTCTGAAGCTCTTTGTATCGTGCTGAAATCCATTGTTCATCAGCTTTTAGGACTTCGCCCTCAGGTAAGTAAAACTTGATACCATTACGATCATCTGGAATATGACTTCCTGTAATCATAACGGCTCCAGCACCCCTTTTAAAGGAATAATTAGCTAGAAGTGGAGTGGGTAGATAACCTAAAAATTGCACCTTTATATCTAAAGTTTCTAAGACATATAAAACCGCTTTCGCAATACGCTCAGTACTACTTCGATAATCCCCAGCCATAATAACTTCATAACAACCTTTAGACTGTAAATATTCACCAAAAGCTTTTGCATACAAACCACATTCATAGTCGGTCATCTCTGTAACTAAACCGCGAACTCCAGACGTACCAAATTTAAGTCCCATAATATTTTCTTTCTAACTAAAACACATACATAATAACGAAACTATACTTAAATTTAAAGCCTCGAAAAGCCTCAAAAAACTAAAAAAGGGCTAACCCAATAATAATATTGAGTTAGCCCGAAAGATCAAATACACCAACTTAACTTACAGCAGTAGCTAGGATCATAACAGATCCATCAGAGCCAACTTCTAATAGTCCAGCATCAGCAGCGAAAGTTTTTTCTTCACCACTTTGCTTAATGCAAATGTCACCAGAAGCCAAAGACGCGACCATAGGTGCGTGGTGTGCCAACACACCTAACTTACCATCGGTTGCTTCTACAACTAATGACTCAACTTCACCTTCGAATAAAGGGCCAGTTGGTGTTAAAATCATAAAGTTAAAGGAAGACATAAACGATTTCCTTAAGCTTTCATTGATTTAGCTTTTGCGATCACTTCATCAATACCGCCAACCATATAGAAAGCATCTTCAGGTAAATCATCATGTTTACCATCTAAAACTTCTTGGAAAGAGCGGATTGTTTCTTCAACAGGTACTTGTTTACCATCCATACCTGTGAACGTTTTCGCAACGTCAAATGGTTGAGAAAGGAACTTCTGAATACGACGTGCACGGTTAACGACCGCACGGTCATCTTCTGAAAGCTCATCCATACCTAGAATCGCAATAATATCCTGTAACTCTTTGTATCGCTGTAGTGTTTCCTGAACACCACGAGCTGCTTTATAGTGCTCCTCACCAACAATATTAGGGTCTAAGATTGTGGAAGAAGAAGTCAAAGGGTCTACAGCAGGATAAATACCTAGCTCGGAAATAGGACGAGACAACTCAGTTGTTGCATCCAAGTGAGCGAAAGTAGTTGCTGGCGCCGGATCCGTATAGTCATCGGCAGGTACATATACAGCCTGAATCGAAGTAATCGAACCAGCTTTAGTAGATGTAATACGTTCCTGTAGAGTACCCATATCCGTCGCAAGTGTTGGTTGATAACCTACCGCAGATGGGATACGACCAAGCAGTGCAGATACCTCAGCACCCGCCTGTGTGAAACGGAAAATGTTATCTACAAAGAGTAGTACGTCCTGATTCATCACATCACGGAAATACTCAGCAATTGTCAATGCAGAAAGAGCAACACGTGCACGTGCACCCGGTGGCTCATTCATCTGACCATATACCATGGATGTTTTGTCCATTACGCCAGCTTCCTGCATCTCTTTATAAAGTGCAGTACCTTCACGAGTACGCTCACCAACACCCGCAAATACAGAGTAACCACCATGTACTTTTGCGATGTTATTAATTAATTCTTGGATCAATACAGTTTTACCTACACCAGCACCACCAAAAAGACCAATTTTACCACCCTGACGGTATGGTGCAAGTAGGTCAATTACCTTAATACCAGTAGCCAGAATTTTTGTTTCTGTATCTTGCTGATCGAAAGCAGGTGCCTCACGGTGAATTGGATTATACTTATCAGTGTTAATTGGGCCTGCTTCGTCAATCGGATCACCTAAAAGGTTCATTACACGACCCAAAGTACCTTCACCTACAGGCATAAGTACTTTATCACCAGTATCACGAACTTCAGTACCACGTACTAAACCGTCTGTTGTACCCAATGCAATTGTACGAACAACATTTTCACCTAAGTGCTGAGCAACCTCTAGCGTTAGATTTTCATTGTTGTCATCAATCGTATCATTGGTCAATTTTAGTGCATTCAGAATTGCTGGCAGCTGACCGTCAGCAAACTCAACGTCCACGACCGCACCTAGTACCTGTTGTACAGTACCAAGACGATTGCTTGATGCTTCTGTTGACATTTTATTCTCCTTGCAAATACCCGCGGATTGTCCGCAGATGCTATTATTCTTTAATTGTTAAAGCGCTTCTGCACCTGAAATGATTTCGGTCAATTCGGTGGTAATCGCAGCCTGTCGTGCACGGTTACGCAATAAAGTATAGCTTTCAATCAGACTCTTCGAGTTGTTTGTAGCATTATCCATTGCGGTCATACGAGCACCATGTTCACCAGCAGAATTTTCTAACAATGTAGAAAAGACTGAAAATTCAACAACCTGTGGAAACAAGATTTCTAACAAATCTGATTTACTAGGTTCGAAAATATATTCGGTATCATCCGCTTTCTCTTCTTCAGATGCCGCCTTTTCTGCTTCTTCACGGTTGGACACAGGGTCTACCGGCAGCAGTTTCTTTATTGTTGGCGTCTGACTTAGAGGACTGTGAAATTCATTGTAGGCAACGAAAACCTCATCGTATGCTCCAGAAAGAAACTGCTCCATTGCTCCATCGGCAATCGATTTAGCAGCAGCTACGCTTGGGTTACGGGTCACGTCTTCAAACTCTTTCACATTCTCATAACGAGCATTGAAATAATTAAAACCACGACGTCCACAACAACCTAGATCAACCTGATCATAGGATGCACCTTCAGCAGCTAACCATTTTTCTACATACTTGATTGCATAGTTGTTAAAACCACCACACAAACCTTTGTCAGATGTAAAAACCAGTACAAGTGCTTTCTTAGCATCTTCGTTTTTACGAAGCAGTGGATGAGCATTTTCATCCACTGATCCGGCTAGGCGTACAATCAGTTCGCGGATTTTATCAGCATACGCTTTGGTTCCCAGCTGATTTTGCTGAGCCTTACGCAACTTTGAAGCCGAGACCATTTTCATGGTTTTGGTAATCTTCAAAGTATTTTTAAAGCTGCGTAACTTTTTATTATATTCCTGCAAACTTGCCATAGGGGTGCTTAACCTTTGAATTTAGTGGTAAAATCTTCAAGTAGCTTTTTCAAGCCTTCTTCCACTTCATCCGATAAAGCCATTTCCTTTTCAACAAGTTTTGCCCAGTCAGCATATTCTGCATCAAGAGCGTCATTTAGTTGAGCTTCATAGCCACGGACATCAGATACGGCGATATCATCCAGGTATCCATTGTTACCTGCATAAATAATTGCAACCATTTTGGCAACACTCAACGGTGCGTTGATCCCCTGTTTGATTACTTCCATCAAACGTTGACCACGCTCAAGCTGAGCACGTGTTGCAGGATCAAGGTCAGAAGCAAACTGTGAGAATGCTGCTAATTCGCGGTACTGAGCTAGTGTCAAACGCAGAGTACCTGCAACTTTTTTCATAATTTTGGTTTGCGCATCACCACCAACACGAGATACAGACAGACCCGCGTTAATCGCAGGACGCTGACCAGAGTAGAATAAATCTGACTCTAGGAAGATCTGACCATCAGTAATGGAGATCACGTTTGTTGGGATATATGCAGATACATCAGAAGCCTGTGTTTCAATGAAAGGCAATGCAGTCAAAGAACCAGCACCTTTTGCATCACTAAGTTTCGCCGCACGCTCAAGTAGACGAGAGTGCAGGAAGAAAATATCACCAGGGAATGCTTCACGTCCTGGAGGACGACGTAATAGTAGAGACAGCTGACGATAAGCTTGAGACTGTTTCGTCAAATCATCAAAAATGATCAAAGCATGTCGTCCCGAATCACGGAAGTATTCACCCATTGCAGTACCAGCATATGGAGCCAAGAACTGCATAGGCGCAGGATCAGAAGCAGTCGCAGCAACAATAGTTGTATATTCCATTGCCCCGTGCTTCTTCAAGGTTTCATATACTTCTACAACAGTCGAACGTTTCTGACCTACAGCGACGTAGATACAGAATACATTTTCTTTAGCCTGATTAATAATTGTATCAATTGCTAATGTAGTTTTACCAGTTTTACGGTCGCCAATAATTAGCTGACGTTGTCCACGTCCAACTGGCGTCAATGCATCAATAACTTTGATACCAGTTTGTAGTGGTTCGTGTACGTCTTTACGGTCAATGATACCAGGGGCTGGAGACTCAATAGGACAAGAGTGTTCAGTATCAATCGGTCCTTTTCCATCTACAGGTTGCCCAAGTGCGTCAACAATACGCCCAACCATTGCTTCACCAACAGGTACAGAAGCAATTTCGTTTGTACGTTTAACACTATCACCTTCGCGTACTTCAGTATCTTCACCGAAAATTGCCACACCAACTGTGTCAACTTCCAGGTTCATTGCCATACCTTTAAGACCGTTGGGGAACTCTACCAGCTCACCAGCCATCACATTAGAGAGGCCGTGGATACGAGCAATACCGTCACCCACGCTGAGTACAGTACCAGTCTCGTAAGTTTCTGATTTTGTATCAAAATCAGTAAACTGTTTTTGTAAAATCGAAGAAATTTCTTCGGGTTTCAGGTCAATTGCCATACCAACTTTCCTTGCAAGTTCGATCGTTCAGATTATTCCGAAACTATATTGCGTTTTAGTTTTTCCAGCTTGTTTTGGATTGAGAGGTCAATGACGCGATCTCCAATTTTCACTGTAAATCCGCCAATTAGGCTGGGGTCCACTTTATAGCTTGCGTTGATTTTCTTACCAGAATCTTGAGCCAATTTGGCTTCTAGACTCGTTTGTTGAGATGCTGCCATAGGAGAAGCAGAGGTAATCTCCGCACGTGCAATACCACTGTATGTCATGTAAAGACTTTCAAAGTCTTTTGCAACAGTAGTAAATTCGTTCAGACGTCTTTTGAATGCTAAAAATTTTAGAATGCGTAAAGTTAAAGCATTTAACTTTGAAGCAAAGAGTTCATCCAGCATCTGTTGACGGTTTTCTGTACGAATCAACGGGCTGCTGAATAAGACACGTAGTGCCTCAGATTCTTTCAGCAAAAGAGCGATTTGTTCAAACTCTTGTTGCACAGTCTCAATTTGACTGGCTGCCTGAGCTTGTTCAAAAAATGCTCGGGAATATGGATTGGCATGTTCAATAGAAGCCATATTCTAAATCTCGTTGATTAGTTTTTCAGTTAACTTTTGAGTATGCTCATCATCAAGCTTTTCACTCAAAATCTTACCAGCTACCGCAACTGCCAAATCGGCACTCTCCTGACGTAGCTGTAAACGTGCAATACCTTGTTTCTCCTGAATCTCACGCTCAGCATTATAAATAAGCACTTGTGCTTCTTCATTTGCTTTCTGCTTGACAGAACGTGAAACTTCATCAGCAGCCTTGCGTGCTTCTTCGATGATTTCCTTGGCATCATGTTGCGCTTTTGCAATCAACTCTTCTTGAGTCTTTTCGATTTGCTCTAGCTGCTCTCGAGCTTGTTCGGCCTGATCAAGAGACTGGCGAATCGTTTGTTCACGACTTTCCAGCCCTTGCATGATGGGCCCAAACGCGAATTTCCATAATACAAAGAATAATGCAGCGAAGATAATCCACGTCCAAATGACCATTTTCCCGCCTGATGGGCTATCGCCTGCAGCAAACACGAAATTAGTACTAGCCATGAACAATGAACTATAGATAATGGATTTCTTCAGCATAGGTCCGCTTTCATAGAGTTAGGGATTACTTTTTTTTGGTTTTATTCATAAAATGTGCATGTGCACATTAATATGTTGGGTTAGCCAACAGTAACGCCAAGTGTACCCAATAGACATACTACAACGCCGAATAGTGCAACACCCTCAATAAGAGCGGCAGCAATCAACATACCAGTTTGGATTTTTGCAGAGTTTTCTGGCTGACGAGCCATACCATTCATAGCAGCTGCTGCTAATAAACCAATTCCGATTGCAGCACCGATTACTACCATACCTGCACCAATAGCCCATAATGCGCTCATAATATATTCCTTTTGTTTTTTAGAATATTGTGTGTTCAACCTGAACACGATAGTTTTGTTTGTTTTAAACCTTTAGATCCACGTTATTTTTGTGTCACTAAAAGTGTTATCTCGGACACCTGTCCGAGATTAAAGTGTTTTTACCAACAATGAGAATTAGTGGTCTGGATGCCAGACTTGACCAATGAACATTGCCGACAAAAGTGTGAATACGTAAGCCTGAATAAAGGCTACGAGAACTTCCAGCAAATTAATACCTAATGCTAGGAAGAAAGCTGGTGTTCCAAAAACTCCGAATACTACAATTAAGCCAACGAACACGTATACAACGATGTGTCCTGCTAGTAGGTTTGCAAAAAGACGAATCGTTAGAGCTGCAGTTTTAATGACTACACCTAACATTTCTAATGGAGTTAGAATAAATAAAATTGGTAGTGGTACGCCATGAGGGATAAATGCTTTGATAAACCCTACAGGGCCACTTTTAATAATTCCCCCGAAGACGATTACTGCAAATGTAATTGTTGCTAGACCAAGAGTAACTCCTGGGTTTGCAGTAGCTGTTACAAATAATGGAATTAATCCCATTAGATTCAATGTTAAGATAAGGAAGAAAAATGTACATAGAAGTGGCGTAAGTTTTTTACCATCTTCTACATGATTTACGTTTGGAATTGCAATTTCATCACGTACGAAGACTACTAGTGTTTCAAGTAAGTTGGTGATACCAGTAGGAACACGGTCATTTTTACGATACACAACGACGAATAAGAAAGAGATGATCAGAGATGCAATAACGAGCATCAGTGCGTGCAAGCTAAAACCCATTGGTAGTGAGTCAAGTGGAATATTTAATCCACCAGGAAGGTGCCAAGAGTAACTGTCTGCAAGGTGACTTCCTACCCATTCAACAACATCAGCCATTGGGTCGTCGCCATGTGCAGCGCCTTGTGCAATTTCTTCGGGAATATGTTCAATTGCTGAACCCACTTCTTTTACTTCTTGCTCCAAATCTTTGGAGACAACAGTACTATCACTACTCATTTGTTTTTTCTACCCCTTTTAAGGAATCTAAATAAAGTCTATAAATTTCTGCAAACAATCCAATTAGGTATGTTGTCAGCAATATCATTAAAATTGCTTCCTTGTACTTATAATTAAGTGCAAGTAATACTGTACATATAATGACCGTAAATCCAGATCGTACAGCTATGGCTAAAAAGCCAATAATAAAATGTTGTTCTGGGTATTGGCAATAGCCGTAATAATGAAATACACTTACAGCAGCGCCAAGACCCCAAGTCAAAATCCATGTTCCATATGCCAACTGCCAACTGATTGATGATGCTTCGCAAACACCAGCAGTTATTAGTATACTTAAGATGAAACAGAAAAAGTTTGTTTTCATACTTACTTTAGATCAGTATCATTTGACTTTTTGTTCTGCTCACTTTCTTGGCTGAATCGGTTCACCTTCCATAATTCATAAATCATGTAGGCTACTGACAAAAAAACGCCAATAAGCAGAAATAAAATTCCTGTTTCGAACTTCCGATCAAGATAAATGCCAAGTAGGATAAAGAAAAGAAAACCACCTGCAAGAGTAATACCTAACTGCATACCAGCATTATTGCGTCCATCCTTAAGTCTCTTATCTGGCATAAAAACACCTCAATTCGATATACGAATACAAAAATTCCTTAAAATTAAAGAATTTACTTGAAGATATTTTTAAGTCAAGCTTTAGTTTCTTTTATTTAATGACTTTACCTTTTTTTCCAAATTAGGAAAAGGCCGGCAATTTGCAGACCAATGTTGAAGATCCACATGAAGATTTCTGGGTGGTATTTACTATCAATGGTTTCTGAAGTTAGTGCCATTGCGACATAATAAAAGGCAGCCATAGCTACGCTCCCAACAATACTAGCAGAGGTTTCTTTACGTGCAATCTGTAAACCAAGCGGAATCCCAATTAATAAAAATGTAAGGGGTGAGAGTGCCCAAGCTGCTCGTTTATTTAATTCTTTCATATGCTTTGAATAATCTTTATCCGCAGATGACAGCATCTGTATCCAAACAAACAATTGTGACAATGTCATGTATTTGGGCCTTTCAACGAGGCGTTTTTTATTTTCAACATCCCCAAACTTAATCTGAAAAGTCTGTGTTTTTGCCCAAATACGATTCGATTCACCATGTTTATCTTTATCAAATGAAATTGTGGTAACATTATATAAAATGATCTTCATCGTTTGTAAAACTGGGTCTACGGAAACAGTTCCGGACTCAGCAGTAATGTTGGATAGAAGTTGTTTTTGGTCATCTGAAAGCTGAAATATTTGAACGTCATACATGACATCATCTTTCTTTGATCCAACAATAATGAAAAAGCCCGGATGCAACTCAATTTGTGAGTTTTCTCTAATTAGGTTCATTGGGTTTTCGACGACCTGCCCTTTGCTAACTAATTTTGCCTGGGTATAATATTTAGGCACAAGGTAAAATCTTAAATACCAACAAAATCCAGAGACGAGAACTCCCAGTAAAATTAATGGAGCAATAATTTGAAAGATACTTACACCTGAAGCTCTGAGTGCTGTTATTTCTCTATCAGCAGATAATCGGTTAAAAACTAAGACAACTGCTAATAACAAGCTAATAGGTAGAATGAAGGAAAGTAACTTTGGCAGCATCAGCCATACAAATTGAAGAATCAGCTGAACGTCTTCGGCAGACTGCATGACACGAATGATTTTTCCACTAGCTCCAAGAAGTCCAATAGCCGTACTTATAAGAACTGCTAATACGAACACAAGAGTAACTTGTTTTCCAATGTATAAGTTAATTTTTTTCATTGATCATTTCTACATGCACTATTTTTGCCCCAATTGGATAATTTCTTTAACTCTAACCTACATAATTTAAGTTTCAATGAAGCTCAAAGACTTCCTACAATCAATTTCATATTGAAAATTTTGGTCTTTTGCTTCAGTTCGTTCGCTAGAATGTAATTCTGTATTATTATATTTCTTAAATAATCGAGAACGAAACCAGGACAAGGGAATTATTTTACACAGATGTTCAAAAATATTTTCAAGTACTTACCTCTTATAGGGGTCTTTTTAATCACTTCATGCATTGATTACAAACAAACTATTGCAATTGATAATGATTTAACTGGAGACTTTGAAATTGAGGCAAGGCTTTCAGCTGAAGCAATGAGTTTCCTAACCTCTCAGAAACACCCTTATATGAAATTTACGGATGCAACTTATATTGATGATACATTCACTAAAGAGAATGGTTTTAAATTAAGTCGGTTTCGCAGCTACGATAAAGATGGTTCACGTTACTTAATTATCAAAGGAAAAATTTTAGATCTAGAGAATGCATTAGAAAGTGGATTGTTAGGAGACTATCGCTACCAAGATTTAGGAGATAAAATATCTATTCAGTTAAGTTTTGAAAACCCATATGTAGATCGCCCAAATGCTTTGGGGCCTTCAAGTAATATTATTTATCATTATAAACTAAAATCATCCCCGCTTAATTATGAATCACTGAAGAAAAAAGGTAATTTATATGAATGGAACTTTAATGAACAGTTAAAGTCCAAGAAACAAAGCACAATAAGAATCGAGTTAGCGAAACCATGAGATTTTTTAACATCTTTATTTTTACATTATTCCTAAGTAGTTGTTGCGCATTCAGAGAATGTCCACCACCACTTCGCCTATATCCGTTGCCTGAATCGACAACACCAAGAGCTGTTGCGAATCGTAATCTTGCATTCTTTTTGACTGGTCCCTTAGCAAACGAAAATAAACAGTATCAAATCCGCGAAGAAAGCGACTGCCAAGATACTTCTCCACTATCCCGCAACATTCAAGAACTGACCATGTTTAAATTGGCTCAGCAAAGAAACATTAAAAATGAAATCAGTACACCGGATGATCAAATTGATTTTTATCTGTGTACCAGAACAGTTCAACAAGACGGAAAGCCTTACCTAAAAATTACTTTACGAAATGCCAAAACCGACAAAGAATTTACACGTTATGAAAAACTTGCGGAGCCTAAAACGGTTCAGACAAAACCAGAAGGAGTTGAATCTTGAAGCGTTATTTCTTTATCCCAGATCTACTTGATGGGTTAGAGGAAATTGTTTTACCTCAAGAAGAAAGTCACCACATATTAAAAGTACTTCGCGCAAAAATGGGTACAAATTTTTATGTTTTAGATGGTCAAGGGCACATCGCAAGTTGTGAGCTAATTGATAATCCACACTCAAGGAAGCTTGCATTGTGCAAAGTCTTAAAGATAGAAACTTTTACTTCAGCAACACCACAAATCACCTTAATGATAGCGGCTCCCAAAGGGAAAACAATGCTGGGAATTATTAGACAAGCAACGGAGCTAGGCATTTCAGCCATACAACCCATTATTTGTGAATTTTCAGAAAACCGCAATCGCGATATTCCCAAGAACTGGGAACAACAATTACTTGAAGCCTGTAAACAATCAGGCAATCCATTTCTTCCTATCATACACGCACCCCTTTCAATTAAAGAAGCTTTTCAAAAGTATAAAAATGCAGAAAACATAGTTGCAACAGTTCCCAACCAATACAAGAAAGACTGGCAACAGGGGTCTATATCAGGTGCTTATCTAAATCTTTGGATTGGCCCGGAAGGTGGGTTTACAGATCAAGAACATGATGCCATGATTGCTCAAAACTTTCGAGCGATTAGTTTGGGACAATGGATATTACGTGTAGAAACAGCTGTAGTCGCTTGCCTTGGTGCAATATATGGAAAAACGTCATGAAAAAATTGATTGAAATCTCTAAAAACTTAGACTACAGCAACCAAATTCCTTTCATAAATAACCAACAAAATCACTGGGATGGTCTATGCCTTCCACATGCTTGGATGCTTACTCACAAGAATTGGATGGATCAATTGGATCAAGCAGAATTACCGATTGATCACTTACATCAATGGTTACCTGATCAAATTGCGAAATGGTTACCTGACTTACCTGATCATCAACGTAATGATTTTCTTGACCATGCCGCCTCTATATTAAGCAAGGTAGAAGTATTTGATGTACAATCAACAGATTTAAGCTTAGGTTTCAGTAGGCTTGGTTGGCCACACCGTAATGCTCAAGAGTTCTATTCAAAGAACCTAGAACAAAGGCTAGATTTATTAGCGCAGCTTCTTCCACTAAACCGTGAATGGAAGATTGGACTAGGTCTTAATGTGCGATTTCCAATACCTTCTGGAGCCAGCCAGAGCCATGAATTACTAGAAACATTTTTTAAGCCATTACAAACAGAGAAGATTGGCTTAATGGCAACCATCCAAATGGAAGAATTAAAAACAACCAACCCAATTAAGATATTAGGTAAACTGAGTCCATATATAGAAGGAGTTCGCATTCAATACCAACCGGAATCTGGAGTGCTTCCGGACTTAAAGTTCCATCGACGCTGGGCAGAACACCTAGAAGAATTGAATTTCACAGGTCGACTTACTTGGGCCCCAGAAGTTTCTCATTCTGAAGCATTTCAACTAGAGGTGAGACGCTTACAAGAAGATATATTACCTGTCTTCAACAAAGTCAGATAAAGTCTACATTTCTTCTTACTAAAGTTTGCTTAATAAATAAGAAAAAGTACAGAAATTACTTGTGTTCAAAAGTTTGAGTTTCTATGGTAGATCAGCTGTAGAGGTTCCTAGGAGTGGGTTTAAGTGTAAAAAAGGGCCAAAAACAGTTATGAAAAACTATTTACGTTTCTCGCGTTCACTAGTATGGCATTTAGTCAGAGTGTTGAGACACAACTAAAAAAGCTTCAAAAAGATGCCAAATACTCAATTGCATTGCCAAGTGTAATTCAGCCAGAAAAATGGAAAGAAAACAGCAACTGCATATTTGGATAAAGATGGTTTAGTAAAACTTTCCGCATACTTGGACAGTTTTATAGAATATATTGCCAAAAATCCAACTGCTAGTGCAAAATCCTCTGATTTCTTAGGCCGTGTTCATGAACTGCCAGCACTAAGAGATAAAAAGAATACAGTAAAAAACCAACAGGCAGTTCGTTGCTATATTCAATCGAATGGTTTAAATGCTAATCAACGTTTTAGTATGTATGTTGAGGCAACTTATCATAATACAAAAACAGATGTGATCCACATGAACTTTAATAACGCTACAAAGCTTCAAATGCATCTACAAACTTTAATACCTAAACGAATAGTAGATGCCCCTACAGGTGAGGAAGTTCATGCAGTAGAAGCTGAATAATACTCATAGAATTTTTGTCTAAAAGCAGGTAGTTATACTATCTGCTTTTTTTTTTCATCACATGAAAATTTGTTTTTATTATTCGAATCATTTTCGTGTACTAAAAAAGCTCTTAAAATAGCCTCATTTTTGATCAGAGTTTATTGCAAATCATAGCTGAAGCATGTATCCTTTTTTAGGAGGAGAATATGCATTGTTTTTGTAAATTAGTATTGGGAGGCATGTACCTTGTTAAAGGCTTACACAAATCAATTTCCAAATGATGCTTTAAGTATCATTTTAGTTGACAACTCAAAAGTCACACAACCTTTTTTATCTTGGCAGATCATCCTGTTGTTAGTAGTCAAATTTGAATCATATTTTTTGAATCACCCAATCATGGCAAAAAGAAAGGTCCTACCCTATGAGTGAAGAGCATAAAAAGGTAACCCGCGAAGAGGCATTGGAATATCACGAAGCAGCCCCTAGCGGTAAATTTGGTATTAAGATAACCAAACCTTGTAATACACAACGAGATCTATCTCTTGCTTATACACCCGGGGTCGCTATTCCATGCAAAGAAATTGAAGCGAACCCTGAAGATGCCTATCTATATACAAACAAAGGAAATATGGTTGCGGTTATTTCTAACGGCTCGGCAGTTCTTGGGTTAGGTAATATTGGAGCATTAGCTGGGAAACCGGTATTTGAAGGAAAGTGTGTATTATTCAAGCGTTTTGCTGGTGTAGATGCAATTGACATTGAAGTAGATTCTATGGATCCAGACGAAATTATCCATGTTATTGAAAAAATTGCACCCGGCCTTGGTGGAATCAACCTTGAAGATATTAAAGCGCCTGAATGTTTTGAAATTGAAACCAAACTGCAAGAACGCTTAGATATTCCCGTTTTCCATGATGACCAACACGGTACAGCGATCATTTCTGCTGCAGGATTACTGAATGCGTGTCAATTAAACGGAAAAAAATTAGAAGATATTCGAGTTGTAGTAAATGGTGCGGGGGCAGCTTCTATTGCTTGTTCAAAACTATATATATCTCTTGGCGTGAAACCTGAGAATTTAATCATGTGTGATTCTCGTGGCGTTATTTATAAAGGGCGTGAAACTGGAATGAATGAGTTTAAAGAACAATTTGCAGTTGAGACCCAGGCACGTAGCTTAGAGGATGCCTTAGTTGGTGCAGATGCGTTCATGGGGCTTTCAATAGCAAATTGTGTTTCTCAAGAAATGGTAAAATCCATGGCTAAGAAACCGATTATTTTTGCAATGGCAAACCCTGATCCAGAGATTACTTATGAAGACGCGATTGCAGCTGTTCCAGATGCCATTGTTGCCACAGGACGCAGTGACTACCCTAACCAAGTAAATAATGTTCTTGGCTTTCCATTTTTATTCCGCGGTGCACTTGATGTATCTGCTCGTAAGATCAACGAAGAAATGAAAATTGCAGCCGTGAAATCACTTGCTGAACTTGCTCAAAAAGAAGTACCTTATGAAGTGGCCAATGCATATGGTTTGAAACACCTTCAATTTAGTACAACGTATATCATCCCTAAACCAATTGATCCACGTGTACTTTATAACGTTGCACCTGCGGTAGCTCAAGCAGCAATCCAATCTGGTGTGGCTCGAAAGGATATTGACTTACTTGCTTACCGTGAAAAGCTCAGGAGCCAAGTCGCCAAAGGTGGGCAGATTATGCAAGCTGAGGTAAAACGAGCACAAAACTCCGGTAAGCGGGTTGTTTATCCCGAAGGAGAACATAAGCGTATCATCAAAGCGGCATACCTTGTAGCAGAAGACAAATTAGCGACCCCTATTTTATTGGGTCGTCGAGAAATCATAGAAAAGAAGATTGTTGATATGAAACTGGATTTTAAACCAGAGATTATCGACCCTGCGCTAAGTGATAAACGGGAAGAATATGCTGAACTTCTTTTCGTATCGAGGTTTCGTAAAGGAATCACAAGACCCTGGGCCGAACACCGCGTGGTAGACACCAATTATTTTGCCTGTATGATGCTGCAATCTGGAGACGCAGATGGAATGCTAACAGGTCTGACGTGTGATTACCCAGATGGCGTAAAGCCAATTTTGCGGCTACTTGGTGTTAAAGAAGGCCATACGGTAGCAGCAGGTATTTATGTCATGCTGATTGAAGATCAAGCACTATTTTTTGCCGACTGTACAATCAACATTGAGCCTAATGAAGACCAGCTTGCTGAGATCGCTTATCACACAGCAATGTTTGCTAAGAGTCGAAATATAGAACCACGGGTTGCTTTTCTATCTGCATCTAACTTTGGATCTGTTGCACATCCTCGAGCTAAAACTGTTCATGGAGCAATGGAAAAATTCAAAGAAATGACAAATAGTCAAATAGTCTGTGATGGTGAAATGCAAGCAGACACTGCACTTGTTCCTGAAATCGTAGAAGAGTTTTATCCATTCAGTGAAGTAAAAGGAGATGCTAATATTTTAATTTTCCCGAACTTAGCTTCTGCAAATATTTCCTACAAACTGTTGCAACGCCTTGGTAACGCAACAGCATTGGGTCCAATCCTTGTGGGAACAGGTAAGGCGGCGCATGTCATGCAAAAAGGTGATTCAGAACAAGATGTATTCAACATGACTGCCATTGTAGTAAATGATATTATAGCACGTGAAGAATCTGGACACTAAAGTTTTTTGACAGTAAACAAAGCAATTAGGGAATACCAATTGCTTTGTTTAATTAATCAAAGATCTTTCCAGGAGGAGTTGGTGGAATGGGTGGTGGAACTGCTCCAAACAAGTCACTTAATTCACTGACTTCCCCTGCAGCGGTCCATGCAGCCATACCTTCGCTCCAAACAAGCGTATCTTTCTTTAACTCACCCGACTGAACTTTCTGTTTTAACATGGTATGATCAAAAGGCCCTTGTTGAGCGCCGTTTACAGCCATATAAAAAGGCTTCTGTTGTGGTATAGGCGGAGGTGTTGCAGGCGGTTGAACCTGACCGGGCTGTTGTTGAGCATTTGCCATTTGCCCGCCCATCATATTCCCCATGTTCATACCAGCCATCATACCCATCATATTCATGCCGTTGCCACCAGGGTTATTTGCCATGTCTTCAATCGCATTTGCAGTTTGATACTGCGTGTATTGATTCATATTGCCAATGATACCCATTGATGAACGCTTATCTAGAGCCTCTTCAACTTCTGGTGGTAATGAAATATTCTCAATAAAAAACTGTGTTAATTCAATACCGTAGTCATCAAAATCTGCCTGCATTTTTTGTTTCAACAAAGCACCAATTTCATCATATTGGGAGGCAAGATCTAATGCAGGAACTTTTGCTTCTCCTAAAGAATCTGTAAACCGGGAAACCAACATATTACGTAGTTGGCCAACAACCTCATCAGATTGAAAATTATGCTGAATCCCTGACATTTGAGTTAAGAATTTACCCGCATCTTTTACTTGGAAACAATAACTACCGAATGCACGTAGGCGGATAGGGCCAAACTCTGGATCGCGCAACATAATTGGATTTTTTGTGCCCCATTTCAAATCCGTAAATTGTTTTGTATTAACGAAAAATACATCACATTTGAAAGGTGAATCAAAAAGGTACTTCCAGCTAGCAAGAGAAGTTAAAACCGGTATGTTTTTTGTTGTCAGTTCAACTCGACCTGGTCCAAAAACATCACCTAAAGCACCTTCGTGTAAGAAAACTGCATTCTGTGACTCACGAACGATTAACTGTGCCCCATTTTTGATTTCATCTTGATAACGAGGAAATTTCCAAACGATATCATTAGGCCCTTCATTCGGCCATTCGATTACATCAACAAACTCATTTTTAATCTTGTCAAAAAGTCCCATGTTTGCCTAACCTTTCAGTTGTAATTTAAATATTGACTCCTTTGAATAATATTTTGACGGATCAAAAGAGTCAATCTGTCAAAAATTATGGAAGTTCAGCCACTGCATCCAATACAATATAATCTTTTTCTGCTGTGATGCGTGTTGCACGCTTACCAAACATATCTTGTAACTGATCTACAGGAGGAATCATTTTATTAAAGATGTCCATTATAGACGATCCCCAATTAATGTCTTCTTCCTCAGACTGGAACATCATTAGCATAGTATTCACAATTTCAAGACTTTCTTTAGCAGACTGCATCTCTTTAGCTTGATCGCCTAGAGAATATGCAAAGTTCTTTGTTGGAGGTAAGAGCTCCAATACATTCGCATAGGACTTAAGTGCTTTAGCTGTTCCATCAGGGCCAACACCATTAAGGGATTTAATCAACTGATTTACCGGTTCTTTGTCAGTAGCTATAAATAAATAATTATCTGCATATAAATAGGTACAGACATTCGGAATTGTATAATATTCTACGCCATCCATATTCGTTGCCTCAAGCGCTACTCCAAACCTCACTTGTAAGCCTTTATGAATTAGGTCATATGATTCTTTTTTGAATTTCACTGCGCTTAAACGATTTTCTTGAGGAACAGTCATTGCATTGGGGTCTGCAGGGTTCCCTACAGTCTTTGGAATAATTCCTAAGTTCACCATTACTTGTTCATCTCCAATAGAATTAATGATAGTATCTAAATTTACCATGAATTGAGATTGTAAACTTTGATTCACTTGTTGAACTTGCATCGCAACTAAAAAGCCAAGAACCTTTTGTGCACTATCATAAATCGCTTTGTAACTATCTTTAACATTAAATCCTGTTGAGGTATAACTCACAAAATTACTGGGAATCCAGCTTGGAAGCTCCAAGTCTCGACTTGGTTGATTCAAGATTTTCAAAAGACCATCATACTCTTCAATAGACACAAGCATTTGCTGGTACTGGATATTCTTTTCATAGGTTGTGAGGATGTACGCACCCTTCATTTTATTTAAACCAAGTTGATCTGTTACTGCAGAAACATTATCAGGCAACGCCTTTACCAGTTCTTGATGACGATAAACCACTTCAGCTTGTTTAACACCTGGAAGCTGTGCAGTGTAAAGGTCCTGTTCAATTAAAGTATTGAATTTGGGTTGAGATGGGGATGGGTTATGAATTCTCTCCACGAGTCCCATAAATTGTTTGGAGGCAACTGCAAATTGTTCAGGAGTTGCTGGCTGATCTACTTCAGCTGGCAGTGTACCAGGAACGGTTGCTTGCTCAAAAACGGTAGGAGTCGGCCAAAATGCCACAACAGCTTGAATACGGTTTCCAACTTTACTTACATGGACGTAGTTCAACTCTTCACTGTGAGCAAAAGCAGTTCCTTCAACGCCAACTTCTAAGGGCTCATAACCATTTTTACCTAAGATAGTTGTCATCATCTCATTCATTTGCCCCATAACTTGAGTAGAAAGATCTTCTTTAGGTTCAAACCAATAAGTCAGGCTCCATGCAGACTTTCCATCTGGAACTTCGGCAATGGTAGCTTTATTGGGGATATGCATAATCGCAAGGCCCGTTTCCCCTTGTGTAAAGTCACTAAATGGCCTTTGTGAAAGCCCTATGGACTGAATAAAGCTTGCTCCTTCTACAGTGTCAGGATTTGCCATCATTAATTCTTCGAGTGAAGCGAACATAGAGCGAATAATTTGATTATCAGTATAATATTTGCCGTATTTAGTTTCTTTATATACGGGTTCCATATTCTCCGCAGGAAACATTCTTGCAGCAACAACAGTATTATCTGGTAATTGGTCCCAAGCTGTTTGTGCTTGAGCATGAGTTGCTCCAGATAACAATGATAAACCTAATAAGGCTTTCAAGCGTAATTTCATAATAAACCTTTCTAAGATACGAACATTAAAAAAACGATTATTTTAGGAATACAACATTTAACGGTTATTAAAACCAATTCTGTAGTAAAAAGTATAGAAAAAAAATGTTATTCTTCAGTTTTTAGTTCTTTGGGGACTTCTGTTTTAGGCTGTTCACTCAATTTAACAGGTCCACTCAGTAGGGAACTATCTTCAACTTGTTCTAATTTTTCGCCATCTTGTTCCTTTTGGGCGAAATCTTTAATTCTTTGTGAGCCTTTATAAGAATCTGCAGACATAAGTTTAAGGACAGTCATTCGCATTTGATTAAATGGTGGAAGACGCTTAGCTTCATTTTTACCAAATTTCTTTTGGTAATCTGTCCACACTAATCTTGCCATATTGTCATAACCTTGTGCTTTTCGAAGATCTCCCATACTTCCCCAATAAATAGACTGTGAAATTGTGGATAAGATTACAGAACGTGTATTGTTGGCACTCTTTTGGGTAACATACCTTGGAATAGCCTCATTCATAAACTCCTCAAAAGTATAATTCGTTACACCTCTTTTTTCTAAAACATCTTCTTTATAATGTTCGAACATTTTTTTAGCATCTTCTAAGTACATATTCGAATACAAAATAATAACAGCACGTTCATGGAAGATTTTTGAGAACTTGCTAACACGGAAGTAACGATCTTGCTCAAGCTTTAATAAGTAATTATGAGTAGAATTAATCATATTCAAGTTAGGGCCAAGTGCTATTGAATCATTAGTTAGTTCAACAATTTTACCATTATAAAAAGCAAGTGCCATAGCTTGTCTTAGGTAAGGTGATTCGTAATTTTCCCAGCCATACTGATCTCTGCGGTTTTCTCGGGCTACATAAAAAATACAGTGTGCTTGTGGCAAACGCCAATCTAAAGGTCCATAAATTTCGTCAATCTCATTCACTTTATCAATATCCAACTTATGAATATCTTTGAGCGTTTTCACCGTAACGAAACTTTTAATATCACTAAATCCTTGCTTGCTCTGCCATTCACCCCAAAACGCTTGCTCAAGCTCAGAGCGTTTCTCAGCCTTGTGAAAATTCCATGATAAAAGATCAACACCCTTTTCCTTAGCTGCAGCTAGAATTACAGGCACACCCTCGATAGTATTCAATTCCTCTAAAGAGCGAGCAGCATTTACTAGTTCAATAATGTCTTTACGTTCTCCTGTAGGAAAAAAATCTTGCATAATCAGCGCCCACCGCAGTTTATAATAGTTTGCGCTGGCATCTACGTCATCAGCCATTTTTTCAAGGAAGATTCGGCCTAACTCTAAACTAATATCTGGATTTCGCGGATTATAACGAAGGCCTTTATCACGCTGCAGCTTAATGCCATTATAGATCCATTTCCATTTATCTTTTTTCGTTGCAGATGTTGCCGAAAGGTTCCAAGCCATATTCCATGCCTGATAGTTCCAGACTCCAGCAAGTTTGGGTTGCATTAAGGAAATCCAGTTTGCCATCTGAATGGCTTCATAATAGTTTTTCTCATCTTGTAGCTCAATTGCGCGCCACCATAAAGAGTTACTTACCATCGTTCGAATTGGTCCTAATGCCTGAGTTGTGACGGCTAGGCTTGGAGGAATATCTGAATTCGTTAAATCTAACATTTCATCTTGTTGCGTATTTTGCTTTTCAAATTGCCGCCAGTTAAGTGACAATAAAGCAAGGCCCACAAAAATAATGGCTA
The DNA here is from genome assembly GCA_022447755.1 of Lentisphaeria bacterium. Lineage (GTDB taxonomy): Bacteria > Verrucomicrobiota > Lentisphaeria > JABSQK01 > JABSQK01 > JAKVBE01. The sequence continues at coordinate 70,099 of JAKVBE010000015.1, read as the reverse complement.
ACTTTGGTAGAATAGATGTACGATTTTTATTTACTGACATAATGATTCAATTTTGACGTTTTTATATTTTAAATAAAATAATGCCCTGCTTGTGAAAGGCTAGCTTGAATGTAAATAACTTATCTTAAGGCATAGCTATCAAGCGGTCCAATACATATAACCAAACAAAATCCCCCACACACATCTATCAACATAAAACATTGATGTAGAACACATTACCTAACAAAAAAACAATGCCCCCCATGATTCCAGTACAATTGTAACAAGCCTGTAAAAGGGTCTATTCTTTAGTTTTTATCTCGTGTTGTAAAATCAATTCTTTAAATTCTTCAATGTCTGCTTTTCCAATAAATTGTCCAACAGGCTGTCCATCTCGAAAGACCGTAAAGTTTGGAATTGGTCCTACCTTAAAAAGGTCAGCTGCTTTAGAGTATTTATCAATATCTACATAACCAAACTTGACATCTGGCTTAAGTTCTTGAGCTGCTTGCTTCACGACGGGCTTCATATATACACATACACCACACCATGGGGCACCGAAATTAATAACAACAATACCTGGAGCCGATACAAAATCCTTGAAGCTATCATCACTTACGGTTTGCACAAGACTATCTTCTTTGGTTGTTTGTGAATGTTTAACTTTTTGCTCAGGCGCCTCAGAACACCCTATTATAAAAATAAAACATAAAGATAATCCGAGTCTTAAAACTTGCATACTATCTACCTTTTAATATTAATTGTTTATTGAAACATGCAGTTCTTCAGGGCTCAAGCCACACTTCTTAAGAGAAGGTTTCATATGGTCTTCAAGTTGACTTCTTCCCTTGCAATATGTGTCAATCCACCATTAATAGGTCCTTATAGATTTGTTTCATTTTAAGAAAGCGTAAGGAAATGAAAGACCGTTAAATACAGCCACTACTATAACATGTTTCTTCAATTTTTTCTTCATTTCGTCATCAATTTTACTCGGACTAACCGAGAGTTTTTCAATGGTATTTTTATTTTGCAGACAACTAAAGCTTGAAGATAAAGTAGAGTGAATATCTTATTATTTAATTTATAAAAAATTTTAACTTAAAAATATTCAAAACTAATACCAATGAGAATAAGCTCAGGGTTTGCTAATTTGATTACTTTTTCATGTTGTTCAATAAGCCAAACTAAGTAAGAGAAGGTGATGTTAAAAACTAAGAGGTATTCATAAGAACTTAAAAAAATATTTAAACACATTTCAGAGAGAAGGTTTCAACTATTTACTTGTAAAGGACCTTCACCAACACATAACTCATCCATAAATACCTTAACAAGTTGATTTATATGACAATTTTCCATTATCGTTAGCTTGAAATAAGATGGAAACCCTCTTAATAAGATCTTAAGCATTCACTCTGTTCTATTTGGATAATAAAAAATGAATAAGAAGATTTATATATTGTAACAAAAAATAGAAATTATAACAATAAAAAAGTCCCATCATTAAATTAAATGAGGGACTTAAAACTTTTTAAAAAGATAAATAAATACTTATTTATTCAACTTCCCAAGGATTTAAAACATAAGTAGAAAGCTTATACGCTGCTTGCTTTAGTGCTAGTTTTTGAGCATTTTCCTTAAAGGTCGTTAAATCTAGTGCATCCGGGTATTCACTCGTACCGATAATTTGATCAACCTCGGCTAGCACCTCACCTTTGCGGGTAATTAGCTTAAAGCTAATAGTTGCAGACATTTGCCATTGATTAGAAGAATATGTTTCCTGATCATCATCTTCACTAATATTTTTACGAGCAGATATACCACTAGAGGAAAATGATTTAATTATTGCATAAATCGTTGCATCTGCTTGGTATGGGGGTTTAATGGGAATGGATGCATCGTTAACAATCTGACCACGAATTGCTTTCTGAAGAGTTATAGCAGCCCTAGGTTCATTTGTTGTGTCTACAACTTTAGCTACGGCAATGGATTTTATCCCCGCAATTGGCTGATTTCCCAATTTATAACTACTGCAGGAACTTAGTATTAATACTAAGCAAAGCAATGAACTTGCAGGGATCCATTTAGACATTATTCAGCTTCCTTTGCTTCCGGTTTAGGTTCAACAATTGAATATAAAATTTCGGTTGCTCTATCATAGTGAGTTCCTGCATATTGACTACGCTGAATCTCTAAATAACGCTTTGCTGCTTCAGCACGTTCCTGCGCTGGCAACAGGTAAAAATAACCTAAATATGCAAAATATTTAGCTGCTTCAACATAAATCGCACGATCAATTTTTACAATTTTCTTCATACGATCTGATTCAGGATATTTACGTTCAAATTCATTTCGATAATGGCGATAGCGAGTTACCGCTTCTTCATCAAAACTACTTCGTAATATGCGCTCAGAAAACACTTCTACTCCTAAAAACATAATTTCTTCAGAATAAGTATGATTTGGAAACCTTGTTAAAAAAGCATCAATACGGTCTTCCATTAGCTCAAATTCATCATGCCCAAGGTTATGAATACTCTTATCATCACCCACCATCATTTGAATTAACCGATAAAGAGATTCCGCAGCAGCACTAGAATATGGTGCAACCTTAATAATATACTCATGGTACTCTTTGGCTTTTTCTTTTTGAGAAAACAAATAATATCGTTTTTCAGTTTCTAAGACAATGGCTGCGTTATTAAATGTTGTCATAAAATCAGAAAAATTTAGGTATACATAATAACGGTCTAGTGTTTCTTTTAACAGTTCGCAAGCTAGGCGGCCATCACCACGCTTAACCCAACACTCTGCTAGGCGTGAAGCACTATATGCACGATTCTTTTTATAAGATGTATAAAGGTAAACTTTCTCATAATTTTTAGCTGCTGCTTTGTAATCTTCTTTATCAAAGTAGTTATCCGCTCTGAATATAAAGCGATCAATCTCTGGACGATCGGTAACCCAATCCAATTCCTGACCAAAAGAAAAAGACCCAATTAAAACAAATAAACATGTTAACAATTTTTTCATTATGTTAAGCCTCTTCTTTCTCAAAAAGGCATTTGCCTGTTAATTGTTTATAAGCCTCCATGTAGATTTTACGAGTGTTCGCAACAACTTTTTCAGGAAGTTCTGGGCCTGGTGCAGTTTTATCCCAGTCTAAGGACTCGAGGTAGTCTCTAACATACTGTTTATCCAAGCTAGGTGGATTAAACCCCTCTTGCCAAGACTCAATAGGCCAAAAACGGCTAGAGTCGCAAGTTAAAACTTCATCAATTAAGATCGTTTTACCATCTAATTCCCCAAACTCAAATTTGGTATCCGCAATAATAATACCTTTACCACGAGCATACTCTGCAGCATTTGAATAAATTGAGATCGTGTTAGCTTTTAATTCATCAGCTAGTTCTTGGCCAACAATTTCAGCCATTCTCTCAAAAGAAATATTCTCATCATGATCACCAACTTCTGCTTTAGTTGCAGGTGTAAAAATAACTTCATCTAGCTTAGCAGCCATTTCGTAGCCATCTCTTAAAGAAATACCACAAACACTTTTGGATGCTTGGTACTCTTTCCAACCGGAACCAATCAAGTAGCCACGCGCCACACACTCTACTGGATAGGGAGAGCACTTTTTCACCCACATCGAGCGGCCTTCAAGGTGCTCCGCATAAGGTTGCAGCACAGCAGGGTAATCTTTTGAATCCATAGAAATTAGGTGGTTTTCTACATCAGCAAAATACTCAAACCAAAATTTAGCCATTGCATTCAGGACCTTACCTTTATCTGGAATACCATTTGGTAGAATCACATCAAAAGCACTTAAACGATCAGAAGTCACCAATAGTAGTGAATCCCCTAGATCATAAATATCCCGCACCTTACCACGAACCGGTTCGCCTAACTCAGGAATTGCTGAGTTAAGCAATGCACCATTCGCATCGTATTGCATGATTAAATCTCCTTACCAGTTATTGCATCTGTAATGATGAATTCTTCTTGGTGAACACTATCATCAGAGCGAAAAGTCAATTCGCCGCCATACTCTTGTTCCATTTTATTTAGAATCTTAGCATCTTCATGGCGCAAACGTTGCAGTACACGTGGGTGAACGGTCACACGAATCGAAGTTTTATTATTCTTATCACGGCGTAAAATTTCTTGTAAACGGCGCTGAATCTCTCCACTAATTGTAGTCGAAGACTTAACTAAACCACGCCCATGACAGTAGTTACAGTTTTCATAAATTGCATCCTGTAAACTTGCATGCTCTCTTTGACGAGTCATCTGTAATAAACCAAGTCTTGAAATAGGTAATACTTTACTACGTGCACGATCTTTTGATACAACCTCAAGCATCTTACGGTATACTTTCATTTGATCCTTACGCGAACGCATATCAATAAAGTCGACAACAACTAAACCACCAATGTTACGAACCTTTAACTGACGACCAATTTCTTCTGCAGCTTCAAGGTTTGTATTCAGAATTGTCTCAGGATGGTCTTTACCACCTCTGCTTTTACCAGAGTTAATATCGATTGAGATAAGTGCTTCTGTTTCATCAAAACAGACTTCTGCGCCACTATCTAAAGTCACTTTACGCTTAAATACATTTTTGATTTGTTCTGTTAAACGATATGCTTCAAAAATTGGACGTGGATTGTCATACAGACGCACACGTGGACGATGTTTTTTATCAATACGTTTTACATAAATCATTGTAAGCTTGTATGCATCTTTACTATCTACAACAATTTCATCAATTTGCTCGGGTAGAAAGTCACGGATACAGCGCTCAAGCAAGTCCGGCTCTTGATAAATACAAATTGGTGCTTTACGCTTCTTCAAGTTTTCACCAATGACCCATTTTTCCATGATCTGATCAATATCACTTTGAATATCTTCTAATGATAAACCTTCACATGCGGTACGGCAAATAATACCAATATCTTTGGGAATGTTTAATTTTGCAATAAGGTCACGAAGGCGAGCTCGCTCACGACGATCCGTAATACGCTTGGAGACACCACGGTGAGATGAATTCGGAAGCAATACAATGTATCGACCTGGAATACTCAAGTTTGTTGTTACTCGAGGGCCTTTTTCACCAATAAAACCTTTGGTAACTTGAACAACAACATCTGTATTTACGCCAAAACGCTTTGGAATTTCAGTAAGGTCAAACTCTTTACGTGTACGACGCCCTTTACGACGGTGGCGACCTGCTTCACTTCCATTACCTTTAGGCTTACGGTTGCGGCTACCACGTTTGTTGTTGTGATGCTGATTCTTGCCTTCTTCACCCTCTAATTGCTCAGCAGGTAATGTTGGGATCTCTGAATGCTGAGCAGGAGATGCTGATTCATCTTTTACAAAGGATTGTTTAATAATACGTTTTAAGGTTTGAGTAAAACCACCTGTTTTTGTATTTTCAGCAGTTTCTTGAGTCTCAACAACGTGAGAAATATCTTCAGTAAAAGATTCTTTTGAAGCCTCTTCTCTATTCTCTTGGTTGCGATGACCACGATTTTTACGATTTCGATTATTACGACGTGGTCTAGAAGCTTCAACTTCTTCCTCCTCAGAGAATTCTTCATCCTCATCATCAACAATGCCTTTATCCTCGTCATCGCCATCACTTTCGAGGATTTCCTTAGAAGCTGGTATCATGTCCCAGTAATGTAAGAATGCGTTTTTTTCTAAGCCGATATCTACGAATGCAGCTTGCAAAGAAGACTCTAGGTTTCGAATTTTTCCTTTGTAGATTGAACCAACTACTCGTCTAGTATCCTGACGTTCAATGTAGTACTCCTCAATCTTTCCATTAACCAGTAATGAGATCCTTGTCTGAAGGTTCTCGGAGTTTACTATGATCTGTTTCATTTAAAAAAGTTCCTACTTCCAGATTAGATCCTCTTATAAAAGAAGCGCTATCCATTTCACGCTTTCCTTCTGGGATTAATCTTTCAATCAATAAATTATTTCGGCCACAAGCAACGACCCAACCTGTTTTATCTGCTGAAACGGTTTGTCCTGGTTGATAGTCTTGCTTATCCACAGTCTCAATGACCGATGATTTTGTAATTGTAATTTTTTTCAATTTACCCTTGCTTGAGAGCATAAACCAAGCTCCTGGCCATGGGACATATGCCCGGACCATACAAGCAATCTGATTTGCATCAAGATCCCAACGAATTTTTCCATCTTCTTTTTTAATCTTTCCAACATGGTTGACAAGGCTTGCGTCTTGGACTTGTGACTGAAGTTTTTGTGAAGCTATGCCTTCTAAAACTTCTAAAGTATTTTTAGCAGCAAGGTCTGCAAGTTGAGTCGATAAAGATGAATAATCCTCCGTCTGTTTCAGTGGCAATTCAACTTGATAAAAAACAGGTCCGGAATCCAATCCTTCCTCCATTTGCATATATGAAACGCCTGTTTTTGAATCTGAGTTTAAGATTGCCGCCTGAATGGGGCTAGCTCCACGATACTTCGGCAGTAGGGATGTATGGATATTTAGACATCCCAATGGAGCTAATTCGAGCAACTGTTTTTTCAATAGTTGTCCGAATGCAAAAACCAGAATAATGTGCGGAGCTAAGATTGAGAGTCGTGAAATGAAATCATGTTGATTTACATTTGATATTTTGTCTACATCGACTCCAGCTTCCTCACACCATTGTCCAACAGGGTTAGCCTGTAACACACGTTTACGGCCCTGTGGACGATCTGGCTGTGTACCACAACCTATTAATTCAATTTCATTTGAGGCATGCAAAGTCTTCAGAACCGGTACTGATACCTCGTCTGATCCTAAATAGTAGACTTTTAATTTTTCATTTTGAAATTGCATGTTTCCCCTAAATTTCTGAATTCGCATGCCACCTTGGCAAAGGTATAGACATGTGTCATAGATAGCAGACAGAATGTAACGCAAGAATAAGTAATTTTCAAGAGCTTAAAAACTGCTTCTTTATATATAGTAGAAAAAACTTGTAAACAAACGACATTGCCAAGAACTCAATTCGATTATAAAAGCCATCCGAATTCTTCTCTAATTTTCGATGGTGATTTACCCGTTTGACGTTTCACAAAATGGCTGAAAGAATCCAAGTTTTGAAAGCCAATCGAATTGGCAATTTCTTTCATATTCCATTGTGTATTTTGTAGTAAATCGATTACTTGATTGAGGCGAATTTCATTTAAGTAGGCTTTTGGAGATTGCTCAATATTCTTTTGAAAAATTTGATTGATAGTAGTTGTACTAACGTTAAACTCTTCACTTAACTTTTTAATCGTAATTTCCTCATCTAAATGTTGCTGAATGTAAGCTTTCATTTGTTCAAATGTAGATTTTACTTCTAGCGCTTGCTGGGGCTTTCTTGAAAGCAAGAATAAAGCAAGTGCTTTCACCTCTTCAAACGACGCTTTTTTGCCTAATGTTTCTTGCACACAAAAAACAGCAAACTCATCTAAAGATAAAACTTCAAGGGTCTGAATCTTGAAGTCACTTTCAGTTAAATTAAAAGACAAAAAGTCGGTTTTTCTTAGTTGATAGGAATATTTTACTCCAGAAGGAATTACAAGTAAGTTTGCTTCCTCTAGCGAAACGAGTTCAGCGTCAACATAGAAGGCCCCTTTGGGGTATAAAATGAACAAAACAGCAACCTGACCACTTGGGACAAGTTCTTCTTGGTTCAAGCCTTCAATCGTTTGCAGCTTATACATTCTAGAGTATTTTCCTAAATTATGATTTTTCTTTATGACAACATAACATAGGGTTGATACAAGTAAATGCTTTATAATCTGTCTAATACGTATTTGCCAATTGATTGGCCTAAAGGTCCACAAATAGATACAAACGCCAAAATCTTATTCATGGGGTCCTGCTTTGCTGAAAGAATTGGGTTTCAATTAGCAAATGAAAACACAAGGATCGAAGTCAACCCTCTTGGAATTATGTATAATCCAATAACCTTGAACCGAAACTTAGTGTTTAATACCCAAATCAATGAAAGTGACATCATTTCAGTACCAGACAAAGGTTTTTGCCATTGGGATTTTCATGGGAAATTCCGTGCAAATTCTAGAGAGCTCTTGATTCAGAAACTAAACCAAGAGATTCAACAAACAAAGCAAATACTTAATAAAATTGATTATTTGTTTTTAACTTGGGGAAACGCATGGAGTTGGACACTAATTGAGCACGAGCGACTCGTCGGGAATTGCCATAAACAAGCTCAACAAAATTTTAGACGTTCATTGCTTGAACTGGATCAAATAATAGAGGATGCAAAAAATACTTTTTCTCAACTCAAAAGACAGAACCCTAACTTGAAAATTATTGTCACAATAAGCCCCGTTCGCCATTTAAAGAAAAAGGCAGTAGAGGATCGCTGGGGTAAATCAACCTTAAGCTTAGCAGTCCATCATTTACTAAAAAATGAAATACTTGATTTTTACTTTCCAGCCTATGAAATCATGGTCGATCAATTACGAGACTACCAATTTTACAAAAAAGACCGTATTCAACCAAATGACAAAGCTGTAAGAGTAATTTATGAGTTTTTTAAAAAATGGACACAACTCCAATAAGGAATTTATTCAATAACTGAGTCAAGATCACCTTGTTTTTTTTGAATGTTTTCTTGGGTGGAATCACTATCTTTTTGATTATCATGAGAATTATCTTTATGTGGACGTATTGCTTCTTCACGAGTACGCTCAAGATCTTTTACATCATCATCACTATGTTCAAGTTCATAGCGTAAATAACTATCCTTGTGTTCGTGATATGCCTTTCGATCCGCTTCAATCTCTGCATTAATACTCTTTTCAATAGCCTTAGCGTCGTAATGAATTGCGAATGATTTTTTCATACTTTCCATCGCAATCCCCACCATGAGACCTGTCAAAACAAGCCCATTTAAGCCAATTAAAACGGCCAAAACCTTGGTAATCTTTAATCTTGGGACAAAATCACCATAGCCAATTGTTATTGCTGTTATGAATGAAAAATAGATGCTATTAAAGCGCGACCAGCCCTCACGTTTACCAATATACAAACCTAAACATAAAATGGTTAGCATTAAAGGAATTACCGCAGGTAAAAAATAGAAACTGTAAATACTAAAGTATTTTATGTAAGTAAACATAAAATCCATATGATTATGCACTCCTAAAAATTTTTATATGTAATTTTAATAGGTTAAGGAATTAACACCTACCTTTTTTCTACATTCAGCCTCAATTCAATTCATGTTTTTTGGTTGACAAATCTCCAAAAAACATTAAATTAAAAGTTTCCCATTAAACCATTATTGGCTGACGGGCGTTAAATTTGCTGTTTTTTGCCAGCGTGTTTAGAGGTGATCCTTATTTCTGACTCACCAAACACATCCGGAACTATTTCGAAACTCTGGCAATAAAATAGCAGGTAAAAGCAATTTTTTAAATCTAAATTTTAAATGAAGAGGATCAATCTTATGAAACCTACTTTTCAACCTTCAAATCTACGTCGTAAACGTCGTCTAGGATTTCGTGCTCGTATGGCAACACGTAACGGCCGTGCAATTATCAAACGTCGTCGCCAAAAAGGACGTAAGCGTTTAACTGCATAAGTATTGATTGACTGGTGAGTGCGTTATTGCCCATTCAAAATGGTTCAGCTCGGCTTAAAGGTGAACGTGCACTGCATAATGCTGAGTTTAAATTAATGCGCTCAATAGGTCAAAAAATCAGTACAAGAAACTGTATCGTCATTTGGGCGGATGCACCTGATAGCGAAAATCACTTAGGTTTAGTTGTCAGCAAACGTTTTCATCGACATGCGGTACAAAGGAATCGAGCTAGGCGGTTAATTCGTGAAAGTTACCGTCTTTTAAAGGGGGGCTTTCAAAAGCCAGTTTGGATAGTAATAATACCTCGCTACAAAATGCAAAAAGCAAAATTGCAAGATGTGCAAAAAGACATGATTTATGCATTAAGCAAGGTAGGTGTAATGGATGCTCAGAAGAGTCTTTAAAATGCGTAGAATTGCAATTTTATTTATTCGCTTGTATCAAATACTCATTTCACCCTTACTACCTCCGACTTGCCGTTTTACTCCCACATGCTCTTCCTATAGCCTTGAAGCATTTCAGCAACATGGTTTTTTTAAAGGTTTCTATCTAACAGTTCGTCGCATTCTCAAATGCCACCCATTTCATTCAGGTGGTTATGATCCTGTACCAAAACCAAAACCAAAACCGAAACAAAAACAAAAATAGAGAACAATTTTTATGGACAAGCAAGATAAGGTCATTGTTTTCATACTGTGCGTTATGCTTGGAGCTTACATGCTCTTCAGCGGTGCTCAACAACGTCCAAAAACAACTGCTGAGCCTGCCCCTATTACTGAAACTGAAGAAGCGGCATCTACCCAATCTGAAACCGTATATAGTCCAGACTCCTCAACTGAAACACCTCTAGAAGAAACAGTTCCTGAGCTGGCAAAGAAAATAACTGCAAGTCTAGACCGCTTTGTTAAGGCAACTCCTTTAGAACCAATAAGCTTAGATTATTTAGATGAAGCAAGTTACTTGATTGATCCTAACCTTGGTGCAATTATTCATACAGACTTGCACAAGCACCTGAATCAAGAGCGTGATGGTGACATGCTTCTTGGTGGAGATAAATTCCCTGCGCTATCGCTACAGATTGATGAAACCAAAAGTTTTTCCAATCCGGTTATTGTCGAGCAAACAGAGCAAAAGGTAGTCATTGAACGCCAAATCATTGGTAGCAACTTAATCGTTCAACAGAGTTGGGAGATTGCTCCTGAACTGCATTTTACATTATTTTATAATGTAAAATTCTATACGGAAGGAACAGGCATTGCTTATGATCTTTCTAAAATGCGAATTTCTTTAGGTTCTATTGCCCCTTTAGTTGGCCCTCAGGGTTTCTTCAACGCAGGCGGGATTGACCAGGCAATTGAATTTATTAATATAGATGATTCTACAGCAACTCAAGATGCGATTCACTCACTATTAAAATTTGATGATGAAGATAAATCTGAGCTTGCAAATCAAGACAAAAAGTGGTTAGGCATTATGAACAAATTCTTTGTTCAATTATTGATGCATGCAGATGGTACAGATGGAAAGTTAACGCCATTAAAATCAGTACGTGTTGAAACCCCAATTTATGAAAAAACAGAAGGTGAGAGCCCAACACATTACATAACTGCGAGTGTACAACCACAATTAGAAACACTTGTACTCCAAGATGGGATTACAAAAGAATTTAACTACAAATTTTACTCAGGCCCTAAAAATTATGATTACTTAAAAACCATGGGTCACAATGCACACCAGGTCATGAACTACGGGATCTTATTATACCCTCGCTTCGATTTAATGCGTGGTGTAGCTTGGGGGATCTATTGGTTAATAGATTTTTTATACAGTTTTGTGGGTAATTATGGTATTGCTATCATTTTATCAACAATTATTATCCGTGGTTTGTTCTGGCCTGTAACTCATAAGAGTACAGTTTGGTCTCAGAAGATGAAAATTCTTCAACCTGAGATGCAGGAAATTCGCAAGAAATTCCAGAATGATCCAATGCAAATGAATCAGGCAACTATGGAGTTGTATCGAAAGCATGGCGTAAACCCACTTGCGGGATGTTTACCGATGTTTATCCAAATTCCAGTGTTCTTTGCTTTATTCAATGTATTGCGGTCAACAATTGACTGGCGTCATCAAGGGTTCCTGTGGATTGATGACTTAACAATGCCGGACCAATTGTTTATGATTACGGATACAATTCCGTTCAACATTTTGCCATTATTAATGGCAGGGGCAATGTTGTTGCAACAAAAAATGATGCCAACTAGCTCTGACCCTATGCAGCAGAAGATGATGTTGTTCATGTCTTTCATGATCTCAATTTTCTGTTATAGTATGCCGGCAGGTCTGACCTTGTACTGGACCGTGAGTAACCTATTTACCATCTTCCAATTCAAAGTGACACACACAATGTTAGAGAAGAAACCAGTACAAACAAAAGCAGGTAAAACTGCAAAGCCCGAAACAACCTAAACACAATCATTGTAAAACTGATTGAACTGGACAGTGATTAAAAAAGGAATAATAACATGGAACTAAACCAAAAAGATATTGAGTCTGTTCGCCAAAACCTAGATTCTGTGATTCGCTTCTTAGGCTTAAATGCTGAAGTAGAGGCATTTGCTGAAAATGACTGCTTAAAACTAGTTGTAAAATCAGAAGAGGCAGGCCGTATAATTGGCCGCAAGGGACGTACTTTATCAAGCATTCAATGGTTAATCAATAGTATTATGCGTAAAGAAAATGAAGAATGTCCAAAGCTAATCATTTCGATTGATGGTTATGATGATATTATGCGCGAAGAGCGCCGTGAGCAACGTCGAAATCGTCGAAATCGCAAAGACAATAAATCTGGTAATGGTAACCAACGTCGGCGTGAGCGTGAGAATAAAAAGCAAGATTTAGCAAAAGCACCAGCTCCTGTAAAGGAAGAGAAATTTGAAGAGCCAGTAATTGAAGAAGATGATTTTGATCCAGAGAACATCGAGGAGTTCGATATGGTTGATATTTCAGAGCTCCCTGGAATGGAAGATGAAAAGTCTTCAAATCAAAAGAGCCAACGTCGCGGCCGTGCTAATGATCGCCGCAACAATAACCGTGAGCGCCGAACCAACAATCGTGAGCGTCATAATAAGCAAGAGGGTCCACAAAATTCGAATGAAAATTGGGCACCAAGTGATGAGCTCAAAAAAGAGACAGAAGAAGCTCCCGTTTCAGAAGAGAAGGTTGGTGTAGCATCTGTTTCTGATGAAAAAGTTGAAGTCACAGTGGTTGTTGAAGAAACAGCAGAGACTAAGGTTGAAGAGCCAGTAGTAGTTGCAGAGGAAAAAACAGAAGTACCTGTTGCTGAAGACAAGCCAAAAGTTGACGAAGAGTGGGAAAGAACTCGCAAGCAAGTTATTACTTCAATCAAAGAAGTACGCCGTTGGGGTGATGATACTCCTGTGCCACCATTTGAAGGTAAGTATCTGGATCAAGTAAAAGGAATCATCAAAAGTGAAGAAGGCCTAGAACTTGTTGAAAAAGGTACTAATCCAAGTGGCAAAACAAAGGCTGTGATTCAAGTAAAATAATTTTACTTGGTCCAAAGGTTTTTAAGCCCGGTTCTTCAGTAGTAAGGATCGGGCTTTTCTTATTTAAGTAAATCGTTTTGAACTTGACTTTCCCATTAAAATTAATACATTTAATGCTTTGAAATTTTTAGTATTTTTAAATTAACCAAACCCAATTTTTAGGAGTAAATCTCTCATGTCCGATGTACATAAAACACTGGAAGAACGTGACTTTGTTGAAGCGATGACCGATACTGGTCTTCCGAAATATCTTCAGGAAAACAAAGTTACGTTATATGCGGGCTTTGACCCAACTGCTTCCAGCTTACATGTAGGGAATTTACTTCCAATTATGGCGCTTTCTCATTTCCAAAAAGCCGGACATCGCGTGATCATGCTTGTAGGTGGGGCAACGGGAATGGTTGGAGATCCATCTGGTCGTAGCTCTGAACGTAACTTACAAACGACTGAAGGTGTTCATGAAAATGTAGCCGCTGTTCGTAAACAGTTAGAACGCTTTTTAGACTTTGAGGGTGATAACCCAGCCGTTCTTCGTGATAATAACGAATGGATTGGTAAAATGACCTTTATTGATTGGTTACGTGATGTGGGTAAATTTTTTAACGTAAACCAAATGCTGGCCAAGGAGTCTGTGAAAAGTCGTCTAGGAACCGATACTGGTATTTCTTACACTGAGTTTTCATACATGACTATGCAAGCCTACGATTTCCGTCACTTATGTGAAGAAGAAAACTGTGTACTTCAGGTTGGTGGTTCTGACCAATGGGGTAATATCACAGCCGGTATCGAGCTTACACGCAAAGTATTAAGTAAGCAAGTATTTGGCATGACTTTTCCATTGATCACAACAAACTCAGGTGAAAAGTTTGGAAAGTCAGCAGGAAATGCGATTTGGTTAGACCCAAAACAAACTTCCCCATACAAATTTTACCAATACTGGATCAATACGGAAGATGCTGATGTTGCACGATTCCTAAAATATTTCACATTCCTCCCAATGGAAGAAGTAAACGAGATTGTTAAGGATCATGAAGAGGCACCTCATCGTCGTGAAGGACAACGTCGTTTAGCGCAAGAAATGACTCGTATTGTCCATGGTGATAGAGGACTAAAATCAGCAGAACAAGCCACCAAAGTATTATTTGGTGGTGATATTGCCGAATTAAGCGATGCTGAGTTAACCGAAATTTTTGCTGATGTACCTTCAACTGAGTTAAGAATAGCTGACCTTGAAGCTGGTATTAATATTCTAGATATTTTTGCTGATACCAAGCTTTCTCCTTCAAAAAGTGAAGCAAGACGCCTTGTCAAAAATGGGGGGGCTAACATCAATAACCAGAAACAACAAGACCCGGACCTTGTTGTGACAAAAGATTTGTTAGCGTCTGAATCTTGCATCATCTTAAGAAGTGGTAAAAAGAATTATCATTTATTGAAGTTTAAATAAACTCAGTTCTATAATACCTTATCAAAAGCCCAGCAACATCAGCTGGGCTTTTTTGTTAGTGATTGAGCACATATAAAAATAACAAAATTATAAAAGGGAACAAAAGTAAGATTAGAGAGTATGAAAGAGCATCTCCCCAATCACTTCAAAGTTTATAGCCCATGGGGGATGAGCAAAGAAAGTTAATAACAAACTAAGAGTAATGAAATTTTTATAAAGAACTATATTTTGTATGTATTAGGTATTTCGCTTTTTCTAGTATTTATCTTTTGGGTCACACATTCAAATTTCATAGTATGGCTTCAAAGGTATTTCTTCGCTTCGCTCAGAAATACCTAAGTACGTACGAGCCGTTTCTCTTTTCAAATAGGCTATTTGGTAGAGACCTGACCAGCTACTTTATTTAAAAATATGAGTTCCCCAGACTTAAAATTTGGTTTGACTGCAAAAATAAGAGTTATCTCTTGGTTAGTCTTTTTTAGCTCATCATTTGATGCCCGGGACAAGTTATATATTGTGCTTTTACCAAAGTTATCATTTGACAGAAAACCTAAGGGTTTCAGTACTTGTTTTTCGGATAGTAACAAAAAGTCACTTGGCCTAAATATATATCTATATTCTCCTCCTATGACATTTGGGGCAAGTGGAAATATTGTAGTTTTGACTTTAAGTAACTTCCCAAATGGATTGGATAATGAAACTTCTAATTCTGGAATATTTCGTTTTAATCGACTATTTTTTATTGTTGTTGAATCTATTAATTTACATTCTAGGATTTCGATTTTTGCAAATTCAGAAGGATCAGACAACTTTTCCTCAGAGGCTTTGGTCTTTGTTTTTTCTCCAGCAAAAGAAATAGTGAATTCATTTATAGATTTATCCACTACAAAAAGTGCTCCAAATCGTAATGTTTTAGCACCCCAATTTTCCTTTGCATCCACACTAGCATACTTAGGTTTTCTTATAAATGATAGTCTTTGATCTGCCGTGAATTGGCCTATTGGTTTAAAGGTTTGATTGTTTCCTGATGATAGTGAAAGATCTAAAAATGAATATTCAATTTGTTCGCTATCGTTTTGCTGATCGGCCCAGGTAATTTCATATTCACAAAAGGCTAATAAGAATGTTTTTGACGAATTACTAAGATCCATTTGTAGGAAAGGGAAATAATCACAATCGGATTGAGGTGCTTGAAGCGAATCAGTTTTAAATAATTGAATTGATTTAGAGCTGATTTCTTGTGCACTAATAATTTGAGGTAAGATAGTGGATAATATTAATACTAATGTGGTGATTTTCATTATTTCTGTTTCTTTCTTAAAGTTCTATACAATTAATAATTGTAGCTAGCTATGTTAAGTAGATGCTAATGGGTTAGTTTTTTTGATACGTATTTTTTGGTTCTTAGCTCAAATTTTATAATTTGCGGTCACCTGCTTTCTGAAATCGACTTTGATTCTGTTCGATAAGTTTTTCAATTATATTAACTGTATCAGCACAACCCACCGCCCAAATATATTTACTTATTCAACTTAAATTAATAGCTAATATAGAATGATATTATTAATACATTTTGATTAGATTCCAACCATTATTTTACCTAAAATAATAATAGATGTAACAAGAAGATCAAGATCAACTTTATCGGATGTTTTTGGTTACTTAATGAACCGATTTAAATAATCTAAGTTTATCGTTTTTGTTACAATGTCTATGTTGTGTTGGTTTTAGTTTTTAAAATTTTATAATAAATAGTTTTATTCCACAGCGACTTTATAAAATTCGTTTATCATTAAAATAGATCCAAGCTAAAGTAATATTAGGAATATATTTGCTTTATTTGGCAACTGCAAAAAAGCCGGTTCTCATGATAAAGTCTTTAGTCCTTCAATCAAGTAGGTAGTCTTTTGGTTTGGCGAAAACTTGTTCTGGGAATCCAAGAGCTATTTTGAGCTCGACATCTCGATCCCAAGGATTTTTAATTGCAGCAATTTGACGACATTTGTTAAATCCTAATTTAAATAAAAACTGCCATGGAGTTACCAAAGGTGTATTTGTTAAGGGATGGTCCGTACCGTAAAGTAAGCGCCCATTTAACGTATCTGAATTGAGGATCTGCTTTATATATTTACGTCGGTTATATTGTGTTAATGTAGAAATATCTGCCACAATATTAGGATGTTTCTCCATCATATTTAATAAACGCTGAACATTCGTAATACCATCTCGTGAACCAGATGAAGCAACGTGTGCAGCAATAATTTTAACACCAAGCTTTGCTGGAAGCTCTAGCGCATAAGGATCAGATAAGGAATCAATTGCTGAGGTAAATGAATCTTCATCCCCCACGTGCGTCAGTAAAGGAATATCAAGTTCAACTAACTTTCGGTAATACATTTCTAGTTGGGGATTAGCAGGGTCTATCATTTGAATAGATGGAAGCCATTTTATCAAAACTGCACCTTGCTCTTTTACCTTTTCTAAAGCTTCTAAAGCATCATTACGCTGGGGGTGGACACTTGCTCCAAAGTATAGCCCTGGATACTTCTGGCACCCTTCATAAACAAGTTCATTAGAGACATAGACTTCTGTTTGTTTTTCCTGCATTTCGCCATTTGTGTATACTGCATCCATAGCCAAAATGACAGCCCCTGAAACGTATCTAGACTCTTGAATCCAGTTTGAAATACGCTCCATGACAAGCAAGTCACCCTTGGCTTCTATATCCTGCTTTTTAACGCCAAAAATGCGTAAATATTGCTTAAATTTCCAACTATTACGTAATGCATCTGACACAAAACATTCAGAACCACTGCCAATTCCAGCAGTATGGCAGTGCATGTCTAAAATATCTGTAGGAATCTCAGCCATTCCATTTTCCTTTAATTTGTTTGATATTCCCCTGTATCGTCTCTTCTACTTCGCTACGAGAGAGTTCCCAATATCGTGCTAATGCATCCAGAACCATATGTAAATCGCATGACGATACATGCTTGCTTCCAAGCTCAATGTAGGGACCATCTGTTTCTAATAAAATGTGACCTTTTGGAATTTTAGTTATAAAATTCCTAAAGTTACGCGAACGTACCATAGCGGTATTGCATGAAAAATAGAAATGCTCCGGGATTTTCTCTAGCAGATCCAAAGAACCTGAGAACCAATGAAAAATCATTGTATTAGCAGGAAACTTTGCAGCCAATGCAAAAGTTTCTTGTGCTGCTCTGCGAGAATGAATACTAAAAGTCCTGCCACCAAGCTCTACGCCTTTTGTAAATATTTTACTTAAACAATCAAACTGCTTCTGCTTTAAACAATCATCCTCGATGGTATAATCCAAGCCAACTTCTCCAATCACTAAAGATTCCTCCATAGCGATAAATAGATCATCTAGCTGTGTTTCAATCTTGGGTAACTCAAGAGGGAAAAAGCCTGGACAGTGGATTATATTAGAGTAGCGGGAAAATTGTTCTTTATTTGCCAGGTATTGAGCTGGGGAAATCGTCATATTCCAGACTTCAACGGGTAATCTAGATAGGCCACTTAACAAATCTTTTGGGGCTTCATAATCTTGAATATGACAATGAGTATCCGTGATCCCCTTCGAATGATCTAACCAACTAGTCATGAAGGCATTGTTTCATCAAAATCTTACGTACGGCACGTTGTGCAGCTAAAAAGCCAAAAACACCAGTAATATAAGTTGTCGTCCCATAGCCAAATTGACAGTCTAAGCGTAAGGGGCCTTCTTCATCTTCACCATGTGTTTTACATACTGTTCCATCCATTTGAGGGAAACGGGTATCTTCTGGAGAAAATATACAATCCATGCGAAAACGCCTTTTGGGGTTTTCGGGGAAATTGTATTCTCGACGCAGCTTTTTACGAACGACTGCTAAAAGAGGATCATTAAAGCTACGACTTAGGTCGGCAACTTGAATCTGGGTTGGATCTATGCGGCCACCCGCTCCACCACAAACAATAATAGGGATCTTATTACGGCGACAACCAGCAATTAAACCGCACTTCGCTTCAACAGAATCAATGGCATCAATAACAACATCAAAGCGATCACTCGTTAACACTTCACGCTGATTCTTCTTTGTAAAAAATTGTTGCCTTGCATCAACTTCGCAGTCTGGACTAATTTTTAAAATTCGCTCTTTCATAACTTCAACTTTTGGTTTTCCCACTTCTCCATCCAAAGCATGTAACTGACGATTCACGTTATTAATGCAAACTTCATCAAGATCCATCAAAGTAATTTTGCCAACACCCGTTCGTGCAATCGCTTCAGCAACCCAACAACCGACACCGCCAATACCAACAATCATCACATGGCTATTTGCCAAACACTGCGCAGCTTCTTTGCCATAAAGCCGAATTATACCACTAAAACGCTGTTGGTACGTTTCACTTTGAATATCAAATGCCATTAAAAAAACCAAAATTAAAGTTCATAATTTAAGCCTATACTTTATCAAATTACCGCATTATGGCAAGATTTAATGTAAAAGCTTTTAGCCAAGAACTCAGAAAATGATTCAGTAGGTTTTATCAATGGTATCAATTATCTTTTTAGCTTCTTCTTAGCGTAGTCTAGTTTATTTCGAAACTGTTTAATGATATCTAGCAGCTCTCATTCTGATACCAAATATTAGAGTATATGAAAGAACTCCTCGATTAATTTTATCTATTCATTAAATTTGTTAGGCATTAAAGGCTAAAAAGAATATTTTGTCTTGTTGGTGATACAACGAGCTCATAACAAGTTGGTAATATTTCTTTAAAAATTTTACTATTTTTTTAGCATTCGTCCACAAATGTTGATTTCCCTTTGTTTTAGTCCTTTACTATTTTGATATAAGATTTAAAAAGATGAAACGGATGCAAGAAAAATTTCATTTGAGGCTAAACAGGTGAATAATTGGAATACCAGACACAACCTTTGATGACCTAGCGCCAAGTTACTTTGAAATTTCGGTTGATGGTAAGCAATTTGTAAGTGCGCAGGCCAAGATTATTGGGGATTATGTTGAAGTATGGTCAAATGAAATCACAAGCCCTCATTATGTGCGAATGGGTTAGTGTGATATCGCAGTTCCTAACCTAGCAGACAAAGATGGTTGGCCTGTATATGCATTCCCTGCTCAGAAAGTAGAATAGATTCATTTGTAAAAACTTTGTTTTGCCATAGATTTCCTGCAATATTTGAGGCATTATCTATGGCAAATTTTAACATTATAACCCCTGAAGCCGTAATTGAAGCAGCCGAGCAGGCAACTGGCATTGCGTTTTCTGGCTTAGTCTATCCACATGCAAGTTATATTAATCGTGTATATGAGTTGCAAGCAAAGTCTGGAGAACGGTGGATCATCAAGTTTTATCGCCCTGATAGATGGGATGCAGATGCAATTTTAGATGAACATGAGTTCATACAAGATTGCATAGAAGAAGAAATACCAGTGATCCCACCTATAGCAATTGATGAATCTACCCTATTTGAAGTTCACGGAATATACTATTCAATGTTTCCTAAAAAATGGGGACATGTTTTGGAGGTCGAGAATGATGATAGCTGGTTAAGTTTGGGGCGTATAGTCGGGCGTTGCCATAAAGTGGGTTATCAGTTTGATGCAAAGTATCGCATGAAAATCACCCCAGATATATCAACACAGACAGATATCAAAAATCTATTGCCATTTATAACTCCACTTCACAAAAATCGTTTTGTAGAAGTAACCAATAAACTCCAAAGTTTAATTATTCCTAAGTTTGATGGGGTACCGCTCCTACGAATTCACGGTGACCTTCATATGAATAATATTCTTCAGCACTCATCAGAAGGGTTGATGTTAATTGACTTTGACGATATGGCCATGGGACCTGCAGTTCAGGACTTATGGTTGATGCTTCCTGGAAGAGTGAATGAATGTGGCCATGTGCTAAATTTATTACTTGAGGGTTATGAACAATTCTGCGACTTTGATGACTACACATTGCAACTAGTAGAGCCTTTACGCGCTATGAGGATGCTATACTTCAATTCTTGGTGCGCAATGCAAATCAACGATCCTGTTTTTAAACAAAATTTCCCAAATTGGGGAAATGATGAATTCTGGAATGGGGTGATTAATGATTTGTGGCTCCAAGTACAAATTATTGAGGGTAGTTATTCGGCACTATAAAGCCTTTAGTGACCATAGAATTTGCTAAAACACACTCAATTTGAATCACACGGTCTAAATATTGCAAGCTGGAATTGAGTTCAGTAAAGTTCATCAAAGATTTGGACTGCCTACCTACTAACCACTCAATTTTGCTCAAAACATAAAATGAAGTAAATGCACTGAGTTTTTCAATTTCTTTAAAATGAATCCAAAAACCTTTTTCATGGTTAGGGTTTAACCCTGTGAACTTTGGAAACTTTTGCTCGATGAAGTCATCAAATGGATAAAATAGTCGACCGACAACATGTAACTGAGGAACAAATGAACTTGGCCAGTTATTTTCTATTGCAATTGACCTAAATGTAGGATGTTGTGTTAACTGAAGCTGATGTTCGTTTAAGCGCCTCCATTTTTTACCAAGATTATCACGCACATTTGGTCCTAAGAAATCATCTAGAGACTTTCCTGTTCCTGTTAAAAGGTAGAATTTAACAGCAATTTCACAATGGTAAGCAATCTCTTCTATTTGATAAAGAAAGTCAATTTCACCGATTGTTTTCTGCCCTTGGTTAATTTGAACATTTCGGGCAAGAATCCTTGCTCCAATGTTTTCTAAATAAGCCCCAAAGCATTCCTCAGCAATAAAACCTAGCCTTTGCTTGGTATTACATGAAAAAAATTGTGCCATACCCCTTGTATGATTCACTATAACTTGTCGTTTATCGTCAAATATTGGTTTCATTTGTAAAAAATTATAAAGATTTATCATACAAGAAGGTAAATGTAAAGTTGCAGAGTTTCAAATTGGTAATTCATACAAGAAAGACTATATTCTGCATTATCAAGAATCTTCCATTAATTAGTCAAGTAAAGATTAGTTGGAAGTCAAAGGGTATGTATTTTTGGGGTAAAATTAGAGGCATATGATGAGAAAATTTCATAAAGCTTTCTTAACACTTGGTTTGGTTTGTTATTCATTCTGTGTACTTGGATCGGGTCCTTTATTTGAAAAAGTGAGTCCTAGTGTTGTAGAGATTAATAATGGTATATTATACGGTTCTGGCATCGTGCTAAACAGTAGTGGTTTAATTCTGACCAACTATCACTTGGTCGCATCTCAACTGCCATTAAAAATAATAGCTGTAGTCAAAGATAAATCTGGTATTCGCGAGAAACTATTTCAAAATGCAAAAGTTTACCGCGTACATAAACGGGAAAATCTTGCGATAATCCAATTGAAGCTTCCTCGAAATAGCCGTCTTATCTCGGCTAATATGTCTAAGAAACGTTTAACTATCGAAAACTCTTCCTGTGCTTACTTGAGATATGTTCATGCTGTAGATGAAAAATCCATTTTATTTGGTGATGTTTTGGGTGAGGAAGAAGAACCAAATCAAGCAGAAATTAAGGTGTATTCAACCACGATTGATGGAGAAATACAAGACTACGGTGGAGCATTAGTTTCTGAAGAGGGAAACGTAGTGGGTATTTCGACATTAAGCTTAACTAAATCAAATGAATTTATTTCACGTTTCATACCATCTACCGAAATAAAAAAAGAGAACTTTGTTGATCCAAGGGAACGTAAACTAAATAAAGTTCATGCAAGAGAATTTTTCCAAGAAGGTTTTTCCAATCTAAGTAAATTGATACAAGAAAGTGATGAACAACAGCTCCAGGATGCTTTCGCCCAAATTTCTTTTTCATTCATCCTCAACCCCAATGATCATGAAAACTACCAGAAGTTAGCAGATATATTCTTTAAATTAAAAAGATATGAAGAAGCCAAATATTTTTATTCTTATTCTGTGCCTATTAATGAGGCGCAAAGTGCTGATAATTTATTTATGCTTGGACTATGCCAATCCTACTTAGGAGATGAAAAGGATGCCCGAAAATATTGGACAAAAGCATTAACAGTTGAGCAGCCTAATAAGAAGTCTGCTGCTGCAGGTATTCAATTATCGGAAAGATACTTGAAAGATGGAGATGAAGTTTCCGCGATTTATTTAATCTATTGGGCACAGCATATTCTAGGCTATTCAGTTTTAGATATACCCAAAGTCCAAAATATATACAATCAAAGTGTTGATGAAATAACCGAAAAGCAGTTTCAATATCTGTATGCAAAACAAGGTAATTATTCTTTAGATAATTTAAGCCTTTTTAAGAGTAATAAATTTCAGAACTTAGAAGGAGAAATTAAGAAGCAAAAAGTTGATTTAGCCAAACGTTCTAACGTTGTTGATCAAAAGCTCTTTGCGCCTTTTTTAAATAAGGCTCCACAGCCAACAAATAATGGAATGTTACGTCAATACCCAGAACGTGCATGGGATGTAAAACCTGCTTATGCTGGAGCTTACCTAATCTTCAAGTTTCCTAATATGAAGAAGCTTGGCGTGTTTAACATTGCTCAATTCCGCTTTGAGAAATATATAACCTTAAAAAGTAGTCACGCCATATATGCAACTGGTGGTAAGATATTGATTGTTTACGAACCTGACAAACGAGAATTTATTTTGTATAATTTAAGTACCTTTGAAGTCATCAATACCTACAAGTATAGAAAGACTAAAGAGATACTAAGTCTAGACATGGGACTTCTATCTGGGAAGAGAGCATTAGTTTCTATTCAGGAAACAAATAAACAGTACGATAGAAGTTATGCATTTTTAGAACTACCCTCTATGGACTTTCAGCCTTTAAATTTTATTAGTTCCGAAAGAGCATTAACGGATTCAGGTTATAGTCGTATTAAAAAAGTAAAGTTACAACTACGTGTATCTCCTCGTTTACATAGTATCATAAGCTGGGGAACTTCTGAGACCCATTCTGAAGGCTAT
The DNA here is from genome assembly GCA_022447755.1 of Lentisphaeria bacterium. Taxonomy (GTDB): domain Bacteria; phylum Verrucomicrobiota; class Lentisphaeria; order JABSQK01; family JABSQK01; genus JAKVBE01. The sequence goes on along the minus strand of JAKVBE010000015.1, from coordinate 46,474 downwards.
GGCTATAGCACGATCAAAGGTAACAAAATATTAAGTTATTTCACTAGAGGAGAAGAGTTTGGCGCACTCAACTTTTTAGATAATACTGAAGAAATATTAAGTACGAATGGTGATGTTTTAAGCCCCAACGGACTTGTAAAACGCACTATAGGAGATCCTACTCAGGTTTCCTTTAGTGTATGGGGAGCTAATTTAGTTGTTCAAGCAGAAAAGCATAAGGTAAAGTTGATGGATGCCATTAGCAAAGAGGTATATAATACCTATAAAATACCATTTGAATTAACTTCTCAATTCAATAATCTTGCCCATTTTACACTTGAAAAAAGTGTCTTTGCCTCGGCTTATTTAAACCGAATTATATTTATAGACAATATTAATAACCGAATTGTTTCGTTTAAGCTTTTAGATGAGAGTAAACTAGGATTAATTCGTGATCAGCATATTGTTGTGATGCCTGGTGATTTATGGCGTAAACGAATGAGATACCCTGCTGGGACCCAAATTGATATAGAGGATTCTCCGGAAGGGGTCACTTTTGACCCGACTTTACTTGAACTGAATTGGGATGTTCCAAGAAGAATGTCAAAAGGAAAATACCAAATATTATTATATATTAAAGAGCCTACTAAAGAACCACATTACAGACGCTTAACAATTACTGTTCAATAACTACTATCAGAAAAATAAAAAGTACCTACACTTTACCAATCCTTTACTTGCACAATATATGATATTTTCATAAATTGAATGAGTATAGAAGTTTAGAAGTAGTAAAGAAAGTGATAATGATATTATGATATTTCTACTGAGTGGAGAGCAAAATGGCTAATAAATATTGGGTTCCTATTAAGAAGTTTACTTTTATCGGTTTGGAAAAACGTATAAAACAAAGCTGGTATTTTAAAAAATCTCAAACAAAACGAAGTGAAATCCATTGCTTTGATACCTTCGAAGGTACTCTTTCCTTAAATCACTTGCAGCTAACAAGTCAAGGTGGGAAATTAATCTTGAGTGATGGACAAAGCATAATGAGTGGTAACTTACCAAAGCGAACAGGTTCTTTTTTAGCAGTTGACTTAGAAGATAGCCCCTTAAAATCTTTTTTAATGGAGCAAACTGCCAAACGTGCTTTCCTTTTAAACTATTCATTTGATGTAAAAGAAACAATTTATGAGCTAAAGAATCAAGATGATAAAACAACCGTATGTCTCTATGTAAGACAATATTACAAATCCACTGCATATAGATCTAGTTTTACAACTTTTTGGATCAAAAGCCTCAAAGGGTATAAAAAAGAATTTACGCGGCTGCGTAAGGCACTAAAGAGTTGGGATTATAAGACAGTTACGGCGAGTGAGTTTATAAATCTATTTCATTCTAGCCTCGAACTGCTTCCATTTAACTACAACCCAAAACCATGCTTTAGTTTTTCAAAAAACTTAACAGCAAGAGTAGCAACGACCCAAATTATTGATACGATCATTGAGCATGTAAGACCAAATGAGGATGGAATTATAGCTGATTATGACATTGAATTTCTTCATGATTACCGTGTTAATATTCGTAAGATTCGAAGTGTTTTAAGTTTATTTAAATATGTATATCCAAATCAAGAAACCCAAAAATTAAAGCATTTATTTGGTAAAATAGCAAGAGATACAAACTTATTACGAGATCTAGATGTATATCTTTATTCAAAAAATGAATATGTAAATCGTGTACCTATATATATGAGGGATCATTTAAATCAACTATTCCAGCATTATGATCAATTACGAAAACGTGAGCAAAAACGTATTCGGCGCCGCTTTTTAAGTAAAACTTATGCCAATGATTGGGATCATATAAGGCGTATTTTATCAAAAACAGATAGGATGTTAGAAAGCGATAATGCCAATCTAAATATTCATTCTTTTGCGGGAAAACAATTAGCGAAAAGATATAAACGAATTGTAAAAGATAGCCAAACCATAACAGCAAGCTCTCCTTCTGATCATATTCATAAACTGCGTATTCAATGTAAAAAATTTAGATATTTATTTGATTTCTTTCAAGCTATATTTCCTGCCAAAGAACAGCAAGAAATCATAGTGACATTAAAATCTTTACAAGATAAACTTGGTCGTTTTAATGATATTTGTATGCAACAGCAGAGTTTAAAGGACTACGTAAAAGAAAACCCTGAGGCTTCTGCTGATCTAATTTTAGCTTTAGGAGCGCTTTTAGGTGATTTATCTAAGGAAGAATTAGCCATAAGAGATCTATTAGCTTCAGAAATTTCGAGCTTTGTTAATCCACAAGTAGATAAAATAATCAAGACATATACAAAGCTTAAAACTAAATAACAAGGAACTGAATGAGTTTAGAAGTAGAAAAGAAATATCGTATCTCTAATCTTCCCGATGAGATATATAAAGTTGCTGGTATTGAGATTCGCCAAGGTTACTTAAATCCAGGAAAAATGGGCAATGAAGTACGTATTCGCTCAAAAGGGAGCAATTATTATCTAACAGTCAAAGGCCAAGGTGATATTGTTCGTGAAGAGGTAGAATTAGAGATTAGCAAAGAACACTTTAATGAACTTTGGCCAATGACGGAAGGGGCGCGTATTGAAAAAATACGCTATCCTATACCTTGGGGAGATCTCACCTTTGAAGTTGACCTTTTTAAGGGTAAACTAAAAGGTCTTCAAGTTGTTGAAGTAGAGTTTACAGATCAATTACAAGCAAGCTCTTTTCATCAGCCGGATTTCTTTGGTGAAGACTTAACAACAGATGAACGATACAAAAACGCGAATTTAGCGCTAAATGGCATCCCAAGCTGAAATTTTCATTTATGATTTGACCTATGGCATTTCATACGCAATATTGTAACAGGCGTTTAGCGGGTATTGAGGCTACCTGCTTTGTTAACTAAGAATCATGAACTGAGGCAAACCATGATCCCAAAAGTAGGCGTAATCCCATATATTTTACATGAGGATAAAGTTCAGTTGGTTTTAATACGAAACCGCTCAAATACTACATGGATTTTCCCAAAGGGAAACCCTGAACATAATAAAACTGCACGTGAACAAGCTTTGCAAGAAGCTTGGGAAGAGGCAGGTATTAGGGGAACACTACATAAACCAAAAATTGTGATAAAAAACGGACAAACGTCCTATACATTTTACATAATGCGAGTGGAAGAGGTAGCGAATGAATACCCAGAAAATCGATATCGTATTCGTAAAATTTGCTCAACTCAAGAAGCCTATAGCCTCATAAAAAGACCTCCATATCAACATGCTCTTCAATGCATTATAAATAATAACTTCGACAAAAGTAAAAAAGCTCATCATTCTTAATTTTTTTGTGCAAAAAGAATAGTACTATTAGAATTCATACATTATCATATAATGTAAATGTTAATTAAAATAGGGGCAATTTATGGACTTAAAGTCAGAACTTGGCAGGAATAATGATTTTACATCTTTAGAAAGTGAAATTTTATTTTCTTCCATTTATTTATCTAAATGCATTACGCGAATAAGTTTAGACTTTTTTGCTACTTTTGATTACAAAGATGAATCAGGTAAAAAGCTTAAACTCACCGACATGCAGTTCAATGCTTTAATGATTCTTAAAGATCGTACAGGAGAAGAGACTTTGCAGACAGAGCTTTCAGAACGCTTGTTGATTAATAAGTCTTCTACAGGGGTTTTATTGGACAAACTTGAAGAACGCGGTTGGATTACACGTAAAGCTAAAGATCGCCGTGCTAATATTATTTCCATAAGCCAAATAGGCTTAAAACTGCTGGAAGAAGTGAGTCCTTTATTAGACCAGCAATGCAAAGAGATGTTAAAAGGCTTCAAACAGTCTGAAAAAACAGAGCTTCTAGCTTACATCAACCAATATCGCTCTCAAATCAAAAAAGCCAATCAAGAGCTTTTAGACAAGTAAATTTTTGAACATCAAAAAAGCTCGGATCTAATTAAGTATTAGATCCGAGCCATGCTTGTTTTTCGAGGGAATTGTTCGAAATTTTCTTATCCTGAGTAACATACTACAACTTCAAGATTCACTTTACAAGAATTTTAGTGAAATTTTTTCAGTTTTTTTATTTTCTTCTTAAACCTTTTAATGCAATGATTAATCCAAGAAAGATGACGATAGAAATACCAATCATTGATAACACAAAAACCATGGATTCTTTAAAGCGGAATTTCATGGGACCCAAGTAGATTGTAGTCTCAATTTCATAGCCTTTTCGCTCTACAACTCCCCAATACGTTTTCTTTGGAAACTCGTAAACTAAATGCTTAGTCGCTAATGAATTTTTAGAAGATGCTTCAAATATAGGAACTTCTTTTTCTTTTTCTGTACCCATTTGAGCGTACCCCACAAAGGTACAAGAAAACAGAAGTATAATAATATGAAACATCTTCATAGTATAACTTAAGCGTGGATTGCCTCTGCTAACTCTTTAACTAAAGAAGTAAATTTATCTTGGTAATTAGGTAGATTAACATCAATACAGTTTACCAAAGCAGATCCCACGACAACACCATCTGCGGTATCAGCTATGGCTGCGGCTTGATCCCCGCTACTAACACCAAACCCAAGACATACCGGAAGTTTTGTATAAGTTTGAGTTTCTTGTACCATTTCAGAGACCCCCTCAGCAACTGTTTCACGCATACCTGTCACACCTTTTAAAGCAATTTGATATACAAAGCCACCAGCCTCTTTCAAGACCTTCTCTTTACGGTCATTACCCGTAGTTGGAGCAATTAACGGAATTAAATGCAATCCTTCTTTTTCAAGAGGTAACTCTAGTTCTGACTGCTCCTCGAATGGGAGGTCTACTACGAGCATAGCATCTCCACCAGCTTCAGCTAAACGCTTCACAAAAGAATCAACGCCAATATGAAACACTGGGTTAAAATAAGTAAAACATACAACCGGTACTTCTGGATATAGTTCGCGAAACTGTTTTATTAAGTCGAAGTACATATCAATTTTAAAGCCTGCTTCTAAAGCTTTAAATGATGAAGTTTGAATAACTGGTCCATCCGCAGTGGGGTCAGAAAACGGTAAACCTAATTCAATAATATCTGCACCATTTTCTACTAAAATCTTTAAGTTTTCAAGTGTTGCTTCCACATTAGGAAATCCAGCAGTAATATATGGAACAAAGGCTTTTTTACCTTGTGTGAAAAATGCATCAATACGGTTCATTATTTCTGCTCTTTCTTTTCTAAATATTCATTCACAGACATTAAGTCTTTATCGCCGCGCCCACTTAGATTGGTCACAATGATATGATCTTTAGGTAAATCTCCGGCATACTTTACTAAATATGCAATCGCATGGCTTGTTTCTAAAGCAGGAATAATTCCTTCTTCCCTAGTTAAGAGTAGAAATGCTTCTACTGCTTCTTCATCACTAATAGGTACATAGCTTGCTCGGCCAGTTTTATGTAAATATGCGTGCTCGGGACCAATGCCAGGGTAATCAAGACCAGCGCTTATTGAATGTGCATTGATAATCTGACCATCTGGGTCCTGAAGTAGGTATGATTTGCTACCATGAAGAACACCAACTTCGCCACCTGAAATACTACAAGCATGGCGGCCAGTTTCAACACCATCACCAGCGGCTTCAGTACCAACTAACGCTACGTCTTTATCATCAACAAATGGAGCAAAGATTCCAATTGCGTTTGAACCTCCCCCAACACAAGCTAACACCGTATCAGGAAGACGCCCTTCAGCCTCTTGAATCTGCTCTCTAGTTTCATCTCCAATAATGCGTTGAAAATCACGTACCATTGCAGGATATGGATGTGGGCCCGCAGCAGAACCAATACAATAAAAAGTAGTATCAACAGTAGCAACCCAGTTTCGTAGTGCTTCATTCATAGCATCTTTTAGTGTACCAGTTCCAGAAGAAACAGAAATTACGCTAGCACCTAATAGTCGCATACGTTTCACGTTTTCTGCCTGACGGCGAATATCCTCTTCACCCATAAATACATCGCACTCGAAACCCAAAAGAGCTGCTGCTGTAGCAGATGCAACACCATGCTGACCTGCTCCCGTTTCAGCAATAATTCGTGTTTTGCCCATACGCTTCGCTAAAAGCAACTGACCAATCGTATTGTTAATTTTGTGAGCACCTGTAAGATTTAAATCTTCACGCTTAAGGTAAATTTTTGCACCACCCAATTTTTTCGTCAAATTTTCCGCAAAATAAAGTGGAGAAGGACGGCCAACATATTGTTTTAGATAATAATGGTACTCTTTTTGAAATTCTTCATCCTTCCAATATTTCTGATAAGCTTCTTCAAGTTCCTGAACAGCAGGCATCAAAGTTTCTGCTATATATTGTCCGCCAAATTCGCCAAAGCGACCATCAATAGGTAAAGGTTGAGTCATATTTTTTCTCCTATAATGCTTTTATGCATTGTAAAATTCATTCACTTTTTGCTGAGGATCATCGCTGGTAACAAAAGCTTCACCAATCAGAAACATACGAATGTTTGCCTCAAATAAACGTTTAATTACGGCTGCATCATGCAAACCAGATTCTGCGACTAAACGATCACGTTTAGAAACCCGATCAGCCAATTGAATACAGTGTTCAACATTCGTGCTAAAGTTCTTTAAATTACGATTATTAATCCCTAAAAGGTCGTAATTTACATGATCTTCAATACGCTGAATTTCTTCTGCATTATGTGCCTCGGCAAAGACATCCATTCCTAAATCATGAGCAAGGTCTGCTAATTCAGCTGCTTTTTGATCAGTTAAACAGGACATAATTAACAAGATACAATCTGCTCCCATCGCCTTACTTTCAAAAATTTGATATGGACATACCATGAAGTCTTTTCTCAGCATGGGAAGTTTAATCGATGCACGTACACGCGCAAAGTCATCTGGGTGAGCATAAAAATAGGGTTCATCAGTTAGGCAAGAAATTGCAGAAGCTCCACCTTTTTCATACTGTGATGTAATCACTACAGGGTCTAAATCTGGACGAATGTAGCCTAAAGAAGGCGATCCACGTTTTACCTCAGCAATGATTGCAGGGTGTATCTGTGCGGTTTTTAGTAAGTTACGAACAAACCCTCTTGCATCACCAGCCTTAAAAGCCTCTTCTTGAAGAAAAGAAAGAGGTATTTCTTTCTCCTTTGAGGCAATATCTGCTTCTTTTCTTTTTACAATTTCATCTAAAATCGTAGCCATAAGTAAATTATCTACTTTCGGAATCGCTTAGTAACAATGATCAATAATTGAGAATATTCATATCTACTTGCTATTTAGTGGCATGTTCGAACTGCCTAAAAATTGAATAGGAATTATTCTCCGAGTATATAATATACTAAGTAGATGAATTTTTGCTATAGCTCAGTTACTTCTCTCACTGAGCTTACTAAAAGTATACTGTTTAAGAAGCTCCAAGTTCAATACTACGATCTCTTGCAGCTTTTAAGCAGGCAGCCAAAGTATTCTCAAAGTTTAACATACTTAGCTTATTTAGCCCTGCAGCCGTTGTACCACCTTTACTAGTAACTGCTTCTCTTAAACGAGAAGGTGTATCAATTTTCTGTTGAAGCATTGTTGCTGCACCAAAAACGGTTTGTACAACAAGTGTTTCAATCACTTCTTCAGGTAAATCAAGTTCTGCTGCTCCCACAATCATACTTTCAACATACCGAAACAAAAATGCTGGTCCAGAACCACTAACTGCAGTAACAGCATCCATATTCGATTCAGGCAATTCAAAACATACGCCAATTGCTTCAAGAATTGTCTGTACATCCGCTTTATCTGTATCTAAAACAGCATCTGATGAACTATAAACGGACATTCCTTCGTTCACAAGAGCAGGAGTATTTGGCATCACACGAATAACGCGCTGACATCCAGACCAAGCGATTAATTGTTCAATTTTAATACCAGCAGCAATCGAAACCAACAATTTATCTTCTAGCCCTTTAAGCCCCTCAAATAGAGCTGTCGCATCTTGAGGTTTTACTGCTAAAACAAGAATATCCGCGTCTGCTGCCATTTTTCCTAGGTCTTGGTAGGCTTGCCCACCCGTAGTAGCAATAAATTGATCTAATGCTAATTCAAATTTATCCGTAGCCAATATATCGGATGCTGGCCAGCTATTTTTTTTTACCATTCCGCCAGCAATGGCTGTTGCCATTTTTCCTGAACCTAGGAAAGCGATCTTTTTTGTAGACATAGTATTCCCTTAAATAAAATTTTTGAGTCGATTAATTTTCTTCTAGGTGCCATTTAAAATCAGGGTAGAGCTTATCTAAAGCTTTTGCCCTGTCAAGCATGCGTTTGTGGTATCGTTCATGTATTTGGCTGTAGACAAGGTATTCCTTCATCCATTCATGAGCATTTTTCCAGCTACCTTTATAGCGGTCAATACCCATGTCAGATTTCCAAACTTCTAAAAAGTCATTCGATCTTCTACGAATTAGCAATGGAAGTGAAAATGCTGCGGCATCGGAATCAGTAAAACCACGACCAAAATATACCCATATCTCGCTGTTTGATACCTGCTCACGTTTACTATAGCCAAGAAGTTCGAAAAGAGCTAGCTTTTCTTTTTGTGGAAACGCTCCTTTATNCTGATTCGCATAACGNANTAATTGTAAAACAATTTCCTTTGCTTGATGACTAAGATCACATTTTGTCTTTAGCATTGCTAGCCAAAACGGTAGCTGCATTAAATTTCGTTCTGAACAATCATTACCAACAAGCTTAAGCCATACTTTATTTGATTCTAAATAATAGTCTCCCAACCACTGAACATTATCCCAATAAATACATACATTATTACCTGAAAGCTTTTCCCAGGCAGACCGTGGAAGATTTTTGCCTAACCATAGCCATTCATCCTGGCTATATGTATCGAGTTGATACCATTTTTCTTTGACTTGAATCTGAATGGGTCCTTCAGGCTTATTCAGACCTGCTAATTCAATGGCAATTCCTACTATTTGCTGATTCCTAAAATACAACATTGCTACTTTTGAGAACTTAGCAACAGTTAGCTGCTCATGCTGTTTATCGAGCAAGATGCCATTATTTTGGACAAACAATGACCATGTATCTTCAGTTAACTTGACTCGAATAGCTATATCATAAACAGGATTAGCATATATGCTCGATTGAGAATCAACGATGGTAGGTCGTTCAGCTTGTTCCATATTATAGCCAATTACAAGTAGGTCATACTCTGTATATAGATGGAACTGCTCAACAGACTCTAATTTTAAGGCATTAAGCAATGGTGAGGCATCTTTTTTTTTGTCAAAATGATAAAAAAAAGAAAAGTCATCTGCATAAGATTTTGTACCAGAGGTGATGAAAAATATAAAAGTAAATAGAATTCGTATCATAAAATATTTTCTGAGGCTTATAGACGTACCTAAAGTTATTAATTATACTTATTATTACTAACACGGAATCGTATCAAATGCTATTAGTATTCTTTATCATTCGTCATTTTATTCTTGTCTTGACTGCAATTCTACTAGCAGCCTTGTCATGGACTGTTGTATATTTGCTTTGTCTTTTAATTGCTTTATTATCAGGTCAAGATATGGGTGGAATCTTAGCTTACCCTGCTTGGCTTATATTTATAACGTCAATTATTGCTGTTTTTGGTTGGGGTGTTTTCGCTCCAGCATGTGGAATAGGCTTACTTTGTTGTAAAAAGTTTAAATTGCCCAATATTTACGCCCCCCCTATAGTCTTTGCAACTGCAGTATTTTTATCTTTTCATAGCTATCGTTTTTTTGCGGAGATCATGGATCTAAACCAAGTTTCAGACCCAATGGAATTTTTAAAATATTTCTTACTATATGCAACCTTGCCTTTAAGTATCTATTGGTTAATAAGTGAGGGTCCTGTAGCAGTATGGGACCTTTTAAAAAGATTATTTAGGCGAAAACCTAAAAAAATTAGTTGATACTAATTTCCCAATCATTAAACTGTAAATTTAATATCATCTTGCGTATATCTGACTTATGGTAGGGCTTTTCTAAATAACCATTAAAACCTTTCTGGATACACTCAAGTCTAAGGTTTTCACTAATATTTGCAGAAACTGCTAAAATCGGTATTTCTTTATTTTTCTCTCGGATACCTGCTGCTGCTTCGATGCCGGACATAACTGGCATCTGCAGGTCAAGTAGGATACAATCATAGTCATTTGCTAATGCACATGAAATTGCTTCTGCACCATTATCGACAATATCACAAGTGGAACCATAATACTCCAATAAACGCTCCAAAATCCGTTGATTAATAGTATTATCCTCTGCGATAAGAAAATGAAAATTTTTGAGTTCAATATTTTGCGTTTCCATCTCAGGTTCTTCATTATGTTCTTCAGTACCAACAGGTAAAGTAAGGTTCACTTTAAAGGAAGTACCTTTGAGGTATTCACTTTCACACTGGATGCTACCATTCATTAATTCAATAAACTGCTTGGCAATACTAAGTCCTAAACCAGTACCTCCATATTTACGACTCACTGACATATCGGCCTGAGTAAAAGGTTCAAATAAACGTTCCAATTGTTCATCTGTCATACCAATACCCGTATCTTCGACTTTGATTTCAAAAGAGTTTCGTTCTCCCTCTTTTCCCAAGATTTTAATTCTACAAGAAATACTTCCGTGCTTAGTAAATTTCAATGAATTCCCAATAAGGTTATACAAAACTTGTCTTAAGCGCTGTTCATCCCCCTGAACAACCAAAGATCCAAAGGGAGGTAAGTCCTCCTCAAGTGTTAGACCTTTATTAATAGCTGATACCCTAAATAAACAGCATGCTTCATGAACTAGTCGAGCCACGTCAAAACTTTTTATCTCAAGGAGTACCTTACCTTCTTGTAATTTACTGTAGTCTAAAATATCGTTTAAAATATTTAATAAAGCCTGACTACTTTGATTCAAAATTGATAACAACTCAAGTTGGCTATCATTTAAATCGCTCTCGGACATTAATATTTCTGCAGTCGCAATAATTCCATTTAGAGGAGTGCGTAATTCATGGCTCATTGTAATAAAGAATTCTTCTTTTAAGCGTGCAACTTCTTTCAGCTGTAAATTCGCTTTTTCTAATTCATTAATTGTTTCCTGTAAGTTATTACGCATTGAATCCATGTCTTTAGCAAGCGTTTTAATCTCATTGGAGTGTTGGTGAAGCGGTAGTTTAGTCTGCAGGTGGCCAGATGCTATACGGTTGGTAAAGTCAGACAAAGAGTAAACTTCCTGCGCCTGTTTACGTGAAGCTAAAATCATCGCTAATGAACCAATTAAGCCAGAAGCTAAACCTAATAAAACAAAGAATAAAATAAAATCATTATATTTTCTTTGCAGGGATACATTTAAATTATTTATTTTGTCCTGTTGTTCTTGAAAGCTCATCCGTAAAAGTACGATATTCTCATTTATTTTTGCCCAAATAATTTCTTCAGGAACTAGCTCTACTCGTAAGAGTCCACCTAAGCTATCAGCATGAATCAAACGTTTAGCATCATCAATCTGATAACCAGGGATATAATTTCCCTTTAAATCAATATATGAATAATCTAGTGAAGAAAAGAAAAGTTGTTCATTTCTCTTTTGTCCTTTATCTATTAAGCTACTGAAGGGGACGACACACTTAATATAGGCATCTGCATCATTTAAATTCTTGGATAATTGATTGGCGTTTACCCGAATTGGATAAACAATAGTGACTTCCATAATCGTTGGATCAAGATCTTCTGATGAGCTTACATAAACAAAATGATCATTTTGATGATCGGTAGACGTAAGTTCCTTAAACCATTTTGCACTTTTCTCATCTTGGTAGCGATTGGGAACTTTCTGAGAATCTAATACAGGATCACCTCCTGCTGGAACTATTTCGGAAACCACATGGACGACTTCTTTACCATCTACAGAAATGATCGATAATTCTTGCAAATCATAAAGTAAAACAATTTCCAATAAATCCTCTTCTAAAAGAGCATATTTTACTGGGTTAGACTCCGTAGTAAGAGCAACCGCGACACTTGGAAACCCCAATGGAGTTTGAGCAACCTTTTTGTAAAAATTTAAGTTCATATCTAAATTTTGACTGATCTGCAAAACCAATTTTTGATATGTACTTTGTGTTTCTTGAATTAACTCTCTACGAAGGTTTTGTACTAAAGTTTGATTATTTAACTGATTTTGTTCCAATAAGGAGTCCAACGCATCTTGCTCATTTCGAATCGTATTTAATCCACGAAAAAAGACAAAGGCTAGTAGAATTAGTGGGATTAAAATTAAAGGAAGTGTAATAAGAAGATTTCGGCTATGGAGTTTCATTATCAGGTTTCTCCTTTGTCTTCAACTCCTTTAAGAGCAAGCGCCAAATTTTTCCACACAACTCAAAGTGCTCCAAACTGTAGGTACGAGCATTCCTTAAAGCTTCATGTGGAAAAAGGATATCATGTTCTTTAAGTTCTTGTTCACTAAATTTCCCCATGGGAATACTACCAAGCTCTTCAGCAATATTCAACTGCCTCTCTTTATTTCCCAAAAAGTTTAAAAATTCAATGGCAAGTTTCTTATTTTTTGATTGCTCTAAAACCCCCCAAAAGTCAACATAGAAATCTGGGTTTTTGGGTACAATTTCAATTGCAAGCTCATTTGGATACTCTCTTAAGAATTGGTTCGCATCAGAATGGTACATAAATGCGATATCTAATTCCCCATCTACCATTTTAGCAGCTGTATCTTCAAGGTTACTACTAATCGATTTTAAATAATTATTATCTTGTAATATGCGGATTAGGTTTACAGCTTTTTTGAGATCTTTTTTATCTGCTGTATGTTCTGGTGTATCTAAATAATTAAGTGCCATTACAAGAGAGTCACTCGAATTTAATAAAGCAATACGTGTACCCTTTACAGGCTTAAAAACATGCCCAGCATTAACAGCGGTGATATTATTTTCACGAGCCCATTGTTTTCTGTACATTATAACGGTAGTCCCTCCAGAATATGGAAAACCGTAATTACCTAATTGATTATATGGCGCACGTTGTAAAATAGAGTTCCAGTTATTAAGTTGTGCAGCTTGGACTTGGGAAAGTTTACTCAATCTTCCTTGGTCTTTAAGTTTCAGCATGTATGAAGTAGGTAAATTAAATACATCCACATCACTTGCTTTTGTCGTCACAAAAGAATATATCTGCTCTTCAGTATTGAGCTCAACGTAATCAATTTTACAATTAAATTGTTTCTCAAATTCTTGTAGAACGGGTGAACGTTTACTAACAGGTAAGCTTTTTGGTAGTGATTCATCAACTGGAATATACCAAATCCAATTCACTACTTTTAAGGTGTTTTTTTCTTGAGCCCAAACAGACATCGATACACTTATAAACAGTATATAAAGCAAACTTTTCATTACCAACAAATCTTTCCCAAACTCACCCTCAAGAATCCGCCAAGATCACTTTTTCAGCAGATTCGAGATTTCATCGCTTTTATTTTTCTTTTCCTCAATCGTCATTTCCTTATTCTGATCTTCTTGAACTTTTACAGTTGTCTCAACATTCTCATTTGTCTGTAGGTTTTCTAAACGCTGAACATCAACATTTTCTGTTTGTTGCTCCGATTCTTCAACGACTTCTTCTTTCTCTGGCTTGTGTAATTTCTCAAGAATAGCATGCCCTGTACTTTCCTCAGATTTCAAGAACTTAGCAATCTGACCATTAGATTGAGCACCATAAGTAGACTGATTATCATTGCGGGCTTCACGCACAATTTTTAAGAAATAATCTTCTAAAGTTACCGCAGGGTGGTCAACTTGAACAAGGTCTGGGCTTTCAATTTCTTTTTGAATCAATGCCTTAATCTGGTCAAGCGTAGACTCACTTAAGTGATCTGTGACAATTCTAGTTTGATTATGAACCCTCAATAAATCTTTCAACTCACCAGATGCACGTACTTTACCACCATACATAATAGCGACTTCATCACATAAATCTTCTACATCTGCAAGTAGGTGGCTACACAAAAGAACCGTTTTACCACGGTTTCTCAAAGTTTGAATAATATCTTTCACTTCACGGCAACCAATTGGGTCCAAACCGGAGGTTGGTTCATCTAAAATAATCAGTTCTGGGTCATTAATTAATGCTTGAGCCAACCCAATTCTACGAGCCATACCTTTTGAATATTCACCCACATAGCGATTAGCTGCATCACTCAGACCAACCATTTCTAAAAGTTCATTAGTACGTTTTCTACATTGCTGTTTCGAAAGTTTAAATAGAGAACCATAAAATTCTAATGTTTCCCGAGCAGTTAGATATTTATAAAGGTAGGTTTCCTCAGGCAAATATCCAATTTGCATTTTCGTGTTCACATGTCTGGGCTTTTGGCCCATCACTTTCAAGCTGCCTGCACTAGGGCTTAACAAACCTAAAATCATCTTAACCGTGGTTGATTTACCTGATCCATTAGGACCTAGTAGACCAAAAACCTGACCTTTACAAATTTTCAGGTCAATCCCACGAACTGCCTGCGCCTTGGGACGATGCCAAAAGTCAAAAAATGTTTTTTGCAGTTCAGTTGCTTGAATGATAGGTTCATTAGATACAGCCATATTATTCCTGTTCCAAGGTTAAATGCTCGCCGGCACGAACAAGGCGTGCACTATTAAAAATGATAATCAAAGTTCCGAAAATGTGAATAAACGCAGCGAAAAGAGACTTAATAATCCCCGGGTTATTAATCTTGAACATCGTTGCAATATTATTTATTGCATCACTTCCAAAGATAAACAGCATCATACCACCAATAATTAATAATACACTAAAAAGTAAGTTCATATGGATGATATTACGTGTCTTTTTTGACAGTTCAATAACAAAAGGTACACGCCTTAGATCGTTATTCATAAGTGCAATTGATGCTGAGTTAATAGCCACGTCTGAACCAATAGCTCCCATAGCAATTGAAATATCACCGGCTGCTAATGCAGGAGCATCATTGACGCCATCACCAACAACTGCTACCGTATATTTCTTATTTTTTAGGTCTTCCACATAACGAACCTTGTCTTCAGGTAAACACTCAGCTGATACATTAGGGATACCAATTTTTGCAGCTACTTGATTGGCAACAACGGCTTGATCACCAGATACAATCGCAGTATATGGGATGTCTTTACTTTTCAATTCTTCAATTGCAGGAAGTGCTTCAGGGCGAATCGCATCACGTAAACCAATAGAACCTAAGACAAGTTTATCCTTAGCAACATAGACTTGAGTACCTGCCATTGCATCCATACTCTCACTTTCACTTGCTTTAACTGCAGCTGCAGTGTTAAGACCTAGCTCTTCAAGCCAAATTTTACGACCAACATATAAAATGCTCGAACCGCTAACAACTTTCACCCCTTTACCGGGGACCTCTTCATAAGTATCCTGAGGATGTAAGATCACATTTGCTTCTTTTGCTAATTCACGAATCGCAATCGCTGTTGGGTGATTACTTTGTGCTTCAGCCGTTGCAGCAACTTGTAATAAATCCGCAAGCTCAACTTCATCTACTGGACTCAAACGTGAAACTTCAAGCTCACCTTTAGTTAGAGTACCCGTTTTATCAAAAACAACAGCATTAACTTTTGCAGCAAGCTCAATAATGGACACATTTTTAACCAATAAACCGAGACGAGCAGCGGATGCAATTGCCGCAACAACAGCTGAAGGTGTTGAAATAACTACAGCACAAGGGCAAGCAATAACCAATACATATACAAACTGCATTAAGTCACCGGTAAAATAGTAAACAGACAGAGCTAACATTAACATCATTGGCGTATAATAGCCTAAATATTCATCAATTAAGCGTAATGCAGGGAAACGAGTTTGTTCAGCTTCCTCAATCAATTTTTGGACTTTACCTAAAGTCGTATCTGCACCAATAACAGTTACTTTTACTTCTACAGCTCCACTTAAGTTGGATGTACCAGCAAACACATCATCGCCTTCAGCTTTATCAACAGGTAAACTTTCACCGGTAATAGATGCTTGGTTAATGGAACTAATTCCTTTAACAATTTTACCGTCTGCAGGAAAATTCTCTCCAGGACGAACGCGAATAATATCTCCAGGTATTAGACGTCTTGCAGCTACATCTTCCTCTGTGTCATCAGATAAAATTCTATGAGCAATACTTGGCGTAAGCTTAATTAAACCATGAATAGATTTCTGCGCACCATGGGCAGTCTTTTCCTCTAAAGAGATGGCAATCAACATAAATAATGCAATTAACCCTGCCTCATCATAGCGACCTGAAACCAATGCAGCTAAAAGACCAAGACCAACTAATACTTCCATATGGATATTGAATTTAAAGATATTCTTTAATGCAGATGTAATAATAGGCACAGCTAACACAAGAGATCCAAAAATCATAGTAGACTCAGAAATAAAGTCATCTTCATAAATATAATCTGCAATAAAACTTGAGAGAATTAATACCGCACCAAACATCAAATGACGTATAGTTACGTTTGCATGACTATGATTATGTTGGTGGTGTTTACAAGTTTCTCCGTGATCATGGTCATGGTCGTGAAGGTGATCCTGTAGATCCAACTCTGTTACGATATCTGCCTGATCTTGAATATTTTCAGCCATATGAACCTCACTGTTCTGATGCATCAGGCTTGAGAGCCTTCAACAAGGGTTGAATCGTTAAGCGTAATTCCTGTTCAGGATGCGCAACTATTATATTTTCCGCACGTTCTAAAGTATTTTGTATAGTTGTATGATATTGATTCATAAATAAGCTGAATCCATATTTACTGAATTGTGGGTGAATTTCAACTAAGTAATCTGCTTTTGCCGCCAAACGACTTTTTAGCCGCTGCTCATAAGTAAGAGCGTCTGAAAGGATTCTTTCTTTTTCACCTACGGCATCATGCAATAACTGTTTTTCGTAACTTTCAGCTTCGTAAACCATGGAACTTCTTTCTTGAGATGCATTTGTTACATCCTGAAAAGCTTCTTTAGTTCCGAGTGGGGTTTCTTTTTGTAAGTAATTCAACTGATCAATTGTTAAACCCGGCTGTAATTTAGCAATTTTGTTTTGTAGGTTTATAAATACTGAAGCACGTAAGTTTTCATTACTTCCTTCAAAAACATTCTTAATAGTCAGTGAAGCTGTTTCTTCTAGAATGGCATTTCTTAACAGAGCTTCTAGAAGTTGCTCAGGTTCATTAAAGTTTTTGTAATATTTATCTAATTCACCAATATGATAGACTATTGACCAACGCTGATGGATAATGTTAGTATCCCCAGTCAGCAGGTATCCACCTTCACCAGGCTTCATTGACTCTGTGGCACTGGGGCCAGTATTACCGGAAAGCACATTTTTTTCATTTGTTGGATACCAAAATGCCTCACAATTATATGTGCGTTGTTGCTTTACTTTCTTCTCATAGACTTCACCAAAAGGACGAGGCCATGAGAAATACCAATTATCAGGAGCACGGATCCCTATCAATTTCCCAAAGCGGAAATGAAGCGCCTGTTCATCTGATCCGACTATATGGAATCCACTTAAGAAATATAAAACAATCATCAAAACCATCAAAAGGCTCATACCGGAGAAGAACACTCGTAATAACCTTACTACAGAAGCCGTAGCAGCATTTTCGTCCTGCTCAAGTTCTTTATTATCTAATTGTTCACTCATTGATTACTTACCCTCTTCTGCTGGCGCCGTCATCTTTTTTAAATATTCCTCAGAAAAGAGATTCATTGGAGGTGTTGTTGTGTCTAAAATTAGGTATGTATCTTTGTTTAACATTTTTTCTAGCGCTTCTAATTCAAATAAGAAAGAAGCTAACTCAGGATCTTTTGCAAACTCCTGGTAACTCTGATTTGCGAGTTTGTCTGCTTGAGCACGAATTGTAGTTGCCTCAGCTCGTGCTGTAGAAATAATTTCTGCACGCTTAGTATCTGCTTCTGCCTTAATACGGCTAGATTCAGCACGTCCTGATGCACGGATCGTATCTGCTTCGCGTTTGCGTTCTGCACGCATACGCTCAAATACTTTTTGTGAAGTATTCTCAGGTAAGCCAAAATGTTGAATACCAGCAGAACGAACTTCTATTCCGAATAATTCTTGAGCATCAGCAGCAATTTCACGATAAATTTCATCCTGAATTTCCTGAAGATTTATGATATCCTGGTTTGCATTGATAAACTCAGAAAAACTATGACGACCAATAACATTGTTTTTGGTACTACGAATTAAGTCCGTTAACTTTTCTTGAGCGTTTTCGGTTGTTTTCACCCGGTTCATGAATGTTACAACTTGATTTGGATCAACACGCCAAGTGATATAAACAGAAACAATTACATTAATTTTGTCTTTAGTTAACACTTCTTCTAGTTCACCACTATTACCCGCGAAAACCATTGCACGACGGTCATGATACCAAACATCGTCGATAGGATAAGGAAGTTTTGCGTGAATACCAGGTGATGTATCACTTTCTATTTGTGGTTCACCTAATCTAATTACAACTGCATATTGATTTTCTTCTACTGTATAGAAAAATAATGACGCTATAAAAATCAAAGAAACTATAGCAATTAATGCCACAACAAACTTAGATTTTTTCTTTTCCGTCTCTGTACTCATCCTATGTATACTCCTCTACTTTTTCTCTGTATCTAAATCGCTATAACCAAGTTTTCTCTCCTGGTATATTACATTGGTCAAACGCTTACCACTCTTGGCAGCTACCGCAAACTTACGAATTTTTTCGTCTTCTGAAATTTTCTCTAGAACTTCTAAATAAGCAATCAAACGAAATAAATCTGGCGCTAACTTATAGTTTTTCATGTGTACACGAAACTGTGCAGCTTCTGATTCAGGCTCTAAGGTTAATTGAACTTTATAGTTGTTGGCTGCACTCAAAATATTGTAACTCTCCGCAAGTGAATCTTTTTCGATTGTCTGCTTGTAGGCTTTGGCCTGCTCAATTTCCGTATATTTTTCTTCACGAGCCGAAACTACACTCTGAAATGATTCTGCTACGCTTAGTGGCGGATGAACACCAACCATGCTTAAATTCACAATAGTTAAACCAGTAGCAGTCTCTGGATTACTATTTAAACGTAAAAGCTCCTCTTCAATAGCATCTTCTATAGCTGTTTCAGTTGCACCACGCTTCTCTCCTAAAATAGAAACTAAATCTGCGTTCGCCAAAAATCCAACTAATTGTTGCTCAGCAATCGTGTAGAGAAGTTCTTCGGGGTTTTCATAATTGTAAAGGAAAGCATGAATATTTGTTTCATCTACCTGATATTGAACTTCCGCATGTAAACTTAACATATTTACTTCAGGAATATCCCCTAATTCTCCACGGCTAGTCCCATGGGTTGCAACCAGATAAATACGCTCATTTTCTACATGTTTAACTGTCCATACAATTACACGTTTATCAACTGTATTTTTATCTGCATATTCATCAGCCGGACCAGCAGTTTCTGATGCATATGCAAACTTACTAGAAACTCCCATCGTAAAAGAACGAATTTCTTCCGTATTCACAATTTTAGATGACTGAAATGGAATAGGTAATTTAAATTTAACACCTGGATTTAAAATAGTTTTTCCTGCCTTTCCCATAGTAATCCGTAGGCCCCGCTCCCCAGGACGAACCATAAACACACAATCCAATAAATAAAGAACAACAATAACTGCCAAGACAAAAGGAAATACACCTCGCTCAAGGAAGCGGTAAAAAGAAGTTTCTGAAATCTTAAACCCAAATTGATAGTCCAATGCGTGTGCAACATTGTGAGCAATTCCACCAGGATCGAAAATGACCCCCAATATACGGCTTTCATAAACAGGACGATCAAGAGTTTTACGATAGCGTGGACGATAATATTCAAATATTTGCCCAAGTAAGATTTCGCAGAAAAGAATCCCCAGAAGAATCAAACACCAAACAGTTACCTTTATTTCTAAAACATACAAAGCTTCTGTAGAAAAAGTTTCAGAAAGAAATTTTACTTCCACCACACCCAAAATAGCACCTACCCCTGCCATAAAACCGGATACAAAAATCCAATGAGCTGGAGCACGCATCCAACGGTGTTCAGGACTGCGAGATAAACCATTTAAAAATGCAGCAAGAATCAACTGGGGAACAAGCAAGCAGATTGATAGGCCAATCACACTAACCGCACTTCTACCTTTGAAAGCCATAGCTAATAATGAGCCAGAATCCTCAGATGATAATACAGAATATTTTGATGCAAATGAGTAAACAGCAACTAGACCTATTACGCCAACAAGAATTGATACAATGGGTAATGCCCATTTATCAAAATCTTTACGCCCCTGTTTGGCAATCCGCATACTTTCATCATGGTCCCCAAATAAGTCTTCCCCGGAACGCTTTTCAGCAATTTGTTCACGCTCAAGTTCCTCTTCATGCTCTTTACGCACCAAAATTGAACGCCACCATGCAACTGCAGTAAAGATAAGTGCAATAATTTGCGGAAAAACGCTAATTTTAATCAAAGCACTTGGTGCCCACAAGCCACTCAAGGCCCATGTAAAAATTAAAATTGGAAGTTGAATAATGAAGCAAATACAGGCGTATTTTTCAGCCTGTTTAGAAATTCCAGTCATGCATATCCTCCGCAGGGTTGGGCCCCAATTTGTATAGAGCCTCAAGCTCCATCTATATTATAAATTTTTTAGATACTTTTCAAACATTATAAAACTCAAAGAAGCCAAATTCAATAGTTATTTGAGGCGAAATTGTTAAAATATGAAAAAAAGAATGAAACCACACTTTTTAAAAATGTTATTTAGGGTAAATATTTTACCAATATAATAGCATATTCTCAATAGTCGTTACAAAATTGTTACATAAAAAGAAGGCTTACATGAATAAATTGATTAAAAATCTAGACATTTAGTTATTTGCTCTACTGCAAAATGACTTAATCAATAAAAATTCAAGTATTTTAGATGCAGGCTGTGGTGCCGCTAGAAACAGTGAGTATTTCATTGAAAATAATTATGACGTAACGCTAATAGACCACACGGTTCATCCAATCATTCATGAAACACCCGAATTGACTGCAAGATTTTCTAGAGCGGATATTCATGAATTACCTTTCAAAGAAGGTCAATTCGGTTTTGTAATCTGCAATGCAGTATTACATTTTGCAATGAACCAAAAAAGTTTTGATATAATGTTTAATGAGTTATGGCGAGTTTTGGCTACTAACGGGATTCTATTTGTTCGGACATGCGTAAAAGATGGCCTGGAGTCATATAATTTAAAAGAAAGTCAGCTCCAAGAGCTACCAGATGGTAGTCTTCGATATTTAACTTCATTGTCAATATTAGAAGATAAGCTAAATGAGAAACAAGGAAGATTTATTGCTCCTCTAAAGACGGCATTGATTTACAAGCAAAGATCTATGGCCACATTGTGCGCCCAAAAGTGAGAATTAAGAATTTTCAGCAACAACTTCTGCAATAATTTCCATTGCCTCTCTAACATCATCTAGACTTTGCGAGTAGGTAATACGGATACACTGATTTTTATGAGGCCAGTCTTCATCCAACCCAGGAAAAAAATAGTGACCAGAAACCACTAAAACGCCACGCTTTTTCAAAAGCTCATAAAGTTCATAACTTTTAATTTTCATATCAGGAAACCACAGCCATAAGAACATAGCACCTTCTGGTTGATGCACACGAACAGTAGTTTCGCCAAAAAATTCATAAAAAGCATCAATGGCTGCTTCCATCCGTTCTTTGTAGAATGGCTGAATAATATTTGAACTAATTTGAGTAATCGCCCTAGAAATAACGAGATCTTTAGCTAAGAAAGGTCCTATTCCGCCTGGAGCAAGCCCCATAACACCATTCATTTCACTAATGGCCTCCATGATGGACGGATCGCCAACCAAAATACCAGTTCGAACAGCTGGTAAGCCAAATTTACTCAAGCTCATACTTAGAATTGTGTTTGAGTTCCAAAAGGGCTGCGCTTCAGTATAGATGATATTAGGGAATGGCGTACCATAGGCATTATCGATAATGAAAGGAATACCATAAGCTTGCGCGACTTCATCTAATCCAATTATTTCTTGATCTGTCAATACATTTGCAGTTGGGTTTGTTGGCCGAGAGGTACAAATCGCACCAATCTTTGAATCTACTTCAAGTTGTGCAAAGTTGACATGATATTTAAATTGTTGATTTTTTTCAAGTTGAATCTTAGGCCTGCGCGCCACAAATAAATTTTTCTTTAATCCTTGGTCAGCGTATCCAATATACTCAGGAACCAAAGGTAATAAAATTTGCTGTTCAGCTCCGCCTAATAGGTTAAATAATGCAAAGAATGCAGATTGGCTTCCATTACAGATCACAATATGTTTTGGAGTGAGTTGCCAACCAAATTCATTTTGAAAGAATGTACACAAAGCTTCTCGAAATGCCTGATTTCCCATGGGAGTATCATAATTTCCCACCATAAGTTCAAATTGGCCTGGGGAATCTAAAATACGCTGCATTTCTGCACGTAAAGCATCTTGTACGGCAGGAATATGTGCGGGATTACCACCTCCAAGCATTCGCATACGGCTTTCACCTGCCATAGCCTTGCCAAGGTCATCCATTAATTGGCTAATACCGCTTCGCGATCTAGATCGAATTTCAAAATCTTTACTCATAATTAAAAGATACTAGGATGATCAAAAAAATAAAGGCTTTAAATCTTGCTTCCTGTATGTAAAAAGCATTATTTTAATTTAGCTCTTTGGTTCGTTTGACTAAACGCAAAAACTCTTTTTGATCATCGTCCAGATTTGGAATTTGTTCGATCCATTCTAATATACTGCTATAAGTGACATCTCCTGCGAATTGAGACTGTTTGAGCAACATGCCATAAGCCGCAACACTTGTGGCAAAACGAAGGCTTGGTGATGCTTCTTTGAAACTTTCAATAGTATTTTTTAATGGAAATGTCATTAAAGAACTAGGGCCACCTTCTGGTGACTTATAACGCAGTTTCACGGTCATAAGCTCATCTGCATACTTGCCTTTTGTATTTTCTTTAACTTTCTCCTTCTGCTCTGTATCTACCTTTGCTGTAGTCTGATATTTTAAAGCATCCACATTAGGTTTAGCATTTGCAGAGCCCTTAGGGACGATTTCATAGATTGCGGTTACTTGATGACCTGCACCAATTTCACCTGCATCTTTTTTATCGTCATTAAAGTCTTCATCACGAAGTTTAAGGTTATCATAGCCAACTAAGCGATAACTATGAATAAGTGCAGGGTTAAACTCTACCTGAATTTTAACATCTTTGGCAATAGTCACTAGCGTACCTGATATTTTTTGACATAGAACGCGTGTGCTTTCTTTGGCATTATCAATGAAGAAATAGTTACCATTTCCCTGATTAGAAATTTCTTCCATCATATAATCATTGAGATTCCCATGGCCAAAACCAAGTACGGTTAAATAGGCTTTTGATTTGGCTTTTTGCTTGACTAGCTTTACCAATTCATCACGGTTACTCGTGCCCACATTAAAGTCACCATCGGTTGCTAAGATAACACGATTAGTTCCTCCTTTGATGAAGTTCTTCTCAACGAGACGATAGGCTTCTCGAATGCCACCTTCACCATTAGTTGAACCACCGGACTGTAGACGGGTAAGTGCCTCTAACACTTTTTCTTTACCTGCTTCATCACAGCGAGTGGGTTGTAAAACTACACCAGCACTGCCAGCATAGACAACAATCCCTACATGATCTTTCTCGTTTAATTTCATCACCATATCCATCAAGCCTAGCTTTAGTAAAGGAAGCTTATTGAAATCACTCATGGAGCCTGAAACATCTAATAAGAAAACCAAATTACTTTGGGGACGGTTTTCATTTTTTATCACCTTACCTTGTAAACCAATACGAATAAGTTTATTTCCTTCACTCCATGGGCTATCAGCAACTTCAATAGAAGTAGAAAAAGGGTGTCCCTTTTTAGGGTTTTGATACTGGTAATGAAAGTAATTAATCAGTTCTTCAATGCGCACCGAATCTGGGTTAGGTAGATAGCCTTGCATGATTCGACTACGTACATTGCTATAGCTTGCAGTATCTACATCAATAGAAAATGTAGACAAAGGTTTCTCCAAGACTGTAGCAAAATTATTTTCTTGGTATTTCCCATATTTTTCCCCTACAGGAGGATTTGGTTTCGGCATTGACGGTGCAATTGAGTAGGAAATGTCAGCTTCTGTAGGTTTGTAAGCAGGTATACTGCTTTCTTTTTTTGCTTTTGCTCTCGGCATATTTCTGCTGGGAATAGAGGGAGCAAACATATCTGCGCTATGTTCATTTAATGAATCTGCTATTGCAACGGTATCTTTTAGTAGTGAAGGCTCTGAAACTTCTGAGTCTTGCGATAGTTCTGTCGAAAGATTAACTTTATGCTCCATTTCAAGAACAACTGTTTTAGGTTCTGGCGGAGCTTGATTTGCAAACCATATACCAATACATGCCACGACTACTACAGCTGCAGCTACTTGAACCCAACGGCGACGAAAGTTCACTACAGAAATTGGCTTCGCTTCGTTTAAAATTACTTCACGTATCTCCTCGGACAATTCCAGAATTTCTTCTTGCTGTAGTTCATCACTAAGTTCACCTGTAAATGCACGGATGATTTCAATTTCTTCAAGTATCTCAGGATATTGCTCTAGTTCTTTTTCAAAATCTATTTTTTCTTGGCCCTGCAGTTCATTTAGGGCATATGCGGTAATTCTTGGGTCATCGATATTCATGCTAGACCTCCTGCAGTTTCGTTCGTTTTATGAAATTCTCCTCTTAATTTTTTGATCACATTATGAAGAATAAAGCCAACATTCGATACACTGAGTTGAGTGATCTCACTAATTTCTTTGTAGCTTAGGTTATTCTGAAACTTGAGCCTCAAAACTTCCTCTTCTTTTGCAGGTAACTGTTGCATTAATGTGCGAATTGTCACTTTATCATCTGCTAGCTGCGCAACAGAATCCGGTGTAGATATTTCACTATGCTTAGTTTCTAAATCATAGTCAGTTAATGCCGTCATTTTTTTGTCCTTTCGCAGAATCTCAAAAACTCTGTTTCGACAAACCGTAAAGAGCCACTTTAGCAGATAAGACTCTATTTTCTTCTGGTCTTCTTTGCAGAGTTTCAAGAAAGTATCCTGAACAGCATCTTGGGCAATTTCCACGCTGCCACATAGTTTATAGGCATAGCGCAATAAAGTCCCCTCATGCTCATCAAGCACTTGTTTTATCCAATCCTGATTCACTCACTCTCTCCTTGTTTAGCCGGCTTACTGGAGTCTTCATAAGCAATAATGCAGCTATGAGTGTTTTATTAGAACAAAAAATGTTTTTTTATAAAAAGTTTCTAGAAGGTAGTTTTTGAAGGAATGAAATACAATAAACCAGCTAGAGAGTAGCACAACTTTATTGTTTTTGTTGTTCTATTTTAAACAAGATTTCTCTTTTAATTTTTACGTAATGAGGATAATTGGGTTCAATTGCCAAAATTTGTTCAATAATATCTAATGCTCTTTGATATTCCTCGACCTTAACAAGGTAATCTATATAGGGCGTAGTCACTTCTTCTCTTTTGGGTGCAAGTTGATAGGCTCTTTCAAAATATTGAATTGCTAACTCTTTGTTTCCCATCACCCTCATTGCTAAAGCATACTTTAAATTTGGGATGTAAGTATTAGGGCTTTGCTTTATCACATAGGACCAGAATGTTAATGGAGATCGCCATACAGCTACAACTTTTTTTGCATTATACCCTGAAAAAATAAGCCAAATTAAGGCAAATATACAAATTATTTTTTGATAACGCTCAAAACAATTTCTTAAAAATAGAAGAGCTAATAGAACAATAAAGGGCAAACAGGTATACATGTATCGGTCTGCTGTATAGAAAAAACGATTCAGTTTTAAAAATAGTGCAACAGCGGGTACTGAATACAATAATATCCATGCTAAAACTAGAATCATTTGAGGCTTGCGCTTAACCACGATAAAAGCGCAAGCTGGAACTATTGTAAAAATAGCCACAAGGCCTGCATAAATCCGCCACCCCTTCATATCATCCCAAAAATAAAGAGGTGAAACAGGGCTAAGGCATAAAACTTTTTCAATCCAGTGCCAAACCCAAAATGGAAGCATGCCCCAATGAAAAGGAATTGATTCCCAGGTTTCTCCAGTCGTTACATTTAAAAAATAGCAAAATACAGAAATACCTAATAAAAGGCTATGTAAAGCATACTCTTTTTTCTTTAGACAAAAATAATCTATTAAAGCGAAAATAGGAAACATTGTAATTACGCTTGGTTTTGTAAAACAAGCAAGTAAGTAAAACAGTAATGTAAATGCTTTATTAAATTTTATAGAACTAGTAAATGAGCATATGGCAAGCAGTAACCAAGCAGTAGCAATTAAATCTTTTTTCCCCATCAGCCACACAACGGTTTCAACTTGTAAAGGATGTATAGAAAATGCGGAGACAGCTATAGCATTACACCAAAAAGGAGTTTTCAATTTTGTTAAACATATTGTTAAGAGTACGATATTGAGTAAATGTATTAAGATTCCCGTTGCATGCATCACTTGAGGTGAGAATCCAAGTTGTAACTCAATTAAATAGACTAAGTAAAATACTGGTATATATAGAATTTCGTGAGAGTGCACATTACCATTTAAAATATCATCAATGATATTCCCAAGTGGCTGATCAAAGACTGGATTTTCTTTTAAATAAGTTGTACTATCCCAATGAGAGTAGCCATAACTTACTGCTGATGAAAATATCCAACCAGTCACAAGCAAAAGCCCCAACAAGAAATAAAATTGTTCTCGTTTAGAAATCTGATTCATAAACTCACTATGTTCTACATTTTGGTGTAATAAAAGTCAGTTAAAAAACTACTGTCTTAAATCAAGTTTTCAAGGGTGAAAATACCTTTGAAATAACTAGTAAAATATTCAGATTTTAACATGTTATTAATAGATCATTTTAAAATAGTTCAACTACATCAGCAAACAAAATGAATGGAGTTCGGCGAATATAATGGACCAAAGCTAGCATGACAACCATCATATAATATTTTTTTTAATATCTACGCTTGATGCGCAACAAACATCCGTCTATAAACGCAATTATACGATCAAAATACTTTCTTTCGTCATTAACCGGAGGGTAAGTATTGACCTCGTTTGTTATACCAGTTTTTCATCAAACAAAGGTGCACAAGCAACCAAACTCGAATGTTGGTAAAGTCCACTGGCAATCCAAGATAAAACATAGAAGAAAGCCGGATTTATGATCATACGTTAAATTGAGCTAACATATTAATTCGTGAATCAAATAGGAATGTTTGAGTTGAACTAAATTTCTGCTATCTTGAATTTATAAATGCTAAACCATTTTTATGATAGGATAGAGAATGAGCAAAACAATTTTATTTCAAGGTGATTCCATCACAGATGCGGGGCGTGGAAGAGAAGATGATTTGCAGGCTAACTTACAATTAGGTACTGGTTATGCACAAATGAGTGCAGCGTATCTACTTGAAAAGCATGTAGAACAAAACTTACAAATATTCAACCGTGGTATTTCTGGGAATCGTGTTGTGGACCTCTATGCTCGTTGGAAAAAGGATTGCCTGAATATCAGACCGGATGTTTTAAGTATCCTGATTGGCGTCAATGATACCGGGCATGAGCGTGGGTCTCAAAATGGAGTTGAAGTAGAACGCTACGAGAGAGTATACCGTGAATTGCTAGCTTGGACCAAAGAAACTTTACCAAATATACGCTTCATTCTTTGCGAACCTTTTATTTTAGATAGTTCTGGTTGGGAAGAGAAATGGGTGACAGATGTTCACAAACGCGGAGCTGTAGTCAAGAAATTAGCCACAGAATTTAATGCACCACTGGTTCCTTTTCAATTAACTTTTAATGAAGTACTAGGCATTGCTGAGGCTTCTTACTGGGCTCCAGATGGCGTACACCCTAGCTTAGCAGGCCATCAGCTAATGGCTGAAAAATGGATTGAGGCGTATGAAACGATTTAAACTCTTTGTTTTATTTACTCTATCACTTTCTTTCATTTCATGCTCAGATACATCACCTCAAAAAAAAGCCGCTGAAGAAAATAGTATAAGTATTGATAGCGTTTGGTTTGAAGACATCCTTTTGGTTGTAGATCCTCTAGCTGGAGAACGTCAAAAAGAAATGAAATACAATCATACCCATATTGCTATTTACCATACACCGGTCGAAATTGATCAAATACTAGAAGCTACAAGACCCGTTTTTGTAAAAAATGGATTTGTTAAATCGGCGGATAACGGTGTAGATGCCACAAAGAGTCCTGAGTTAGATAAAAATACTCATGTTTATCAACGAGCAAATGGTGAAATCACAAAAATTTCGATCGTTGAAGTAACTAATTTTAGTGATGTAACTACACGTGTTTTAACCATTCAATGGGTAGATACGAATGGCATGGCAGAAAAATTGAAAAATATAGAGTAGACGATTGAAAGTTTTTAATAATTAATTCGTCAGTATTAATGGAATCTCATAAATTTCGAGTGGAGAGAAGATATGAAAAAAATCACATGTTTATTAATATGTTGTTTCGGATTTTTAATGGTTTCTTGTATTGATCAAGAAGAGACATATGAGATTAATCCAGATGGAAGTGCGAAGGTTGAATTAACATTAATCAGAAATGTGCCTGCTCAATATACTTGGCGCCCATCTCCTGATGGCCCAAGCATGCTGGAAACATATAAATCAGACTTCAAAAAGTATATTCGCGGTGTCAGTCAATGGGAGGAAATGAAGACGGAAGTTCTTCCAAGTGGGAAAGTAAAAATCAAAGCTACTTTTTATACTGCAGATATTAACACGGTTCGCTTTAATAAATCTCTAATGATTCAATCTAGAATTCACTATAATAAAGAAAGCGACAAAGCCCAAGTTACACTATACTCAAAGCCTATTCCAGAGGTGAAGGTAGAAGAAAATAATTTAAGTAAAGAAGATCAACTAATAAAACAAGCATCTATGCTGGATACTTATGCGTTTTATATACAGAATTTTAAATGGAAAATAAATATAAAATTAAAGGGTGATGTAACTGCTTCTGGGTTCAAAGAAACAGATCAAGGTTGGACCTTTGAAATGAATGAAATAGACATTAAAGAATATATGAAAGGAGAGAAGAGCGATAAACTTTTTTCCCTTGTAAGTGTAAGACAGTCTAGAAATAATTTAGGAACTCCAATTTCTATTCTAAAAGAAGCACCAAAATTAAACTGGACAAATGCGGGAACTATTTTTGAATATGATCAATCTTTAAAAACTGCAAAAGAGGCCATAGTAGAAAAAGATCAAGAAGCAGCTTCTTCAATTCCTGAAGTTGTCAAAGTCAAAGAGCAAGCTAAAGACTTAGAAATTATAAATGTTATCTTTAATGCAAAGACGGCACATTCTGAACCACTTTATACGATCATGGCAGCCCTTACTTTACCTGGATCATATGTAAACCTAGATAGCGAAGGAGAGCTTATAAAAGCTATAGCTGACAATGGGAACAACCTAGCAGAACAATCCGGTTCTATTTATGCCTACCAAGGACATAACTATCAAAATAGAGACCTGAAAAACAAGGTAAATCTACAAATAAAA
Organism: Lentisphaeria bacterium; assembly: GCA_022447755.1. Lineage (GTDB taxonomy): Bacteria > Verrucomicrobiota > Lentisphaeria > JABSQK01 > JABSQK01 > JAKVBE01. The sequence continues at coordinate 16,627 of JAKVBE010000015.1, read as the reverse complement.
ATGTCCCCTCCGGGAAGTGATATAAAGAAGATAAAAGTACTTGAAGGAAGGTTTAAATATAAAGTTGCGGGTAAAATCAATGAGATAAAGCTAGGTTCCCTAAAACTCGAGCAAGGAGCAAAAGTAGAGAATGGGGAACTTGAAATCAAAGGCCTTGATGAACAAAGCTGGGGAAATAAGACTCACTCTATTCGCTTAAAAGCAAACTATAACAGTAATAAATTTAAAGAAATAAAATTTTTTGATAAAGATGGTACAGAGCTTGAGTCGAGCTCACATGGACATAGTAGCTCAAACCACTTTCTGACTCAAATCAGTTATGCAGTATCCTTTGATGACTTAAAAGAGGTTGAAGTAAGAAAATATGAATTTGCTGACACAAAAGATAAAGAAATTACTTTTTCAATAGAGGATTTCCCAGTAACTGGAATTATTAAAGAAGAAAAATTAAAAGTTTCTATAGGTGAGGCATTAGTTCTATCAGCTGCAGCTAAAGCATCAGACGATGAAACGGAAGAAAATGACCTATTTCTCTCTCAATCACAAATGGAGTTCAAGGTACCAGGTGACCATAATCGATCTTCATACAGCTTAACCCTAGTAGCAGAAACCAAAGATGAAATTTCTACATTCCTAAAATCTGAACTAACAAAGGGTCACACTGATACAGGACAAAGTCTAGTTGGAAGTGGCTATAATAAAACGTTCACACCTTCCCCTTGGCGTAATAGCAATAATAAATTCAGCTTTACGTTAAACCTTAATCTGCCACAAGCAGATGCTAAGAAAATTAAGTACTTAGAAGGGGTCATTCGCTATAATGTCGCGAAAGACCAAAAAGTGACGGACCTTGGTACTGTAGAGACTAAGAAGGGAACCAAAATTCCTGACACCAATATGAGTATCAAAAGTTTACGGAATGATACTAGTGGAAACTATAGCCAAATTGAAGTTTCCTGTAATCTGCCCCGTAATACATTCAAAGAACTGCAATTCTTTACAGAAGATGGGAAACGTCTTGAAGCAAATAGATCAGGCAGCTCTTGGGGGCAAGACACATATACGACTTTGTACTTCAATATTAGGAGTGTTTTACCAGAAAAAATTCAAATTAAACTTGTTGAGCATAAAGATATTGTTGAGAAGGAAATTCCATTCATCATCAAAGATTATCCTATAAATGGCCGTATGCAGCCTTCTACTGCTAAGTTTCAGCAGCTATTAACACAGGAGAAAATGAAAGAAAAAAATGGAGAGGAGCCAAGGGTTCAAGTTGCTCAATGTAGCTATGTGTATGCATCTCCATGGAATGGATCTGAAGAGAATTTGTCTCTTACTTTAAGTGCCAAGACTGACAATGTTATTATTTCAACTGAAAGCGCGGAGATATTTGAGGCAATAACTGATAGTGGAACCAACCTAGTTACAGAACAAAAAGCCAATCAAAGTAATATTGAACGTGAACACAAAAAAAGTGTTTTTTCAATGTTTAAGTTGAGTATTCCAGGTCCTAAAGATACAAGCTTTGCAAAAATAACAGGAATGTTTAAAGTGAATACTTCTCACAAAGATGAGAAGTTAAGCGATGAAGAAATTTCTCTGGAAAACGGCTTTGTCTCTGAAGAACACCAACTGAAAATGGAAACTGTCCAACGTTATGAAAATGATAATTGGCGTAAAGTACGCTTAACTTTTGGCGGACAAGCATTTAAGGATCATCACATCAAAGGGTTAGAGTTTAGCGATCTCTTCGGGAATCCAATTGATGCTGATGAAGATGGCCGCTCAACGAGTAATAATCGTCCAAGAAAAATTTACTATCGTTTTAAAACTGAGTTGCCAGATGAGATCATGTTCACAATCGTGAAATACGGTGAAGTCAAAACTGAAGAGATACCATTTCAAATTGAAAATGTTTCATTATTAGGTAAAAAACAAAATACAGGGAAGAAAAATGAATAAAATTGTCACATCATTTATTTTAGTAGGTGCTCTATTATTGAGTTCCTGCATTGAGCAGAAAGATCAATATCTATTGAATCCTGATGGGAGCGGGAAAGTCCAAGTTACAATAACCCGTGGCCTCCCTATGAATTTCCAATTTGGAGATTCTGAAGAAAAGTCACCTGAAGAAGATTTAAAAGCTTTTGCCAATAAAGTATTGAGTGAATCACAAGGCATTGATGCCTGGACAAAAGTTAGTTACAAGTTTCTAGATGACGGCCGTGCACAATTCAAGGGAGTCGCATACTTCAAAGATTTATCGCAAGTACAGTTTGCCGAAGGAATTCAAACATCCTTATCTTATGTTAAGAAAAACGGAAAAGTTAACATTAAGATTCAAGATACAGATGATGAAGACGAGGAAACAGAAGACCAAGTACAAACTCCGCTTGAGGCAAAGATTGCTTATCAACAGTCAATACCTATGCTTCGTGCAATGTTGACAGGCTTTAAATGGAAAGTAAACATGAAGGTATCAGGTAAAATTGATGAAGTTTCAGGCTTTAAAAGCCGAGGTAATCAAGTTGCGGTAGAATTGAAGGGTGAGGAAGTATTAGAGCAGTTTGATGAAGCAATGAAAGACCCTAAGAAAATGGAAGAGCTTTTAAACCTTCAAGAGTCAGGACAGTCACAAGATAGCATTGGTAATATCACACGCTTCATGGATGAACCACTTGCTCTAACATTCACACCCGGTGAAGTTCTTTTTGATTACAATAAAGAGATCCAGCAAGCGAAACAAGGATATGGTAAAATGATTAAAAACCTAAAGCTTGATGCAAGTAGTGTCGCAACAACGGCTGCACCAGTTGCAGAAAAGGAAGAGAAAGCTCCTAGTTCTGGTTTTAAAATTGCAGCCACTTCATTTCAGTTACAAAAAACAATGTATCAACCCAATAAATCGTATAAATTAACCCTAACTGCGACGTTAGATGATGAAATCAACCAGGGTGGCAAAGGTGAACTTCTAGAGGCTAAAACAAGCAAAGGGAAAAATATTTTACCAAAACAAAAATGGGATCGTGAAATTCATCACCTATCTGTAGATCATCAAGATAAGAATAAAGTATCGTTTGATGTGAAATTAGATTTACCCGATAGCAGTCAGGATCGTCTAGAGGTTGTTCGTGGTAACATAAAATATATGACAGCGGGTGGCACTAAAGATGTGCCAATTGGAACTGTCAGTACTCAAAAAGGTAGTAAATGGGGTAAATATGAAATTGAAATTTCAAGCAATGAGAAATCTCAGTGGCAAAAAGGTTATTATTCAATTCAATTGAAATGCTCAATACCGCAAAGTGAATTTAAAGAATTCAAATTTGAAACGCTTGATGGTTCTCCCATTAAGCTGAATCAAAATGGAAGTGGTACTTCGAATAATACAATCACAAGCCTTGGATTTTCAAAGAAGGGAAAATTCCCTGATAAAATAAAAGTTACTGTAGTGACATTTGATGGCATTGTTGAAAAAACAGTTCCATTTGAAATAAAAAACGTGCCAGTAACTGGCTTCTAAAATAAAAAGTGATTTAGCCCGGTGAACTTCTCCGGGCTTTTTTATTTTTAGGTTGTCGGATAGAAAGCAGATGCCATATTAAAGGTATTATCTTAACAAATATTGAATCAAAGGAATTTTAAATGAGTTATACAAGTTCTGTAAGACAGTTCAGTGATGCTTGTCACGATAACCTACCTTCAAACCCAATTGAAATGGACGAAGAAGCCATTGCATTTATTCGTAAAATGGTAAATGATGAAATGGATGAACTAGAGGAAGCAAAAGATATCACAGAGCAGGCAGATGCACTTGTTGATGCAATTTACTATATTTGTGACACTGCTGCACGACACGGCATGAATCTAGATCCATTATTTGATATTGTTCACCAAGCAAATATGTCTAAAGTTGTAGAAGGTAAGGTGATTCGCCGTGAAGATGGAAAAATCCTTAAGCCTGCAGGTTGGGAAGACCCAGGGCCCAAATTAGATGTAGAAGTAGAACGCCAAGTAAATGAAGGTAGCTTTATTTAATGTTACAAGAGGCTCTAAAATATAGTCTTGTTCTCCCTATTTTAGATGAAAGCCATTTCACCAGAGTTATGGCATTTTGTGAAACCGTCAAGCATAATTGGCGGGATAGGAAAGACCCATTTGAAATATGGATCTTAACAGGTGAAGAAGTTGATCTTAAAAGATTTGAGAGTGACTTACGTGTCTTTGGTAGCCTTGTACAATTCAAGTCTTTTCCATCACATATTTACCGCAATGAATTGCTAGGTGAAGCGCTACATCTCTGTAAAGGTGAATGGATACTGATGCATGATTTAAGTATCCCAACCAACCCAATTCAATTAACTGAGCAATTCGCAAAGAGCTTCAATGAAGTTGATATTGTCAAAACAGCTTTGCCCAAAAGACAAGATACGCTTCTCAGACAATCCTCACAGTTTATATTTAAACGGATCGTTTGCCGAGATGCAGGAGTTGAGTTAACAGACTGCTATTGTCCTATATTCTGGGGAAAAAAAGCCGCCCTAGAAAAGATATTTCCCGTCACCCCTGAAACCATGCCGGGAGCGATCGCGATTAAGGCTATTATGCTTGGTTTTAAGGTAAAAGAAAATCGTATTCATGAACTTGATGAACGTATAGAACGACCAAGTTTTGTATATACTCCTATACGAGTGTGGCTACTGGAGTGGATGTCTGTATTGGCGATGCTTGCTAGAATATCTCCATTACATTTATTCGCAGAGTTGGCACGAATATGTATTATTCCAGCTGCTCTTTTCTGGTCATCTGCTGTTATTTACCAAGTGCTATTTGGATACGGTTTTTGGCCCTTAGCATTATCCTTGATTGGAGTGCAATTCACATTATTGTCGGGACTATGTATCATTGCTGGATTAATGGCAGAAAGTAGAAAGCCAAATCCGTAAAGATTAACTTTGAATAGGTTGAGCATCTTGCCCATTTTGAAAAGTAACAGTTACCACCTCAGTACCACGATAAAGCAACTCACCATTAACACCTTCAGAGAATAGGCCTTTGGCAAAATCTGCGACAACTTGTGGCAAAACAACCCAATCTCCATGAATTTTAAGGAGTTCCTGATTATGGTTGGCAACATCATTTAACAGATCTTTATATCCGCCAAGAGGGCGCTTTGATGGACGTTTACGCGCAATTTCACGTAAACGATTTAAATCATGCCCCATAAGGTCAATGGTAACTTTTCCAGATACTCCTAAAATATGACCAGCATCCATATTTTCGCCAAACCCTAAAAATGGTTCAGCAACTATTACGCTAGATCTCATATATGAAAGGCCTTCTAAAATGGCGCGTTCAACGGGTATGGTATGTAAACCAACTAAAAATCTTTCTCCATCTTTCAAATAAGTTAAATCACCTGGATGCACATTCAAACAAGGCATATCACCCGTTATATTACAGAGAGGTATAAATCCAGCGAATATTCCAAACTGAACATCATAGGGGGCTAATAAAGCTCGTAAGGCATTTGTCCACTGTTCACGTGCTTGTACACCTTCCTCCGTCATGATATTAACTCGTTTAAGCCCATGTTCTGTATAAAAATATTTTATATCTAAAGAAACAACCGGTATATCAAATATCTTACCAATTTCATGAGCTCTTGATTGTTTGGGTCGATCTGTTACCAACGCAACTATATTTAAATCATTTAAAGGGTTATTATTAAAATAATTAAGGAGATTCTCGGCATTAGAACCACTACCACTTAAAAAAATAGCAGCATTGACTGATTGACCTGAACAAGGTTGATAAGATTTTAACATGAAAAAATTCCAAGAAAAATAAACTTAAAAAAATTGAGTTCTTAAAATAAATCGAGCCTCAAATTAGTACACAAATGTCGTACTATACAGAAAAAGATCAAATCTGCCAACTAAAGCGTATAAAGTTAATTTCATTATTCTCTTTAAATTATAGCTTCTTATGTTTGACAATTGCCTTTATAGAACTTAAAATGATACTTAAATAAAAAATAGCGGAATGGAAAGCACGTTGTTTACAGAGCATATTTAAGGTGGAGAGACCCATTTTATTGTGGAGAACCAGCACCAAACCTTTCCTTCTAGTAAAGCCAACTATGGCAACACAGTTTATATTAATAACCGAATCATTTAGGAGGTATTCGATTTATGAAAACACGTAAAACTATTTGGTCTTGTATGATGGCTGCATTCTTGTTTGCATTTACAGGCAATGCAAAAGCAGACTTTGGCCTATTCTCAAGTGAAGAAGAAGGCTATTCAATAGTAATTGTTACAAGTAATTTTCACAAGTCTCGTATTCTTGCAGAATTAATACAGCACAATGAAGGACACCCAATCATCTTGTTACCTACGGGTGAAAACAAAGATACCATGTTCGCATTAGGCCCAGAAGGTCAAGCTACAAAGTTTGACAAAACCAAATTCGCACATTGGTTACAGCGCCTAGATCCAAAACTAGTAATGTTCCTTGGTGATGAGCGCTTTGCATCTGATGAGTATGTTAAAGAAGCAGCGAAACTATATCCAATAACTCGCGTTGCGGCAAAAGATATGGATGAAGTTGCTGAAGCTGTAGCAGTGTTAATTGATGATGATGATCTTGTCGAGCAATATCAAGAAATGCGTAAACGCGTTGATGCTGAAGGTAGATTTATACCTAAACATGATAAAGTTTGGGAAATAGAAGAAACGGAAGTTGTTGAAGAAAAGAAGTAATTCTATTTAAAAGTTTCAAGCCAGGTTGCAAAACCTGGCTTTTTTTTGTTCAAAACCTTTCATTCCTTTAAATAGCTATTGCGTTTTGCCTGCTAAAGCACTATAATTTCAGCGAAGTTTTATAAGATGGAGTTCATATGCAAAGCATTCTTGCAATAAGTAAAATTAGTTTTTTTGAAATTTTACGTCAGCCAGTTTTTTTACTAATACTGATCACAGGTTTAGTACTGATTTCTCTTCAGCCTTCTTTGGCTCTCTTTGTTTTTCGTGGCCAGGAAAAACTTGTAATAGACAGTTCTTTGGCAACAACCCTTACTCTTGGTTGGGGACTTGCCGTTTTGGTTGCTTCTCAAGCCATATATTATGAGTTAAAATCTGGAACAGCCTTGATGATATTAGCAAAACCCATTTCTTCATCATCTTTTATCCTTGCTAAACTAATCAGCGTGACAAGCATCTTAATACTATTTGTGTGGCTATGTGGACTATATACACTTATGGCGCTTAGAGTTGCAACAGATCAATTTAGAATTGACCCTTACATCAATACATGTATGTTCTTAGTTCCAATATTGTCTATTTTTTACGGAGCAATTAGAAATTATCTCTCAAAGAAAAGTTTTGTTGACCACACTTTTTATGCCTTAATTTTGCTTACTCACCTAATAGCTATTGTTAGCTTTATTTTACCAGAATGGAATAATGGCTATAATTTTGATAAGGGCATGGGTAAGTTCCACCCAGGTGTGTTTAAGGAAATCATCCTAATTCTCTTTGCGGTACTAGGACTCGGTTCTCTTGCAATGGCATTAAGTACTCGATTCAGTATGGTAGTAAACTTCATTGTTTGTGCACATGTTTTTATGATAGGTCTCATGGCAGAATTTTTCTTCACCAAATTAAGAGAAATACCTCTAGCAGAATTTGAAGCGGCTACACACTTCTGGTATTACTTACTGTTACCTTTAGCTATCTTCTTTTGGATTTTTACAAATAAAAAATTCGCAGAAAGAACGAACAGTAAAGCAAAGTCTTCCTTGGTTCAAATCTGCTTTTTAATGATTGTAATGACAATCTTAACAAAGGGTTTTAGAGACCTAGACCAACAAATCCAATTAACTGAAGTTGGAGTAATAGCGAAATGGTTTGCCCTACAATTTTATGAAGTACGTGATTTTGTTGCTTGGTTAGGAGAAGCGATCATTCCAAACTGGCAACATTTCTGGCAAGTAGATGTCATTACAAAAGGAAAAACAATTCCTTCTTTATATATTTTTAACTGTGGTATATATGCCATAACCTATGTGTTATTATTTTATTTGTTAGCCGTACTAATGTTTGAAAGTAGTGAAGTCGGCACCAATAACTAAAAATATAGAAAGTACTCCAATATGCATAGAGCTCATGACCAATTACGCAATATTGAAATTTTAACCAATGTACAAAAGCATCCACTAGGTTCTGCGATTTTTGCAGCAGGCAATACTCGCGTTCTATGTTCAGCTAGTGTTAAAAACGAAAGCCCACGTTGGAAAAAAGAGCAGGGAGTAACCGGTGGTTGGCTTACAGCTGAGTATGGTATGTTACCAGGTTCTACTTCTACTCGAAAAAGCCGTTCAACTAAAGGATTGGATGGCCGTTCAACTGAAATTCAGCGCTTAATAGGACGCAGCCTTAGAGCTGTTGTTGATCTTGAAAAAATTGATGGTGTAACGATCAACTTAGACTGTGATGTTTTAGATGCAGATGGCGGAACACGCTGCGCAAGTATTAATGGAGCAGCTATTGCACTTCAGCTATCGGTAAATAAACTTTTAGAACAGGGCCTTATTGAAGAATCACCTATTAAAGAAATGATTGGTGCAGTATCTGTTGGCATCCTAGATGGAAAACCTGTATTAGATTTAGATTATGACTGGGATTCACGAGCAGAAGTGGATATGAATGTAGTCATGACAGAAAGTGGTAAATTTGTTGAGATTCAAGGTACGGGTGAAGAAGCCGTTTTCTCAGCTGAACAACTAAGTGCGATGTTAGACCTTGCTGGATCAGGCATTAAAGAAATTATTCAACGACAAAAAGAAATATTAAAAGAAGGCTAATCATGTTTAAAAATTTAAAAGTTTTCAGTTACTATTTAATGGTTTTTAGTATTTCAGTTTTTGCAGAAGAAGCAAAAGACGAAGCTCCTAAACAAATCATTCCTAAATATAAGGAATACTATTTCAATCAGGGACCTGACGAGCCCCAAAATGTGGTACTTAATTCCAAAAAGGATTTTGAGGAATCGCTCCACCCAAACATTCGTGATTTTGTCAATAAGCGTATTGGTAGAATTGACCTAAAAAAACAAACGGCTGTTTTAATTGCGATGGGAACCCAAAAATCTGGTGGTTTTAAAATTGTTATAGATAAAGTAATTGAGTTAGGTGATACAGTTAATATCGAGTATCACTTTGAAGCCCCAAAACCGGGTGCTCCTGTGACATTAGCACTCACAACCCCATTTCACTTATTAATCTTTGAGAAAAAATTTAATAATGTTGAACTAACCACATCTGCTGCAGCGAAATAAATAAATGGCAGCTGTAGGAGTATATTGTAGTTCTAGTAATTTAATTCCTAATAGCTATATTCGATGTGCTGCTGAACTTGGTTCAAAACTTGTTAAACAGGGTCATACAGTAATTTATGGAGGTGCCAGTGTTGGAATGATGGGAGCATTAGCCAATAGCGCCTTAGATAATGGCGGAATTGTTCACGGAATTATTACACAAGACTTAGTTGAATATGAGGTTGCCCATGATGGCTTATCAAGCCTGAAGGTCGTATCAACAATGCATGCGCGAAAAAATGCTTTACTAAATGCTTCGGATTACATAATATGCTTACCTGGTGGGACTGGTACTATGGAAGAGTTTTTTGAAGCTATAAGCTGGAAACAAATGGGAATCCATGAAAAACCAATTTATCTACTCAATAAAGATAAATTTTATGATCATTTACTGAAATTTATTGAAAATAGTAAAAATGAAAAATTTTTGCCAAATACAAAAAAATGCTTTTCAGTTTTTAAAACAATTGATAAACTACTCACCGCAATCAATTCAATGCATTAATTGAATATTCAACTGAACTTTTACGACCTTCCCCAATTGATAACACTCCACAATCAAATTATAACCTTTCTGTGGGTTTAATTTTTTAAATGTCCACTTAAAGGGTCCCTTTAAAGCAGACTGACTACTTGTTGGTGATATGAGAATAGTAGATAACTTATCTTGTAAATAAATTGATTTTACAAGATGTGATTGATACTGGCCAATCACTACAGATAATGCATGTCCATCATCAAGCGGCTTTAATATAACTGGGAAACCTTCAGTAATATTAAATTCCACTCTTTTTTTGAGATCTACTGAAACTACGTTTTGATTTAAAGATTTTGCAAAATTTACATTAAATATGGAATCTAAAAACTCTTTACCTCTAGTTCTGAAAGCTTTCTTAGGGATTATAATTTTCTCATTTCTAATAGAAATCCATTTGGGCTTTAAACTTGAAGCAGGATTTGTTTTTACCACTTCAGCTCCGAAAGATAAATAGTTTCCTATAAAAGGAAGATTAATCACATAATGATCCCCCTCTAGCCTCGCTTGGTAAGTTAGGGGTATTTTCATTTCATCAAGCTCTGGAACTTCATAATCCTTCAAAGTAGCATTTGTTAAGAGGGGAGCTGCATTAAATAATGAAACTGGCATTATCCATGGTTTAGGGTCATCAAAAGAGAATTGAAACTCTTCTTTTTCTTTACTCATTTTATTTTCTACCAAAAGTGTATATGGCTTTTTGGAAAGTTCCCATAAAAGCCTATCAGAAGGGTCAAATGCCTCTGTCCAAATAATATTCTTAATTTCGTTATATGCATAGATATAACTTTCGCCGTATGAAAATTGATCAGTATTTAGATCAACAAATTCAAATAACTCAGGAGCTTTCTTCTGAGCATCACTTAAAGAGTCAAATTCTAACTTAAGTGAAAACCTAAGTTCTTCTTCGGTAAAAAATGAATCATGTGAAACCAGCTTAATCCCTCGATTGTTTAATTCTTCTTTTAAATTTATAGGGTTTCGAATATAGCCAAACAAGGTAGCCAGTTTAGTAGAAGATTTAGATATTTTATTCCATATAAAAATCTGTTTAGCAGACATTTCAGCATCTACCGAATAGGATATTTTACCACCCTCTTCGCTGATCATTTTTTGTTGAAAAGGTAAACAGCTATTTAAAAAAAATAGGCAAGCTATGGAAGTAATGATATGTTTCATGGCATTAACTCAATAAGATAATGATGTTTCTCTAAGGGGTTTAATTGCTTAACCAATGCAGGTATTAATTGCGGTCCATATACTCCTATAAAGTACAAGATATTCAATTTTCTTTCTTGAGGAACTCCTGGGTAGCAACAATCAAAAATGGTTTTTAAAATCTGACGTTTTCCCACATTTTGATCAAAATTTAAACGAGCAGCCTTTTTGGCAAATCGCTGATTTAGTTTAGAAAGCTCTCTTTGGTAAAATACAAGAAGATTATCGGTTTCATTTAAATTTTCTTCTTTTAAAATTTGCTGAACCATCTGATATTGCTTGTTTGTTAGTAACTCAATATGATCTTTCCCTTGGATATGGGAGTACTCGTAATACTGAGCTAAATATTCATCATATGTGCAAAATAAGTGTATATCTGAAATCGCAAATTTGGAAATAAGTTTATGAACCTGGTAAGGAATAAGTGTTGCATGGTTACGAAAAGTTAACTTACATTTATTAACTCCCAATATCCCATATATATCGACGATTTGTTGATGGTAGGCAACTTCACCAGGACCACCAACATACAACTCAACAGGAAGCACATAGTTTTGAAATACGGGTCTTATGAAAGCACTTGTTGATATCTGCTTTTCGTGTCGTAGTAGCCATTCTGTAATTCTGCCTTTAGGAATATGCTCACCTGCTACTTGAAGTCCATTAATAGACTGTAAAATAGAGATACGCTGACCACTTTCATCAATGTAAAAAAGACCTGTTTGTTCCTCTTCAGGTTCAAAATAAAATTTATTTAAGTTAGTACCATTACTTTGTAAGCTAGTGATGATTTCAGATTGTTTATTTAATACTTTTTCAAAAAAGTCAGCATTACCTTCACGAAAAATATACGGTTCAATAATAACTAAAGGCGTTTCTTTAAAAAGTTTCATCAAGAAGCTACTAGAAAAATGTCCATAATTATTTTGCTGATTAGAGACTAATGATAATATTTCATCACGGTATAGGACAGGAAGTTTTTGTATTTCACTATTTAATTGTGCAAAAAAGTCAGGTGTAGTCTCTAGCTTTTCACAAGCATTTCCTTCTTTATATAAATTTGCTTTCCAGGAACTATCAATACCATTAAACCAACCTATTTCACTGTAATCATGATCTTCCGTTGCATTCCAAAAAACGGGTATATAAGGTATACCTGATGATTTTTCTAACTCATAAGACCAATTGATAGTAGAAATAATCTTCAAAATAGTATATAAAGGACCACCTAGAATACCAGCCTGTTGCCCCGTCACAACAACTCGTGAATTAGATTGGGATAGTTTAGAAAGAGATAATTTAGGAAGGTCTTCATTTACATCATGATAGTATGATTTTATTTTCTCTTTGAGAGCCTCACGATCACATGTAAACATAGTTTCATCAAAGTTAGAAGCTTGCTGAAAACGAATTCCTTTATATGAACTTTCATCTCCTAAAGTTTTCTTTAATAAACGAATATTCAACATTTCTGAAGTACCAAAATATTTCGAGTAGATACGTTTTCATCAAAAACCTCTCCATTATAACCACCAAGATGCCCAAGACATGTGAAGCCAACTTTCTTTGCTTCCGCAATTAGTCTTGTTGAATCATATAACTTAACGCGCTCTTCTATTATGATTTGAGATAAAGATTCATCAGAATGAACCTTCTTAATTATCATATTGCTCACATCGTCAATTTCTTTAGTTATATATAAAGTTTCATCCTCAAATTGCTGAACGGCATAAGCCTCTATTCCGACACGAACTAAACTCGCATTAAAGAAGTCAAAAACATAGATCCCACTCGGCTTTAGAGTGCGTAAAACTTCATGCCAAACTTCGAAATTTTCAGCATCATCTGAAAAATAGCCAAAACTAGTAAAAAGGGAAAATACAAAATTAAAGGTTTCATTTTGAAAAGGAAGAATACGCATATCTCCCTGAATCAATGATACATCCAAATCTGGAGGGACACTTCTTAACAAATCAACAGATAAGTCTATTCCTATTGAGTATTTTGCATGTTGACTCAATTCTTTTAAAAAACGTCCATAGCCACAACAAAGATCTAGGATAGAAGCTTCACCAAGATTATATGTATTATGAACATAAGAAATAAAAGAGACTGCCTCAGAGGCACCTCGATGTGCATAACGTTTTAAGTAGTCTTTTTGAAACGCATGCTTGTACCACTCTTCTCCATCAGTCGGTGAAAAGTTGCTCATAGCTACTTGAGCCAGCGCTTAAGTTTATCTACTTTCATAACGCCACGTACAATGCCTTTCATACGCTCTGTTGTTACAAACAACATAACCACAATGAAGGGGCCTAAAACAAAGAAACAACCAATGGCAGCAAGAAACAGAGCACTAACAAATAACCCCTGCTCCACATTAGGGTAAGACAACGAGAAGATACATACAGCAATACTTGCTGGAACCAATACAAAACCTGCACAAATAGCACCAACTGCACATAAAACAAAGAAACACTGTTTTATAGAAGAAGCTAAAGTTTCACCTACACTATCAGCAGCGTGTTCATAAGAATCAGTAATGGAGGACTTAGTTCTACCGACTACTCTGTTGCCTATAACACCCAGAGCAGTCAGTGAAGCTTTCGAAAGAAAGTTAGATAATTTCATAGTTATACAAGGTCTTATTTGCGCCCTAGAATATAACCAAGAAGAATACCACCAACAAATGCACCACCTACAACAGGCCATGGATTATTATGTACTTTGTCATCTACTTCTTTAGACTTTTCACGAATCAGCTCACCGGAACGACATAATGCGTCTTTAGTAGCAACTGTAGCTTGATCGAATTTTTCTTTTGCAGCACCTTTGAACTCAGCGATACGACCTTCTGACTCACTCATAGTATTTAACTCCTATTTTATTATAAAAACCTTCCCTCAATCAATAGGGAAAATAACAACCTAACCCAAGGACTTAGGTTAAAATCAACAATATTAACTATTGACACCAAATGATATGTTGCAATATAGCCCTCAAGCTAATCTCCATCAAGTGTCATTTATATTTAATTTAACGGAAATAACGCCACTTTATGTCAAAAATATAAAAAAATTTGTTCATACAGCTCTTATTTTTGAAAAAAGAAAAAATGAAGTTCTCGGTTAAAATCATAATTTTGAAGCTAATCAGGGTCAAAAAACTGTCAAGCTGAAAATACTTTTTTTTTATTTTGGGGGTTGCAAATTATACAAAAGTCACGTATATAGTAATCTATGCTGTGCCACAACTTACATATTAACATATGCTTACAAACCTTGGGAAAATGGTTTGAAGTTCATGTCACATCATACTGGGGAAAAAGTTATATCTTAAACAACCACACACAAACATCTTGGGGAGGATAATTGTAATGAGTAAAAACGATCCGATGAAGTCATACATGCACGATATTGGAGATATACCACTTGTATCCAAAGACGAGGAAGTAGTACTTGCTGACTTAATCAAGAATGGCAATGAAGAAGCACGTCATAAATTGATTGTTTCAAATCTAAGATTAGTCGTAAAAATTGCACATGATTTTAAAGGCTATGGTCTTCCACTTTTAGACCTGATTAGCGAAGGTAACATTGGGTTAATGAGAGCAGCAGAAAAGTTTGATCCTGAAAAGGGTGCTAAATTTTCTAGTTACTCTGCATGGTGGATCAAACAATCTATGCGCAGAGCACTTTCACAAAAATCTAGAACCATTCGAGTTCCGGTTGCATCGGCAGGCAAAATTTCTAAAATACGTCAAGCTAAAATTCAACTAGCTGAAGAACTTGGAAGAGATCCAACTGAAGATGAAATCGCACAATATTTAAACCTTACAAAAAGAACTGTTCAAGGATTAAAAGTTGCAGACTTCAAAACTTTCTCATTGCATGACCCAATTCAAAAAGGGGAAGAAGGCTCATTTGAAGATATTATTCCAGATACATCAGCAATTCGTCCAGATATGATGATAGAAGGTGGTGAGTCTATTGAAAGACTTCGTGACTTAATCGTACGCCTTGATGAAAGAGAAAGAGAAATTTTAACAATGCGTTTTGGGTTAGAAGGTAGTCCTCCTATGACACTTGAAGAAGTAAGTATCGTAATTGGCCGAACTAGAGAACGTGTAAGACAAATTCAAATGCATGCTCTAAAAAAACTTAGGACTATGATTGATGACGAGGATTTAGAAAGACAAGATGCAATTAATAAGGGAAATTGTTTGATTGACCAAGATCAACTAGAAAAGCGTCAAAAGAAACAATTAGGAAAGGATGCAATTGCGTTTCCATACCATGACCTAATACAATGTACGGATTCTATCTCTGAATTACGCTTAAGTACACGTAGTATGAATAGCCTTCAAAATGCTGGTTTAATTAGCATTGGTGCTTTAGGTGAACAATCTGAAAGAGATCTAATGCGACTAAGATATTTTGGTGATAAATGTTGCCGTGAAGTTAAAAAAGCAATAACAGATTATTACCTTCGCGTTTGGAAGTACAAGAAAAAAGTCGTATAACATAATTTACGAGGGTCTTGGGACCCTATCGATGTCAAGATTAGCAAGCTCGATTCGAGCTTGCTTTTTTTTGTATAAACCCTCGTTAGGATTTCACTTATTCATTTTAAAAGAAAGAAAATTTATGACTCATCTTGACATGTTTAATCCTAAGCGAATTATAATCTTGTATACTCAATTTTAACAAGGATATCCGAGATGAAACATTCGTTAATTACTGAAGTTTTCACGAATCACACAATAGGTGAAATTCTAACGGTTAAAGGCTGGGTGCGTACCCGCCGAGACTCAAAGGGAGGTTTTTCATTCATTGAGCTAAATGATGGTTCTTCCAATCAAAGTCTTCAATTAGTTGTTGATAATACTCTGAGTAACTACGATGCTGATGTTTTACAATTACAACCTGGAGCGTCTATTTCTGCAACAGGCCAGCTAGTTTCTTCAGCAGGGACAAAACAAACTAAGGAACTCAAAGTTACAAAACTATGCGTATATGGGCATGTAGACATTAATGAATACCCGTTACAGAAAAAACGTATTAGTTTTGAAAAACTCCGTGAGATTGCTCACCTTCGCCCTAGGACAAATACTTTTTCGGCCATGACACGTGTTCGTAATCAACTAGCAGTTTCTACTCATAATTTTTTCCAAGAAAAGCATTTTTATTACTTAAATACACCAATCATTACAGCAAATGATTGTGAAGGAGCAGGTGAAATGTTTAATATCAGCACATTAAATCCTGAAAATCCACCACGTCGAAAAGATGGAAAAATTGATTGGTCTAGAGATTTCTTTGCAAGACAGGCAAATTTGACTGTGAGTGGTCAATTGGCTGCTGAAACACATGCTTGTGCATTAGGAAGAGTTTATACATTTGGCCCAACTTTCAGAGCAGAAAATTCAAATACGAGTCGCCATCTAGCTGAGTTTTGGATGGTAGAACCAGAAATTGCATTTGCAGATTTAGAAGA
>JAKVBE010000014.1:40383-282116 GCA_022447755.1 Lentisphaeria bacterium | reverse complement strand
ATGTGACGAGGTAGACCATTCATTAGAACTATATCCTCGTCTAAATCAATTTCAGCTTTTTCCTGAAAAGCTCTAAAGATCTTTCTGGCTATATAAAACTGGTCATTCTCCAATAAGCGACCCTCATTTAACACCTCGTCTAAAAAGCTTAACTCTGCTGTTGTAAATAAAGGATCTCTGTATTCACATACAACTCGCAACTGCTTACCGAAATCAAAGTGATGCACTTTTTTACCAGCAATACCATTAGACTCAAGTTTTTTCCCAAGTGGTGTTTTTCCAACACCCGTAGGCCCCAAGATTAAATAGGCTTCCACCTTACAACTCCTTAATTCAAATACATAAAACAAAAGCCCCTGTACACAAGGAACAGGGGCTTTATCACAATAGTGTAAGTGATAAATTACTTACCAGACATTGCACCGTGGCTCTTAAAAGCACGTGTAGGTGCAAATTCACCTAAACGGTGGCCTACCATGTTTTCTGAAACGAAAACAGAGATAAATGCTTTACCATTGTGTACTTCGAAAGTATGACCAACAAAGTCAGGCATGATCATAGAACGACGAGACCAAGTTTTAATCGGACGCTTTGTTCCAGCTGAATTCTGCGCATCTACTTTTTTGGTTAAGTGACCATCAACAAATGGTCCTTTTTTAATAGATCTTGGCATTATTTCTTCCTCCGTTCAACAATGAACTTGTTAGATGGTTTACTCTTCTTACGAGTACGGTAACCTTTAGCAAGCTGACTCCAAGGAGATACAGGATGACTACCACCAGAAGTACGACCTTCACCACCACCCATTGGGTGATCAACAGGGTTCATCGCTACACCACGAACGTGTGGACGTTTACCTTGGTAGCGCTTCTTACCAGCTTTACCTAGAGTAATGTTCATGTGCTCTTGGTTACCAACAACACCTAGTGTTGCCATACATTTAAGGTTAACTAGACGTACTTCACCAGATGGAAGTTTGATCTGTGCATATTTACCTTCACGACCACGTAATACTGCACTCATACCTGCAGAACGCACAAGCTCACCACCACGACCTGGAGTAAGCTCAATGTTGTGAAGAATCATACCGTCAGGAATGTTTGCTAATGGCAAAGCATTACCTGGCTTTAATTCTGCATCAGGACCGTTAGAAATAACATCGCCAACATTTAGATCTTGTGGACAAAGAATATAACGCTTTTCACCATCAGCAAAATGTAATAAAGCAATACGTGCTGTACGATTTGGATCATACTCAATCTCTGCAACTTTTGCAGGAACACCTAACTTATTACGTTTGAAGTCAATAATCCGGTAACTACGTTTATGCCCACCACCACGGAAACGTGTAGTGATACGACCATTATTGTTACGACCACCAGAACTCTTCTTACCAACAGTAAGAGACTTCTCTGGACGAGTACGAGTGATATTAGCAAAATCCGATACCGTCATCTGTCGTAGAGACGGAGTACGGGGATTGTAAGATTTTAAAGGCATACTTCTTTCCCCTTATTAAAATAGATCAAGCGGTTCTTGGCCTTCTTTCAAACTCACGATCGCGATTTTCTTATCGGCTTTTTTACCAATACCTACGCGAGTACGACGAGTCTTGCCCTGACGCTTCAATACGTTTACAGATTGAACATCACGATCAAAGATTTCTTTAATCGCACGTTTAACATCATCCTTTGTTGCCTTAGGATGAATTTCAAAACTATACTGCTGGTGCTCAATAGAAAGAGTCTGGCTCTTCTCAGTAACACGAACAGTTTTAATGATATCATATAATTTCATTTTATTGCTCCTATACAATTAAGCCAGACGCTCGCCTAGTTTTTCCAAACCAGCTTTTGTCAATAGAACTTTTTTGTGTAAAAGTAGTTGGTATACATTGATATTATCAACTGCAACTACATCAACTTTTGGAAAGTTACGAACACTTAACTGTAGATTATCATCAAGGCTATCAACAATGATCAATACGTTTTCACCTAAACCTAAACCTTTGAGAAGTTTTGCAACTTCAGCAGTTTTGATTCCGGCAAGGCTAATTTGATCAACAACAGCAACTTCATTTGCATCTACACGTTCAGTGAAAGCACGCTTAAGTGCAAGCTGACGAACTTTCTTATTTACTTTCTTGTGAAACTTTCTTGGGCTTGGACCAAAAATGATTCCTCCGCCACGCCAGATTGGGGAACGGTTAGAACCGGCACGTGCATTACCCGTACCTTTTTGACGCCAAGGCTTAGCCCCACCACCACGGACAGCAGAACGATTTTTAGCACTTGCTGTACCTGCGCGTTGAGCAGCAAGATAAGCAACAACAACATCTTTAACTGCTTGCTCACCTTTTTCGCGCTCTAACCATGCATCTTTAAGCTCTACTGAACCTGAAACTGCACCGCTGTTATCTAATAAATCAATATTACTCATTTTTTAAAACCCCTTATTTCTTGATCGCTTTACGGATGATCACATCACGGCCGTTTGGACCAGGGATTGCACCTTTAATCAACAAAAGATTGTCTTCGCCACGGACTTGTACAATCTGAAGATTCTGTACAGTACGACGAACATTACCCATGTGACCAGGCATTTTACGACCTTTGTATACTTTACCAGGGAATTCACACATTCCGATAGAACCAGGCTTACGAGTCCAGTCACCACCATGAGATGCACGTCCACCGCCGAAATTCCAGCGTTTTACTACACCTTGGAATCCACGACCTTTAGTCCAGCCTACTACATCTACATACTCATCTTTTTCAAAGATTTCTGCAGTTAAGACATCACCTTTTTCTTGCTCAGGTGCATCCGCTAAGCGGATTTCACGAATTGTAGCAGGTGGGTTTTCTGCCAACTCAGTACCTTTGAATTGACCAAGAACTGGTTTGCTAACATTTTTCTTCTTGCGAGAGCCAAAGCCAAGTTGAAGAGCATTGTAACCAGTGCCATCTTCTGCTTTAGAAATCGCTTTAATAACAGTACATGGCCCAGCTTCAACAACTGTTACAGGTATTTGCTCACCTGATTCAGCGTATAGATGAGTCATGCCCACTTTTTTACCTAAAAGACCTTTCATGTCCGATCTCCTTAAATCTTGATGCTGATGTCAACACCAGCAGGCAGGTTTAATTTTTTCAGATCGTCAACTGTTCCACCAGTAGGGTTGATAATGTCAAGCAAACGCTTGTGAGTACGAATCTCATACTGGTCCATAGACTTTTTGTCTACGTGTGGTGAACGGTTAACAGTAAAACGCTCAATACGTGTTGGCAATGGAATTGGGCCAGCTACACGTGCGCCCGTGTTACGAGCCGTATTTACGATCTCTTGTACAGAACGATCCAAAACACGGTGGTCGTAGGACTGTAATTTGATACGAATCCGTTGTTGGTTCATGCCTTTTCCTCAATATATGTTTTCTAAAACCTGCTGTTGTTCACTAGCAGGCACAGGTTCAAAATGCGAAGGCAACATTGAATGCGTTGCCCGACCTCGGGTTAAGGAGCGTAAAGCTGTTGTATAGCCGAACAAACGCTCCAGCGCGACCTTCGCTGTTAATTTTGCCACTTCAACGTGAGAAGTAACTTCTACAACGTTTCCGCGCCGACTTGTAATATCTCCAATGACATCACCTAAAAACTCTTCAGGTGTCTCAATTTCAACATTCATGACCGGTTCCAATAGAACAAGTCCGGCCTCTTGAGTCGCTTCTCGAAATGCCATCGATGCAGCGAACTCAAAAGCAATTTCCGTTGAGTCAACAGGGTGATAACTCCCGCCGTTCACCTCTACTTTGAGATCAACAACTGGGTAACCACCCAAAACTCCGGTGCCAGCAGTTTGGCGAATGCCTCTCTGCACGGCTTCCTTAAAATCATCTGGAATTTCCGTAGAAGAAAAATTCTCTACGACTTCCAGTCCAGCTCCTTCATTCAAAGGAGAAAGCTTTAATTCAACCTTTGCATACTGCCCACGTCCACCAAATTGGCGAACAAACTCTTTTTCTGCAGTTGCTTCCGATTTTATGGTCTCTCGATACGCAACATGTGGTTTTCCACAGCGTGCCTCGACACCATATTCTCTGGTTAAACGATCTCGAATAATTTCGAGATGTAACTCGCCCATACCTGAAATAATCGTTTGACCCGTTTCAGGATCACTTTTGACAATGAAAGTTGGATCTTCTTCTGTTAGAAAAGCCATAGCTTCATACATCTTTTCACGATCACTACTTGTACGCGGTTCAATACTCATTGATAGAACCGGTTCAGGAAAATCCATCGACTCAAGGACAATAGGATCTGCCTTGGTACACAGCGTGTCACCAGTAACAAATTTTTTTAGGCCTACAATCGCGATAATGTCTCCTGAATACACAGTATCTAGGTCTTCACGACTTATCGCATGCATGCGTACAATTCGTTGTACTCTCTCAGTTTCACCATTACGCGGATTATAAACCACGTCACCTTTTTTCAAAGATCCCGAGTACACTCTGACATAAATCAATTTACCCATATGTTGATCCGGCTGCAACTTAAATGCCAAAGCACTTAATGGCTGAAAGTCACCAACCTGACGGCTCAACTTTCGGTTTGGATGTGCTGGATCAAACCCTTGGATATCCCAGATATCTACCGGTGAAGGTAAATAATCACATACGGCATCCAATGCGGGTTGTACACCTTTATTCTTAAATGCGCTTCCACAAAGTACAGGTAAAACCTGACCACTTAATACGCATCTACGAATTGCCTGACGAAGCATATCTGCACTAGGCTCTTGATCATTCAAGTAACATTTTTCGATTTCTGAGTCATACTCAGCTAAACATTCGAAAATGTATTGATAAGCAAATTCTGCTTCGTCAATCAATTCATTTGGAATCGGTTTTTCAACCATATTCTCACCGTACTGACCATCAAAGGTTAGTACTTTTTGTTTGAGCACATCTACTATGCTCGAAAAAGATGGGCCCTGGTCAACAGGAAACTGGAGGGGAATAGGAGTAATACTGAAGGTATCAAGAATTTCATCACAAACTCTTTGAAAATCAGCTCCGTCACGATCAAGTTTGTTAACAAAAGCAATAACTGGTACTTCGTACTTTCTTGCTTGTTTCCAAACTGTCTCAGACTGAGACTGAACCCCGGCTACACCACAAAACAATGCAATAGCACCATCTAAAACGCGTAATGAGCGTTCTACTTCTGCAGTGAAGTCCACATGACCTGGTGTATCAATTAGATTGATACGGTGATCAAGCCAGTCACAAGAAGTTGCAGCACTCTGAATCGTTATGCCACGTTCCTGCTCCTGTTCCATCCAATCCATCACAGTTGTGCCTTTGTGCACTTCACCCATTCGATGGCAAACACCAGAATAGAACAATATCCGTTCGGTTAATGTGGTTTTACCCGCATCAATATGTGCCATAATACCAATATTACGTACATTCCGGACATCGACTTGTCGATCATCGTGTTGCCTGAACACTTGATCATTCAATTGAGGTTCAGTTTTCAAAGAGCACCTACCTTAGTTAAAATTTTTATTTTTAGAGCCTGTGAGTGATACTAAGGTAAAAATATCACTCACAAACGGCTATTAACTACCAGCGGTAGTGAGCAAAAGCTTTGTTAGCCTGAGCCATACGGTGTGTATCGTCGCGCTTTTTAACAGCAGCACCAGTGCTGTTGAATGCATCAAGAATTTCTTGAGACAAACTAGCAGCCATAGATTTACCTTTACGGCCACGTGCGAACTGCACAACCCAACGTAAAGCAATACCAATCTGACGCTCAGCAGGAACTTCTACTGGCACTTGATAGTTGGCACCACCTACACGACGGCTTTTAACTTCTACTTGAGGCTTAACATTATCTAGTGCCTGCTGGAATACTTCCAACTCATCTTCACCAGTTGCCTCTTTTACACTCGCAAATGCATCATATACGATACGCTGAGCTACAGATTTCTTACCATCTTTCATCACAATGTTGATTAGGTAAGCAACCAATTCACTGTCGTATTTTAAATCAGGAATGATTTTACGATTATTTGGTTTACGTCTACGCATTATAAATATCCAAACTTACTTTTTCTTCGTACCGTACTTAGAACGACCACGATTACGTTTATCTACACCTAGTGTATCACGAGAACCACGTACAACATGATAACGCACACCAGGTAAGTCAGGCACACGTCCACCACGTACTAGAACAACACTGTGCTCCTGTAGGTTGTGACCTTCACCACCAATATAAGCAGTAACCTCTGTACCATTCGTTAGGCGTACACGAGCCACTTTACGCAATGCAGAGTTCGGTTTCTTCGGCGTACGAGTGGTAACCTGTAGACAAACGCCCTGACGCTGAGGACAGCTTTGTAAAGCACGAGATTTACTCTTATAGGTTTTAGGTTTACGGCCCTTGCGAACCAATTGATTAATTGTTGGCATAATTACCAGACTCCATAAAAATATTAAAAATTTTCAAAGACGGTTAAATTACACATAAAACCGCCTTTGTCAAGCTATTAATTAAACTTACACTGTGATTATTCTTCAGGTGCTACGTCCAGTCCTAAACCAGCGAGTGCATCAGCTTGAGATTGTGCTTCAGCATCTGCTTCTTCAGCAGCGCCTTCGCTAACCATTTCACTGATGTCAGGCACAATTTCTTTACCTAACCGTTTAATATCAAACGTGCGACGTTCACTATAGCCTGTACCAGCTGGTATCAAGTGCCCCATAATAACGTTTTCTTTGAAACCTTTTAGTGGGTCAATTTTACCTAGTGTTGCCGCATCCGTTAGGATACGAGTAGTATCCTGGAATGATGCTGCCGAAATGAAACTATCTGTTTCTAACGCTGCTTTAGTAATACCAAGCAGAACTGGTTGAGCTTCAGCAGGGCGTCCACCTACAGCCAATGTTTTGGCATTTTCATCTAAGAAACGCTGCTTATCAATTTGCTCACCATACAACAGATCTGTATCACCTGGCTCCAGAACTTTCACCTTCTGTAGCATCTGACACACAATCACTTCGATGTGTTTATCATTAATTTCTACACCTTGTCCACGGTATACACCTTGGATTTGGTTTACCAGATATTCTTGTAGATCCTGAGGACCACAAACTTCCAGAATTTCATGAGGAAGTACAGAACCACCTGTCAATGGTTGTCCTTTCTTCACCATTTCGCCATCATAAACAACGATATATTTGCTCGCAGAAATCACGTGTTCTTCAACGCTACCTGTTTCCATATCGTGGATAATAATTTTACGTTTACCCTTAGCTGGTGGCGTCATTTCCACTTTACCATCAATACGTGCAATTTCTGCAGCATCTTTAGGCTTACGTGCTTCGAAAAGCTCAGCAATACGTGGTAGACCACCCGTAATATCTGTTGTTTTGGAGCTTTGACGAGGTGTTCTTGCTAGAGCAGAACCCGCGTCAATTGTTTGCCCATCTTCTACCATGATATATGCTCCAACTGGTAAGTTGTAATGTGATAGCATATGGCCATCTGCATCAACAATTTTCACCTGTGGAAATAAGTCATCACGGTGTTCAAGAACAGTAATCTCAGTTTGTCCTGTACCTTCATTAATTTCTTCTTTGATCGTAATACCTTCTACAAGGTCAACGAACTCAACAGTACCTGTGTGTTCAGAAATGATTGATAAGTTATATGGATCCCAGCGTACAAACTCTTGATTCTTTTTAATCTTATCACCAATTTTAGAACTGATTACAGCTCCAGCTACAAGTTCAAAACTTTCTTGTTCATAGCCATCATCATCAAGAAGAATCGCTTTCGAAAGTTTATTTAGTACAATAATATTACCATCTTTATCTTCTACAGTACGAGCATCTTCTAACTTAAGAATACCACCTGTACGTGCTTTAAAGAATGGGTTTGAAACTTGAGATGAGGCCACACCACCCACGTGGAATGTACGCATAGTCAACTGTGTTCCTGGCTCACCGATCGACTGTGCAGCAACAATACCAATGGAATCACCTGGACGAGAGATCGAGTCATTCGCAAGGTTACGACCATAACATTTTGCACAAACACCAGAATGTGAGCGACATGTAAGAACAGAACGGATCAATACGCGTTCTACACCGTTTTCTACAAGCTGATCAGCAATGCGAGCGTCAATCTCTTCACCTGCTTTTACAATGTAGGCATCATCATCGCCTTCTGCAACTGGATTGCGGATATCATCAGCAGAGAAACGTCCTACAACACGATCCTGTAAAGGAAGTACATCATTGTCACCTTCACGTATCGCGCTAACATAGATACCTTGAGTTGTCATACAATCATACTCGACACAGATTACATCATGTGCAACGTCTACCAACTTACGAGTCATATAACCCGAATCAGCAGTTTTCAGCGCTGTATCGGCTAGACCTTTACGTGCACCGTGAGACGAAATAAAGAACTCAAGAACCGATAGACCTTCGCGGAAGTTAGAAATAATCGGGCGCTCAATAATATCACCAGAAGGTTTCGCCATAAGACCACGCATACCTGCAAGCTGACGAATCTGATTTTTACTACCACGAGCTTTAGAATCCAACATACCCCAAACTGGGTTGATCTCAGAACGGCCTTCGTTACGTTCAATTACGTGGAAAGTAGCATTCGCAACTTTCTCATTCGCATTTGTCCAAATATCAATACACTGGTTGTAACGTTCCTGGTTGGTAATACTACCTTGATTATAACGTTCACGTACTTCTTCAACCTGAGCTTCAGCATCAGCAATAATTTCAGCTTTTTCTTCTGGAATAATCATATCAGTAATACCAATAGAGAAACCAGCACGTGTAGCATATTTATAACCCATTGCTTTTAAACTATCTAATACATCAACAGTTTCAGCACGGCCTAAGAACTGATAAGCACTTGAAACAAGTTTACCTAACACAGAAGATCCAGCAGTTTTATTACAGAATCCCATTTTGGCAGGCCATACTTGATTGAAGATACAACGACCAGCAGTCGTTTTAATACGACGAGAATCTTTATTTCCCCAAATTGTTTCAACACCAAAGTCTGGGTTGTTAATTTCAATCACATCATGGAAACCAATGATTTCTGCATCAAATGCGCGAACTGCATCATAAATATCCGAAAATGTTTTTACATCTTTTGCTTGATCAAATGAATTGGGAACTTCGTAAGTTAAGAAGTAAGAACCCAATGTAATATCCTGTGTGGGAACACAAATAGGTTGACCGTTTGATGGATAGAAAATATTACGAGCTGAAAGCATTAACAGTTTTGCTTCAAGCTGTGCTTCGTTAGATAACGGTACGTGAACTGCCATCTGGTCACCATCAAAGTCCGCATTATATGCAGAACATACTAGTGGGTGGATACGAATCGCATTACCTTCAATCAATACTGGGTCAAACGCCTGAATAGAAAGACGGTGTAAAGTAGGCGCTCGGTTTAACATGATTGGGTGACCTTTAGTCACTTCCTCTAGAATATCCCAAACTTGAGTTTCACCACGTTCAATCATCTTCTTGGCACTGCGTACGGTATGTACATAACCTAATTCTTTAAGACGACGGATGATAAATGGCTCAAATAAAGTTAATGCCATTTTCTTTGGTAGACCACATTGATTCAAGCGAAGTTCAGGACCAACAACGATAACAGAACGACCTGAATAATCTACACGTTTACCGAGTAAGTTTTGACGGAAACGTCCTTGCTTACCTTTAAGCATGTCAGAAAGAGATTTAAGCGGACGGTTACCAGCACCTGTAACGGCACGGCCATGACGACCATTATCAAACAATGCATCAACCGCTTCTTGAAGCATACGCTTCTCATTCCGAATAATCACTTCAGGAGTACGAAGACTCAATAAGTTTTTTAAACGGTTATTACGGTTAATAACGCGACGGTACAAATCATTCAAGTCTGAAGTTGCAAAACGACCACCTTCAAGGGGTACTAGAGGGCGTAGGTCTGGTGGGATAACTGGAATCACAGTCATAACCATCCATTCAGGGCGCATATCAGATTCAATAAAACCTTCTACAAGACGTAGACGCTTTGCAATTTTTTGACGTTCAGCTTTAGAACCCGTATTTGCCATCAGGTCAGTCAATTCTACCTGCAATTCAGGTAAATCAATTGAACCAAGAATTTCACGTAGTGCATCCGCTCCCATACCAGCTTTAAAAGCATCACCGTATAATTCTATGGATTCACGGTATTCTTCATCAGTTAGTAACTGACGAGCAACAAGAGGTGTGTTACCTGGATCAATAACAATGTAGCTTTCATAGTAGATAACACGCTCTAAGTTACGGGCGGTCATACCTACAAGCATGCCTAAACGGGTAGGCATACATTTGAAAAACCAAACGTGTGTTACTGGAACCGCAAGGTCAATATGAGCCATTCGCTCACGACGAACACGACTGTGAGTGACTTCAACCCCACAACGATCACATACAATACCTTTGTGCTTTACACGCTTGTACTTTCCACATGCACATTCCCAATCTTTAGTTGGGCCAAAGATCTTTTCACAGAATAAACCACCTTTTTCTGGTTTAAATGTACGATAGTTAATAGTTTCAGGATTCTTTACTTCACCACGACTCCATGAATGAATCGTTTCAGGAGAAGCAACCTGAATGCTAACTGCATTGAATTTTTCCGAAGCATCCAATCCTAGAATTTCACGGACTGCCTGATTGTGACTTTCTGCCATAACTCTTTGCGACTCCTTTATTATTGATTCGAATCTTGAGTTTTAAGTGGCTTGATATCAAGACCTAAACTCTTCATTTCATTCATAAGTACGTTAAACGATTCTGGTACGTCAGCACGTAATGAATTATCACCACGAACAATTGATTCGTAAATACGAGTACGTCCAGTTACGTCATCAGATTTCACTGTCAACATTTCCTGAAGGGCATAGGCTGCACCATATGCTTCAAGAGCCCATACTTCCATTTCACCAAAACGCTGTCCACCATGCTGAGCTTTACCACCTAGAGGTTGCTGTGTAACAAGTGAGTATGGACCAACGGAACGAGCGTGAATCTTGCTTACAACCAAGTGGTCTAGTTTAAGCATGTAGATTTCACCAACCATAACGCGCTGTTCAAATGGTTGACCAGTACGGCCATCATATAGAACAACTTTACCATCATTTTCTAGATAGTAATCACGACGAATCTCGCCATGCTCGTCAACAGTTTCACCATCTTCATTAATTGTCCAGTCTAGACGCTCAGATGCTTTTTTCGCTTTAGCATCCTGCAGTAACTGTCGAATTGTTTCTTCTTTGATACCATCGAAAACAGGTGTTGCAACTTTAAATCCAAGAATCTTAGCTGCATAACCAAGATGCGTTTCAAGCACTTGACCAATATTCATACGAGAGGGTACACCAAGTGGGTTCAGACAAATATCGACAGGAGATCCATCAGCCATAAATGGCATATCTTCTTCAGGTACGATCGTAGAAACAATACCTTTATTACCGTGACGACCAGCCATTTTATCACCAACTTGAAGCTTACGCTTAGAAGCGATATAAACTTTAACAGAACGAATCACACCTTGATCCTCATCACCGCCATTTTCATAACGGTCAATGATTTCATCACGACGAGTTTCGATATCACGTAGACGTAAACGGAAGCCTTTCATGATCTCATCAATTTGATCACGAGTTGGGCTCTTCGGCATTTTGTAATTATCATGATTCTGCGCTAATTTGCGAAGTAGTACTTTCGTGACCTTACGGTTTGCAGGAATAATAGGTGTACCTTCTTCTGCAGTATTGGCATCTACAATATCAAATGGAAGCTTAGAACCAAGTAGTTTAGCACTTAGTTTCTCACATAGGTCTTCGATTAACTCATCATATTCAGCTTTATAGGTATTTTTAGCTTCACGAATATGACGACGAATCTCTACCTTAGATAACTTTTGTGCATTAGGATCTGCTTTACGCTCTACTTCGACATCCATAACGATACCAGAAGTACCGGAAGGCATTACGAGTGAGCTGTCCTTAACATCAGCAGCTTTTTCGCCAAAGATTGCTCGAAGTAAACGCTCTTCAGGATCTAATTCAGTTTCGCTTTTAGGCGTGATTTTACCAACAATAATATCACCAGGTTTGACTTCAGCTCCGATACGAACAATACCTTCATGACCTAAATTACGAAGCGCTTCTTCACTCACATTTGGAATATCGCGAGTAATTTCTTCAGGGCCTAGTTTTGTATCTCGTGCTGTAATATCAAATTCAGATATATGAATAGAAGTATAAACATCTTCTTTCACAATACGCTCAGAGATTACAATTGCATCTTCAAAGTTATAACCATTCCAAGGCATAAACGCAACTGTTACGTTTTTGCCTAGTGCTAGTTCACCGCCTTGAGTCGCAGCACCATCCGCTAATGTTTGTCCCTTAACAACTTTATCACCACGAACAACAATTGGCTTTTGATTTACACAAGTACTACTGTTTGAACGCATAAACTTCATAAGTTCGTAGCTGTAAACATCATCAGCTTTATGCTCATCTGCAGGTTTACCATCAGGCGTTACAACAACATGCTTTGCGTCTACCTCTGCAACTATACCATCAATTTCAGATACAACTACAGCACGAGAATCACGAGCAACTACTTTTTCTAGACCTGTACCAACATATGGAGAGTCAGTAATTAATAATGGCACAGCCTGACGTTGCATGTTTGAGCCCATTAATGCACGGTTCGCATCATCATGCTCAAGGAAAGGTATCAGACCCGCAGCTGCACTAACAACTTGTTTAGGCGATACATCAATATACTGAATTTTATCAGCTTCAATCTCTGCAGTATCACCTAAGTGACGACACATTACGTATTTATTTTGGAATTTCTTACTGCTATCTAATGGCGCATTCGCCTGTGCAATAACAAAATTTTCTTCTTGATCTGCAGTTAAATAAACGATTTCATCAGTAACCTGACAGTCCAATACTTTACGGTATGGAGTTTCAATAAAACCAAGCTCATTAACACGTGCATATAGTGCAAGTGAAGAGATCAATCCAATATTTGGTCCCTCAGGAGTTTCAATTGGACAAACACGGCCATAGTGAGATGGGTGTACATCACGAACTTCGAAACCAGCACGATCACGGTTAAGACCACCAGGTCCTAAAGCAGATAAACGACGCTTATTTGTTAATTCAGAAAGGGGATTTGTTTGATCCATGAATTGAGATAATTGACTACGACCAAAGAAATCACGAATGACACCTGCAAGTGCTTTAGGATTAACTAATTTTGCTGGTGTCACTTCTTCTTCATTAAAGTCAATTAATGTCATTTTCTCACGAATTAGACGCTCTGTCCTAGATAAACCTTGACGGAATTGATTTTGCACTAATTCACCCACAGTACGAACACGGCGACTACCTAGGTGATCAATATCATCTGGTCGACCATTCGTACTGCGTAATTTCATTAAGTAACGAGTCGCAGCGACAATATCTTCGTTCACAAGCGTACGTTCGGCAGGATCAACATCTAAATTAAATTTCTCATTAATCATGAAACGTCCAACACTACCTAGGTCATAACGTTTAGGATCTTGGAATAAACGTTCTAATAAAGATTTTGCATTTGGAAGTGATACGGGATCTCCTGGACGCATACGCTTGTAAATCTCTTTCAGTGCTTCTTCAGTAGTAGAAGTAGGATCTTCACGTAAACAATTTAGGAAGTAGTCTTCGTGACCGACATGAATAACTTTTACGGATTCAATATCTGCATCTTCAAGAGCGTCTAATAGATCGTCCCCCAACGCTTCCATATCTTTACCGATTTCATTTCCTTTTTCATCTGTAACTGCGTAACCGTCTTCATCTAGAACAGCTTCTACAAGGTGATACTCATCTAATAAGTCTTGACCTTTAGCACGCAAGCTATCAAGGGACAGTTCCTCAACACCGTAAATTGCATCAAGCAATTCAAAGTCAGAGGTGTAGCCTACTGCACGAAGCAAAGTAGAAATTAAAAATTTACGGCGACGACGACGACGATCTAAATAAATGTAAATGTAATCATTAATATCAAATTGGACTTCCATCCAGCCACCACGGTCAGGAATAATCCGGTATGTATATAGATCTTTTCCAGAAGCATGTTTTGCAATTTCAAAGCAGATTCCTGGAGAACGGTGTAACTGAGATATGATGACACGTTCAGCACCGTTGATAATAAATGTTCCACGAGGAGTCATTAAGGGCATATCACCAATGAATACTCGTTCAATTTTCGTATCGTTTTGTGCGCGGTTTTCTAATTCGAAAGTAACATAAACGGGAACCGCATAGGATTTGCCAGTACGCAAACACTCAACAATAGAAGATTTAGTTTCGCCAATTTCATACGAAACAAAGTTGACCACACAAGTTTGGTCAAAGCTTTCAATAGGAAAGACTTCA
This sequence comes from Lentisphaeria bacterium, assembly GCA_022447755.1. GTDB lineage: Bacteria > Verrucomicrobiota > Lentisphaeria > JABSQK01 > JABSQK01 > JAKVBE01. The sequence continues at coordinate 267,581 of JAKVBE010000014.1, read as the reverse complement.
GTAAAAGCTTCGTGTAAGCCTTTGTTCAATCTTTCTTCTGGTTCTACATCACTTTGTAGAAAATCAAAATAGGACTTAACCTGGATATCGATCAAATCAGGGATGTCTAATACATCCTGTAGTTCACCATAATTTTTACGCGTTAACATGCCTGTCCCCTGCAAAGCGTGATAAGGATAAATCTAAGATTTTCCTCAGTATATATACAAAGACAGAAACGAACAGTGACCCTGTTCGTTTCTGTAAAAAATGATTGACCGCCTAAATTAGGCGGTCTTAAGTAGAATTAAAGTTATTTTAGTTCTACAGCAGCACCAGCTTCTTCAAGCTTAGCTTTTAGTTCTTCAGCTTCTTCCTTGCTTACACCTTCTTTTAGTGTAGATGGAAGATCTTCAACTAAACCTTTAGCTTCTTTCAAGCCTTGGCCAGTAAGCTCACGTACCACTTTGATTACAGCGATTTTCTTATCGCCAGAACCAGTTAGTACTACGTCAAACTCAGTTTTCTCTTCAGCTGCTTCAGCAGCACCACCACCAGCACCTGGCATCATTGCAAATGCAGGCATAGCTGGAGTATCTTCAACGCCTAAGCGTTCTTTTAGTTCATCAACAAGTTCCTTAACTTCAAGAAGAGTTAAGCTTTCAATGTAAGAGATTACTTGCTCTTTGTCGATAGTTGTAGACATGGCAGTTGTTCCTCTAATTAAGATTCGTTTTCAAGTTTATTTGCGAAGTTTTCCAATACATATACTAAGGACTTACCACGACCAGACAGGGTACGTACAAGTTTGCCAGCTGGAGCTTTCATAACGCCCAGTAGGCTTCCTAGTAATGCTTCTTTCGAAGGCATATCAGCCATAGCTTCAACATCAGCTACAGTCATCAATCTACCTTCAAGAACACCACCTTTAACAGTAACAATTTCACTGCCTTTGGCGTATTCTTTCACCACTTTAGATACATTTACGGGTTCACCAGTACATACAATCACACCAGTATCGCCTTTGAAGATGTCAGAAGACTCATCAACTTCGATATCGAGTGAAGCTAGACCTAATTTAATAAAAGAATTTTTTAGGACCAGCAAAGATGCCTCGGCGTCGCGTAGTTTACCACGGAATTCCTGATTATCAGCGACCGTTAAACCACTATGCGTAACAAAGATCAAATATGTGGCTTCTTTAAATTTCTGCACAGTAAAGTCGTGCAAAATTACTTTGTCAATTCTACGATCACTCATAATTAAATCCTTGTGAACTCACGGGTATCAACTTTAATACCAGGACTCATCGTAGAAGCTAAAGTGCATCCTTGGATGTATGTACCTTTTGCAGTAGCAGGTTTAGCACGGTTGATAGCATCCATAAGAGCTTCAACGTTTTCAACCAACTTTTCTGCATCAAAAGATACTTTACCAACAGGAACATGCACATTCGCCTGACGATCAGTACGATATTCTACACGGCCAGCTTTCGCTTGTGTAACAGCATCTTTGGTATTTTCAGTTACAGTACCAGTTTTCGGGTTCGGCATTAAACCACGAGGTCCAAGTACGCGACCCAACTTTCTCAAGTGAGCCATGGCTGCTGGAGTTGCGATAAGAACATCAAACTCTAACCAACCATCAGCAATTTTTGCGATTAGATCTTCAAAACCAACAAAATCAGCACCAGCTTCTTCCGCTTGCTTTGCAGCATCGTCAGCAGCAACAACTGCTACAGTTACGCTTTTACCAGTACCATGAGGTAAGGCAACAGCGCCACGTACATTTTGATCACCTTTACGTGGATCAACGCCTAATAATAAAGCGATGTCAACAGTTTCATCAAACTTCGCCTGCGGCATGCTACGAATAGCTTCAACCGCTTCGCGTAAAGAATAGATTTTTTGTTGATCAATCGTCTCTAGACGAGATCTATACAGTTTACTTCGTTTAGCCATCGATAACTTCTACTCCCATGCTTCGAGCTGTACCAGCGATCAATTTTGCAGCTTGATCAATATCAAATGCGTTTAGATCTTTCATTTTGGTCTCAGCGATTTCTTTAAGTTGAGTAGAAGTAATCTGGCCAACGGTCTCAGAACCAGGGCTATTTGCCCCTGAAGCCAAACCTGCTGCTTTTTTAATAAGAACCGCAGCTGGTGGTGACTTCGTAATGAACGAGAATGAGCGGTCAGCATATACAGTAATTACACATGGTGTAACGGTACCGTTGTTTTGCTGTGTCGCTGCATTAAATTGTTTACAAAACTCCATAATATTCACCCCTGCTTGACCTAATGCAGGTCCAACAGGTGGAGATGGATTCGCCTGTCCGGCAGGAATTTGTAAACGAATTTGTCCAACTACCTTTTTAGCCATTTTATACCTTTCGATTGTCCTAGCGCTTACTACTCGCGTTCAACTTGCCAGTAGCCAACTTCCACAGGGGTTGACCGTCCGAAAATAGTTACGGACAAAGACAACTTTCCGTGGTCTGGATCAATACTTTCTATTTTACCATCAAAGCTCTCAAAAGGACCTTCTTTGATTTTGACAATTTCACCAATTTCATAATCAATTTTAGGCCTTTCAACATCAGAACTTTCTGTCATCATTTCCTTAATATCTTGCACTTCTGCAGGAGATAAAGGAACAGGGCGTTCACCAATAAACCCAGTAATACTAGGTGTTTCTTTAATAAACGTCCAAACTTCATCATCAATAACGCCAAGGTTATCATATAAATCAGCAATTACTAATACATATCCAGGGAAGTATTTTTTATTAACGGTTTTCTTTTCACCGCCATGAACTTCTGTATGCTTTTCCATTGGAACCAATGCATGATGAACACGGCCAACCATGTTTTCTTGTACCAGACGTTTATCAATACTTTCCTTGACCTTCATTTCATGTCCGGACAGCGCCTGTACAAAAAACCATTGTCCCTGGCTTTCATCCAAAACGAGTTCTTCACTCATACATTTAACTCCTAAGATGTTCCTGATTAATTACTGAAAAAGATGAGGAATCTCATAAATAGCCATCAAGCCTTTTGAGAAGATTAAATCAATAACAAAAACGAAAGCAGTCAGAATCAAAACTGCAACGATAATCAAAAATGTCGTCTGCATAAGTTCTGGGCGGTTTGGCCAAGAACTCTTTTTTGTTTCTTGGACAGTTTCACTATAAAACTGTTTTGCTTTTGAAATTAAATTACTCATATTTTTCCTCTAAATTTGGCAGGAGAGACAGGGTTCGAACCTGCGACCTTCGGTTTTGGAGACCACTGCTCTACCAGCTGAGCTACTCTCCTAATTCAAAGCCTCGCCCAAGGGCGAGGCTTTTATTAAAGAATTAATCCAAAAGACTATTCAATAATTTTAGTAACCTGACCAGCACCAACTGTACGACCACCTTCACGGATTGCGAACTGAAGACCTTCAGACATCGCAATTGGGCAAATTAGTTCTACAGATAGCTCTACGTTATCACCAGGCATTACCATGTCTTTACCTTCAGGTAGAGTAACTAAACCCGTTACATCAGTTGTACGGAAATAGAACTGTGGGCGGTAACCAGATTTGAAGATAGTGTGACGACCACCTTCTTCTTTGGATAAGATGTATACACTTGCTTCAAATTTAGTGTGAGGATTGATGGTACCAGGTGCAGCTAGTACTTGACCACGCTCAACATCATCCTTCTTCGTTCCACGTAATAAACAACCAACATTATCACCAGCTTCACCACGATCTAAAATCTTACGGAACATTTCTACACCAGTAATAGTTGTAGAAGTAGTGTCACGGATACCAACGATTTGAATTTCGTCACCAGTATTAATAACACCTTGCTCAATACGACCCGTTACAACTGTACCACGACCCTCAATAGAGAACACGTCCTCAATAGGCATAAGGAATGGCTTATCGATATCACGAGATGGCTCAGGAATGTAAGAATCTACAGCTTCCATAAGGTCTAGAATACACTTACAATCAGGGTGCTCAGGATCTGCACCAGCTTCGATTGCTTTAAGAGCAGAACCAAAAATCAATGGAGCATCATCACCATCGAAGTCGTATTCAGAAAGAGACTCACGAATTTCCATCTCGACAAGTTCAAGTAGATCTTCATCAGCTTGGTCAGTTTTATTTACGAATACAACGATAGCTGGAACACCAACCTGACGTGCAAGAAGGATATGCTCTTTAGTCTGAGCCATAGGACCATCTGTACCAGCAACTACTAGAATAGCACCGTCCATTTGAGCAGCACCAGTAATCATGTTTTTGATGTAATCAGCGTGACCAGGACAGTCTACGTGAGCGTAGTGACGGTTAGCAGACTCATACTCAACGTGTGAAGTGTTGATCGTTATACCACGAGCTTTTTCTTCTGGAGCATTGTCAATATCCTCATAGGACATAGCGCCGCCGCCGCCGAATTTGTTATTCATAACCATTGTGATAGCAGCAGACAGAGTAGTCTTACCGTGGTCAACATGACCAATTGTACCGATATTTACGTGTGGCTTGGTACGTTCGAATTTTTCTTTAGCCATTTTATCCTCCGTTATAATTATAACTGATGGTTTAAGTTTAAAAATCTTCGATTCTTTCCCGTTCTACATAGACTTTGGAGCCCATGACCGGATTTGAACCGGTGACCTCATCCTTACCAAGGATGCGCTCTACCAACTGAGCTACATGGGCAAAGGGAGGGTCAACAAAATAATACGGGAAGAAGTAATATAGGGGCAACTCATATTGAGTCAACCCCAAATATTCAATTAATGAATAAAATTACTCCTGCCCAGATTCAAAGACATCATCCAACAGGTCACCCATGTCTACCATGTGCTCACCTGGTTTCAGATTTTGAACATCTGCAGCTGCTGCAGTTTCCACATTAGCAATTGCATCAGCAGACTTCATAGTCAAGCCAATACGACGTTCAACAGGGTCAATTTTAATAACGCGTGCTTCAACTTGATCGCCAACAGCGATGATGTCTTTTACTTTATTCACACGTTCATCGGATAGTTGAGAAATGTGGATAAGACCATCAATGTCATTTTCCAACTCAACGAATGCGCCAAAGTTAGTTAGTTTAGTAACAGTACCTTTAACGGAATCACCAATTTTATAGAACTCACTGATTTTATCCCAAGGATTTTCACTTAGGTCTTTCATACTTAAGGAGATACGCTGCTGGTCTGGATTAATTTCCAGAACGATAGCAGACACGACATCACCTTTTTTCAGCAATTCTGCAGGGTTATTAATTTTACGAGTCCAAGACATATCTGAGATATGAACCATACCATCGATATCTTGTTCGATTTCTACAAAAGCACCGTATGATGTCATATTACGTACTTTACCTGTAATCTTAGTTCCTGGAGGATACTTACGAGCTGCTTCTTCCCATGGGTTCATTTGAGTCTGACGAAGACCTAATGAAATCTTTTTAGAATCTTTTTGAATTTCCAGTACAACAGCTTCTACTTCATCGCCAACATTCAGTACGTCACTTGCACGTGTCACACGCTTTGTCCAAGACATTTCAGAAACGTGAATCAAGCCTTCTACACCTTCAACGATTTCGATGAAAGCACCATAAGGCATTACATTAACAACTTTACCCTTGACGCGAGTGCCAGCAGGGAATGTTTGTTCAACATTTTCCCAGGGATCGTTAGACTTCTGTTTAAGACCTAAAGACACTCGTTCTTTTTCGCGGTCGATTTCTAGAATAACAGCTTCAATTTCTTGTCCAACTTCAAGCATTTCACTTGGATGAGAAATACGACCCCATGACATATCTGTAATGTGGATCAGACCATCGATACCGTTAAGATCAACAAAAGCACCAAAGTCTGTAATATTCTTAACTGTACCTTTACGTAACTGACCAGGGGTAATGTCTTCCATGATCTCGGAGCGTAATTTGGATTTTTCTTCTTCAAGAAGTTCACGACGGGAAATTACAACGTTACGACGATCTTTATTAATTTTCAGAATCTTGAAGTCGTAGGTATTGCTTAAGAATTCGTCCATATTACGAACAGGTGATGTGTCAACTTGAGAACCTGGTAGGAAGGCTTCAACACCAACATCAACCATAAGTCCGCCTTTAACGCGACGCTTAACTTCACCCTTAACGATAGCACCTTCTTCGTGTACTTTGGTGAATTTATCCCAAGCTTCTTTGAAAATTGCTTTTTCTACTGAAAGAACAGGTAATCCATCATCTTCGCTTTCAATAGATTCAAGAACAGCGTTTAATTCACTTCCAACTTCGATTTCGTCAAAATTAGGAATTTCATGTTTTGGCACGAAGCCTTCAGATTTAAAGTTGAAGTCAACGGAAACGCCATTATCAGTTTTGCGGACAACTTTACCGACTACAACAGACCCTTCTTCAATTTGCTGTGTATCTTCACCAGCAAGAAGAGTGTTCATGTCGACTGATTCACTAAAATCAAAGAGATCCGCTAGGTTAGGTAGTTCATTACTCACGTTAATAATACCAATCTTGTATTAACTTATATGGAAGGTATCTAAATTTAGACATACATATAAGGGGTTAAGGTTAATAGTTAAACTTTAGGACAAATGTACTAAAGACGAAAAGCACGTAATATAAGCAATTTATCACAAAAATCAAATAATTATTTCTGATCATTAATTCTCAATGTAACTAATTAGGAGTAATTCATATAAAATCTCCATTTAATTCAAAGTTAAATGCCCTAATTCTGATATTGTTCAACTTGCCTAATGTTAATTTTATGCTATTGGTTTATTATTCAGGTTAAAATTAGTCTTTTACTAATCGGGATGTTGATTTGGTTTAAACCTCTTAGTAATCTGTAATATGCTTGTTTTTTGGGATCGCAGTTTTTAACTGTACCCTGAGGCTCTGAAACAGGAGGGTGTTTCAGAGCCTTTTTCTTTTCACGGCTAAAACTTGCACATTTACATATTTCATCTAACTTAATTTTACTAAGAAATTAGTTCAACTATATCTTATCTATTGGGGGCGACATGGCTTCGACTGGGTATGTTTACACTTTAGTTGCACGTCGTGGATGATCGTTGGCCACGTAAAACATCGGTCAAAAACATAAATGCAGAACCAGAAATGGCTCTTGCGGCATAAGATAAGTCCGCAACGTTTCCTTCTTGATGTCTGATAGAGGAACGAAACGATAGTGATCAGGCTGGTCCGTTATTTTTAAGCCCGGAATGCGGATAAGATTTTACGGGAAGTAGTCTTGAAGCTGGCCTTGATTAACGGCGATGTGAATGGACGATAAAAAGTATAGTTAATCTAAACGTGTAGATGCTTCTGCTGTGCATTCTTAGGACGCGGGTTCGATCCCCGCCGCCTCCACCAACCTTTATTTAAGGCAGTAGCTTTAAATAAAGGCTCGATAACTCTTCACTGATAAATACTAATAAACTTAGGCAAGTTGACCGAACATTGGTTTCATTACATCGCTTGGAGAAATTACGCCGACGCCTTTACCATCACTATCTAATACAACCATCAATCTGAGTTTTGATCTAGCGGTTTGAGATAATACTTCAGAGATATTTTCATCAGCTCCCAAGGTAACTAAATCTCTTGTTAACATTAAGACATTTTTATCTTTCCATTGATCTTCGGGTATTTTGAAAATAACATCGTAAACAGAGAAAATTCCAATCCAATTATTGGGGTCGCTTTTCAGAACAACTGGAAAGCGTTTCATTTGCTTCTCTTTCGCAATTTTCACCGCTTCATCTAGAGATAAATTTCCCTCCAATACTACAGTATAAGCTTTGTCAACCATCAAGTCTCGAACAGTTAATGAATTGTAATCTAAAAGGTGTTGCATCATCAATGTAGTAGATTGAGTCAATTCACCATCATCCAAACTTTCTTTAAACATCATCCTAAATTCTTCATTCCGATGGAGCTTTTCCGAAGATGCTTTACCTGCCAACAGTTTATTTAAACCATTTACAAAGTAAGTAAGCATCAAAATAGGTAAATAAGCCAGCCAATAGAAAGCATAAATAGGAATTGCAGCTTTAGAACAGCGCTGAATAGGGTGCTGTCTAAACCACACTTTTGGGGTAATTTCACCAGCAATTAGGAGCACTATAGTCAAACAAAAAGAAATCAGGGTAAGTCCAAGCGTATTTTGCGTAATCTGTTGGCTCATTTTTTCGACATATACAGCTAATAATATATTGGCAATATTATTTCCAAGTAAAATTGTGGCTAACATCGTTGTTGGTCGTTTTAGGAAGTACTGGATATACTTTGCACCACTGTTTCCATGATCAATGTAGTAATGAAGTCGTGGTTGGCGTATCGAAACAACTCCGTTCTCAAAACCGGAGAAGATCGCAGAACATACAATTCCACCTACACTCATAAAAATGGCAACCATCCAATCAGTTGTTTCCATCATCAACCTCCTCATTAAGACGCAAAACCTTAAGTTGTAAAATGCGCTTATTTTGAACAAGAGACACTTCTATCTCAAAATCTTTAATGATTATTTTCTCTCCTACTTCCGGAATGTGATCAAGCTCTTGAGATACAAATCCGCCAATTGTCTCTGCGTTTGTTTCTGGCAGGTAGTTTGCGCCTATTTCGCGTAAAGCATCTTCAAATGGATAACGCCCACTAATTCTCCATAAACCATCCTTTACTTCCATAAAGAACTTACCAGGGGGTTCATACTCCGTGGGCATCTCACCTAAGACTTCTTCAAAGATATCCTCAACTGTTAACATTCCTTCAATGCCTCCATATTCATCTACAACAAGGGAGACTTTATTTTTAGCCTGAAAGAAGTTCTCCAATGCTGCCTGTAATGTTGAATTTTCAGGAGTGTATACGACTGTTTCAAGCATTGTTTTTTGCCACTGATCTCTTTCATTTTTAGATGCAGTTAAAAAAGTAACAACATTCAACATTCCAATTGGCGAATCTAAATCTTCCTCAACTACAGGGACATATAAATAACGCTTTCTTTTTACTAGCTTTTCAATTTTATCAACTTTGTCGGCTAAGTGTATCGATTGAATTTCAGTCCTAGGAATCATTAGTTTTTTAACAGGTTTCTCAACTAAATTAAATACTCTATTAAAAAGATAAATTTGATCTTCATTAAAAGCCCCAAGCCATTCAGCAGTTAGGCTATAGCTTCTATACTCTTCAACAGACAAAGCTTGTGATTCTTCCTTTGAAGCAGTAAACTGAAGAATTTTCTGCGAAGCCTTTTTTAGCATAACGACGAAGTATTTAAATATGTAAGTACGAAGAAAAAATATAATTGGAGCGACTCTGACAGCAGTTTTTCTTGAAGTAGCAAAGGCAAATGCTTTTGGACTAACTTCTCCAAAGATAAGTAATACAATTGTTGTTGTGATAATAATAACAATTTCAAAATACGAACTTGAGGTAAAGCTTTCTCCAAAGTAGCTTGTCATATATTTTCGGCAGAACCCCGCCATTAAGAAAGAAATAAGGATGTTTACAAAGTTTGTACCAATTAATATACAGGTCAATGTAGCGTGATGATCACGCATGAGCTTGACAACGAGGCGTTGTCCTTTTGTCCCTTGTGAGCGCCAACTTTTAAGGGTGGCACTCGGGATTGAAAACAATGCAGTTTCAGATGCCGAGAAAAATGCCGACAGCATAAGCAACACGGCTAATGGTATTAACCACCAAATCATTTTTAATCCCCAAACTTCTCCATCACTAACTTCATATCTTCCCAAACTTCCCTCTTAAATTCCTGTTTCCTTAAAAGAAATGCAGGGTGAAAAGTTGGCATTACTGGAATTCCCTCAAACTCTAACCATTTCCCACGATTTTTCATAATACCTATTTTATTAAACATATAAACAAGGGGAACTGATCCAAGTAGTACAATTATCCTAGGTTGAACAAGCTGTATTTGTTTCTTCAGATAAGGTAAACAGGCATGAGCTTCTTGGTCATAAGGGTTTCTATTATTTGGCGGACGGCATTTAACAATATTCGCAATATAAACTCCCTCTCTAGTAAACTTCATCGCCTGTATAATCTTGGTAAGAAGATCCCCTGCAGGTCCAACAAATGGAATCCCTTGTTGATCTTCCTGATAACCAGGCCCCTCGCCAATAAACATTAAGTCAGCATCTGTATTACCAGCACCAAATACGGTTTGTATTCTTCCCATATGACATAATTCACATCTTTGGCAACCTCCAACTAAATCTTTTAATTGATTCCAATTAACCCCTTCGAGATTAAGTGGCGGTAATTCTCTTTTAGGCGTCTCAACTTTTGGCTTTTCAAGAACACTTTGAAGATTTGAAGATTGAAAGCCTTTATTTGTCTCTTCATTTTGGGCTTGTGGTTTCGAGTATGCTTGTTGCTGTTTGACGGGTGCAGATGTTGTTTGCGCTTTCTGTACTTTCTCCTTGGGCTTTGCCATCTCACGAAGAAAATACATATTTTCTTCAGAGATATTGACAAAATCATCACCATGAAGTTGGTAGTTTTTCAAGCATTGTTCAAATGCTTCAAAAAATTTTAGTTGTTCATCCATATGATAAGCTACCTCCTACAAAACTTTCAACAGAATATTCAGTTTGAATTTGTAATGCACCCTTTGGGTCTAAACCTAAACAGATTCCTGACGTTTTCACATTTAGATTCACATGAGTTACAAGCTCATTTTTCTTATATAAACACATGTTGATATCTTCAATGATTTCATCAAATGTATAAGCTTGAAGGTCAAGAAAAAACTGCTCAACAATAGATAGTAACAGTTCATTGGAAGAGATTGTTACATCATATGATTTCAAAGAACATGGTACAATTTTAAGGTCCTTAAATGCAACAGGTAAATCATTCTGATTATTGATACCTACTCCAATAATCAATTGCTCAGGATCGTCCACTCTACGCTCAACTAAGATACCTGCAATTTTTTTACCTTCAACGAGGATGTCATTTGGCCATTTTATTTGCACAGGCTCATCAGGCAGTAAACGCTGAAGAACTTTTTGGATTGAATATCCCATCAAGAGCGGAATAAAATGAACGTCCACTTCTTTCACTTTCAATTTAGCGAGTGTTGTCACAAGTGAAAAGGGAAGACTTCCAATACTCGAGGACCATTTATTTTGGCCTCTTCCCCTACCGGCAGTTTGCTCCACACAAGAAATCAACGCAGGTAATTGAATTAGCTTAAATTTAGTATTTAAGGCATAAGTATTCGTTGAATTCAGTTCCTGCGGAAAATGCAGAAACTGAATTCCTAGTTGTTTAAACTTATGCTCGAGGCATTCGTCCATTCCTATTCAAGTGTCAACAGAAGATCACCTGTTTCCACCTGACTCCCTTGACTGACTTGAACAGACTTAACAACACCTTCTTGTTCTGCATAAATGGTGGATTCCATTTTCATTGCTTCAAGAACGAGCAGTTTTTGTCCTTTTTTAACATTGTCACCTGCTTTAACAGCAAGGCCAACAACCATACCTGGCATGCTTGAACCAACTTGCATTGGATCTTCTGGGTCCGCTTTAACAGATTTTGAAATACCTGATTCAAGAGATAAGTCGGGAACAGTTACATCACGAGGCTGACCGTTCAACTCAAAGAATACCGTACGATTACCTTCCGCATTTGGCTCTGAGATAGTCAAGAACTTGATAATTAGACGCTTACCAGATTCAATATCTACAGCAATTTCTTCATTTGCCTCTAATCCATATAAAAAGTTAGGTGTAGCAAGCTTGCTTACATCACCAAACTCAATACGATGTTTTGCATACTCATCATAAACTTTATCATACAGTAAGTAACTAACGAGTTCTTTTTCTGAAGGCTCAGAACCTAACAATCCTCTTAAGTGCTGTTTTGCAGCATCTAGATCAGCCGGTTCTAGCAATGCTCCAGGACGATCTGCAAGTGGTTTATCACCACGAAGAATACGAGAAACAACTGCAGGAGGGAATCCACCAGGAGGCATTCCCATCATACCACCAATTAAGTCAATCACAGAAGCAGGGAAAGCAAGTTCACGAGATTCATCTAGAACATCTTCAGTGGTCAGTTCATTTGCTACCATAAAGAGTGCCATATCCCCGACTGCTTTTGAAGAAGGTGTTACTTTAACGATATCTCCAAAAAGTTGATTCACTTCTGCGTATAATTTACAGACATGGCTCCATTGATCAGCTAGACCAAGAGCACGCGCTTGTTGGAATAAGTTTGTATATTGTCCACCAGGCATTTCGTGCTTGTATAAGTCACCGGATGCAGGAATAATTTCACTTTCAAACGGTGTGTAAAATTCACGAACAGAACGCCAGTATTCGGCGATTTCATCAAGTTTATTAATATCTAAGTCACAACCACGAGGGTCAAGACGTAGTGATTCAGCAACTGTATTTAAGTTAGGCTGAGCAGTTCCACCAGAGAAAGGTGCCATTGCAGCATCAGCAATATCTAGACCTACAGCATTACCATTGAAAATTGATGCTGCCTGTATACCTGCAGTGTCATGTGTATGGAAATGGATTGGAAGTCCTACCTCATCTTTCAGGGCTTTTACAAGAATACGTGCAGCTTCTGGCTTGCATAAACCCGCCATATCTTTAATACAAAGAATAGTTGCGCCCATTTTTTCCAACTCTTTAGCTAAACCTACATAATATTTAAGGTCGTATTTAGTACGTTCTGGGTCTAAGATATCACCAGTGTAACAGATCACACCTTCAGCAATTGCACCGGCTTTATTTACTTCTTCAATTGGGACCTGCATGTTGGGTAGATAATTTAATGCATCAAAGATACGGAAAACATCCACACCGCCATCAACTGCTTCTTTTACAAATAGTTTTACCACGTTGTCTGGATAGTTTTTGTAACCAACAGTACTGGATGCACGCATTAACATCTGGAATAAGATGTTTGGGCATTCCTTACGCATTTCCACTAAACGATCCCATGGGGATTCCTTAAGGAAACGCATACTTGTATCAAAGGTTGCACCACCCCACATTTCTAGTGAGAATAGCTGTGGCGCCATGTGCGCATATGCACGTGCAATTTTGACCATATCGTAAGTACGCATACGTGTTGCCAACAATGATTGGTGTGCATCACGGAAAGTAGTGTCTGTGAACATCAATTGTTCTTGATCTAGTATCCATTGGCTGAACTTTTGTGCCCCCAACTCCTTAAAGACATCACGTGTCCCTTTAGGCAGTGCTACAGAGTTATCAAATGCAGGAACAGCAACAGGGTCACGTCGTTTTGCTATTGGACGATCTTTCACAAGTTCGTTACCATTAACAAGAACACCGCCCAAAAAGCTTAAGATACGATTTGCACGATTTCTACGTTTTGGAAACTCAAATAACTCAGGAGTTTTATCAATAAAACGAGTCGTGGTTTCACCAGCAACAAAAGTAGGATGCGTTAATACATTATGTAAGAATGGGATATTCGTTTTTACACCACGAATTCGGAATTCATGAAGAGTACGCTCCATACGGTTCACTGCATCAATAAAACGACGACCACGTACAGAAACTTTTACTAACATAGAATCATAGAATGGATTCACTACAGCACCAGAGAAAGCAGATCCTGCATCTAGGCGAACGCCCATACCACTTGCAGAACGGTAGTGAGCGACACGACCATAATCTGGTAAGAAATTATTTGCTGGATCTTCAGTTGTAACACGGCACTGAAGAGCGAACCCATTTGTATGAATCAACTCTTGAGATTCCATACCGATTTCAGGATCGTTTAATGCTAGACCTTCTGTTACTAAAATCTGAGATTTGACAATATCAAATCCGGTAACTTCTTCTGTAACGGTATGCTCAACCTGAATACGAGGGTTTACTTCAATAAAATAGAATTTATTTGTATCTGCATCAAGTAAGAACTCCACCGTACCTGCGTGTGTGTAATCTACAGCTTTACCAATAGAAATAGCGGACTGACATAAGGCTTCACGTACGTCTGGGTCTAGGTTTGGTGCAGGTGCAATTTCAATCACCTTTTGGTGGCGACGTTGAACAGAGCAATCACGTTCCCAAAGATGAACTAGATTACCGTGTTTATCTCCAAGAAGCTGAACTTCGATATGGCGTGCATTTTCAATAAACTTTTCGATAAAGATATCTGGAGATCCGAATGCAGTTAAAGATTCGCGTTGAGCTTGCTCAAAGTTTTTAGCGAAGTCTGCAGCTTCACGAACAACGCGCATTCCACGACCACCGCCACCATGAGCAGCTTTAAGAATAATTGGATAGCCAAGGTTTGCAGCAAGTTCTTCACCCTCTGCTGTAGACTTAATTGCTTCTTTTGAGCCACTTAGGATAGGTACCTGTGCTTTATCGGCAATAACTCGAGCTGAGGTCTTATCACCAAGTTGATTTAATACATCAATAGATGGTCCAACAAAATATATTCCGTTATCAGCACAAGCCTGAGCAAATTCAGGATTTTCTGATAAGAAGCCATAACCAGGATGTATTGCATCTACATCGTTGTCTTTTGCAATTTGAATAATGCCTTGGATGTTAAGATAAGATTTAATTGGCTCACCTTGAGAGCCAATTTGATATGCTTCATCTGCTTTAAATCTGTGGAGAGCATAACGATCTTCATGCGTATAAATTGCAACTGTACGGATCCCCAACTCAGATGCAGAACGGAATACACGAATTGCGATTTCACTACGGTTCGCTACAAGTAATTTTTTTATTTTTCTCATAATTCCATACTTTATTGTTTTTAATTGCCCAAAGGGCAGATCTTATTTAATTCGTTTCATTCGAACGACAAATGTCCCATCACAATTTTCTTGCCAAGGCCAGATCTGTAGGAATCTCTCCGGCTCTCCTGTAACTGGGTGCTCTATAGGCACTAGCTGAAAATTATTGTGATGTGACAAAAATTCTGTAATAACTTGCTCATTCTCTTGGTTAGAGATTGAGCAAGTTGCATAAACAAGAGTTCCCCCAACTTTTACGGCAGGCGATGCATTTTTAAGCAATCGATACTGCAGCTCAGTTAACTCCTTAAAACTATCTGGAGCCGTCGTCCATCTGGCATCCGGATTTCTTCTCCATGTTCCAGTACAAGAACATGGTGCGTCTACTAGCACGCCGTCAAAGCTTTCTGGTTTGGAAGGTAACTTCCCTCCAGTCCACTCACGCGTGTTAATGTTGTGAAACCCACCTCTTCGAGCTCGTTTCTTTAAATCATCTAGCTTGTATACACGTTTATCAGTGGCTAAAATACTCCCCTTATTTTGCATTTGAGAAGCTAATTGCATACTTTTACCACCTGCTCCAGCACATGTATCCCACCAACGTTCGCCTGATTTGGCATTACAAGCGTAGCCAATACACTGTGAAGCAAAATCTTGAATCTCTATTTTCCCAGATTTGTATGATTCTAATTCATATAAATTAACACGTGCTTCACCTAAATAAATAGCATTGCTTAATTTCTCATGTGATTCATGAGGTAAATCTTTTGCTATTAGTTCTTGAATCACTTTTTTAGTGTCTCTGGTCTGAAGTCGAATCCACATACCTGGTCGTTGCTGCATCGCAGCTAACAACTGTCGGTATTCATCTTGTTGTACAGCTGCATGTTTACGAAACCATGTTGGAACAAGATTTGAGGGAGAGAAATCATATTTTGGAAAAATAGCATCAAGTTGTTTTCGTTTTTGCTTGATGGAGAGTTCACCCATAGGATCAATATATGGGCGGAAATTAGCTAACTCTTTCCACTTTACAGCGACCGGATGCAGCTCTGTACCATCAATTGCCTGTGCCAAAAATAGAACGAGGTACCAAGTTTGGTCATCTTCAGCGGGCATTTTTTTCGGGTCAAATCGATCTGCTTTTGCCCCTAACAAAGGAGCGACCCAACCAAACCAACGAAATAAGCTGTACAAGCTATTACCAATCATGCGCCGATCTCGTGATCCAAAAGATTTTTTTGATCTAAAAAGAGCCGTCATGATTTTATCACAAGGTTTGTCAGATATCAGAGTATCCGAAAAGATTTTGTGAATCACTTTTGCATATGATCTTGCTTGGTTTAGTTGTAATTTATCTCGACTAGATTTTTTCATTCTACTTCTTTCTGTATGTTCATACAGGATACGTTTTAAAACGGCAAAAGCGCATTGAACAAATATTTATTCAATGCGCAAAATTATTATAAAAGCTGATATTTTTCAAACTTTATTGGTGAAAGTCCATACCCTCTTTGGTTGCTTTAATAAATCCTCTACGGATCACAAAATCACCAAAGTGCTCATTCTCATTTCGTGTTTCTGCAAACTCTTCCAGTAATGGAACAAGTTCAGCTAAAATTTGATTTTCATCAATATTTTCACGGTACATCTTATTAAGACGTTCACCATTATGAGCTGCCCCAAGGTACATATTATAACGACCAACAGATTTACCTACAAAGCCAATTTCTCCAAGGAATGGCCGGCCACAACCATTTGGGCAGCCAGTCATCCGGATATTAATCGGTACGTCATCAATTTTAAGTGCTTTCGTAATCTTATCAATCTTATCAATCAACTTGGGTAAGTAGCGCTCACTTTCAGCCATGGCCAATGCACAGGTATTCAAGGCAACACATGCCATTGAATGAAGGCGTTGTGCTGAGCTTTCATCGATCTTTTCCAGGATTGCATATTTATTTAAAACTTCAATGACTTTATTCTTATCAGCATCAGAAATTTTACCAAGAATTAAATTCTGATTTCCAGAAAGCCTAAAATCACATATGTGAAGATCAGCCAGTTCACGAAGACCAGTTTTTAATTCGTAGTCATCTTTATTATGGATACGACCGTGCTCAATGAATAAGCCTAAATACCAGAGTCCATCTACACCTTGGTGCCAGCCATAGGCATCCATATTTGTCGTGAATTCGTACTCTTCAATCGGTAATAAATCAAAGCTTGCACGTTTATTGAATTCTTCTTGTAACCATTCAACACCGCGGTCATCAATCGTATATTTGAAACGTGCATGTTTACGATTCACGCGATCGCCAAAATCACGTTGAATTTCAACTAGGCGAACCATGGTTTCCACAATATGCTCAGGCTTCACAAACCCAATAATAGATGCCAAGCGAGGGTAGGTTTCAGGTAGACCATGAGTCGTCCCCATGCCACCACCAGCAGCGACATTAAATCCAACAAGCTTACCCTCTTTTTCAATAGCGATTGCGCCAATATCATTGGCAAAGATATCAGTATCATTACGTGGTGGGATGGCAAAAGCAATTTTAAATTTACGTGGTAAATATAATGGACCATAAATTGGTTCATAATCGTCATCTACCTGTGCTTCTTTTTCTCCACCAGCCACAAGTTCATTATCCAGCCATAGCTCATGGTAAGCACGAGTGCGCGGAGTCAGTTCACGAGAAACTGCGTCAACATATTCTTGAACTTCTGCATGAACGCTAGATGCTAAAGGATTTGGAGAATTCATTACGTTACGATTTACATCACCACAAGCTGCGATGGTATCCAAAGCAGCTTCATTAATTTGATAAATCGTATCTTTAAGTTTTGTTTTAATAACACCATGTAACTGATAAGCCTGACGAGTGGTCAGTTTCATTGTGCCGTTTCCATGGGAATTGCTCAGGTTATCCATCGCAACCCACTGTTCAGAAGTACTAATTCCTCCTGGAACACGAATACGAATCAAGAACGAATATGCTGGTTCTAGCTTTTTCTTTTTACGAGCCATGCGTAAGTCGCGGTCATCTTGTATATAACAACCGTGGAATTTAGTTAACTGAGAGTCATCTTCTGTAATATTTCCCGTAATAGGGTTTTCTAGACTTTCATTAATGGTGCCGCGCAAATAGTTACTTGCCAGCTTCAGGTGCTCATTAGCACTATGTTCTTTGGGTACTACTATATCTGTCATATTAATACACGTCCCGTTGGTAACGTTTATCTTTCTGTAATTGCTTTACGTAGTCAGTTGCGGCAGCTTCATCCATATTACCTTCACTAGCCACAATTTGAATTAATGCTTGATTTACATCTTCAGCCATGCGTGATGCATCACCACATACATAAAGGTAAGCACCTTCATCGTTAATCCATTTGTAAAGTTCTGCGGCATTTTCCTGCATACGATTTTGCACGTAAACTTTTTCTTCTTGATCTCGAGAGAACGCAACATCAAGTTTCGTTAAGCTTCCGTTTTTCAATGCAGTCAACCATTCTGTTTGATATAAGAAGTCAGAGTAAAAGTGTTGATCACCAAAGAACAACCATGATTTACCTTCTGCATCTCGTTCTTCACGCTCTTGAACAAAAGCACGGAAAGGAGCAATTCCTGTTCCTGGACCAATCATAATGATTGGCGTATCGTCATCAACAGGTAATCCAAAATTTTTGTTTGGGTGAATATAAACCGGAACTTGCTCACCAACTTCCACGTCATCTGCTAAAAAACCAGAGCAAACACCTTTACGGCTTCTTCCATGGCTTTCGTAACGAACAGCCCCAACAGTAATATGAACTTCGTCTTCATTTGCAGCAGGTCCACTAGCAATAGAATATAAGCGTGGAGGAAGTTTTCTTAGCAACGAAGTAAAGTCTACAGCACTTAGGTCGCCAACAGGGTAATCCTGAATCAAGTCTAAAACATCTCTTCCGTCTAAATAAGAGGTTAACTTATCATTGTCCTCAACTAGCTTGGATAAATCTACATTCTCAACTAAAGCAGCGTACTTTTTTACAAGATCTTTATTAAGGATTGTAATTTCAAAGTGATGTTTTAAAGCTTGATGAAGTTCTAAAATATCATCAGCGACTGGTACATGTGTATCTGCATCATAGGGAAGTGCTTCGATAATTGCTTCAATCAGGTCTGCTGGGTTGGTTGGTAAAATACCAAGAGCATCACCAGCTTCATACTGTAAGCCAGAACCTTCAAGTGAGAGTTCAATATGGTAGGTTTCTTTCAAAGAACCTTCATCATTAAGATTGACTTGTTCTAAGATTTCAGCCGGAAATGGATTCTTTTTATTAAATTGTGATTTCACAGGTGCTGAAGCGGCAAAAGCTACAGGAGTTCCTACGGATCCAGAGGACTCAAATAGATTTTTGAATTCTAAAATCACTTTATCTGCCCATTCTTCAGCAGCATCTTCGAAGTCAACATCACAGTCAGCACGGTCAACAACAGAAGCAGCCCCTAGCCTCGCAAAGGCTTCATCAAAATCTTTACCTGTTTGACAATAATTATCATAAGACACATCACCTAATGCTAATACAGAATACTTTACGCCTTCCATTTTAGCGGCTTTTTTGCCAGAAATATATTCATGCGCTTCAATTACACTATCTGGTGGATCTCCCTCACCATGAGTAGATACAATAAAAGCCAAGTGATCAAAGTTTTTTAACTGCTTTGGCTTGATGTCAGCAATGTCTTTCATTGTAGCTTTGATACCAGCTTCATTTGCTTTCGCTAAAAGCATTTCAGCCACTGTTTCACTGTTTCCAGTTTGAGTTCCAAATAGGATCGTTAATTCTTGGCTACCAGCAGGTGCAGAAGCCTTTATTGGAGAACCATCACCTTGAAGACCAAGAGCGCTTAAGTATCCACCAAGCCATGCTAGTTGCTGGCTAGATAAAGTGCTAATTAAAGCATCCAATTGGACAGCTTGTTCTGGAGACAATGGATTCCCTACAAGGGAAGATAAATTACTCATTATAAAATTACCTGAAATTCAATAAAAATCTGTCAGTTATTACGGTGTTTCGTTATTAAAGATCTACAACCGTATCCATCATAATCAAAACTAATAATATATACCCAATTTCATAAATAACAATACGCACATTCTCAAATCCCATAAATCATTACTGAAATATATGGGATTTAAGTTTATTCTTTGTAACCTCTTGCATATCAGTGTATTTTGTCGTAATAAACTATTAAATTTAATAATTTTAGTGAATTATTTGGCCAATTAAAATATAAGTTAAAGCAAACATTAGGAGAGAGAGTATGGGAACCGATACCTTAGATGCAGTTTGTAGCCACCCTAAAGTCCCCAAAGATCATGAAATAGTTGCACGTTGTGAATTATGCCTCAAGCCTTTGGGGAGTGATGAGATCTTCCAGAAAAAGGGCAAATCCTTTTGTTCCGTAGCTGCGGCAGCCCAGTATCAAGCGTCAGAAAATCATTTTCAAAATAATGAACTTAAAGGTACATTTATTGGGAAACTGATTCGTTTAATTGTTTTAATGTTTATATTAACCGTAGTGGGTGGGAGTGTATTCTATTACTACAAACATATCCTGCCTCAACAAGAAAGTGCGGAGTCTGTTAAAAAGTAGAACTTGCTTTGATTTTATTGATTGCCCAAATTGCGTGCTCTCGTAGCATGTCATCTTGGGTGATTTCTAGGAATTTTTTTAAAGAAGTTAAAAATCTTTTGTTTTGACTATTACCTGCCACAACACAAGCATTTCTCATAAATCCTCTATACTTTGCCCTCATGATTGGAGTTCCTTGAAAAGTTTTTAAGAAAGATTCCTCATTCAAATTAAGTACTTCTTCTAATGATATCATTCGATCCTTAATTCTTATTGTGGCAAATTCATCATTTTCTACTTGAATCGCTCGATTATTATGAGGACAAACTTCTTGACATATATCGCAGCCAAAAATCCAATTACCAATTAGTTCTCTAAGTTCAATAGGTATCTCATTGCGATTTTCTATAGTTAAATAAGAAATACATTTGTTTGAATCAATCAAGTTATTTGGTAAAATTGCCTGCGTTGGACAAGCATCAATACACTTTCTGCACTTTCCGCAACGGATCGATAAGGTATTTGTATCCGGCTCAAGCTTCTCAGTTATTAACAAGGAAGAAAGAAATATCCAGCTACCATATGATTTAGAAATCAACATTGTATTTTTACCGATATACCCCAGACCAGCCATTTCAGCATAGGCACGTTCCAAGACAGGACCACTATCAACAAAGCCACGTGCTTTGACATTGAATTCATTTTCACAAAAAGATTCTAATTTACGTAATCGCTTACGGATAATTTTATGGTAGTCACGTGTGATAGCATAACGACTTATTTGAGCATAAAATGAATCATCAGTCGAAAATTCATCCTCTTTACGGTAATAATTTGATCCAAGAACCAGAAGACTTCTTGTGTTTGGAAGTAAGCGTTCAATATCTATCTTTTCGTCAATCCGTTTTTGCATATAGGTCATATCTGCATGCATATTTTCGCTTAACCACAGCCTGTACTGTTTCATGTAAAATTCAGGAAGGTTTGCATCTGCAATGTATGTAAGTTCAAAACCTAAACTTTTGGCTTCTAAAATAAGATCATCTTTAAAAGTAGACATATAAAATAAAAAAAGCGTAATCAACAATGTTGACTACGCTTTACAAGTTTAATTACATTTACGCATCTTCACGACGACGTCTTGCAATGATTCCAGCAAGAGCTAAAAGTGCGAATGGGATATACCACGCAGCAGAGCTATCGGCACCACCGATGGAACAACCACCGCCTCCGCCGCCGCTTCTTCCAGAGTCTTGTTCATCATCATCCACCACAAGATTAGTACTATCGATACCTTCACCATAAATTTTAAAGGTATAAGGATCTTTTGTTTCATCATTATTAGAAATAAGTAATGTTGCTTCTTTATTACCAACACTTGATGGATTGAATACAATTTCAAATGTTGTTTTAATTCCTTCACCAATCACAGAACTTGGCGCAAAACTACTTGGTACTAAAGTGAAGTCACTAGACCCGCTGATTCGCACCAAGGGACTGCCAGTTAAGAGTAGCTCACGAGTACCTTCATTAGCAACAGTGAATGTACGATTTTGAGAAGTTATACCACTAGTAATTTCAACTTTTCCAAAGTTAGTACCAATCTTTGTAGAATTTATAGTCTCTCCATTTTGAATAGAACGATCAGCAGTCTTATAAAATACGCTCATATTTGGATAGCCTACAGCAGTTGCTTGAACTTTGAATTCATAAGGATTCTTATCGGGGTCATCATTTACAACAGAAAGTGTTGCTCTTTTTAGACCTAATGCAACTGGCGTACATGTAATCTCAACTTCTAATGATTCACCTGGTAGTAAACTCCATGGGCCAATTGGTTGAGAGGGTACTTCGTAACTGAAACTAGCAGAAGATTCTGTATCTTCACCATTTAGGCTAATTGATGAAATATTTAATGTACCATCTGCCGCATCAACAGTACTTACATTACGAATAGTAAAGGTATTTGTTACAGTTTCATTGAACTCGGGACTTGAGATATCATATCTAATTTCACCAAAGTCAGTATCATTATCTTCGGATGTTTCAGTTTCACCAGAGTCAATTAAAGAATTATTTCCATATATTTCAATATTTTGATTGTCATTATCAAAAATTTCAATAATTGCTATTCCATCGTTAACGCCAGCTGTTTTACCGATCACTCTTAAAGTTCTTGGATCTGCTAGATTTTTAATTTGTTCCCCTTGATCTTCACGAACGAATATAGAGAATGAAAATTCTGTTGAAATACCATCACCTTCAAAGGTCAATATTTGGTTCAAAACCGTTTCAGAATTACTAAATGATACACGTTCATCATCTATAGCCGGCGTTGAAATACTTAGATCTACATCAAATGATACACCATCAGCCGGTGCAGTTGGTAATGTAATTGTACCTACAACTTCACCTGAGCCTTCAACAGCTTCTTGCTTAGCAAGACTTAGAGAAAGGAAGTCACCAACAAGAATACGAATTGGTTGATCTAACTCATCAGTATTATTAGATAAGCCAGAATCATCAACTTCAAGGTTGAAATGGTAAATTCCTGGGGTAGCCAGTGTATAACTAGCTCGATCTGCAGAACTTCCAATACCATCGGTAAGTGTGTCTCCATCAGCTACACCATCCGTTTCATCAGCTACAGATGCATATCGTTTCCAACTCCAAACTAATTTTAAGTTATATGCACGAGATAAGCTAACATTTAGTTCAGTGAATCCCCAACGTGGGCCATCACCACCTGAGTTAGAACTTCTTGCATATAACTGAATAACAGTATTTAATGGAAGAATATTATCACCATCTAAATCAAGATCTACATATTGGTCTGCATTGCTATCGTAATAAGTAGATTCTGTAGCATCAGCAAGTGGTTTTTCATTCTCAAGGAATTCAATACCAACTTTATATTTGTATAGCTCTTGGTTATTTTCAATATGAATGTCTGCAGTATGACTAGTATTCAAGAATGCTTCACGGTTGGCATCTGTCGCTTCAGGAACAGTTACGCTAACTCTATACTGATTAGCTAAGTCAGTGGGTAAGTTAATAATCTTTGGTTGACCTTCTGAATCCACAAAGAAGTCAATTCCTGCAACGCCCACATTTTGATTTAATACCTGTACCGGAGGTAATGATGTTAGGTTCAAGAATGCATCACCTAAGTTTACAATGTTATGTGCTTTAGAGTAAGTTTGCTCGACAGGATCATTCAAGTTATCACCCTCGATATCAACCATTTCATTGATTGATACATTTGCAATCATTGTTCCAATAGTCAAAGAAATTTCTTCTGAACCATTTACAATTTCATTACCTTGGTCTTTATAATAGACAGTTGCATCTGGGCCTACACCTTGACCTTCAATATAGAAGATATACGGGGTTTGAGGTAAATCATCATAAGTTGTAGAGATTGTTACAAATGCTTCATGCAGTCCAAGTGACTTAGGAGCGTACTGGATCTGAACAGGTAATGTTGTAGTACCTTCCAATAAATCAGAGTCAGATGGTTGACTAATAACAGTGAATGCTTCTTGAGCTAGACCAGAAGAATCCAAACCTGTTATTTCAACATTAACAATTTTTAGAGCTCCGCCGCCACTATTACTGAGAATAAATGTGTTTGCTTGTACACCAATAGAAATTTCTTTTACGCCAAAGTCTGTACCATCAATTGGTGATGGTTCTTCATCACCATTTTCGATTAATTCTTGTGATATTAAACTATAGACCTCAAGTACTGGCTCAGTAGAAACATCAATCTGACCAGCTAAATCAAAGTCATATGTCAAAAACTCAGAAGAAGGTTCTTCTGCATTTGAATTATGGTCAACGTTAACATATTCCACGCTAATATTTGCAGTACGATCCCTTACAATCTGCATTATATTCGGTAAGAATTTTAATTTGAATTCAGCCTTACCCCCAGGTGGGATTATGGCAGGGGGAATTTGCGTAACAACAAAGTCTGTAGAGCTTGTTCCACTTAACGAGAAGGTTCCTTCAGAACCTTGAACTAAACTACCTCCCACATATTCAAATGCATTATCATTAGGTACATCACCATTAGGAGAATCATTATTTGGATCAAAGTCCGTAACATTTTTGAAACAGTTTGTGTATATTGTAACTTCGTAAGCACTTGTAGAACTATTGTATTCTTCTTTACCAGTAACACCATAAGAAAGAAGATAATCATCATATGGAGCCTTAGTCAATGCATCTAAAACAAGACTAGGAATATTATTTAAAACAGGTTCATCACGTAAATCAATTGCAATGCTTCCGGCTTGAAGTGAAGCCATTTCATCATCTGTTGTGATAAAGTCAAAACGCTGTTTTTCTGACTCATTACGGTATACCTGGAACCATTGTCCAGAGAAGTCGGTATATAACTTATCATCTGGAATTTGGAATGTAACAGATTCACGAACTCCACCTTGAGGGTTCAATTGCACATTTTTTGAACCAATGTTCTCAATAAAGTAATCATTTTCTTTTTCAGTTTCTCCTCTAGTATTATATTGGATAATACCAAAGTCTGTTCCAAGTTCAATACTTGCTTCACTGCCAGTTGAAATTACTGTTGTTGGTTGGAAGTAAACTAACAGTTTGTTATCTTCGGCGATGCCTTCAAAAGCGGAACGATCAATCAAATCATCTCTATTCTTACCGTCAAAATCAGTTATTGGATATACAATCGTATCACCAGCTTGAGAATTAGGATGCTCACGAGTTGTAGTACCTGAATCCAGTGTTGGTGAACCAGCTAAAGGACGGAAGTTTGTAACCAACTTTTGATTATTAATAAAAGCTTGATAATCAAAGTCATCATCTAGATCATCACTCGGATCATTTTCAATGTGATATTCATCAGCATCAAGATCTACAACAAATAAAGGGTCAGCATCATCATTTAAACCAATATTGCCAAGTTCAGGGTCAGCAGTACCTGCTCCCCCCATTACAGTAGAACTGTACACCCAAGTAGTTCCATCATCTGTATAGAATTGGGCAACACCGTCAATATCATTGCCGGATCGGATTAATTCCAAGGAATAATTATCCCAAAGAACGGTATTAACAATAACAGGGTTTGAAAGACTATTATAGATACCTCCACCATTACCAGTCGAGATGTTTCCAGCAATAATACAGTTAATAAATTGTGTCCAGTTTTTTTGTTCACCAGCATCAGGTTGAGCATTTGTAACATATGCTGCACCACCATTTGCTGCCCAGTTACCATTAAAAATTGTATTAGTAAATATAGACTCTTGACCAACAGTAAAATCATCAAATTCAGATGAATATACGCCACCACCACTAGTTGCATGATTATAACGAATAACGGAATTTTCTACTTTGTAAAAGCCGGTTAATGCTGCACCAATTGCACTGTGGTTATTTTCAAATGTTGAATTACGAATGGTTCCATGACCAAATATTGTACCCCTTGAAGATGTAGAAGATGTTTCAAGCGAGGTCAGTGGGTGATCATCTAAGAGTGAGTTATTCATTTCAAAGGTTCCAATTGTTTGGATTGCATCACCCCATAAAGCTAAATTTGCGGTAAAGCGCGATTTGTCAACAGAAAGGCTACCCTCATTCATAATTGCACCACCTCCACTCACCCATTCCTCGGGTATGCCGAAAAATCCTTCAGCATAGTTCCTAATAAAGCTCGTGTTATTAATAATTGCAGTACCAGCGTCCACATAAACTGCCCCACCCTTAGTAGCACGATTTTCTGTAAAACTACTCCTGTTAATGGTTAATTTACCTGTCGAAGCAATCGCACCGCCACGGCATATATCATCAAAAGGCATTACAGAATTTTGATTAAAGGAACATCGATCCAAGTTTGTTGTCTGTGTGGTAAAAATAGCGCCACCATTATTACTTAAACTCCAGTCAGTATTTACAGTTCCATTATTATTGGATTCAAATTGTGTATTTTCAATACTCAATTCAGACCCAAGTTGATAAATCGCACCACCGCCTGTTAAGGTCTCACCAATATTTCTCTCTTTTTCCCAACCAGCAGTCGTTAAGTTGGCTACATTCGAAGTAAAGGTTGCATCACGAATGCTTCCATCTAGAGTTTCATTTGATAAATAAATAGCACCACCAAAGGATACATCTATAGCTATCGTTGTATTGTTAACAAACTCAGCATTTCGAACATTCAATGCTTGTGTAACGTTTAAATTAGCATCTTCAGGAATATCTCCCATGTAGATGGCTCCACCTTTTGCATCTGCAATTTGTTCATCTTGCCCCGTCTCTGCAATACCCGAAATGTTATAAGAGAAGTTACACTCTTCTATATTAAGAGTTCCAAAAGCAGCAATTGCTCCACCATAGCCAACGATATCATCTCCTTCACCGCCAGCAGCAAATATCTTTTTCCCATCATTAGTTGATGCAATTTCTCTCCAATAACGTCCAGGGTATTGAGGCGCTTCAGCCCATTCTTGACCACCGATTGCCATGGTCCAACCACTGCGTTTTTCATCTTCAGCTGCATCGCCATCTGCATTACTTGTTCTTCCAGCGATACTATACATCGTTTCACCCACAATTTCCGTAATAGCAGGAAAGCTATTCACAGTTGGTAAGTTAGGCCCTGTTGTCACAAATGGGCCAGCTTCCAAAGCACCAACTGTACTGATGAAGTGGGCAGGTTGACCTACGCCGGAAAATGCCACATAGGACTCTGCTGTTGTTGTAGCTGCAGCATCAACATCCCCGTTGTATGAGTTGCGACTTGCTGCTTTTAATCTAGCAGGACTTGTATCAGGTAGATCATTTCCCTCAGGAACATTTGGATCTTTCACTCCTAAATCAACTACTTCTACACCATGTGAGCCAAAAATATAAACAGTGGTCGTAGATCCCACGATTACCGGAGTACCATTACTTACTGCATTATCAAGTTCTTCACCTAATACGGACCATGATTCAGATTCAAAACTATACCGTTGAATTTGTTTTGAATTTCCGCCTAACTCTCCGCTATTTTCATCAACTGTTGTATATCCCCCAAAAACATATAATGCTTCTTCGTTTTCAGGAGAAGATTCTAAATCAGGGAAGTACAAGGTTGGTGCCATCGCAACTGCAACGGGTAAATTATTTATTGCTACATGTGCAGACCAAGGGTCTCCACCAAGCGTGTAAGCTTCATTTCTAAGTATAAATCCATCTTGTGTATCGTTCAGGCCAACACCACCCATATAGTATAAACCTTTTTCAGATGCATTCATAGTAAGGTTTTTACGACGAACAGGCATAACCGAATAGGGTTCCCAAGTATTTCCTAGCACTATTAAATCTCTTGAAAGACGTTTCAGGATGGGGTCTTTGCCCCCTGCTTCAAATATTTCGTTAATTTCTACACGTGCTCTTGGACCAGCGATATTGGACTCAGCATCTTCTCCAAATTCACATTTGGTTGTTGTAATTGTGGACTGAGCATTTCCCCAAATGGCCCCACCTGAACCCATAGCGAAATTGTTTCCCAAAATCATATTTTGAACAGAAACTATGCTTCCTCCTGAATGATTGACTGTATCTGCTGCATCTTCAAATTTTCTTAGATCTTTTCCAGCGAACAAGAAACCACCAGAATCTTCTGCAAAGTTAGTACTTGCTTTTAACTGATTATCATCGCCAAATGCCAAAGTTGTATCGCCTGATATTCTGACGGTAGAATCATCTGCACAAATTGCGCCGCCCTGGCCACCCATAAGACCAATTGAATAGGCAACAAGCCCATTTTCTGGATTTTCTTGATAGAATGCAACATCATAAATTTCTCTTTGTCGCGCTCGGTTATTCTCCAAAACAGTATTGGATATCACGACTTCTGATCCAAGTGCATAAATGGAACCACCTGCAGCTGCATTGTTATCATCAAAATGACTATCTACTAATACAGTAGAGGTTTTGTTTACAAAAATTGCACCGCCAAATTCCATGGCATAATTTGCTTGGTTAAGAGCATTTATGCTACCAAAATTACAATTTTCAAAATATGGCTGAGAAGAGCTTCCTGTACCTCCAACGATAGCATTATCCTCATCAGTGTCTTCTCCGTCAACACCTTCTTCATTGTCTTCATCACCACCTATAGTATTCACATCTGTGGAATATACGGCACCGCCTTCTCCGGCACAGTTTAGCGTGAAGGTTGTATTAACAAAAGAGCTACTGCTATTTAAATTAAAAACAGCCCCACCTTGTCCGGTTCTTCTGTAAAAAGTTGAACCACCAACGGTAACAATTGTACTGTTGCCAATAGGAACTCTAGTGAATGGAGAGACGTAGTCTGGATTATTAAAAACGCGCTCAGCAAAATTGATAAAAGGCTCTGGTCCCTGATATCTTTGCCCACCTGCAACGTTTTGGTCAAAAGTACAATCCTCATAACTTGGCGAGCGGCCTGTAGAAACATCTCCTAATGCGTTGTATACGGCTCCACCTTTTTCAGCTGCATGGTTCAATACAAAATCAACGTTTTTAAAGGTTGAGGATGATTGAAAATTGTAAACGGCCCCTCCGGCATGATTTAAGCAACGATTTTCATAAAACCAAGAATCTTCTACTGTTGGAGCGGATGTCCTTTCGGAGTACATCCCACCTCCACGAGTTCCAGCAATATTCTGTGAAATACTAGTTAAAGAGACTTTAATAGAAGATGCAAAATTATAGATACCTCCACCATATTTTTCAGCACTATTTCCTGTTATATAACAGTGTTTAATCGTTGAGGATGAAATTGAAGCATTGATTCCGCCACCTCGCTGACTTGGATTAGAGCTTCCATTTGCGTTTCCTCCACTAATTCTAAAA
Source organism: Lentisphaeria bacterium (assembly GCA_022447755.1). GTDB lineage: Bacteria > Verrucomicrobiota > Lentisphaeria > JABSQK01 > JABSQK01 > JAKVBE01. The sequence continues at coordinate 238,299 of JAKVBE010000014.1, read as the reverse complement.
CCATCTAAAATAACATTGTCACGCAATCGTACGACATGATAAACACTGGGAAAAATATGTGCCCCAGACAGTATTGAGTTAACAGTTTCAATTTCAGTACGATTATCTGAAGTCAAATCAGTAACAAGAACACCATTAAAGGTTCTTTCATTACGATTTTCTTCACCATCAAAGTTACCATACACAGAAATACCTTCTGGGAAGTTAAAGGTAGCAGAACGAACATCACTCTCATCAGTTTGTTTAATAGGGTTGTATGTTCCTTGAGCAACCCATACTTCTGCAAGCGTTGAATCAGCGGCACTATGCTCCGTTGACCATTCATCAAGGCCAGCTTGTAAAGTGTTAAAAGCATTAGCCCAGTTCGAGCCATCGTTTGCTCCTACAGCTGTATCATTGACATAAATAATAGAACCGTAACGTGCATAAATGGTTTTGTTCTCATCAAAAGGTGCTGTAGCGTCAAAATCGTAACTAAGGACAACGTTCGAGGTGGCATTTTGCCAACGCATAAACTTAAATGAATCTCCTGTTGCACTAAATTCACCATCAGATTCCATTTCGATTGTTGGAGTTATACCCCCAGTTGCATATAAATATGTATAATTAACATTCGCTGAGTTCAGGTCATAATTTGAAGTAGTATCTAAATTACCATTATAAAAGATAATAGCAGATGCAGCTGGCGATACAGATAATGAATCATCATTATCAGGTGCTTTTGTTATTAATGATTCATTATTGTCAACGGTTAATTTATTTCCAACAATTGAAGTGGTGAAGTGATCACTAGAATTTGCATCGATCACAGCCTTAAATTTACTAGCTACTGTTAGGGAAGCATCTTGTGCACCAATTTTGACATAATAGTCAGCACCAACTGCATCAACATCTTTTGTGATAAACTTGTAAGAGATGCTATTCACGTTTGTCGTATACAGATTAACGACAGCCCCAGCCAAATTATTACTATCCTCAGTACCTGCATTACCATTAATTGTTAATACAGAGCGAGAACGTTTAAGAATCGAATAATCGATAAGTGCGTTTAGTGGGGCTGCTGGTTTATCATCCTCTTGAATTGTCAGCACAACCTCAACTGTGTTAGTGGTACCTTGTGGGACAACACTCAGATCATTGATGATTCCACCTTGTCCATCATCTGCAACTTGAGCTGCACTTCCCATCATCAAATCAAAAAGATTTACTTGATGATGTACGTGCAAGATCGTTTCATCTTCCAGTTGAACAAGGTATTCAACTGGAGCATCTGTTTTGGAATTTAACTCTAGGTTTTTAAGTTGACTTACATTTCTTACATCAATGAAAACTTGCCCTTCAAGTGTCAATTTTTTTTGAGAAGCACTGTTGATTAGTGCTGTCACATTTTTGTAATCTTTATTTTTAAACATCTTGACAGATAGGTTTTCTTGAAGAGAATTACCTAAAAGAGGTTGTTGTGGTTGATATCCGAAGATGGCATATAAACCAACTCCCATCAATATTGTAAGTATTGCAGTAAAAAGAATTTTTTTCTTTCCCTGCTTTTCGTTGCTGGAATCATTATGACTCATAGTTATCTCCTACCATTAACTTCTATTTTTATTAAAAATTGTATTACCATCCCTGATTTGAACTTAAATTCGGTATTTTCCGGTATCAAATCAGTACTCAACCATCTCTTAAGAGATTGACAAAATTAGTGTAAAATCCTCTAAACCTATCACATCAAGCACTTTAATGCAAGCTATGAAATGTAGAATTTTAATAGCTAATTAGGTCGTAATCCTTGCTTCAATATATGATCATTTAGAATCAAATTTTTACATTATGAAAATTTGTTCCATAGCAACCCAAAATTCCTTGAGTTACAGCTTTATTTATTTGTCGGCTTTCATTATAAGATTACGCACCATATGATTTAGAACTTACCCATAAATGACTTAAAATGCTTAAAGGTTAGGTCAACCAATATTTCAGTTTCATTAATTGATTTGTGTTTCTAATGATTATCAATGCCTGTAATCAACAGAAAAGTTAATACCGTAAATAGTTAATAGAGAAAGTTTTTGACTTGCACCCATTAGTAATCTTAGGCTAGGTTAAAAATCTAGCGCAACTTAAGTTGATAGAGGAAGTTAGAGCCAAATTGTTGAAATTTGACAATTCGCCACACCTTACAACATTCAACAGAGAGGGGATTTTTTGAGGATTGTTCGATACAAAGGTGTGCATATTTTCCCCACTCAATAAATACTTCATTCAATAACAAATCTTCTGCACCTTTTTGTGCTTGATTAGGATTATATGGTGGATCTGCAAATATAATATCTGGTTGATAATCTGAAAAACGCTTTGGTGTTTGAAGAACATCATCACATAGGTAATGAAAAGTAGGTTTTGGGTCTAATAATGCTAAAACTGAATCTACATTTTCTTGAATTACTTTCATATTTTGTGGTAATAACTCCACCGTCAAGATTTCTTCTGCACCTCTAGAAGCCGCTTCTAGGCCTAATGCACCCGAGCAAGCAAAAAGGTCTGCAATCTTAGCACCTTCTAAGTTAAGGCTAGCAAAAAGTGATTCCTTAACTCGATCCATAGTTGGTCGAATTCCAGCTCCCTCAATAGGACTTTTTAACTTAGTGCCAGCTGCCTGGCCTCCAATGATTCGCATAATCTATCTATTTCAAAAAAAAAATTTATGTATAAGTTAGGTACTTCACTTTAAGCATATGATGTTGGGTTTGACTAAATAGCTTAATGATACCAATTATGAACAATACTTAATAGACTACAACTTTCAACTAATAAGAATTTTAAGACATGGAACGTTTGAATAGCAACTGTAAAGATGAACAATACGCTGGCCCTTTGAAAATTTTAGCGGAAGCCGTTCACAGCGGCGCAAAACTTGGGTTAGAACAAACTCAAAAAATGCTTGCTGTACTCAACAATCCTCAAGACAAATGTAAAAGCATACAAATTGCAGGAACAAATGGTAAAGGAACTTGTGCAGTAACCCTCGCAGCGGCACTTCAAACGCAACAAAAAAAAGTAGGTTTATTCACCTCACCACACCTTGCTCATATCCGAGAAAGATTTCGCATTAATCTAGGTGCAATTTCTGAAGAGGAATTCTCTTATCATTTCATGAATATGTATATAAAGATAAAGAAAGAATTACCTGATTTATCACCTTCTTTTTTCGAATGGACAACGGTCTTTGCATTTTACTACTTCGCTCAAAGAAACTGTGACTTTATAGTAATGGAAGTCGGGCTTGGAGGAAGACTCGATGCAACAAACATCATGCATGCAAATGCTGCTATCATCACCAGAGTAGGGATGGACCATGTAAATATACTTGGGGACACCTTAGAAAAAATTACACATGAGAAATGTGGTATTATAAAAAGGGGACAGGTTACCATTAGTGGAAAACAAGAGTCTTCTGCGAGTAAAATAATAGAAGAAACCGTCACAAAAAATAATGGTAAATTATATAAATCAAAAGATTACTTTTCATGCACGGTTGGTTTGATAGATCCAGTTAAAGAAGAACAAATAATACATGTTAAGAGTATTGGTATTTCGACAGAGATCTTAGTAAAAAGTAGGCTTTTAGGTTCTCATATTGCTGAAAACCTAGAGACTGTTTTAACAACTTGGTTTGCTCTTCAAGAGGCAGGTTTAATATCTAAATGCTCTCAGTTTCCATTTGAAGTACTTCAAGAAATTCAATGGCCAGCGCGCATGCAGCTACATCCATCCGGTTTACTTATTGATGCAGCTCATAATTTAGATGGCATGAAAATTTTAGCAGAGTACTTCAAGAGTTTGGATGCACCTGTCTCTTTACTATATTCAAGCTTATACACTAAAGATTGGGTCGCAATGCTAAACTTAATTGGACCTTTCCTGCATGAAGTCACACTTGTTCCCATTGCACACCATCATTGTGAAGATTTAAATAAGATTAGAAAGTACCTGAACAAACACTTTCCAAATATACTAGTTGAGCAACAACCTTTAAACAAAGAAATAATAAAACGACATGTACAAAAGAAGAACCCAACTGTAGCTGGTTCTTTGTATTTAGCAGGAGATGTATTAAAGTTACTTGATCCCGCCCCGGTAAAATTAAAGTAAAATATGATGGACAAACATTAATGAAATGTTTTCTTATACTCTTGTTAGTCTTTTTTTTAAATCCAATTTATGCACAATCAGCAAAAGACCTTGAGATTCGTTTAGCCGAGAAGATTCAGCAATTACTGAATACCAATCCTGATTACGCTAAGAGAAACCGCGAGATTCGTGCTTTACAAAATCAGCTTATACAAACTGTAATTGGAAAAGTTGAACAAGATTTAAACTGGAAAGAGTTTCTTCAAAAAAGAGAGGCTGCGCTTAAGCACCAAACAAAGCTTAAAGTGCAATTAGCAGAGATTGAGCGCAAGCAAAAATCTTTAATCCAAAAGCTTTATGCACACCCTGAAGTTATTGCCATACGTAAACGTATGGTTGGAAAATAGATCAACTCCTTCCACCTTTCATAAAGGCTGCTGCAATTGCAGCCCATGCAAGTTGGTACAAGTACTCCACGAGTGGCATAAGATTACCTTCATCTAGCCCGAAATAACCATCTCCATGTATCTGTGGAAAAACATAAAACCACATAAACAGAGCAGGAAAGAGTGCTATTAGAGCGACCTTCTTAAATCCTTCAAATTTGAATGGGATTATAAATAGAAATCCTGCGATTCCGCCAAAGACCATTTGAGAGATGACCCACTCTAATGTTAGTTTAGGTTCCAAATCCACGCCAATGGCATCATGTAAATCTGCTCGACCTAAAATCCACATTACAATAGCTAGGGCTAAACTAGCAAAGCTTCCTGCCCCATAATATTGTATAAGTCTTTGAAGCATAACTTAGTAGACCTTCTCTGGGAGTTTTAATTTTGCAGTAGCCGTTATTAAAGGTTGAGCTTTACCCCTTAAATTGGTACGGTCTCGTTTTCGATTTTTAATAGCGACATTGTACAATAGCCCAATTCCTAACCATGTTAACATCATATTTGAACCACCATAACTTACAAACGGTGCAGTCACACCAGTTGTTGGCATTGCCCCACTAACCACAGCAACATTTAGCAATGCATGTAAACCAATAGAAAAACCTATACCAAATGCGATAAGTAAGCCTTGTCGATCTACGGCCTGTGCAGCAATAACAAATGCACAGGCAACTAGAAGTGCATAAATTGCTAGAATAAGCACAATACCTCTCAACCCTAGCTCTTCTCCAACAACGGCCATAATAAAATCAGTATGAGATTCCGGCAAATATCCCCGTTTCATAATTCCCTTTGAAAGCCCAAGACCTTGCGGACCTCCAGAACCTAAAGCAATTTGTGAATGATATAGTTGGTAGCCACTCGTCTTTTTATGAGCAGCTGGATTTAACCAGGAATCCGTAACACGCTTTAAACGGTTTGGGCTCAAGGTTAAAACTGTTGCCACAAGAATTGCTCCCATCATAATCATAATAATGAAGTAACGTAGTCGAACACCTGCCACGAAAAGCATTGCCATGACCAAGCAACCTGATAAAAAGGTAATGCTTAAGCTTCCACCAAGTAAAATTAACATAAGTACAACTGCAATAACTGTACATGGTTTCACAAACCCTTTGACGAGTTGTGGTGCATTTCGTGGATTCTGTCCAAAATAACTTGCAATATATAGAATTAATCCAAGTTTTGTTAATTCTCCAGGTTGAACACTATATGGACCAATAAATAACCAGCGATATGCACCGTTTACACTTCTCACCATTGGGAATTTATTTAGTACCGCACTACNAACGCCAGCAATACTTAAGAGGTGAACAAAAGCTAAATATGCAAGTGGTACAGCAAGAACAATAAGAACTTGATGTCTATACTGGAGTAGATTCTGATAGTTGAGCCTACTTACACCCAATGCAGCAAACATTCCTATAATGATCCATTGTCCTTGCTTCATAATCATGTATTCTCCCTTACTTTCGGCAGTAGTTGAGTACAACATAACAAGGCCAAAAACAGATAAGGATATTACGGACAATGCCAATAAAAGCATGGCTACTTGGGTAGATTTACGAATGTCTAATACCTCCAAAGACATGAAAATACCTCAATTAAATATTAACACCTGCAATGCCTCCAGCAGATGATTAGATAATAATACGCTAAAATCTATAATAGTACAATAGAAAGCTTTAAATTAGACCATTGAAAAAGAATGAATTTCAAAAAAATAATGGATGCCAATTTTAATATTGTAATATTAAATAATAGATGCTGGAATTGAACTTCTTAATCTTTTTCGTATAGTATCAAATTACATAAGGAATTTATTCAACTACTAATGGTAGTTAATTTCAATACACACAGAATTCAAAAAATTTCAAAATTTTAGGCATGGACATGCGGGTATACACTTTATTTTTTACCATTTTATTTTCTTTACATTCTTTAGCTCAGGACAAAGTTGAGCTGAAGGATGGTTCATTTATTAACGGTCAAGTAACTTCTGTTCGACCAACAAGTGTATCAGTGAAGACAAAATTTGCGGGTACAATCAAAATATTAACCAAAGAAATAAAAGTTGTTGACATCCAATCTCAACTATATGGCGAACTTAAAGATGGGCGAAGTTTGCCTGTTAGCGTTAAATTAAAAGATGATAACAATTGGGATATTCGCACTTTTGAAGAGTCAGGAGGTCAGGTATTAAAGATTCAAGATATGATGCAAATTAAAGATCAGATTGCTAACCGGAAATACTGGAACTTCGAACTTGGTATCCATATTGATGGTGAATCAGGAACGGATGATGAGTTCAACTCTGCACTCGTATTTAAAGCAAAGTATGGAAAGCAACAGAACCGGCTAACTATAGACTTCAAAGCGGAATATGAGCGAGATGACCATGAAAGAAGTGCCAATGAATATACAGGTAAAATTCTTTATGAGCATGACTACACCGAAAGCGACTTGCTATATATGTTATCATTGTTTGAACATGATGAGTTTGAAAAATTGAGTTTACGTTGGGAACAAATCTTAGGTTGGGGTCATTTCTTCTTCAAAGAAGCCGATACTCATCTTCAAAGCAAACTTGGTTTAGGATCTCGTTATGAAAAATACTTTAGTGAGGATGGTGAATGGACACCAATAGGCGATTTTGCTATTGAATACAAAAATACGTTGTGGGAATATGTAGAGCTTAAGGATACTTTTTACTATCGTCCTGATATTGATGATTTCAGCAAGTATAAAATTGAGAATGACTTACATATCGAAATGCCATTTGCTTACGTGGACAACATGTTCTTGAGATTTGGTTTACTTCACGAATATGAGAGCAATGTACCTTCTGACAATGAGCACTTAGACACGACCTATTATACTAGCTTAATTTATAAGTGGTAGTAGCTTGAAGATCTGGTTAAGATGGGTTGCAGATTAGTAAATCAGAACTATCTTTTAAGTTCAACGTCGTTTTCGCATTAATTGGTTACTACTTGAAAATGAACCATTTAAAACAACGAAGTGTTTAACGTAAATTCTATTTGAAGGAAAAAAAGATGCCAGTAGCAGATTATTCTACATACTGTAAAATGCTTGAGAATGCTCAAAAAAACAATTTTGCTTATCCAGCGATCAACATCACATCTATGACAACAATCAATGGTGTACTAGAAGCTTTAGCGGAAGCTAAATCTGACGGAATCATTCAGGTTTCTACTGGTGGTGGTGAGTTTGCGTCTGGTCTAGACCTAAAAGATGCAGCTTTTGGTGCAGAGTGTCTAGCAGAGTACGTACATAAAGTAGCCGAGAAATATGATATTTATGTGGCTTTACATACTGATCACTGTCACCCACACAAAGTGGACAGTTTCCTACGTCCACTACTTGAAGCTTCTAAAAATCGTGTTGCAAATGGTGAACTTCCATTATTTGGAAGCCACATGTTTGATGGTTCAGAACTTCCATTAAATGAGAATATGGACACCTCAGTTGAGTTACTCAAAGAATGCAAAGAACTAGGTATCATTCTTGAAGTAGAAGCTGGTGTAGTTGGTGGTGAAGAAGATGGTCATGACACATCTGGACTTCCTGCAGAAAAACTTTACACAACTCCTGAAGACATGGTAGAAGTACACCGTCGTTTATCTTCTGTAGAAGGTGGTCGTTTTATGTTTGCTGCTACATTTGGTAATGTACATGGTGTGTATAAACCTGGTAATGTAAAATTAACACCAACAATCCTGCGTGATGGTCAGGCTGCAGTTGTTGAAGCATATGGTGAAGAGGCTTATTTTGACTTAGTATTCCATGGTGGTTCTGGTTCTTCTAAAGAAGAAATTGCTGAGACTTTAGGTTACGGTGTAATCAAAATGAACGTAGACACTGATACACAGTATGCGTTTACTCGTCCGGTTGCAGATCATATCATTTCTAATTATGAAGGTGTACTAAAGATTGATGGTGAAGTTGGAAACAAGAAAGTTTACGACCCACGTTCTTACCTTAAAAAAGCAGAAATTGGTATTAAAGATCGTGTGATCGAAGCAATTCGTGATCTACATGCTGAAGGTACTACAATTTACAGAAAGTAATTAAGTCACTTTTTGCCCTACTCTTAAGAGTAGGGCTTTTTTTTTATTTGAGGGAAATAGGTTTATGGGTGTAACACCAATTCGTGAGATGCATTACATCGAAGCATTTGCAGGATGTGGTAAAACGACTTGGATTTGTCAACAAGTAGAATCTTTGATTAAAAAAGGAATCAGCCCAAGAAAAATTTTGCTTTTAAGTTTTTCTCGTCAAGCTGTTATTGAATTGACGGAACGACTAGCGGAAGGTATTACAATATTCACATATCATGCAATTGCACTAAAAGTATTTCAAGCCTTAAGTCGCGGTAAACAGAATTATAAAATTCTTGATGATATTGATTTCCAACATTTTTTTTTAGAACTTGATTTTAATAATGTATTAACAGAAGATGAACGAGCTTTCGTGAATTTTATTAGTGAAGTTTGCCATAAAAGCCCTATAGAAATTCTAGAACGTTATATTTCTGAGCCGGACTCAAGTCTGATAAATTGGCAGAAATCCTATTTACCTAGAGCCACCGACTGGCAAAACTTTGATAAATATATTCGCCCCATATTAAGCCTAAAAAGTAAAGGAATTAATGATTGCCAGACTTTTTACTTAGGGCTATACTTTTTGGACTCTACTAGTCTTAATCAGCATTTTAATGAGCATTTACAAAAAACAGCAAGAAATTACTCACTTGCTATAAAAGCTAAAGTTCAATTGAAGTTAAAAACAATATGGGCCAAATATAAAAAGAAGAATCATTTAATTAGCTTTACTGATCTTGTTGCTAAGCTATCGCAACTCAACCATCTTGATTGGAAAACTAATGCCCCATGGTTTACCGAAAAACAATACTTTTTTTTTGATGAGTTTCAGGATACAGGCAAGTTCATTTGGCAAAATATTGTTCATGGGTTACCACATAATAGCCATCTATATTTGGTTTGTGATCCCCGACAAGCGATTTACGGTTTTCGCTCAGCAGGTTATACAGATTTTTTAGAGACGAAGCACCTCTACGCCCCTTATGTTACGCACGAGTATCAACTAGCTGAAAACTATCGATCAGATAAAAATCTTCTTCATGAAGTCAATGACATTTTATTGTATCAAGCGCAAAAATTTCAACTAGACTTTAAACCTTTATGTTTCAGCAATCAGGTCAGGTCGATAAACCTTTGTGGCAAGGAGCTCCCCAATGTGCATTATATTGAAAATTCAAATTGGAACCAGCTTTGTGAAGTACTTTATGCTCTTCAATTAAATGGGACTGAATCGCATTCAAACAAAAATAAACTAAGCATTGCTATATTGGCTCAAACAAATCGTGAAGTAAAAAAAATACAATTTTTATTAGATTTACATAGTGGGAATTCCATATCAATTTCTCCAACTTTTGAAGAATATATTGATAGAATTTGCAGGACACAACTTGAAGAGCTCAAATCAAAAGGATTTAGCCAAGAAGCTATGAACTTAATTATGTTAATACAAAACACAGGTGTTAACTCATTAAAGGCTAGTTTGTGTCGTGATCTTCGATCAACTTATAAAGAAGAAATTTTAAGCCAAAATACAAAGAGTATGATTGAAGTGATGACAATCCATCAAGCAAAAGGTAAAGAGTTTGATATTGTCTGTCTACCAGTATTTAACTGGCAACTAGGTTATCAGAAGAACGTAAATCAAAGTGAACTTTTAAATGTCTTATATGTGGCATTGACGAGAGCAAAATCACATTTGCTGATTACAGACTACCTAAAACCTAATAAGCCTCAGAAATAAACTTCTGAGGCTTTTAATAAGATATAAAAATCTACTGAACTTTGCTAAATAAGTCTTGGTATCTTTCATAGACTTCAAATGGGTACTTTTCGCTCAATAGTGGCCCAACAGAAGTGAAAATTGAACGTTGTTCAATTTGTTTCATATATTGAGCAAAACCAGCCATGGAAGGTACATCATCATATGTAACTTTTTGGATGTAAACAACCGCAGCACCCTTTTCAGTATTGATGACGGCTGCTTCACCCACTTTTAACTTACCTGCATCTGCCTGAACAGTTGCAGCATCTGTAGCAAAATCAGCGACATTAAAAACTTTGAATTGTTTTCCTAGTTCAGAGCTTACAAAAGCATCTGGAGCTTCCTTACTTGCTTGAACTTCTGTTAAAAATGCTTGTGCTTTTTCTCTTATTTTATTTACAGCATCATCAAATTGAATATCTTCAATGATTTGTTCTTTAACATCATCTAGCTCCGGAATTTTTGCTTCACTAATGCCAACTAGGCAAATGAAAGAATAATGATCATTTCCTTCAATCACACCTGACAGTGGTTGATCTAATGTTAGATTTTGTGCTTGCTCTACAATTTTAGCAGGTGCATAATCAGCACTTAAAGGTTTAATTTCAGTATCCCCTTTCTTGAATGGATACGTTGTAACTAACTTTAGATTTGCTTTTTGAGCTTTATCGCGAAAAACATTTTTACGTTCTTCTGGGCTCAAACCTTCAGTTTTTATAAATACATCTTCTGCTACCGTCATGATACGATTTTTATATGTTGTAGCATTACTAGAAGATTTTTGGCGCTCTAAAGTAGATTTAATCTGATTTTTCACTTCTGATAGCGGTTGATTACTGCGGTAAGCCTTACGTTTAATGATGTGAATACCAAATTGAGATTCGACTAAGCCACTCACTTCACCATCTTTAAGTCCAAAAGCAGCTTTTTCAAATTCAGGTACCATTGCACCACGGCCAAAGTATCCTAGGTCACCACCACGAGCAGCAGAACCATCTTCACTATGAGACTTAGCTAATTCAGCAAAGTCTTTACCTGCTTTGGCATCTATTAAAATTTCAGCCATCTTTTTACGAGCTTCTTGTTTTTCTTCAGGAGTAGAGGCTTTAATTAAGATATGGCTGGCTTGAACTTGTTCCCCATATTGTTTTTTATTACTTGCGTAATAAGTCTCAATTTCTTCATCTGTAACTTGAGGTGACTCAACTTTTAAAGAAGCGACCAATACAGTACGTGATTCAGGAATCGCATATTTAAGAGTTTTCTGTTCTTCATATACAGTTTTGATCTCTTCTTCAGTTGGTAGCTTTTTCTCAGTAATCTCAGTTTCCGTGAATGCCTTTACGATAAATTCAGTATTAATTGCACTTAATTTTTGCTCAAGTTCAATTTGTTTGTCTGAAACTTGATATGCATTCAGCATACGGTAAAAGCGTTCAATTACGATGTTATCGGCAATTGTATTTTCAAAATCATCCATTGTTAGGATTGATTCTTCAATGAAGTTCTTTTTAAAACTAAGATATTTATCTTTATCAAATTTACCTGCGGTTTGAAAGAACGGTAAGTTCATTAATTCTTCTTTCAATTCAGCCTCAGATACATCTGCGAACCCCTGTTCTTCAGCGAGACGTAAGATGCGAAGTCGATTAATCACATATGGGTAAGCAAATTCATTTCCTGATAGTTGTGCAATATCGATACGCTGATTTTGTGTTAAAAACTGCTCAATCGCAATACTATTTAATTGGGGTTGAATGTCTTTATTTGTGATCTGCTTACCATACATTTTTCCATACGCATCAGCACCTAGTAAGTTACCATCTGTTAAGCTGGAAGTTCCTGCTTGAGGCATTAAAAAGAAAATGATCATTAATGCACTAACACCAAGTAATAATACGGTAACAAGACCGCCTCTTTGGAAAAACTGGTTCCAATAACCAAGACTTTTCATATTAATTCTTTCTTTACTAACAATTTAATTGGTTAAAATTTTTTCAGGCTATTCATTTTAGCTTAAAAGGTTGATATTTCAACTACTTTTGTATTTACTGACTATACTTTTCCAAAGCATGGATCAACGGCTCATAGGATCCAATTTGAAAGGATTCCCAACCAAAGCTTAAACCTGCTTCAATATTAGCAGGTTTATCATCAGCATACAAAACAGGTAAACTGAGATTTGCCCGTAACTTTTCAACAGCTTCGAACATTGGTTTATGAGGTTTTACTGCACCAACTTCATAAGAAAATACAAAATGTTGGATTTTATCTTCAAAGTCAATCACTTTTTGTACCATTTTCCAGTGAATATCACAAATATCACTCAAGAAGATCAAACACCAATCATGGTTAACAGCATATTTGACAATAGAAGATATTTCTGCTATTTGAGAACCAACAACAGCTCGGTAACCCACCTCGACTTCTGCTAAACTTTGACATGGTAACAAAGGAAGTATTTTATCAAAAAATGACTGTACTTGATAGTCATCACTTTGATATTCTGCCATATACTGTTCAATCAGCTTCGCAGAACTTGAGGAAAACAATTCTTCTTTAGTTTGATACCCCCAACCATTTGCCATTGCATCAAAATCTAAATGTACACAAACATTGCCAATATCTAAAACTAAGTAACCCTTCATTATTCAAAGTATCCTAGACCAGAAGTAGGCGGTGAATCAAATTCTAAAGGTTCTTCATGGTCAATAACACCCCATCGGCGAGAAAATGGCCACCAAACAAAACATGCTTTTCCCATAATATTTTTTCGGGGAATCACGCCAAAGAAACGACTATCTCCAGAACTTTCAGAGTTATCACCTAGCATAAAATATTCATCTTCTTTTAACGTTATTGTTTCTTCTGGTGTTCTTAAATAAATACCCATATTTTCATTTGAATATCCTTTGTAACCTCCTTTAAATGAATACATTCTTTCAAAGGCTACGGGTAAATTCACTAAGGTAAATTCAGGATTTTTCTCATTCCTTACGTACAGTTTGCGATCAACTATTTTTAGGGTATCACCTGGAATCCCTACCAAGCGTTTTATATAATGCAGTCCAGAAACGTTCTGAAGACCAGTTGTAACAAAGACGACGACATCCCCCCGTTTTGGTTCTACAAAATTATAGCTAACACGGTCAACAATGATATGATCCCCTGTGTAGAAATATCCTTGTCCTAAAGTTACACCTGCTGGTATTGGAAGATTATTTTGATGTGCATATATAACTTTTCTTACCCCTGGAAAATGTTTTTGAGTTAACGAATAATCTGCAGGAATAGTATAAGACTTTTCAGCAATTTGAATTTTGGTCTCCTCAAAGAGTCGCAGAGGCCCTAAGTTTAACGCAGCACTTGGTTCAATATTCTGCAATGACCCTTCAGTATTGGTAATTGCATATACAGTGGAGCGACCATATGTCATCCAATCAAAAATTGAAGCAAATATACCAGGAGTTCCTTTTACGTTTTCATCCGCCTGGTAGTGAAAGCCAAATAAAGTAGGTTGCATACTACCAGTAGGAATTTTAAAAGGCTGTAAGTACAAGGTCCGTAATGCCATAATAATAACAACAACCACAACAGCAAATTCTAGAAAATCACTCACTTTAACTTGTGGTGTTTCCGGAAAAAACTTATCTACTTTACGTTTTGTATTTTGTAGATAGTTCGTAAATTCCTCTTCAGATGCCTTATTTTTTAATAACTGCTGACCTTCTTCAATAATTGCTTCTAAGCTTGCAACTTTTGTATCAACAAGTAAATCACGATCCCAATTTAATTTTTGATTCAAATGCTTTAAAATTTGTTTGATTTCACGTCGAATACGGGAACGTTTAGATGCGATATACCGGTGATATCCCTGCATACAAACACTAAACAAGATTAAATAAGCAACTAAACCCATAAAAATTAATCCGAACTTTTAAGAACTCGAACGAATGCATCTTGAGGAATATTCACTCGCCCAATTTGCTTCATTTTCTTCTTACCTTCTTTTTGTTTTTCTAACAACTTACGCTTACGTGAAATATCACCACCATAACATTTTGCGGTCACATCTTTACGCATCGCAGACACATTTTCACGAGCTACAATTTTACCGCCAACGGCAGCTTGAATAGCAATTTTAAATAAGTGATTCGGAATTACTTCTTTAAGTTTTTGTGCCAACATACGCCCTCGACCGACAGCATAGTCACGGTGAACAATAGTTGCAAAAGCATCAATGGGATCATCGTTGACAAGCATTTCTAATTTAACCAAAGGTCCTGGTCTATATTCGAGTGGTTCATAATCCATAGATCCATAACCATGTGTAATCGATTTTAAGCGGTCATGAAAATCAATAACAATCTCATGAAGTGGAACTTCACCAATCAAAATCACATGATTATTGTCAACTGTGATTGTATCCACACAAATACCACGTTTGTCTGAAATTAACCCTAGTATTGCGCCAATATAATCAGTTGGTGACATGATTGAGCATTTAACATATGGCTCTTCAACCCGTTCAATAATAGTAACATCTGGAAGATGCAATGGGTTTTCTACTTTCTGCATACTACCATCCGTCAAGTAAACATGGTATACAACGCTAGGGTATGTGGCTAAGATATCCATATTATATTCACGTCGCAGTCGCTCTTGAATGATTTCCATATGAAGAAGCCCAAGGAAACCGCAACGGAAGCCGAACCCCAGAGCAGCAGAGGTCTCAGATTGATAAACAAAAGCTGCATCATTTAGACGTAAACGTGCCATATTCTGTTTAAGTTGTTCATAATCAGAAGTATCAATTGGATAAATCCCACTATAAACCATCGGCTTAACTTCTTTAAATCCAGGTAGTGCTTCTGGACATTTCTGACGACGATCTGTAATCGTATCTCCCATCTTCGCATCTTCAGGGCTTTTAACGTTAGGAATAACATAACCAACACACCCAGGACCTAGATCAGAAGTTGCTTGCATATCAGGGGAAAAAATACCCACTTCTTTAATATCCGAATTTAAAGAGTTGCTAAAAAACTGTACTTGTTGTCCACGTTTTAAACTTCCAGAAACCAAGCGAATATAATTAATTACACCTCGGTATGTATCATAAAATGAATCAAAAACCAATGCACGTGTAATTTGATCATTATAGGGATTTTCAGGGGCCGGTATACGTTCTACGATTGCCTCCATGATATAATCTACGCCAATACCAGTCTTTGCGCTAGCTGGTATCGCTTCCTCTGCAGGAATCATTAGGATTTCTTCAAGCTGCTCCATACAAAGGTCAACATCTGCAGCAGGAAGGTCCATTTTATTAATCACGGGGATTATTTTAAGCTCTTGCTGGTTCGCCAAATGAACATTTGCGACAGTCTGTGCTTGTACACCTTGGGTTGCGTCAATAAGCAACAAAGCACCTTCACAGGCAGCTAAACTTCTAGAGACCTCATAGGCAAAGTCTACATGGCCAGGTGTATCAATTAAATTGAAACGATAAATCTCACCATTTTTAGCTTGATAGTCCATTGTCACAGGGTGGGATTTAATCGTAATACCACGTTCACGTTCGAGTTCCATGTCATC
Source organism: Lentisphaeria bacterium (assembly GCA_022447755.1). Lineage (GTDB taxonomy): Bacteria > Verrucomicrobiota > Lentisphaeria > JABSQK01 > JABSQK01 > JAKVBE01. Next base: position 222,232 of record JAKVBE010000014.1, on the reverse strand, counting down.
TAAAAGTTGATCACGAAAGTTACGTTCATCGACGGTTTGAGTAAGCTGCATAATCCGATCAGCCAGTGTAGATTTACCGTGATCGATGTGTGCAATAATAGAAAAGTTTCTGATATGTTTCATAAAAAATTAAAAACGGTACCCCAGGTTAAAGTGAAGTCGTCCGCCACCGTCTAGGTGGTCTTGTTCCTCATGAATTGGGTAACCATAATCAAGGCTGAATGTACCCAAAGGAAGTTTTAGGCGAATACCTGTACCGATACTCCAGTTGAATTCATTGATGTCATAATCCCATGGATCCGCCCACACATTACCACCATCTATGAACACTGCACCCCAAATCCGCTCATCACCCAGTGGCGTTGTTGCTTCGGTAGTGAATACCCATAAGGATTCACCACCAACGGGGTTTTCATCTTTAGGGTCTACAGGACCGACTTCACGTGGTTTAAAACCACGAATTGTTCCTGTACCACCTGCGAATAGACGGTCAAAAATTTTCTCATCATCACCATTTACTTGTCCCAAACGAGTACTGAACTTAATAATACTTTCTTTAAATATAGGATAATACTTTTTAGCATCTAAATTCAATTTATATAAGTTTGTATAACTTCCCCAAGCTTCACTTTGAAATTCAGATGATAATTTCACCATAGAACCATATTCTGGTTGTGTATAACTACTACGACTATCTCGAGTGATAGCATATAGAAGGTTACTGGTTAATTCAGAGCCTTCCTCTTCATCAATAAACTTTTGTGAATAGTCACTTTCATCGATGTCATCAATGTCAAATTCTTCAATACGATAACCTACTGAATGTCGCCAATACTGCCAAGGAAGCTTCTTTGTAAAAAGAATTTTTCCTCCAATAGATTTTTGATCATAGTCACGATTTGAACTAGTTTGACGAGTCCATAAGTCAATATCCATACGTAAACGCTTATTGAACAACCAGGGTTCAGTATAACTCACACCTAATTCTGCCAAATCTGAACCAATCAAAGTGGTGATCCTGGCACGTTGTCCACCACCAATCCAACTACCATTTTTACGGTGAATATCAAAGTTTGATTGACCTAATTCAATTTTACCTACAACATCATCAACATCAGAAATTGCCGCAGATAAAACTAAGCGTCCAGTATCTTGTTCTTTTACCTGGACTTTTAAATCACGTAAAGCAGGGTCTTCCGTTTTAATTGGAATAATATTGACTTCTTCGAAATAGTTTAAACCTTTTAAACGGCTTTCAGATGTTCTAATTTTGTTACGGTTACCAAGATCACCTGGTTGAATGGCTAGCTCACGACGAATCACTTTATCTTGAGTCTGAAGATTACCCACAATTTTAACATCGCGAATATGGGAAATCTGCCCTTCGCGTACTTTATAAATAACTTTTACAGTCTTTTTTTCATAATCAAATTCATGGACTGTCCATGCACGCATATCTAAATAACCACGTTTTTGATAGTGAGCAGTTAAACCATCCAAATCTTGTTTTTCTGTAGCTTCTAAATATTTATCACCCACTTTAATTTTTAAACGCTCATAAACGTATTTTTCAGGAATTCGTGTAATTCCAATAACTTCTACTTCAGAAACCGTATATGGTTCGCCTGGAACAACCTCAAAATCAATTGTCATCATATTACGTTTCCATATATTACGATCATATGTTTTCGAATAATCTTTGACATAGGCATCAAAATAACCATATTTGGAAAATTCTTTACGAATTGTATCTAAGTCAACTTGGAAGTCGGTATCAGATAAATAACCGAAAGGAATCCAGGACCAATGCGTTTGTGTTAACATAACATCATCGATTTTAGGAGCGATTGCTTCAGCCTCTTCATTGAAGTTCACATCTGTTACTACTACACGCTGAACTTCATAGATAAAATAATCAATTGAAACTTTATTCTCTGCAGGAAAATTTTTAATCTGATGGCTTATAACGGTTTGTTTATTTCCGCGTTTAAAATAACGCTCATTTAATGCCTTAAGATCACTTGTCAATTTTTCGTCTGTATAAACTGCACCAGGTAGTAGCTTGAGTGACTCAAAACCTTTTTTCAAAAGTTTTTCAGTTTTAAAAACTTGATTACCATAAAAGTTCACTGCTTTAACTTGTGGTCGTATTGTCAGAAAGAAGACAAGGTCTACACTTGTTGAAGTTTGATTCTCTAATTCAACGCGAATATCTTGGTATAACTGAGTATCATAGAGACTTTTGATATCTTTTGAAAGTTGAAGTTGAGAAAAAACAGTACCAGAGCGCATTCGGATATTCGTTAATAACATATCCAAGCTAACGTCTGCCGCATTTGTTGAACGAGCATCTATGTTATTCACACGAATAACAGGTTGGCCCTGCTGACCATAAACAGCAGTAGCAATTACAAGCATAATTACAATTTTTAAATAATGTTGCATTATTTGGTGTATCCCTTAAAAAATTATTTTAAATAACATTTCCTATTAATTTGGAATATCTTCTTCATCAATCAAGGCTGGAGTATCAAAAAGTGTGAATCTTGGATAGAAAGACAATGGAACAACACCTGTTGGACCGTTCCTGTGCTTTGCAATAATCAACTGCGAGTCGATTGCTCCACCCTGGGCAACATTCTCAGCTACTTCTTTACTATCCGTTTCACGTTCACGGTGTAACAAACCAACAACGTCCGCATCCTGCTCAATAGAACCAGACTCACGTAAATTCGAAATTTTTGGTTGAACACCGCCTTCAGCCGCACGGTTCAACTGTGCTAAAATCATAATAGGCACCTGCAACTCACGCGCAAGTGCTTTGATATCACTAGACATACGAGCAACTTCTTGCTCACGGTTGGAATTTTTATTCATACCTACAGCACGCATCAACTGAAGATAGTCAATCATAATAAACTGAATATCGTGATCACGCTTTAAACGCCTTGATTTTTGACGTAAATCCATTGAAGTAATTTGTGGTGTATCATCGATAAAGATTTTCATCTCGGACAAGCGCTGAACTGCTGGGTAAATACGATCTTGCCAGTCTTCAGCAGTGAGCGTACCATCCCGTACACTACCAAGATTTACCTTTGCCTCAGAACAAATCATACGCATGGCGACTTGTTCAGCTCCCATTTCTAAACTAAATACTGCCACTGGAAAGCCAGCACGAGCAACATTTTGAGCAACATTCATTGCGAAAGTAGTCTTACCAATAGACGGACGAGCAGCCAAAACAAACATCTCACCAGGTCTCAAGCCAGTAATTAATTTATCTAACTGGTGAAAGCCTGTAGGTAACCCCATTGTATTAAGGTCCTTTTTAGACAAACGGTCCAACATGGTCATCGCTTCCTGAAGCAAATCAGGCATATCACGAACTCGTATATCTATTTGAGCCTCAGTAATCTTCATGATCTCTTGCTCGACTTTATCTACGAGCTCCGGAATTTCATCTTCTGCTTGATAACAACGTCCGACAATATCCGAACATGTAGCAATCATGTTTCGCATAAGCGATTTATCATGAACTAGGGTAAGGTATTTCTCAATATTTGCAGTTGAAGGAACAGTATTGAATGCTTTATTCAAGAATTCTTCACCACCAATTTCATCAAGAAATTTGTGAGTTTCCAGGTACTCCAAGACCGTAATCATATCGACTACATCTCCTGGTCTTAGCTTACGATTGATATCTGCAAGCCCCTGAAAAAGTTTACGATGGGCAGGAATATAGAAGGCAGATTCATTCTGCAACTTCGATATTACCGTATCCATCGTAGAGGGGTCTTGTAACATACAAGACAAAACTGCTAATTCAGCAGCACTGTTATGTGGTAAGGGCTGGTCGCCCACCAGAAGAGGGCCGACTTGGCGAAAATTGTCAGCCATAGAATTTTCTATTCTTCCATTTTTACAACATAAACTTTCACCTGAGCAGTAACTTCTGGGTGTAAGTGAATGTCAACAGTGTAACTACCGATTTTGCGAATTGCGTCAGAAAGCTGTACTTGACGACGGTCAACGGTAACACTTGCATCAGCTAAACCAGAAACGATTTGTTGAGCAGAAACACTACCGAATAATTTACCATCTTCTTGTGCTTGCATAGAAATAGTAACAGTCTGTTTACCAACTGTTTCTGCAAATTGCTGTGCATCAGCTAATTCTTGAGCATAACGCTCTTGTTGAATCTTGCGCTTACGCTCAAGTTGACGTAATACACCAACGTTAGTTGACTTACCACGCTTAGGTACTTCTACACAAAGGCCACGAGGAAGTAGGAAATTGCGTGCATAACCAGGTGCTACGTTCGCTTCATCACCAATCTTACCAAGACCTTGAATGTCTTCTAATAAAATTACTTTTGTAGATGCCATTTTATAAAACTCCTAATCCTATTATTTCATCAAGCCGCAGTTACGCGCACGTTTGATTGCTTTAGCAAGCATTTTTTGATGCTTAGGAGAAGTACCTGTTACACGACGTGGAAGAATCTTGCCTTTTTCAGTCACATAACGACTTAAAAGATCCACATCTTTATAGTCAATATACAGAATACCTTCTTCAGTAAAACGACATACTTTAGGACGCATTACGCGACGCTTACGTCTTTTCATTGTTTTCTTCATTTTTGAATCCTTCGATTACGATTACTCTTTATCACTTCAAATTTGGCTTTAAGAGGCCTAAAATGGGATATCATCAATTGCACTATCACTATCTACGTCCATAGATGGTGGAGGCGGGATATCCCTTGGTTGTTGCACAGATGGTTCCGCATTTCCAGGAAATGGTGGAGCAGTCGCCTGACTACGAGAACCATATTCATTGGTCGACTGTGCATTATAACTTCCGTTGCTTTCACCAACATTACTGTTGGATCTGCTACCTAGCGATTCAACACGCTCGGCGACAACTAATAAGCGGCTACGCTTCTGACCGGTTGCGCGGTCATCCCACTGATCAAGACGTAAACGACCTTCAACTAGAACCGAAGCACCTTTTCGCAGGTAATTGCCGCAGAATTCAGCAGTTTGTCCCCACACATCAATATCAACAAATGTGGTGTCATCGGCCATTTCGCCAGACTGTGAACGATAACGACGATTTGTCGCTAAGCCAAGTCTACAAACGGCCGTGCCACTGTTTGTGCGGCGGACTTCAGGGTCACGGGTAAGATTCCCTGCTAGAATTACTCGGTTCATATATGCCATTTAACGTTTCTCCCTGTTCTTTAGCCAGTATTGTTTGTTTTTAAGCTTGAGCAGCCTCTTTGTCCTTTAAAGGAAGTACTGTAACTTCAGGACGATCATAAACAAATACAACTTGACGAAGAACAGCTTGATTCAAACGGAATCGTTCCTTAAGAACAGCAACTTGATCTTCATCAAGTTCAAACTCCAGGTTCCAGTAAGTACCAGCAGTACGCTTACGAATTGGTTTAACAAAAGTCTTACGACCCATGCTTTTTTCACTTTCAAACTTTCCACCAAGCTCTTCAATTACAGCTTGAATGTCAGCAATCACTTTTTTACCACCTTCTTCAGCACGGCGGTCGTCAACGATGACGATTGATTCATATTTTTTCAATTTTCAGTTTCCTTTATTTCGTCATCACTTTTGATGACTGATATCTTTTTGCCGTTATAGCAATTCATGGCTTGTTCGAATCCACTTTTTAGGATTTGACGTACAGCCAAACAACTTTGCTTGAGCACTTCATCTAAAAGAAGCTCCTCATCTTTGTAAAAATTTGCTAATACATAATCAGCTAAATTTTCTTCAAATGATTGCCCATTTTCGGGGCCCACACCGATGCGGATTCTTGCAATCTGCTGGGTTCCCAGCTTATCAATGATATCCTGAACACCGTTTTGCCCACCAGACGATCCTTTTTTACGAAGCCGAATTTGGCCTAAAGGAAGTGATACATCGTCATAAATGATCAAAACGTCCTGTGGAGCGAAATTAAATTTTCGACATATTTTTAAAACCGCTGCACCACTGCAATTCATATATGTCAACGGTTTTTGCAAAAGCAAATTTTGCCCTGCATAACGCAAAGTCCAAGTCCAACTTTCTGCTAAATGTTGGGCTTGAACTTCACTTTTGGCTAAAAGTTTTATGACACTATCAATGGCCATAAAACCTACATTATGCCTTGTAAACTGATATTGTTCACCAGGGTTTCCTAAGCCAACGACCAATTTTGGTTTCGTTATTTTCATGGATGATCCTAGTCAACAGACCAATTACGTAAATTTAACTCTTCTTACGTGCTGCACGCGGTAAGAAGATCTGACAAACCTTACGAGTTGGGTCTTTATAAACTGCTTTTAAACCTTCACCTAAGTCCAGCTCAGAAATTTTGATATTCTGGCCTATAGCTAATTCAGTGATATCAACTTCTACACGCTCAGGTAGGTTTGATGGTAGACAACGAACGTCAATTTCATATGTCATCTGATCCATGACACCACCTTTTTGTAGACCAATTGAATTACCAACTAATTTAACTGGTACAGTTGTAACGATTTCACGGTCAAAATCTACTTCAAGAAGGTCTACATGGATTAATTCATCTTTCAATGAATCCCAAGTAGCATCTTGAGCCATAACAACTGTTTCTTCTTTACCAATTACCAATTTAGATAGCTCAGCATCATTTAAAAATTGTTGTATTTCACGAGTATCAAGAGCAAGAGATTTACCCTCTTTACCCACGCTATATAATACAGCAGGTGTTTTACCTGCTTTGCGCAGGCGACGAGAAGCAGCTGAACCTGTATCTTCACGTAACTCTGCAGTCAGTGTGTTAGTTATATCTTTCATAGTCTCTAAAAAGCCTTGTTATGCATAATTATGTTTACTGGAATATGAAGTATTCATTCCTGATAAACAAATCAAAGTTATTGCTTCAAAAATAATAGTTACAAAAATTTCGCAAAGTGCGTAATGTAACATTTTTTGCTTAAAAAGCAAGTAGTTTTCAAGCAAGTTCATAATCTTAAGCAAAAGATTACGAATATTGTGTTAAAATTTCGACACCATCTTCAGTTGCAACGACCGTATGTTCCCATTGTGCAGACAATGCGCCATCGATAGTTACAGCAGTCCAATTATCCGCTAGGATTCGACATCCTGGTTTACCTAGGTTGATCATTGGTTCGATAGTAAAAATCATGCCTGGGCGAATGGCAGGTCCTTTACCAGGTTGTCCATAGTGAAGAACCTCTGGTGGTTCATGAAATTCACATCCTGTTCCATGTCCACTAAATTCTCTGACCACAGAGTAACCAAGACTTTCAGCATATTGTTGGATATGATAGCCAATATCTCCAAACGTACGGCCTGGTTTTACCTGATCAATACCAATATCCAAACATTGCTTTGTTACTTCCACAAGTTTCTTGGCCTCTTCACTTACCTGTCCAATCATAAACATTCTGGAAGTATCACCATAGTAACCATCTAAAATAGAAGTTACGTCCACATTTATGATATCCCCTTCAAGCAACACTCGATCTTGTGGAATACCATGACATATCACTTCATTAATAGAGGTACAAACGCTTTTGGGATAACCTCTGTATCCAAGAGGTGCTGGTCTGGCATTGTGCGCAAGTGTATATTCATGTACCCATTGGTTGATTTCGTTTGTGGTTACACCTGGTGCAATACGTTCTGTAACCATATCTAAAGTTTGAGACGCTAGACGTGAAGCTTTACGTACACCTTCAATTTCTGCAGGTGATTTTGTTGGGATTCTTCTTCCACCTTGTCCTAATGGGTTTGCGTCAATCACCATGTGACATCGCTTATACTTACGCCCACTGCCACACCAGCAAAGATCGTTTCGCTTTAATTCATCCATTCTCTTAACTTTCTATTTTACTCAAAAAATACCGGTGAATTGCATCATCTTTAGCTAATTCAGGGTGAAACGTCGTTGCCATCAAGTGATCCTGCTCAATAAATACCGGCACTTCATCATCAAATGCTAAAACCTTCACATCATCACCAATAGATTCGATTTGAGGTGCTCGAATGAAAATACCTTCAAAAGTATCATTCTCTTTGAGTTTCATCGGTATTTTCCGTATAAAGCTTTCATTTTGAGCACCATACCCATTTCTTAGAATCGTTACGTCCATCAAACCTAAAGATTTTTGTGAAGGATTTTTCACGTGTTTTGCCATAAGGATGCTTCCTGCACAAATTCCCCACACTGGGTTTGCTTTGGCAAAAGTTAAAATAGCATCTTCTAATTTTGGGGTAATGTGTTTAAGCATTGTGGTACTTTCTCCACCCGGAAGAATTAATGCAGAGCATCCATCAAGGTCATTTGCATAAATAATACGACGTGTTTCTACGCCCAACTTTTTGAGAATTTTTTCATGGGGCACGCAGCACCCCTGCAAGTAGAGAATTCCTACGATAGACACCATTTTACCAGCCGCGGCCTGCCAATTTTTCTTGCTCTTTTAATTCTTCCATAGAAATACTTGGCATTGCTTCACCAATACCACGGGATACTTCAAGAAGCTTTACTGGCTCATTGTAATGAGCAACAGCATCAACGCATGCTTTTGCTGTCTTAGCTGGATTTTGTGAACGAAAAATACCAGAACCAACAAAAACAGTTTCTGCACCAAGTTGCATTAATAATGATGCGTCAGCGGGAGTAGCGACACCTCCTGCAGCAAAGTTTGGAACAGGTAGTTTGCCATGCTCTGCGACATATTGAACCAGATGAATTGGCGCTTGAAGATTTTTCGCTTCTGCATAAAGCTCATCTTGACTCATTACAGTAAGTGCTTTGATATGACGTTGTAGATTACGCATATGACGAACACCCTCTACAACATTTCCCGTTCCTGCTTCGCCTTTAGTACGAATCATAGCAGCACCTTCACCTACACGGCGTAATGCTTCACCAAGATTACATGCTCCACAAACAAATGGTGCTTCAAAATCCCATTTGTTAATGTGGTGCTCTTCGTCTGCAGGAGTAAGAACTTCACTCTCGTCAATAAAGTCAATACCAAGTTCTTGAAGAATTTGCGCTTCTGCGAAGTGTCCTATTCGACATTTTGCCATTACTGGGATCGATACAGCTTCTTTAATTTCCATAATCATTTCTGGCGCGCTCATTCGGCAAACGCCACCCATTTTACGAATATCTGAAGGAATACGTTCTAAAGCCATCACAGAAACTGCACCAGCTTCCTCAGCAATTTTAGCTTCTTCAACGTTTGTAACATCCATAATTACTCCGCCACATAGCATTTCTGCAAGGCCGATATTTAATTTTCTACGCTCTTCATTCATTTTTACAGTCCTTAATATTAACTTAAGTTTTTTTTAAAAAAATTAATTTATTGGTACCCGAGAGAGGAGTCGAACCTCCGACCAAAAGTTTAGGAAACTTCTGCTCTATCCACTGAGCTACCCGGGCAGAATGGCGCCCACGAAATAATTCGTTTCAAGAGACGAACACTTACTATATTTCCAAGACAAATTTCACTCAAAATAACAAATCCTATAATAAGATAGGGGAAATTGAGTATAAAACCCAAAAGATAACTTTAGCTAAACATGAAAAAGTTACAAGTTAGTCAATCAGGAAATCTTACAAAAGTGAATTCAGACTTTTTGAATTGTAGTTCGAATCTAATTTTTAAAATTAGTAAAATAGAAAAAAAACAAATAGGCGTTATGGTTAGAGCTAAAATAAGAACTTTTTGATGATTCATCAAATTTTAGGAAATGACTTGTGGCTGATAAAATTTTAATAACAGGAATTGCGGGCTTTATTGGTTCAAGCCTTTGTAAGAAATTATTCAATACTGACATTGACGTAGTTGGGATTGACAACTTGAATGATTATTATGATGTACAGCTAAAAAAAGATCGTTTAAAATTATTGCAGGTAAACCCAAGATTCACCTTCATCCAAATGGATATCGCGGATGTCCAAAGTATGGCGGCCTTGTTTGAAGAATATAAGTTTGATTATGTGGTCAACTTAGCTGCCCAGGCGGGTGTTCTATATTCTCGAGAAAACCCACAAAGCTATATACAATCAAATTTAGTTGGTTTTGCCAACATTTTAGAAGGTTGTCGTCAACATAAAGTCAGACACCTAGTATATGCATCAAGCTCATCTGTCTATGGTGCCAATCGTGATATGCCCTTTTCTGAGAGCAATAGTACCAATCACCCCATTTCTCTTTATGCGGCTACAAAAAAATCTAACGAAATGATGGCTCACTCCTATGCACACATGTTTGGTTTGCCATCCACAGGCTTGCGTTTCTTTACTGTTTACGGTCCATGGGGACGACCTGATATGGCTATGTTTAAATTCATCAAAGCGATTTTAAATGATGAGCGAATTGACGTATACAACCATGGAAAAAGCCAACGAGATTTCACCTATATTGATGATATAGTTGAGGGCGTATATCGTTGTATTTTTAAAATAGCAAAGTCTAATCCCAATTGGGATGGCTTTAAACCAACTATAGAATCCAGTGAAGCACCCTATCAAATCTTCAACATAGGTAACAATGAACCTTGTGAGTTAATGTATTTAATTGAGGTGATTGAGAAAGCTCTCGGTAAAAAAGCCAAGAAAAACTTTTTAGACCTTCCGGCAGGTGATGTCCCTGCAACTTATGCCAATGTCGACAAACTCAATCAACATGTGGGGTTTCATCCTGGCACACCGATTGAAAAAGGTGTGCAAAACCTTATTAATTGGTATCGAGATTACTACAAGGTATAAAAAAAGCACAAACATGAATGTTTGTGCTTTGGTGCTCGAGGCGGGAGTCGAACCCGCACGGTGTTAACCACCACCAGGCCCTCAACCTGACGCGTCTGCCAATTCCGCCACCCGAGCATCGGGGGATTTTAAACTAGAACGAAAACATTTTTTTTCAAACCAATTTTATTTGAAAAGCGGTTACTTTTTATAAACTTCCGCAGGGTCAAATAAAGGTTCAGATATCGTGACCCACTCTCCATCTTTTCTTTCATGATAAAAACAACTGACTCGTCCAGTATGACACGCGGCACCACCTACCTGTTCAACTTTAATTAAAATAGTATCAGCATCACAGTCAATAAACACCTGTTTTACTATCTGGACATTACCTGAAGATTCTCCTTTCTTCCATAGCTTTCCACGAGATCTTGACCAATAAGTCGCATTACCTGATTCTAGTGTGTAGTTCCAAGATTCTTCATTCATATAAGCCATCATTAAAACTTCACCTGTTTGATAATCTTGTGCAATAGCTGGAACAAGCCCATCACTAAATTTCTCAAAATCTGGGTTCATTTTCATATCCTTCAAATTGAATTTTAGCCACAAACATATGCCATATGAATTAAGTTTCAGATATATCCTGCTTGTCTGTAGCTGTTTATCGGTTATAATTTATGTTAAAACCCTATTACTATAGTGCATGCTTGAAACAATGATATAGGCAGTACAAAACCTGTTCTTGGAAATTTAATTTTTCAGCCGAAACTAAGAGCAAGTTTAATAAGATCAATTTTTAGGATACGACGTGCCTTACTACGAGAAAAAAGCACCAAGCTTATGGCTTCTTACGGGAGTTCTTAGCTGGATTATATTTTACATTCCCTCAATCGGCCTGTTTGAATACTCATATAATGAAGCCATGCTTCTTCTAACAGTCAAAAACTTTTCTTGGGGAAGCCCATACTTTACAGAGTTCCTAGGACATACAGCCAATCAGCCTCCAATTCTGGTATGGATACTAGCTATTGCAAGTGAGTTTATCATTTTAAATGAGTTTACGGTTAGGCTGCTCTTGGGAGCAATACCTATTTTATTTATTGCCATAATCTGCTCAATATTGACGAGGCGATTACTAAATTCTGATATGGCCGGCATTACATTTGCAACTATTTTATGTAGTGGAGTATTTATTCTTCCATATACTTCCTACTGGTACTCAGGTATTATTTTTTCAGGTTTAATGTCTTGTTCATGGCTGTTTTGGTATTGGTTTGGCCGAATTCAGAAAAGATGGTACAGAGCTTGGATTGTGAGCTTATCTCTTGTTCTACTGGCAGTATTATGCAAAGGACTTATTGCGATCTTTATTTTTTATTTCCCATTATTGTGGTTGCCTAAACCTTTGACGATCTATCGTCGATTATCTAGCCGTGCACACCTCATTTGTCTGAGCGTAATGATAGCGATAATTGTAATAGCCTGCCTTCATGAGAATGGTCTTCGCACTTGGCTTTTAGAGAGTGTTCAGGATCCAACCAATCATTTTTTAGATGTTGAATACCTCAAGCACCTATGGTTATTCCCTCTTGCTAGTCTATTATTTTTCTTTCCTTGGATCTTTTTTCTTTGGCCAGCATTTTGTCAGGCATTCCGTCCAATTGAAGAACTCCCTGTGCTTTGTATTTTTATCAGAACCATTGCGCGATCTCTTTTTATTTTAATGTGGTTCATCCCAATCATAAGCCCCAATTACATTATAATTTTTTCTCCTCTATTAGGTGTATTGGCTGCAATGAACTACCGTATTTTAATCCGCCGTCATGGACCACAACTTTTAAAATTAGGTAAGTTTTTAGCTTTCATATCACTTTCTATCGCAACTGTAGCAATTGTATATTCAGGAATGGACTCTAGTTATTTAGGAGCTCTGCTTAAGACTCATACTCCACTTTCAATCTATACTGCTTTCGGCGTTGGCATATTCTTAGCGATATCTATCATGATTAGAAAGCCAAAACGTGCGGTGTGGTTTCGAACAATGGGAGCGGTAGTAACGCTTCACTTAATCATTAATTCTACAATCTTTACGCAACTATCAGTATCTAAAAATAAAGAGCGTGAGATTAGTAATATGATCAATCAGGTAGTCCCCATTGATGCCCCAATATATTTAGGTAACCAATTAACTGTACTTGATGTGCCAGATTTATTAATCTACCTCAAGCATCGACTTTATTTTAGTGAAGATAGCTTAGATAGCTCAGAGGCACATTCAGTATATGCAATGACCGAGGGGGATCAACCCGTTGCACGTGGTCGAGAATGGGTGCCTGTGACAACTGAGTATCTAACACAAAATGAAACAAAGCTTAGAATTTGGAGGGGAACTAACCTTGAACAAGAAGGTATTTTCAAAGCAAATTTGAAACAATTAAATACAGATGATCAGCGGATTAGAGCTTGGAATGCTGAAAGATCCTTCTTTATGAATTTTTTGCAGGATTCTTTAAAAAATAGTCCGATCTATAACTCTAAGGGTTTTTATGGGGCACATACATTATCTTTTAATGGTACTTCTTATTTATATTACCAAAGTGATAATTACCTTGAACGAAGAGGGCGAGAGTTTACTCTTTTAATGATGATTGAATTGATGGAAAGTGATTTTCCTCAAGATATATTTTCCGGTCAAGTCACAGGTAAAGATCCAATGGTGCTAACAATACTTCGCTATCGTTCTACTGAGCAATTGTTACAACTTATATTCACAAATGAAAGTGGAGAAGAAGTTATTATTGCCGAATTATCTGTACCACTAAAGCGTAAAGCAGTCATTGGTGTTACCTTTGATAGCAAGACTTACTCCCTTCATTATAATCAACAATCAAAGGAAGGAACAGTAAACCGCGAAAGGCAACCTTTAGATTCCAAGATACAGTTTACTATAGGTGCTAGCTTATTAGGTTCTTCTTACCATAATTTCCTACATGCAAATATACCTGAAATATTTATATATAATAATAAGCTTCCAATGGAGCGCGTGAAATTTAAAATAACAAAGATTCAACAGAACTATCTAACAGTAGAATAAGAATGAAGCACTTACTATTTATAATTATTTATTTTGTTTTCTTCCTAGAATTATTGTATTCAAATGAAACGCAAAAGATCGTGGGTTCAATAATTGATGATATCTTCCAAACGAAATATTATGCAAAAGAGAAAAACTTTAAAGAATATAAGTCATCTAAGTTTACGCATTACTCCATAAAGGATAATAAAATAAGTATAAAATTCACAAATGAGTTTAATTCTTTAGGAACCGTTTTAGACTCTCCTTGGGACTCAAATGCGTACAGTCAACTGATTGATAATGTTGAACCCAAAGAATATAATGTCGACCTTGTTTGGAGCAATGCATTATTAGATGCAAATCGGTTACAAATTCAAAATTATAGCAAAGAGATTGAGGGATTATTTGAAGACGATTTGAATCATGGTCAAGCTCATGCGAAGGCAGCTATGTTGATTGGAACTTTTGCTTTACATGAATCGTCTGGACGCTTCTTTGATATCCGTCAATTACTTAATAGAATGACAATGCACCTGGCATTCGCTCTAAAATTGACAACTAAAAAATATCAAAATGATGTTCACTCTGAAGTCTACTTAGCTCAACAAATTCAATTTTATTTAACTGGCAGAGAAGACCTAATAAAAGTGGACTCAAACTCATCTAGCCATTGGCATAAATTGTTACACCTTTTGTCATCTAGGAATTTTGATTTATACCCAGAAGAAAATAGTCTTCTATTTATAAAATTTAAGACTAAATTAAAACTTATTGCTTTTGATGGAAAACGCAGTAGTGCCTTGCTAGAAGAAATAAAAAAACGCAAGAACTATCAAGATGAGAGTTGGGCTCCTCTATTTTATCAAGACCCACCTTCAAGAAAGATTTTACTCAAGGAACTACCTGAACAGATTCTAATTGAAAATAAATATTTCATTGGGCTTTGGGATCAGTTATACCCTGATAAGGCATTAAACCCAGATGCGGTAAGTAATATATTAAATTTACCAACAAATTATTTTATTCATCAAGATGCTTTTGCAAACTTAAGCTTTGCGCCTCTGAGTCTTGGAGATTTTAGCGCGCAATTTCAAAGACATATTTGCCACTTAATTACCTTTGCACCCAATAATAACTCTATTTTAAGGAGCTATGGTGAATTAGACCTTTTTCCTTACGTATTACTGCAACAAAAAATAAACAGCAAACATTTAGACCGTGCAACAATCCTTGAAGCAATCCAATTATTTAAAAATTCTCCTTACCTAATAAACATATTAAATAGCAAGCAATTGACTCGCTTGATTGAGGATGCAAGAATAAAAGCTGAAGATATCAGTCCTATATCTCCATATCAGAATCAAGCTGCAATTTTAAAGACTATAGTTGAAGAAAAACCTTTTACTGCAGATTTAAAAGACTTACACAAAAACATAGCAATTTGGTATTCCCCCGAAAGGCTTATAGGAACAAACTATCAAATACAACTACGAGAAAATATCACATCAGATAATATCGATTCACTTTTATCCTATCAGCCCAACTCGCTTGAGTTATTGGCGCGTAAGGCTCATCTTAGTCCAAATAAATTAAGCCAAAAACAACAGAACCTGTTAAAACGCTACCCGGGACTCATCCGTAATGTTTCTTGGTTTGTAAAGTCTCAACAAAAGTTTCCAAACTCAATATATGAACTAAGGGGCACCATCTCACCAACAGACCAAATATTACTTGCTAGAGAAGCAATTCTGGGACAACAACCTGCTAAAGCAATACCCGCAATTCAAAAAGCAATTGTTGCAGGGCTTGACCCAAGGGATGCTCCTGACTTAATTGAGTGGTATTTTGAACACTTAATAAAGCAAAAGAATCAAGAAGCGATCGACAACACCATCGAGTCTTTGTCTCTTTGGAATGAATATTACGGTCGTTTGACACTAGCAAATGCATATAAAAATACAGGTAAAGAAGATTTTGCTCTGCAGTGGTATCAGGCTCTGCTAAAGGCATATCCATTTCAACAAGACATGCTAGACTTTTGGCTAAAAGATGCAGGTATCAATTTTGATCAGGAACACCAACAATTCATTATTGGTTTAATCAAGAAAACTTATACAAATTCAGAGTTTACAAACGAACAGCTACAACATGCAATTAAACGATTAGAAGAATTGATTTTTCCTAATGGAAAACATTATTTTAAAGTTCCTAAGGTTCCCCCTTCTAGCGGTGTTGAGCTCACTGCGATTGACCCAGCGTTGTCATATTTAAATTTAAAACCAGGAGATATATTAGTTGCAGCTAATCGATATGAACTACAAACACTTGCTCAATATTTTTTAGTACGAATCCCTTTTACTGGTAAAATGATGCGCTTCACTCTTTGGGACGGTAAGCAATACAGAACTGTTTCGGCACCTTTGGCAGTATGGGATCGAACTATAAAAGTCAAACCTTTCTTCAGAACAGATGAACAAATCATTCAAGATCGCATCACTCATTGGGAGGCAATGGCTGATACTTCTTTAGTCTGTAATCTATCAAATTTAGGTCTTAAAGAAATCCCTCCTGCATTATTAAAACTTCATGGCCTTCGTTATTTGAGCTTAAGAAATAATAAACTAGAAGAATTAGGGACAGATTTCCATAAACTCACAAGTTTGGAAAGAGTTGATTTATCATTCAATGACCTTGCTAGCTTTGGGGAAGAACTTTATACTTTACCTAATATTCAACTAATCAATTTAAGTAATAACAGATTGAGCGGAACTGTGAAACTAAATGCTTTACCACAACTAAAAAACCTAAACTTGTCGAGTAATCAAATAACTTTTTTAACAGGGGAAATCAGTCCGACGCTACAGAAACTAAACCTTTCACATAACCACTTACAAGAAATGCCTGCATTTGCAAAAACATCTATTATTTCATTAGATTTGAAATCAAACCATTTCACAAACATGGCGCCTAACTTAGGAAAATGGCAAAAATTAAAAAGCTTAGATCTGAGTGAGAACGAGATTAATGAACTCCCTGCGAGTTATAGTGAGCTCACAAACTTAAAAATTTTAAATCTAAGTAAAAATGAACCTAGCATAAAGTCTTCGTTAAAGCACCTTCCAAAAGGTTTAAAATCACTGTATGTACAAAATCTTTATTTGAATAAAATCTTTTCTATTTTACCTCCATTAAACGAAATAGAAAACTTAAAAATTGATCAAAATAATTTATTGTTTCTCGAAGACTTTGATTCTCATTTTTTTCCAAGCCTAAAACGATTAAGTCTAGCTGGTAATCAAATTAGGTCATTGGATGAAAAGATATATTCAAAGTTAGTTTATTTAGATATAAGTGATAACCCACTAGACCCCTCATTTACTGTCAAGCTGACTCAGGTTTACAAAGGAAAGTTGAAAAATGATTAGTAAACAGCTCATATATTTCCTAATTTTTCAGTCACTCATAGGTATAATTTTTTCACAACAGCCAAGTCCAAGCCAAAGCCAAACAGACATGGAAGCATACATGCAGCAATTAATTGCTCAGAAGGAGCAGGTAAAGCGCCTTTCATTAAACAATTTGGATCTAAGAGAGCTACCCAAAGAGATATGGTCTTTAACAAATTTAGAAGAATTAGACCTAAGCTATAACCAGCTAAAAGAAATACCGGCCCAAATAGGAGATCTACAAAAGTTAAAAGTTCTGAAGCTAAACAACAATGAGCTTCAGAGCTTACCTCCTTCCTTTTCTATGTTAAAAGAAATTGAAAGCTTAGATGTTTCTTACAATTATCTAAGAAATATATCCTGGCTACAAAGTGACTCACTAATAAATTTGAAGTATTTAAATTTAAGAGTCAATCAAATAATAGATTTTCCCAGTACTTTAACAAAAGCTTCTAAACTTACCTACTTAGACTTCAGTCAAAATCCACTTAAAAGTATTTCAGCTGATAGTCAAATTCTTCCCAATTCATTGAAAGTTTTAGTTTTCAAAAACAATCAGTTGGAATATACAAAAAATCTTTTCGCTGAATTATATCAACTAGAGGATGTTGATTTATCAGGTAATAAGTTAAAAGAATTTCCAGTACAGCTTTCTCTTCTAAACAATTTAAAAACAATAAACCTTGCTGGAAATAAAATAGAACAACTACCTAAGGGTATTTCTTTACTAAATCTAAAAAGTCTGAACTTAAATTATAACAAATTGCAAAAACTAACGATTGATGCTGGGGAATTTAAGCAGCTAGAGTATTTATATCTTGGTCATAACCAATTAATTGAGATCCAAATTGCTGAAAAAGCTTTAGACAGCCTAAAATCTATTGTGTTAACTCGAAATGAAATTAAACTGTTGCCCAATGTATTTTTAAATCTCCCCAACCTAGAAGAACTTCATGCATCTTTTAACCAAATAAACAAGATTCCTCCATTGGATCTGCCCTCCCTAAGAAAGCTTTCTTTAAACAACAATTTACTTAATAATTTACCTAAGGATGTTTTACTTACACAGCTTAATTCTTTGGAGCTAAGCTCAAATAATATTAAGAAAATCCCAAAAACTTGGCTAAAACCATTAATGCTTAAACAAATCGACTTGTCAAAAAATCTATTAACGAATCTGATTTTAGACAATAGTACAGTTGAATATTTAGCTTTAGGCAATAATCCGATTCGTGAGTTATCCTTAAAGAATACTAGAAGTTTAAAGACAATATTACTGAATCATACAAGGTTAACTACTATCCAGGATATTTCAGATTTGCATACACCAAAGCTTGAAATTATTGATTTATCCAACTCTCCTATAAAATCCTTATCAAAAGAGTTTTTCAAACTTCGATATATCCAAAGTATAAATTTTGCAAACACAAAACTTGTATCGTTTCCAGCAGTTAAAGAATACCAGTTAAATTTGAAAAACATCGACTTGAGTTTTACCCCAATTATACTGAGCCCAGACTCCTTATCTAAGTTTATTCAGCTAGAAGAACTATCCCTAAAAAATACCAAGGTCTCACCTAACAAAATAAATTGGGAACCATTATTATCCCTGAAAAGACTTCACCTAGAAAATACAGAATTGAGTATCCAATCTATAAATTGGAAACATTTAAGTAAACTTGAAGACTTATATATTGAAAAACGTAAATGGCGTTATCAAGATCTTCTTAGTATACGAAAAGCGCTCCCCTACACCCGTATTCACTAATCTAGGTCGTAGCTTACTTTATGAAGTGTACTTTGGTCAGAGTGGGTAAAGTCTTTACCGTAAATACGGAGCATGGTAACCTCTTTGTATGACAAAGTATTCCCTTTAACTTTCATCGTCATTCTGAAAGATGTAGTTCGTGCTTTTTCTAACATAAAAGGAGACTGTATGATACCATAGGAATCAGACCCAATCTCTGCTGAAACCCGAAATGTTGCGATTCCATCACAGTCATCGTAGGTTCCTCCGGCAAATACACAAACTCCACGTGGAATTGTCAAAGAGTGCATCACTAAACCTGTAGAAGGTTCATAGATCCAATGCCCAATTTGATCATGAAAAGTCAATCCATTTTCATTTTTACGAACAAGGTGGTGGTAGCGAAGAGCAACAAGTTCTTGCTCTTCAGCATTTTCAGCAGGACCAGCCAAACTAAAGGTTAATTCATCAGTATATTCATTGAGATCATCTTGTGCATCGCTATCTGGTGCTTTATCAATGCCTTTCGTCCCAATCCATTTACCCAAAAGCTGTGCCAATGGTCCATAGTCGACTTCATCAAAAATAGTATGCATTTTTATTTCCTAAGTGATATTCATTACGCATAAAAGCCTAGTTTAAAAAACACGAATGGAAATAAAAAAAGCCTCCGAAAATTTCGGAGGCTTTTAAAGCTTTGTCAACTAAATCTATATTTAGTTAGAAGCACGACCTTTAACACCAGCAGTTTCTGCAGTGATTTCACGTGCATCTTCGTTTGGACGTAGTGAACGAGTCGCTTTACCAGCTTGCCATAGTTCGCTATTACCCATTTCGTCTAACTCAACTTGTAGACGAGCTTTGTAATCATCATCAGAACAAGATTCGATAACACGACGAGTCTCAGAACCATCAACAACGGAGTCATATAGATCTTGGAAAACAGGTTTAGTTGCTTCGTAGAATTTTGGTTTCCAATCTAAAGCTCCACGCTGTGCAGTAGTTGAACAATTTGCATACATCCAATCCATACCATTTTCAGAAACTAGTTTGATTAAAGACTCAGTTAGCTCTTCTACTGTTTCATTAAATGCTTCAGAAGGCGTATGACCGCCAGCACGTAATACTTCGTACTGAGCTTGCATCATACCAGCAAGTGCACCCATTAATACACCACGCTCTCCAGTAAGGTCAGAGTGTACTTCTTTTTCGAAAGTAGTTGGAAATAGGTAACCAGAACCAATTGCAATACCAACAGCAATTGCACGCTCTTCCGCACGGCCAGTTACGTCCTGATGAACAGCGAAAGAAGAATTGATACCATTTCCAGCCAAGAAATTACGACGTACAGAGGTACCAGAACCTTTAGGTGCACATAGGATTACATCTACGTTTTCTGGTGGAATAACACCAGTTTGATCTTTATAAACAACTGAGAAACCATGAGAGAAGTATAATGCATCACCAGCATTCAGATATTGCTTTACATTATCCCACTGAGATTTTTGTGCTGCATCAGAAAGTAAATACTGAATGATTGTACCTTTTTCAAAAGCTTCTTCAATAGAAAAAAGAGTTTCTCCAGGAACCCAGCCATCTTCTACTGCACGGTCCCAGCTATTGCTACCTTGACGCTGTCCAATAATTACATTAAAACCACTATCTTTCATGTTTAGTGCTTGAGCAGGACCTTGTACACCATAACCAATTACTGCGATTACTTCATTTTTAAGTACTTCTAGGGCTTTCTCAACAGGAAATTCTTTACGTGTGATAACGTTCTCAACTACGCCACCAAAATCAATTTGTGCCATGCTTATATTCTCCTTAGAAACCAAGCGTTGGTTCATTATTAAATAGTTGCCATTCGGCATATAGAGTTAAATCAGTTCACAGATTTTTATATGAGCATTGACTCTCTATTTAAGGGTCGTAAAAGCTCTAGACAAAAATATGCCAAAAAATCGTAAACAATTAATTTAGCAAACTTTAGAATGTTTGCAAGAGGTGAAAGGATTACTTTTTATGAAAGGGTCTTGTTTGCCAACTTATGACTTCCAATCCATAAAGCGAGGGTAGTTACGAAGCCGATATTTTTTTGGGCTTAGACCAGTTTGTTTACGAAAACACCGAGAGAAATATAATGGATCATCAAACCCAATTTCAGTGGCAATTGTTTTAATACGTAGGTTGGTTTCTGCCAAAAGTCGCTGTGCTTTTTGTATCCGTAAGCTTAGTTGATATTGATGTGGGCTGTGGTCTGAAACTTGTTTCCAGTAACGATGAAATGTCGACAAACTCATCTTTGCTTCCTGTAAAATCGACTCTAGATCAAGTTGAGTTTCAAAATAATCTTCAATTTCTTTTTTAATTTTCAAAACCTTGTCCATAGTTAAATTACTTTTAATTGAACGACGGCTGCTAAAAATTTCAATCAACAGTTGTTGGACTTGTAAATCAACCCAATCACCATTTTCAGGTTGTTCAACTAGTTGTTTGAGAAATTTTTTAATATGATTTAACAGCGTAGAGGTTAAATCAAACTGATAAATCAGTTGTTCATAAGAAAATAAATTCATCGAATTGAATAGAGTTATATCCGAGCTTGAGAATATGAAAAATAGTTCTTCCCAATGCTCACCTTCATAAGGGCCATAATGCACTTTTTCCTCAGGCATTTGATAAATAACACAAGGACTTCTTACTTCATAGAGATGCCCCTTATATTCAAAGAAGCCTCGACCAGACAAAATCACTGAAAAATTAAACGAATTAAATGTATTGCGAATTACCCAATGTTTTTCTTTTTCATATCCAATGTTACGCACCTGAGTCAAGCTAGGAAAACGGCGAGTCATTGCCCCCGCATGAATGACAAAATTATCCATGTTTTTGAAATAAATTTCTATTTTATAAATATTCTATTACCTATAATGTAAAGCTATTCATGAAAATTAATAGCATATAATTGGAGAAAGAGATATGAAAGTTGGAATTATTGGATGTGGTAATATTAGCCAAATTTATTTTACGAATAGCAAAAAATTATCAGCTATAGACCTAGTTGCTTGTAGTGATTTGGATATGGAGAAAGCACAAGGGAAAGCAGAAGAGCATGAAGTTGAAGCGATTACTCTAGAAGAAATGTATTCTCATTCTGAAATACAATTAATTATTAACCTAACAATTCCAGCGGCTCACTATGAAGTGGGAAAACATTGCCTTGAGAATGGCAAACACGTTTACAGTGAGAAACCTTTTACCATGACAGTTTTTGAAGCAAAAGAGCTCAATGATCTGGCAAAATCTAAAGGCTTACGAATTGGCTCAGCTCCTGACACTTTTCTGGGAGGAAGCCACCAAGCTTGTCGTCGTATCATTGAAGATGGTTATTTGGGAACAATTACAAATGGCTTTGCCTTTATGACTTGTGGAGGCCATGAATCTTGGCACCCAGCGCCAGAATTTTATTATCAGCCTGGAGGTGGCCCCTTATGGGATATGGGTCCTTACTATATAACCGCGTTGATTAATATGCTTGGACCAGTAAAAACGGTACAAGCAATTGGTAATATTGCTCAACAACATAGAACCTGTACATCTGAATCTCGTCATGGAGATACAATAGAAGTTAATGTAACAACTCATTATACAGCGAATTTACAATTCGCCAACGATGCTGTAATAACCTTAATTACTTCCTTTGATGTAGTTGCTGGCCCAAAGCTTCCCAATATTGTCTTAAATGGAACTGAAGCATCCTTGCAGATTCCAGATCCCAACGGCTTTGGAGGTGAAATAAAACTTGGTAATCGCGAAACTGGCCAACAAACTTATCCAGTACTTTATAAAAACTGTGATAATGCTCGTACCTTAGGTGTTGCAGATATGGCTGACGCTATAGAGAACAATCGTCCTCACCGCTGCAGTGCTGAACTCGTAACCCATGTTGTAGAGGTTATGGAGTCAATTGATAAAGCAGTTGAAACAGCTACATTGATAAAACTAGAAACTACATGTAAACAGCCTGCAATTATGCCGGTAACGAAACTAAATGGTTCATTTGAATAAATTTGTATAAAGGAACATTAATGAAAAAGGCACTTATTTTTTTTGGTGGATGGGATGGCCACAACCCAACAGGTTTTGCAGAACTATTCGAAAGTATGCTCACTGAAAATGGTTATGAAGTTGAAAGTTATGATAATTTAGATTGTTTAAATGATGCAGAAAANTTATTAACCTATGATGTAATTATTCCTTTTTGGACAATGGGGCAAATAGAAAAAGAACAATTCAATAACTTAAGTACAGCGATTCAAAGTGGTGTAGGCTTAGCAGGAGTCCACGGGGGTATGGGTGATGCCTTTCGTGGAAATGTATCTTTTCAATGGATGGTGGGTGGACAGTTCCTTGGACATCCACATGTCGGCCCTTACAAAGTTGACATTATAGACATGAATCACCCTATTGTACGAAACATTGAGAGCTTTGATTATGATTCAGAGCAGTACTACATGCAGGTAGATCCAAGTATTGAAATACTAGCTGAGACCCAATATAATCATGAAGGAAAAACAGTAACCATGCCAGTGGTTTGGACTAAAAATTGGGGCAATGGAAAAGTTTTCTATTCTGCTTTAGGGCATGATATAAAAGAATATATAGAGCAATTCCCGGTAGCTGCAGAAATTGCTTTAAGGGGCTTTATTTGGGCAACTCGCTAAGAATTAAGAAAGAGTTTTGACCTTTAACACAAAACTCTCCTTGAAATTTATGTTTTGACATGATAATTTTGTGCCTTACAAAGTATAATTGATAAAAAAACTTTATTATCCTAGGTAATTATCTTATGAAAAACTTTATGCGATTATGCATGACATACTTAGACCGAATCATACTGGTGTTCATGCTCATTCTTTTAGTTGTAGTTTTAATTAATCAAATCAACTCCTATAAAGAAACTAAGGAATTGATTGTAGAACTTGAAAAAATTGAAGAGGAAATGCTTAAGCGTCCTCGAAAACCAATTGAACCAATTTCAGAAGCAGAATTTAATGCTGTGGTTTTGGCTGCAGATGACCGTTTATGGCTACCTCCCTATACGGGTGGTTCTTGGTCCGAAAAGAGCGTTACAGGTTCCCCAAAGATTTATTCTAGGTATTCACGCCCACCAAAAATCTTTGAACAAACACCACATTACTTTGATCAATTAGAGACTCGTGGTCCTGGAACTTTATTTGACCCACCAGTTTATGTTTATGCTAAAAACAAACAGCCAAGACTCTTAGATTTTGGTTCACTATATGATTATGAATCCCCTTTTCTAGCCGACTACTTAAATACTTCTGAGATGGAAGAAGTAAAACAGGAGCAATTGGAAAAAGAAGCAGAAATTATGGCTAGCTTAATCAAAGTTGTCGAAACTAAAGGTAGCCCAGTTCCGCTAAAACTTAAATCAGTTAATACTGCTGGAAATGATAAGCGCCGTTGGAGTATCTACATCGAAGATACAAAAACTCGCAAACAAAGAAGATACTCTTTGGGTAAGAAAATTGCTGGTACGAACTATACAATCACAAATGTTGATATTGTAGAAGAAGAAGTAAACCTTGGTGGGCAAAAGGTCAAAAAAAGAGTTCCACAAATTTCAATTGCTCGTGCAGCTACTGAACCATTCATCCTCAAGAAAGATTCAACTGTTTATGACCCAATCTTAGGTATGACTTACCGATTAACCTATTACCCAACTTTTCCTAAATCTCAAATTTTAACTAAGGGTGGTGTTTTTAAGGCAAAAGCAGGAAAAAACACGCTGTCATTTGCCCTAGATGTAAATGCACTTAATGAAACAGTGCTCGTATTACTTGATAAAGGTAAGAAAACAGATACACGCCTCAAAATAGATAAATTTTCTAAAGAAGCCTATGACGCATGGAAGGCAAAACAACGTAAAACGAACTAAGTCTCAATCAACCAATTACTTATAAACCGATTTACAAATATTGTAAATCGGTTTTTTTTTGGTATTCTAATTAGGTATCTATAAGTTTGAAATTGTTTAGGGAATAGCTTTAATGTCGAAAAAATCTTTTGATCTTGATTTTGATTTTGATGCTGAGTTTGGTTCTGTAAAAGAACAAACGGAGCCTCAAGAAAGAGCCCTAACAGAAAAAGAAAAGTTTGATACAACTTTAGACTTTTTAGAAGACTTCAATTTTTCTATGAAACAAAAAGAACCCCCTCAACAAAACCAAGAAATACTTACAAAAGATCCACTTGACGACTTCAACTTAGAGGAGTTTTCTTTAGATGCTACAGAAAATAAAACGAGTCAATCTGACGTACCAATTGCACAACCTGACATACCGATTGCACAACCTGACGTACCAATTGCACAACCTGATATTTCTGAAGAATCAATAAGCCAAGCTGATAATGAATCTGAGGCGGGGCCTCTTACGATAGAAATTCAAGATGAACTAGAGGTTGTTGATGCCTCTTTGATTGTGGAGAAAACACAAGAAAAAGCAGCGATTGCTCAACAAGAGCGAGAAATTGTTAATCCTAAAAAGAAAATAAAACGTAGTAAAAGTAGCTCTACACCTCATGTTAAGAGTAAAACTGTAACAAGCTTAAAACTACACCTCAGACATGAAGAAGTAAATCGTCAAAAAAGTGTTCCAGTAGCACTCATTATCACGGCATGTATGTTTGGATTTTTTATCTTTGCTTTTGCCGTTATAGCAATTATAAACTCTTCTCAGCCTAAACCTGAACCACCAGCGGAAACAGTAAAAAAAGAACAACCCAAGCCAAAAGAGATAAATTTAAGCCCTTACCAAAAACATTTGAATTCAATTAAAAATATTCTAAAAAGACGAAAAGTAAAAGACCCAGCGACTTATGTAGCAGATATGAAAGTTGTAGAAGCAGAAGTTCAAGCATATATAGATAGCCTTGATAACAACCCAGAGAATGCTTCTGAAGTAAGAATTCTTAAAACCAGACTAAAATCACTGAGAAGCCAAATAGAGCTCTATCAGATTCAATAAAAGATAGGATCCATCGGCTTGTCTGATTCCCCAATTAATGAAGATATCTATGATGTATTTATTCCCTCTTTTGATCAATTAGAATCAGAAGAAGAATCCATTGACATTCTTGAGAGGGTACAGGACTTCTTAGGGAATAATAGCCCTTTAAAAGGGCTTTTTAACGGGAAAGGGCACAGTTATGAGCCACGCCCTCAACAATTGGCAATGGCGGAAAAATTTGTTGATTGCTTAAAAGCAGGCAAACATCTCACAGTTGAAGCTCCAACGGGTGTGGGGAAAAGTTTTGCCTATTTAGTCCCAGCAATCCTACATGCTGTTCAAAGTAATAAGCCAGTTGTTATCTCTACACATACGATTGCACTTCAAGAACAACTTATTCACAAAGACATTCCAGCTCTACAAGCCTTGATGGATATTAATTTTAGAGCTGAGCTTGCTAAAGGTCGTGAAAATTACCTTTGTTTACATAGGCTTGGTAACTGCATTGTTTCAGGAGATGAATACCTGCCAGGTCTAGTAGAAGAAAACGAGTTTGAACGAATCTCGTCTTGGTCTGAACGCACGCAAGATGGAACCAAGAGTGACCTTGGTTTTACACCTAATGCTACAATATGGTCAAGTGTATGCAGTGAGGTCGGCGTTTGCCCAATGGAGCGTAAGAAATCTCCTGATTGTTTTTTTGCCAAGGCACGTAAGGCTTTATTTCAAGCAGATATCATTGTCGCAAACCATGCCTTATTGTGCACAGACTTAGCCATGCGTATGGAATCTAATAATCAAAGCTCTATTTTGCCGGACTATGGCGCTCTGATTATAGATGAGGCACATACTTTTGAGCAAGTGGCTTCTATACACCTAGGTCTTCGTATTTCTAGTTTCTCTCTTGTTCTTCAGTTAAATAAACTGAAGCATTCTAGATCGGGTAAAGGGCTTGTTAGTAAGGTTTCAGACAATGAATTACATCAAGCAGTAACAAACGCACATAGTTCAACTTCAATTTTCTTTAAACAATTTCAAGAATGGCTAGACGCTTATTCTGAAAGTACAGTAGGATATTATACACCCGGCCATATACCCAATAACCTATTTAGACCTTTAAGCGAACTAATAAAACGTCTCAAAATAGTCACGACTGAAAACGATTACGATTTGCATGAAGACTTGAAACGAGAGCTTGATGTGATTCGAGAAAGAATCCAGCAAATACGAAATGGAATGGATGAAATTCTACAAATGACTCGTGACAAACATGTGTATTGGTTTGAGCGTTTTGGTAGAGACCGTCAACATGTTGCGATGCAAGCAGTTCCAGTGGAAATTCGACATGTCTTAAAAGAAGTTTTGTTTGGGCAAAATTTTCCTGTTTTAATGACGAGTGCAACCATTGCGATTAATAAAGAAGTTGATTATTTTTTACATCGGCTAGGATGCTTTGAATCTGAAACTTTAATCCTCGATAGTCCATACAACTACAAAAAACAGGTAGAACTATATATTCCTCATAAGGATGCACCGATTCCAGACCCTCGATCAGAAGAACTACCTGATGCAATCATACCATATATCGAAGCATTAATTCTAAAAACGAATGGAAAAGCCTTTGTGCTATTCACAAGTTATACATTCATGCAATTAATTGGTGATTTAATGTCAGACTTTTTCTTAAGAACTGGAATCGATTTATTTATTCAAGGACGGGGTTTACAGCGAACAGAGATGCTACATAAATTTAAAGAAAACACAGACTCTGTGTTATTTGGAACAGATAGTTTTTGGATGGGGGTTGATGTACCTGGAGAAGCCTTGAGCCATGTAATCATTCCCAAATTACCTTTTTCAGTTCCCTCACATCCTTTAACTAAAGCAATTCATGAGAACCTCCGTGATCAAGGTAAAAACCCATTTATACATCATACTTTACCAGAAGCTGTATTAAAATTTCGTCAAGGATTTGGTAGGCTGATACGTTCTAAAAATGATACAGGAGTTGTAACAATTCTCGACCGTAGAATTGTTCATACAGGATATGGTAAAACATTCTTAAACTCCCTTCCTGAATGTAATAAAAAGACTTTCATCCTCCCAGAAGACATTTAAAATTTCAATTTAAATTGAAATTAAAAGTAATCGAATGTTTTTGATCTACAAA
Organism: Lentisphaeria bacterium; assembly: GCA_022447755.1. Taxonomy (GTDB): domain Bacteria; phylum Verrucomicrobiota; class Lentisphaeria; order JABSQK01; family JABSQK01; genus JAKVBE01. Next base: position 193,973 of record JAKVBE010000014.1, on the reverse strand, counting down.
TTCGCCATCTTTTTGTGCTGGTGTAAATCGCCATTGCTTGAAGGCCCTCAAACTAACCGCATCGAAGACACCTGTTGGTGAAGATTCAATAATTTCTAATTGATCTAATTGACCATTTTTTTTAACAATGCAAGAAATTTTCACATGGCCTTCCTGCTTCTTTCGCAAGGCTAAACGTGGGTAACGAGGATAACTTCCAGAAGAACGTTTAGCAGCAACGTCTACCATATCTTTATCATAGATCATTTGTTGGCTGGGTATATTTACCTTTGCTTCTTTTGAAGACTGACTCTGCTTTGAAAGTATAGGTTTATTATGACTATCATCTGCAGTAGCCTCATGCTCCAGAGTGACAGCAAGACCTTGTGTATCGTAAATTTCTAGAGACAAAAAATTAGAATCAAGCTGTGGTGCAATTAATGGAACTTGAGTCAATGTATAATTATCCTGTATATATATTTTTTCGAAAATATAGTCATTCTCTTCTCTAGCTTCTTTTTGGGATTTTTCTTTTAACTGCTCAAAGTATACAATATCGTCATTAAAGTGATAGGGTTTAGATTCAGTATTTTTTTTTGAAGAAACAAGAGGTACTCCAATAAAAAAGAGTGAAAAGAAAATAGTAGACAAAAATAGTGTTCTTCGTTTATATTCAGAGTTTTTCTTTATATATAGATCATAATTCTGTTCCATACTATTACTCCGTAGCCAAACTAACTTTTTCAATACCAGACAAGCGGCATTCATCCATAACTTCAGATAGGACTGATACTGGCAAAGATTGGTCTAATGAAATATATAAAACTGTTTCTTTACTAATATTTCTTTTCAAAAAAGAACGAAGGTCATTAAGATGAATTGGATTTCCTTCTATATATATTTTTTGGTCAACATCAACACTAATAGTTATATATTGTGATTTAACTACAGCAGCAGATTTACTATCTGGACGGTCCAAGTCAATCCCTTTATCTGGTGTAAAGACAGCGGTAACAATAAAGAAAATTAACAATATAAAAACAACATCAATCAATGGTGTCATATCGATAAAATTTGATTCCTCTTCGATACGTTGAGAATATAAGGTTCGTTTCATGGTACCTCCATTGCTAACCGCTTCAAATAACAGCGTACTCCCAAAAGGTCAAAGTAAATTTTCTTGTAACGCTGTTTAAGAAATGAAATAGCAAAAACACCTGGAATGGCAATAAATAAGCCTAACTTGGTAGTAAAAAGTGCTTGTGCAATACCGGCAGACATAAGTTCAATACCACCAAGTGAGTCAAATTGGTAAAAGACCTCAACAATACCAGAAATTGTTCCTAATAACCCCATCAGAGGAGCACATTTCACCAAAACTGCCAATAAACTGAATTCCTTACGAATCGGCTTTAACTCGCCCGCTAGTGCTTCTTCAAACCGTCGATCAAATTGTTCTTTATCTTTCCCTTCAAAAACATAAGAGGCGACATCAGGAATTATCCCCTGATGTGTTAAAAGCCACTCTCTCACATTATTATGTGAATCACCTTGATCTAATTTTTGACGTAAGCCATGCTGAAAATATGTTGAACGAAAATTTGCCTGCCTTAGTTTAAAGAACAAATTTATCATCCCTCCCCATGTAAAAAAGAATAACATTAATAATGGATAAGCAAACCAGCCTGCCTGGGTCCAAAAGTTCCATGTATCATGCAAGAGGCTCACTTCATCACCTCTTTTAATTTTATACCATTTAAAAATCCAAGCATAGCCTTCTCTAAAGCATTTACTATAATTTTCATGCGTCGATTAAGTATAGCATACAAAATGAATGCTGGCACAGCCACAATAAGGCCTAACTCAGTTGTAATAAGGGCCTCAGAGATTCCTTCAGCCATTTGGCTGGATTTAGAGTCGGCAGAATAAGCAATTTGTTGGAATGTTTTGATAATCCCCATAACCGTCCCTAAAAGCCCTAACAGTGGCGCAACTCCTGCCGTTAAGGAGATAAATGCCAATCCTTTTTCAAGTTGTGAAATATTGCGAAGAATAACTTCATTCATAGCTTCTTCAGCAACGTCATCTCCATGAAAGGCATAGCGAACGCCTGCTTTCAAGATTTCAGCATCATAACTTTTTAATGAGGAGACAAATTCTTCAGCTTCAATATTATCTATTGATAGCTTTTTAACTGTTTCTTCAGCATTAGAATCGAAATTAACTTGAATCCGCCATAAATATATACTTTTATAAGCACAAATAACTAAGGTAAGCATTCCTAGAGTGATTAATGGCCATACTATCAATCCTCCACGTTTCAGGTACCCGTAGAGAGATGTATCAGGAGCTTCATAAGTCTTCCATTTTTGTGATAAATCAAAAGGTAAAAATATAGCACCTGATGAATTATTATCGAAAACCTTAAAATCTCCTTCAAGAGGATAAATTTCTGGAATATTATGGGAATTAGATTCAATACGCCAACCGGCTATATTTTCACCAACCAAATATTGCTCTGATAAACCGAAAGATATACTTTCCCCACTAACAACATGACCATCCATAGACAAAAAATCTTGAGGATAAAGTAAAATATTTCTACTATTTTTATATATATATTGGTAACATCTATCTAAATCAGAAAATACGGTTTTACCATTATCAAACTTATCATAAAGAGTTTCTAGCTCTGGAGAAGAAAAGCCTACATCAGCCGGTAACTCACGACGGCAATCAATCAATAGAGAATGATATAGTTGTAGGTCTGATTTTTTACTACTTAAAGCTATTTTACTCCTTGGAATTTCACTTAATAAATGATTCATTTTAAGCGTATTATCTTGAATAGTTTGAATAAAAGTATGCTTTTCATTAGCGATATTTTCTAACTCTTCATGAAGTTTTTCCCGGTGCTCATTTTGTTCTAAGATTAGATCTAGATAGCTTTTCTTAAGAGAGGCTAACTCTTCTTGCAAGTCTTTTTGTAGACGTTTTTTTTCTTCTAACAGATTTTGTTCACCTACTTCACTCGAGAAAAGATTAAGAGAAATAAAGATGATATATAAATAGCGTATACTCATTTTCTGACCTCTACAGGCAAATAGAGTAAGGCTGGTTCACCTTGTTGGTCAACCTGTTTAATAGCATGCTTAAATAATGTCATATACTCAGGAGTAGGGATAATGATCTCATTAGCATCTTCATCAATCCAAATAATACCTGCATGTTTTTGATCTGAGCTAACAAAGTATCCTTGGTAAATCCCTAAAAAGAAAATATCTACTTCAATCCGTTCATTTGTAAGCGTTATAATTGATTGTGTTCGGTTAGTAGACCTTCCTAGCTCTATGTAAGCAAGTGCTAAAGAGCGATAAGCCTGAAGTTTAAAAGATGAATTTTTGGCTTTAAGTGCTTCCAACGCTTGAGAGACTTTCTCATCTACTTCTTTTTTAAGTGCACTAGGGATAAACTTACTAAATGATGTAATCGTTAACAGGGCCTCGTCTAATTCAGTATTAAAAGCATCTGTCTTTTGATCAAGTTTTGATACTAAATCATTAACTTCTGCATATTGAGCTTCAATTTCTTTTAATTTTTTAAGGACCAGCTTTCGCTGATCCCGCAGTGAATTAAGCTCACCTTTAGCAATTTTAATCTGAAATTCTATTTGCTTCTTTTCATATGCCCAATTAAGTTTTGCTTGCTCAATACGAACCTTTTCTAGATGAATTAGCTCTGCAAGTTTTTTAATTTCTAGATCATTAGAATTTGCATACAAATTACCTAGATAAAAAACAAATATATAAAATGTAAAATAAATTTTCAAAAAGAAACTCCTCTTAGCCCCAAAATGTAACTCGTTTTTTTTCTTAAGATACTCTGGGGTTTGAAATACTAACTTTATTATTTGAGGTTACAGTATTTATATCAACAAATATATTAAATACTTTCTGAATATTTTCCTGGCAAAACACAACTTCAGGCGCGCCAACAGCAGCAATTTTACCTTCTTTCAACAAAATCACTTCATCAGCATAGGCGGCAGCCATACTTAAGTCATGTAAGATTACAAAAGAGCCAACATTCCTATTTTTTAGTTTTTGTATAGTCTCTAACGTTTTAAGCTGATGTTCTGGGTCTAAGTTAGAAATAGGTTCGTCTAATAGTAGCCAATTTTGGTTCGCATCATTTTCTAACTGAGCCAATACACGTGCAAACATCACTCTTTGCTGTTCACCACTAGAAAGACTTAAAAAACTTCGCCCAGCATAATCAAGACTCTCCACTTCTTTAAGGCAAGCCATTGCAACATTACAGTCAAACTCTGTTTCAAACCCACGGTTGTACGGTGTTCTTCCCATTAGCACAACATCAAGGACAGAAAAATCAAAATGTAACTCTGTTTTTTGCGGCATTACTGCTCGCGTACATGACAATTCACTTAAGCTCCAATTTTCTAAGTTTTTGCCATTCATACAAATTTCGCCAGTTTGAGCTTCGAGTTCCTTTGAAAGCAACCTAAGTATCGTACTTTTACCCGCACCATTTGGTCCTAGCAGTGCTGTGATCTTACCAGGTTTTAGTGAAAAATTTACGGCTTCCAGAATATTTTGACCCTTAATGCTGTAATGAAGATTCTTAACATCAAACATATTAACTGGCCCTTCTTTGACATATTAATAGCCATAAAAATATTGGAGAACCAATAAGAGCAGTAATAATTCCAACTGGTATTTCAGAACTCGCAACTGTTCTTGATAAAATATCGGCAACAACTAAAATGATACTTCCCATCAATGCTGCACTTGGTAGCAAAATTTTATGGTTTGGGCCAACGATCATCCTCACTAAATGAGGAGCAGCTAATCCGATAAAACCAATGCTACCAGTAAAAGAAACACCTAATGCAACAGACAATGTTGTCCAACATATTATAGATTTTTTTAATTGCTCTACTTCAATACCTAAATGCGTAGCCTCGCTCTCACCAAGTAACAGAATATTTAAAGAATTCGCTTTTCTAAAAATCATAAAGGCAGATAATAATAAAACAGGGATCAGTAAGGTGAGCTCTTTCCATCCAACACTACCTAGATCGCCTAATGTCCAAAAAATTAGAGATCGAAGCTGCTGTGTGCTACTCATATATATCAAGAGCCCCATTAAAGCACTAACGATAGCTTGAACTGCAATACCCGATAATAATAGCAGTAAAATATTGGTTCTCCCCTGAACAGTTCCTACTTTGACAATCAATAAAGTAAGTAAAAGTGCACAGAAAAAGGCACCAGTAGGAATAAATAAATATGAGTGGTCTAAAGAGGAAGCAGGTAAAACTAAGCTACCAATTACTATGACAAGAGCAGCTCCTAATGCTGCACCAGAGTTGACCCCTAGAATTCCTGGGGCAGCCAAAGGGTTTCTAAACAGTCCTTGCAAGGCAACGCCAGCGATGGCTAAAGTACCCCCAATTAGCACTGCTAGAATTAAACGAGGCAACCTTAAATTTAAAAGAATATATCGCTGACTTTCATGTAAATTTTCACTTCCCGTTAACAATGCAACTAATTCCTTAAGCCCGGTATTTGAAGATCCAGTTAGAACTGATAAGATCATACTTACAAGCAATAGAAATAGTAAGCCAAACAAAAGTAGTTTTGCTTTATAATTCTTAGCAAGTATAGATTTTCCATAAGGAGAATCTTTTAAAATGTTCTCATTTTGAGTCAAAAGGAATCCTAAGTTTATATTATTAAGTCAACAAAATCCCAAAAAGTAAAATATAACCGATAATATCAATGTAACTACCCTCAATTCAGTAAGTTGAATACATGTTGTTCAGCTTAAACTCGAATTTCCACATAAAAAGTATACTGCGAACCAAAAGACAAAAGATTGTTTTCAACCTGTCTTCGGTTATTATGTATGATATAATAATCAACAACATTCTGAGGTAAATATGGCAGATAAACGCTACAGCGATAATATTGAAGTGCCCGATATCCGCGATCGTGGAATGGGCCCAGATCGACAACCTATTTTTTCTGATCGGCGCATTTTTATGCAATTACAGGCATTTCGCGACTGCGAAATACAAGAAGAAAATTTAATTGCTCATTTGAAAGAATATAAGATCCAGGGAGCTCTCTTACGAAATATTGCAGATCCTAGTGGTTATTTTCTTATTACCTACACAGAAGATCCAACATATTTTATTGAAACTGTTGGCCCTTGCTTACGTGAATTAGAGCAGGATGGGGTGGAACTTGAGCCTGAGTTGTCTATGTTGGGCCGCAGCTACAGCATTGGCTATGAACAGGACTTAGATGAAACTTTGATTGATCGTCCTGTTGGCCGATTATTAAACCCTGATTTAGATTGGCATGTTTGGTATCCAGTTCGCCGGAAAGGAAGCTTTGAAGATTTGGAACTTGCTGAACAACGTAAAATTTTAGGAGAACATGGTACCATTGGAAGAAGTTATGGTGCTGGTGGTCTTGCTCAAGATATCCGCCTTGACTGTCATGGTCTGGATACTAACGATCATGATTTCCTTATTGCCCTTCTAAGCGATAAACTACATCCATTATCAGCACTTGTTCACCGCATGCGCAAGACTGTACAAACCAAAAATTACATCGCTCACATGGGGCCATTCCTCGTCGGTAAAAAAATCTGGAATTCTTAATTCAATTATGAATTTGTAGCCAAACAATTTCAGTTGGGCTTTTTCATTTAAGACTTTTATCCTCTACTGAAAAAATAGCATCCAGCTTAAAAGTACTATTCCTGTAGTATTTAGCACCACTTTCGGTTAAAACATATAATTTACCATTTTCAGCAATGATGCCTTCCGTCATGTTAGGAGCTGTGTAAGTTTTTAAATGATTTTGACAGTTAATAACTCCTAAATCGACCATATCGCCATTAGGCATTTGAAATTTTTTATCTGTATTTAACTTTGTTCGATCATAATAGGCTAACTTACTTCTGTTAAAACGACCATAGGAGACACTTAAGATCACATGCTTCTGGTCAAAGCTAATTCCTTGAACCTCTTTACGACAAAATATGATTTTCTTTAACCTGAAATTATCTTGTAAATCATAGACTGCAATCTTCGCCTTTTTAATTTTATCATCACAGTCATTTTTATATTCACCGGAGAGTTTAGGCTCAAATCCTTTCCGGTAGAAATCCCCAATGTAAAGCTGGTTCTCAAATATTGTACAAAAAGAAGCATTGGTCGCGACAGGGATTTTTTGGATTGCGGTCCATTTCTCATCATAAGAATTCAAAAAAATATAGAGGAAACCCTCATTCGCCAAGTAAACCCTATTCTCCCAAATAGCAACTCCCCCTGCATGCCCCAAAATTCTTTCATTTTTATCCATCAAAGAATGAATCGAGTATCTCGAATTTTGAATATTTACTTTCACCAAGCAGGTCTGACCTTTAAATTCTCCGGTAGGGATATAATAAGTAATATAGAAATAATTTTCATCCTTAGTCAGCCCCTGAGGTGTATAATCTGTGCTTAACAAAGGGATTTTCACCTCTTCTTTTAATCGTATCTCTGCATGATCAAAATCACTAAAATTAGCTTTGATTCTATCTACAGTCTCTGAACTAAATACAAACGAAGAAAGTAATAGAAATAAGTTGACAATCCAGACCATATAAAAATAAAGAGTAGTTGTTTCATTTTAAATAAAAAAATTAGTAACAAAGTAGAGTAACATTTTAATTCGTCAAAGAAATTAGAAGTTAGAAACACCTTTTCAGACAAAAATTTAGCTTAAGATTAAGCCTCAGTGCCCCACTGTTAAATCTTATTTACTTTTGGCAATAGCTGATTATATTAGACGACTGAATAAAAATAGAACTCTTGATTTTCTCTTCATTCTGAGTTGAGGAAGTCCTTTAAACGGAAAGATTTATGTCAGAGAAACAAAATACAATCATCGAAAGTTTGGGTGTTTACTTACCTCCTAAGGAAGTTTCTTCCAAGGAAATCATGAAACAGTGCCGCCAGAAGCTAAAATATCCGATGGAACGTTTGACTGGAATCAGTTCTCGCCATATGGCTGGGGATGTTGAATTTGCAATTGACCTAGCTGAAAAAGCAATCAAAATGTGTCTAGACCGTTCTAAATATACGGCAGATGAAATAGAGTTAGTAATCTGCTGTAATATTTCTCGCTATGACGGTCCTAACTTTCAGTTTTCTTTTGAACCAAGTACATCTGTTCGTTTACGAGAACAGTTAGGCATGCCCAATGCTCTCTGTTTTGATATTTCCAATGCCTGTGCAGGTATGTTTACCGGTGTTCACATTGCAGATGCTTTCCTACAATCTGGTTTGGTAGACAAAGCAGTTGTTGTGTCAGGCGAATATATTACCCACTTAACCAAAACCGCACAATACGAAATTACAGATGAACGTGATGAGCGTATGGCATGTTTAACATTAGGTGACTCTGGGGCAGCCATGGTTCTTGAACGTGGTAAAGACAATAAAACTGGTTTCCACCAAATTGATATGTACACCCTAGGTGAGTATAGCGATTGTTGTATTGCTAAAGTAACTGATTCCGAAGCGGGTGGTGCAATCATGTTAACAGATTCATTAAGAATTCATGCAGTTGCAATTGGTGAATCTGTAAAACATGTTGTGAATATGCTAAAGAAGGTAGAGTGGAACAAAGACAATATGCAACACTTTATCATGCACCAAACTGCACGCTCTGCCATATCTGAATTAGCACGTCAGTTTAATGAATTCTACCGTGAGCAAGTTTTGGATAAAACTAACATGGTATACAATGTCCAAAACCGTGGTAACACATCCACAACAACTCACTTCGTTGCTATTTGGGACAATATCATAAATAACAAAATACAAAATGGTGATAGTGTTCTATTCGCTATTCAAGCATCTGGGGTAACACTGGGTACGGCTCCATATACTTTTGATGATTTACCTGAACGTCTTCGTGATTATGAGGAAAATGGAACAAAACCAGCTAACTTAACAGTTGTGGGTGATGAAAGCCAAAATGAAGAGCTGAATCATCGTCGTGGGCGTCGTATACGTGTAGAGAGTCTTGGTGTAATTCCAGACAGTGAGAAAGCACTAGTTCCAACGAATGCCTTAGCTTTAGCAAGTTCTGCTGCGGGTAATTGCTTTGCTCATTCAAAATATAATCCGAATGATATCGATTTATTAATACATAGTGGTGTTCATCGTGATGAATTCCTATCTGAACCCGCAATAGCAGCATTACTTGCTGGTGATCTGAAAACCAATGCAGTTGTGAATGCAGACGCAGAACGTAAAACATTTGCTTATGATGTAATCAATGGCTCAGTTAGCTTCTTAAATGCTTGTTTTAATGCTGCAGCAATGATCAAAAGTAACAAAGCAGAAAACGCTTTAGTTGTAGCATCAGAAATCGAAAATAATACAGAACTTCGCCCGGATCAACTTGTTGGCTTAATGGAAACAGGTTCTGCCGTGATTATTGATGAAAGTGATGATCAAGATGGAGAAGGATTCATTTCATTTCACTTCAAATATTTCACAGACCATATAGATAAATATTACTCTTTCATTGGTCAGGGTGAAGGAAAATCATTTCTAGATATTAACCGTGATCCTAAATTACTTGCATTTTTTATAGAATGTATTCCTGAAGCAGTGAAAAGTATTATGGAAGAATCTGGCATGGACCCAAATAAAATAAAAGCTATTTTACCTCCACAGATTTCTAAAGAGTTTGTTGATGAGTTACGTGGAAAATTAGACTTCGATCCTGAAATTTTTGTGAACGTAGCGGGAGATAAAGATTACTTCACGTCTTCTACGGCATATGCAATGCATGCAGCACGTGAGCAGGGATTCGTCGAAAAGGGCGATATCGGTTTAATCATTAATGTAGGAACCGGTATTCAAGTCGCTGGAGCATTTTATCAATTTTAATAATTAAGGTATGTCTGTATGAAGCAGCACCCCATCATGATTGTTACGGAGGCGGCTGCAGGTGGTGTACAGACACACCTACAACTTATTATTCCGCAATTGATAAAAAAGTATGGCAAAGGCAAAGTGTTACTGGTTATTTCACCTAAGCGAGTCGACCCCACATTTTCTCGTCAAATTCGCAATTTAAAAGATGCAGATTGTGAAGTTATCTTTTTACCAATGCGTCGTTCACCTAATCTACATGATTTTAAAGTCTTTCACGAGCTAAAAACTATCATCCGTAATTTTAAGCCGAGAATCATTCACTCCCATGCGGCTAAGGCGGGTTTTTTGTGTCGATGGCTTGCTCGATCACCGAAGTATAAAAATATTTCATTTGTTCATACGCCGCACTCCTTTTTCTTTCAAGGTTTCAAAGGATTTAAACAAACTCTTGGTATCCAATTTGAAAGATACTTAGCACCACTAGCACACTTTTTCTTTATTTCTCAATCAGAAAAGATGCTCATAGATCAATATGAGTTTGAGCCTCAAAGTATTCAACTAGGGCTCAATGCTTTACCACCTGAAAATGCAAATCAATACCAAGACAAGCACGAAGCCTATAAAAAATTGCGCTTAAATCCAGATCATTTTCATATTTTTATGATGAGCCGTTTCACCACCAAGAAAAACCATGACTTTGTATTCAAAATTATCTCACAACTACCAGATAAGCTTAAAATACAAACACGTATTTTACTATTTGGCGATGGTTCTTTAAAGGCGAAGCTACAAAAACAAGCGGCTACCTTGGGTATAGAAGATCAACTTAAATGGATTGGTTTTAAGGAAAATTCTTGGAAGTTCTTAAGCATTTGTGATTTATTTTTACAACATTCAAGTTATGAGGGGTTGAGCTATTCCCAACTGGAAGCAATACAATATGGGTGTCCTTTGCTTGTTAGTGATGGTCCCGGTAATCAACTAGATCAAACACTACCCAATGTTCATATCACGCCACTATTACAAGAAAAACTATTTATGGAAAAACTAAGTCAATTAATTGAAGCTGGTAAACAGCAACGAACCCCCTATATAAACCCAACTGCATTTACACTTCAGATTGAGTCTTTGTTAGCCCTTTACGAATCAATAGAAAAAAACCAAGGATGACCATTGGAATGGATAGCCATTGACCAGTTGTAAAGAGTGGAGACTCATAAGAGGCCAGAACAGCAGCATCCTTGGTATACTCTAGTACAAAACGAGTACTAAAAATCATAATGAGACCTAAGCCACATAGGCGCCCAGGTATTTTGATTAGCTGACCTTTTTTATATGCCCAGATCATAACCGTAAAAATAATAAAATAAGCGATTGCTTCATATAATTGGGTTGGATGTCGGCCTGACGCTTCTCCTAAACGGACAAATACAACACCCCAAGGAACTTCTGTTGGCATTCCAATAATTTCTGAATTAAAGAAATTGCCTACACGAATCAGACCTGCAGTCAGTAAACAGCTAAAACATAAACGGTCCATCAACCATAATAAAGGTTTCTGAGGAAATTTTCTTTGGTGCCACCATAACCCAATAATCACACCAATTGTTGCACCGTGACTACTCAAGCCACCATTACGAATCTTTAAAATCTCGATTGGGTTGCTTAAGTAGAACTTTGGGTCGTAGAATAAACATTCTCCCAAACGGGCACCAATAACCACACTGATCATCATACAAAATAATAAATGATCCAAACTATCAAGAGGCCGGTTCTCTCTCTTGTAGACCCACTTCATACAATGATAAGACAAAATGAAGCCCAAAGCAAAGCAGACCCCATACCAACGAATGTCTAAAGGTTTGGTGATAATACTCGGAGAAAAATCCCATTGAATGCTAGCAAGTAAGTTGTAAAGTTCCACGAATGAAGTCTCTTTTCATATGTAAATTTAACCTTATTCATGAGAACGTTGCAAGCAACTGTTTCCGCCTTAGGTGGAGTAAACAAACTTCAATATATTCATTTAGAAATAAAGGTTTTTTTAAAAAGTAATAATCAATTTTACCTCAAAATGTATCGTTTTCTTATACAGTAGCAACTTTTTTGACATAAAATTTTTTGTTAGGTGAATATAAAGTTGTGAACATTAACCGTAAATAAAGGAAAAAATTGTGATCAACGACTATGAATTCGTGAATATGTTGGAAGAATACCGAAATGAGTTCTTCCGTTATATTTATCGAATAGTCTGGAATGACAGCGTAGCAGAAGATGTTTTTTCTTCAGCCGTGCAGACTGCATGGCAGAGTCGGGAAAAGTTTAAGCCTGGTTCCAATTTCCGTGCTTGGATGTACCGCATCATAACCAATAAATGCTACGTCGCAAACCGTGAGATCAAGCGCAATAGCTTGGATGTAGACGAACTTGATGAATCTCACTTTGCAGTAGACCCAGACCTCGAAAAACGAATGACCGATGATCCGGAGTGGATAACCGAACATGCAGGAGATGAGTTACTTGAGGCTATGAAGCAACTCAGTACAGCCGAACGCTCATCACTTATTCTTCTAGCTATCGAACGCTATTCATATAAGGAAATTGCGGAAATTTTAGAAATGCCAGTGGGTACAGTAATGACACATCTTTCCCGTGGAAGAACACGCCTGCGTAGACTTTTAATGGATCATGTATTAAATACTGGGCTTATTGACCTTAAAAATAAACATGTCCAAAAACATATTAATCAACAACTTAAACAGGGGTAAGCTAAAATGATGAATCAATCAAGAGAATATCAAGCTTATGTAGATGAGCAGCTCTCTGTTGATCAAGTTATTAACCTTGAAAAACGTCTTAGTAAAGAAGAAATTGCTGAACTAGAACGTGAACGAGAGTACGAAAATCACATCAGTAATTTTATAAATGATTCAGGTCCTGACTGTCCAGATGATTTATGGGCAAAGCTAAAAGACCAAATGATTTCAGAAATTGAACAAAATGAAGATGTTCCTGTACCATCAATAGGTTCAAAGCAAAAAGACATACCTGTTGTGCATACACCAAAGCTCAATTTACATGACTTTAGAGTATGGGCTATTGCAGCAATGTTCATTATTAACTGTGCATTTATTGTGGCATTCCTGCAATATCGCAACACTAAGAATGACCAACCACAAAACCTAATTGTATTCAATGAAGACATGGATCAGTTTGCCTCACCGGCAGAATTTAAGGGTAATTTTACAGATGTAAAGCAATATCTTCACAATGTAGGTTTACCCGTAAATTTAAGAACACCAAGTCCAAATATGCACCACAAAATTAAAGCATTAGGTGCCAGAGTTGTCAAAGTTCAAGAGCAGCGCTATGGTGAAGTCTATATGAGTTGTTGTGACAAGCCAATGCTTGTCTTGATTGGCCGTAAGGATCAACAATTCCCAAACGAACATATTGATTTTAGTAATCTATCCTTCTACCATATTGACTCCAAAGTGATTGGGGACCTACGAGTTTGGGTAGCTGGCCCACACAAGCCTGATGGGATCATCAGCTTGTTTGATGGAGATTCAATTTAAATACAAAAATACCCTGCTTTTTGACGAGGTGGGGTAAACTTAATCATTGGAGAAGCCATGGAGAATACAACAAGCGTTCATGAACAAGTAAAAGAATATTATGGACACACACTTCAAACTAAAGATGATTTAAAAAGCAATTGCTGCACTGCAGCTGAACCACCTGCACATTATAAACCAATCTTATCCTTGATAGAGGATGAGATCATGACCCGCTTTTATGGTTGTGGTAGTCCATTTCCTGATGCACTAGAAGGCCTCACAGTTCTGGACCTGGGATGTGGAACCGGTAGAGACTGTTATTTACTTTCCGCATTAGTAGGCCAAGAAGGCAAAGTGATTGGTATAGATATGACGGACGAGCAACTTGAGGTCGCACGTAAATATCAAGAAGTTATGGCCCAAAAATTTGGCCATGATGAACCCAATACAAAATTTATAAAAGGCTACATTGAGAATCTTAAAGAAGTAGGCATTGAGGATGCAAGTATCGACTTAGTTGTTTCAAATTGTGTTGTAAATTTAGCCAGTGATAAAGAAGCGGTTATGAGAGAAGTGTTACGTGTTTTAAAACCAGGAGGTGAGGTTTATTTTTCAGATATTTACGCAGACCGCAGAATCCCTGAGCACCTAGTTGAAAATGAAATATTCTATGGAGAATGCTTAGGAGGCGCTCTATACCGTGAGGATTTCAGACGTTTAATGAACAAACTTGGTGTGCCAGACATTAGAACGATCAACCAATCTATCGTTACTATTGAAAATCCTCAAATACAGGAGCTCGCTGGTAATATCAAGTTTCACTCAGAACTTATTCGTATCTTTAAACTGGATAACCTTGAAGATCTTTGTGAGGATTTTGGCCAAATAGCCATCTATAAGGGGACAATCTCGCATGCAAAACATGTTTTCCATCTAGATGATCATCATATATTCTATACCAACCAGCCAATGCTAGTGTGCGGAAATACGGCTTCGATGATTCAAAATACTCGATTTAGTAAACACTTTGATATTTTAGGAGATCGTTCGCAACATTTCGGTGTATTTGACTGTAAAGATAGCTCTTCTCCTATTAATGAATCAGCCAGAGGTGCTTGCTGTTAATGGAAAAACATGAAGTTATAGGCTTGGACTTCTTCCACGAAGACTTGTTTCAACTATCATTAAATAAAAGGGATATCACACACGAAATTGGTGACTGTCTCACCCTTTTTAATAGTGATGGAACTGGCCGGCCATATAGTATCTCTAGCTCACCAGAAGAAGATCACCTTCGTTTTCTAATTCGCCGTCAACCGGGAGGAGCAGTTAGTGACTGGTTGGCCCAGAAAGGTCTTGGTGAAACGATAAAGACATCACGCCCTTATGGTTGGTTTCGCCCTGGGGACTCTACACTCGCTCAAACTAAACAAATCTTTTTCGCTACGGGCACTGGGATAGCACCTTTTCTAGCATACTTTTCTCAAGGTAATCCAAGTATTGAAACGGACTTATTCTATGGATGTCGAAAGGCTGAGGACCTAGTTCTACCTCCTGCAGAAAAGATAAATCAGAGCTTTATTGCAATTTCTCAGGAAAAGAAAACGCGTTATCACTCAGGCAGAATTACAGATCTCCTTGAAAAAGTAGAAATTAGTTCTGATATACATTATTATCTATGCGGACTCGACTTAATGATTGATGAAATAAGTGAGTTCTTAGAAAACAGAGGTATTTCATTTATGAATATACATCGAGAGGTATTTTTTCATGGCAAATGACTGGTTACATACATCAACAGGAGATCCTCGCGGCTTTATAGTGGCACAGGAATTAAAGGAACTTTGGTTTCATACAGGCACCTCTTGTAATCTTTCTTGTCCATTTTGTTTGGAAGGCTCAAGCCCAGGGGATAACCGTATTCACTTTATTACTTTAGATGATGTGAAAAATTATCTAGTTGAAGCAAAAGAACTCGGAGTCAAACAAATTTCTTTTACAGGGGGAGAACCATTTGTTAACCCTCACTTCATAGAAATTTTGGCTCATTGTCTTGAGTATTTTCCATGCATGGTCTTAACAAATGCCACAGAACCACTCATGAACCAAATACAAAAAGTTGTACAACTCAAAGAAAAGCCATTTCAAGTTCGATTCAGAGTCAGTATCGATTATCCAAATGCAGAGCAGCACGACAAAGGAAGAGGAAAAGGAAATTTTACAAAATCCCTTAAAACCATTGCTATACTTGAGCAACAGGGTTTTGAGGTTTCAATTGCTCGACTCCAGTTTCAAGAAGAAAATACCCAAGATGTAGATCAAATCTACCAAAAATTATTTGAAAAATATCAAATTTCACAAGATACCCATATCGTGAAATTTCCAGACTTTGATACACCAAATAGCTCTCCAGAAGTCCCTGAAATCACCGAAACCTGCATGACTAAATATCTTACAAAAGAACAAAAAGATGCCTTCATGTGCAACTTCTCCAGAATGATTGCAAAAACAAATGGCCGTTTATCGATATATGCCTGCACGCTCGTTGACGATGATGATCAATATGCTACATTTGGTACCTTAAAAGAGAGCTTGGAGACAAAAATTATGCTTAAACATCATCGTTGCTTCAGCTGTTTTGCCTATGGAGCAAGCTGCAGTGAAAAATAAACTTTTAGTTGTAAACCTAATACTTATTATTGGGTTCAGTTTATTTATTGCCTACTTACTTAGCTCTCAAAGCGAAGTAGAAGAAAAAGCAAAACGATACCTAGAAATTACACAGCAGTGGAATCAAGTGCTTGAGCTATCTCAGCCTAAAGGATATGACCTAATGCTTTTTGACCAACGTGGTGGTCTTCAAAGCTACGGAGTAAATGCTTACATTCAGTGGAGCTTTAAAACAACTCAATTAAATACAGATACCAAAACTCTCCAAAAAGAACTAACTGTTTATTATAATAAAAAACTAAAAAATATTTTTCCTAATTTAACCGAAGGTGGTTACATTGGTCAAATTAACGCTATTTTTGGGCCCCCAGGCATGATCGTTACTGATACACAAGTACTACGCTGGAATGAACTATCGCAAGATACTCAGCTGGCTATCATCGATAAATTAACAGAACAAGAAAAAGCTCAAATTGAAAATATTTTCTTCATCTATATGTCTGTACAAATCTGCCTTAGGCCCTAAATGAAAAGAGAAATCATACTAGCCTATTCTCAATACTGCTTTTAAGCATATAATTATTTTTAGAGATACGAATAAAGCCATAGATAAAGTTCAAACACTCGTTTCTTTACCATAAACTTTATGTAGCTCTATTATAAAATAGGAAATAGGTATGATTTTAACTTCGTTTATACTCTTTACAGGCTTGGTAGCAGTTTTAACATGGTTTATCACAAGAAAAGATGATCTAACAACGAATGACGGATACTTTCTTGCCGGACGTAGCTTAACATTTCCACTTATTGCAGGTTCATTATTACTAACGAACTTATCTACCGAACAAATGGTTGGACTTAATGCTGATGCCTTCACAAATGGGCTCGCGGTAATGGTTTGGGAAGTCGCCGCTGTAATCTCGCTGGTATTTATGGCAATTTTTTTCTTACCGAGATTCCTCAAATCTGGAATTGCAACAGTCCCTCAATTTTTAGAAGAGCGCTACAGCAAAACAACACAAGCAATATGTAACTTTATTTTTCTACTTGCATATGCTTTCATTTTACTACCAATTGTTCTTTACACAGGGGCCAATGGCCTTATGGAAATCATGGATCTACCTACAATATTAAATATGGAACCTGGACCAGAAACAAGACAAAAAATTATGGTATCAATGATTGTTATAGTAGGTATTGTTGGTTCAATATATGCACTTTATGGTGGATTACGTACAGTTGCTGTATCTGATACAATCAACGGAGTTGGACTTCTTATTGGGGGATTACTTATTACCTATTTTGGATTCAAATACTTAGGAGATGGCTCATTGGGTGAAGGAATCACAAAATTCAAAAACCTTGAGGATGATAATCCAGATATCTTTAATTCAATAGGAAAGAATGATGGTCCAGTTCCATTCAGTACAGTCTTTACTGGAATCATGTTACTAAACTGTTTTTATTGGTGTACCAACCAGCAAATCATTCAACGAACTTTCGGTGCAAGTAGTCTTTCTGAAGGTCAAAAAGGTGTTCTATTGACGGGAGCACTTAAGTTATTAGGTCCATTATATCTTGTTTTACCTGGTATCTTAGCATTTGCCATTTTTAAAGACCATGATATTAAATCAGTACAAGCCTATGGGAAATTAGTAAACACTGTACTTCCAAATGCCTTGAGTGGTTTTTTTGCAGCTGTTATGCTGGGTGCAATTCTCTCTAGCTTTAACTCAGCGTTAAACTCAACCACAACGTTATTCTCTTATGGTGTCTATAAAGGAATCTTAAAACCTAAAGCATCAGAAAAAGAGATGGTCCGTTCAGGTCGAATCGTAGGTGTTTTTATAGCTATAATTGCAATGGTTGTTGCCCCTTTGCTTGATAGAAACCAAAGTATTTTTGGCTATTTGCAAAATATGAATGGCATGTATTTTGTTCCTATATTTGCTGTTGTTCTTGTAGGCATGCTACATAGGCGAGTTCCTGCGGCGGCGGCAAATTGCTCATTAATTTTAGGTGTTATCTTAATAGGTTGTGGTTTTTGGCTTCCGGACTTCAAAGATGTTGTCGCCTCCATGCATCCATTCCATTACTTTGGTATCGTGTTCATCTATTTAATAATTATGATGTTAGTATGGAGTGAAATTTCACCTCGACAAGAAGAGTGGGTTCAGGAAGATGCAAAAGCTGTAGACTTAACACCATGGAAATATGCAAACAAAGTAGGGCTAGCTCTAATTATAATCGTTTTGCTTATTTATGCCGTATTTGCGGACTTCTCAAGCTTAACCGAGTTTGGACAAAGTGCAACAGTAGCAACTGAATAGTATTAAAACATTAGCTTTTCAAAATAGTTTCATGAAGTCACCAAAGCGTTTACTGAACTTTTAGGGACATGAGTCCCAATTACCACTCTGATACTATTTTTTAACAGGCTGTATTTTGTATAAGAATTAATCTAATCAGTATTAATGAATACAGTCAGTCAAAGGGAGCTCATTATCCTTGACGATTGATTGTAAAGATTGTACATATAAACGTACCTAAAAATGTACCAACAATACTAGAAATAGATTCAATTAAAAGGAAAAAATACAGCACGAAACCTAGGTTTAAAAACAGACCAATGGACTATATGATATTTCTTGATTCAGATGATATATTACTTTCAATTTTATGAGAAAGTTTAAATAAATTAGTTGAAGCTTATTCTAAACCTAGGTCTTTCATAATGTCATCTCCAGAGGAACTAGACGATTTTTTCTTTGAGGAAGAGTCTTCAACATGTAAAACTAAGCCTTTTGCTAGTCCACGTTCTAAAACATCATGAATATCATCCATGTTCTTACTAAACTCCTTCATAAAACCTTCTAACATAGCGATTCGCTCTGGGCAAATATCAATAGTTGTATCACCCTTAGGCTCTGGTATTTCAACTTTTATAGGTAATGGTTCTTTAGGTACCTGAACCTTAGAAGCCGGCTGATCCTTTAATACATCACGAATATCACTTAAGCCAACATTAAACTGGCTCAGCTGAGAGATAATATGTGCAACCTGATCTTCATCATCTCCACCACCAAGTGTTTGACGGCGGTTGAACTCCTTTTTGATCTCCGTCCAACGTGCAAGCTCTTCATCACTAATAATAGAAAGCATTTCTTTAAGCTTTAATAGGTTGCTTTCTGAGCCATCACTTAAAATTTGTGCTTCATTGACATAATTATCAAGGATTAGTTGCTGGACTTCATCATCTGTCATCACAGGAAATATTTTTTCAGCCATACGGTTCATGTTCCGATATGAACCTTGAAGTTTAAATGCTGGCTCTGTTCTGTATTCATCTTCTTGGGCAGCAGAATCAATGTATTGTCTGTTAACTTTAAGGATCACATCACGGATGGTCATAACTTTCTTTAAAACTTTAAAGATATCATCTTTTTGTTCAGCTGAGTAATTATGGCTAAACACAACCCCTTCATTACTCTCTCTTTCGATACAGTCAACAAATTTGTATATATCATCATGGCTATGATTACTAATAATACTCAATGTTGGATTTGAAGTCATAGAGTTTTCAATAAAGCTCAAGCCAAATTCTTTATCAGCTGTTGCAGAAATATCACCTAAGTTATAAGTATCTGCACGGTTAGATAACATATCCGGAATTTGGAATTTTTCTCCTGTTTCCGTGTAAGGGTTACCTGCCATTACAACAACAACTTTTTTACCGCGAAAGTCAAAGGTCCGAGTTACGCCTTTGTAAACTCCTTCAATCTTACGTTGAGCATCACACAAAGAAATAAACTTTTGCAGAAACTCTGGATTTAAATGCTGAATATCATCCAAATATAACATAATATTATTGCCCATCATAAGTGATAGGTTCAGCTTCTGTAATTCCTCTCTAGATGTAGCATTAGGGGCTTCCTGAGGATCTAGAGAGGTTACATGATGCCCAATTGCGGGTCCATTAATCTTCATGAAAGTCAAACCTAAGCGGTTTGATAGATATTCCATTAAGGTTGTTTTTCCATAACCCGGTGGGGAAATCAGCATAAGAAGTCCCATTAAGTTCGTACGTCTACCCTCGCCAACGGTTCCCATCTGTTTAGCAAAATTTGCACCAACTAGATTTAGATAAACATCATTGATTAGTTTATTACGCACGAATGCGCCCATTACCTTGGGCTCAAATTCACTTAAGCGCATTTCATCGCGTTTAGTATCAGTCATTTCTTTACGTAAATGCAGATAGTCTTCGTATGCAGGAACTATTTCTGTGGTAAACCTTGTTAACTTCTCTAAGAATAAGTCAAAGTGCACTTCCATTTTTCCATCTTTGATCAGACTATGCTGTCCCAGAAGATCTTCTACAGCTTCAAATGTTGATATATTCCTAGCATCTTGGTGAATCACTTTTTCCGCAGCAATCAATGCAACGACTTCCCAAACAAAGTGCTTCGCACTTTCATCCTCCTGAGTCTGTGTATAAGAAACAACCCAATCATGTATTAACTGTAGCTGATTTTTAGGATGATCCTCAAGTAGTTCGACCGCTTGCTCAAATTTGTCTAATACGTGCTTACTTTTTAAAAATAAGCTCATGCGTTTATGTAATTCTTTTGCTAGTCCATTTATAGTAAATTCAAGTTCTTCTTTATCTTGAAGTTCATAGTATAAATATTCAGCAGCTTGTAGACGGCTACTTTTACGAACTTCAAGCCCAAGTTCAACAAAACATGAACCCATTTCATTATAGATATCTTGTATATATTTTTGACGCACATCTTGCTTACCAAAAACACGATAGATTTCACCAAAACTACGTAATTTATCCCGCCATTGTTGCTTCAGTAAATCATTCTCACAAAAGCACCAGAAAAGAATTGAATATGCACGTGATTCAGCATCATAACGTAATAAATCTGTTGAACCATATAAACACACTAAACTCTGTAGAATTTTACATGCATCATGGTCGTGAATACCTTTATCGTAACCTTCACGATAACGATTCGAAGCGAATGTTTGCACTTTCTCCAATAACACATCAAATTCTTTAATGTTTCTGTTCATAAAAGGTAGATCTAGGCCCGCTTCATTGTTAATAGCAGCTTGTAGCATCAGATAAGCTAAGTACTCAGCTCGATAAACCTCATCATTCTCACTAATTAATTGCTGGTCCCATAATGGCTTTGTAGCCAGAAAGTCCTCATCAACAACTTTTTCATAAAAGTCAGTCCCCGTGAGATGAAAAAACATATCATCATCACGCATTACAGTAGTTAGTTCTAGAGCCTGTGTATTAACTGAAAACTTGTAGTCACCAAAAGTAATGACATTATCGCCCCCTTCATAGAGGTCAATTTTATCACGAAGGCGCCTAAGTATTTCGTCTTTAGCACTAGCTAAACGTCCGTTAAAATCATCTGCCTTAACAGTGTCTTCCTGTTCGCGTAATGCTTGAATAATATCTTTAAGCTTTGAAACCATCAGGTCAGAAGCAAAGTATGCGTTTACTTCGTCTACTTCTTTAAACTTTTCTGCACGATTCATTATACCGGTTATAATACGTTCAGCTGAAGAAACCATTGAACCAATTTTACGTTGTTTTTCTTCCTCTAGCACCTGCTTACGAGCTGTAAAAGCATTGTAAGCTTCTTCGCGCTTTTCTGCAAGCTGATCAGCAAAGTCAGGAAAGTCAGAGAATTTACCTTCAAGCTCTTCAACGGTAATCATTAGTTTTGACAAATACTCATCACACTTTTCAATGGAATCACACATACCAATATAGTTCGTAATGCTTTGGCTAAGTAATTTATATTGTGCCGAAAATTCAGATTGGGATTCCGCTTTGCCCATTGAGCCATATAGGTTACGAATCGTTGACCGAGTTCGGTTGATAGAGCCGTACACATCCGTAATATCATCTACAATTTGAGTTACCTTTGTTGGATCATCAATATTTAGATTATTTACAATATCAGTAAGTAGGTCTAACTTCTTTGCCAAGTTCTCTAATTCTTCATCAAGTAATTTTAGGTCGGCAACTTTTTTGACGTGCTCTACTTTGTTTTCAATTTCTTTATTCTCTTTAATGTAGGGAACTAGCGAATCCCCTTTAAGCAAGAAGTCGACACATGCCATAGAAACTTGATCATTAATAGTAGCTAATTGCTCATCTAATTGATCTACTTCTTTCAGGTCAATATAATGCATATCTCGTAATGAGATCACATGTCCACGTTGTCTACGGATACGGTCCAATGCATCAACAAAATCATTAATATTAACAAGGTGAACTGGCTCACATTCACGTAAGATTTTCTCAACAACGGTTTGGTTTTCTTTAAGTTGTGCAGCAGTATTTTGCTTCATTCTTACAACTTTTTCATATTCACCAACGGTATCACCAGCCGTTGTTTTAATTTCACGAACGAGTTGGTCAATCTGACCAACTTCTGCATTACTTAACCAATAGTAGCCATCTATGATATCTGTGCATGCTGCAACAATATCCTGAAATTTATATATATTTTTATCTTCAGAAGTAATCAGCCTACTAATCGAATAGGCTTCGGCAATACCTCTAACTAAATCTCTATTCCCAACTTTTGTAAGAAAACTATCCGACTCATGAGGGACCTCGTAATCGTCTGCGTAGAAAGGAGTTTGCCAAATCTGCATTGCATGATTGCGCCGTGGTTCATCATCTGAATTACTGAATAAAACCATCTTACCATCATCATAAATCGAAAAGCCATTACATAGAATTGGTGTTGCAATTTCTTTTTCAATAAGGTTATACTTTAGAAGAATATGTTTTCCTTTTTCACGATGGTAAAAGATATAAAAGAAATCTTCACCATTTGGTGAGCGGATTAACTTCAAAAATACCATGCCATCCACATCTTCGGTGAATGTGCGTTGGGAACCATCTTTTAATACATATCCCTTTGGGAAAATAATTCCGTGATCTTCTGGCAACTTAACACATGCTTCCCCAATAGAATCAATACGTGTAGCAACTTGCCCCTTGTGATCATATACAAAATAACGATAGGCAGTTTCACGGAAAGGTTTTACACGTATAAGAATTAAGTTATCAATGATCGAATATGAAATACTTGCATCATCTAAGGTTTGATCTAAATTCTCAACGGGTTCTTCATAAACTCCACCACCATCCTCAGTGTTATTTTCAACTTTAATGGTTAAATCGCCACCAACAGTCTCAACGAAAACCTTATCTTCAATGGATACATGCGGATGAAGGCCATAAACTTGATCTTCACGACCGGTCTCTATCCACTCGAAATCATGTTGCAAAGGAAGCTGATATTCCTGAATACCCCGGTCATCAATGTAAGTTAATTCATCTCTAACAGAGAGCTCAAAGCGGAAAATTCTTAGTTCGAAACCTTTTTGAGCAATATTAAAAATCATCATGATTCGATTTGATGTTTTAACAAACTGCTGAAATTGTGCGTATTTATAATATTTAAATAGCTCTTTAAAATCTCGTTCAAACTCTGGTAAATTCAAAATATCTTTTTTAGGAGCATGGAACTCTGTGCCATCAAAGTGATGTGCACTGAAAACATCTGAGATATGTGTTTCAGTTTTCATACCAATGAAAACTTTGTAGGCAAATAAAAGGTGATCTCCAATACTTACTACATCAATAGGTACACAATTATTTTCAGTTTTAATGCGCTCATTGCCAATGACTGTACTTTCCATACCGCCAAATACATCACGACGCTTTATATTCAGCTCATTGATACGATCAAGCAGGTTATCATTCTGAGCAAGCAGGCGTTTTCGAAGAATCTCGTAGGCACCACCAGACAGTGCTTCCGTTTTTTCTTCTTGCTGATTTTCCTTTAGCTCTTCAGCCATTATTGAACCTTCCTTTGTAGACAAAGTTTGCAGTGGGATCCTCCAGGCTGAATGCCTGAAGGGCGGTGTTTAATGGTGGGTTATTTTGCTAACCAAAGTGCCATTAAGTCACCCATTCCCAGCTGATTCACTGTACCTTGAAGCTCCGTTGCAGTATTACGAACCTCTGGAGAACTACCCTGAAGTGCTAGGCGTCCAAGTAGAGCTGAAATTGTCAAGTTCTTGATATCTTCCGTATTGATTCCTTCATCTGAAATCAAACCTTTGATCTGCTTCGCGATTCCTTGTAAACCTTCACCACCACCAAAAGCTTGTAGTAATTTACTCTTTTCAGCAAAACCATCACCTGCTTTTGCAAGGCTGATTGAGCGGAAGAACGTTTCCAAGAACTTACCATCTCCACCAACAATATCGATGTTCGCTTCTGTCATTGCTTTGCCTAGGATCTCAGCCTGCGCTTCAGCAATCTGGCGCTGAACATCTATTTCTGCAAGCTCGATACGCTCTGCCTTATTAAGCTCAAGTTTGAACTCTTCATGCTCACGCCCAACTTCGTCAAACTTCTTCATAGCTTCAGCTTTCTTATTAATACCAACTGCTTCAGCATCATACTTTGCAGTTTCGGCTTCTGCTTTAGCTTCACCTGTTGTACGAAGACCGTGTGCTTCAGCATCAAATTTTGCAGTTTCGGCTTTTGCTTTAGCTGTACCAGTTGACTCAACACCAAAGGCTTCTGCTTTGTGATGTTCAATCTCAGCATGCGCCTGTGCTTCTTTTACTTTAACATCAGCTAAACCAGACGCTGAAGATTCTACAATCGTTGCTTCTGCCATAGTTTTCTTTGCATCTGCTTCTTTTTCTGCAGCCATGCGCTCTGCTTCGGCAAGGGTTATACGCTCTTCGGCCAAACTTTTTGCCGCCTTCTCACGGGCTTCTGCAGCCATCGTCTCACGAATCAAGTTCTCTTGCGCTTCCTTCTCGGCAGCAATAACTTCAACTTTACGTTGACGCTCAGCAGTAGCAAAATCGACTGTATCTTTAATTTTTTCTTGTTCTTCAGCAACTGTTTTCTCAACAATCACCCGGTCTCGAATCACTTCTTGCACATTCTTCTTCTCTACTTCAACCGCTTTAGTTTTATCAATTTCTTTGATCTCAACCATTCGCTCACGTTCAACTGCTTCTAATTCTTTATCACGTTGAACACGCTCACCTTCTACTGCAATGGTACGTTCTTTGGCTTTTGCAGCAACTTCAATTTGTCGAAGTTTATTCTCTTCCATAACCTGCATTTCTTCTTCGGTGGCAATACGTGCAGTTTCAAACTTCAAGCGTTCCTCTTCAATGACTTTTTTAGCAGCTGCTTCTTCACGAGCTTGTACGGAAGCAATCTCACGTTGTTGCTTAGCTTCTGCTTCTGCTTCCTGTTGTTCTAACTGTAAGATTTTCTCACGTGTTTCGACATCTTTACGCTTAATCTCTTTTTCTTCTTCACGTTGATATTCATTTGTTTTTACGTGCTTATAAGAAGTTAACTCTGTAATTTTACGGATACCTTCTGCGTCTAGAATGTTATCACGATCAAGTGCTTCTAATGGTGTCTGTTCTAAGTAATCAATTGCAGCATCTTCTAAAACATAACCATTTAAGTCACGCCCAATGATTTTTACAATTTCGTCTTTGAAAAACTCACGATTATCATAAAGCTCCTCAAAGTCTAAACGTTTACCTGCAGTTTTAAGTGCTTCAGAGAATTTTGCAGAAAATAGCTGCTCAAGTGTACGCTGATCGGATGCACGCTCGCAACCTACCATTTTTGCAACTTCGAGTACTTTTTGTTCAGTTTTATCAATACGGATATAGAATGAAACCGTGATATCAGCACGCATATTGTCTTTACAGATCAGTCCATTTTGCCCGCGACGGTCAATTTCAATTGTTTTAACGGAGATATCCATTACTTCTACTAGATCTAAAAATGGGGTCACAAACATACCATCAAAGGACACCTTCGTCCCAAATAAGCCAGTCTTAATTAAAGCTTTACCTTGCTCAACTTTTACATATCCAACATTAATCATTCTTCTCGGTTCCTTTTGTAATATGAATTCATCAATTTTACGTTTTTTATCAAAATCTTTAGGCTTGAACGGAGGTGCTGGTGGGGGTGGTTTGCTATCCATACATCTCTCCTATCGAAATCATCCCAGTACTTTTCGCAACTAAATAAAACATTCTAAAATAGCACGAGAATTAGCCTGAAACAAGCTTGAAAACAGTTAAAATTTCATCAACATACATGCTTTACGTTAGAAAAATTCAATTCTTTCATCTATAACAATATTTTTAATAAAATATTCAATTCTGCTACTCAAAATGACCACTCATTGACAGAAACAAAATCTAATCTAAACTTTCATTAGACACACTCTTATTTAAGATATTTTTATATCTCAAATATAAATAAAATTTAGATTTCAACCATCATTATAAAGATACTTACAAAGCATCAAAGGCGGAAAAAGAATTATACTTTATAAATTTATATCTTATTCAAAAAGCTGCTAAACCTTAAGTATAAAATAGTTAAAGCATCTATCATTCTATATTTATTGGGAGAATTATATGAATTTATTTGTACCTTGCGAGTCGAGTGTAGGTGAAACTCGTGTTGCGCTGATACCAGCCAGCATTGAGAAGCTAGCAAAATTAGATGGTCTTGAAATCTTAGTTGAGCAAGGGCTAGGCAAAAAAATTGACTTGGGAGATGAAGCCTATCAAAATGCAGGCGCTTCTATCATTTCTAAACCATCTGAGGGCTACGCAAAAGCAGATATTGTCTGCAAAGTACAACCACCTACTATGGATGAAGTTCAATCCATGAAGCCAGGAACTCTTTATATTTCTCACCTAGATCCGTTCAATAATAAGAATTTAATCAGAGCTCTTGCTGAAGTAGGAATTAGTTCTATTTCAATGGAAATGGTTCCGCGAAGCACAAGGGCACAAAAGATGGATGCACTAAGTTCCCAAGCCAACTTAGCTGGATACGTTGCTATTATTTTAGCAGCCAAACAACTCAAACAAATTTTTCCAATGATGACCACGCCATCTGGCACCATCTCACCAGCACGTGTTTTCATTATAGGTGCTGGTGTTGCAGGTTTACAAGCCATTGCAACTGCGAAGCGCTTAGGAGCTCGTGTAGAAGCTTTCGACACAAGGCCTGTTGTTGAAGAGCAAGTGCAATCACTAGGCGCGAAATTTGTAAAAATCGATTTAGGTGAAACCGGACAAACTAAAGATGGTTATGCAAAAGCTTTAACTGATGAGCAAAAACAAATTCAAGCAGAAGGAATGGCAAAACATGTTGGAATGGCTGATGTTGTTGTTACAACAGCACAACTTTTTGGACGTCCAGCCCCTAAAATCATAACTGCTAAAATGTTGCAAAGAATGAAACCAGGTTCAGTTCTTGTTGACTTAGCCGTTGAAACTGGCGGAAATATTGAAGGGAGTCGACTTGGCGAAATTGTAGAAGTTCATGGTGTAAAAATTATCGGATTTTCTAATTTGCCAAGACGCGTCCCTGTCCACTCTAGTCAAATGTATAGTAATAATGTTATGAATATGATTTCAGAGTTTTGGGATACAGAATCTAGGATATTCAAATTAGATTTTGAAGATGAAATTATAAACGCTTGTGTCTTAACACATAAAAATAGAATTCGTGATGAACGATTCAATGAGGAGAAAGAGACATAATTATGGACATATTTATATTACTAATCTTTGTACTAATGCTATCAATATTCTTAGGGTTTGAATTGATCTCAAAAGTACCATCAACCCTGCATACTCCCTTAATGTCTGGAGCAAATGCGATTTCAGGTATTACCATCGTTGGAGCATTACTTTCGGCAGGAGTTCATTACGGCGACAATGAAGAAACCGTTATTTTGGGTGCGCTAGCTGTCTTCTTTGCCACCTTAAATGTAGTTGGTGGTTATTTAGTAACGAATCGAATGTTAGCCATGTTTAAAAAGAAAGAAAAGGATAATAAATGAATGCCGCTTTCTTAATTCAATTTAGCTATATTTTTTCTGGTTTTTGTTTTATTTTAGGATTGAAAATGTTAGGGTCACCCGCCACTGCACGCAAGGGAAATATCATCTCTGCAGTAGGTATGGTTTTAGCAACAATCGCAACACTATTTAATAATGACATTGATCAATATAAATGGATCTTCGCAGCCGTCTTGCTAGGAACAATTGTTGGGGGAGCTGCAGCATTAATGGTTGAGATGACCTCAATGCCTGAAATGGTAGCTCTGCTAAATGGCTTTGGCGGTGTCGCAAGTTTACTTGTAGGTTGGGCAGAATATACCCAAAAAATACAAATTACGAATTCTATTAAAACCTTTGATGCAGTTGTTATAATCCTAGCAGTACTTATTGGTGGATTGACTCTAACAGGCAGTCTCATAGCATGGGCAAAACTTAAAGATTTATCATTAGGCTCATTCAAAATTTCGCCTGCATTAACATTTAAGGGACAGAAAACATTCAATATTCTTTTACTTTTTACCATTACTTTTGTAGCCCTATGGTTTACAAAGGATCCTGATTTAAAGAATGTATTTTATTTTATAATTGGTCTATCAGCCTTACTTGGAATCATGACTGTGATCCCAATTGGCGGTGCAGATATGCCAGTTGTCATCTCGCTTTTAAATAGTTATTCTGGTTTAGCGGCATGTGCGGCTGGCTTTATAATTAATAACACAATCCTCATTGTAGCAGGATCAATGGTTGGAGCAAGTGGTATCATTTTGACTAGTATCATGTGTAAAGCAATGAATCGTTCATTAAATAATGTTTTATTCAGTGGCTTTGGTTCTACATCTGTTGGCGGTAAAAACAAAGATGTAGATGGTGAAGCGAATCCTATTTCAGCGCAAGATTGTTACTATTTATTAGAGTCTGCAAATTCAGTTGCTGTTGTACCTGGTTATGGTTTAGCGGTTGCTCAAGCACAACATGCAGTTCGTGAGCTTGGGGAGTGCTTAGAAGCAAACGGAACCGAAGTATCTTATGCAATTCACCCTGTTGCAGGGCGTATGCCTGGACATATGAATGTATTACTCGCTGAAGCAGATGTACCTTATGATCAGTTAATTGAAATGGATGATATTAACCCCGTTATAGAAAGTATTGATGTAGTATTGGTAATTGGTGCGAACGATGTGGTAAATCCAGATGCACGTGAAGACGAGGATAGTCCAATCTACGGCATGCCAATTATTAATGTTGATCATGCAAAGACGGTAATTGTATTGAAGCGGTCAATGAGTGTAGGTTTTGCTGGTATTCAAAATCCACTTTTCTTTAAAGAAAATACTCGCATGCTTTTTGGTGATGCTAAGGGATCTGCTAATGATTTAATTGCAGAGTTCAAAGGGTAACTTTAACAGTCTAAACACAGAGTAATCTTTGGACTAGGGAATTCTTTTCATTAACTTACCAACCTCATAAAGCATTCTTAAATCTAGGTCTTATCCGTGGAAGGCAGATAAGTTTTCATTCCAAATAATATCCCAAATGGTAATGATATCAATTAGGGAATCTATAACTTGAAGATGTTCAGCGTGTCTATGTGCCATCATCATTGTCATTCAACCTAACCCATGTCTTGGGTAACCTTTAAGTGTATTTTAGTACTCAGATCTATCCAATGGATAAAAATATATACAGCCCAATTTCAAAAGTAGCCCATTTAAAATATTGGCCGGTGCTTTGGCATTTTTAACAAGATTCTAAATAAATAGTTCACAAATTGATCATCAAAACTCAGTGAGTATCTGCAGGAATGAAAGAATCAATGAGGTATCCCTCATACAATGTCCGTATACAGATCAATATTTAACTTTTGAGAATACAAAGTGCAAAGTCCTAATAATTGACTACACGAAATAAATTCCTCACAAAAAAATGAAATTTAGTTAAAAGTTGTAAGCATTCTTTTTTTAAAACGATTTTTTTAAAATGAAAGGTGGTGCAGATGAAGCATATTACACAAGAAGACTTGTTTAACTTAAACAAGATTGAGCGTTTAAATATCGTAAATTCCATCAGTGGAATTAAGGCAGTAAATCTAATTGGAACTCGCAGTATTGATGGTCAGGAGAATTTAGCTGTTTTCAGTTCAATTATACATTTGGGAAGTAACCCGGCTTTGCTTGGATTCATTATACGCCCAACGGGAGATGTACCCAGACACACTTATGAAAATATGTCCCAAACAAATGCTTTCACGCTTAACCATGCACCGGCCAAAATGGCAATGAATGCACATTATACCTCCGCAAAATTTGATCGCAAAGAATCTGAATTTGAAGCGTGTGGCTTTACACCTATCTATAAAGATAACTTCCAATCTCCATACGTAGAAGAAAGTCCTATTCAAATTGGTTTAGAATTTGTTGAAGAGATCTCAATCAAAAGAAATAATACTATATTATTAATAGGTGAGGTCAGACACATCTATATTCAAGATGGATTAGTCAGTAGCGAAGGTTACATCAACTTAGAAACAGCAGGATCACTTGGTGTCTCAGGGCTTAACTGCTATTATGACCTAAGTCTCATTGGGGAATACCCTTATGCCCGTCCTCAGGAATGTCCTACTTGGCAGTAGTTAATGACCACGGTGACTATGCTGAGCAAGTAAAATAAATGGACTCTCAATATGATTAACAATGTCACAAATCATTTCACTAAACATTGGTTGACCGGGCTTAATTTCTTGAAGTCCCATAACAACCAAATCAAATTCCTTAGAAATAGCCTGAATAGTAGAGGCAACATTAACTTCATATTCAATACGAATTTCTGGACTGTATGGGCACTCATCCTTAATTAGATTTGTCAAATTACGCATTAAATACCTACTAGTACCTTCAGGGCTCTGTACTGATAAATAGGTTATTTCTAATGGGTGCTGACTATATAAACGATTTAGAAAACGTGCTCTCATTTCACTGTTTTGAATACCGCCAGATACTGGTATTAATACTTTTTTGCACTGCTTTACGCGCCAACCTTCTGGGGAGCGAAGTAAAGCAAGGTCTGTACGAGTCCGAAGAGCTAAATCAGAAACCTGGTTGTTCAAGACGTGAATGTTAAGCTCCTTAACTCCCATAATTAATATACTGGCATCATAAAATGCAGAGGTGCGTAAAATTTCTGCCCAAGGGTTGGGTGCCATCGTAATAAGTGATTCAGGGTAATAATCTTCTTCTAATGCAAGCTCAATGCACTTCTGGAGAATTTCTTGTGTAACTTGTGCTCGTTGCATATTCTCTTCCTTGTTATCAGTTGTTTTGACAACAGATAATAACATGGTGCTGTCCTCATACTCTGAATTTAATGACGATGCAACAGACAGTAAGGCTTTTGTGTTATTTGGGTTCGCAATGGGTACTAACGCTAAAGATTTTTTACCTCGAAGGCGAATCAATTCTGGATTAGACCCTTCAGACTGAGCATCCGCAATACGAGCACGCTGAGACAAAAATAACATATAAAAAATTGCGCCAATAACTAACCAAGCAAGCACTAGAATACCAGCTTTGGGAGCTTGAAAACCTTGATATAAAGAAAGTGATAAGCAACAAACAAAACCGATACGGCTGGTAACTCTTGACACTTTCGTCATCTTGGTTACCTCACCTGGTGCACGCTTTTCCATTATAATATAAATTAAATGAGCTAACATAAATGATAACAAAAAGATTAAGGATGAAGCCGCACCAGCCAATGTGACATCACTTAGAAGCAACAAAAGCATGATAATAAAAATACAACTAATAGTAGTTGCGTGACGGTAGGTTTTCCTATCTGGGTTTCGATGAGCTAATAAAACAGGTAATGTACGATCATATGCCATGGAGACGGCAATTTTAGATGAAGCAATAACATTGGCGAATAAAGCAGAAAGCATTGATAAAACTCCGGCAATCATAATCAACCAATACCCAAAACTGCCCATCATAATTTTAGCAACCTGAGCAACAACAGTCTCTGGGTAAGTTTGACTCAAAAAGACAATATCCATGCCTTGTGGCTTTGGTGTTCCAACTAAAATAAATAAAATGGGGATGTAAACCGCTAAAGCAATTAATAAGGAGATAATCATTGCCTTGGAGATATTTTTTTTAGGATCTTTGATATCTCCACCAGCGGCAGATATAAGGTCAAAGCCCTGTAATGCAATGAAAGTGACCCCCATTGCCTGTAAAACCCCGGAAAAACCGTTAGGCATAAATGGCGTAAAGTCTCTAGTTGTTGCTTCAAGTGGGTTAGAAGTAAATATATAGATACCAAATAGGATCAAAATAGCAAAACAAATGACCTTAGCTAAAGACATCCATTCACCACCTGGATTTCGCTTAAGATTCAAAATCAGGTTAAAAATGATAGTCACGAGTATGGCAGTGCCAGTTACATGCCAATTTTGAATTTGAAAATCAATCCCGGATGTAGCTCGAACTAGATGTTCCATAATAGGAACTAGAAATGCGCCTGTACCCACTGCATATAAAGTGGCAGCCACTAGTGAGGCAAACCAAACTACCCAACCAACTGAAAAGGCCGTTCGCACAGGAAATATTTTTTTAGCGAAGGTATAGGTACCACCAGACTCAGGAAAGCGTTTACTCATCTCACCAAAACTAATAGCGGTAATCAGTGCAATGACCCCATTAAGGCTAAATGCAATAATGGCAGCTGGACCAGCTAAATGGAATGCAGGACCCGCAAGGGCTAAAATTCCACCTCCAACAATTGCACCAACTCCCAAAGAGACAGCACCCCAAAATGACATTGTACGCTCACGCTCAGCTTTAGACATATTTACCTTAATAATACACCAAGAAAAAATTCACTAATATCACAAGAAAAAACATGAATTAGAAAAAAGACTTGATCGAAATTTATTCCCTTAAAGGAAATATATATACAAGGACGTTGCATGCAAATCATGTAGACTCAGGAATCTTAAACATAATAAGGATTTAAATCAAACAATTTACTATCATTAACTGCTTAACGAAAAATTCTTATTGGGGGTTTTACAATTCATTTTAGGTGAGGTATACTATTCTCACAAGTACGTAAGAGATTAAGACAGAAACTTAGGGTCATGGCAACAGCACAAGAAACATTAAATGAACTTGAAGATCAGTTTATTCTTGGTGAAATCTTAGAATCTGATTACCGAGATAAAAAGAGAGAATTGATTCAGCAAATCCGTAAAAACGGTGGAATTGTAGACTCAAGTGCACAAATTAAAGTTGCTGAAATCAAAGATAAACGTGATACCCCTTTCTGTTACATTCCAGAAGGACCATTCTATTATGGGCCTGATGATGAAGAGCGCGATATAAAATGTGCCTATTACATCTCAAAGTTTCCTGTAACACAAGGTCAATTCATGGAGTTTCTCAGTGAAAATGATATTGGCTATACAGATGAAGATTTCGAGCGTTTAAAATTGGTTTCGCCAGATGCCTCATGCCCCGTTTCTCATATTTCATACAATGACGCTAAAGAGTACTGTCGTTGGTTAAGAAGAGTAACTGGAGAATATTATAGCTTACCCCACGAAGTGGAGTGGGAAAAAGCTGCGCGTGGTGAAGATGGACGTTTTTACCCTTGGGGTAATAAATTAGGCAGTGAAGCACAAGCCTGTTACCAAGGAAGTCAAGTTTATGATAGTACGATTCCAGTGGATGCATTTATTGAGCAAAACGTGAGCCCATATGGGTGTATTGACATGGTCGGCAATGTATGGGAATGGTGCCTTGATACATTTGATGATGAGCGTGATCCACATATTTTGCGTGGTGGTTCTTGGTGTAATGACCAAGATTATGCCAACTGTTTAGCAAGAACTTACAGTTTCCCACCAACAAAACGTGCAGACTATGGTGGGTTTCGAGTTATTTATCTTCCGAGCGATATGCTTGAAAAATACCGAGAGCACTATTCAAACTTATCAGCAACAAATGAACGCCGTGCATTAAAAGTAGTGATGTTGGGTGCAGATAAAGAAGAGCGCCAAAAAAAGAAATTAAAAGTTTTATCTCAAGCGATTGATAGTGGTGCTTCAAAAGATGATCTTGAAGCAACACGTATTAAGGTACATCAGCTGAAAAAGAAAGTTGATGAGAATCCATCCAATTTTGATGCTGAATTTGAAAGTTCTGATGTAAATGATGTGATCGCAAGTATGCTTTCTCAGGCAGCAGATCAATATTTAAAGCCAAAGAATGATGAACCTAAAGATTTATCTTCTTTCGGCAATAAATCTGGAGATAAGTCAGTACCTGTCGGTAAAAGTCCTACATATAAATCAATTGATGAGATTCATCAAAGCCGTAAAGAAAAAACAGAAAGTAAAAGTGAGAACTTTGATAAGTCTTCAAATACACAGCTTGAGTTCGTAGCAACTGAGCGTGGTAATATCAAAAAAGCCAAAGAAATGAAAATTCCTGTTGGTT
Organism: Lentisphaeria bacterium; assembly: GCA_022447755.1. GTDB lineage: Bacteria > Verrucomicrobiota > Lentisphaeria > JABSQK01 > JABSQK01 > JAKVBE01. The sequence goes on along the minus strand of JAKVBE010000014.1, from coordinate 159,322 downwards.
TAACAGCCGCCACGAGTGTAGGTTGGGCAGCACTATTTGTGCTAGTCTGGCTATATACATTCTTCTACTTATCAGCAAGCTAAGATTTTTAGAAAAGATCTTAATTACTATTGACTTTTTTCTTTTTTACCGTAAATTTTACATTCTCAAAATATTTAGGAGATTTATTATGTCATTGCATAAAAGCCTTAAAGGTAGTTCAAAAATTCAAGTACGTCGCAATGTTCTAAAACGTCACGAGCGTATCCAGGTTCTTCAACAAGAAGAACGATGGGATGAGTCTAAAAATGTATTGGGTCTTCCAAAGACTCGTGGTACGGACTAATTCCGAGTTAAAAAAACTTTTTGACCCTGCAGTAATCTGTAGGGTTTTTTTGTGCCTTAAAAAGGAATAGTTTAGCCTTTTTATACAAAAAAAGACTAAACTATCAATGGATTAAATAACTAGGCGATAAAAGTTTTGCTTTATTAGAGCAAGATCTCTTTTAAGCTTTCGCTTCACCTTGTGTTTTTTACCTTCCAGCATGATTGGTTTTTCTTTAGTTTTTTGAAAACATAGTGTTCGTGGTAGCTTTTTATAAATATACTGGGGAGGGGCGCTACAATCTATAAACTTATATAAGCTACCGGCTTCCCAAGTATGATAAAAAAGGTCATAAATACCCAATTCATTAAAGCAAAACTCTACAGCTGCTGTTAGGCTAATGACGTCCCACATTTTGACTAAAGGAAGAACTTCTTGTTCAATATATTGGCAAGTATCATCTACTGAGGAGTGAATTCCGTAATTACGAAGCCAACGTTCTCGAATCGATTTTGACTTTTGACTTTTTAGATCTCTGTATAAATCTAAGCTATCTCGTAGCCAATCATTCTGAACTTCCTCAATTAATACTTGACCGTATTTCATATCAACATCCATTCTGACCCAAGACATGGTCGTATCTTGTCGCTTAGAATGAGGATGCCCGGAAGATGTGAACACATCATTCTCAGGCTTCAACAAACGGTGGTAAGCATCCATGTGCTTACCACCAAAGTTTATTAATAAAACCAAGTTTGAATCTCGTCGTGTGGTCTGGTCCCACTCCCAACACTTAGAACTGCCCCAACTGGAAAGTTCTAAGCGAAAGTGCTGCAATTGATCCACTTTACAACAAAGATAGCGTAGGTCATCTAATAAAATCTCACCATTCCCACAACTACGAATATAGTCATGAATCAGTGGGAGATTCAATAAACGACCAAACGGCCCACGCTTAATTTCGTTAATATTTTTTTTGTTTGATTTCCTTAACAATTCTTGAAGCAATACAACTGCATTCTTATCCTTATAATAAATATACTTACTACGTCCCTTTGGTAGAGACTCATAAATTTCATAAATTTCTCTCTGGTTCATTTCAATGCCTGAATATAGAAAGTTTTGATAATAAGTGCACAAAAGTGCGACATCTTTTAAAGTGATCTGCATTGAGTAGGTGAGCGGTTGCTCAAGTGGAGAGGGGGGCTTAAATGCCTTTGTTTATATGAAATACAGGCAAGCAATCTCTCCCCACAAATAAATGCAGGTTTTGATTTTGTATGTTGGATAGATTCATTACTCTATCCTTTTCTGTATTTCTGAAAAAGCATTTTTAAAATTCCAATGTTGATTTTTTTAACATCAATTAATGCTAAGAATTGTAACCAATTATCATATGAATTGCAAGTATAAAAATGGAATTTTTATCTATTTTTGAAAGTTTTTATAGGATTATTATGTAAAATATCAATGATTTACTTTTTTGAAATTAATACTTTCCCCTCACTAAAAGTAGGTTGAAAGAAAATCACCAGTTATCCAAAATTATTTAAGTTTTAAAATATATAATTGACTGAAATATAGAGTATTATTTAATTTATAAATAACTATTTTTAATAAAAATTATTCTATACGTTATAGATCTAATGTCTATAGGAGGTCATATTGATAGGAAATAAAGCATATAAAAGTAGAGGATTCAAATTATATATATGAGATTTTTATTGCTCTAGCTGGAAAAATTTCACGTTTTAAATCATTCTATTATTTCCGATTTCCTAACTTAGTGAATTTATTTATTATAACAAACTCAAGGTATCTTTTTGGGAAGAGACATTAGACTATGTCATCCTTTTGAAAGTGATATTTTTAAATAAATACAACTAAAAAAAGAAGAGCTTTCTGTTTAGAAAAACTTAATTATTTAGGCGATGATCTAATAAAGTTTCTGCTTCCTTTCTCAAATCAGCAGCCCTAATTCGTTTCACTTCTTTTGCTGTAACGTGAAATAAACATTTTCCAAAGCGAGTTCCTTCAGGGAAGTAGTTTTCTTCAAGAAGAATTTGCTCATATAAGCTTAATTGTAGAGAGTAATGATTAAAGTTGCAATGTTGCAGGTGATTCACAGGAAAGAATCCCCGTTCTCCTCGAAAACCTTCGTATTTAATTTCTCGATTGGTTTTCCAATCTAAAATCCAATAGATGCCGGTATTTGGATCTTTCATAATTAAATCAATGGTACCTGCTAACTCAAAACGAGTAGAAAAAACAACTTTTTCAGATTCAACAAACTCAAAGCGCTTCTTTATATCTTCAGTAAATAAATAGGCAGATGCCATTAGTGCTTTTTCTTTCTCATGACGCGCCACATTTAATTGATCATAACGATCCAAAAATTGATGTTCACAATTTTCATGAACTCGTGTACCCAAAGTACAGGCCTCTGCTGCCGTTGCCTCCCATTCCGAAATTAAATCTTGCCAATGTCGACCTTCTTTTTGCGCTTTTCGTTTTGCAATCGCTTCTTTCTCAAAGACTGGAAAAAAATCGTGGATAAAGTGAGTAACAGAAGTGAGTTCAAGTCCATCATTCACCCCTCCTTGAACCTCATAACAGTGATCTTCTTCGGTAAAACGAACCTGCTCACCTGCAGGATTTACAAAAAGACTATCACTAGGCATTCTGCATTACTTTGGCTGCTTCTACAGCAAAATAGGTCAAAATCATATCTGCGCCAGCACGCTTAAAGGCCAATAAAGATTCCATCATGCAACGCTCTTGGTCTAACCAACCATTTTGAGAAGCTGCCTTAATCATGGCATATTCACCACTTACCTGATACACAGCAACCGGTACATGTGCAACCTCACGAACTTGACGAACAACATCCAAATATGGCATTCCGGGTTTAACCATAACCATATCTGCACCCTCTTCTTCATCTAACAAGACTTCACGAATAGCCTCCCGCACATTTGCTGGATCCATTTGATAAGTTTTCTTGTCACCACTTTTCGGAGCAGAATCTAAGGCATCACGAAATGGCCCATAAAAAGCACTAGCATACTTTGCAGTATAAGATAAAATTCCAACATTCTCATAGCCATGATCGTCCAAGGCTGCTCGAATGGCAGCTACCCGACCATCCATCATATCTGATGGCGCTACAATATCTGCACCAGCTTCAGCTTGAGCAATTGCCATGCGCGCTAAAATCTCTAGAGTTTCATCATTTAGAATTTCACCATTTTTAACTAAACCATCATGTCCGTCAGAAGAGTAAGGATCCATTGCAATGTCTGTTATTACAGTTAAAGAAGGTAATTCCTCTTTCAAAAGACGAACTGTTTGCTGAAGAAGACCATTGGAGTTGGTACTTTCTGTAGCATAACGGTCCTTAAATTCATTAGCTAAGGCAGGAAACAAGGCTATTGCTGGAATCCCTAATAAATGAGCTTCGCGTGCTTTTTCAAGTAATAAATCTTTCGAGTAACGAGAAATACCAGGCATCGAAATAATCGGTTCTTCTTTCTTTTCACCGTCAATCACGAACATAGGGTAAATTAAATCACGTGCATGCAGGTCATTCTCTTGCATTAAGCCACGGATAGAAGCAGAAATACGATTTCTTCTTGGTCGCTGTTGAATCAAATAACTCGTCATAACTTACTACTCCTCATAATCTTGGCTAAGTTTTTTCTTCTTGTCACCACCTGTGATATCCGTTGTCATAATATCACTAAACTGAAGCATTATTTGTGAGAACTTTGTTAATGTAGCAGGATCAACTGCACGTTCTTCAAGGTCTTTAAGGCGTTCTGACAATTCACTAACCTGGCAACTAATATTAACTAGACGCTGAGCAGTCAATTTGGAAATTTCTAAAAGTACTTCTTTGTCTTGCTCTAGACAGTATTCATTGAAGTCATCAATCACAAAGACACCACACTCAAAGTCAGCAACACAACAAGCAGAATGAGGACAATCTAAGAGTGCACTAATTTCACCAAAAATAGTACCTGGTTCTGTAATACGGCCAATCACATTATCATGGGAGCGAATCACGACTTCCCCATATTCTAAGATATAAGCTCTTCCACCTTGACTACCTTCTTTGATGATGGTTTCATCTTGTTGAAAAGATTTGCGTTTAAGTCCTTGAGTAGGAAAACGATTAATTGCATTCGCCATGCATTTCTCCAATTGATTAAATGTGTTCGATATTCGTCATATACTAGTACTTATGATGTGCTAACTTTAAAGTAATTTTCATAAAAAAGTCCTATAAGGATTTACCTTATAGGACACTAAAACAAAAGTGGTAGTAATAAAAACTTAATCTTTAAAGAATTTCTTTACATTCTTCAAGAATTTTTCTAATTTTGGATAACTATTTTTATCTAAGCTTTCTGAAAATGCTTGTAACTTTTCTTTTTGGTCTGAATTGAGCTTTTTAGGTACTTCAACTAATATACGAACAAGCTGATCACCACGGCCATTTCCACGAATAGCAGGAACACCTTTGCCAGATAGCTTTAGCATTGCACCATGCTGAGTTCCTTCAGGTATTTTTACACTTGCACGACCACCAATTGTTGGAACCTCAACTTTACCACCCATTGCAGCAGTAGTAAAAGGAATCGGCATTTCAATAAGAAGATCATTACCTTGCCGAACAAAAATATCATGCTCTTCCACATGGATTACAACAATCAAATCGCCTGGAGTTCCACCTTTAACGCCTGGCTCACCTTCACCGTTAACGCGTAAACGGTTTCCAGTATCAACTCCAGCGGGGATATGAATTTCAATAGTTCTCAGCTCATTCACAGCACCTTGACCATGACATTTACGACAAGGGTTAGAAATCTTTTCACCAGTACCATGACATTCAGGACATTGCTGACGAATATTGAAAATGCCCTGGGACATCATCACATTTCCAGAACCACGGCAGGTCGAACATGTTTCGCGCTTAGAACCAGGCTCTGCACCTTCACCTTTACAAACATCACAAACAACTGCTTTACGAATCTTAAATTTCTTATCAGCTCCAAATACTGCCTCTTCAAAAGAAATTTCAAGGTTGTAACGCAAGTCTGCTCCGCGAGAAGGGCCACCTGGTTGGCCACCGCCACCGCCGCCAAAGAATTCTTCAAAAATAGAGCCAAAGCCTCCTTCGCCACTAAACACATTTGAGAAAATATCAAATGGATCACCATGGAAGCCACCACCGCCACCGCCACCGCGTTGACTGTTCATGTAATTATCATGACCAAATTGATCATACTGCTGACGCTTTGATTCATCAGACAATACCGCATAAGCCTCAGAAACATCTTTGAACTTTTGCTCTGCTTCCGGATTATCTTTATTTTTATCTGGGTGATATTTGATCGCAAGCTTACGATAAGCTTTCTTGATCTCATCCTGAGTAGCACTACGGCCAACTCCTAATTCTTCATAAAAATCTTTCACTATTCAGCATCCTCCTCGGCACTAGCAGGTCCGCTGCTAACAACCACAGATGCGGGACGTAATAGACGGTCACCTAATTTATAACCAGGCTTCCATTCACGGATAATGGAGTCTTCAGGTACTTCTTCTGAGGCTTCTTTTGTTACTGCATCATGAAAATTAGGGTCAAAGGGTTGACCAACACATTTCATTTTTTCGACACCTAAATTTTCAAAGCTACGTTGGAACGTATTTTGAATCATCAACATTCCTTGCTTCATTGTCTCAAGATCAGGTGCTGTTTCAATTGCAGAAATTGCCATATCAAATTGATCAACGACCGTCAAAAACTCTTCAATTGTATTCGCTTTTGCGTAATTACGAGTATCATCAAGATCTTTAGTCTTTCGGCGTTTAAAATTTTCAAACTCCGCTACCTTGCGCAAGTATTTATCTTCTAGATCTTTACAGCGTGACTCAAGCTCAGTTACAGGATCAACCTCCTCTGTGAGTTCCTCAGCTGTTTCAGTTTCTTCTACAACTTCCTCAGCTGCTTCAGTTTCTTCTAATATTTCATCTTCAATAATTTCATCCACTTCTGGATTTACTTCTTCATTTACTTTTTCAGACATACGCTTCTTCCATTTATTTATTATTTTTTTCATTAAAAACTTCTACCCCATTTAGATATCAGTGGGGTGTGACAAATTTGCACGTTACTATTTATCGTGCGTGTAAAACTGTCACAATTCTCGAAAAACATCTCAGTATTCCAATTAAATATTTTACTTAAGTGTGTTAAAGCAATTTCTATTCCAATTGCATAATTTTAGTGGTCGTGATGATGTGGATGTGAATGATCGTGATCATGCGAGTGGCAACTTGTTAAAGTGGTGGTAGCAAAAAGAGTTGCGCCCAAAATCAGGGTCAATTTAATCAATAAGTTTTTCATTCGTCATAGTCCTTAAATTATTCAATACCATCTAATTACAGATGCAAAAAATCAAAGCGCATACTATAGCATGAATTCTAATTTTTAACAATAAGCAAGCTACATTCGCATCCCGCTTGGCAGACTGAAATTAATACTTATGTTAATATTTCGATAAGATTCGAAATATTGATTTGTTAATTTTATTTTTAAATATTAAGTATGCGTATGAATTTGGAACAAACAGCATTGTGTTTAAGTGAACTAGGTAATGAAACACGTCTACGGATTTTTCGTTATTTGGTGAAACATGGGAATGAGGAGATCATTGTTGGTGATCTTCAAAAAGAATTTGATATTCCCAATTCGACTTTATCACATCATATTTCTAGATTGGTGAAGGTCGGACTAGTGAATCAAAAACGACAAGGGCGTTTATTAATTTGTACTGCTGAGCTAAACCAATTAGAGCAAGTAGTCCAGGTGCTTTTAGATGAGTGTTGTGGTGGCATTCCCTGTATTCAATCCACAAAAAGCTGTTGTTAGAATAAGATTAAAATGCTTGATAATTTTAGGAAATAAACATGCGTGTAGCCATAAATGGTTTTGGCCGAATGGGCCGTTTAGCTTTAAGAGTTTTGTTTGATCATGCTCAAAACCTTGAGATTGTATACATCAATGAAAAAGAAGGAGATGCAGCTTGTTCGGCGCATTTATTAGAATTTGATTCTGTCCATGGACAATGGAACCGTGAAATTAAATCCGGTAACAACTTTATTTCGATTCAAGGTAAAAGAATTGCCTGTAGTCAAGTTGATGAACTTAAAGATTTAGAATGCAAAAAACATAAAGTCGACTTATTGCTTGAATGCTCAGGTGCTTACCGACAGCCAGCATTATTTGAGACATGCTATGAGCAAGGCATTCAAAAAATAATTGTTTCTTGCCCGGTAAAGGATGGTGCTCTAAATATTGTATATGGAATTAATCACACCTTATATAATCCCAAAGAACACCATTTACTAACTGCTGCTTCATGTACTACAAACTGCCTGGCGCCTATTGTGAAAGTTATCCATGAAAAAATCGGGATCGTCCATGGTCAAATTACAACGATTCATGATATAACCAATACCCAGACCATTGTTGATGCACCACATAAAGACTTACGAAGAGCACGAGCTAATAGCCAATCTTTGATTCCAACTTCAACTGGATCCGCAACTGCAATTACCATGATCTACCCAGAACTCAAAGGTAAATTAAACGGCTTGGCTGTAAGAGTGCCTTTATTAAATGCATCTTTAGTGGATGCAGTATTTGAAGTAGAAAAAGAAATAAGCAAAGAAGAAGTAAATGCTTTATTTAAAGAAGCTTCAGGAACTTACCTCAAAGGAATTCTTGGATATGAAGAACGTCCTTTAGTTTCTGTAGACTACAAAGATGATATTCGTTCTGGCATTGTCGATGCACTTTCAACAATGGTTGTAAACGGAACAAGTGTAAAAGTTCTAGCTTGGTATGATAACGAAATCGGCTATGTAAACCGTATGGTAGAGTTAGCGGACTTTGTTGCAGAAACACATGAATGATATTCGTAATTATTCAATCGTAACATTAGCCTATTGGTGCTTCATGCTGACAGATGGTGCACTACGTATGCTAACGGTCTTATTTTTTTATGACCAAGGTTTTAGTCCAGTAAGTCTTGCTTTCCTTTTTATATTTTATGAATTCTTTGGAATTCTAACCAACTTGTTTGGAGGATGGTTAGCGCAACGTTTTGGTTTACGCTTCACACTAACAAAAGGCCTTTTGTTACAAGTGGTAGCCCTGCTTAGTTTATCCTATCTCCAAGCAGATTGGGAAAACTCTATTGCAATCATTTATGTATTATTTTGCCAAGCCTTATCGGGCATCGCTAAAGATTTAACGAAAATGAGCTCTAAAACGGCGATTAAATTTTTAATACCACCAGATCAAGGTACGAAATTATTTAAGTGGGTCGCAATTTTGACAGGTTCTAAAAATGCGATCAAAGGAGCAGGCTTTTTTGTTGGTGGTTTTTTACTTCAATATTGCGGCTATCAGCAAGCTCTATGGTGGTTAGCAGGCTTAGTTAGTATGGTATATTTTTTAAGCCAATTTTCACTTCCCAAAGAGATTGGCCAAGCGAAGAATAAATCAAAGCTGACAGGTATATTTGAACAGAATGATGCAATCAAAATACTTTCAGCCGCGCGTCTATTTTTGTTTGGTGCCCGAGATGTTTGGTTTGTTGTTGCTGTTCCAGTATTTTTAGCTGTATCTTTTTCTTGGAGTAAATCACATATAGGCGCATTCATGGCAATATGGGTCATACTCTATGGAATTACACAGGCATTTGCACCTAAAATGTTAAAATATTTAACCAAGGGCCAAGCACCTGATGCAAAGATGGCATTCAGACTGGCATTGATTCTCGTCGTATGTATGACAGCAATAGCGATATGCTTTACTGTTCATTACCATATTAAGTTTGTCATTGTTGGTGGTTTATATCTCTTCGGCATGATTTTTGCATTCAACTCTGCCCTGCATTCATATTTAGTTCTAGACTATTCGGATGGCGATAAAGCAGCAGTCAATGTAGGTTTTTATTACATGGCGAATGCAACGGGTCGCTTAGTTGGCACACTATTTTCAGGCCTGATGTACCAAGTTGGTGGGGTAGAAGCATGTTTATATACTTCCGCAGCATTTCTTACAATACAGCTATTGATCACCAAGAAGTTAACCTGCCTCAAGCAACTTCAACCTACAGACTAAAACTTGCAAAGAAGAAGTTTCGCAGGTAAGCTACTCTAAGTCAATTCAAGAGAATAGCTTGAACCATAAAAGAGTTCACATAAAAGATCATTCATCATGGTACATTTCACTAAAAAGACCAGCTTTTATAGCATTGAAATTGTTTTGAAAACCAATCATTCCTGTAAACATTTCGTTCGTTATTTTTTACAGGATGGTCACTGTGTTTTAAAATTAAAATGTGAGTCGCATAAATGGTACATCTACTTTGCACCAACGCCTTCTAAAACTCCAGAAAAGTCTTTAAAGCAAGCAGTAAAACTCATTCAAAAATTACCAGCGAAAGTTCGCAAGGATTGGGATCAAGCAGAGTTTAGAGAGTTTAACCTTGGTTATTCTGCAGGAGAAGAACCAAATAGTTTTTTAAATAATATTTCATGCAAAACTTTAAGGAAAGTAAGAAAACTGGGTGCGGGTATCGGAATTTCAATTTACCCATCAGTTCATACGGACCCAAATGGACTGCCTATGGAACTTTACACATAAGGATATTTAGATAAAAAATGATGAATTTAAAAAAATTTCTAAGTGTGGCATCGTTCGTTTTAGTTCTCTCATTCCAATGTATCGCTTTAACTCTAGCGCCCAAACAACATTTAGGAATTATATCTGACAGTGGGACCTATGTACTCACTGTCCCCAAACAAACAATATCAAAAGACAGCAACAAGCATACCTGGACCTTAAGAAGCTTAGGAGAAGATGGTAACTATACCACTTTTTCAGAGTTTGAGTTTGAGTACCCTCATTGGGAAACATTAATTAGCTATCAATATAAATATATCGTCAAGATGAGCCCACTTAGCGAAACTTTGATATTTATAAATTTTAAAGGAGAAGTAGTTAAAGAAATCCCAACACATGAAGTCTTAATCAAAGTAAGACATTTGGCAAGAGAAAGGCTTTTAAGAACGGGTCATATAACTGAGCTCCGTTTATGGAGAATGAGCTGAATATTTATTTAGAAAATAACTTCTTTCAAGAAGGCAGTCCACAATATTACTTCTGGATTAATTTAGATGACTTTTCTATCCATATTGACTACGAAACAATAGATATAGGTCAATTCTTTTGTATCCAAGAATATTACCCTATAATTATTTGGACTTTGGGGTTTATTATTCTAATCTTATGCGGCCTACTTTTTATAAAAAGAAAAAAGCTTTCCATATAAATTTACCACAGTTGTTCAAAGTTCACCTTTTTTTTATATTGATTTAATACAAGCTCAATAAGTTGCTGCGTCTTTTGTCTCTTAATTAAGCGAGTGCTCAGCTTCATATCCCGCTCTGTCATCTCTCTGTAGCCCTGCTTTCTTCGCTCTAATACTTTGATGATGGTAAAGTAACCAGGAGATTGGATAACCTCTGAAAATTCACCAACCTGAAGCCTTTCAAGAGACTGAAAATCCTCTTTAAGACCTTCAAAAGGAAGCCATTCTCGGGTATGCGTTTCGAGAATACCATATTCATATGCTAAAGTTTCTAAAGGTACTTCAGATTTCACTAACTGCTGTTGCACTTTGAGCATCAACGAAAATCTTTCTAACAGATTTTCCTGGTCATAAGAGCATCTAATATACTGAACATATATCGCCTCTTTGTCTAAAAACTTTTTTTTATTCAATGCATAAAAGTCATCAAAATCTTTCTGCTCAATCACAACTCGTGTGACTATTTCTTTTTGAACCCAGTGTTCAAATAATAATTTAAATGAGGCAATTTCTAACTCTCTTTTAGAAGGTTCCCTGCCAATATAGGCTTGCAAATCTGGTACAAAATCTTTTGAATCCACTCGATATCCAAGCTCAATAAACATATCAATGAGTAAACTACGATTAATGTAAGCATCTAATACCAACATGATTTCGGGCTGCTTATGGACTTTATTGGAACCCATTTCTCGTAACAAATCACGTTTACGTAAGACTCGCTTGAAGCCATTATCAGGTTCCCAAATAGCAAGCTTCTCAGGAAGAAAGTGTAAACTTTCTTGTCCATGAATCGGCATTACACTAATAAATAGAAAGAAAATAATTAATTGATGATATTTATGCTTCATATGAAATGTGGTTTGATATCTTGATTCAGGCAGGAAGGCAATTATAGTTCATACTGTGTTTTAGACTTTATTTTAACTAATTACTATAACCATAGATAAAGCCTAACCAAACTTTAAGTTGATTTAAATTGGAACAACATGACTGAACGTAAAAATCGTAATCGTAAACCTATGCCAATGCGCCGCTTAGGGCGTCAATGGGCCATTCAATATTTATACCGTCAAGATTTGGGTGGAACCCAAGATCTTAGTAGCCAAGAAGACTTATTTTGGCAACAAGTAACTGAAAGCCACCCTGACCTTACTGATAAAGAGGTCAAAAAGATTCAACACCATGCTGAATCCTTAATAACTGGTGTTCAACCAAATATTGAAGTTTACGATAAGCTAATTCAAGAAACGGCAAAAAACTGGGATTTAGACCGTATTGCAACTATAGATCGCAATATTTTACGTCTAGCAATTTTTGAAATTCGTTCCTTAGAGGATGTTCCATCTGCCGTGGCAATTGATGAAGCGCTTGAGTTATCCAAAATTTTGGGTGAGGGTGAAGAATCTCGTTCATTTATAAACGGTATTTTAGATCGTATTGCGAATCAATCTTCCTAACGTAAAGATTCTAGGGGTACAATGAAAGCATTCTTCGAAAAATTTAAGAGTGGGTTAAACATCACTCGAACCACAATTTCGCGTAGTGTAAGTTCTATTTTTTCTTCCAATAAACCTTGGACAGATGACGATTATGATGAACTAGAAGCTGCTTTGATCGGTTCTGATTTAGGTATTTCGTATACAACCCGTTTCGTAGATGATATTCGCCAACGTTATAATGAAGGCAAAATCTCTACTGCTGAAGATATTTTACAAATTGCTCGTGAGGATATAATTTCGTTAATGAGTGATTCTAGCACTGAACTTCCGCTTCAAACATCTGGCCCTACCATTATTTTAATGGTGGGTGTGAATGGTAGTGGCAAAACAACTACAACTGGTAAACTTGGCAAAAAATTTCAAGATGAAGGTAAAAAAGTAATGTTTGCTGCTTGTGATACATTCCGCGCAGCAGCGATTGAGCAATTAAAAGTTTGGGGAGAGCGCACAAATATTCCCGTGATTGCTGGTAAGCATGGACAAGACCCTGCTTCTGTCGCCTATGATGCCTGTAAATCTGCAGAAGCCCGTGATATTGACATATTGCTAATTGATACAGCAGGAAGACAACATACTAAAAAAGGACTCATGGATGAACTAGAAAAAGTAGTTCGTACCATCGATAAAGCCTTACCTGGCGCCCCACATCAAACCCTGTTGGTTGTAGATGGTTCAGCAGGTTCAAATGGACTTATGCAAGCACGTGAGTTTTCCAAAGCAGCGCCACTTGATGGCCTATGTCTAACAAAGTTAGACGGAAGTGGTAAAGGTGGTATTGTTGTAGCAATCCATGAAGAGCTAGCTCTTCCAGTCCGTTACATTGGCTTAGGAGAAAGCCCAGAAGACCTTCAACCCTTTGATCCAAGTTTTTTTGCTGAAGCGATTTTCCCTGAAGGAAAACTATAAGCCTAATAGTCCCAAACTTAAGAAGAGAATTCATTCAACCTGAAAAGTGTCATCTTAAGACACAAACGTAAGCCCAGCACCATCTCAAATAAAAAAGCCCAAATTGAGCGAACTCAATTCAGGTTTTGGGACAATAAAAATGTACCCAAGTTTACGGCACGTAATGTAAACTTGAGCACAGGAGGCTAATTTTTATTTTTCTGTTGCTTCGGAGTCCGTTGACTCTTCAGTCTCCTCGGCTGCTTCTTCAAGTAGACCAGCTGCAACTTTTACATCATGTAATACCTTTTCACACAATGCCTCATCTTCGGCAAAAAGCGCTTTTGCTTGTTCACGTCCCTGACCAAGCTGCTCACCTTTATAAGAGAACCAAGCACCACGTTTCTGAACAACATCTAAGTCAGTTGCTACATCTAAGATGGAACCAGTACGAGAGATCCCCTCATTGTACATAATATCAAACTCAGCTTTACGGAATGGAGCTGCTGTTTTGTTTTTCACAACTTTAACACGAACACGGTTACCAACAAGCTCAGCGTTCGGCCCTTTAATTGTATCAATACGACGAATATCCAAACGGATTGACGCATAAAACTTCAAGGCATTACCGCCAGCAGTTGTTTCAGGGTTACCGAACATAACTCCAATTTTCTCACGAATCTGATTTGTGAAAACTAAGCAAGTTTTACTTTTATTTACAGCACCTGTTAACTTACGTAAGGCTTGAGACATCAAACGTGCTTGTAAGCCCATATGAGAATCCCCCATTTGACCTTCAATTTCCGCACGTGGAACTAGAGCAGCAACTGAGTCAACCACTAATACATCTAATGCATTTGAGCGAATTAAAGACTCTGCAATATTTAGTGCATCTTCACCACAGTCAGGCTGACTCACTAATAAATCTTTAGTATTGACACCAATTAATTCAAGGTAGCGTGGGTCTAGCGCATGCTCTGTATCCACAAAGGCGCATAATCCACCTGCTTTTTGAGCGTTAGCAACAACATGAGAACAAACTGTAGTCTTACCAGAAGATTCAGGGCCATAAATCTCAACAATACGTCCACGCGGGAATCCTCCAATTCCCAATGCTAAATCTAAGGCTAATGCGCCAGTAGAAATCGTAGAGATATTTTGTTGCTTTGAATCATCGCCAAGGCGCATGATAGAGCCTTTTCCAAACTCACGCTCAATTTGGCTAATAGTTAAATCTAAGTTGCGATTATCACCTAGGTCCATGTCAATTGCGACTGCTTTTTTACGTGCCATTTCTATTTGTCTCCTTTTGATTACTGAAATTTTTTGAGCATCCCCGCCCAAACCTAACCTCCAGTAGTTTTCATTTGGTTTCGGTATTATCAGTTTAATATAAAAATAATGAAGTTCAAGTACTTTTCCTTAAATAATATAACATAAATTAGTATTTTAGCATAAATTTGTGTTAGTGTAATTTCATAAGTTAGCGTTTTAATATTTGTGTCAAAAATGATTCTATATTAGCAAGTGTACGAATATTGTTATTTTAATTGCTTTTATATTATTTGAAGAGTAAATTGAATCCTTAATAAATGATTTAAAATAATAAGGTTGTTTGTATGTCAAATATAGAAGAAGAGTCTAAAACTCAAGATACAGATATAAAATCAAATTCAACTGACGTCTCATCTGCATCTCGACCTGTAAGGAAAAAGAGTAATGCAAAGTATGGCGTTATTCTATTGGTATTTTTTTCTGTGATTGGGATTGGAAGCTTAGTGATCAATAATGGTCGTTTAGGTGCTTTTGTAAAAAATAACATCAACAATTATGTTCCACAGATGACGAAATCCGATGCAAATGTAGAGAAAGTTACCGTTGCCCCTTTTCGTGGATTTCTTGAGTTAGAGCAATTTCTTATTGGCAACCCAGAAGGATTCAAAAGTGACTATGCGATCAAGTTTGATCAATTTCGCTTTGACATGGATGTCACCTCACTCACTAGACAAAAGATTCATATTGAAGAAATTTATATCAAAAATCCTGAGATCATATATGAAGGTTTATGGGGTGATAGCAATTTTGATGTATTGATTCAAAATATTGAAGAGTATACCGGCTTTGCTGGTAATATTGAAGAAGAACAAGAAGAATCTAATGATCCAGATGCCGTAGAGGATCAAAAAGAACTAATGATTGACCGTTTGATCATCGAAGATGCAACAGTAAGCATTGCTTCAACCATGCTTGGGGGGCGAAAAGTTAGTTTTACTATACCCTCTATTGAAATACAAAATATTGGGAAAGAAGAACCTGTTACGTTTGCAGAGTTAATTGTCATAATTTTAGAGACGCTATTAAATTCAATAAAAGAACCACTAGCGAATGTTTTAGATAGCACAACGGAGGGTGGAAAAACACTCATGAATTCCTTAAAGGGTCTCTTTAAATAGGCTTAATTCTAAGCAAAAGAACAAAATTTATGTAAAAAAGTCTAAAACCCAACTTAATTTGGAGACTTTTTTGCTGTAGCCTCTAGCAATGTAAAGATGTACAACCTAAAACAAGCATAGTTCAGAAAATATCAACAAGTTGGTAGTTATTTCTTTGAACGCAAAAGGTTGGTAAATGCTTCTATAAAATAAATTGATTTATAAGACATTTTTTATTTTTTTCAAACTTATATAAGTCTTGACAAATCTTTCTTGGAAAAGTAGTTTTGAGGAATATGGAAAACGGAAAAACTAACAATAAAGAGCCTAAGCAGGGTCGCTTTTCGAGCCCAATATCTCGGGAACAAATACCTGTGGCGAAACCTAAGATAAAAACGGATATGGGAAAAACAATGCTTTCAGAAAGCGTTGAGTTTACACATACCATGCCGCTTGATAGGCGACAGCTTCTTCAACATAATGTGGCAGAAATCCGCGCCTTTATAGAAGTCACGTATAGTGGTGGCCAACATTACCGCCATGATATAGTGGATGAGTGCTATGATATTGGCCGTTCTAATAGTTGTGGTATTCAGCTATTTGTAGGAAATATTTCTCGTGTACATGCCCAAATTATTCGCAAAAATAGTGAGTATGTTTTAGTGGATTTAAATAGTACCAATGGTTCCTTTGTGAATAGCATCCAAGTTACAAAATGTATTTTACGTGATGGGGATGTGATTACAATGGGGGAAGCTAAAATGCAATTTTTTGAAGAAAAGGTTCGTCGCGCACTATGAGTACTATCAATTTCCGCCCAGAAATTACATTTTGGGGCACACGTGGTTCTGTTTCTACGCCAGGTCGTTTAACAGACAAATATGGTGGAAATACACCATGTACGAGTTTACAGTTTGATGATGGAAGTATGTATATTATTGATGCTGGAACTGGTATTCGTAAACTTGGTAATGAACTTCTAGAAACTGGTGTAGCTTTGAAAGATTTACATTTATTTCTTACTCATACACACTGGGACCATATTCAAGGACTGCCATTCTTCCTTCCCGTATACTCTGGAAATACACATTTAACGATTTACGGTTCTCCAACTAAGGGTGGTTTCTTAGAATCAATTTTAAAGGGCCAAATGGGTGCGGACTATTTTCCGGTTGATATGAATAGCTTAGCCAGCCATTTAGATATTGTAGAAATGTCGGATAAAAGTATGATGTTTGGTGACCTTAAAGTGACATGGCAGGAGCAGCACTACCACCCTGGTGGGTGCTTGCGTTATTGCTTTGAAAAAGACGGCTATAAAGTCGTATCAGCTTCAGATGTTGAGTTGAATATGATGTTTGCTGAGGGTATTGAAGAAACAGCTGAAGTTTTGGAACGCCGCGCTGAATTTTCAGATTTTGTTCACAATACTGATTTATTGATTGCAGACGGGCAATACACTGCGGAAGAATATGAAGCTAAGAAAGGCTGGGGCCATACAAGTATGGAACTTCTTTGTGAAGTCGCATACGAAAATGGTGTCAAAAAGCTAGCTATTACTCATCATGATCCTGAACGGACAGACATGATGATCGACAAACTACTGACTCAAATTGGCCCTGCATACGCTAAAGCGTCTCCATCAATGCAAGTATTTTTCGCACGTGAAGGTATGAGCTTACCATTGAATTAATTTAATCTTCGTTCACTGTATAGGATATGTATTTTTATTGTCAACTTATCCTATTCATACGTAACTCAATTTCCTATTTTGATCTTGACCAGCGTCCGTGAATACAAGTAAAGGAAATTTTTAATGGCTAAGAACCAAGTGGATTTAAATATCATCCGTAACTTTGGAATCATTGCGCATATTGACGCGGGTAAAACGACATGCTCTGAGCGTATGCTTTATCATGCAGGAAAAACTCACCGAATTGGTGATATTGATGATGGAACAACAGTTTTAGATTATTTAGAAGAAGAGCGTGATCGTGGTATTACGATTATTTCTGCTGCTGCAACTTTATTGTGGAATGACCACCACCTTCACTTAATTGACACTCCTGGACACATCGACTTTACCGTAGAGGTAGAGCGTTCATTACGTGTCATTGATGGTGCGATAGTCATTTTCTCTGCAGTTGAAGGTGTTGAAGCCCAAAGTGAAACAGTTTGGCATCAAGCTAATCAATATAAAGTACCCCGAATGGCGTTCATCAATAAACTAGACCGAATGGGTGCAGACTTTGAGCGAGTAGTTGGTGAGATTCAACAAAAATTTGGTGATGTGGGTCTTCCTATTCAAGCACCTGTTGGAATTGAAAACCAATTCAACAGTGTTATTGACTTGATTCGCATGAAACAGTTATTCTTCGAAGGTAATGATGGTGCAGAAATAAGAGCCGAAGAAATACCTGCTGATTTAAAAGACTATGCGGAAGAAAAACGCATGGAAATGCTTGAGCACTTTGCTAACTTCTCAGATGAAATCGCCGAACTATATTTAGCAGAAGAAGAGATCTCCGAAGAATTTTTTATGTCCGAACTTAAACGTTGTGTGCAAGCCAATGAAGTTGTACCAATTTTTGCAGGCTCTGCGAAGAAAAATATTGGTATTCAACCACTGCTAAATTCAGTAATTGACATTCTACCTTCACCTTTGGAAGCACACTCAACAGAAGCAGAGCTTGTTCGTGATCATAGTAAATTAAATATTGATCCAGTAGAACACAAAGAATTTTCTGGCTTAATTTTCAAGGTAAAGGCTAGTACAACTGCCGATCTTTATTACATGAGAACGTACAGTGGAAAAATAAAAGCTAATGATTCCATGTTCATTCCTCGCTTAAACTCAGTTGTTCGTATTAAACGCTTACTTCGCTTATATGCAGACCAACAAGAAGCAATTGAGGAAGCAGGTGCAGGAGATATTGTAGCCTTTACTGGCCCTAAAAATTTACTTACGGGTGATACCGTATGTGAAAAGAAAAATGCAGTTATCCTTGAAAGTATGCAATTTCCAGAGCCAGTCATTTCAATGGCACTTGAGGCTAAAAGTACAAAAGATAATGATCGCTTAGACGAGATTCTAGATTTATTAACGCGTGAAGACCCAACACTGGGTTCTAGCCGTGATGAAAATACTGGACAACGAATTTTATCTGGCATGGGTGAGCTTCACCTTGAAGTGACAATTCGTCGAATCCAAACAGATTACAAGCTAGAGGTAAAATGTGGGGAACCACGTGTTGCATACCGTGAAACACTTTCTGCTGCACTTGAGCATGAAGTTGTATTTGAAAAAGTTATGGGTGAACAAGAGTTCTTTGCTGGTCTGAAGTTAAATATTAAACCAGTTGCCAATAATGAGCCCCCTATAACAATCAAAAATAAGCTAAAAGGTGATGTGCCTAAGCATTATCAAGAGGTCGGTAGTCAAGCAGTACGTGATGCATTCAAGACAGGTGGTAACTTCGGCTACCCATTGATCAATTTGGAAATCGAATTAATGGGCCTGAAATCTGAAGGAGAAAAAACTACGGACGGTGCCATTGTCGGCGCAGCCCTTCAACTTGTAAATGAAGTGATTCTCAAGCAGGGAACAATCATGCTTGAACCAATCATGAAGTTAGATATTGTATGTCCAGAATCACATGTGGGTGAGGTATCTAATTATATTCAGCAAAAGCGTGGGCTTGTGCAAAATGTTGCCGACCAAATGGAACTCAAAAAAGTGATGGCTCAGGTTCCACTTGCCGAAATGTTTGGTTTTAGTAAGTCACTGCCTAAAATAACGGGTGGTCGTGGAAGCTTTGCTATGGAACCTTTTGGTTATCAACCTGTTGAACAATAGGCTTGCCTAAATAAACAATTTAATTAACTTTTACCCAAAAGCATATGAAACCAAAACATCATCATAAAAAACTAAAAGCTAAAGGCTTTCAAGCAGATCAATCATTAAGACAATTAGAGCGAATTCACCTTCAAATCGTAGAGGCAGATCGGTTTGAAGATGATTTATTCTTACGTAGTATTGATTTATTTGAGCGGATTATGGATGAAGATGAAAAACAAGAACTTGGACATGATTTAGCTGCTTGCTGGAATCAATTTATTCACCTTGAACCATGGTCTGAAAAGTATCTAGCGTGGTTTCAACTATTGGCGGGTGTAATGGATGATGACTTGAAAGATATATTCACCGTAGCTGCCCTCGAACAGCTTGCTGAAGAGCCTGAGTCAAATGAAATTCTAAAGTACTTATGGCAACGTTACTGGAACAATGAAGATAGCCAATGGGTTTTGTATAGTTGCTATGTAACAAGGCCAGAAAAGTTTAAGAAAGCCTATAATCAATATCGACAATTGCTTGCCAATGATAAAATTGAGTTGAAGGCGATCAGTACGGCTGAGTATACTCGCTGGCGAGACGAAGACTGTTTATAATGAAGTGAGGTAAATGTGAGTCAAGGAGAATGTGAGAATCTAATCTGTTTATCACTTGGAAAGTATAAACTGAAAACGGAATTAAATGCAGGTTTCACCACTTTCCTTACCATGGCTTACATTATTTTTGTTAATCCAACCATTTTAGCTGAAGCAGGTATTCCTTTTGAAGCCGCCACGATGGCAACTTTATTAGCTGCTGCAGTGGGAACTCTGCTTGTTGGTTTATTTGCCAATGCACCGCTTGCTATGGCACCAGGTATGGGGCTGAATGCAGCCTTCACTTATTCCTTAGTAGTCGGTCATGGATTATCTTGGCAACAGGCATTAGGCGTTGTTTTTTTATCAGGTCTTATCTTTGCAATTCTTGCCTTTTTAGGCTGGCAGAAAGGACTTGTGGCAGCGATGCCGCTACCGCTTCGTAGAGCAATAGCAGCAGGTATTGGTTTGTTCATCTGCTTCATTGGCTTAAAAAGTTTAGGTCTAATCACCGAGCATCAAGTAACTTTAGTTACAATGGGAAGGATCACTCCACAATTATGTGTGGGAGTTGCAGGCTTAATTCTGACTGCTGTTTTACTTCAATTCCGTATAAAGGGAGCCATTATCATTGGCATTGGTGCCATTACAGCCGTCTCTTTACTTGCTGGATGGACAAACCTACCAAAGGATTTCACCAGTTCTGCATACAAATATGATATTTTTATGGAGTTAGACATCGTTGGTGCACTAAAGTTATCTTTGATCGGTGCAATTTTTTCTTTCATGTTTGTTGACTGTTTTGATTCAATTGGCACTTTGATGGCCTGCGCACATCAATCTGGTCATGTAGATGATAAAGGAAATGTAAAACACATTACTCGCCTTTTAGGAGTGGATGCTATTGCGAGTTTATTAGGTGCAATTTTTGGAACGAGCACAACAACAACTTATATAGAAAGCGGCACTGGTATTGCAGCTGGAGGCCGGACCGGTTATACTGCCATCACAACCGCAGTGCTCTTTTTACTTATGATCCCGTTAGTACCGATTATACAAATTGTCCCAACAATTGCAACGGCTCCTGCATTAGTTTTAGTTGGTGTGATGATGATGTCTGCCGTTAATGAAATTAATTTTCGTAGCTGGGAAGATGGCTTGCCTGCACTTCTAACCATGATTATGATGCCATTAAGCTACTCAATATCCAATGGACTTGTACTTGGTTTTGTAAGCTATATCGTTTTGCAAATTTGCATTGGTAAGATCCGTAAGATCTCTCTTGGTTTATGGAGCATTGGTATTTTATGTGTATTAGAGCTAATCTTGCGCTGAATAAAAATAAGGGTTCCAAGTCTTGGTTTCTAATACGGCGTCTTTGATCATCATTTCGTATTCATCACGCTTTACTTCGTAGGCCCCAAACTGTAACAGGTGGGGATTTACAAATTGAATATCTAAAACAGAATAATCAGATTGTTTGATAGTTTGATGGAGGTGGTAAAGTGCAACCTGGGAAGCATAGGGGGCTTTTGAAAACATAGACTCTCCGCAATAGACGCCACCTAAAGAAACACCATATAGGCCCCCCTTCAATTGATTGTCTTGCCAAACCTCAACGCTATGAGCGAAACCTAAATCAAATAGTTCGCAATATATATCGATAATTTCTTGTGAAATCCAGGTCAATTCATCATCTTTACGTGGTGCAGAGCAAGCTTCCATTACTTCCCGAAATACTGTATCATAACGTACTTCAAAGCGCTCTTGGCGAATAACTTTCGTCAAACTTTTACGTACTTTAAAACGCTCATCCAATGGCAGAATGGCTCTTTCTTCTGGGGAGTACCAAAAGATTTCATTATTCAGGTCTGGATCAGCCATGGGGAATACCCCCATGGAATATGCCGAAAGTAGCATTTCTACATTTAAAAGGCCAGGTTCCATTAAAGCTTACCTGCCCGATCACGGAAATGATTTCCAGAAGGATCTAGCACAACACGTAATGGGGTCAAACTATTCATAACTGTCACTGTCGAGCCATAAGGAAAATCAATTTTACTATGACAACCATCCACATAAATCACACCTTCACGCATCTCAGAATTTATGGTGAGCCCTTCTTGTCCATCGACAAAGCCACCTTTTAATTCATAATCAATACATTCCCCTCGAAAAAGCTCGCGTGGTTTGTACTGAAGCCGCCTAGAACCAATTGGCATCAACTTCCCCCCTGCGGAATAAATTGCACCTGAGGAACCTGCTGCAGAGCTCACCCATAAGCCAGAACTCTTTTGTGACTCTTGTGCTTCTCCCATACAAATTTGATATCGACTAATTGCTGCAGGACGTTCATGACAAAACAGAACTTCATTAAGCGCTCTAACGTTTAAAGATGGATCAGAAAATTTTAGATCAATGCGATTTAATAGTTGTGTTTTAGCCGTTCCATCAAGCAGAACTTTTAGTTGTTTTTCAAATTGATGAGCATGAATGACACAAAAATGGCCAACAGATGTTGAGGGGGCTGAATTAATACCTAAAATAGGTTGTTTCGCCACACCACTTG
The DNA here is from genome assembly GCA_022447755.1 of Lentisphaeria bacterium. Lineage (GTDB taxonomy): Bacteria > Verrucomicrobiota > Lentisphaeria > JABSQK01 > JABSQK01 > JAKVBE01. The sequence continues at coordinate 136,757 of JAKVBE010000014.1, read as the reverse complement.
CTGCCTCAATAAAGGTGCCATCTCCACCAACTGAAAGAACTAAATTATATTGATTCATATCAACTGAATCAGCCCGATATACTGACTTAAATTGGACCTTATATTGCTTTAAAATCTCTTTAACTAAGTTTAAAGAAGCAATATGCTCTTCATGAGATTGCATCAATCTCTGAATATTCTCTTGACTATAACGATGTGCAGGATGGAGATTTTTTTTCTCCATAAAATGGAGTTGGTATAAGCTCTTCTTATATACCAACAAAACTTTTCCAAACAACTTTTTCAACTTATTTTTCTCCGTTCAAAATTGAGATAGCCGTTTTACTAATCAAGGCTTCATCTATACCTTCAGTATAGCATATTTGTTCACTTAATGGACACTCTCTTTTGAAGCAAGGTGCACAAGAAGCAGAACTTTTAAAGACATGTGCAGATGGCGAGTACGGGCCTGTTTTTTCTGCGCTTGTTGGCCCATAGCATGCAATTAAAGGAACGTTTAAAGCTGCAGCCATATGCATAGGTCCACTATCATTTGTATAAAATAATTGACTGCTCTGCAAACATGCCAACATTTGTTCAAAATTAGTTTTACCAGCTAAATTCAATACAGGAATATTTCGCTCTACACACATTTTTTCAAGCGCATCGCATCGATCTTTCTCTGCAGCTGCACCTACCAACCAAAAGATTGTTTTCAACTCAGAGGATAACTTTTCCATCTGTCTAAGAAAATAAATATTAGGCCAAGACTTGGACTCCCACCTAGATAATGGAGCAACTGCAACACGCTTATAGCCTTGAAAATCTTTAAATTGATCTTTACAAAAATCTTTAGCTTCTTTACTAAATGAAAAGTGTGGAGCAAGGTAAGGTTCATTCCAGTCAAATACCTGGTTCATTAAATAGAGATTTTTCTCTAAAGCGTGCACGATCGTATCTGGAACTTCAACTTTATGCTTATAAAAAAACGAGGCGCCTTCTCGAGCATGAGCAAAGCCGTAGGTATTTTGTCCATTTCCGGCGAACTTGCCAAAAATACCCGAACGAAATAAGCCTTGAAAATCAATTACATAGTCCCAGTGTTCAGCTTTCAATTGCTTCAAAGTATTACGGAAAGATTGAAAGTTCTGCCAACTTTTAGAAAAATTGCGATTAATTGGTATAATCTCATCTATACCATCTACAAAGGTTAACAATGACTTTAAGTGATCAAAAACTAACCAAGAGATTTTACAGTCTGGTACTTTTTTTTTAAGATAGCAACCACAGGCAGAGTATGAACAATATCCCCTAAGCTACTGGGTTTAATAATCAAGACATTCATTGTGCTTGATTACTGACCGTTTTCCAAACGAACAGCTAAACGCTCTGGTAAACCAGCATCACGAATCTTCTGTTGAGTCGTCTTAATATCATAAGGCAAGCGATAAAGCTTAACAAGGTTTTCGTCTGTATCATATATAACAAATGCAGCACGCCAATCACCATCACGTGGTTGACCAACACTACCAACATTCACAAGATACTTATGACCTGGTTGAACACGAATTTCTTCATATTTACCACCAATTACTTTACCAAATTTCTCAAATGCTAGGGGGACGTGACTGTGACCACAGAAACATACTTGTGAAAACTGGTAAGAAAAACTTGCGCCAGCTGAGTGTTTATCGAATACGTATCCCCAACGACGTGGCGAATCGAGTGTAGCATGTACAATAGTAATTTTACCAATTTGTACAGAAAGCTTTAAGTTACGTAAGTATTCACGTTGTTCATCAGAAAGTTGCTTACGTGTCCATTGTATTGCATGAGCCGCCTGTGGATTGAATCCTATAAGGTCAGTATCTTCTGCTGCTTGTTCATCATGGTTTCCCATCACAACACCAGCAAGTGGTAAATTACGAACGATTTCTAGGCATTCACTTGGGTTGGCGTTATAACCAACAATATCACCAATACAAAGATATTTTTCTACGCCAAGCTTTTCGCATTCTTCTAAAACGGTCGTTAATGCTTCTAAGTTACCGTGTATATCGCCAATAACTCCATACTTCATGTTCAGATTCCTACTGTTTGATTGCTTATTCTATCTTTCAATCTGTTTAATATATATTTTGCCTCACTAAATAAAAGTGCATTTGTACAGTTCTTGATGGAAATTTTAGTTCAAAGTGTGCTTTGTGAACAGCTTTTAGAAAATTTTACATGTTTTTTCTCAGGCAATCAAATTCTGGAGCAGAAAATTTCAATTTCTTAGCTTCAATAAGAAAAGGTTTTAGTAACAATTTTTCAAGATTAATATCATTGTTGAAGTGATCAAATTGTTCAGTATCTTTTAACTGAACCATTTCAAATTCTGATAAATGTAATAAGATTGTACCAAGGTCTTTAAAGGTGTTCATCTTCCACTTTTTGAGTACATAAGCGGCATAGGGCCCATAGCTTTGCAGGGCTTGTTGGGCAAAACCTTCCATAAGTTGATTTGGGCTTAAATCGCTTGTATAGGGTCGATCATTACGTTGCAATTCGGTCAATGTTTTACGAAGTGTTTCATATACAAAACAATAAGCTGATAGGGGGAACATTTTATAATGTTTCGCGACTAGATCTAGCGGTGATTCGGAAACATTAGATCGCATCTTTTAGAGCCTTTTTAGCAGTTTTTCTTTAAAGTCTTCAATATCTATAGTATTCTCATTATTTCTCAAAGCAAATGAGAAGCCATCATCAATGTGACGAGGGATCAAATGAACCGCTGCATGTTCAATAGATTGTCCGGCAACCGGGCCATTTGCAATATAGATATTGTAACCATCTGCATCAACTGCTCTTGATACTGCCTGTGCAAGTTGAGGTGCAAGGCTCAAAAGTTCTGCCTGAACATTATTAGGTATGCTATTGATGGATACAGCATGCTTTTTAGGTACAAGAAGACAATGCCCTGGATTGATTGCGGCTAAGTGCAAGAACAAAACAAGGTTATCATTTTCCCAAAGGCGTAGTCCCTGATTTTTGGGGTCATCTAAATATTCACAAATTTGACAAAGCATAGGCAAAAAAAAAGAGTCAAATCATGAGATTTGACTCTATCATCTGAAATTCTTATGCAGAAATACCAGTGATGCGTACTTTGGACAAGTTTTGACGATGTCCAACTTTACGACGGTATCCCTGACGACGCTTCATTTTGAAAGCAATCAGTTTTTTACCACGGAAGTTCTCTTCCAAAACGCCTGTTACTTTGGCGCCATCAACATACGGTGCACCAACACTTAGCTCACCATTTGATACAGCTAAAACTTTATCAAATTCTACATCTTGGCCAGCGTCAAGACCTAAAAGTTCAATGTCAATTACATCACCCTCTTGGACTTTGTACTGCTTACCACCAGTTTCAATTACAGCATACATAGTTTACTCGCTCCTAATTCAGTTTATATCAGCATGTAAGCGATATTCAAAAATCAATAAATTATAAAAAACTTGAGCCAAGTAATTTAAATTGTATCTGGGATAATGCAAACACTTTGAAAGTTTTTTTTATGAATCAGTAAAATTATTGTAAGATATTTACGGAATCGCCAATTTTCATGATGGTATCTGTGGCAACTAAACTTGCATCAAATTGAGGAACCACTTCTAGCTCATAGTTTGCATCAATAGAGAATACAAGCTCACCACTTTCTCTGAAATTCCATTCTACCTTAATCACCCCATGAGGTGTGGGTAAGGAAGCACTACACCACTCCAAATCTACAATTTGTGGGCTTAAATAGATTTGTTTAAAGTTCTCAGCAACTGGGCGTATACCTACAATTTCAGACATAATGAAGTAATTTGCAGATACACCATAGCCATTACAAGCGCTTGACGGTGGATCTGTATATTCAACACCATCATGCAAGGATGGAGAAAATTTCTCCCACCATGTATCTGCGTTATATTCAATCATTTTTCCCCAGTAGTAACGAATATAATCCGTAGCCCATGAGGAATCACCAATATTATAAATCGTCTCAAGAATAAAATATTTGAAATAAGCGGATTCGTTCTCGAAGTCATATTCCATTTTCAGATATGGGGCATAATCTAAAAACATTTGGCCTTGAATACGGTTAGACATTTTTTCAGAAGCAACACCCGAAAGCATTGCTAAAATATTTGTTTGCATTGAGCAATGCTCAGAACGCTCACCTTGATAGAAGGTGTCCACAAATAAGTTCTTCTTATCATCCCAGCAGATTCTACGTAATGTTTTCGCAATTTCATTTGCTAGCCCATGACAATAATCGACATAGCTATCTTCTTCAAGAAGCTGGAACATCCACTCGCATTTTAAAAGAGCATAGCAATATAAACAATTTAAAGCAGTAGAGACTCCTAAACGATCCATCTTTTGATCATCATCTAACAGACAAGGTAAGGCATCTTCACCATCTTCAAAACCTAATAAGACACTTTCATCACCCGCTAAATTCTCAACGAACACTAAAAGACGCTTCAACTGTGGCATCATTTTCTTTAAAAATTCCAAATCGCCTGAGTAGAGTATGTGCTTCTGTAGCCATACGCACCATAACAACATTGAATCAACTAAACGCACATCAATATCTGAAGGAACAATCGAAGGGATTTCACCCGTCTCATATTGGTTCGTGGCAAAGCGTAATAACTCGCGTTTAGATAAAATTGATGAGCCATGAATAACAAGCGATGATATTCCCTGGATCATTGCATCTGGTAAGAACTGACAGCTGGAGTGCCCACTGTAGTTCATGAATCCGTTATGATAGGTTGCATTTAAAGTGCGAACACTTGCATCCCAGATTCGATTGAACAGTTCGTCTGAACATGAGAATGTGGAAGTATCTGGCATATTAAAGCCCTGCCTCCTAATGGACACATTCGCAACAGCAACTTTACTATCACAATTACGGCAGTATATCATCACAAATTTCATACCATGCGGGGTCACTGCTTGCCAACTATTCGTTCCTTCAGCTAATGCAACGGTATATACTTTTCTAACGCCATTATCGATAGGTTCAACAACCCCCTCAATTAAGCGGTCACCATACATAACATCAAGGATATCACCTGAATAACCATCAAATGCAATATTTAAACAACCATGTGTATATTCATCCAGTTCAAGCAGAATGTACTCTCCCTGTTTTAATTGATGATTTGCAAAAGGTAATCCTTCATTTTCATCTTCTTCAAAGGAAAACTTAACAGATTGTAGATAAGAAGCCGTATCCAAAGGTTCGTTTCCATAGAAGGGTTCATTCAAGGATTTAGATAAATGAATTGGATCTGTAATTTTGTTAAAAGCTACTTTAAGTGGACCATTTACTTCCCAACCAGGCATACTAATAGCTTCTTTTCCACGAGTGATCTTAAAGGCCCCATGTTCCGCTTGAGGGAAACGCAATGTCACACCAGCGGAATTAATTCCCGGATTTTGCAAAATCGTAATTTTGTTTGGACCACGCTTAAGTGAGACTTCATGGACATCAAAACGAATTTGGCCATCTTGAGCATATTTTTGAGGGATAATAAATTCAGGGTTCATCCAGTTAGGATCATCACCAAAGTCAGGCTTATGAATCAACTCATGGTTCAAATATAGGTAATAGGGATCATCCGTGCTCACGCACAACAATACTTCGTCTGCGTCAACCATTGAGTGCAAGTAAGTCTCAGCAGCGAATACGCCAGGAGTTTCAACAGCACCGACATAAGCAACATAACTTACGACCATATTAGGAGAGCCTACACCACGCCCTAAGAAGGTAAATTGATTATAAAGATCATTGACACGGGTTAAATCCGTAGTTGGGATTAGGGTAATTCTGGATTCATCAATTAACTCCATAGATTTGACTGGAGTCCATGTCTCATCTTCAACAAAATCTAATGTAGATGCGCCCAAAGGGAGGTCATTTAAATCTACAGTTTCAACAAAACCATCATGAATAGAAACACGGGGTTGATTACTTATATATGCGTCTAAAATTGTTGCAGACCAAGAGGCGTCAGTCACCAGTTGGGGTGTTTGCTCAAGATTCAGTTGTGACCATAGTTTTCCGGGTCTTGAATGTTGGCCTATCTGGGAAACCTTTAAGTTAAGAACAGTAATCGTGATAACATTACGACCAACCTGAAGGGCAAATGCACAATCAAATAAATCTACAACTGCTTTAAGATGAGAAGATTGACAATCAGCACGACCTATATGACGGCCATTGATTTGAACATGAGCAATGGTATTCGCAGCAATCCATATTTCAGCTTGGCTAGGGGATTCATCTAAAACAAATTCCCTGCGAAACATAACATACTCACAGACATCATCATTTGCCTGATTATGCCAAATCCAGTTACCCTCAAGCTGCTCTGGCAAAATTAATCGATTCATATACAATCCTTAACTTGGATCTATCCTATAAAGTATTCCTGAAGAATCATCCCAGCATACATGCTTAGTTCTTCATTCCCGTTATAATATTGATGTTACCGCTATAAACTTAACTACCGTAACACAAGGTCTATTGGGTTGCCAACAATTTTTCTGAAAAAAGAACTATGAAAAGGCTAATTTTGCTTATTTTTGTTTAAGTAGCACTCATTTTTTGATTCATGTAAGGTAAATTATTGTAGAAATTTTTCCTGAAAGCCCCACTCAAATAATTCTCTCACCACTTGAAACCGTATGTTTTTATCTGGACACCCCGTAACAACTACAATTAGCTCTCTGTCTCCTCGTTTAGCAGTAGCCGTAATACAAAATCCTGCTCGATTTGTGTACCCTGTTTTGAGACCATTAACCCCTGTTACTTTTCCCAACAGAGCATGATTTGTATTACGAAGGTCAATCACCTTCCCATTACTATGTACAAATTGAGTTTTTGGCATACCAGCCCAAAACATAATTTGTGGATCTTTCTTTAACTCTTCAGCTAGCAAGACTAAATCTCGACAACTAGCTATATTGTCATACTTACTACTTCTGCCAGGTAATCCATGCACATTATAAAAACGTGCTTTACGCATTCCCATCAGCCTTGCTTCGCGATTCATCAATGCAATAAATTTCTGCATTTCCTGATTTGGAGCAACCGCCTCGGCAAGTGCATAGGTTGCATCATTAGCACTCTTTACCATACTTGCCCTGAATAAGTCTCTAATTTTTTGAGGCGCAGCAGTAGCTAACCAAACTTGTGAACCATTTACTTTTTCTGCATTCCTAGTAATTTTTGTCATGGAGTCTAGGCCCAAATCGGAGTTAGATTCAAGTAATTTCATACTCAAATAGCCAGTCATCATCTTGCTCATACTAGCAATAGGTACAGCTTCCTCCGATTTCCACTCCCATAAAACCTTCTTATTGACTGGATCAACCAGAATGCCACTTTTAACGCGTAAGGATAATTTTGTTATATGCTTAGGTGGCTCACGTGTTTCAACCTCCCAGCCATCCCAAAAGTTAGATGAAGTGACTTGTTGATTGGGTATCGGTTCAGTTGTCAAGGCTTCGATATTTTCATCAGCTGATACCACTGATTCTTCCTGAGCATCAAGTACTTGGGTTTTATCAGGTGCAGATATGTTCGAATTTGAAACCTCTTTAGGGTTATTTAATCTTTCATCTTCCGATGCATTTTTAAAAACAACGGTTATGATACCAATCGTAACTGCAGTAAAAAGTATAAAGATTCCAAGAAATTTCTTATTCATTTTCTTTATTAGGGCGCCTTTTGAATTTCTTTGAATTTTCGGTAGGCCAGAATTTGATTAAGTCATCACGCTCATATGCTGTTGCGTAGACCTTTAACAAATCCAATGTTCGGTTATATTCTGGGTGTTTAGTCATACGAGCTTTATTCTTTTTGACAATAAGCTTTGGTTGGCTTAATAAAACATCTCGGATTTTCGCTACAATATATCTAGGGACTGTATAAGGCACTAAAAAGTCTCGAATAATGCTTTGAATTTCCTTGTCAATTCCACTAAAGTTTTTCCAAGAAATTTTTGATAAGTCATCACAAAAAGCATGTCGTACAAATGGGAATACCATAATTCCAATTCCAGTCACCCGACTTGGGAAAACCTCTCCATTATTGAGTAAGACATCTCGGGTATGTAAAAGTTCCTTTACATCCTTACCAATGGCTTCTTTCCAATTTTTATCTAATAATGGAAGTAAATATTGTAATAGGCCATGTCCATGCAGTAAATCAAAAGTCTCAGCAGAATAAGGTTTCTTCAAAATTTTAAAAATCTCTTCCAAAAGACGTGCCTGTGAACTTAAAGAAATCTTATCCGCATTTATCAAAATTGATTTTTTCAATTCTGGTTCAAGCTTAAAACCATATTCAGCAACAAGTTTCAATGCACGAATCATACGAACAGGGTCTTCTAAAATACGTTGATCAGGGTCGCCAATACAACGAACGATACCTTTTTCGATATCAACGACACCACCCATTGGGTCATGAAATGTATTGGAACCAGAAAGGGGATCATAAAAAATTGCATTCGCAGTATAATCACGACGTTCTGCATCTTCATCAATTGTTCCGAATTCATTATCACGCCACACTGTTGTACCATCATCATTTGAACGACCTTTTCGTTCCTCTTCCGATGGTGTACGGCGAAAAGTACTGACTTCAAACATCATTTCCTTGGTGTACACATGTGCAAGACGAAAGCGCCGTCCAATAATACGACAGCGGCGCCCAAATACTTTTTTAACCTGATTCGGAGTTGCATTCGTAGAGATATCATAATCTTTTGGAATACGTCCCAAAATAATATCACGCACAGCACCACCAACGAGGTAAGCTTCATAGCCTTCTTTTTGAAGTGCTTGAATGACTCGTAAAGCGGAGCTTGAAATTTGATCTTTAATTGGCATGAAACCTCAACTTGACCCAGCGATTAACCTTCAGGAATTTCCGTATTATTTTGCTGACAGCAAGCCGTAATTGTGTTCTGCATTAGCATAGCTATGGTCATAGGACCAACTCCCCCAGGAACGGGCGTAATAGCGGAAGCTTTAGAAGCAACTTCTTCATACGCCACATCACCAACAAGTCTAAAGCCACGTTTCTTTTCTGGGGCATCAATACGGTTGATACCAACATCAACCACGACTGCACCGTCTTTAACCATATCTGCTGTCACAAATTCAGGCTTTCCAATTGCTGCAATCAGAACATCTGCTTGTTTGGTAATCTCTTCTAAATTTTGTGTACGGGAGTGACAAATAGTGACAGTACAATCAGCATAGTCGCCACGGCGTGCAAGTAAAGCAACCATCGGCTTGCCAACAATATTGGAGCGACCTAAGACGACAGCATGTTTACCTGCTGTTTTTAGTTGATAATACTTTAAAATTTCAATTACGCCTGCAGGTGTACACGGAACGAAGCCATCTTCATCACCAATTAGCATGTTTCCAACATTTTGTGGGTGGAAACAATCAACATCTTTTTCTGGACTAATCGTTTCAATAATTGTCCGCTCATCAATATGCTTGGGTGGAGGAGATTGAACTAAAATACCGTGAATTTTAGGATTGTTATTCAGCTCACGAACTACCTTTAAAACTTCTTCCTGACTTGTTTCTGAAGGTAGCTGTTCTTTAATCGAATAAATGCCTAATTCTTCGCAAGTCTTTACTTTACTATTTACATATACGTGAGAAGCAGGATCATCACCAATTATTACAACTGCTAATCCAGGCTGTAGCCCCTGTTCTTTTAACTTTAAAACCTGCCCTTTAACCCGATCCTTAACGAAAGAAGAAACTTCTTTTCCAGATAAAACCTGCATTGATAAACTTTCTAATTGTAAGATTTAATAAAAATTCTAATTCTTAAATGCTTGATACAATAACTTTAGACAAGACATAAAGCAAATCTACAGACTAACTACAAGAGAGAGAGATTTAAGAAACATAGAGGAAGAGTAAAACCTAGTATGGATTTAAAATGTTGTGAAAGAATACATCTTGTTGAAACAAAATTAGAAAAAGAATGAAGAAAATAATTTTTTATTGCCTAGTGAAGATCTGGCACGGCTCTTGCGTCTTAATAAACAACCATTACTTCTCCCCAGGCAGAACATTCGGCACTAATGTTCTGCCTATTTTTTTGGTCATGAAAGTTTCTTTAAATTATGCACAATCATTTAGGGGTTATTTTGAAGATTGCGAACGGGTACATAAACATTCACAAAAGAAAAGCTTTTATCAAAAGCACCTGGTCGAATTAAACATTCCTTATATAGGTTATCGATGGTACTGGATACCATGATATCTTGTGCTCTTTTGGTAATAAATCCAATTGGGATCTGCCTTGGCATCTGCACAGAGAAGTCACTACTTAAAACGACCATTCCCTCTTGATAGTTCATGTCTCTGGGTAGCTTTGTCAGTTTCACATCATGATGACGACGCCACCCCATACTTCCACTACCATTCATAACGCCAACGGTTTGATTATCTGGTAAAAAAACAGGTATTTTGCAATTGGGATCCAAAATAGTCAATACGGTCGACGCAAAATTTGAGACTTTGTCGACGCGACCAACCAAGAAACCATTTGCTGTTACGGCATTACCAACCTCTACCCCTTGTTCAGCACCTATATTAATACGAAATTTACGCCCTCCTTGAACTGTATCAATATGAATGACTTGCGCACGTGATTGTTCAAATGAATAACGATCTGGAAGCCCTAGCATTTGCCTTAATTCTCTATTCTCTTGTAATAATACATCTAGCTGACGTTGCTGTAAGTCTGGTTCTTTATAGAAATCAGGTTCATTGGCATTTGGGGTGACTCGGACTTGTTCTAAGTTGGTTGCTCCTGAAAAAAAGTCTGACACAAGTTCATAGAATACATAACGACCCGTAACTCCCATTACAATTAATAACAGAAGCCAGGAGAAACCACGCTTTATTATACTATTTTCGCTTGCCATATACCTTTTCTAAATGAAGATAAAATCAATCATACCTATGACAATATAGAAGAGGTAAGAGCCTGATGCTATCCAACAATTCAATTATTTATTATCGTTTAAAACTAAAAGCAACTGATGATCACTTCTTGACACAAAATTAAAAAAAATTAAATTTAAAATAATTTACTTGGCAAGGGACAAAAAAGGTTGCAGGGAGCAATCATTTTATTTGCTATGAAAGCGAGGATTTTATTCTCTCATTTATTAAATTTTGGGAGAAAGGGTTAGGTTATGCACAAGATTGAATTAGATGAAACTGTTGTGGAGAATTCAGGGCCCCAGAAACTTTTAGTTGTGGATGATGATATCAGCATTACCCAGATTTTAAAGCTCAGTTTAGAAAGACAAAATTATCAAGTATTATCTGCATTTAATGGTATAGAGGCCATTGATATGCTGCAAAAGCATGAAGATTTCACTCTGGTTTTAACCGATATATATATGCCTAAGATGTCCGGTTTAGAATTACTTCAATACATGAAAGTTAATAAACCGAATACCCCCGTGATGATGATTACTGGTCAGCCAGATGTGGATATTGCTGTAGGTTGCATGAAAGATGGCGCCGTTGACTATATATCCAAACCATTTGACTTAGAAAATATTTACCATAAAATTGCCAAAGTCATAGCCAATTCACAGCAACAACCACAAGCTACCTCCTCTGAAGAAAGCATCGACAAAATCCGTAAAAGTTTAAAATTTCAATTAGGTAGCCGTTATGAGATTGGAGATTTCATTGGAGAAGGAAGCATTGGGATGGTGTTTGACTGTAAAGACCTGAAGAAAAAGGACTTACCTTCTCAGGCTATCAAAATCTTTAAGCCCAAATACATATTTTTAAATGAAGAGGAACGTTTGAGGGAGCGCTTCTTAGCAAGTGCCATCATTAGTTCAGGTATTCGACACCCTAATATTGTTAAAATTCGGGACTACGGGTTCTTACGCAACGATGATGTGCCTTACCTAATCATGGATAAAGTAGAGGGAAAAACTCTACAAGAATATATTCAAGGTGATGAAGATTTTTCTGTTGAAGAAGTGATTCATATTATTGCGCAAGCGGCCTCTGCATTGACGGTTATTCATGCCAATGAAATCATCCACCGAGACATAAAACCGCATAACATCATGATGACTCCAGAAAAGCAGTTAAAACTATGTGACTTTGGTGTTGCCCATCTACCTGATTCAACCCTTACACTAACTTATGAACTGATTGGGTCTCCTGCATATATTGCGCCAGAAGGTTTTATTAATTCACGCGTAGACCATCGTGCAGATTTCTTTGCTCTGGGAGTCACCATGTATGAATTACTAACTGGCAGAAGGCCCTTTCTTGGCAAAACGCTGACCACTTACTCACATCAAGTACAATTCCTTACACCAGATAAACCATCCGAAATTATGAAAGGAATTTCACCTGAGATTGATAAGATCACAATGAAACTTCTAGCAAAATTACCTGAAGATCGCTATCAAATTGCAGAGGACCTTCTTGTAGACTTAAATAACATCTATGACCCAAGCTCAAATCTGATCGAATCGATTCCATGATTCAAGCCTCAATCTGATGTTCTTTTAAAAGTAGACGATTGAGATTTTTTAAATTTAAGCTAGTTTTATGGATCTGAAATATGAGTTAAATTTTATTTCAGTACACCATTTAAAATAAGTTTTATACTCGCTTGGAATCGAGAAGAATCAGGAGCCTAGCATGACTTTCCAGTATGAAGAGATGTATCAAACCGAGGATGATACAACAAAATATCGCAAACTTACTTCTGACTACGTTCAAGTTACGGAATTTGAGGGTAAAGAAGTTCTAAAGGTAAACTATGAAGGTTTACGTCTTTTAGCACGTGAAGCTTTGCATGATGTTTCCTTTTATTTGCGCCCGAGTCATTTAGAGAAAGTTGCTGCAATTCTAGATGATCCTGAAGCTTCTGATAATGATCGTTATGTTGCTCACACATTATTGCGTAATGCAATCGTTGCTTCTCGAGGAGAACTACCAAGCTGCCAAGATACAGGAACTGCTATCATTATGGGTAAAAAAGGTCAGCAAGTTTGGACAGACTGTAATGACTCAGAAGCTTTATCCCATGGTGTTTATGATACATATGAAAAAGATAATTTACGTTATTCTCAAATTGCGCCTTTAACTATGTTTGATGAAAAGAATACGGGTAATAATCTTCCTGCACAAATTAGCCTGTATGCTTCTCAGGGTGCAAGTTACAAATTTCTATTTTTAGCCAAAGGTGGTGGTTCAGCAAATAAGACTTATCTATTTCAACAAACTAAGTCATTATTAAATGAGAGGAACCTAGAGCTATTCATTCAAGAGAAAATATTAACACTTGGAACAGCAGCTTGTCCCCCCTATCACTTTGCACTTGTAATTGGTGGAACATCTGCGGAAGAAAACCTTAAGGTAGTCAAGCAAGCTTCAGCAGGAGACTTGGATCACCTGCCAACAACTGGTAATGAATATGGCCGTGCATTTCGTGATTTAGAGTGGGAAAAACGCATCTCTGAAATCGCGATTGAAACTGGTATTGGTGCACAGTTCGGTGGAAAATACTTTATACATGATGCACGCGTTATTCGTCTACCTCGCCATGCAGCATCTTGTCCAGTAGGATTTGGAGTAAGTTGTTCTGCAGACCGTAATATAAAAGGGAAAATTACAAAAGACGGAATTTTTCTAGAGCAATTAGAGATGAATCCAGAGCGCCTACTTAGCGAACCAGATGTCAAAGGAAATAAAGAAGCTATTGATGTTGATCTAAACCAGCCTATGAATGATATCTTAAAGTTACTGAGTCAATACCCAGTAAAAACTCGCTTAAACTTATCAGGAACTTTAATTGTTGCACGAGATGCTGCCCACATGAAAATAGCAGAGTTACTGGATGCAGGTGAAAAAATGCCTGAATATTTTAAAAACCACCCAATTTATTATGCTGGCCCAGCTAAAACACCAGAAGGCATGCCATCAGGTAGCTTTGGTCCAACAACTGCTGGTCGCATGGATCCATATGTAAAACTATTCCAAGAAAAGTCCGGTTCGATGATCATGCTTGCGAAAGGAAACCGTTCAAAAGACGTGACGGAGTCCTGCAAAGCAAACGGTGGTTTTTACTTGGGTTCCATTGGTGGACCTGCTGCAATCTTAGCACAAGAAAGCATTAAAAAAATTGAAGTCGTGGATTTCCCAGAGTTAGGTATGGAAGCCGTTCGTAAAATTACCGTGGAGAATTTCCCTGCCTTTATCATTGTCGATGATAAAGGAAATGATTTTTTCCAAGAACTACTGTAATCTCACAGTAAGATCAGGAAAAATTAAACAAGAAGTCTCAGGTTATGTGGATCTGAGACTTTGTTTTTATATAAGGTGAAGATCAATATTGCAGGATGATCCAACCATTATAATAGATGATGAAAACTCATCTCATGATTACCTAGTTGAAGTAGAAGTTTTAGGCGAAATTGATCGTTATAAGGTTCTTCGCAAACTTGGGCAAGGTGCCTTTTGCTCTGTTTACCTAGCTTACGATTCTATATCTGAACTACAGGTTGCTTTAAAAACCTTACCTCGTGAATTCATTTTGGGGGAAGCACGCGAGCGTACAAGACGTAATTTTTCCTTAATTTCTCGATTGAGCCATCCCAACATTTGTAACTCAAGGCATTTACATGAAGTCATAAAAGTCGATCAAGATATACTTGATTTGACCGAGATCCGCTCAGGAGACTATCTACTTGTTATGGATTACTTAGAAGGTTTAACGGTGACTCAATTTCGGGCACATGGAGGCGGCCGTATTGATATGGAAGATGTATTGTACATTGGTAAACAGATTGCCTTTGCATTAGACTATGCACATGAACAAGAGATTGTTCACCGAGATATTAAGCCTTCAAACCTGATCATCAACCAAAAACTAGAAACAAGTGTTTTAGATTTTGGTCTAGCTGCAAGTTTAGAAAATACGATGCAAAAGTCTGCAGGGGAACTTCATCAGGTATGTGGAACACGTCGCTACATGGCACCTGAGCAGTGGATGGGGAATCGGCAAGGTCCCTCTACAGATCAATATGCACTCGCAATTGTGTTATATGAATTATTAACGGGTAATGTTCCAAATAATGATGTTTTTAGTAATGTGAGCTTAAGTCACCATGAATTGAAAGATATTGTTTTGAGCTCGCCATTTCCTAAGATGGTAGGTTTTAGTAACGGTATAAACCGTGTTTTCAAAAAGGCCATGGCATTTGAACAAAGTAAACGTTATAAAAGTTGTGCAGATATGCTTTTTGCGCTTGAAAAAGCTCATGATAAACTAAAAAACCGTACGTTTTTATTAGCTGCATTAATTTTATTTTTAGCTACTTTCACAGCATTTAGTGTGATTTTTATATTGGCTGAGCCAACTAATCAGCCAAACTATACTGAAGAGGAACCAAGTTTAAAAGTTCTTGGCTCTTCACTCACAAATTTGCGCACTCAGGCGCTTGTAGCGAATCAAAAAATAAATAAGGCACCCAATACTCCATACTTGAATAAGAAAAAGGAGGAGTTACAGAGTAGCTATCAAAAAACGCAAATACTTGTTGCCGAGCGTGAAACAGAGAAAGCAATCACTGCCTATGAAATCTACTTAAACCAAGTCGATCAATTTCTACAAGCTGCGTCAGAATACAAGCGCTTAAATAGAACCTTTCGCCATCACTTAAATCAATGGAAAGACCTAGCCAGCAACTATAAAGAAACAGGTTTTTGGTCATTAAATAGCAAAGCAGGTCAAAATTATATAAAGAGTATTCAAAGTTTTTTTAAAGATGGAAAGTTCCAGGCAGCAGATCAAACACTAAAATCGCTTAAAGACGAGATCGGAAAATTAAATAAACTAATTACAAGTTATGAAAAATTTCTTGTTAAAAAGAAACAATTAGATGATGAAATGAAGAAGATCGACCAAATAAAACTGGCGATATTTTTACCTGAGACTTACCAACGCACCTTAATCCAAAACAAACTAATAGAACAATATCGTGTAGCCAATGCCTATGGTAAAGCTTCAGAGATCATTGATCAACAATTATTAAGTATGTCAGAATGGGGTCAACAAATAGATAAAGCTGAAAAAGCCCAAACTACCGAGCAAAACTATGAAGCTCAAATGCAACAGCTTTTAGCTTTAAAAGAGCATTTAGAGCATAGTATAGAAGCCTATGACAAGCAAGAAATCTTTGAAAGTGACGCTAAAGAATATCTTGTTGCTTCAGCTGAATTTCTAAGAGGTCAGGATATATCTTCTCCAATTTTAAATGAACTTAAAAATTATGAGCAAGTTATTCACGATGAACTGTTAATTCTTGCAAAGTTTTCGAATCTCTCAGAGGCAATTTATTTAGGCGATGAAGAAGCACCTCTCTCATTAGCCTTTATTCCACCGGGAAGTTTTTGGGTAGGTATAACAGAATTCAGTGATGATTATTGGTCTGAAACTCTCCAACAATTTCTTCATATCAAATATACGGAAAACTATATTCAAACAATAAAAGAAAAATTTTGGATAAGCCGTTTTGAAATCACCAACAAAGCCTTCAAATATTTTGTGGATGAAACGAACTATGTTTTATGGATGGAAAGAGAGAAGCTAAGTTGGAGTATTCGTCCAAAGATTGATGATGCAGCTCCTTACCTTTGGCCCAACCTATCAAAAAACTGGGATACTAGCTATAATTTTTACCCAGTACTTGGTATACACTACAAAGACGCTGTTGCATTTTGTGAATGGTATACAGAAAAATTAATTGAGGAAAAAGAGATACCTAGAAACCATGAAATTCGTCTGCCTAATATAGCAGAATGGGAATATAGCATGCAAGCCAATGAATCGCGAGTATATAATTTTTGGTTTCAAGATGACAAAGAATTTGCAAAAAATTCCGCCAATGTACGTGATCAGGACTTCTTTAAAGCTCATTCTGAAGCGAAGGTCGAATACCCAAATAGCCTTCTATTGAAAGAAGAACAACCCATCTATTTAGAAAATGCCAATAGCTTTCCCTGGTCAGATGGCCACGGTGGTCCAGCACCTATTGACTCATATAAATTTGCAGGCAAAAACCCCTTCGGAGTGAGTGACATGGTTGGAAACGCAATTGAATGGGTACAGGATGGACAACATACATATATCTTAAAAGGTGGATCTTGGGCATCTAATATACTCTCAACAGCAAAGGGTATTTACCTGATCAACATTCCTAAATCTGTTAGAAAAGATGCTGGTTTCCGCGTCGTACTGGCACCAAAATACGAAAACTAAGCAAGTCTAAATTTGTGATAGTCTTCTACACAATGATAATCTAATTTTGATAAATTAGCAGTCGCAGAATAAATAATGTTATCCGAACCTTGCGTGTAATCATATCGAGCAAAATTAACAAGAAAGCAATCCCCTTTTTCTGGTGATTTTTCTTCCATTATTTTTGCAAGTGGCACCTCTAGGTAAACACACCATACCCCCTGTTCAATCCATACTTTTGAATCAAGCATTGGCTCAACTAGCAACCAAGATGGGAACTCTGTGGCTGCTTCTGCAGAACGAATCTTACCAATTGCTGGCAACCTCAATTGAAATTGCTGATTACTTGGACCAACATGAAACTCATAATAGGAGGCCTGTGAACAAGGTTTAATGAATACTTCAAAGACATCACCTTCTCTATAAAATTCACGATTAAAGCCTGTTTCAGGATTAAAAATATCAACATCTCGTAGTTCCGCAAAAACAAATAAACTTTGATCACGCCATAAAAAAGCTGCGGAGCCTGGCTGAAAATCAGCATCTTGTTCTGCTTGAAAAGACTGCTGAAATTCTAATTTTTCAGCGCTCCTAAAGCTCAGACGTACAGAGGAGAGACTCTCCGTATCTAATTCACCAGCACGATGGCATAAAATAGTCATAAAATCTTCCTTCCATAAAAACAGTTATATAAGTTTATATAAGCCTCTGTATAAATTTAGCAACTCGTATATTTAGATTTTTAGGATCAAACTTTAGTTTGTTATTCATGTACTGATGGTCTACTATATAAGATCTATTAGATGGGAGATTCAAAATGAAAGCATTTATATCAGACGGTAAGTTATTTTTACCTACTCGCGCAGGTAGTTTTCAGGAGTATAAGTGTCAGTTTGCTGAGACTAAGAAAGAAGAAGAGGAATCACGGAAGGCCCGCAATGGTTGGAAAAACACAAGTGATGACTTTAGTTTTGGCTCTTCATCAGTTTGGGGAAAACAATCAGATAGTGGCATTCAGACACACTTCTACTTCTTAAATTGCCGAACCTACGGAAATAAAATTTATTTCTTAATCACTAATTCTACAATCACGGGTTTGTTTTTATATGATATGGAAACAAAAGAAGAAAAGCGTCTTTTCCATAAAAATAATTTTATGACTTTTGGTTTTGACTACTCTCCCAAGCGAAATCAGTTTGTGATGTCCGTCCATCAAGATGATGGCGCCTATAACCTTCATTTATTAAACGAGTATGGCTCATTTATTTGTGAATTAACTGGTGGAGACTCAGTGGATACTATGCCAAGTTTTGATGGTGATAGTATTGTATATCAAAGTGCGGGAATAGGGCGAGGTGCTGAAGGCTATGTAATGGCCTATGCCCCCATTGAACTAATCTCACAAGATCTAGAGAGTGGCCAAACTGAATGCTTAAAAGGTGACCAGGACTCAGATTACCTGTGTCCACAGATCTCTTCTAGTGGAACCGTTTTATACATTCGTAGGCCCTACCAAGACTTTCATGATCCAACACCTTTATGGAAAAGAATCCTCAAGATAATCCTCGTACCTTACTATTTCTGTAAGACAATTTACCAATTTATGAAAGTCATTGGTAACATCAATAATAATAAAAAGCCTGAACATGCGGTTCAATCATGCGGAACAAAAGTTATTACCATTCAAGGGCATGAAATTGACTGTTCAAAACTAAAAAAAGAAAAGGATCAAAGCTATTCAATTGTTCCAGAAACCTGGGCATTATTTGATCAATCGGAAGAAATCCAAACTGGGGTAGTAGCATTTACGCCAATTGAGGATGGTATTTTGTATACAAATGGATCAACACTATATACCTTAAAGAAAGGTACAAAAGAAAAGATTCATAAACAAGATTTAATTACAGGAATCGGCTAAATAAAAAGCGATCAGCAACGGATAAATGAATCCGTATTAAGGCATATCCAATTCGGCTTTTTTACCTAAAATTAATGGTATTAAGAATACTGTAGTAAGAACCTTTAAGAAATTACACAGTTCTGATAATTTTATATACCATCGAGGTATCAATGCTTACGAAAGGATGCATATGATTAATATTGCTTTGTTTGGACCACCAGGAGCCGGTAAAGGCACGCAATCAAAATTATTGATTGAAAAATATAATCTTTTTTACATATCAACTGGGGATCTTCTTCGTAAAGAAATTGCTTCAGAAACTAAATTGGGTATCGAGGCAAAAAGTATTATTGCTTCAGGTGAACTAGTTTCGGATGAAATAATTGTTCAAATCATTGAGAAAACAATTAAGGGAAATCAAGGTTACCGGGGTTTTCTTTTTGATGGTTTTCCACGTACATATGTGCAAGCTTACATCTTAGAAGGCTTGATGATTAAACTGAATACTTCATTAAACTGTTTGATTAGCTTAGAGATTGACGAAGAAGAGTCAGTCATGCGTTTACTAGAAAGAGGCAAAAAATCCGGTCGTTTAGATGATAATGAAAAAGTAATTCGAAATCGTCTTAAAGAATATGATAAAAAGACCTTACCTGTTCTTCAATTTTATAAAGAAAAGGGGATTTACCATGCTATTCGTGGAGATCAGTCTCTAGAGGAAGTGAATAATGAAATTTGTGATATTCTTTTAGAAGAGAGTAGAAATAGCTTGGTCAACATTTTGTTATTTGGTTTTCCGGGTTGTGGGCGAGGCTCACAGGGTATGGAACTTGCAGAAAAATATGGACTTGAGTATGTTTCCACAGGTAAAATGTTAGCAGAAGAAATTGCTCAAAATACAGAAATTGGTCAACGTGTACTGACATTATATGAACAAGGAGATCTGGTGCCTGATGAGATTGTCGTTCAATTGATTGAAAAGAAAATTGAAAATTCTAAAGATGTAAGAGGCTTCATCTTCAAGGGATATCCCCGAACACTCGTGCAATCTTATATTTTAGATGGTATCCTGAAAAAACATCATTCGTCAATAACCGAAATTATTGAGATTGAAGTACCTATGCTTGAATTAATTTCCAGACTAGATACCAGAAGTAAAACGGACCGTTGTATGCCCTATGATTCAAGTACTGAGAGAATTGTAAAAAGGTTACAAGAACACAAAAACAAAACGGTACCAGTTATTGAAAAATATCAACAACTTCATGGCGTCGTAAAGATTGATGGAACTGGAACCTTTGATGAAGTTTCTGAAAGGTTATCCAACCAAGTCGAAAAACTACTAAGTAAAAGTTAAAGCTATGATGATGATTCAAAAATCCCATAGATTATCCAATTTCAAAAGAAGCAATACCATAAATTTTATGGATTGGTAGCACCGGCGTTTCTTTTGTATACATCCTAGCAGTTTCAAATGATAACTTCATCTCTAATTCTTCAACTAAAGACAATGCACCTTGATTTTGCTCAGTAATATCTAAGAAATAGGGCTGATTAACATCTACTTGTGAAATTAAACTCTCAAGCAAACATTTGGCAATCTCATTATTTTCTGCATATAGTGGAGCAAGTTTATAACCTACTCGACATTTGCGTATCACCCCATAGCCAAGAAGACTTCCACCTGAAACATATGCAAATGCATGACTGTTAGGTTGACGAATCCAATAGGCAAAAAATACATCACGACTTTCTGGGAAGAACGTTTCTTCATAGTTTAAAAGAGAATTAAATGGTATTTCATCAATGGGAACAATTTCAGGAAATAATGACGAGCAAGAACGTGTTCGTCCTTCAAAACGCATATTCCTATAAGCCAAACTGAAGCCTGACTTTTTATAGTTTTCCTGTTGGTCAACAACACCATCTAGCCCAATATTAACACCTTGTAAGTATGCCATTGCATGATTCCAAATTTGTAGACCATAACCATTCCCCCGGTAGTTAGGCTTCACTATATAAAAACCAATAAAGCCAAATGATTCCCCATATTTTACTGCAGAAATACAAGCAATAGGTTCCCCATCTAAACAACCAAGAAAAAAACCGTTGGGGTCTGCCTTCATATAGGCTACTGCATCATGTAAACCTGGGTTCCAGCCTTCTTCGGCTGCCCAATCTACCGCAATATTGACCTCGTATGCACTCATTTTACGTATGATGTATTTTCCCTGTGTCATCTTGCTCCTCCAAAATTATCTATTATCAAATCAATAACTTACTTAAATTCTATTATATATAGTAAAGATAGTGTAAAGTTAGATAAAATATGAACATCGCTATTTACTAATCTTTCACATTGTCGAGAATGATATAGCCTCCATTTCTATAGATGCAAAAAGTTCCATATAAACGAGATCCTAATTTGTTTAACTGAAGGTGAAAACTCATGATTCTGGAGTAGATTACATACTTCAACACTTTATTCACTTGAATCGACTTTATAGGGTCAATTTTTGTAATATCATAACGAAATCAAACTGCGTCTTAGGAGAAGTTTATTATGTCAGAGAAGAGCATGTCTCGTTCTACCTATTTGAACAAAAACGTTGGTGACTATGCGGAGACTGTAGAAGTATTTGGTCAACAATACGAGAAGGTGAGCGACCTTCGCTACGGAACAAACCCTCACCAAACAGCTGCTTGTTACAAGCCTGTTGGACATGCTTCTCCTATTGGTGAGCTTGAAGTTTTAAAAGATGGTAAAAGTGGCCTCTCACAAACAAATCTAGAAGATATTTCTTACGCACTAAATATTGTTAAATATTTTGACCGTCCTGCAGTTGCTTGTATGAAACATGTGAATCCAAGTGGTGCAGCTGTCCAAAAGGATGATGAGAAGTTGGAAACTGTTTACAAGAAGTCTCGTGATGCAGATCCACGTGCTGCATTTGGTTCGACTATTGGCTTTAACTGTGAAGTTGATGTTGATACTGCCAAAGAAATTATGTCTTCATTTGTAGAATGCGTTGTTGCTCCCTCATACGCAGAAGGTGTACTAGATGTTTTCAATGACAAGGAGACTTTCAAGCTAAACCGCCATGTTCGTGTTCTTAAATGCGGTGATCTATCCTCAATGCCCAAATATGTTGGTGATGATGCTCGCCTAGCCCGTTCAATTAAGGTTTTGCATGATGGCTCATTAGTAATAGCAGATCCTCTCCTAACAGGCCTTCGTTCAGTAAACGACTTACAACGTGCATCTGGTACGAATAAAGCATGTGGTGAACAGATTTCTACGATTGAAGTTTCAGACCAACAACGTGAAGACTTGTTAGCAGGTTGGTACATTAACATGAATGTACGTTCTAACGGCGTTGTGATCATGAAAGATGGTGTAACATTAGCAGTGGGTACTGGCGAACAAGATCGTGTTGGCGCAGTTGAGCAAGCCATCGTTAAATTCAAAGAAAAATTTGAAGGAGATATGGACATGTCAGACTCTGTAATGTCCTCAGATGGCTTTTTCCCATTTTCAGATGCGGTAGAAGTTGCTGCTGCTGCTGGTGTAAAAGCTTGTATAGCTCCTGCTGGCTCTCTAAAAGATGCTGATGTGATTAAAAAGGCAAACGAACTTGGTGTGGCGTTATTCCATGCGCCAGAGCGTATCTTCTCACACCATTAAGAAGGTTTTCTTCTAATTGTCTTAAGGCTTCTCATGCTATATAGTGTGCAGAAGCCTTTTAATTTTAATAAACAAGAAATCTAGTGACGAGAGTAAGACTTAGTCTTTATTAACCAACTCAGTTTAAACAAAATGCTCAGATAGTTTGGATACAAATGGATCAACAAGGATACATTGCACAAAGAAAAGACATGTTGGCGTGGTTTAGCTTACTTCTTCTCGCTGTTTTACTCGTGTATCCAAGGCTATATCTCCCACATGATATAAAATGGAATAATGAATATTTTAACTACCTACCTTTTCAACAGTCCATTCCATTCTTCAGGATTTTGGCACTCGTTTCACTGGCAATTTGTATAACTAAATTTATAAAATTAAGCCTCAAGGCGCAGATAAGCTTTGGCCTATTTTTACTAGCAATTTTGATTAGTTCTCTCATACATGAACCAATTTGGACGGTGCTTGAAGAGCGAATTGGTATCATCTCAATTCCATTTGCAACCGCAATTATTGCCTTTCAACAACGAGCACGATCGATGAATATTTTCCGTTTGTTGTTAACCGTAATCTTCTTTCAACAGATACTGCTTTGTGCTGTGAATAAATGGTTCTGGGGGCAACCTATTGTGGGAAGCTTTGGCAACATTAATTGGCTATCAGCATTCATCACTGCATCAACCCCAGCAGCACTCATAAGTTGCTGGGGTTTGCCCCAATTTTCAAAAAAATTGAAAGGGTTTGTTTGGCCATTATGTATTCTTACTATCATTGGTAGTTTTTGGGTTTTATTGGAATGTCAAAGCAGAGCGAGTTTTCTTGCGATCTTTTTGCTTCTCTTCTTCTATGCAGGTCGATATATATGTGTATCAAGAAAAGAAAAAATAATTTATACCAGTGCAGTTCTTTTATTTTTAAGCTCCAGTACACTTTTTGCATTTCATTTTTTCCCTCAGAAAATGGAGCAAATTGTACGTTCAGATATACGTATTCCAATGTGGGGTGGTACCGTACGACTCATTCAGGATTACCCTGGTGGTGTAGCTGCAGGAAATTATCAACAATTCTATACAGAATACCGCAAATCATCTACATACAGCAAACGCTTAGTATCTGCGCCCATTTCAATCCATCCGCATAATGAGATACTCAACATAACAGCAGAACTCGGTTGGCTTGCAGGTATTATCACCTTCATTCTTATATGGGTAATCATCACTGCCAAACAATATGGAATAACCGAATGGAGCTGTCATTGGTTTATCATGGTCTATATCATTCAAGCCAGCCTAGATATGCCATTGGTTCAACAACCGGGCCCCATTCTATTTTATAGCGGACTCGGACTCTTTTTGACCTCATTTATTGCTAAAAGTAAATATCGGGCCCAATGGGGAAAGTCAAAATGGAAGTTTTGGGTGTTACCTACCCTATTCTTAGCAGTACCAATGAGCATAAAAGATTGGCGAGTTGACACGCAAAAGCGGCTTGCGCAACATAATTTAAAACACATGATGTACTACTTAGAGACCGATAAAGTAAAAGCAAACGAGTTTTATGAGCGTACCATAGCAATTTATGAGGGGTTAATTGACTTGGATCCCCAAAACCTCAAGAATCCGTATGAATTAATCCGTATTTCTACCCTCATGGATAAGCACGAAGTAGGAAAGAAATATTGGGATTTGGTTATAAGCAAAGACGCAAGCTACGCTCATATCAATAATTTCATCGCCCAATATTATATTAAAACTCAAGACTATGCTAAAGCTTATGAATATATGGCTAAAGAGGTAGACCTATACCCAAACTTTTTACCCACGTATCAACAGTTTCTAAATTTAAGTATTCTCTTAGGTATCCAAGATGAATCCCTTGATTTCCTGAACCAGCAAATGCACAACACTGTCCTATACAAAGGTGCTTTGGTAAACGCACAGACAAAAAATGCAGAAATAGCAAAGCTTCAAAGAGCCTTCCGCGAAGATGATACTTCAGCATTTAAGCAAATTTTTAAGCACTATGAACAAATTGCCTTTACTGGTCTCGTAGACCCTATGATTCACTTAGTAGCCAACAATATTACTCACAAGAAGTGGCCAAAGCAACTTATTCATTCTAACTTTAATGAACTAGACTTTAAGTACTTTCAACTGCATTTCAATTACCTGCAAGAGCTTAAGGAACTAGACCATGAGCAATATGCCGATGTAGAGACAATAAATAGCTGGTTTCAAAGACGCTTTTCAGAACATGCCAATGGGCCAGATCAAATACCTTTTCAAACTTGGCATACCCAAAAAGGAAATCGCTTTAGCTTAGCCCTTTTGTTAGCTCAAATTCACCAAGCTTGTCAGCGCTTCACTGCTATTCAATACAACCAGAATGGAGAAACTGAAGCAATACTTATCTGGGACCAAAATACGATTTTTAGCTATAACTTAATCACGCAACAAACCGAAGTAAATGCCATTCAGTCAAGTCTGGTTCCATGGGACTCTGGGCTTATAAAAGCCATCTTTTTTCCCGAACAATTTTTCTATAAAAATCAACTTGCTGCAGACTGTCTAGCATTAGCACCATATACCATCAATAATTCAAAACGAACCCCCAGCTTGGAAATCTATAAACGTCTCAAAGAAAGTAAAATTTCCTTTAAGAATCCAGCTGAAGCAGCCCACTATATTGACCCCAAAATTATGCGTTTATATTTGAAGTAGCCTTATCATTATGACAATCAATTATCCACAAGATTCAGAAGAAGAGTTATTAAAATCTTTAGAAGAAGATGCTAAAGATATACACATCAGACTGCAAGCATTTAGAGACAAAGTAGGTAAATACCTCAACCATCCTGCCCCCAAGGATATACCTCTAAAGCTTTCACTAAAGAATGAAGATCAACCAGATGCTATTACAAGTCAAATATTAACTCAGCTACAAGCATCTCTTGCATCTAAACAGGAACATAAAAAACACGCTTGTTTTTGTTACGAATGTAACAGTTATAGATGCGCACACTCCCAGCAAGAAGAAAATGATGAAGTCTTCACTGGATACTCCGCTACTGGTCGGCCCATTTGGGCTCCATTCAATGAACTCCTATCTATTAGTGAAGACCCTAAAGCAGGGGATATATACAGCCAAAAGAACCCATTGCTAGCAACACTTAATAACCGGAACTTTCTTACACGTAATCAACTGATAGGTGGGGGCCTCCACCAAAGAGAGTATAGAATTATCTCCCAAGTTACATGTGGATACTTGAATGTTGAGCGCGAACGATACACGCTGAGTATTCAGGTTGTAGAAAACACAAAACAACAACTCTTTGTACAACGCTTAGCAAAAGTGCAATTACTTGATGCATTAAAAAATGATCAAGTAAACACAACCTTGGCGCGTGTAGAAGAACTTTTACGCCAACATAAAAAAGCGATACAAAAGGTACAAAACCAGTGGGCTAAAACAGTCAATGCAAAGTCTAGAAGCCCATTAGTTGCTCAAATAAACCGTATCAATAGAAAGTTAATTAATCATATTGAACGTGCTTCTAGACAAAAACAAAGAAGAACCCAGCATGCACAACAACGAGCAAACGAAAAGCGCCCAACTCATAAGGCACTTGATGACTTAATGAATGCTCCGCAAGAGGCATACTACTTAGACCGATACAAAAAAACGATTATTCTGAAGGGGCCCAAAGCTCGCATTCACGTTTTCAGTCTAGAAACCGGAAAACATTTGACCTCTTTCACAATGTCAAAAGAAGAATTCCAAATCCGATGTGATAAAACACGTTACGTTGCATTAGAAAAAACAAAGGCACAAACCTTAAAAGAAAAGTACAAAAGTCTCTAACCTACTTATATCTAGCCCAAATAGGATTTAGACCTCATTATTTGATTTTTTTCATAATTTAAATCATATTAACAATGAGGAATCGGGTCAAAATTAGGGAGTCGATAATGACGTTTAATGAAATCTGGGAACAATCAACCCAAAACCAGTATCAATATTACCTACCAATTGTATTAGGATTAGGTTCGCTCATGTTGATCTTTTTCCCAAGGTATTTAAGCATGCAACAAAGACGCATGGTAAAATTTACAGTATTTAGCTTCTTTTTATTCACTGCAATTGTAGTAAGTGACTTTTACATCAATCGTGTATGGGAACTAAGAAAAGAGCTCGCAATAGAATATGCAAATAGTTTAAGTGAAGCTGAGATCGCACGGCTCAATGTTACCAATACTGACCTATTCATGAATTCAATTACATATGGTGCATCTTGGGGGATCATAACGCTAGGAATCGCATTATTGATCTCCGTGCTTATACAAAGACATGGAATGCGAGGTAGATTAAATAGAGATGAAAATCAACCTCAGCAAGAGAGTAAGAAAGAACCTACAAGAATTTAGCGAAAAATAATGATAGAATAAATATGTATTCGTTTAAACTAAACAGCTTCATTTGAGCGGAGAAGTTTATAGTAAAATGAATGAAATTTAAGCCATTTTTCTAGAACATTTGCTGTTTTTGTACTTCCTCTTGAAGCTTAATTTGGAATTCTTCTAAGTCTTCCTCACTAGGTTGTTCACCTTCTACTTTGGGATTCAGACCTAGGCGGCCCATTTGATCAACATACCACTCTGCTTCAATACCA
Source organism: Lentisphaeria bacterium (assembly GCA_022447755.1). Taxonomy (GTDB): domain Bacteria; phylum Verrucomicrobiota; class Lentisphaeria; order JABSQK01; family JABSQK01; genus JAKVBE01. The sequence goes on along the minus strand of JAKVBE010000014.1, from coordinate 109,146 downwards.
GAATTAAAAGTGACATCTCCACTAAGCATTGCACCTGGGCGCACAATTTTGCTAATTTCTATACGGGTACCCGTTTCTAATGTCACTTCTGCTTCTTCTTCAACATCTTGTTCAGCGTCTAAATCTGTCTCATCAACCTGATCTGTGCCATCAACTTTTTTCCAATTTACTTCCAAATCCGCAGAAAGTAGGCGTAAATCCATATACGTAATTTTATAGCTATGCTCGCTTTCAAGGTGTTTCTGGATTTCCGATAAACCAATACCTTCGTTTAACATTGAACCAATGATATCATCTCTTTGTTGATTATCCATAAAGTCTGTTCTCCAAATAAATTGTGTTATAACCTTGCCGTATACACGCATCACGGTACATTTTAGGCTAGAGTAGTTTGAATAATTGAATAAGTAAAAGTAATGACAGGCATGGAAACTTCCACTAAGAGCGAAAAGAAAATCTGGATTTTTGCAGGAGAGACCTCAGGAGATGAATATGGTGCTCTCTTAACAAAGGCAATTCATACCAAAGATCCTGAAGTAAAAATTTCAGGTATGGGTGCAGCTTATATGAAAGAGGCTGGTGTAGATATTCTTGTAGACTCAACAGAACTTGGTGTTGTTGGCCTTATTGAAGTACTTAAACACATCAAAACTTTTTGGCGTATTTTTCATGATTTAGTTGCCTTAGCAGAAAAAGAGCGTCCGGATGTTGTGGTGCTCATTGATTATCCTGGTTTTAATTTGCGTTTTGCTGAAAAAATGAAACAGCGTGGTATCAAGGTTGTGTATTATATTAGCCCACAAATTTGGGCGTGGCATAAAAGCCGTAAAAAGAAAATCATCAAAATTGTGGATCATATGATGGTTATTTTTCCTTTTGAAAAAGAGGTTTATGAAGATACAAACATGCCAACAACTTTCATTGGTCACCCACTGCTCGATATTTTAAAATATACCCCAAGAGAAGAACGTGAACAAGATACCATATTACTTCTGCCAGGGTCAAGATTTAATGAAATTAATACCCTATTCGAACCAATGCTAGAAACAACAGAAACCCTTCACAAGAAACATCCAAATCTTCGTTTTGTGGTACCGGCACCTCGAGAAACCATCGCGGCTCGGTTAAAAGAAATTATATATAGTCGGCCTGAGTGGCAATCACTACCTGTTGACATTCGTGTTGGTGAAACACCTGAATGGATGGGCCGAGCGGTTGCTGGCATTGCAGCTTCTGGAACTGTAACCATTCAGGCAGCAATTATGGGACTACCATTGGTTGTCGTTTATAAGACCAACTTTATTACCTATCAAGTGGCTAAACGTTTATTAGATATTCCGTATATCACGATGGTAAACTTAGTGGCTAAGAAAAAAGTATTTGAAGAGTTCCTTCAAGATGATGTGCGTGCAGAAATTCTAGCCCCCTCTTTGGAATCGATTCTACCAGGCGGTAGCCGTGAACATGAAGTACTTTCCGGAATGAAGCTTTGCGTGGATAATTTAGGTTATGGGCAAAAGGCTAGCGAAAATGCCGCTGAAATTGTTATGAATGTTGCAAACCAAAGATGAATCTACTTCATATTTTTATTGATGCACGAGAGTCGACTAAAGCCGATATAAATAAGAGCCTTGCTTCCATCGAGCAACTCCAAAGCACTTTTAAGGTTTATTTATTTACTGAGCTAGATGACTGTTTTGATGTAGCACAAACAATTATAGTGAATGAAAGTTCACCTATTTGGGGTGAGCTAGTTGCCTCTAAAATGTATGATCTCAAAAGTGGGACTTTTCTATACCTCCATGCAGGAACCACGATCAAAGCAACCTCTATTGACCATGCACTGGCTCCAATGGATACTCAAAATGTACATCAGGGTATTTCTACCTCAGAGCAACGTGAATTTTCAGGCATAGCAGAAAAGAGCCCCAAAGAATCACTAACAGATTTTTGCCGCTCTCAACACATACACATCTCTAGCTTGCTCATTCCTGTTGCATTGATCAAACAATTAGACCTACCTCCCAAAAGTCTGCGTATTCGTGTAGAAAACTATGTGATTTTAAGATTACTAGCTAACTGCAATTGGATCATTTCAGCTCAAAACTTTACAAATATTAGCATAGCAAAAAAATATACGGCCAAAGAAGTTGCACTAGATGAAATGAACTTTATTCGCTTACTTGAAGCAGATACCAAAGTGAAGGCTTCTATGGGAGAAGAATGGGATGATTTTGTATTTGCCTATATGCAAACATTGGCCGAAGCATTATATCAAAGTGAATACTACAAAGAGTATTTGAAAACCTATGAAGCCATACAACAATTTTTCCCAAAGCGTCTAAAAACAAGTAAGTATATGCTCAAAAATATTCAAGCATCTGTCCATGCTAAATTTCAAAACAAGCCTAAAAAATAGGACCTAAATAAGTAAAGTTTTAATAAAAACGACCTGCTTATTTCTTACAAAATTTATTCCCACAAAAATAAGGAACAATGTTTAATTTTAAGAGTCTAATTCTTACTTATTTTTTGGACAAGTATCTTTAGCTTAGATAAGTAAAGCGGCATCGCTCATGTAAAACCTATATTTTGATGGTAAAAACTTTGCAGGCCAATGAAAGTAATATTACCTTGTTATCGTATATTGTCTGAATACGCCAACATTTTATATTTACAGAGAAATTAATGGAATTAGACCCAATTACACAGGAATTTGTTGATAAAAACTCGAAAGAATGCTCCTATATTCTTATCAGCAAAACGCAGATATTATTTTACTTACTTATCACTATCGCAACACTGACACTTCTATTTTATAGATGGGATATCTTTTTATTTGTTGTTAGCTCATTTTTTATTTTTTGGTATTTTTCTGCTGCATTTTGCAGAGGTTGGGCAGCAATTGTTGCAACATTTGGTTTTGGAGAAAAAAAAGTAAAGCTGGAAGAAATCAATGCATTACGCGATGAAGATCTTCCTATGTACACTATTTTGGTTCCCATGTACAAAGAGGCGGGTATTGCTAATACAATCATCAAATCCATGAATGCATTGGACTACCCAAGAGAAAAACTGGATATTAAGTTATTACTTGAAGCCGACGATGAAGAAACCCAAGCAGTAGTCAATAATACATCATTAGATGATAGTTATGATGTTATTGTCGTGCCGGACTTCAAACCTAAAACCAAGCCAAGAGCCTGTAATTTTGGCCTGAAGCGTGCAAAAGGTAAATATTGTGTAATTTTTGATGCTGAGGATCAACCAGATCCAGATCAGCTAAAGAAAGTCATTCATGTATTTAAGCAAGCGAAAAATAATGTTGCCTGTGTGCAAGCCAAGCTCTGTTACTTTAACCCCAAGCAAAATTTACTGACTCGTTGGTTCACCATTGAGTACAACACCAATTTCAGCTTGCTTTTACCCGGTTTACAAACACTGAATATGCCACTTCCTCTTGGAGGAACTTCGAACCACTTTCGTACAGATGTTTTAGAAAAAATTGGTGGCTGGGATCCCTTCAACGTTACAGAAGATTGTGACTTAGGAATTCGTCTTTATAAGCATAATTATAAAACACAGGTTGTAGACTCAACAACTTGGGAAGAAGCAAATTCAGAACTTTGGAACTGGATTCGCCAACGCTCACGTTGGGTAAAAGGTTTTTTTCAAACACACCTCACTCACATGAGACATCCGTTTAAAACTTTTTTCGAATTAGGTCCTTGGGGATTTATGGGTTTTTACCTGATGGTTGGAGCAAGCTCATTCATGGTTATTAGCAATATTATTTTCTGGATAATTGGTGGAATCTACCTCATCTTGTTAAGTATTGGCCTCAGCAATGGCTTACAAATTTCTGACATGGTCATTGGGCCACAGCAAGTATTCTATGACGGACAAAGCTTAAATGGTGTACCATTAAAAGCATGGGCACTTTTATACTTTGGTGAAAACCAAGATCCAACATGGACTAAGCTGTCCATGGTTTTCTTCTCAATTAGCTCAGTTCTACTAATAGCAAATTTATTTTTTGTTTTTGTTCATGTTTTGGCTTGTATCAAACGTAAAGCATGGAGCTTAATTCCCTTTGCCTTTACGATGCCAATATATTGGCTATTAATCTCAATTGGGGGCTGGAAAGGGTTCTTACAACTATTCACAAATCCATTTTATTGGGAAAAAACAAATCATGGTCTAAGCCATGAAGATGGCGACGAGGGCATCATTCTTGAAAAATAAATGCTTATTATACTTAGCAGGACTACTTTTTACCTATTCCTTCTTCAGTTATGCAATTGGTAAAGAGGGTAACTTTTTCTCACTTGAAGCTGGTAGTTCACCAACTGAACTTATAAAAGATGAGTTTACCTCATCCCCAAACTTTAGCCGACAATTCTTCTGGGAAAGAGCAGATGAAGCGATGCTTCCAGGCTATTCTTTGTTCAACAAAACGCAACTAGATTGGATGATAGAGGTTAGCCCATTAAAGTCTGCAGTTGAAATCATTCCATTTATTCAAGACAAAGATGGCTATTGGTTTCAAGGGGTAAAACCTATTGCACTGAAAAGCGGTAAGATGGAATTATCTTTTCCACTTTTAAAAGAATCAGGATTTTGGAAACCTGTTGGTCACTTAAGTGCCTGGCAAGATCATCACAAGCTATATATGAAACGCTTGGGCTTTGTCGTTTATCATATCAATGGAACTGCCCCCGCGGTCATTAAAGTAAATAAACCAAACCTTTCCATAGATAGAAGGCCCCAAAATCTCGAAATTTATGATTGGTCACTTCCTCAAACAACCCAAAAATTTGAACGTATTAATAGTCAGTTTAAGATCAANCGTTCATTCATGAATCCTTTTAACCCAGATGAAATTAAGGTCGATATTGAAGTGCGACTTCCAAATGGTGAAGAAGAAACTTGGCCCTGCTTTTTCACACAAGATATCGATTTAAAAGTAAGTGGAAAAATGGAAAAACGCTTCCGAAAAGGTGAAAGTTATTGGGAATTTCGATACGCCCCCAAACAAGTAGGTAAACATGAAGTGCGTATAAAAATGACGCATCATGATCATATGAAGAAAAAAGAGATTGGCGTTAGCATCTGGCAACAGTTTGAAGTTTTAGAGTCATCTCTTCCGGGTTTTGTACGCGTTTCAGAAAAAGACCCTCGTTATTTTGAATTTGAAGGTAATCAAGAAATATTTTTCCCATTGGGTTTCAACTTGAATACAATCACCGACTTACGAAGTGAAGTAAAGCTTGGAACCCGAAAGCGTATGGACCGAGGTAGCTATGACTACGAAATTTACTTTAAGGAGATGCAGGCCAATGGGATCAATACCTGCGAGGTATGGATGGCTGCATGGAGTGTTGCAATTGAATGGAACTATGGTCGCAAAGGCTATTTTGGTCTTGGACGTTACAATCTAGAATCTGCAGGAACGCTAGATCGTATTCTGGAGCTAGCAGAAAAGTATGGTATATATATTCATTTAGTTTTAGACAATCATGGTAAGCTTACAGCAAAGACAGATCCAGAATGGCAAGAATCTCCCTTTTATTCGAAAGCACCATACGCTAAAGTAAACCAAGGGTTTCTTTTCCAGCCAGATGACTTTTTTACGAACACACAAGCAAAAGTTTATAATCGTAACCGCAACCGCTACATAAATGCTCGTTGGGGAGCACATACAATTGTGTGGGGAATTGAATTTTGGAGTGAAATTAACTTAATAGACAATTTTAATTCTATCTACAATAATGGGTCTGTAATCAAATGGCACCAAGAAGTCCGGAATGAGGCACGTGCATGGAATCAAGGAGGGCACTTATATACTACCCATTTCTGTAATGAAGTAGATACTAACATCCAATTTAAAAAGCTACAGGAAATCTCTGAAATAGACTATGTTGTTGGCGATGCGTATCGCCATGGAAAAATTCCAATACATGATCAAATGCAAAAACATAAGACGCGACTGGCGTTTTATGAAAAACCAGTTCAAATCACTGAATATGGTGGTAGCCCATATGGAAATTCAAACCAGCGAATTGTAGCAGATATCCATAATGGCCTTTGGTCTACCTGGTTCACCGAACAAGCGGCAACACCATTATTATGGTGGCACCTATTTATTCAGGAGGAAAATGAGTATTACCATTATAAACACTTTGCAGAATGGTCAAAAGATATCGATCCTCGTGGCAAAAACTATCAAAGTAGGATACTTAAAAAACTTAAAGGATCTAGCTACAATTACGAAGGTTTTTATATGGGCAATGAAACTGAACATTTTTTGTGGCTATGTGAAAAAGGTAGCCTATTTGACTTCCCTACAAAAGATAAAATTAAGTCAACAGAGAAAAAGGTATATACGATCCCATTAACTGAACTCAATGGTACTTTTGATGTGGAATTTTTTAATCCACTAACAGGAGAAAAAGAGGTACACAAAAGCTTGAAACTCAATGGTACTCTAACATTACCTGCTTTCTTTCCAGATATTGCAGTAAAACTCAAGAAGGAGGGAAGCTAGTGAGTAGACTGACCTTATTCTTACTCTTAACATTGGGAGTTTCTATACCCTCTATTTTTGGCACAGATGAATGGCATCGCTCAGATGCAAAATACAGAGCTACTATTGAATCTTTAAATGATAAAAAAGTAAAATACCTAAATTTTGCTTTATCCTTAGATGATATCTTTATAACAAATGGTATTGAAGTTTTAGATGCAAAAACAGGTAAAAATCTACCTTTCCAAATTACCGAAGCTTACGATTTAATCTCATTAAAAGATACATCAAAGGGACAAAAGATCTACATCTATATGGGCTATAGAAATAAGCGTAACTTAAGTAGAGTAACCAAAGCTTCAATTCTAGGCCCATTAATAAAAGGGCAAGCATTAACTAAAGACTTTTACGTTGACTACCCTCTACGTAAAAAAGAGTGGATAGAACAGCACTTCCAAGGACAGGCAATTCAAGAACAATTAGCTCGATCAGCAAGATTAGTGTCAACACATATTGAACACAATGAAAATGGGTTTAAGTCTGCAAGTTCTTTACGAACAAACAATTGGGATCCCATCAGCTTTGCACCACCTAGATCTTTTACCTCAAAACAATTCGCAAAAGTATCTTTTGATATGCATGTCAAAGAAGAAGGTACTTATCAAGTTTCTCCTAGCATAAAAACAGACTATTCTTATTATATTTTTGATGGTAAACGCTATGGTGCTCGTGGTAAAGATGCCCCAACAGACTTCTCTAAGAAACCCGCAACATTAACAAAAGGGCTTCATAAAATTGACTTATATTTTTTATTTGATCCAAGAAAAAATCGTGATATTAAAATCAATATCAAAGACGCAGAGCAAAACACCACAAAACTTAGTCTTGATCAATTAATCGATTTTGGGGATTTAGGCTTTATTTCTTTAGAAAAAAAGGGTTTGAGTCATAAGCTTCCCCTCGTAAAAGATGCTGGCAACAAATATTATTGGTTAAATGGCTTAGAAGTTATTCATGTAAACTTATCTAGTCTCGATGGAACTGAGCTGAAGTGGCAATATGGAAATGAAAAACCAATCATTGGCTCGAACTTCAATAAGAAACTTCCCTTTAAAGGGCAAATGCAAGAGATTCGAATTGAACGCCTAGACAATAGCGATGCGCATATAAATTATGAAATAAGTGTGAAAGATTTAACACCTACAGAGATTGCAGCACCCACATCCTTCTATTATCCCAAGTTCCTATATAATGATGAACAGCTTTCTTTGACAGTCGCGACCCATAATGAAGGGAGTAAAGACCAAACATACGAACTACAATTAGAGTCGCCAACCTTTGCAAAAGAATTAAGCTGGGAGTTTCCTGGAATGAAACAAAACCAATTGGGCTTTTTTACTGCACCTTATCAAAATTTATCTATCCCACTTATTGGAAGAAGCTTGAAAGATCAAGATCAAATTCAGGCTAAATCAGTATATAAGGACCTTACTATTAAACAGCAAAATTTTGTGCTTGTGAGTGCACAAAAACTAGATCAATTAGTTAATAAAGGAGATAGTTTATATGTAGGAGACAGTAAAGCAATCATATATTTAAAACGATTTACCCTTGCTGATAAACGCCAATGGTCACTACACAAAGTTTCTTCAAAGCTGTTATCTAGAAAAGGGAAAACATTAATTATTGGGCCTGAGTCCAAAGAACTAGAAGATGCATTTTGTGGGGAATTTAATAATCGTGATTACTTTTCATGGCAGCCACGCTCTGGAATTGCTGCGAGCTACTATTCACTGCCTGCTCTAGCTAAAAAGCTGTCAGAGGGCTATGAGTATGTTTTACTGATTCCATCAGAGAATGACTATTTACGACGATTCCCAATTCGTGAGCAAAAGCGTGCCTATGCTAGCATCATTGAATATATTAACACTCAAAATGGTTTACATAACTTCGTAATGACCACACCATTAACAGGTGCATTTGATGACGAATTCAAAAGTGAACTTGCTAAAGAAATTCAACATCTAGCAGATCAATATGAAGTACAGGTAGTAGATTTATATCGCTATCAGAAGCAAAAAAAGTACCAAAGTAAAAATTATCGAATTACCAATGACTATAGTGGCATCCACGTTCCACTAGTCTCAGCTCAACTGGTTCCAGATATTAAACTTTACCTAGCCAAAAAAGTAAATTTTATCGAGGATCAACCATGAAAAAAATAATATTAAGCCTTGGGTTCCTTTTGTGCATTAATAGCTGGGCAGGCACATGGGAAGGAGAAGGAAACTGGGAAGAAACAGAAAAGTGGAAACCAAATCAATTGCCTGCAGAGTATGAACGAATACTCGTAGAATCGGGTGAACTTATTTTAAATGAAGGCACAAAGCTAACCGGTGGCCTTAATATTATAGCCAAAAATAAAAGTGCCATTTTACGAATCAATAAAAATGCTAGTATTTCAAATGCAAAGGAAAAAATTGCCCTGACAGCATCAGGCGGAAGGTCTACGGAGTTGATCATATCAGGTCAATTATTAAGCGCACAGGATATCTTTATACACAGTAATAAATCAAAGACCCTTTTAGACCTATGCGGAGGCTACTTGAATTGTGCAGGAAGATTATCGATCTCGGGTAAATTTGCTGAAAATGCAGTGGATGCTCTTCGTCTGAGTGATCAGGCAGTTGCCAACATAGCCAGCTTACGCGGAAATCAGTTAAAACATGCACGTATACAAATCGATAATAGTAAGCTGTATTTGGGCCGTATGATTTTATACAGGAGCTACGTTGTTTTTTCAGTAAATCGTAATAGTGAACTATGGCTTCAAAATCCCAGTTATAAACAACGTAGTAAGTGGGAAGTCCAATTAAATGATGGTGGGAAATTGATTGTTAAAGGTCAACTTACTATTTCTTCTCTATCAAGTAAGCTCCGTGGTATACTTAAAGTCGGTAAAAGTGCTGCTATGAATGATAACATCAAAGTTACCTATAAAAAATATAATGACCAGCAATATACTGTCTTTACAACAAAATAAATTTTCGGGAAAGAGATTGCGAGAAGAGTATAATTGAGTTAAATTTATGTTACCATTAAACATTTAAATTTAGCAAATCACCACAGTAGGATTGATTGAACTTGAGAGGAGCATCTATGAGAGCAGAAGCAGTCCAATGGTACCATCAATGGTTGATTGCAGGTATTATTACCACTATATTAGCAACGGTTGCAGCACTTACTGCAAGTAAGCGTGTACCTGAAACCTCGGACTATTATCACCATGCAGCCTATGCAAATTGTGCTTGTCATGGTACCAAATGATGAGGAAATGAAACCAATGAATGGCCCAGCTCTAGCTGACCATTAAACCTAGTATTGAAGCTCAGTAAAAACTTGCTGGGATGGTATTCGTGGTAAGCATCCAAAAGATACAACGGGTATGTAAATGCAAGCAATGACCGCAGTTCTTGCTGACGAAGAAGCAATAAAAAAGTGATTGAGTATATTCTGACACTTGATCAATAGAAATACAATGACAGAATCGCCCCACTGAATTAAAGTGGGGCTTTTTTTTATACCATGAATAAAGAAAATTATGCGTAACAATGAATATCACGTTTGCGTTGATAGGTGTAAAAAGTACATGAATACTCATTTTTCTCATCGGCAGGGAATTCTTCTTCTTCTATGATTTCCCATTTAATTTCATTGAATTGAGGGAAGTAGGTATCACCTACAACTTGTGTATGAACCTGTGTTACATACATGCGGTCGGCACGTTCGATACATTGCGCATAAACATGACCACCACCTGCAATAAAAACTTCTTCTTCATCACAGCAAGCAGCAATTGCATCCTCTAAGGATAAGTATACTTCTGCGCCATCCACCGTATATTCCTCATTACGAGTAATTATAATGCTACGGCGCTTTGGTAGTGGTTTACCAATTGACTCAAAAGTTTTACGCCCCATAATCAATGTATGATTTAAGGTACGCTTTTTAAAACGTTTCAAATCTTCAGATAATCGCCAAGGTAGATCCATATCACGTCCAATAACGTCATTCTCACTCATTGCTACAATCATAGATAAAATCATACTGAAACGGGTGCCTTAATGTGTGCTTGAGGGTTATAGCCAGTTAACTCAATATCATCCCAAGTGAATGCAAAAATATCTTTTAGATCTGGGTTTAACTTGATTGTTGGTAGTTCTTCTGGTGAACGCTGTAACTGTTCTTCTGCTTGTGCATAATGATTCGAATATAGATGTGCATCACCAAATGTATGTACAAAGTCACCGACGTCATAATCTAAAACGTGTGCAAGCATATGTGTTAACAACGCGTAAGATGCAATATTAAATGGAACGCCTAAAAAGATATCAGCACTACGTTGGTATAGCTGACAAGAAAGTTTGTTGTTACAGACATAAAATTGAAACAAAGTATGACAGGGCGGTAAAGCAACTTGATCTGCAACACGAGGATCCCAACCTGTTACTAAATGACGACGAGAATCTGGATTATGCCTCAAACTTTTCACTAAATTAGCAATTTGATCTACCCCATCATGCTCAGGGTAATGACCTCCAAATGAACGCCACAGATAACCATAAACTGGCCCCAAATCACCCGCTTCACGGCCAAAACGTGCAGTCTGCTCTGCTGTAGCCCACTCGGCCCAAATCTTGACCTTTTTATCTGCTAAAATTTGCTCGTTTGTATCACCTGATAAAAACCAGAGAAGCTCTTCAGCAACTAAACGTAGGGGCACCTTTTTGGTTGTCATCAATGGAAAGCCATCCTTTAGTGGGAAACGCATCTGATAGCCAAAAATACTCTTTGTACCCGTTCCAGTGCGGTCTGATTTTTCTTCACCCTCGGTATAGACTTTACGCAGTAAATCTAAATATTGTTTCATTCTGGGGAGACCTTTTTATCCAATTCAAGTTTTACTTTTATACGAGATAGAATCTGATTCTGCTCAGTTTCGGAAATATTTAATTTATCTCCAAGTTCAGAAATAAACAGGGTACTCTCTTCACTTTTAGTTGTTGCTAATTTACTCTCTGCCTCAGAAGCAAATTCCTGCAAATCTTCAATGGATGGAAGCCCCCGTTTCTGACGTACTTCATCTTCTAATTCCTTAGCCTCAGATGGCTTAATAGCCAAGCGAGCCGCACGCTTTTCTAATTCTTTACGCTCAAAAGGATTAATTATACCATCAACTAAAAAGATACGTAAGATATCTTGATACATCTCATTGTAATCACTTTTCTTAATTACCTTTGGGATCGATAAGGTTTTACGGTTCAAGAAGTTTAAGTAGAGTTCTTCCACAAGTGTTAGAGCCGCGCCAGTCGATTTAGGTCTATCATCTGGATTAAAGGCAAGAAGTGCTTTCAATACATCATAAATAGGCTGATTATTAATATCCTTTAAACTATGAAAACTCGGCAAAGGATTAAGCTTGATTTCATTATAAATTTTACTCGTATCATCCACTCTTTCAAAGTTGTGAAGGCGTCGTCCAGTTAGCATTTCGAATAAAATAAGGCCAACGGAATATAAGTCTGCACGAAAGTCCACAACCATTTTATCATCAACTTGTTCCGGAGCCATATAATTGGGTGTACCAAAAACATTCTTTTTATCAAGGTCTAAAGATTCCTCATAATTTCGCCCATGGACCGGTAATGATGCAACACCAAAGTCAGAGATTTTAGGGACAGCATTTGAGTCAAATATAATATTTTCAGGTTTTAAATCGCGGTGAACGACATTACGCTTATGCGCAACCTCTAAACCACTCAGTATTTCTCGGCAAATACGCAATGCCTCTGTCTTACCAAAAGGTGCGTTTAAACGTATACGGTCTGCTAAGTTGCCAGATGGTAAGTACTCCATCAAAATTTGTGGTGGTTTGGAATTTATCACATCATAAACTTTTACGATATTGGCATCTTCTAACTGCCCAGCAATTCGAGCCTCCATAAGAAAATGATCAAGAGTTTTACCATCTTCAGCATATTCTTGGTGAAGTTGCTTCATGGCAACCATACGACCAATAATACGATCTCGAGCAAGTAGCACAACCCCAAAAGCACCACGCCCTAATAATCGAACGACTTCATAACGTTTTTGATTATTGTAAAGTAAATCTACGGACTCCTGACTTAATTCAGGATCTTTATCCTCAATAATAAGAGTCTTATCTAACTCTTGACTATGACCTTCTTCTGAGTTGAGGCTTAGCCACTCAAGTAATCGTTCACCCAGTGTCTGCTTTTTCAATTTGAGTTCCTATTAATACAGAAAGAGAACTACTCCGCTACCCATTCATGTGAGAGTAGTAACTGATCATTTAAATATACAGTTCCTTTAAACAAATCTCCTGGATGAACAATACCCACACCCTTAGGAGTTCCTGTCATAAGTATATCCCCATTTTCGATGAATAACCAACTTTTCAAGCTCTTTTCTATATCAATAACTGAAAAGAGTAATTGTTCTATATGGCCAAATTGGCGCTGTATACCATTAATCTCCAACTGTAAAGATAAATCACTAATTTGGAAAGCAGAAATAGGCACGAAGGGGCTGAAGACTACGCTTTTATTAAATGCTTTTGCACGTTCCCAAGGCAAGCCTTTTGCCTTAAGTTTAGCTTGTAACTTTCGCTTAGTAAGATCCAAACCAATAGCAACGGCACAAATTGCACTATCTTCATATAAAAAAGAGAGTTCTGCTTCAAAATGAATTTCTTCTTCAGCTTGTGAAACAAGTGTATGATGAATAGCAGAATTTGGTTTTAAGAAAACAACTGGATCTGAAGGACGTTCATTATTTAATTCATGAACATGTTCTATATAGTTTCTTCCAACACAAATAACCTTCGAAGGGTGAAGTTCATAAGGCCCAAAAAATATGGACCCCATATTTACAATATCTCGCCACCACCCAATGTACGAGCAGCTAATTTATCATTTAAATATAACATAGCTTGAATCTCATCCTGAGCACGTTCCACTAACGCAAGAATTTCACTGACGGACTTTTCTTCCTCAACTTGTTCATCAATAAACCACTGAAGGTGACTTATAGTTGCATGATCATTCATCTTGCCAGCTAAGTCATAAAGTTGGTTAATAGATTCCGTATTAGCTTCTTCTTGTTTTAAGGAAGCCTGAAAAACTTCCAGAGGTGTTGTGTAGGTCATTTTAGGAGCAGATAAAGCAGCAAGGCTCACATCACCACCACGGTCTATTAGGTATTGAAATAGCCGCATTGCATGTTGTTGTTCTTCTTCATGTTGAACCTTAAACCAATTAGCAAAGCCACTCAAATTTTCGTTTTCAAAATATGCTGCCATTCCCAAGTAGCTATATGCTGCTTGAAATTCAAGGTTAATTTGGTCATTAATTGCATTAACAAGTTCTTTTTTGATCATTTTTTTTGTCTCCAAAATTTAAAAATTCATACATAAGCTATAATTTAAATTCATCTAAATGCAAGAATTACTTACAATATGTTGTTTAAGTAACAATCCATCATTTGATTAATTGATAGGTTTAGCAATGGTTGTTACCTTCCATGGTCCCTTCGTTTGACCTAATACTGCCGCCCAATACCAAGAAGATACATCAGACCAAGTTTGCCCAGTTGAATCAGTAATTTGCTCTTTGACAAATAAATGCTGAACACTATCCTTGGCCTTAAAGCTACTCCAAATTGTATGCTGCTCAGAAAATAAACCAGGTTCGCTTATTTGGTAGCCCGCGCCTTTAAAACAATCTATGCTGGGATGAACACGGCGAGTAATTTTATAGACCCATTTAATGATAATCTCCTTTTCGCCATCGGAAAAACGTTTCATAGCCCCTGGAAAATCAACATAGAAGCGATGCTCTCGTTCAGTTAAGGGTAATTCTTGGATGCTCCTTCCATTATATTCATTAGGCCAAATGTGGTCTTTATAATGACTTGCAACTTGGGCGTTGACTTTACTAGGTAATAATGCTATAAAACTTGCAAGAAAAATCATGGTCATAAACACATAAGTCTTTAATGGAAGATGAACTGGTATAAAAATAAACTGTTTTATGGGACTTTCCTTATAAAAATAGGTAAAGAAATTTAGCTTGTTCAATTTATCTATAGAAGTAGCTAAAGAAATATTGAAACTAAAATAATTAACGCCTTGTATGTTTTTATTGATAAACAAAGCAGTTATGAGGATGATTACAACCATGATTACAAATGTACTTAAACCAATTGCTTCATGCCACCAGCCAGGAAATGATATCGAACTGAGTTCAATGTGAACCAAAGCGACTAGGCGTAGAGCATTTCCACAAAGAACGGTTGTCCAAGTACAAAGAGAAAGAAGTAAAGTTTTACCCCAACTGAATGACGATACAGAAGTAATAAAATAACATAAAAAGGAAGCAGTCCAGCCCATACGTACACCACTACAAGGAGCATCTATCACAACCTCAACCCCGTTACATATGAGAGTTACACCATCTAAAGTTGTCTCTATGCCACTAAAATTTAGTAAGGGTATCGCTAAGCTTCCAGAGATTACACGTAAAGGAAACCCCATATAAAACTGCATTGTAGAGATTAAAGGCAAAGACAAAATAAAAAGTCCAATAATACCAGGGTCGGAACGACCATCAGATGACTTTGAGAAGCAAAGTCCAATACAAATCATAGCAAATGTAGAACGCAATAAAAAAGGTATGAATGAATAAGTAATTATATATATAAAAAATATAATTAAAATAAAACTACTATCTTTAATAATTGCTATTTTATTATTCTTATACAATGCAATAGCAACCGCAGAAAAAAGGGATAAAAAACCAATAGGTTCATCACTCGGATCGAGCATACGGTGAATATACCATAACCAAACAGGCCAAAAAGAAAGAAAAAATAATAATATAAAAAGACGTTCTTTATTCATATATTTTTCTTTTTAATAATAAATAAAATAAACGGAGTAAGCATCAAAATAAGCAAGATAAAATTAGGCTCAGGGATCCCAGGTACAGAACCTGCATTAACAGGTTGCAAACCAGCATTTTCATATTGTTGCTCATTTTCTAAGACAACGGCACCAGTCACTGGTGTTACTAATTGATAACTGGCACCAAGAGAGACCAAATCATCATAGTTCTTTTGACCATACTTACGGTGTTCTTGCCAAATATATTCATTCGCCCATAAACGAGCGATATGCTTAGAACCTTCTTCACCTGCTGGTTGCTTAAAAACCTTTTCTCGCTTGAAACACCACATCGGAATTTCTGCTAGGTAAAAATGCAGAAAATCACTGAAATCATCTTCTGTTGATTTTAGCTTACGCCAGTGTTGAAAATATCCAGAGAGGCTTGTAAAAGAAGAGATCGCATTGACTCCTGGATCAAACTGAAAGGATTTTATATATATATCATTTTTATTTCGAACTAAAGAATTATATAATGAGTATTGATCTTCAAAATCGAATAATTGAGGTCCATGAAGCCATAAAATATGACTACTTGGTTCTTCAAGAGCAGCATGAACCGCATTCTCTAGGGCATATATATTATTACGCCCACCTATAAAATCATATTCAACCAACTCATCAATACTTATTTCTTTACAACCATCGTCTTGAGCAACAAAGATAACTAAATCTACTTTATTCTCCATAGTGCGAAGTTGATCAATAATAAGTGATTTATGTTTTGCCATACTTTGTGAAGTATCCACAACAATAAGGTATTTATCAACAGGATCTACAGAGTATTGGTATATATGCTGCGTTATATATGCCTCTTCATTTAAAGGGTCCACTACCCAATAGTCGTCTTGCTGTTTGTCTCGTAAAACATCAAAAGAATTAGGCTCATTATCAAAATAATCACTTTCAAATTTTTCATGGTATACATAAACTCCATCACGCAGTATAACTTTAAAGTCTTCATTTCTAGAAATAAAGTTCGCGTCACTCTCTAACCAAACCTCATGAATATTTAGCCCTTTATATTTGAAGTTTCGGTCAAGGATCTTTGGCTCAATATAATGTCCTTGTTTGGACCGATCCAAAACTAGAGGTGTAGTATAACCAAAACGAATTTTCATTGATTGTTTAGGTAATACAGGGAAGCACTGAACAAAGACACGATCCCGACCTCGAGTGGTGACTAAAACAGGGTCACGCTGCTGGGCAACAATCTCTTTATATGCACCACTCGTTTTACCCCTTGATGCAAAAGCAGCCTCACGCTCTTCTCCCTCAACCCACAAAGTCAAACGGGTCACAACACTACCTGGTGGAAGTAAAATTTCAGCTCGCGCTTCTTGATTAAGATATGACTCGTTAGAAAAAACCATCGTCCATTCGCTATATGAAAGTGCAGATTTACCATCAATAGAAGCATTCAAAATCGACTCTTTCATATATAAGTCTTCTTGAATATCGCCAACAACATCATCACCTTGGTGTATATCAAAACTAGACGGTGAGTGCTCTAAATAGTCATTTAGAATGGCAGATTTTCTCAGTTCTCCTGTAACCCGGAAATAAAGTTCTTCTGTATCAAAATGTAACCCCCTTCTTATTCTGATAAATTTAGGTAAAATACCAATAGAATCTCGATAATTTAATTCAGGGTTTATAACAATTCTCTCTCGGAATAAACCTATACGAAAAATAGATAAACTCTCTTGGTGATACCTATGCTTAGAATCAAGTGCTGCATTTGCAATATAGCGATAACTAAACTCATAAAGTTCTAGCCCTATAACAAAAAAGCACCCTAAAAATAGACCATAAAACATATACCTTTTAACACTTATAAAATCAATAGATTTTGCATACTTTTTAAAATTATAAAATATATATAAAGAAATAATAGATGATATAAATGGAGATAGACTACATAGGCCTAATCCCAGTATTAAAATAGCAATAAAAGACAAAGGTAAAAGTGGTAAGAAGAAAATAGAAAAATATAAACTAAATATACTATTTATCCCTAATAAAATAAAAGCGCGTTTTAAGCTGATCTCTTTACCTGCGTGTATCTTTCGCATACATGATAAAAAGTAAATTGTACTCACTGATATATACAAATAAGCGCATACATAACCCAAGTGAGGCAATGGGTTCATAAAAGCATTACTACACATTCGAGTCGTAAGCTCAACAAAAACACAAATAAAGGGTAAAAAAACGCCCATTATTAAGATCAATATTCGATAAATCATTCTCTTTCCTTAATCACTTAAAATTACAAAAACCTACTAGCTTCAAATATAAAATTAGAATATTTATGTGAATAGAATGTGAAAAAAGTGTGAAAAGCGTGATTTAGTGTGAAAAATAAAAACTTTCTTAATATAAAATATTAAAATGTTAATCAATCATATTCGCAGTGTATTATACTTACCAGATTATAGATTTAATCGATGATTCCTGAAGTTGAAGTTAGCCATTTTTTAGCCATACGTAACATAGACTCTTCTTGAGTGAAATCAGCAAGTTTGGTAATGGGAATCCAGGCTAGATCGTGGCTTTCCTCACTAACGACATATTCATCAGAACCTTGTGATTGAATAACAAAGCGGCAATCAAAGTGTTCGTGGGCTGGAATGTCTTTGCGCTCAGGAATAGCATGAATATCAACATCAAAAAGCTCGGAAGAAACAAACTCAAGTGCAGCTAAGCCTGTTTCTTCTTTTGCTTCTGTCATTGCGACTTTCATGACGTTTGTTTCACCATCTGCATGGCCACCAGGTTGCACCCATATATTCAATTTTTTATGATGAGTCAATAGGGTATGTGTACCTGCTTTATTGACAACAAAGGCAGAACCTGTTACATGTCCTATCAGTAAACTTCTTTCAAAGCAATCTTCGTGAGCTTTGACAAAATCAATATAACGTTGCGTCATACCTCGTTCAGCAGGATACTTTTCAAGATACGTTTTTAATTGTTGAAGCAAATTATTGCGATGCATAATCATTCCTTTTTATTAAACCATAACAAATAAACAGAAAAAGAAAAATAAATAGCGTTAGGATTTTGGTAGGTAACTGATAAAAGAGCTTCTTCTCAACGTCTCAATAAAAATATAACTGCACAAAGATAAGAAGATCAAGTAAGAAAAGGGAAACCATTTTATAAAAGATAGCATCAACAATCAGTTTAATTCATTTATGGAAGCCACTGCTATTATTGTAGGAGAAATGGAAAACCATAAGCTTTGAGTTTTAATACTCAATAATACTAGTTCAAATTAATTGAAAAATACCACGAATCATAAATTATTTTTTTATGTCAATAATATAGTTATATAGAGCCACGAATTATATAAAAGGATTGGTAGTAATTAGCTTGAACTATGGGTAAGGATATTAATAATCACAAAAGACTATAATTCAGTCTATTGAAATTAAAAAATCTACTGTGATTTTTTGATTTCACCTTTTTCAATACCGACAGCAACTTTACTTAAACAAGTAAAAATAAATATGCCTAATGCAATAATGCCTGCACTGACCATCAGCTCAATATGCGAAGGAGTATACTCCACGATTTCTCCTAAAGGTGATGGAATAAATCCTGGTACAATAATCCCAAGCCCTTTTTCAATCCAAATAGATATAAATAATAATAAACATAAAACGGGAAGTACACGGTGATTTTTCCTAATTGGGTGAACCATCATAAATCCAGTGACAATGATATTTAATATAATAGAAAACCAAATCCACCCTTTTAATGCATCATGCCCATGAAGTCCAAAAAATAAGTATTGTGCACTTTGGCTATGTTCAGTTGGCCAGTAAAATTCTTTAAATATTTCAGAGCCTAACATGATTAAATTTACTTGTGCAGCAACGGTTGCAATCATAGCCAGTTTATCTAGGGTGACATTTCGAATGGGAAACTTCCATACATTACGAATCACCATTAATACCATAATGATGACCGCTGGACCAGCTGCAAATGCAGAGGCTAAGAAACGAGGCCCCAATAGGGATGAATTCCAATAAGGCCTTGCTGTTAAACCAGCATATAAGAATGCTGTGACCATATGAATACCAACTGCCCAGAAAACAGATAAATAAACAAAAGGGACATACAATTTATTATTAGGTTTTATTCCACGGTACTTACAAAATAATATATAAAAAGGAATCAAGGAATTCAATGCTAAGTAACCATTTAATACTATCAAATCCCATGCTAGCATAGATTCAGGAAAATGTAGATTCCCAATAAAGGGTATCATATGCCATAAACGATCTGGCCTGCCCACGTCAACCCCAACAAAACCAATGCAAATTATAAGTGCTGAAACTGCGACCCCTTCACCAAGCAGTACCGCTTGACTAAAATCTGAATCATGAAGAACATAGGCAGGTAAAACCAACATGACAGCAGCGGCCGCTACACCAACAAAGAAGGTAAAGTTGCTAATATAGAATCCCCAACTAACGTGATCACTCATGCCAGTAACCTGCAATCCATCTCGTATTTGGATATACCAAGCATAAAGGCCAACAAGCATCACAATTTTCAAAAAGATCACCCAAGCATAGTAACTAGGGCCACCTTTGTATAGATGCTTAAAACCATCAAAGAAAAAATAAAACAAACTTTTCATTATTGATCCATATAATACCAGAATTTGGGCTCAGTTCCCAATTCTTCTTTCAAACGAAAAACACGCTTACTGGCAATAATTTTTCGGATTTCACTTTGTGGGTCCAATAAGTTTCCAAACACACGAGCACCTGTTGGACATGCTTCCACACAGGCAGGGTTCTCTCCTTTACGAGTTCTTTGCAAACAAAATGTACATTTCTCCATGACCCCTTGCTTACGCTTACGATTACTCAAATAATGTTGCTTACCATTTTCTTGTTCATTAGAAAGCTTAGGTTCAGCCCAGTTAAAGCGGCGAGCCCAATATGGACATGCGGCCTGGCAATAACGGCAACCTATACACCAGTCATAATCAATTACAATGATCCCATCTTTTTCTTTCCAAGTTGCACCAACAGGACATACCTTAACGCAAGGCGGATTTTCACATTGAAAGCACTGTGTACCAATATAATAATGACCCTCACGAGGTACTGCATGAAAATAATCTGCTTTACCATCTTCAAGGTTGATCTTGCCATTTTCCATTTCAAAAATTCGGATATACTGCATTTTAGTATCACGGTCCTGATTATTCTCATGAACACAAGCATCTACACACTTTCGATAGCCTTTACATTTTCCGATATTAAAGGCATAACCATACAGAACATTTTCTTGCGGACCAAGTTTGGATACATTAATATCCTTACCACGCATTTCGGCTAATCGCTCTAAACGCTGAATTGTTGAGGCACGCTCTTTCTCCGTCATCTCACGAAAGTTACCTTTAAAATATTCAGACCACTTTAAACGAATCTCTTCTTTTTCCTCTGGTGTATTTGCTGGGCTACAAGCAGTTTGAGCTAAAGCAACCGTTGCAGCCGTACCTCCAACCATTGTTTTTATCGCATCACGACGATTCATTGGTTTATGAATAAATCCTTCACTTTCAGGTTGACAACCACATGTTCCTAACTCACATGTTGCAGAAGGTTCAACAAAAGCCTCGGCCAAAGAAGAACTACAACCACCAGAACTACAACCACCATCAGTAACTATCGTATTTGCTGTTGTTTGCGAGCCACAACCACCGGAACCACAACCACTAGTTTGACCAGAATCTTGTAAGTCTTCCATATTAGGTAGACAACGATTCATAAACTCCATAAAATTTAGTTTCTTTTTCATTTGTGAGCATCCTTTTGCAATCGGTCAGGTATAATCTTTGGTTTTGCAACAGGCAATTCCTTGGGTAAAGATGGAGAGTGTGGGTTATGGCATTCTGTACAATTGTATATAATGCGATCTTCTTTCCAACCTACAGCACGTTTTCCGTGGGCGCCAATTTCCCAACTTTTCAATTGATGTTGGTGGCATTTTCCGCAAGCCATGTATGAATGATCAAAATTAACAGTACCTGCTAAAGTAATTAAATTTTGTGGTTGATCTACCTGATGACAATTCGTGCATTGCATACCAGCAGCATGATTTAAATCGACTTGCCAATGCGATAATTGATTTCCCTCTTTTGGAACTTCCGCAAAACTAGCATCATGGCATTGAGCACAATTTAATTCATCAGACATACGAACCTTTACACCAAAATCATGCCCTTCAAGGTCAACAGGAACATGCTCAACTTGACGCACAATCGGTATTTCTTCACGATCCACCGGCACTGCAAGCTCCTCATTAGCCTGCGGCTTACAAGAAATCGTCAAGAAGCTAAATCCAGCGAACATCCATATCAAAACTGCGTTCATTCAGTTGTAGCCTTCCTTCTAAATATGCTATCATCTCGCATAGGAACATGGCATTGGCGACAATTAATTCGCTCTGGGTGACCCGTCCGAATTTCCGGTGGAGAAGAGGGGCCATTATGGCAACTAATACAGTTATCACGCATCCAAATAGAGTGAGGAATTTGCGGAGGTCCCCCCGGTATAATGGGCCCCGTCAAACGTGGATTACCTGGCTCAAAAGTATTTTCTCTAAACAAAGTATCTGAGTCTTTTGGAACGTGACACTGCCGGCAATAAATTAACTCTGGGTGTGGGGTGACTGGAGCATAAGCCTCAAACTTAGGAGTATATCCCCCATTTTTATGGCAAGACAAACAGTCCGATTGAATTGGCATTTCATTATCAATAGGATGTGAAATAACAGGTGGAGCACCACTATATGCGCGGCCAGCATACCACTCAACTAGCGTCCGCTCATGGCCCTGCATTTCTACTTGATTTTCTATATAAGACACATGATGGGATGTATCTGTTGGCAAACTGTCAATTAAAAGAACATGCTCTTGACTTTGTTCACTTTTTTGCGAAACAATCATCTGAACACTATATAGAATCGCACCTAATATCACCAACGTTATTGCGGCGATGACAAAAAGATTCGTTTCTTTTAGCTGATCTTGATTATCTTCACTGCGCATTTTTTATAATCCGGTTGTTTTGAGATTGGACAAAAAGCATCTAAGGTTAGTTCATTTATTAAATAGCTTTCGTCAAAGAAAGGAATAAAGACTTGGCCTTTTGGAGGACGGCCTCTCCCGTTAATGACAGTTTTTATTTGTATGGTTCCCCGACGAGAGGTGACTTCAATTAACTCACCATTTTGAATATTCATGCGTTTGGCGTCAATTGGATTAATTTCAACATAAGCCTCAGGAACTGCTTGATGAAGCACAGGTATTCTACGTGTCATTGAGCCAGAGTGCCAATGTTCAATCACACGACCAGTATTTAACCAAAATGGATAATCCTGATCAGGGTTTTCTGGTGGGGGCTCGTAGGGTCTAGCCCAAATCCATGCACGTCCTTCTGGTTTGCCATAAAAGTCAAAACCTTCTTTTTTTGCAGCCGGATCATCTGCACTGTTGTAACGCCAGCGAGTTTCTTTACCATTCCAAAAAGGCCAGCGAACACCAGGGCGCGCTTTTAAAACTTCATAAGGCGCCATAGCATGCTTTGGACTGTTGTGAAATTGACAATATTCTGCCCAAATCTCTTCGATATGATTTTCGTCAGAATATGCAAACTCTTTATCAAAGCCTAACCGTTTAGCAACTTGAATAATTTGCCATGTATCACTTATTGCTTCCCCGGGCGGATCAATCATTTTATTAAAATGCTGGGTTCGTCTTTCAGAGTTACCATACATACCTTCACGTTCGATCCACATTGCAGATGGAAGAATAACATCTGCAATATCTGTCGTTGGTGTTTGGTATATATCTGAAACAACAATGAATCGATCTTGCTTTAAAGTGGCCTCACGATAACGATTTAGCTTCGGCATCGTTACCATCGGGTTTGTCACTTGAATCCACATAAAGCGTAAATCGCCACGGTCCAATGCTCTAAACATTTCCACTGTATGCAAACTTGGCTTTGGATCAATTCGCTCCACTGGGACGTTCCATATTTTAGCAGCCATTTCACGAGCTTTGGGGTCACTCACTTCTCCGTGAGGTAATTTATGGGTTAAGGTTCCAACCTCTCGAACTGTTCCGCAAGCACTTGGTTGGCCAGTTAGTGAAAAAGGGTTGTTGCCCGGCGTTGAAATTTTGCCTAGTAAAAGGTGAATATTATAAACTAAATTATTAATCCATGTTCCACGCGTATGCTGATTCATTCCCATACACCAAAAAGAACTAACTTTATTTTTAGGATCTGCAAAAACTTGTGCTAAGAAGCGAATATCATCTGCCTTTACTCCAGAAATTTTTTCGACTTTCTCAGGTGTATAATCCTCTAAAAAGGCCTTGTATTGCTCAAAACTCATGGGCTCTGGTTTATCAGTAAAAGCAAATTTGTCTTCAAGCCCATAGCCAATTTGAGTCTTACCTGAATGGAAATTCGTATGTTTCTTTACAAACTCGTGATTCACCCAATCATTTTTGACAATCTCATAACAGATACCATTAGCAATCGCCAAATCTGATTGCGGAGTAAATAAAAAGTGATAATCTGCAGCTTTACTAGTTCGGGTATCACGAGTTGAGAGGTCAATTATTTTTGCCTGTGGATTACGCTGCCGCACGTTCAAAATTCGCGAGAATAAAACGGGGTGCATCTCAGACATATTATTGCCCCACATGACAAATACATTAGAGTGTTCAATATCATCATAACAACCCATTGGCTCATCCAAACCAAAACTCGTCATGAACCCAGTTACTGCACTAGCCATACATAATCGAGCATTAGCCTCAAGGTTATTGGTTCCAATACAACCTTTCATAAACTTACTAGCTACAAAACCATCTGGTATTGTCCACTGACCGGAACCATACATCGACACAGAATCCTTGCCGTGCTCAGCAATCGTCTGTTTCATTTTATCTGCAACTAAATCCAAAGCCTCTTCAACAGATACTTGCTCAAGTTTACCATTTTTGCGAACATAAGCATGTTTTAAGCGATCACTACCATAGATCGACATCACTGAATGATATCCTTTCACGCAACATAGACCATGATTTACCGTCGACTCAGGGTCCCCCTTAACTGCCACTGCCTTGCCTTCACGAACACCAATCAATAAACCACAACCTACTCCACAAAAACGACATGGTGCCTTGTCCCACTTAACGCTAGCCTGATTAAAAATCTCTATTTCCTCGGCAAATAATACACCGGGAACTAAACTCGCGGCGGCGGCACTGGCAGAAGCAAGTGCCATATTTCGCATATACTCTCTTCGGGTCATTCTCATTTTGGTAACTCCTCGTTGCTGGCAAAACTTAAGGCAAGGCACTCAATTTCTGGAATACCTTTTAAAGTAGTTTGAAGTTCTTTCTCATGATCATCCGATTCAGTCTCGGTCAAAAGTAATAGAAGGTTTTTATTGGTAGAAGGTACAACTTCGCATTCAGGAATCGTATGGAATTTTAAAGATAATTGCTCCATTGACCCCGGGGTTGGGGTAACTAAATAACTACAAATAGGCACTTAAAATCTCCTAGGTGAATGTATGTAATGGTGTAATAAAAATTCTAGGCACCAAATCAACTTTGACAATCACTGAAAATTAAAAATGGATTATATTGTAAATAAACCTTAAGGTTTTTAGGTAATAAATGTGTGGTTTCGAACTTATTTGAGTTGATTGTTTGTTAATATCGCTTGACCCTTTGTAGCTTTCATGTAAGTTAATGACCCGCTGTAGTTTAGACATAGCGTGAAATGATCATTTTTATTTAAGCAGAAATTTCGATATTGAACCTCTGAGGCAGATATTATGGACGTACTCCATTACATTTTGATTGGACTAGAATTAGTCATTGCAGTTTTATTGATTTTAATCATCCTAATGCAACGTAGTAAAGCAGGTGGAGGTTTAGGCGGATTGGCATCCAGTGGTGGTGCAATGGAAGATTCCTTAGGCTCTGGTGCTGGTAACGTATTAGGAAAGGCAACTGCTTTTTTAATTACTGTTTTCTTTATCAACACAATTTTGATTGGTATTGTAAGTTCGATCAAAAATACACAAAGAGATACTGGTCTTCTGGATGCTGAATTAACAACAGAACAAGTTGAGCCAGCTACAGAAACGGGTATGGGAGCAGTAACAAATGAAACTGAACCCACTGCAGTAACGGCTGAAGAAACGCCTGCAGCATCGGCTACTACAGAGACTGCTCAGTAAATTACATGGTAGAAACCATTGCCATTGTAAAAAATGACCGAGGCATACATTGTCGCCCATCTACTCAAATTGTCACCGAATTTAAAGATTATGACGGAGACATTCTTATTCATACTGAAAATGGTCAAGCAGACCTTACTTCAGTATTAGGATTAGTAGCACTGGGCTTAGAAGCCAACGCCAAAGTTCTCATACGTGTGACTGGAGCAGATGAAGAATCTGTCGCAGAAAAAGTGAGAGAACTTTTCGAATATCCGTTCGATTTCCCAATCTCAAACTAAATGAAATTATTTATTTGCAGATGACCATGTGGAAACACTGTAAGATGAAAGAGATTTATCTTTAATCGGAGAAGAAAGCCAAATCCTTTCAAAAAACACTCTACAAATATGTAGACTTAAATGGTGCTTACATTAAATCCTTTGCTCCATAAACCCTAACAAATCTTCTGCTTGTACTTTTTAGGGGGAATACCAACGATACGCTTAAAGACCGTACTAAAATAGTTACTATCTTTAAATCCTACACGAAATGCTACCTCAGTAATAGGGATACCCTCAAACCGAAGGATAAGCTGCGCTTGCTCTACACGATAGTCATTCAGAAGGCTACGAAAGTTCTTCCCAAATTCTTTTTGGATTAAGTTGCCCAAATAATTAGGATGCAATTGTAATTGTTCGGCCAAATCCTGTAAGCCCATGTCTTGGTGATAATGCGACTTTATAAACTGCTGACATCGCTCCATATACTCTGCGTTACTAATCCTTTTTCCCAGTTGATTACCTGCAGAAAGCCATAAACGATAATCAATTAATAAAGCCTCTTCAAGGAGCTTTGCAGCGTCTTTACATTGCTTAATCAATGATGTCGTCCGTTTCTGAGGCAGCTCATGTTTGGGAAGCAGACTAACATGAGTCAAAGGGCGATCTCCATGTAAGCCTCCCACATAAAAAGCACCCAAAGCGAATCCATCAAATTTTACTTGGTGAATTACATCCCAAATACCAAAAGGACAAGTACCACTGTAATTGCCAACTTCCAGTAAATGCGCATAACTACGATCCTTACATCCTTTGCAAGCTGTCAAATGCAAGCGCTTTGCTAATAAACAATAGGGTCGGTCATGCGTGAATTGCTCAGCACGAAGACTCAAACTAGGCACCGCTAAACTGACACCACTACAATCATGAAAACTAATATCAAGGCCATAGAGTTTGGACAAACGATCCATCAAACCACTTAATACTAAATCAGACATGCAATTTCTTTGATTATTAAAGATTTAAAAAATAAAAATTAAAGGTATATCACTCAAATTTATCTATATTCTTTCTCAGTACAATTTTTAATCAAAGAAAAATGAGGTTTGACATGAAATTATCGGATACACAAATAAGAGAATTTGAAGGTAATGGTTTTTTGATCATCGAAGATTTACTCACGCCTGAAGAGGTCACTAAATACCGCAAGGTAGTGACAGCATTAGATCAACAAGTGGAACATCACTTAGGGGATCCAATTAGAGGTCATGAACGCCAAGCAGGTAATCCATTAGAACTAAGAAACGCTGTGGCTTGGTCAGATGAAATACTCGAACTTATGACCCACCCTGTTGGTTTTGAAATTATTCAGCAATTAATGAATCAACATATATGCTTGACTACTAGTCATGTATTTATACGCCCTCCTTCTCCAAAAGGAACAGGTGAGGAGTTTAAGCAAATTGACTGGCACCGAGATGGTCCAGCCTACGGCTATGCAGAAAACAAACAAGAGATTCCCTGGCTATATACCAAAATTGGCTATTTCCTCAGTGACACCACTATACCCGATTGTGGTGCACTACGTGTCATCCCCGGTAGCCACCGTTACATTGGGAATCCTCCACAGAAGCCAGGTCATTGGGAGCCATATGGTGCAATTGATGTAAAGCTTAAGCCTGGATCAGCCGTGATTTTTGAAAATAGACTCATGCACGCAGTTGGGCCAAACTTTTCTGCTGTAAACCGTGAAAATATTTATATGGGGTATTGTTGGCAACATTTGCGCCCTATTGATTATATTCAGCAAGATGAAGAACTCTTAAAAAAGTGTGATCCATTGCAACAAAAACTCTTAGGCAATGTAGACTCTGCACTTGATTTCTACCTACCACAATAGTTAAATTTCACGGCTGCTTTGACTTGATTTGATTCGACAAAAAGTTACATAAAATTACTAGCAAATAGAAATTATTAAGCCTAACTAGCGGGTACTCTCTATAAGGGGTGTGCACTTGGTTTCATTTAAACTTGAATTACTTCAAAGTATCTTTATATTTCGGCCAAGGTTCTAGCTCATTAGTAAGATTGGAGGATATGATCATGACACCAATACAGCTCAATGATGATGCAATTGATTATCCAGTCTATCAAGTCCACCTCAAAAGACTCGAAGAAATTAATCAGCTTAGTTTTCCTACACCATATTTTACCGTTCTACTCTGTGCAGATTTTCAAGCAAGTAACGACTCTGGCTTATCTAGTGCAATTGATACGCTTATAAAAAAAGGTAATTTATACTTTTGTGCATGGGGGAATGCTTGCGAGAAAGCACATGACTGGTATGATGATGCAATTGTTG
The DNA here is from genome assembly GCA_022447755.1 of Lentisphaeria bacterium. Taxonomy (GTDB): domain Bacteria; phylum Verrucomicrobiota; class Lentisphaeria; order JABSQK01; family JABSQK01; genus JAKVBE01. The sequence continues at coordinate 80,680 of JAKVBE010000014.1, read as the reverse complement.
AATACGATATTAAAAATAAGCTCAAGTATGGTGTTACAACTACTTGGCATGATAAGGAAACATTAGCATCAGCACTTTGGTATCTTTTATATTGTGCCATTGTCGATGAGCAACATGAAGATACATGTAGTACAATTGTTATTACCGTTGCAGATGAGGGGTGGAATCAAAAAATTACAGATTACTTAGAACATTGTAAAGAATTTAATCAACTTGTTCTTGAAGAAGATCAATAAAAAGATGAAAGAAGTATGACAGATCAATTTGATAAGATAATTGGTGAAGGCCCTTATGATAATATCGATTTAAGCGAAGTTGAAAGTGATAGGCAGCAACTCCAAATTAAGGTACGTTCATTTCCTCTCTTGGCTGTAATAATTTTGAATATTGTTTTTATATGTTTTTTTGGTGGTTTTTCTTATTTGGCCTACAACTCATCCAACCAATTTGAGCTAGGCAAGCAAATCCCAATCATCTCTATTTACTTCATCACAGCAGGATTGTTTACGCTTTTTGTAAAATTAAAACACCAAAAAGAGACGTCAAAAGGTACTTACTTTATATATAATAAAAAAGAAAAATATATATTACTTCCAAGACAAGATCTAAATTTTTCAGCTTCGCAGGTTGATCAAATTCAATATATATCTACAAAATATAATGATAGCATTGTTTCTGAACTAAATATCATTATTGATCAAAATAATGAGCAAGTTAGGTATCCTATATTAAAACATGTAGCTGGAATGAATGCCTTCCCAAAAATACTCAAAGCACTGAAAGAGGAAACAAACTTTATGATCGTGCGAACCGAAGAGAGTATATTTAAAGGAAAAATCCGCAAAAAAATAATCTCTAATCATGCATAATTATAAATAAATTTACAGAGATTAAGCAAAAGTTCTTTAACTACTAGAACGATGTGTTATACTTGCTTCATTAGTAAAGTAATCATTAGTGAGAGGGAAAAAATGAAGAAAAGAAATGCGATAATTTTAACAAGTATCTGCATGTTGATTTGTATAAACTTCACAGAAGCAGCAGATAAAAATTCTGTACGTATTTTAAGTTATAATATCCACCATGGAGCTGGGATGGATCGTAAGATTGACTTAGCTCGGATTGCAAAGGTCATTCAGTCTGTATCGCCAGACCTTGTATCTCTTCAAGAAGTTGATAATCAAACACAACGTAGTCAAAAAGTGGATCAAGCCAAAGAATTAGCTCGTCTAACCGGCATGAATTTCGTTTATGGTTCCTCTTTGGATTATCAAGGCGGCCAATATGGTAATGCGATAATTTCAAAGCTTCCTATCAAAGACTCTAAAGTTATTCCTCTACCCGGAGAACCACGTTCTGCTTTATGTGTTACAGTTTCCTTAGAGGATAGCCAAAATGAATTTCTATTTATTGCGACACACCTTGATACAAAGAGTAAACCAAGGGAAAGATCGGTTCCTTTGATTGAGGTAATCTTTAAAGACACACCCAATATCCCTGCTATTTTAGCAGGTGATTTAAATGCCATTCCTGGTAGTACAACCATGAAAGAATTGGAGAAAAACTGGGTCAACTCAACATCTGAAGAGAACTTCTTTACTTATCCTGTAAGAAAGCCGAATCAACAAATTGACTATATTTTACATCGACCTACCACATCCTGGAAAGTAACGAAGACACAAGTTTTAGAAGAGAAAGTAGCCTCAGATCACAGACCAATCTTAGCGGAATTGACTTTTATTCCAAATGAAAAGTAGAGAACATAAAATACAAGTAATCTTATGATTGTTGTTTCTTGTAGGTCATTTTCATATCTCCTTCAATATGAAGATTTTCATTTTTACCAGTGGTTTTACAAGCAGTAGAAAAGCCCAGAATGATAATAAAATATAGATATTTTTTCATGAATATCCCTTTATAGATCAAAGAATTTATGTGGACAAATGACCGTCCAGTTAATTTAATAAACCTTCCTTATCATTACTTCTGAGGATAAGGAAGTAAGGATTTCTGACTTAACGAAAAAAAGGTCCATGAGAATACATATAAAATTGGATTTCATAAGTCCTTACTTTTTGTCCAAAGTATATGTGATACCAAAAGATTGAATGGTTACTTGACCATCTTTTAACTTGTAATCGATTTCCCAATCAGAAAGTGAATGAAGATATGAAAATGCTGGTGCAAGCAAATCACTCGGATAAACACCATTGTCTTTTTTGTATTCATACAAGTCTAAAATCAAAATCATAACACAAATTTCTACAAATGCACGGTCTATTGTTCTTTGAAAACTCTTCGCACCTGTATAGGCAAAAAATACTTGTCTTTCAAACATACCACTATCACTGTCAATTTTAGGTAGTTGATAGGGTTGATTAACAGGTGTTGGATTAGCAGCGGACGTTTTTAAATAATATTGATAACAATGGGTTAAAACTTTAGCCTTAGCAAATGCATTAGCACCAGGGACCACATCTTTCAAAATTAGTTTACTTTCCTGACTTAAGTAAAGTAAATCTATACCTGGTCTTGATGACATATGTACAATATCATCTCGCATATAAAACAGGGCCGAACAATAATTATTCCAGTAAGGCTTAATTTGACCAATATCTTCAAGCTCATGACGTAAAGCTTGTATTTGCTCTGAATCCACATCATGGGATTGTATATAAGCAAGAATATCATTTAAAAGTCGATAAGAAAATATTTTCTGTTCAACGTACAGTCCCTTTGATAAAAAGATCTTTAGTGTTAAAAAGCGGTAAGCTTGCTGATAATTTTCCTTTAGCAAAGCATAGTAAAACAAGCTCGTTAACATTTGTAATGCACGATAGTGTTTTATTGTGCGGTCATAGTGATAAGTTTGTATAGGAGCTGCATGCTCATCAAAGTTCAAAATGGATGACAAATCATATTGCGGTAAAATATTTTCCTCCATATAGGGCAAAATATCGATTCGTTTACTCTTCCCTTTATAAAGGTCAATCAACGGCTTATCAAGGTAAGCAAGTGCTTCCCAAACTGGGCCATTAAATTCGTAACGATCTATAAGTTTAGCATCAACATTAACCGTTTTTGTTGGCTTCATCAATTCACGTATCAAATCATAGCTTCGGCCGACTAGCTTGGCTTCTTCTTCCGAAAAGATCCGTTGCGGCATATGGTGTGTGACTTTATCTTCATAAGCTACTTTCGCTCTGGGGTAATCAAGGTGTACAGTCTTCATTACAAAGAAAATGCCCAAGAATAAGACTAAAAGAACTATACATGCGACAAAATAATACTTTTTCATAGATCAAAGAGAGTTTGTGGGCAGACTACGGTCCAGTCAATGGGAGGCTTGCCATGTTGTTGAAGGTATTCATTACTGAGGCCAAAGGGGTTGGAACCAAAGAAGCCGCGGTAGCTAGAAAGCGGTGATGGGTGTGGTGCAGTTAAGACTAAATGTTTATCTTCATTAATCAACACACGCTTCATCTCGGCTGGCTTACCCCATAAAACAAACACAATGTTTTTATATTGCTCACTTAACTGATGAATAACTGCATCCGTAATCGTTTCCCAGCCTTGCCCTTTGTGTGAATTTGCTGACTTTTTACGCACGGTTAAAACCGTATTCAAAAGAAGTACGCCTTGTTCTGCCCAGCCCGTTAAGTCTCCTGAATCTGGCATCGTCGTACCATAAACATCCACCAACTCTTTATAAATATTGATCAAAGAGGGAGGTATTTTGACCCCACGAGGAACGGAGAATGCTAGACCATGCGCCTGACCAGGGCCATGATAAGGATCCTGCCCTAAAATTACGACTTTTACATCTGCAGGCTGTAATAATTCAAAAGCACGGAAACGATCCTTCGATGGTGGATAAATACTGTAGATATGTTCTTCTTCGATCAAAAACTTGTTTAGGTTTATAAAGGTTTCTTTTAACTCTTTGCGATCCAATAAAGGCATCCAGTTCGGAGGTAGTTTAATCATCAGCAGTCCAATCGATCCAAAGTTCAGGGTATAATTTTGTCATTTCATCAAAGCTAGCGCCAATCATCAGCGAATCTGGGCAATCTTCACCGTCGCATTCAACAGATTTCACGGCGCCTTTACGGAAGGTGATAGTGTAGTCTTTTTCTTTGTGGAGTTTCAGCTTAAACTTCGGTGTCATCCCCCATCGCCAAGCATCCGACCGATATTTCTCTTCTAGCTTATCAATGGCTGATTCATCTAATGGAAAGGCATCACCACCCCATTTTTCATAAAGTACTGCTGATAGGTTTTCGGTATTCACATCTGGATTATGTTCGCAAATATTAATAACAGGTGAGGGTACTGATGCCACGGCTGGGGATTCCATCAACTGTATAGAAGGATGCAAGTATTTCTGAAGTTCAACTAAATCCGTATCAATAAGTAATGTGCCATGATGAATCACCTTACGACGGCGCATACAAAATGCTGTTCCCGAAATCTTCTTACCATCAATTTCTAAGATCTTGCGTTCTCCAATATTACCGTGAATACCAAAGTGCTCTAATCCTTGAAGGATAAAATGTGCTGGTAAATCGTCATCATAAACACCTTGGTGACCAATAAAACTATAATTTAAATTACGCTGGTCATGGTAAACCGTACCACCACCAGATAAACGACGAGCAAGAGTTCCTCCCGATGCCAAAAATTCATTGACTCTGCATTCCAGCCAAGGAATCTGGTTCTTTCCTAAAACCAGTGCACGTTTACTGCGCCACAAATACATTACTTCTGATTTGGCTGGTAAATGGTCCTGGATATATTCTTCAGTTGCGAGGTGACGAAAGGTATTGAGGTGAGCTTGCTTCACATAAAAGCGCTTCATGTGGTTGCACCTCCATAATTACGTGGTCCAAAGATTGCCGTCCCAATACGGATCCACCTGGCACCAGCGCCTACAGCTTGTTGCCAATCACCACTCATCCCCATAGATAATTCATTAATTTGAGGCGAAAGTAACTGCAAACGGTGTTGAGCTTCTACCAATTTTTGAAAGGTGGATTGTTGCTCTGCGGCATCCATTCCAACAGCGGTCATACACATACAGCCTCGCAATGCATCTAAGGGTCGTTCGGATAATTTTGATTCCAAATCCTCTAGCTCAGATAAACGAAATCCGTACTTCTGATCTTCATTGGTCACATTAAATTGAAGCAAAAATTGTACTTGTGTCGCTAATTCTTGTTGAATGCGCTGAAGCCTATCTAAAAGTTTTATAGAGTCTACAGCATGTATGTAGTTTACATGCTGTAAAACAGGTTTTGCTTTGTTGGATTGGATATGTCCAATGAAATGCCAAACAATGTCATTTGGCAGTGCTGGAACCTTTTGATCAAGCTCTTGAACTTTGTTTTCACCAAAGTGACGATGCCCTAAATCATAAAGTGCCTGAATTTCTTCAACGGTCCTCGTTTTCGATATCGCAATGAGCTCAGCTTCTGGATTACCAACATGTTCTGTATAAGACTTAAACACATCCCGAACTTTAAAATAGCGTTCCTTTAAGTCACTCATGAAGACCTCCAGCACCAATGCCAAGGCTCGTAGATATAGCCTTGGGGGTTGCCTTTGGGAAAGGACATGTAAAAGCCATATTTATGGGCATGTTGGGTAAGCCAAGTAAACTCGGGTGTATCTTCAAAGTATTCAGTAACCGCTTCTTCACATTCTGGGGAGTTAATATCAATAGCAAAACCAGTATGATGTTCTGAAAACCCGGGTGCAGCCACAACAGTTAAAGCTTCTTGAATTGGAATATTTTGCTCTAATTTTCGGCGAATCAATCCCGCTTGATATTCATAACTACGAAAGGCCGAAACCATTAAGATACTCAGTCCCTCCGCTTTTGCAGCATCACGCATCGTTAGCCAAGGAGAAAGTACTTCAGGACAAATGCGGTATGGCCCATCAATGTCATCCACTTCCACAAACTGTTTTGCTTCTGGGTATATGCAGAGCTTACGGCCTTCAAAGAAGTGCGGTTCAATGCCTAATTCTTCCCAAAGTGCCTGTAATGCAGGGCTCAACTCTAATGCCTCAATCATGGACAATCCTTATCAAAATTATTACTTAGAACTAAAATAACTTGCTATGGAATAAGCTCAAGAAAAAGCATAAGATTTAATGTGGATAAGGTGGACTGGGTGGACCGAGCGGACGGTTAACGACGTTTTCTTGCATTATAAAGTTTCTCAGTAAAACCACCATTTTGCTGAAAATCTTCAGCCAAACGAGTTACTTGGCGTTCAAGCAAAGAACAGGCAACCCTAATTAAAACAATTGCAGCATTGGCTGCAAATTCAGGGTATAATGATTTTGGTAACTGATCTCTTTGTACAACTTCTTCTATCCAAGATGAAACTTCATCGGCTGTCTTAAATCTTTGATTTACTAATTCTTGCGAATAAAGATTATTTTTATCCCAAAAACTCAAATTTTTTTGACGGATAAAATCTTCATAGTCTAATTTCAATTCCTCTAAGCTTGCTCTAGCTACTTGAGTTAATTTTAACTCAAATTTTTTAGAAGTTGCAGAAGCAACTGAACCTTCAGCAATGTTTTGAACGCCACTTCTAGCTGCCCGTTCCATTTGGTCACATGTGCGGCTTTTTGGTGGGATATACTTCTTAACAAATCTTACAGTTATATCAAAAACTAGCTGCGAATCTTGAAAACTAAGCAGTTTTCTATATACACCATGTTTTGGTAGTAAATCACTCATCCCCTTATCCCTCAATAAAATGTTAAAGCATTTTAGATTCTAACACAAGTTTGTATGCAATGCAAACCCAGTCCACATTGTCCACCTTGTCCACATTGTCCACAACCTGTAAGGAATCTTTTTCTTGGGCTAATAATCAGCAAATTATTGTGTACAGTATTTGGGGCAAACAATTTTAAGGTGGTGAGACAATGGATAAATCTATATTGCTGGTGGAGACATTGCGTAAGAGCTATGGTCAACGAAGTATCTTACATGGAATCAATTTTAAGGTAAAAGCGGGTGAAAGTGTTGCCTTGATGGGCCCTTCTGGCTCTGGTAAAACAACACTACTAAATTGCCTTTGTGGTGTAGAACCCTTCGACTCTGGCGAAATTACACTGGAAAACAATGCCTATAGTACTTTGAATCAGGATCAACTGATTGAATTGCGCCAAAAACACTTGGGTGTTGTCTTCCAGTTTTTTCACTTACTACCGACCTTAAGTCTTGAAGAAAATATCCAATTCCCTATGCAGTTGGCAGGCTTAAGAGACCAACAAATCAAGGAACGTTGTGATTACCTAATGGATCGTGTAGGTATTGAACATCGCCGTGAGGCATTTCCCCAAGAACTATCGGGGGGTGAGATGCAACGAACTGCCATTGCTCGTGCAATTGCGGTAAAGCCATTATTATTATTAGCCGATGAGCCAACAGGCTCACTTGATTCCGAGCATTCAGAAGAAATTCTAAAACTTCTCATGGAGCTCATTCGTGAAGAACAAACCGCTTTATTTATGGTCACGCATGATAATCATGTAGCTTCCTTCTGTGATCGCCTTGTGAAAATTAAAGATGGGCTTTTGGAACAGTAGCCATGTCAATCATCAAACTTGCTTTACAACTTCTTCGCCAGTGTACTTTCAGACATTGGTGTAGATCACCTTGGATCAGTCTGTTACTAATGGGCATGGTGGGTAGTGGCGTCGCTATATATTACTCCGTTGCTTTAACTAATCGAGCAGCAGTTGGTGGGTTCCGTGCTTTTACGGATGAATTATCAGATAAACATGACTACAATTTCATTCCCAAAAGTGGACTGACTTCGATTAATAACCTAGGAGAAATTCGTGGGGCTTTGGGCAACTTGCCCGTCAATATCATCGGTATGTATGAAAGTACCGTCTATTTCGAAGACCCTAGTATTGACTCTTCTAAAGGCCCCCGTGTATTTCCTATGCTATCTTTAGATCTCATTGGCTTACAAAATGTATTTGCTAGTGATCCCAAAGACAATGCGCAATGGCTCTACGATTCATTTGACCAATATGAAGAAACCAATCAGGAGCCAAATACCAATATCTGGAAGTTTCTTGCGAAACCTGGCGCGGTTTTTATCGATACATATATCGCCAAACAGCGGCAGTTAAAATTAGGTGATGAATTTGAACTTTTAATTGAAAGTAAACGTCGTAAACTCTTTGTTGCAGGGATTTTGCCGGACCGCCCAGGTATAAAATCCCGCGGTATCATTGTTACCGACTTTGCTCAACTTCCTTATTTACTTGAGGGGGAACTCAACATCAACATGATTCAAGTAGCTGTTGAAAAAGGCGTATCCTACAAGGAAAATATGAGTCTAACAAAGAGTCGTTTGGAAGACTGGGGGGGAGAAAAATTTGTTTTACAAACAACCGCCGAGAGAAAAGAAGCCAATAAAAGTTTACTCAAAGCATTTCGCTTTAACTTGTCTTTATTATCAAGTCTTTCATTTGTCTTTGGAATTTATTTGATCGTCCAGGCTTTAGAAGCTGCAGTCGTTCGCCGGCGCAAAGAAATTGCCACGTTAAGTGCATTGGGAGTCAATCGTAAAAGTATCTATTTAAGCTGGATGATGGAGTCATTAATTATGGGGCTAATTGGTTCTATTCTGGGACTATTAGCAGGTTATGGATTAGCCAGTTTAAGTGCAGGAGCGGTATCTGATGCTGTGAATCATATCTATTTTAATTCACGTGATGCGCAGGTAAACTGGCACTGGGGTGAAGCTACAATCGCCTTTGGGCTTGGTATGATCGTGAGTTTAATTGCGGGTCATATTCCAGCACAAGACGCAGCCTCTACACCGCCTGCGCAAATGCTGGCACTCGTTTGGCGACATACCGGCTATAAAACTCTACAACATCCATTATTAGCGATATTTATTGGCATATTTGCCACAATAATACTATGGATTCCCCCTTACCAGAATGCTCAATTCGTAAAATATCCAATTCCAGGATTCCTTTCAGTGGCTTTGTTCATTCTTGCTGGAACCTTAATTACCTCAACACTCTTACAAATGCTTGGAAAATTAGCAGCAAATTTTAGTCAGCAACATATCGCGCATTATGCTTTTAGTCACCTACGTTTTCCATCTGGGCGACATGTGCTAGCAACAGCGGGATTGTCTTTGGGCACCGCAATGGCCGTAAGTATTGCTATCCTAATTTTTAGTTTTCAATCCACTATGAAACAATGGCTAGGCGGAAGTCTTAAAGCCGATTTATTTATTGCACCACATAGTATTACGACAGCAGCAATGAAAACAAGAATCCCAACCTCTGTTTGGGAAACAATTGTCGAGATGCCGCAAGTAAAACAAGCCGACTTGAATCAATCGCGTATGGTCGTTTACGAGGGTATTCCAGTTCGTCTAATGGCAGTTGAAACCGAGCTACGTCTTGGGGATGCTGGCGCACTCTGGACCTCCGCTCCTGATGCATCTATTCTGAATAGCAGTGAAATACCTGAGAATATGGTCATGATTAGTGAACCTCTAGCAAATCGCTTTGCTTTGGCTAATGGAGACTTTGTCAGCATTCCTACGCCATCAGGCCCCTTGAAACTTGAAGTGGGAGGTATCTTCAAAGATTTTACCTCCGAACGAGGCATGCTAACAATCAATCAAAAAGTGTATCGTAAATACTTTAAAGAAAACAAACTTTTGAGTTTTACCCTAACCTTAAATGACGATGTGGATCGTATTCAATTCCGTGAACAACTGGGTCAAGCTTATCCGGGTCTGCTAATTCGGGATCGATATGAACTCCGAAGCGATGTGGAAAAGCTATTTGATCGTACTTTTTCAATCACTTATGCCTTGGAGCTTATTGCCGGTTTTATTGCCATCATTGGCTTCATTTTTGCCTTCAGTAGTTTGGTTCTTGAGCGCAAAGCGGAACGTAAAACTTTACAAATGTTGGGTGTTGCTCGTAAGCGTGTAGCCCATGCGGCTGCTATTGAAGGCTCATGTTTAGCCTTTGTAGGATTGATCATTGGAAATGTATTGGGTGTCATATTTTCACAGATTCTAATTCAAGTCATTCAAAAGCAATCCTTTGGTTGGACGCTTGCGACATCAATGCCATGGCCAAGTATCATTGCATTCAATGTAATTCTGATTCTTGCAGCTGCGCTCACTTCCTATAAAATTGCCAATAAAAAATAGAAACATTCTAGCTTAAAAAATTATAAATATTGACGAACTCTTTAGCGCAAAGTAATTTTGTTAAATTTACTTAAAAGAAGACTTTAAGTTGTTTCTATAGAAACTAGGTGGTTGATTCATGTAGGATTTAAAGACGTTTGCGAAGTATTGTGTTGAGTTGAAGCCACAATATTCTGAGATTTCTTTTATGGTAGATTTCGTAGTTTTAAGAAGTTCACATGCGCGATGTGTTCGAATCCGATTTAAGTAATGTATGGGGCTATCGCCCGTTTCTACTTTCAAAAGCTCGGAAAATTGACTTCGCCTTAGCCCACATGTAGCAGTCATTTCTTCCAATGTCCAGTCCCGGTCACCACGGCTTGGTAAACCATCCCAAAAATATTGCACCACTTCTTCGGCATCACTAGCTTTTTCATGGTCATCAGCAGTGTAAAATGATAAAATGAATTCTTGTAAAATCACAGCAATCAGGGAGATCATATAGGCATCATCCATTGTTTCTGATTACTCAAAAAGTTGTGGAAAAATTTGCTTTGATACTTGGCCGTTCTTTAGGCGACGCTTATTGATTGCACGAATTTTGTGACTCATTTCCTCCATCTTTTTGGTAGATAAGGGAAGCTGTATACGCTTATCAAATTCATAGTTTTTTGGGTCAATATGAATTTTTGGTTCTAAAGGTAAAATCATATAGTATAGATCACAGCCTGGTACGATCTCACTGGCGACCCCATGTTCCTACTAAGGCATTGTGAAAATCAAATAACCAGCTCTTGAATCAAGTAATTCTCCTCAAGCTCCCAATGAACACGACCCCTACGAATAAACACCAACTCAATGCCATCATTATGGTGTAGGCCAAGCTGAGAAAACTTCTTTTGGCCCCAATGACCAATGGTAATGTTCTTTAAAAAACTCACGAGCTACGCTGATAAACCTTAAAGTTCTTGTAACGACTTTTCCGCATATGCATATGACGTATCCCAATGGGCCCTTTACCTGTCGGTTTAATTTTGCTGAGGTCCCACTCATAACTCTTATGAAAACCACCCCCAATAATGACTAAAGATAAATATTCATCTGTCTTAATAAATTCCATAGCATAGGTTTCAAAAGGCTTGAATAAATCTGTATCGAAATATGTTGGTGTCACTTCCATTTGATCAAAATCACGATCTGGTAACACGGGGTAACGACGAATGCGAATATAGTCTGAAGGTTCATCACTTTGATTTCCAAAGGCTGCGTAACTGATATGCAACAGGTCCATATTTTCATAGTAGGTTTGCATATACGCTACAGACCGTTCATCTTTCCAATTGGAAATCGCACCACAATATTGGCTCACAGCATCAGTTTGTGCCTGAAAATAGAGAATATTCACAAAACGATTCATCTCATCTAACCGCTCGTACTCAAATGTGATCCGCAGATCACCCTCAAACTCTGCCCTTGTCCACAGCACTGAATGACAATCCTCTGTTTGCTCAGGACCCGAAGCAAACACTAGGCCTTCTTCATTATTAGTAACCTCAGCCCGTTCTCCGTCTACATAAAATTTATCTTTCCAAGCATCCTCGCCCGAACAACTAAATACTTCTTTCCAGCTCATATTATCTCCATGTTTCATTTCTTACATAAACTACAACCACTCACAGAAAAGAAAAGCTTACATAGTGTTTAGCTTCATTTGAGGTACTATTGATGAATAATCGTTGATAATCTATTATGTATATGATTTATGTTCAACATGCCCTTTAGCCAGAATTGTATATAAACTATAGCGAACAACAGAATTGATTAGTAGCCAAAAATATATTTTCTAATCAATAAATTAGATAAGATTAGAATGTTACCAGAGAGAAAGTAGTTTTGAATAATTAATAATTCGTTCTTTGGTTCTATTATTAATTTATGAATAAGCTCATCCTAAGAAGATCGAGATAGAATTTTTTCGATCAAGTTATTATGTACTTCTTATACAAGTTTTTCAATGAAGTGTTGAATACATGTACTATCCTCTTGAGTCCATTTTTGAACACCCAATGCTTTCATGACCATCTCAACAGACAAGGCAGTTAGAATCATGCCCATTACACGTACTAAAATTGATGCTCCACTTTTTCCTATCACCTTTAATATTCTATCTGATATCAACATTAAGCCTAATGTGATTCCAAGAACAACAAGTACAACAATTGTTGTTCCAACTTGCATAGGAATAGTATTTACATTGTTATCTGTTAACAAAATGACCGCTAGAATTGCACCTGGAGTAGCTGTTGTTGGGATAGCTAACGGGAAGACAGCAATGTCATGCCCCTCGTCATGCTCACTAGGGGTGACATCAGAGCCAAAGATCATTTGTAAGCCAAATAGAAAGAGAATAATCCCCCCTGCTAATTGAAAAGACATTAAACGAATTCCCATTGCTCCTAAAAGAATCTGACCAACAATAATAGATGTTAATAGAACACATGTTGCATAGGCGACTGCCTTGAAAGCAGTTTTTCTTCTATCCTGGGGTGATAGGTGTGCGGTAAGTACCGAAAATAAGGCCATTGTACCAATAGGATCAATAGTTGCCCAAATAACCAATGCATCTTGTACTATTTTTTCAATCATATCTTTTTCTCATTAAGCAATTTATAAATTGTAATTAGACCGTAGTATTCCACAATAACTCAGTAGCATGTATGAAAGGTACATACAAAGTAAGAATAAGTGGAGTGTAGTAAACCCGTTATGGAGCAAAAAGTTCTTTTGCGATTTGAACTCGTCTTTCTACATGCATATTGCGCTTGTAGACTTTTTCTATTTGTCTTAACCTGGTTTCTAAGCCAATATCATTAGCAATTTGAATAGCTAAACCTGGGCGTGCATTCAATTCAAGAATCATGGGGCCATGGTCTTTGTCTAAAACAATATCTGCCCCCAAATAGCCTAGTTCAGTCATTTCATAACCTCTAGAAGACATATGCAAAATTTCATCCCAAAAAGGAATTTTTAAATTGGAGAATTCATTACCAGTGTCTGGATGCTTGGTGACTTTTTTATCAAACTGCACAGCATTACTAGCCTTACCAGTCACAATATCAATACCGACTCCCACAGCTCCCTGATGAAGGTTTGCCTTACCATCCGAGACGCTCGTCGGTAAACGTACCATAGCCATAACAGGGAATCCAAGAAAACTAATCACACGAATATCAGGAACTCCTTGAAACGTATATGGTGTAAAGGTATCGGTGAAATGGATGAGACCTTCAAACATGGCAGCATCTGTTTTTCCACCCAAGCTATAAAGTCCACTCAATATTTCAGCGATATGGCGGTCAATTTCCTTTTGAGGTAGAATTTCACCACTCATTTTTTCATAACCACCCTCCACAGCACCTTTAAGAATCATAATCCCCTTGCCTGCTGCACCTTGAGAAGGCTTGATAACAAAACCACCAACATTGGCAAGAATTGCATGAACATCTTTAATCTGAAAGTTATACTTAATTGAACAAATCAATTTTGGTACTTTGATGCCCTCTTCAATCGCAATTTTTTTTGTCACTAGTTTATCATCTACTCGCTGATAGAACTCTCGATCATTATAGTTTAGAATGAAGTTACTATTGCGGGAATTCATTCCAAGAATACCGCGCTTCTTTAGTTTAAATGGGCTTGCAAAAGGCATCGATTATTCCTCAACAACCAATGGTTCAAAACGAATTAATTCGATCAAGCGATAGCCAGTATAAGTTCCAAGAAGAATTACCGCTCCCATCAAAACGAGTAAAAGTTCAGGGAAATTAAAAGTCCAGAAAGAAACATAATTATTGGACATCACATAATAGCTGATTATCGCAACAATAAAAGAACCACCGCCTTGTCGATAGACTTCTCTAGCACCTTGTTCTTCCCAAATTACGGACATTCGTTCAACTGTCCAGGAAACAATAATCATAGGGAACATCGCAACAGCCATTCCACTCGTCAGATTTAACTTAAATGATACAACAGAAATGACGCTTATGAGTAAAACTACAAAGATCACCACACATGCAATACGTGGCACTAATAAAAGGTTTAATTTAGATAAGTAGCCGCGCACTAAAAGACCAATCGCTATAACAACGGTAATCAAAATAATTCCATTTAATACACCAGTATCCTGAAGTACCATTGCAAGAAGGATAGGCATGAATGTTCCTGAAGTGGGTAAGCCAATAATATTTCGACAAATAACAACAACCAAGATACCTACAGGAATTACTAGAAGAACTTTAAACATCGCTTGATATTCTGCGGGTAGAGTAAAAAGAGAAAATTGCATAACAGAGGAATCATCTTTAATTTCATTTTGCATTGTTAGCATATTTGCTGAACGTTCCTCTCTAAGCATTGAAAATTTGACACTTCCATCTTTGGCACCAATTAAATCTAAAAAAGGCTTATCATGCCAAATGAGCATATCCTGACGTGATAATTGGACTCCATCATCACAATCAAAAACAAGCCATAAACCATTTCGCCCCATAACAACAAGGTAGTGAACTGGGGTTATACCACGTTTTCCATCCTCTAACTTCAAACAAATAGGGCTTGCTGCCTTAATCCCTTTAGATTTGATTAAGTCTCTTAAAAGCTGAGTTTTAGTATAGTCTTCGGTCAAAACACTTAGTAATAAATGGACACTTTCAGAAGGAGTTTTAGAGTTTAATTGTCTCATGAGCGCATAAGTAAAAGATTCTGAAGTGGCTGATTTTCTCCATGCTGCCTCAACAACCGCTTCAGCTGCTGATTTCTCAGGGTCTTCTACAAATGGATATTTAGAGTTAAATGGTGCTGGTTTAATTGTCACTTTAGTTTCTTTAACGCCACTATCGTAAATACTAAAGCGGTAATAGACAGTTTGCTGCCCCTTGGCTTGTCGTGTACTCCAAATTGCACGACTATAATCTGATTCAATTACATTAAAACCATAATTTAAAGCTGCACCGTCTTGAGATAATAATGTGTATCCACCGTAATAGGCGGGTAATCCCAACATTGCTTCAACAGGTCCATCTTCAGCTTGGAACTTTACCTTTCCCTCAATTAACCAATAGGAGCGCTTTTCTCCAGGTAAAAAAGGCATTCCTTTTACTTTAATTTTATAGAGACAAATTCCCACCCCTAGAATGACTAGAACCAAAAAGCAAATATAGGATTGTACTTTAGCAGACATAACCTTAATCCTTATTTACATCAACAATAAATCCATGACTAAGAATATTACGTCCAATTAAGGCTGGGTACTCATAACCTTTACGGTCTGTAAGAGAGAATTCTTCTAATATCGCTTGCTCCCGAATCATAATTTTTAATTTTACGACATATCTTTTGTGTGATTCGCCCCCATGTCTCTTTACTTTAATAGTTCGTGAGAGTGGTTCTTCTAAAGTCTCAACTTTTTTCAATGAAGGGTGCGCAATGTCAAACTTGATCCAATCTTTACCATCACGCTCAAATTTTTGGATATTAATTGCAGATATTGAAGATGTTTCAGCACCTGTATCCACTCGTGCATCTAACTTCTGTATACCATTTATAAGAGTAATTTGAATCGTTTGACCAATCTTTGTTTCATCATTAGCCATTACGCCTGTAGAAATTATAAAAATTGATATCTGAAAAAGACTGTAATAAAAAATTTTGAACATAGAACTCTCCAAAAATGAAATTTTCTTTATTCAAATTATGGTTCAATATCTCAGATGAACAATGTCTAAGAAATAGAAAGTGGAAGTTTTTACTTTTTTCGTTTACGAATTCTTTTTTTCTTTTTTTTACGATTCTCAATTTGTTTTGTAGTAGGAGGTACAATTTTGGGTAGGTCGCTAGGAGCAAAATCGTAGAATCTTTTTTGAGTATTTATTTTAACGATATGAACCTGAAGTTTCATTCCAATAGAGTAGGAAATACCGGTACGTTTACCAATTAAGCACTTCCGTTTGGGGTCAAAATTAAAAAAGTCTTTTCCAAGTAGACTAATATGAACCATACCAACCGTCATGACTGCGTCAATATCAACAACGATCCCACTATTCTTGACCTCAATAATGGTTCCTTCATAAGACAGCGGTTTACCATCAGCAAGCTGTTGCTGAAAAAAACGAATTTTCTTTAGGTCAATGACTTCACGTTCAGCCTCTTTGGCAATCAACTCACGTTGTGAACAATGTTTACCTAATTCGATCAATTCACCTTTTGAATAAGCCGGACTTTCTTTCAACAACAATTTTTTAAGTTGTCGATGAATCACTAAGTCAGGATATCGACGAATGGGAGAAGTAAAGTGAGCATAAAATTTCTTATTCAAACCATAATGTCCTGCATTCTTAATGCTATATATCGCTTTTTTCATGGCTTTCAACACACAGATATACCAAGCTTTCGCATAAGGTAAATCTTTTATCTCTTGTAAAAAGGAAACTAAATTTTCCCGCTTTTCTAAGTGACTACACTTTTTTCCTGCGGCTAAAAACATCAGCTCTAAATCAGCAAATGACTCTGGATCTGGTGGCTCGTGAATACGATAAAGCTGCTCAACATGCTGCCTATACAAGTGATGTGAGACTGTTTCATTGGCCAATAACATACACTCCTCTATAAGCTGGTGTGACATATCGTGCTCACTTGTCTCAATTCCGCTTATACGTCCATTTCTTGTAATTTGAAAACGCACTTCAGGAACATCCATCTCTAAGGCTCCACTAGACATACGGCGCATACGGATCGTCATCGCTAATTCACCTGCCTGCTTTACCCGACGCACAAGGTCACGATTCATTTTCCAATGTGGAAAATAACTACCTTCAGGTGACTGCAAAGCAGTTAAAGCCTGAAAATAGGTTAAACGTGCATTTGAATGGATAATACTTTCATAAAAATCTGCATGTAACATTTTTCCGCTGGGGGACATTTGCATTTCTACAGTAAATGCAAAACGATCCACGCCTGGGTTTAGACTACATAAACCATTTGATAGATGAAAAGGAATCATCGGTACAACTTGGTCGGGCAAGTATACACTGGTTCCACGCTTTCTGGCTTCGCGGTCAATAATACCACCTTGCTCAACAAAGTAACTTACATCGGCAATATGAACATATAACTTGTAGCCTTTCTCATTTGGCTCTAAAGAAATAGCATCATCAAAGTCTTTTGCTGTTTTGGGGTCAATTGTAAATGTGTATAAGTCTCGGATGTCTCTTCGCTTTGCAAAATCTTCCTGCTTAATTTCCTGCTGTTCAGCTGCATGAATCACATCTGGTGGAAACTCTTGTGGCAAATGATAGGAATGCATAACTGAGATGGTATCTAGCGCTGGGTTTTCAATAGGTCCAATAACATCTGTGACTTCGCCTTCTGGCAATTCTTTTGGGTTATTCCATTCTTTTATATGAACTAAAACACGATCTCCTTCTTTAGCACCTTTAGCATTTTGCAAACTGACCTTAGTTTGAAAGCCTGCCAATGCAGGTGTAGCGGTGATTTTATCGCCTTCAAAGGAGATAATTCCAACTAACTGATGAAAGTGTCGCTTTACAACTTCAGTAACTCTAGCATCTGGGGCCTTACCACTCCCCGGTGTTGCTTTGCGGGTTACTTGCACACGCACATCGTCTCCCGGTAATGCACAAGCACTTTCTTCTGGAGGAATAAAATATTCTTTTTCCTGATTCGTTGTTACAATTGCTGCCCCATTCCGAAAGAAATAGATACTACCAATATCGGAAGCTATAGAAGCCGTGACCTTTTTTAGGACTTTTCCCTTATCATATTGAATGACACCGTCAAAAACTAGATCTTCTACTAACATCCTAAACTCTTTTATGGCAGATTTTGGAATAGAGCAACGCTTCACAAGTTTATTGAACTTAGCTGGGCCACCACCCTGCTTATCCAATGCTTCCAAAATCTTACGTTTCATTTTATTTGAGTTTAAATTTTTTGACAAGGTAAGGTCCTCATTGATTATTTAATAAAATAGTGATGGTTAGTAAGGCATAAGCTGTTGCGACTTCCTTCTGGTTCTCTAACCATAAATTATTCTTATTCTGCCAGGCACCATCCCACTTTTGTTTTTGTAATAATTCAATCATTAACTGGTTTGGTAAGCGTTTTAGAGCTGGATCAGTTTTAAGGCATAATTCATAGGTACTGATCAGCATATAATAATAGTAATATAGTCCACCTTTACCTAAACCAATATTGTCAGTTAGCGAATAGTGATTCAATATCCATTTTTTTACTGGTTGTAAATCCTGTTCTGTTTCGCAATAAAGTAAACTCTTTAGCGCACCTAAGGTAAGACTAGCAAAAACCTTTTGTTTATAAACTTCATTCGCTTGTAGTTTTAGTTCCATAAAAGGGGGTGTATAGCGAAATGCCCCAAAATTTGGGTCTTTATTTTCAATAACCTGAAATTTAAAAATATAATCAATAAAATACTTTTGGTTCGCTTTCCATTTTAGATTTAACTGTGTTTCAACGCGGTTTTGACTAATTGCAAAAGCCTCAAGAGCCCAATGTGTATTAGAAAAATCAGGGTACTTTCTCTCGCTATAATTAGGGACCATATGCCCCTTATTTTGAACCTGGAAAAGTTGCTGATTCAATAATTTTTTAAACATTTCATTTTCAAAAGCAATAGTATGTTCTTGATTGCGCAGACTAAAATATATCAACATCGTTGAGAGTGAGTATGGATCTTGTTCAAGATTCATATCTTTAATGTTCGCTTTGAGTAGAAAGGTATCTAATCTGTTGAGAGATGTTTGAATATCTTTTGCATCTGGATCAGCGAGTGCGAGTGTAAAGCCAATTAATGCTGAGTATCCATATTGGCCTGACCAGCTGCCATCCTCTTTTTGTTTTTTCAATAAAAAATGAATAGCACGGTCTCGAGCAGCATGGCCTTCAAGATATAAGGATTCAGATAGGACCTGTGCTCTTGCCGGAAAAAGAAATAAACATAAAAATAGTAAAATCATTTTCATGCTAAAACATATACAGAAACGAGTATGAAAGCAAACTTTATTTTCTAGAACGAAGGGGTAATAAGATCTCAAAACAGGCACCACCGAGTGTTTCACTCTTCTTGGCCTCAATATTTCCATCATGTAAGGAAAAAATATGTTTAACAATTGCTAAGCCAAGTCCGGTTCCACCAGTTTGACGATCACGGGATCGATCCACGCGGTAAAAACGCTCAAATATTCGTTCCCAATGTTCTTCTGGAATACCAGGACCATTATCTTCTACGCAAATTTGAATCTTATTATCAAGTTTTTTTAAACTAACATGTATTTTAGAACCCTTAGGAGTATACTTCACTGCATTGCCAATTAAGTTCGAAATCGCCTGCTCAAGTAAACGATGATTACCATTGAAAGCAACTTTCTGTATATCAACACTTAACTCCTGCTCATTAACATGCGCTTTCTCTTTGTAACCATTGACTGCATAAGAAATACATTCTCCAAGAAAACGTTTTTCACTAAGTTCGGCGGTATGTACATCTGAACTTTCTATTTTTGAAAGTAGCAATAGGTCATCAATAATGTCATTCATTCGACGACTTTGGCGCTCAATTGTAGCCAAAAATTTCTTTGCCATTTGCGGATCATTATCAATTGCATCGACAATGGGCTCTATGTAGCCAATCATAGAAGTAAGTGGTGTTTTTAATTCATGACTTACATTTGCCACAAAGTCTTTACGCATATTTTCGAGCGCTTTGAGCTGAGAAATATCATGAATAATGACCAAAATACCAATGCCATCTGCCTGATTATAACGCACACCAGACAAACGTAAGAAACGGTTCCCTTGAGAACCACTAACCTTCAACAGTATCTCTTTTTCTAAGTATGGAACTTCATGCTCTAAAAGCTCTCGGATATATTGATTTAGGTCACGGTTCCGAATAATAGAGAATAAAAGCTTACCCCTTGGATCAGAAGCTTCACTTATATCCAAATGATACATCGCGGAACTATTCATAGTGATCACTTCATAATCAGAAGTGATTGCCAAACACCCTTCACGCATATTATTAAAAAGTAGTTCCCATTGACGAGACTCTGCATTGGCTCTATCAACCTGATTACGGGTTTCTCTAAGTAAAAAGTTTAAACCTGCTCCTAAAGACATGAAATGGTCATTACTTTTAGGAGATACATAATCTTCAACAATCGCAGCCTCAACTTTATTTTGTAAAAGAGTTAGGCGACTTTCCTGATAGGCTGCAGCTCTGTAGGATATTACGATCAAAATGATAACTAGAACAATAGCAATTGGAACTTGATAGTTCATAAAAAATCGCTTCACATACAGTGATTTATTCCAATGAATGCGTGTTACAATCCGCCCCTCAATATTACCA
Organism: Lentisphaeria bacterium; assembly: GCA_022447755.1. Classification (GTDB taxonomy): domain Bacteria; phylum Verrucomicrobiota; class Lentisphaeria; order JABSQK01; family JABSQK01; genus JAKVBE01. The sequence continues at coordinate 60,028 of JAKVBE010000014.1, read as the reverse complement.
TCTTCATAGACATTCACAAAGGCAGTATAAATCCAAATATCACTTTTTTGATTATGAAGAACATCCACAATAGGCTCTTCACCATCATGCATATTTAAGACTTTTGCATGATAATCTCCATAAGCTGGATCGAAGTTATTAAAACTATCACCTTTAAAATAGAAGGCTTGTATTTGTGCCCCCTGAAAAGCTTCTTCCCAGAGTACCTGGTATTCACCTTCTACATTATCAGTATAAAGAGAGTTTTTGACCAAATTTGCAGCAGCTAAAACCTGATTACTCTTTAATATTGATAAGTTGTCATGAACTTGTTGATTAATATATAGAAGGACTAAGTTTACAGGTAACCAAATCAACAAAAATAAGACAAGAAAGATCCGCCAAAAGCTATTTCGCATGAATCACCAATGATTAAATTTTAAACCTGTAACCAATACCTCTCACAGTATCAATCATTTTGGCGTTATCTTTAAGCTTTTTACGCAATGCAACCACATGTACGTCTATAGTTCTCTCTGTAATTATAACGTCTTCACCCAAAATTTCATCAATAATCTGTGAACGGCTAAATACTTTACCAGGTTTACGAGCAAGTGTATATATAATATTAAATTCAATTGGGGTCAATGCCAACTCTTCACCAGAAACATATACCTCATGACAAATTGGATCAATCTTTAAAATTCCCTGCTCAACTACCTTATTTGAAGTTTCCTCTATGGCAAAAGCATTTCGCCGAAGTACAGCACCTATTTTCGCAACTAAAACTCGTGAACTAAATGGCTTCACCATATAATTATCTGCCCCCATACCCAAGCCAATAACCTGATCTGACTCTTCAGACTTTGCAGTTAACATAATTACGCAAACGTCAGTATTTTCTGGTTGGCTTTTAATACGGCGACAAACCTCAAGTCCATCAATACCTGGAAGCATTAAATCAAGCACAACTAAATCTGGCTTTTCTTTAGCAATCTCTTCTAGTGCTTGTTCGCCATCACAGGCAGTTCGCACCTGATAATTTTCTCTACTCAAGGTATAAGCTACTAAATCTCGTATATCCTCTTCATCGTCAACAACTAAAACTTTTTTATTAGTCATTTTTGCTGTATCCTATCATAAAAATGAGGTTTTATATTTCTTGAACATGATGCCGAATTATGTCTCCAGAAACTAAGTAGAAAATATCCTCTGCAATATTGGTTGCATAGTCACCAATTCGCTCCAAATTTCTCGAAACACTAATTAAGAACATAAGCCCGTCAAAATTATCTGGCTCATTTTGCATACGCTTTTTTAGTTCTTGAATAATTTCAGAATTAAATAAATCGACCAGGCTATCACGTCCTAAAACTTCTTTTGCTAAGTCTGAGTCTGCATTGACAAGTGCATCCAATGCAGCCGAAACCATCTCAATCACTTCCTTATAAATTAAAGTGAATTTATCCGGTATTACGACTTGGCCACCTTTGTCTATACTGATCACATAACTCGCAATGTTACTTGCTAAATCTGCAATACGCTCTAGGTCATTATTTATTTTTAAAATGGAAATTACGACACGTAAATCTGCTGCTACTGGACGATATAGTGCGAGAATCTTTAGACATTCTTCCTCAATATCAACTTCGTAACGATCAATCAAATCATCATGGGTGATGATCTCACGAGCAACTTCGGTATTATAATTAAACAGTGCCTCACGAGACTGCTCAATACTTCTTTCCACTTCCGCGCTCAATTCAATCAGGCGGATTTTTAGGTGATTTAATTCACGCTGTAAATGGTTTTCTAAATGCATAACTATCTTTCTTAACCGAAACGACCGCTAATATAATCCTCTGTTTTAGGGTTCGATGGATTACTGAAAATGCGTTCGGTCTTTGCATACTCAACTAACTCTCCTAAGTAGAAAAATGCTGTACGATCGGAAACACGTGATGCTTGTTGCATATTATGTGTAACAATAACGATTGTATAGTTCTTCTTTAACTCCAACATCAATTCTTCGACTTTAACCGTAGCCACAGGGTCCAATGCAGAGCATGGTTCATCCATTAATACGATTTCTGGCTCATTTGCGATTGCACGTGCGATACACAGACGCTGCATCTGTCCACCAGATAAACCAAATGCACTTTCATGCAAACGGTCTTTCACTTCATCCCAAAGTGCCGCAGAACGTAAACAACGCTCAACGGTTTCGTCTAAGAAACTTTTACGGTTCTCACCAATAATGCGTAAACCAAATATAACATTCTCATAAATAGATTTGGGGAATGGGTTTGACTTTTGAAATACCATTCCTACACGTCTACGCAAACCAATAACATCCAAGGCAGGATCAAAAATGTTTTGATCACGGATGATAATTTCACCTTCGTAGTTCGCAACATCTACTAAATCATTCATGCGATTCATACTTCGTAATAGAGTAGATTTACCACAACCAGATGGGCCAATAAACGCAACAATCTCTTTTTCTGGAACGTCTAAATTGATATCATGAAGTACCTTATTGTTTCCATATGAAAAATCAAAATTCTTCACAGAGATGATTGGGTTTTCAATAACATCGGTATTGTTATTACTTAAATATTGACCCGTTTCTGGGCTCATTAAATTACTGCCATCTTTCACATTACGTTCAAGGACGCGTGATGAGCTACTTTTCTCTTCCACATTAAAACCTGTATTTTTTACATCAGCCTCTTTTGAATTACTTTGAATATCAACAGTCATTACAAATTCTCCTGTCTTTTCTCTAATTAAAAGGCACTACTTGCATATTTATTTCTAATTTTATTACGAACAATTATCCCGAATAGATTCAAAGTTATCACTAAGGTAATCAGAAGTAGCGTAGTTGCAAATACCATCGGTTTAGCAGCTTCTGAATCTGGGGATTGAAAACCTAAATCATAAATATGGAAACCTAAATGCATAAATTTTTGATCCAAGTGAATGAACGGGTATGTCGTATTAAGTGGTAGGTCTGGTGCCAATTTTACAACCCCTACCAACATGAGTGGTGCAACTTCACCTGCGCCACGAGCCATTGCCAAAATCATACCCGTAATAATACCTGGTAGTGAAGCTGGAATTAGGATTCGCCAAATCATTTGCCATTTTGTTGATCCACAAGCTAATGAGGCTTCACGGATTCCTTTTGGTACAGCATTTAAGGATTCCTCAGTTGAAACAATCACAACAGGCAATGTAAGTAGTGCCAGTGTTAAAGATGCCCACATCAACCCACCTGTACCAAATGTGGGTGGCGGTAAATTGAAAATATCATCAATACTTTGCCCAATGAAGTAAACAAAGAAACCAAGGCCAAATACACCAAATACAATAGAGGGAACCCCTGCTAAGTTGTTAATCGCAATACGTAATACACGTACCACAGGCTCAGGGCGTGCATATTCATGCATGAATACCGCAGCAATCACACCAAATGGCGTTACTAACAAACTCATCAATACGGTCATTACGAAAGTACCAAATAACGCAGGAAAAATTCCACCTTCGGTATTTGCTTCACGTGGTTTTTCCTTGATGAAGTAAATAATATTGTCAATAAACTGTACAAAGCGGCCACCTAATGATAGTTGATTTGGGTAATAGAATCTTACAATTTCACCAAATGTAACAGATTTTTCTTGATAGCCTGGAACTGTATAAAAGAATTGATCTTTTTCTAATTGTTCATGCATTTCAGATGCTTCTAAACGAAGCTTCTCATATTGCTGTTCTAGGTCTTTTAGCTCATCTGCATAATTCTCTTGTAAAGTCTCATCTTCTAAAATCTCAAGACGAATCTCTTCAATCTCTGAATTTACCTTACCAATTTCAACCTTTTCAAATTCATGAATCTGATCACGTAAAGCATCAGTCTTTTCGATAGTTGACTCTAATACCTCCTGAAATTTTTCATCACTAGCAAGAATTTCTTCTTTACCATCTAGTACGATTTTTGAAGGAAGTGCAATCGCATTGCCATATTCCATTCGTTCCATACGAATAAAAGCTTCTGGAAAAGAAGTTGATTTTACCTTACTTTCTTCCAAATAACGGAAGGATTGCCCTGTTAAATCTTTGTTTCCTTGATAAATATACCACTCACGCACTTTTCGGTCCGCGCTGGCATCAATAATTTCAGTGTTGATTTTCGTACCAATTGAAACACGTTCACCTACAATTGTTTGATTGTCTGTAGTTTCAATTTGATAAACCTTCTTAGGCCAGAAGACCGTAAGACCTTCTTTTACGATCAATCCCAAAAGGAATACAATCATAATAATACCAAGGCTCAAGCCCATGGCATTCAGCCAGATATAGGACTCACCTTTAATTTTTGTTTTTTCAGCCATTATTTCTTACCTCTAAACCTTACAGTACTTTATATTTTTTACGTAGGTGCTGTCTAAATAGCTCGGCAATCGTATTGATGAAGAATGTCATCAAGAATAATAGAAATGCTCCGAGGAACAGCGTACGATATAGGGTTTCACCTTTTGGCGCTTCAGGAAGCTCTACTGCAATATTTGCAGATAGTGTACGGAAACCATTAAAAATATTCAAATCAAGCAATGGGGTATTACCCGTTGCCATCAATACAATCATGGTTTCACCTACCGCACGGCCAAGACCTATCATAACGGCAGTGAATAAACCAGCAGATGCTGCAGGAACCACTACCTTAATAGCAGTTTGCCAACGGCTAGCACCTAAGGCATACGAAGCAGAAACCTGCGATTTTGGTACGTTGGCCAATGCATCTTCAGAAATCGTAAAAATAATTGGAATTACAGCAAAGCCCATCATAATTCCAACAACTAAAGAGTTACGCAACTCAAACTTAACACCGAATACTTCACTAACCCATAAACGGAAGTCGGCAATTTTACGTGCACCATTATCAAATTCAACAACCATAAAGTTTTGTTCAATAATAGGGCCTAACTGCCATGCTAAATAAAAGCAGATAAAGATAACTGGCAGGAAGTAAATGAATTCAAAACCCGGTTTGAGGTAGAGGCGTGATTTTGGAGGTAAGACGGTCCAAATCAAACCAATTAAAATAGCAGCAAGTGGAGTAAGTAAGATAAATAGGAATACACTTGGCATATGTTGTTCAATTGCCGGTGCCACCCATAGTGCAGCTAAGAATCCTAAAACAACAGAAGGCAATGTTGCCATGATCTCCATTGCTGGTTTGATGAATACTTTAAACTTAGGGTTCATAAAGTGGCTCACATAAAGCGCTGCCAAGATTGCAATTGGAATCGAGAATAATAATGCGTAAAAGGTTCCTTTTAAGGTACCAAAAAGAAGTGGAATCATAGATAGTTTTGGTTCAAACTCATCACTACCACCTGAAGATTGCCAAATATACTCAGGCTCACTTTTTCCTTCATACTGAACTTTTTTGAAGTAAGCCGTAAAACTTGCCTCAGGGTGACGGTCATTAACCTCATAAATACGCAGCTTATTTTGATCATCTAATACCCAGAAGCTTTTATATTTTCCACCAATTGATAATAGCTTAGGGTTAAAATCTGCAGTAGATTCCCAGCGAACAGATTGAGAAGTGGAGTAACGTAAAGAAAGGAATCCATCATTACCAATTAAGAATGCCTTGTTACGAGGACTTTGAGCAAAAGTAGTGGCTCCTTTATGTAAAGTACTAAACTGTTTGGTTTGACCAAATATACGGCTACCATCTTTTTCATACAAGCTAAATACTTTGCAATCACCATCTGGGTTTGTAAAAACAAGCGAAACATCTCCTAAGATAAAGTCTGCACTAGAAATCGTTTTCTTGGCATCATCCTTAAAAGGCTCAAAGGTCTGATACCATTTAAAAGTATTACCTGTATAATTGAAAAAGACCACTTTTTGTTCGCCAATAAGTAAAACTGAACGGCCTGAAGAACTCACTAAAATTTTGCTTGGGTTTAGCCCCAGAACTTTTTCATTGTTGCTTAAGTCAATCTCTTTATCTACTTCAATTTCACCGGCACCAAAAAGACCTTGTTGCTGTGCTAGCGTCACAACGTGTATTTTCGTTTTGCCTTCAACCTTTTGTAATAAACCAATTACTTTGTGGTCACCATTGTCGCCATAACCAACACTATATGACTCACCATCACGGTTACCTACATTATATAGACCCTCATTCTCAATATTGTGAGTAATCGTACGAACTTCACCTTCGAAATTTGGCTTATAGTTCACTTTGGTTACAGCAACCTTATTATCAGCTACGGATGCAATGGTCTGTGAGCGTTGATTATATGAGAACGCAGTCGGTACTTTTTCTAAAAATTTAAATTCTAGTGGAGTCAGGTCTTTAAAGTTACGAATTTCAAGAATTTGACCTTTGTCATCGACTAGTAAAGGTGCTTCTCCCCACTCGTCTAAAACAAGCAATTGATAATTTGCAGCTGGAACATTTAAAGCCTTACCTGTATCGGTAACACTTGCTCCCTGCATAAGTGGAAGAATTTGTAATAAAATAAAGACGAAAATCAACAATACTGAGCCAAGTACTGATACGCCAAGCAACCAGAAGAAGAGCCTCATAAGGCCATCGATTCTTAAATCGACCTTCGGTGATTTGAAATAGTCAAGGTTAGACATAATAAACTTTTACCTAAATACTAAATTAGATTAAAATAACAGCGAACACACACAATACATTAAAATGTGCATGTTCGCCAACCTAGCTCGTCAGATTCTAACTAATTACCCTATAATTATTTTAGGCCTTCTAGGTATTTTGCAGCTGGAGCAGCTGGTAATGGATAATAACCATCTTTTTCTACGATTTCTTGTCCCTGCTTAGAAAGAACAAAACGTAAAAACTCATAAGTCAATTTATCAACTGGCTTTTCTGGAGATTTATTGATGTATACAAATAAAACACGAGACAGTGGGTAAGTACCATTCAGGCAATTTTTAGCAGTAGGCTCTTTGAAGTCTTTACCTTCTTTAGAAAGAGGTAAGGCACGAACAGAAGCCGTTTTGTAACCAATTCCAGAGTAGCCAATTGCACCAATGTTTTCACCAACACCAGCTACTACTGCAGAAGAACCTGGCTGCTCTTTAACAGTTTTCTTGTAGTCACCTTTTGCAAGTGCAACTTTACCAAAGAAACCATAGGTTCCTGATGCAGAGTTACGACCATATAAGGACACATCAGAATCTTTTAAAGAATCAATACCAATTTGACCCCACTTTGTAATCTCAGAACCACCACGTTTACGAGTAGATGAGAACATTGCGTCAACCTGAGTTAAAGAAAGGCCAGCAACTGGGTTATCTTTGTTTACAAATACTGCAAGTGCATCAATTGCTACACCTATTGGAGTTGGCTTGTAGTTAAACTTTGATTCAAACTTATCAATCTCTTTAGATTTCATTTCACGGCTCATTGGGCCTAATTGAGAAGTACCTTCAATCAAAGCTGGTGGTGCAGTAGAAGAACCTTTACCTTCGATTTGGATTTTCACATTTGGATACATCTTTTGAAAAGACTCAGCCCATAGTGTCATCAAGTTATTTAACGTATCAGAACCAATACTGTTAAGTTTACCGGAAACACCAGAAACTGGCTTGTAAACAGGTAAATTCTCATCAACACCTGCCTGTGCAATTGTGCATGCTAATAAAGCACCAACATAAAGACCTAATTTTTTAACCATTATGTATTATCCTATTTTTATTTTATTAAAAAATTCAAAAATCATTTCAATTATTTTAATTGATGACATTGAATTTAACGGATCAAGTGTAAAACAAAACGGACATTACGTAAACATGCGATTAATGTTATGTTAAGGAATGATTAAGGCGTTTTTTTAGCCTCAAATCAGGGACGATCTACCTCAAACCTTTTGAAAATAAGGTCTTTCCCGGAAGAAGATTCTGGGTCAAATTGGTACCCATTCAGGTTGAATTCGGCCAATTCTTCAACTTTTTTTAGGTTATTTTGAATAATAAATCTTGCCATAAGCCCACGTGCGCGCTTGGCATAAAAACTCATCACTTTGAAGGAGCCATTTTTTTCATCCAGAAAGGCTGGTTCTACAACATTAAAGTCAAATTTCTTTAGATTTAATACTTTGCTATATTCGTTAGAAGCAAGATTAACTAAAACCTTATCTTTGTCATATTGTAGTTCTTGTAATAACAGGTCGGCTACTTTGGTACCCCAAAACTTATATAAACCCTTTTCTCCATCTACTTCCAAACGAGTCCCCATTTCTAAACGATAATTTTGGATATCCGTAGAAGGGCGAATCATACCATAAATACCCGATAAAATACGTACCACTTTATCTGCACGCTTCAGCTCTGTGTTATTCAGACTATTAAAATCGAGGCCTTGATAGACATCACCTTGAAAGGCAAATCCAGCGGGGCGTTTTTCTAAAGAAGACCATTTTTGATATCTTCTGAAGTTCAATTCACCAATTACCTCGCTCACTTTCATCAAATCTTGAATATCTTGTGTAGAAAACTGCTTTAACCTTTTAACCAATTGCAAGGTCTCCTTTTCGAAAGGAATAGATGTTGCTTCGCTTGGATATGGTTGTGTTGGCTCATCACTCATTGATTTAGCAGGTGATAATATAAGTTTCATAAGAAAAGCTTTCTAATTTTTAAACATATTCAATTTTTAGTTGATTGACCCTATATAAAGGTATACTATAATTAAGAAGAAGCTTTAATGCTACAGCGCCGAAATAGAAAAGGACATATGATGAAAAAATTATTCTTAATTATAGGACTTATTACATCTATATTCTGTACCTCGTGTTCAAAGGAAGTAGCACAACAATCCAAAACTAATAATTCTCAGTTGACGCAAGCTGAAGAAAAACTAAAACAGCAAAAAGCAGAAAAAGAACAAAAGAAAAAAGAAGCCTTTACTGCCGAATATGAGCAACGTGTCAAAATTCGCATGGCTGAACTACCTGCGTTTGATAAACAAAGCCGGCTAATTGCAGAGGTGAAACGCAGATATAAGATCGACCTTCCAGCCTTATTCCCAGACCCCAATGCCAAACCATTGACACTAAAACAAATTAAACAAAAAGTACATCATGATGCAAAAACTCTTGCAGATAAACGTTTTACAGAAGAACAAAAAAAAGAATACATTAAAAGTGCTCAAACTGTTTACCCATACTACACAGTAGGTTCTAAGGTAAATATTCGTACTAGAAATAGCCGTGAGCTAAGTGGATATTTAGAATCAACAAGCGCAACACATATCGTTATTTCAGGTTCTTCGGTAAAAATTGAAGATATTGTCTCGCCATCGCCCAAAACATTCATAAAAAAACAAGTCGATCACCAAAGAGAACACTACTTGAGAACCAATTTCTATCGAGCAAAGGAAACCTACTATAAAAAACGCTATGATATTGCCTACGAAGATGCCTTAAAACAATATGGCTATATTCGTAAAAATGGAAAAATCATCAATATTCAGGATCTTATTAAGACTGAAATTATGCCTGAAATTGATAAGCAAGAAGCACAATACCTTAAAAATCTAGAAGCAGACGTTCGCAGAATTATTTATGATCAAATGGTCAGCCAAAACAAATAAGAGACTTTAGTGATAGCCTTCAAAGAAACCGATTCGCTGAGGATCTCTTAACTTTTTCAAGGCTGCTTGTTCAATCTGCCGAATACGCTCATGGGTAACCTCAAAGCGATAACTTAATTCTTCTAAAGTCATTGTTTTATAATCAAAAAGCCCAAAACGATGCTTCAAAATCTCTTGCTCACGTTCAGATAGTGTATCCAAAGCCAGTGAAATTGTATCTTGTAAGGTTTCTTTGGCGAGTTTTTCATCTGGTAACACTGCATTTTCATCAGCTAATAAGTCAAACCAGCTTCCATCTTCTTGGTCATTGCCAATAGACTCTAATGTAATTGGCTGTTGTTGCATCTTTTGCCAAGCACGAACTTTTTCAGCAGGAACTTCTAAGTGGTCAGCAATTTCTTCTGAGCTTGGCTCACGGCCTAAAGTTTGTAATAGTTCACGCTCTGTTTTATGTATTTTACGCAACATGCGAGTCAAATTAGACGGAATGCGAATCGTTCTAGATAAGTTTGATAGCGCCTGATTGATTGCTTGGCGAATCCACCAAACAACATAAGTACTAAAGCGGTAACCTCGTTCAGGATCAAAACGATCCAAGCCAGTACGCAAGCCAATAAACCCTTCTTGAAACAAATCATTAAGAGTCAATTTAGAAAACTTGTATTTTTTTGCCAAGCCAATAATAAGCACAAGGTTGCCATTTAAAATTGTATCTCGTGTTTGGGACATGTGTTTATAAAGAGCAATGAAGTCTTCATCTTGACATGTATTCGACTCATAAAAATCATCATAAATATTACCAGCGAAAATGATTTTACGAAGAATTTTTGCAATGGATGAGTAAAGTAATTCTGCATCATTTGCAACTTCAGATTCTAAAATCGCCTTAATTCGGTCTATCAATTCATCTAAGGATACAGAGACTTCTTCTTCTCCACGCACGACAAAACTATTAGGTGGTGAAGCATCAAGGATTTCTAAAAGCTTTTTGGGGTGCTGACTCAAGTATACATTCTGTTCGCTTCTTGAATCATAATATTGAGTTGTGTGAAACTGCTCTTCTTGTAAAGATAATCTCTTTACCTGACCAGAGTTACGCAACATAGAGAAAAGTGACTCCTCATCACTATAGATGTCTGGTCGAGCTTCCACTATACGCTCCTTACTTGAGTCCAAATCCCCAGGTTTTTCTGCCATTGACTACTTCTTTTGCCTGCTTTTCTTAGGTGTAACAAAAATTAATTCATTATCACCAACACGAATTTCAATCTCACTACCTTCCTTGATGTTACCCTTTAAAATTTCCTCAGCAAGGGGATCCTCTAATAAACGCTCCACAGTTCGACGAATCGGACGAGCGCCATATTCTGGCTTATAACCATTATTGATTAAAAATTCTTTCACTCCTTTCGCATAAGTAAAAGAAATTTCCTGTCGCGATAAACGGCTCTGAATTTTCTGAATCTCAATATCTACAATCTTTTCTAAATCTTCACCTTCAAGCTGACGGAAAATCACTAATTCATCAACACGATTTAAGAATTCAGGACGGAATGCTTTTTTTGCCTCATCGGTTAAACGTCGCTCTAAGGCCTCATAATCACCATGCGTAACTGAAGAAGACTTAAATCCTAATGCAGTGGAGGTTACAGCTTCTTTTGCACCCACATTAGAGGTCATAATTACAATTGTATTTTTGAAGTCAACTTTTACACCAAGGCTGTCGGTTAATTGGCCCTCTTCAAGAATTTGAAGAAGCATGTTCACAACATCTGGGTGCGCTTTTTCTATTTCATCAAAAAGTACAACAGAGTAGGGTTGTCTACGCACGCGTTCAGTTAACTGGCCACCTTCGCCATGGCCAACATATCCTGGAGGAGAACCGACCAAACGGCTTACATTAAATTTCTCCATGTACTCAGACATATCAATTTCGACCAAAGCATCGTCACTACCAAACATGAAACGTGCAACAGATTTAGCTAATAGTGTTTTACCAACACCGGTTGCGCCTAGAAATATAAAGGAACCAATTGGACGATTAGGGTCTTTAAGATTTGCACGGCTTCGGCGCATTGCCTTTGCAACAACATGAACAGCCTGCTCTTGACCAATAACATGTCCAGAAATCTCTTCTTCCATACGCAATAAACGCTTGGTCTCTTCCTCCTCCATTCGGGTTAGAGGAATTCCAGTCAATTGAGCAACAACATTCGTTATCATATCTTCGTTGATCTCTGCCATATTCTCTTTAGTGGACTTCTCCCATTCATCTAGGCATTTATTCAACTTACTTTTCAAACTCTTTTCTTTATCACGTAAACCAGCGGCTTCCTCATATTGCTGATTATTAACAGCAACTTTCTTCGCTTTCTTTACGTCAACAATTTCGGTTTCGATCTCTTTTAAATTTGCAGGTCGAACAAGAGACTTAATCTTCGAACGAGCACCAGCTTCGTCAATCACATCAATCGCTTTGTCTGGCAAGTGCCTACCAGACATATAACGCTCGGATAAACGAACAGCCGCTTCAACAGCGGCATCTGAATAAATAACATTATGATGTTGCTCATACTTATATTTAACACCCATCAAGATCTGAATCGCCTCCTCTTCATTTGGCGTTGGGATCAATAATGACTGGAAACGGCGCTCAAGAGCGGAGTCTTTTTCAATAAATTTACGATATTCATCAATCGTGGTCGCACCAATACACTGAATTTCTCCACGAGATAGAGCTGGTTTCATAATATTTGAGGCATCCATTGCACCTTCAGCACCACCAGCACCCACAATTGTATGTAACTCATCAATAAATAAAATTACACTTTTAGAGCGTGTAATCTCATCCATTACAGCTTTGATACGCTCCTCAAATTGACCACGGTACTTAGTTCCTGCAATCATTAATGGTAAATCTAATGCAACGACTTTCTTGTTACGCAAAATCTCAGGCACTTCACCTTTGGCAATTAATTGAGCTAAACCTTCAACAATAGCTGTCTTTCCCACACCCGCTTCACCAATTAAAACTGGATTATTCTTCGTACGACGACACAATATTTGAACCATACGCTCGATTTCTCCTGAACGACCAATCACAGGATCTAATTGATCTTCACGGGCGAGTTTCGTTAAGTCACGTCCAAAGGCACGAAGGGCTGTCATTTTTTCTTCACCACGAGTACTACTTGAAGAGCTACTGGACTCACTCGAAGATTCTTCAGACTTTTTTTCAGGTGGTAAATAATTAGGATCCAAAGCTTTCAAAACTTCTTCACGCACTCGATCTACATCAATTTCTAACTTTTGTAAAATTTTTGCGGCTGCTCCTTCACCTTCACGGAGTAAACCAAGCAGTAGATGTTCAGTACCAATATAATTATAATTTAACTGTTTAGCTTCTTCAGATGCAAACTGAACAACCTTTTTTACACGCGGAGTCGTTGGTAAATCCCCTTCCTGGATCGTATCATCAGATGCAGTTGTTAGCTTTTCTACTTCCATTCGAACGGAGTCTAAATCAACATTCATTGACTGGAGAACGGCGACTGCGACGCCTTGGCCTAAACGAATCAACCCAAGCAATAAGTGTTCGGTGCCAATATAGTCATGGCCAAAACGGAGCGCTTCCTTCTTTGCACCGTCTAAGACCTGTTGTGCACGTGGGGTAAAGTTGTGCAATGGTAAGTCAAAATCATCTTGGGACATCAATCACTCCTCATGTAATTTATGTATGAAGCATATTCATAATAGTTGCATAGCCGTATAACCTCGATGAACCTACTATAGGTGTTTTTAATGGCAATGCTATAAAAAAACTGGATTTTTAAATTCGATAATGAAAATCTTAATCTCACCTCAAAAAGAAAGGCCTTAATTCCTTAATGTAGACTGTAAAATTTGAGCTCTTGCTTGCCCAACGCTTGCACTATTAGAAGCAACTTTGGGCTGTAAAATTTCACTAAACTTCCAACAATCATAAAAAGGGTTTGTTCCATGATTTCCTGCAAAATCACGTAATCGGAACCAATATAATAGATCACTCATTTCAACTGAATGATGATACTGTAAAATTCCCATAGCGCTTGATAACTGTCGTGAATAAGTGTCAAAGTGTTCATTTAAAACTAAGCCACGCAAGGCATCTCGCATCAAGACTGTATCACGCAAAAATGCATGCAGGTCATCGAGAATGAATGGGTTATTTTTAAAAGTAAATTGATATACAAAAGCCTGCTTGGTTTGCTCCACTACTCCTAAAGTATCTTGTATGGACCTAGTGAGCCAATCTATCGATAAATCATCCTCAAACTGAGGCCAAAATAGATTTAGATGACTCTTGGTACATTTCCAAGATTCAAATAAACATTCTAGATACCTAAGAGAAGCAAATAGTGCAGTTAAATGTGAAGTTGTTCCCAAAAGCCTCACCTGGAGGCCATCTTTTTCTTCCCACAAGATCAGCTGGCAAAGTCCACAAAATTGAAGTGCAAATACATTTGACGAGAACTCAAAACCAAGTATATCTATTTGCATATGCTTAGAAAAGGATTCCGAGAGCAAAAAATAATCACGGCTTATTTCAGTAGACATACAATTAAGTTTGTTTAGAAAACTTTCCACACTTTCGTTACAACTGACTTCAAGAAACAACGTCTCACGGGCACCCATTTCGTAACTAATGGGAATATTCAACTTTTGTAACGCAGCTGAATGACGTTCACTTTGGATATGCCCCAGAAACTGGAGCAATTCTTTATACTTTGCAGCCTCCAGAAAATCTTCATCAAGAACTAGCTTATCCAACTCAGACTGAAGCTCTTTTAAAGCAATTTTTAATTTATTTTGTTTTTCCATACTAAACAATAAGAGTCTCTTTCAACAAATCAACGGGAAATCCTTGCCATGAAAAATTTAAAGGATATAGTATAGCCCCCAATTGGCGGGACGTAGCGCAGCCTGGTAGCGCGTTTGTCTGGGGGACAAAAGGTCGCAGGTTCGAATCCTGTCGTCCCGACCAACTTTTACTTCACATTTCGACTCAAATGAATTTCAACTTTTAGTTTGTATTTCTACTTTGCGGTACTAAATTTTTTTGTTTAAGGGCAACTCTTGGCTAATTTTTAAGTTTTGATATAAGCCAAAATAAAATGCATATAAAAAAAATGCACAAGACCCAACAAGTTTTAAAAAATTTAAGTAATAAATTAAGAAAAATGATCTTTCATGTTTTTATGGAGAGCATGACTAGGTTGGATATGAGGAGATAGAGAAAGTATGGCTAAAGACCACAAAAATCGTATAAAATTATCCATTTTCGCTGCACTAGCAGTAATTTTTGGATTCTTGCTATATTTAGAAATGACGCCGCAAGCGGGCAAGTCAAATGGCCTAAAAGTCACCCCTGTCGTAACAACTGCTCCTGAAATGGATTGGACAGGCTACACGCCGAGACATAAAAAGGCACTTGTAAAAACTCATTATGGCGAATTTGACTTAACTGAAGAAGAACCATTTAAGATTATTCCAAAAACATTCCGTAAACAATCGGATGATAAAAAGACAAAACTTTACTTTGTACACCTAAATAAACGCACGACAAAAGAGATCAAACGTAAAATCTCAAATGTTGAAGGTGTAAAAATTAAATCTTATGTTCCTGAAAATACTTTAATTGTTGAAGCACCAGTAGAGCTTGAAGAGCAATTGGAAGAAATTGAAGAAGTTGAAGCAGTTGTTGAACGCCCACCATACTTCTCTATCAGCCCAAATGTTCTAGAAAAAGTAAAATACGAAGATGATGTAAAAATCTTTGCATCTTCACATCCATTCAGCGGGCTAGACAGAAATGAATTCGTACAAAGTGGTTTCCCTGTCAATGATGTTAACAAAATTGACCTTAAACTTGTTCCAATGTCTACAAAAGGAACAAGCCCAATGAAGTTGCTTTATCGCCTAGCAGACCGTAATGATGTAGCTTGGGTTAGCCTTGATATACCAAAAGCATTTATGTCACCAGGAGACACGGGAACAACAACTTTTACAGCAACCAATAGTGGCCCATCTTTTTACAACTTAGGTGGTAATCAAAAAATCCAAGGTGGATTAGCAGAAGAAGATTACACTCCTATTTGGGATGCAGGAATTTTAGGAAGTGGGCAAATCGTCACCGTAACAGATTCAGGACTCGATGCCGATCACCTTATGTTTTATGACTCGGCAAATGGTATTATTGATTATGATAATAATACTGATGCGTTAGCTAACTCAGGTGAGGTAGATGAAAATCAACGCAAAGTCATTGCGTATTTTGATTTAACTAGTGACCCTGGATATCCTTACGAGAATGCAGATCACGGAACACACGTTGCCGGTACGGTGGCAGGTTACTACCTACCAGATGGTCCAGCAAGTGTAGTTGTAGATGTATATGAATTTAAGGGACCGGGATTGGGCTATGGCTTAACCGATTTTCAGGAATTCCCAGATGATTTTAATGGAGTAGCTTTAGCATCAAAACTCATAATTAACGATATTGCTGTTAGCTTTGGAGCTTTACAAATCCTTTCATATAAAGAAATTTTTGATAAAAGTGTCGAAAATGATTCATTTATCAACACAAACTCTTGGGGAGCAGACTTAAATATTTACAATGGTCAGAGTGTGCTTATTGATGAATCTGCATACGAAAATCCTGAACTATTAATTCTATTTTCAGCTGGTAATGCTGGAGGATATGATGATCTACGATACCCACAATTTCCTGACGGTACTGCTTCTGTTAGTATTCAATCTAATAGCAAAAATATTATTGTTGTTGGAGCAAATGGGAATGGGGGTAATGCTGATGAAGGTGAAGAAATTGGCGCAAATACTATTAATGACCGTGCTAACTTCTCAAGCCAAGGACCTGCTGCTGATGGCCGCATTCGACCTCATGTTATGGCACAGGGTAATGTCGTTTACTCTGCATATTCAGACGGCTTTGTAGGTAATGGCAACGAACCCAATGAAGACTTATTAATTCAGCAAGGTACCTCAATGTCAACGCCAATGACCGCAGGAGCTGCAGCCTTAATTCGTGATTACTTAGCACAAGGATTTTACCCATCCGGTTCTAAAGTTGAAAGTAATGCTTGGACAAATCCTACTGCTGCTTTAATCCGCTCAATGATTATCGCATCTGGTCAAGACATGGTTGGTGGAGTTAATGGTGATAATGAAGATGAACCTATTATCACCAATATTCCAAACAATTCTCAAGGTTGGGGGCGCGTGCAATTAGACCAAGTTTTATATCTAGGTAATGAAGGTCAACCACAGGTTTATTTAATTGAGAGTGAGGAAGGCCTTGAATCAGGTGAAACAGCGATATATCCATTGGCTGTGTCTGATAATAGCCAAAACATTAAGGTTGTATTAACCTGGACAGATTACCCTGCTGATCCATCTGCAGCTAAAACAATTGTTAATGACCTTAATTTAGTTGTAACATCACCAGATGGTAGCGTTTCATATTTTGGAAATGACTTTGAAAATGGTTTTACCAAAGAAGCTGTAACAAGTGGTTCAGCTGACGGAGACATTACGGATCCAGATAATTTACATATAATTGAAGTTGTTCATATTCCAAAATCTGCAATTGATGAAACGGGTGGTCAATGGACTATTAGTGTTGAAGGCTTTGATGTACCAGAGGGACCTCAAAATTTTGCAATCACAGTTACAGGTGCATTGCCAACAGGTGGTCCTGAAAATGCAATATATGTTGATGCAAACGCAACTGGTGATAATGATGGTACAACTTGGGCTAATGCATACACAGATTTAAGCCGTGCATTAGGAAATGCCTCAAGTGGTGATCAAATATGGGTCACTGCTGGAAATTACGTACCCAAAGAATATGATGCAGGTGAAGATAATGAACCTATCTTAACTACAGCAACAACCTCGTTTAATATTCCACAGGGTGTCTCGTTGTATGGTGGTTTTAATGGAACAGAGTTTGCCCTTCATCAAAGAGATTTGGACAATAATGAAACCACACTCTTAGGTCAATATAGTGGTGGACAAGTTTATCACGTCGTTGAAATCATCAATGGGATAAATACTACAATCTCAGATTTAACGATTACTGGTGGTAAAGCTGATAGTGAAAGTAACGATGCTGACACCAAGGGGGCGGGTATCTATATGATCAGTGGTTCCAATGTAACACTGAATAACTTAACGCTACGTAACAATTTTGCAGACACTGAAGGTGGTGCAATCTACATTCAATCTGGAAATAATGATGTTACATTCAGCAAGTTAACTATTAGTAACAATTCAGCTGCATTTGGTGGTGGTATTGCATTAAGCACAAACTCGAGTATTCGCATTGAAAATTCAGAAATCAGTTTAAATTCAGCGACTCAACTTGGTGGAGGTTTATACGTAGATAATTCAGGCCCTTTCTTAAGTAACCTGATCATTGATGGTAACTCCGCAACTTCAAGTAGTACTTCACGAGGTGGTGGTATTGCAATCGTAGGAAATTCAACATTAAAAGCATATCATGTTACATTTGTGGATAACAGAAGTATGGGTACAGATGGTGCTGCTTCTCATATTGATTATTATGAGGCTGCGACCGGAACATCAAGCTGTCGCTTTTTAAATACAATTTTCGCAGATGCGTCTCCTCTAAATAAGTTAGTTCAAGGAGGAGCAATTCTAAACAATGTTTATAATTACTCTGTGATCCAAGACTTGGATGAATATGGCCTAAATGAAGCACAGAAATTAAATAACGTTGAAGCCAATTTTGAAGATCTGTTTAAAGGCTCAGAAGACTACTCGCTTTTAGAAACGAGTCCGGCACGTGATATTGGAGTGGCAGACGCAAGTGAGCGGCCACTTGTGGGGATTATTGGAACATTACGTGATAGCCAACCAGATGCTGGTGCATATGAATATGCTTTTGAAGAAGTTACCGTTGAGGGTGCAACTCCCGAGGGTGGTTTCACAACAATCTTTGACTCATTAGCTCAAAGTCCAGCTCAAAATAATGGAACCTTGGCACCAAATGATCGTGATGCGCTAGATATCAGTAATGAGTCTTTTGTTATGAAATTTAGAATTCGCAATAACGGCTCTGCAAATTCAAAGATTAACGATGATATACGTGTAAATATTTCAGGTACAGATGCAAGCTCCTTTGTAGTGACTCGTTTACCAAGTATAACCATACCTGCTCAAAGCTATACTGAATTTGAGATTACTTTTACACCCAATAAAGTTGGAAGAAGCTCTGCGACCGTAACGATTAATACAACGGACTCAGATAATACAAGTTATACCTTCCCAATTGGTGGTGAAGCATCGATTAACGGTCTTACGGTTATCGGAAATAACAATGTAATCCAAAATGGAAGCAATAATCCAAAGTCATCAAACAATACAGATTTTGGTGTTCTTGCAGCTGAGTATAGCCAAAATACAGACTCTCAAGGTGAGCCAATTGGACTTCCTCAATTTGAACTAGCAGACCCAGAAGGTAAGACGCTTGCTTATGAGATCCGTAACTACAGTGATGAACAAATAACTAACATTTCTGTAAGACTGGAGGAACAAGATGGTACAAATGGTTTTACCTTAGACACAACGGATCTACCCAATTTCTTAGACGAAGGCCAAGGTACCACATTTTATATAAACCTTAAACCTACAGATATTGAAGATTATGTTGCAAACGTGACAGTTACATCCAATGTAGACAATAAAGACCCATACACATTCCTAATTATTGGTACTACCTTAGGAGATTCTGATGGTGGTGGAAATGGATCTACTACCCGTAGTAGCGGTGCTGGAGGTGGTTGTTCTATCGCTGGTGATAGCTCACCTGCATGGTACATCCCATTTGCAACGCTAGCATTGTTCATGTTTGGTCTACGCCTAAGATCGAATAAAGAGTAAGACTTTCTTTACACAAAAGCTCTCACGTATGTGAGAGCTTTTTTTATGCCAAGAAGA
>JAKVBE010000014.1:0-40283 GCA_022447755.1 Lentisphaeria bacterium | reverse complement strand
GTGATCTACCTATGTATCTTTGTACCAATTTGTGAAGAACTATTTTTCCGTGGATATGTATGGGAATATTTAGAGAAAATCGGCAAGTGTAATTGTGTGCAAACAGTATTTTATAATGCAGTTATTTTCACAGCATTTCATATTACCTTACAACCCGGTATTTGGTCATTATTGGTAATCTTCCCAGCACTATACTTTGCCTACTTAAGGCATCATTATGGGCACTGGGGCTACGCAGCCTTTGCTCATGCAGCCTTCAATGCCTATTGGTTTTTTGGAAACCTATAATTTACGAGAGATCGCATCCAGCATTAGGTTCATCATTGCAGGTTGATCTCCTAAAGGTTCTAATACCTCATATGCTAGATCATCTTGACCAACATTCTTTAAACCAATTTCAATTTCCTCAGGAATACTTTCTGCCCAGTGAAACCCTTTAGCTAAGAAAAATGTTAAGCAAATCAATTTAGACACCTTATGTTGTTTACATAACTTTTCTACAACCTGTGGAATCGTTGGATCTGTTAATTCTAAGAATGCAGGTTCAATCGGACCAGAATCAAAATAAAGACTAAAGTTTTTGACTAAATCCACAAACTGTTGGTTGATATCCTTGTAACGTGATCCATGTGAGACAACTAAAATTGCGACATCTTCTGGTATTTCATATTTACTATTTCTATTATTTTGTATGAGAGCATTTTGAATTGCCGCGCGAGTTGCTTTGGACTTTCGAAAGTTTTTGCCATTACTACTAATGGATATCATTAAGTCTTCATGATAGAAAGAGGCAGGGGTAATAAATGAACCTTCACGCCATTGTGCGTCAACGCTACTAACTAAAATTCCTTGTTTATGACAGTCAGTTAAAACTTCTGCATTTACCTCAGGAAAGTTTGTCGCCGCAATAACAAGATCTGCTCCATTAATATAACTAGGCTTATATTCACTTTCTATCAATTGAATTGTACCTTCATGGATAAGTTGACTTACACCAAAGACACAATTAGGTGAAACTACTGTTACTTTTGCACCTGCTTTGAGTAATAATTGTACTTTTCTGGAGGCAACCTTACCACCACCAATAACAAAGCAGTTCTTTTCTATTAATTGTAATACTGCTGGAAAACCTGTTGTATTATTTTCATTCATCAAAGACCTCAAATGGGTAAATAATTTCATTTTCGTTTGTATATTTCCATATATAAAACACAAAGACAAGCATTAAAAGAATAAAAGGGATTGCCCACAACTCAGTTGGAAGCATACTGTGTTCTATGGTCTCTAGAATCCCCTGATTCTCTAATTTTTCTATGAAATAAGAAATAAAAATAGAGAATACATCATACAGAGTATGAAAGAATACTGTAACTAAATATCCTGTAAATAAAATGCATCCGGCAATAGGTATCACAAAAATACCAAGCTTTTCATATCTCTGCATATAACGAAACCAAAAGATTAATGTGATTCCATGCATTGCACCCATCGACATATGAATAGGAACAGGCATATAACTACGGCGAAACATATCGAAACTATCTAGAATCGGTAAGTAAGCAATCAAGTTTTCCAATAAAGCAAAAATTGCACCAACCAAAATACTTCCTAACAAAATGTCTAAACTACGAACCTTCCGTTTACCCAAATAACAAATAGCCAAAGAGGCAAACAGGCAGGCCAAAAACTTAAATCCCTCTTCACCAAGACCAGCACAAATTAGGAAACCATAAATCTCATTCATGCGAGGAATAGGGTAGCCTGGATAAAAATCACTGAAGGTTAGAACTAATGCATTATAGCGACTAGCTAAGAAAACAGACAAAAATCCAGCTAATACAAAGACCATAAGCCCTGGAAAATAAACTTGAGTAGTTTTATACTTCTGCCAAATTAATACCAAGAGAAGTAAGCTTATTGTCCAATATGAAAAATAATAACCAATCATTTACGAATTCCTTCTAAGTGTTGTTCTACACCCAGCAGGTGATCTTTGAAACGCGCATCCTTTGCATCTGACTGTAATGTCTTTAAGACCTTTTCTGTCTGAAAATACTGAATTGTGTCAAAGTACACATACAAACGAATTTGATTGAACAATGGCTTATGCCCATATACAGTTTCTAAACCATCCAACTCCACCATATAGGTTTCCGTATATAACCACTCACTATAATATTTTTTAAATTTTTGATAGTTGGCATTTACTGCAACCCAGTTATCATCAATTGCTGCAATACAGGCCTGAAAGTAAAAGATTAGTCCATAAAAGTGATCACGCACTGGCCATGTTTCTGCGCTTTCAGTAAAAGCTACACGAGCTTCATCTAACCGATTAGCATGAATAGCAGCAAAACCAAACCAAAGTAAGTCCTCAAAATTTCGAAAAGTGCTTTCGTAACAGTACTTGGATGACTCATAAAAACTTGGCAAATATGAATAATCACGAGTTCGGTCAAACCGAGTTCCCATTACTCGACTACGCGCACGAGCTAATTCATACTCGGTCCATTGCTGACCCTGAAACTGTGGTGGAATATCTAAGGCTTTTTCTTCACTAATATTATGGGCAACCTGAAAACCGTAAGCTGTTAAATATTGACGAAAAGCTAGTTGATCTTTGCTTGTGGTGGTTCCTTGTACGCCTTTATCGCCCTCTCCTTGTCCACTACCATCTTCACTACCGGGACGCTGCACTTGCGATTGAGGACGCTCTTTAGCTAGCTCTGGTGCTTGCGCTTGACCCGTAATAAGTACCTCAGTAAATTTTTCCCAATAAGTTTGTTCTTTTTGGTCAGAAGGTCCGCCAAATAGTTGCTGCATTAACTGCTCTAGGTCAGGTTTTCTTTCGAAATAATGCTGCATGCCAATGAATCCCAAAATCAAGATGACTGCAATCAAGATTGCGGTACCTAAAGAAGAAATTAGAATTGAAAAATGCTTCATTATTGTGCCTTTAAGGGGCTAAAGTTTTCGTTATATCCGCCTAAGGAGATGGTAACATCCCATGGCTCGTCAGGGCGAGGTATTCTAGGTGACCACCCTACTTCATAACCATTATCAGTTAAAAAATCTCGAATTAACCGTACCGCACGGTGGTCTTGGGGCCACGAATACATGTTAAAGTAATACTCTTTTGCATCATATTTTTGCATAAGTGCATTCAGCTTTTTATGTAAAGCAAGCTTATCACTCACAGGCGTATCGCTCGGTGCTGATAATTTGTAACGAAATTCATAACCAAGTTGACGTGCAGAAGGAGTCAGTTGTGCCTCCATACCATTTACCGAAATTTTCAAATTCCTAAAAGCACCATTGTCTGCAGATTCTGCCATCGCTGCATCTAATAATTCCTGACTCGGCATTTGGTACAAATAACCATTTTTTACGGCTAAAATGACACTTTTTTTATTGGAGACATATGCTAAAGGGTATTTGATTGGCTTGGCTAACTCTCCATGTACCTCATCTTCTTTTACATCTTGCCAAAGCATAATACAGGCAAATAAAACCATCATCCCTGCAATATTGGATATCACATCTACAAGTACTGAAAAGTCACTTTTAATCATGGTGCACCACCGTGACTAGCAAGAATAGTTTCACCTTCTAAAACAGGTAAAAGACCAACTCGCAATGGATACTTATTATAATAAATTATGCCTTGCACTTCCATTGCAAGCTCACTTCCATTAGGTTCAACCCAAATGATAATGGAATGTTGCTTATCCTCAAATCCCAAAGTCTGGCTGCTTTTGACTATATCACTCAAATATTGCATAAAGTCTTCTATAGAGCGGTTCCCAGAACTAGAAAGTGGGTCTAAATCTATACCAACCCATTCACTTTCTTCTTGCCACGAAATCTTAGTTGCACCACAGCGAATATAAACTGGAACATAGTTCTTGGGTACGCCAATTAATTGTACTGCATTCTTTTGTTCTTGATCTTGTTTTTGGCGAACTGCAAAAAGCATATTCGTTAAAACCATCACGCTAATAACACCCAGCATGATAGATAAAAACGGAAGACTATGGTTCTCAAACCAGCTTCCCTCAGAATGACGACGACGATACCTCACTAAGAAAAGTCCTACTCTTCTGGACGTTCAATTGGCTTACTTTCAGTTTCTTCAGATGAATCTCGAAATAAATATTCCGTTTCTGCTTCATGATCTTCTTTGCTCAAATTAGGTAAATTGGCTTGCGCTGCAACATTTGCCTCTTCATTAAGTTGCTGCCTGACTGGGGGTGGCTTAGGATATGTAAATTCCATAGTCCTATCCTTATCCACATCCTCTTCGCTATCAGTCTGTTCTAGTTTAGGTGGATTCGCTAATAAAAATGCAAAATAACGATCCGAACGTTCAATTAATGTTCGCGCAAGGCGTTTGGCATAAGTGGCATAAAATAAAACAGGAATGACAGCTAGTAAGCCAATAAAGGTGGAATTGAATGCAACAGACAGACCTTTAGTTGTTTCAATTAGTGAGCTTTCAAATGCCAAATCATTTGTGAGTGCTCCACTAAATTTGGATAAGGCCTGGGTCATGCCATAAACAGTTCCTAAGAAACCAGCCGTCGGTAAAAACCAAACATAATATTGAATCGAGGAAGTAGAAGACTCTAAAGAATCCCAATCACTTTGAAAGTGTTCCTGCATGCCATGTAATGCATCTGCTTTTTGATTTGAACAGGTCTTCAAATAAGCCTCAAACCACAATAAACGCTGAAAGGGTATGGAGGCACTTAGTTTTTTTACCATTGCAACTGAGCAAGTTGCGGTGAATGCTTGAATCAAACTTCCACCTTTAAAATCCTTTTGTATAGTTTGTAAATGTTCTAAAGTTGCAAGTTGATATTTAGTTTGTGCAACATGAAATTTAATTAAGTATAAAGCCCAAATAGCAAACCCAGGAATTAAAATAGTGATAGGGTCCGCAAAATATTTAGCAAAAGTTTCGGAGGTGTAGATAAATCCGGAAACAAGAGCGCCGTATACTAAGGTGATAACTAAGACAAAAGGAATGACCTTCTTAAGGCCCCATGGGTTATCTGGATAAAGGTATAAGTCACATGTTGGACATTGCGTATAATAGTTTTCTATTTTTTGCTGGCAACCACCACAAATCATTCCATTTTCTCCTTTGGATACATCTATCAATCAAATTTTGTTTGTATAGGATAACACAAGCAGACAACTCTTCGACCATAAAACAATGGTTTCTAACAAAAAAAACTGCTCTCATTGATACAAGTATTAGTCGGATCTATAAGAAAAAACTAACAAACTTTATTTTACAGGTAAATCCCAAGATTTTAACTTACCAGAAATAAAATCTACAATTTGCTCATGGGTCGCCTTTACGTCTTTCACTTCCTGAATAACAGGACCAAATGAATAACGAATGGGTTTGGAAACGTTAATAGGGCCAAAGTCTTTAATAAGGCGACCATTTTCAAGGTAATTCGTTTGCAAAGTAAGGGGCAGAATCGGTGCTTTCGCACTCTTTGCAAGACGGACACCTAGGCTATTGAATTGACTACTATCAAACTCAACATCACGCGTACTCTGAGGAAAAACAATAACACCAACACCATTTTGAAGGCGCTTTTTACCTTCAGTCATCACAGTTTTAAGATCTGCTTTCGCATCTTTACGCGTTACTGAGATTGCCTGCATCTTCTGTAAAACATTACCTAATGCAGGGTAGTCTAAAAGGCTTTCTTTCACCACAAAAGTCGTAGGGCAAATTGAACCACAAACAGCACCTAAAGTTACAGTCTCAAGTAAGCTCATATGATTAGCAATAATCACTGGGGGTTGCTTTAATTCACGCGTATGTTCAAGGCCTTCAATTAAAACCTTACCGCCAGCACGCTCACAAGAACGCATAATTTTAAAGGCTACTACGGAAGCATCATGAAAGGCACCATCTTTAGGAGTGCGCCAACCTACACGAGCAATATGTCCAAATAAGTTGAAGTAAAAGCGTACAGCAGGTAAAGGCAAACGGTCTGTCCAGCGCTTAGACGTCTCATAACGGTCATTCTCACTCAAGTACTTAATGAAGTCTTGATATTTCAAATTTTGTAAAGCATCTGGAAATGCCATTTGTAACTCTCCTGGTTAAAAAAAAAGCCGCACTATAAAGTACGGCTTGAAACTAGTTCTGCATTAGCCTTCAAGGCTAGAAGCAGGTGCTCCACGACGGTTGCGGATACGAGGACCCTTTACAAGGTTTTCATAACCACCAAATGTCAGTACATGGGACTGCATTTGATTTAATGTATCCAACATTACCCCTACGATAATTAACAGACTCGCACCACCAAAAAATTGAGTAAAGGTGAAATCCATTCCTAATGATAAAGTAAAGATAAAGGGCAATACTGCTATGATCGTTAAGAATACTGCACCAGCGGTTGTGACACGTGTCATTGTCCAGTCAATATGAGATGCTGTCTCGTCACCAGGACGATAACCAGGCACATAAGCACCAGAACGCTTAAGATCATCCGCAATTTTAATTGGGTTAAACTGATTCGCTACCCAGAAAAAACAGAAGAATAATACTAAAAGACCGTAAACAACAACATATTTTCCATTACTTGGATTAAAATATGGCTGTAAAAATCCAGCTGATGAACGCATGAAAGCAGCAAAACTACCTTCTGTCCCAGATGCACTGCGAGACATCCAATCTAAAGCTACCGGCGGAATAGCCAATAAAGTACTCGCAAAAATGATTGGCATTACGTTTGCATAGTTTAATTTCAATGGAAAGAAACTAGTTTGAGGTGCGCTTACAGAACTTCGACCTGCACGAGCACGTGCATATTGGATCGGAAGTTTACGAACAGCCATTGATAATGCTGTTACTGCAGCAGTTACACCAATGAATAATGCAAAAAGAATCAGAATATGAGTAGCTTCTAGACTTCCTTCACCTTCCATTTGGAAACGCTCAACAACCATGTTAATCGCACCAGGAATCGAGTTAATAATACTAATTGTAATGATCAAAGAAGCACCCTGACCAATACCCTTTTCAGTAATCTGCTCACCTAGCCACATTAAAATTAATGTACCACAAGTTAAGATAATAACTGTTTGGATACGGAATGCCATACCTGGATCCATAACAACCTGGATATTGTTCACACTACCAATAAGAGAACCTGGATTCTCCATTGCAATAGCAAGCATATAACCCTGAACAACACAAATTAAAAGTGTTAGATAACGTGTCCATTGAGTTAACTTTTGGAATCCCGATTCACCCTCACGCTTCCATTGCTCAATTTTGGGCCATAATGGACCAATCAACTGAAAAATAATGGATGCTGTGATATAGGGCATAATCCCCAAAGAAGCAACTGCAAACTGGGTTAAAGCACCACCGGTAAACATATTAAGCATACCAGCAACTTTACCTGTTCCTGCATTGTTCTCAATTTCTTCAAACATCTTAGCTAATCCATCAGGATCAACACCCGGACATGGCACATTGGCCGCTAATCGACAAACAACTAGCAGACCCAATGTGAAAAGTAAACGCCTACGTAAAGCTGGAATCTTCCAGCAATTGGTAAATAATGATAACATCTAAAGCTACACCTTATAAGTGAAAATTGTGAGGATTTCTTTAAACCAATTAAAGAAATTACTCCCCAAAAGTAATTTTTCCACCAGCAGCTTCAATTTTAGCAATTGCACTCTGTGATGCAGCATCTGCAACAACTGTCAATGCTTTACTGATTTCACCAGAACCTAGAATCTTAAGACCAGCACCTAAAGAAGTAATCAGGTGTTTCGCCTGTAAAGCTTCCGCTGTTACAGTTTCGCCTGCTTCGAAATGCTTCTCAAGATCTACAACGTTAATTAAAGCGAAGTCTTTGTGGCTCATGCTCTTAAAACCACGCTTTGGTAAACGACGGAAATAAGGCATCTGACCACCAGAGAAATAAGGACGATGAGATGCACCACTACGGGACATTTGACCCTTTTCACCACGACCACATGTACGACCCCAGTTATTTCCTGGGCCACGACCTACACGCTTACGACTCTGACGCTTGCTTGTATTTTTTAAACTACTTAATTTCATGACATAACTCCTTACGCTAATCCGCGTTTAGAAAGAATTTCTTCTTTACTCTCAAGGGCTTCGATTGCTTCAACCGTTGCACGAACAACGTTTACTGGATTGTTAGAACCTAGAGATTTTGCCAATACATCATGAACACCACCTAGTTCCAATACTGCACGCATTGCTCCACCAGCAATCAAACCGGTACCTTTAGATGCTGGACGCATCAATACACGAGCACCACGGAACTTTGCATTCACGTCATGAGGAATTGTTCCACCATTCAATGGTAGTGTAATCAGATTCTTACGTGCAAGTTGAGCACCTTTACGAATCGCATCAGCTACTTCCAGAGACTTACCAAGGCCGAAACCTACTTGACCTTTGTGGTTCCCCACTACAACCAAGGCACTGAAACTAAAGGTACGTCCACCTTTGGCTACACTGCTACAGCGGTTGATATTAACAACGCGCTCTTCAAACTCCGGAGTCTCGTCAGCAGATCCTTTTTCAAAATTATTAGACACTGTCTTTCTCCTAATTATTATAACTGCAGACCAGCTTCACGGGCATTATCAGCAATCGCTTTTACACGACCGTGATAAGCAAAACCACCACGATCAAAAACAACAGACTCAATACCAGCAGCTTTCGCTTTTTCAGCAGCAAGTTTACCAAGGAATGCAGCTCCGTCAAGATTTGCTTTAATACCTTGCTCTTTAGACTCAGAAGACACCGTTGAGGCGGATGCCAAAGTCACACCATTTACATCGTCAATGAACTGTACATAGATATGCTTCTCTGACGTATAAACAGACATACGTGGAGTTGCACTTGTTCCAGAAATTTTCTTACGAATACGAAAATGACGACGTGCTCTTTGTTCTTTTCTATTTCTTTTAGCCATACTAACCTCTCAAACCGCTTACGCAGTTTTACCTTCTTTCTGGATAACATACTCACCAACATAGCGTACACCCTTACCTTTGTAGGCATCAGGCTTACGGTAAGCACGAATTTCAGCAGCTACCTGGCCAACCAATTGCTTGTCAGCACCTGTTACTGTAATATTTACATTCTTCTCAACAGTAACTGTAATACCAGCAGGGATCGGATAATCAACTGGATGTGAGAAACCAAGCGTTAAACTCAGGCTATTGCCTGCAACAGCTGCACGGTAACCAACACCACGAATTTCTAACTGCTTTGTAAAACCAGTATCAACACCAACAACCATATTGTTGACAAGTGTACGTGCTAGACCATGATTAGACTTCGCCTTACGACTTTCATTTGCACGCTTCACCAATACAGTGTCGCCATCAACTTCAACATCAATCAACTCGGGTAAAGTCAAAGACAAAGTATCTTTCTTCCCTTTGACTGTAACATCACGATCTTTAATATCAACCGTAGTTCCAGCTCCAAGTTTGATTGGTTTATTACCAATACGGGACATAATTTACTCCTTTTGACTTACCAAACGTAACAGATTACTTCGCCACCAACTTTACGCTTCTTTGCCTCACGACCAGAGATAACACCCTGAGAAGTAGATAACAACGCAACGCCTAAGCCACCACGTACAGCAGGAATTTCTTTTGCCGGTACATAAATACGACAAGATGGTTTGCTAATACGCTTTAGACCACTGATGACTGGTTTGTCTTTATAATACTTTAGATCCACAATCAATTCTTTCTTGGGACCATCACCTTCAACACGGAAATCCGTGATGTAACCTTCTTCTTTCAATACTTTTGCAACAGCAACTTTCTGTAAAGAAGATGGCATAGCAGCAGACACATGCTCAGCACTCTGTGCGTTACGCACTCGTGTTAACATATCTGCAATAGGATCACTAAAACTCATTTTCTGATTCCTTCCACTTACCAACTGGCCCGAGTAATACCAGGGATTTCTCCCTTATCCGCTAGCTCGCGGAAACAAAGACGGCACAGTTTAAACTTACGGATATAAGCGCGTGGGCGACCACATTTTTCGCAACGATTATACTCACGAACCTTGAACTTCGCAGGGCGCTTAGACTTAGCTACAAGAGATTTTTTAGCCATATTATTAACTCCGTTATTTTGCGAATGGCATACCCATAAGCTCTAGGAGCTTGTATGCATCTTCGTTTGTTGTACCAGTATTAGTCACAAACGCGATGTTCATACCGATGGTGTGCTTCATTTTATCCAAATTCGTTTCTGTAAAAATCGACTGATCTGTGATACCTAAAGAGTAATTACCAAAGCCATCAAATGCTTTGCCAGATACTCCACGGAAATCACGAACACGTGGAAGTGCTATGTTGATCAAACGATAAACAAAATCATACATTTTCTTACCACGAAGAGTTACACTTAAACCAACATTTTGGCCTTCACGTAACTTGAAACCAGCAATGTTCTTACGAGAACGAGTTGCTACTGGCTTTTGACCAGTGATTGCCGATAGCAATACTTCTGCTTCTTTAAATACTTCACGGTCTTTGTTAGTACCAATACCTGAAGAAATGACTACTTTCTCAAGTTTTGGAACTTGCATAACATTAGGGAAATCGCCACTTTCGAAAAGCTCTTTGGCGATCTTAGTCTTATATTGTTCCTGTAATACGGACATAATTCAGGTCTCCAGATTAAGCGTTATCGCCAGACGAGATGTCTTCGCTTACTAGCACTTTCACATTAGAAATGTGAATGTACTCATGACGGTCAATTAGAGCACCTTGAGGATTCATACGATTCGGTTTCAAGGTTTTCTTCTTACCACTCTTAACACCTTCAACACGCAGACGGCTCTTCTTACGATCAATTTCCTGAACTTTACCAGATTGACCTTTGAAATCACCTGCGATTACTTCGACGGTGTCATTAATTTTAATTTTCTTACTCATTACAGCACCTCCGGCGCTAAAGAGATAATTTTCATAAACTTCTTGTCACGTAGCTCACGTGTAACAGAACCAAAGATACGAGTACCACGTGGGTTACCATCTTTGTCAACTACAACACCAGCATTGCTGTCAAAACGAATTACTTGACCGTCAGGACGACGAATCGCAGCTTTCGTACGAACAACAACAACACGTACAACATCACCTTTTTTAACGTTACCGTCAGGCTGAGCTTCTTTCACAGAAGCTGTAACCACGTCACCAACGCTAGCAAACTTCTTTTGCTGACCTAAAACTGTGATCGTTTGTACACGCTTAGCACCGGAATTGTCCGCAATTGTCAAATTAGATTGCATTTGAATCATAGCACAACTCCTTATTCACCAGCTGGACGAACGATCTCAACAAGGCGCCAGCGCTTAAGCTTACTTAATGGACGACACTCAGTAATTTTTACTACGTCACCCACCTTAGCAGTGTTGGATTCGTCATGTACGTGAAACTTCTTGCTAGAAGTAACAACTTTTTTATACAACTTATGAGCAGAACGACGATCTACGCGAACGACAATCGTTTTATCCTGCACCGAACTTACGACCTCACCTACACGACTTTTACGTAGGTTACGGCTTTCTTTGGCTTCTACTTCACTCATCCGGCCACTTCCTTCTGCTTACGTGCGTTCTTTTCAGTAAGTAATCTTGCAATCAGACGACGTACCGCTGGGATACGAGCAGGATTTTCAAGTTGTCCTGTCTTAGATTGAATACGAAGATTCAAATACTCACGACGAGACTCTTCCAACTGCTTTGCAAGTTCCGGAGAGGTCAATTCACGAATTTCTTTATTTTTCATTATCGTGTTCCTCTTATTAAGAACGTTTTAACATTTTGCATGAAACTGGTAGTTTGTTCGCAGCTAGAGAGAATGCCTCTCGTGCTACATTTTCAGAACAACCAGTGATTTCAAAGATTACGCGGCCTGGCTTAACTACAGCTACCCAAGCGTCTACGTTACCTTTACCCTTACCCATACGTACTTCTAATGGCTTAGCAGTGATAGGCTTATCAGGGAACATACGGATCCATACCTGACCTTTACGTTGCATGCGACGGGTAATCGCAATACGCGCAGCTTCAATTTGACGATTGGTGATCCATCCACGATCCATAACCTGTAGACCGTAATCACCGAAGTCTAATTTATTGCTTTTTTGCGCGTTGCCGGCCCGGCTTCCTCTTTGCACCTTTCGGTACTTTACCCTTTTGGGAATTTGCGGCATTTTCTAGCTCCTTAATGTTTTCAGGGATATGAATCCAAGTTTTAATTCCAATTTTACCAGCAGGTGTCTGTGCTTCTGCTGTTCCATAATCAACATTTGCACGAAGTGTGTGAAGTGGTACACTACCATCCCGCATTTGTTCTTGACGTGCCAATTCTGCATTGTTTAAACGACCTGCACAACGGATACGGATACCAATGGCACCTTGATCCATAGCAGATTGTGTCGCTTTTTTCATTGCACGACGGAAACTAACACGACGCTCAATTTGCTGTGCAATAGATTCCGCAACTAATTGTGCGTTGATTTCTTGACGTTTAACTTCAATAACATCGATAAAGATATCTTTACCGCCTGTCATTTTGAACAACTTTTCTTTTAACTGATCTAAGTCTGCACGCTTACGACCGAACACTAAACCTGGACGTGCACTGTATACAGTTACACGGATACGGTTTGCAAAACGCTCGATTTGTACACGAGAAACAGCTGCCTGGGATAGTTCTCCCTTGACAAAACTACGAATTTTTAAATCCTCATGTAACATATCACCAAAGCTGTTCTTATCCGCGAACCAACGGCTGCGCCAATCTTTAGTTACGCCTACACGAAAACCAATTGGGTTTACTTTTTGCCCCATGTTTATCGTCCTTTATTAGATTTCGTCACTTACCACAATACGAATGTGGCTTGAACGTTTACGGATTCGTCCTGCGCGTCCACGTGACTTGTATTGAATACGGCGCATCGTTGGGCCTTCACCCACAACGGCTTCTTTTACGTACAAATTAACGCGAGGTACTGGATTCTTTGCATCGTTTTCAGCATTTGCTACAGCAGATGCTAACGCTTTACCAATCAAATCAGCAGACTTACGAGGTGAGAATTTGCAAATTGCCAATGCCTCTACCGCTGGTTTTCCCTGGATTAAGCGAGCAACTTCACGTGCTTTGAAAGCAGATACGCGTACGAATTTGCTAATTGCTCTTTTTTCCATAATATATCGATCCGATTTTGGATTTTCAGACTTATTCCTCTTTGTCTTTGCTAACTGCTGTTGCAATTGCACCAACGCCGAGGCTATCAAAACTTCCCGTAATAACAACAGCTGCGCTAATATTATTACGAACATGTAAAACTTTTAGAAGAACGGAACCCTTAGAAGACTTGACCTGAAATTCACTTCCAGGTTGCATACGGTGTTTGAGACCTTTATCCAATATTACGATGGACAAATCATCATCTAACATCATGATGCGGCAGTCAATGGGAACCACTCTTATCGCTTCCTCATTGCTTATATCACTTACAGTTTCAACTTCCCGAATCACATCTTTCAGTAATTCGTAGCGACTTATAAGTGTTTCAGTCAATGCTGTACTAGGATGAACTGCCATTTCATCTAATACAGTTTTTAAATACTTTTCAAATACTTGTGCTTCTTTCTGCAATTTCTCGACGAGTAAATCGTACTGAGAAAGTCGGTACAGAAATTGTTTTTCCAGTACCTTTGCATCAGCAGTTTGATTGATCTTTAGGTTTGCAGCCTGAATCTCATAGACCGTCAGCTTATCCTT
Organism: Lentisphaeria bacterium; assembly: GCA_022447755.1. GTDB lineage: Bacteria > Verrucomicrobiota > Lentisphaeria > JABSQK01 > JABSQK01 > JAKVBE01. The sequence goes on along the minus strand of JAKVBE010000014.1, from coordinate 26,430 downwards.
CAGTTCTTTCAACTCAAATGCCAATTCGGCATTAAGCAGGCGTTGTTTTTGCAATAACTCTTCGAGCCGTGCTAACTCAGCCTTCAAAATCAAATTCTCCTTACGAAGAATCCTATTCTGTTGCGACTTTGACCCATCAGCTGCCGCTAGTTCAAAGACACAAAATGGTACAAAAAAATGCACAAGAACGCATAATATACTTAAATTTCGCATTTTTGTCCACCTTTTATTAAAGTTTTTTTCATTTTTCTTGAACCTGATCATCCAATTGTGTTTGTTCGATTTGCGTATTTCCTTGTATTTTTCGCTCAATTGGGTTAAAAATCAAATATAAGTTCAGACATGTAAATAGGATGTAGGCGATCATCATGATCCACCCTTCTTTTACAGAAATTTTCCAATTTGTGCGCATAAATAAGACGAGGAATAAGCCAACGGCTAACATAAGAGGTATAAAGATATAGCCAACCTCTTTGCCAACAGGTATTGGCATAATAACACCGGTTACGCCCATAACTAAAATTAAATTAAAGGTATTTGAACCAATGACATTACCAAGTGCAATATTCTTCTTTCCTTTTTTCACCCCTGCAACGGTGACGGCTAATTCAGGTAAAGATGTACCAATCGCAACAATCGTTACGGAAATGATCTCAGCTGGTACTTTCATTTTCTCTGCAAACCACACAACATTTTCGACCATGAGTGTTGCACCTACAACAACACCAATTCCACCCAACAAAATAAAGGTAATAGATTTTCCCAAAGAAAGTTGTTCCTCAGCTTCGTCATCTTCTTCATCCTCAACTTCACGGTCCTTCAAGAGCCGATATGTGTATCCAAAGAATAGAACTAAAAGAATAATACCATCTATGCGAGAGAATTCCCAATTTCCTGGAGGTAGATAGCACATCCCCGCAAAAACAAAAAAGCTAAAGAGCATAAAGAGTGCATCTCTACGGAAAACTTTTTGATCAATATTTAAGCCTTTACCAAGAATAACTGCAGTAGAAAGAATTAATAACACATTGGCAATATTACTGCCTGGAATAACACCCATGGCAATTTCTGGTGTTCCCGCTTTAGCTGCGACAATATCTGTGGCTAATTCAGGCAATGAAGTACCAATAGATACTAAGGTTAACCCAATAACAATATCCGGTACACCATATTTACGTGCAACTGATGCAGCTCCTTCTACAAAAATATCACTGCCTTTAATAAGGATGTAGACCCCGATGATAAATAAGACAATGTTAACAATGAAAATATCCGTTGACAATTTCGACCTCTAGCGATTTCTTAATTTTGCTGCACTAAAATGTCAGCTGCTGTGCGTACTCCTAGAAAAAATGAATCACCTGAAGCCGTTTTGACAGTTATAGCATCTGCTATTTCATCAACATCCTCAACCACAACAATCGCACCAGGTAATAACTCACGCTCACTCAAATAATCTAAAAATTTCTTTCCTTGATTTAAAATACGAGCAATTTTAATTTTCTGCCCTTTCGAACATGCAGCCAGTGGTATTAATTCACGTTGACGGAGAATACCAGCTGCAGATGGAATGGGATCTCCATGAGGGTCTACCTCAGGATAGCCAAGGTGATGGTCAATTTTACCTAAGAGCTTTTCTGAAATAACATGCTCAAGTAATTCCGCTTCTTCATGTACTTCACCCCAATCATACTCCAATACCTCAACCAAAAACTGCTCAATTAAACGATGCCGCCTCAATACATGAATGGCCAAAGCTTCACCATTTTCGGTTAAACGAGCCCCGTTTCGACTCTTATATACGACAAGACCAGACTTCTCCAAAGTTTTAAGCATTGAGGTCGCTGTACCCGGGGCAACCTCCATGAGTTCGGCAATACGCCCAGAAGGAACATTACCTTCTAATAGTTGCTGCTCAAGGTAAATCTGTTTTAAATAATCTTCTACCGTACTACTAGCCATTAGTTACCTTGAAAAATTGCTTCCCAACGAGCAAGCTGATAATGAACCTGGTTAGGCGCTGTTCCGCCAACAAAATCACGTGCTGCAACACAACGCTTTGGGTCAAATAAATCCAAACATTCTGCTTTGGCCTCAGGAATTGTTTCCTGCATTTGATCAAGACTAACAGCATCCAAAGCATTATTATGCTCATTGCACCAACCAACAAAAGCACCTACACGGTGGTGGGCAGTACGGAAGGGAACACCTTCTTTCACTAACCACTCTGCCAAATCTGTTGCCATTAATGCGGGATCAGATGCCGCTTCAAGCATACGAGCTTCATCAATTTCAATACTCGCGACCATTGGACCAAATGTCGCTAGAATCATCTTCACTGTATCCAATGCATCAAATACAGGTTCTTTGTCTTCCTGCATATCACGGTTATAACAAAGAGGTAAGCCCTTCATCAAAGTTAACAGACTTACTAAAGATCCATATACACGGCCACTTTTTCCACGCGTTAGTTCTGCAATATCTGGATTCTTTTTCTGCGGCATTAAGCTAGAACCCGTACAAAATGCATCACCTAACTCAATAAAACTTGCTTCCTGTGACTTCCAAAAAATAATGTCTTCAGACAAACGGCTTAAATGCATCATCAAAATTGAAAAGTTAGACAATAATTCAATCATGAAATCACGGTCCGAAACAGCATCCATCGAATTCTGAATAACAGAATCAAAACCAAGTTGCTCTGCCACGTAATGACGGTCTAATGGTAAGGTACAGCCAGCAAGTGCACCAGCACCCAATGGAAGACGATTAATACGGCCACGAAGTTGCTCTAAACGCTCACGGTCCCGGTCAAACATTTCAACATAAGCTAACAAGTGATGGGCAAATAATACAGGCTGTGCATGTTGAAGGTGAGTAAAGCCAGGCATAATAGCATCTTGGTATTTGCGCCCTAATTCTACAGTGTATTGCATCACATTCTTAATTAAACCAATACAAGAGTCTAGTTCATCACGAAGGTATAGACGAATATCGGTTGCTACCTGATCATTGCGACTACGGCCTGAATGGACACGCCCACCTGCATCCCCAATGCGTTCGATAAGACGAGACTCAATATTCATGTGAATATCTTCGTACTCTTCCTTGAATTCAAAGTCACCTGCATCAATCTCTTTTAGAATATTTGCTAACTCAGCAACAATTTGATCTGCATCTTCTTGCGGGATAATTCCTTGCTTTGCCAACATCTTAGCGTGTGCGGTGCTACCTGCAATGTCATGGGCATATAAACGCTGATCATAGGAAATCGATTCACTTAATTTCGCTACTAAATCATTGGTTTTTTCACTAAATCGACCGCCCCATAAAGCCATAACACACCTACTTTCAAATAGTTAAAACTTAAATAAAATTGAATTTCGTGCTGAAAAAGATAGATAATAAATAGGGTTTTTCAGCTAAAGACATGAAAGAATAACATAACGAACAGGCTGAGAACTGCAAGCAATGAATTCATGCATTCGGATTAGTTGAATCTCAAGAAAGTGCTACAGTATATAAAACATAAAAAGAAACGTCTCAACAAAGGAACTAGATCATGGTAAAAATGCGCCCTCTTCACCAGAAAAACGGTTTATTAATGACCGCAATGATGCGCGAAGGCTATACCATTAAAAGCCTCGCCAAGGCAAGTGAAGTTCATTATCTAACTGTATGGCGCATCGTCAATGAACAACATAAGCCCAATAAGACGACCAAGGCTAAGCTTTGTGACCTACTTAATCAAACGCCCAAAGAACTCGGCCTAGAATAAAGTTATACAAGCCTAAGAAAGTTCGGGCAAATGTAGAGGAGTCAGAAAACTTGTCTTCATGAGGAATAGCTCCTACTAGAACTTAAAGATGATCTAAATGTTCTTCCAAGATCACTTTATTTAGCTACTGAACTCATAAAGTTCGTGGTTTCTATCCACATCGCAAGGTAAGGTTCTTTAGCACCCTTACGCCACACAGATAGCAAAAAAGGCTTGTTGAACACAAACTTTCGGGGCTTTGAAGCTTCCGCAAAATGATTCTCTTCTACAGCCTTCGCATCAGCACTTAAGCCTTTTTCATGAAGTTCAAATTTTACTTGCTCAGAGGCAGCCTTTAAGCCTAAACCAGCAAATTTTTCATTGAGTATTTTTTTATTTAATAACTCTTCATAATTCTTTGATAAATCAAATTGAATAAAGGGTATTGCAAACACATCGCCATCACGAATATCATTCATATAAATGACACGCTCATCACCAATGTCAAAACGAGTAAATGCCGAGCGTTTCTGACGGACTGCTTGATAGGCGTGCTCAACGGCTGCTTGCATAGTCGCAGGCTTAGCAATTTTAGATAAAATAAAATATTCATCTTTCACATTCGATTTGATATATAGTGTAAAGTGATTTTTATCTTGATAGTCAAAAATCTGAATATTTGCGGTAGCGGCTTGAGTTCCAAAAGCTTTAACAGACTTTACTCCATCTGCAGTAAGAAAAGGCATTGCTTTGTCTGCAAAGGGGTCAAGAGTTTGAATAAAAGATAAATCACGAGAAAAATAAGAAAAGGCTACAAAGTTCTTGCCTGATTTATATAAACCCTTTGGCAAATCTGGCGCATCTTTACCATATTTTCTTTTTAGTGATTTTTCTAATTTAGGTACCTGACTACGGCGATACTCTCCTGCTAAAGCCAAAATGCTACCTTCTGGGAAATATTTGTCAGCAAGTTTACGATCATTTAATTGATTCACTAATAGTGGTTGATCTTCCATTTCAATAGATCCACCAGCTTTCTCTTTTAGACGATCCCAAACAAGCTGCAAGCTTGGAGAATAAACAGTATCTTGACCTTCCTTTAAAGGCGTATCCAAAAAATTTGTGAGTGGTGATTCAGCGGAAGCTGAAAAAAGCCCAACTAAAATAAAAATCAAAAATGACTTCATAAATGTTCCTTTATCAAATTTCACTTAGCCATCATAGACATATTTACTAAATAGATCACAAAGTGATAGATATTTTCTGCTAATTTTCCCTAGTATAAACCTTTAAATTATAAAACAAATATGAAGAGGATGAATATACCTTAAAAACCTGTAAATTCATAAATGGTATTAGCTATAATAAGTAGCGTTTTACTATTAAAAATTTAATTCTCTTGTAATAAACTCAAAATCTCTTCCTGAGTCACTATGATGTTGAGTCGTACATCTTTTCCATCTGCTGAAACTATAACATTAGTCAAAATTTTTTGAATAAAGCCTGCTTGTAAGTTTGGGTGATCTTTAACTAAAACTATTGCATTTTCAGCAATGCCAACGATTGCTTTCGCGTGGTCTTCATGCGCAGTATTTATTATGATTTTAACTTCAAGCGTCTCATTATTTGTATCAACAACGGCAGCCAGGCCTTTAGCATATAAAGCAATATTTGGGTCCATATCTGGCAATACTCCAAGTTCACATAAAATTGTAGCAACTACAAGACCAGAATTAGTATTAAACCAACTGAGTTGTTTATTGTCTTGAGTAAAAACTTCTGTTTTACCCAGCCATGCCTGTGCAAGAAATCCAGTTACTTCACGATCTCCCATTACAACATATCTCTCGCTAAAAACTAGGATTGTTTTTTCTTTACCTGTTTCATCGTCATCGTAATCTGCAACAAATAAAATACCAGGAACAATACGCTGTTCCACATTGGGCATTTTTCCCATCGTATTTGTTATAGAGTCAACATCAAGAAACCCTTCACCAACAAGAACGCTTGAATCTTTTTTGTCACTTAAAAACCAAAACGTACTAATAAGCTTTAAATCAAGCCCAACAAACTGCTGAATCATCCCTTGGACACTATCTATTTGCGTCTCAAATGGTGCCAAAAGTTCTTGAGTTACTGGGTCATTGAATAATTTATCCTTATCGACTTTAACAATAGTCTGGATACTAGCAGGAATAAAATCAATTAGCTCTTTACTAAATGTAAAAAAAGAAAAACTCAACAAACAAATTAAAAACAGTGGTTTCATCTAATACCCTTTCAGTTGCTTCATTTTAGCCCAACTAAAACAAATATAAACAAACTATTCATACACACTTTTTCGATTACCAAGTAGTGTAGCTGAGCAACAAAAAAGCCCCGCTGCATAACGGGGCTAATATTCATTTATTTAAAGCAGTTAAACACTAACTGAATTCATATGTTCTTCTTCTAATTCACACTCAATTTGAGAAATTGGAGTATGCTGATGATCTTTCATCTTTTCGAAGTGCTTCCTCAACTGCTTTTCTGCTTTTGCAAATGCCATTTCAAATGATGTTTCAATATCATGATCTGTAGCATCGGCCTCAATATTTATACGTTTACCATGTACAATCAATTCTGATTTGAATATGTTTTTTTGATGGTCAATGACCACCCTAACGGAGGTTAGTTTGTTATGTTTTTCTTCTAGTTCGCTCAACCGGCCATTGATATGGTCTTTTACATGCTGGAATAGTTGGAAGTGCCGAGCAGTTACGATTTTTTCCATCGTGTCTCTCCTTCTTTTCTGGTGGTTGTCGTTTAAATGCTTAAGGTATCCGCAACCTTAAACAGAGAAATTTTCACCTAGATAGACTTCTTTGGCTTTGGGGTCATTAATTAAATAATCCCTTGTTCCTTCACAAAGGATCTCACCTTCGCTCATGATATAACCTCTATCTACAATATCCAAAGTTTCACGTACACTGTGGTCAGTAATCAACACGCCCATTCCCATGGCCTTTAGTTGTGCAATCATTTTTTGAACCTCATGTACTGTTTTTGGATCAATGGCATTGAAAGGTTCATCCAGCATGATAAAACTAGGATTGGTGACTAAAGCACGCGTAATTTCCAAACGGCGAGATTCACCACCACTTAAGGTCATTGCTTTTTGCTTTGCTTTCGTTTCCAAACCTAAGCCTTCCAATAAAAATTTTAAACGACGCTTCCGTTCTTCTTGGCTGAGGTCAAGTGTTTCTAAAATACACATAACATTATCTTCAACCGTTAAGTTTCGGAATATTGAAGGTTCTTGTGAAAGATAGCCCATACCTAAGCGTGCACGCTGATACATTGGCATCTCACTGACATCTTCACCTTCAAAAAAAACTTTTCCCGAATCTGGTTCTACCAAACCAATTACCATATAAAAAGAGGTCGTCTTACCTGCACCATTTGGCCCTAACAAACCTACGACTTCTCCTTTACGGATAAAAAAATCGACACCTTTAACAACAGTTTTGCCTTTATAGCTCTTTTTTAACTGCTCAGTTTTCAACAAAATTGGCTCAGCCATTACGTTTTGTGATCTTTCTTTTAAAGCTTGTCTTTTGCAGGAGTTTCTTGCTCTTCAGACTCTTCTTCATCTTCTTTTTTATCCTCTTCAGGATCTTCTTCACCAAAGACTTTGAGTTTTTCCTGCTCGCTCATGATAATAGTATCACCACCATCATATGAAAAAAGTTGTTCAGTTACATCGTACTTTAAATTTTCAGCATTTACGATTTTGAACTGGTCTGCATAAATGGTTGTAGCTCCCTCAAATACTAATGTACCATCGACCTCTGAGTAAGTTGCTTTTGTACCAACTGCTTTATTAGTTCCCTGACGCACAATTAACTGGCCTTCAGGTGACTCGGCAACAATTCGAACAACTTCCAAATCGTCATTGAAATCTACTGTCATGACCGCGCAGTAAATACTTACATTTTCATGATGAATCTGTACATTTTCTTCATATACAGCTTGCTTCTTTTTGAAGCTCATCTTACTACGATCAGACTTAATATTAGTCAAGGAAAGTGGCTTTTCTGCCTTCTGTTTACCCTGCTCCTCAGCTTTTAAACTATGTATGTGAAGTAGACTTAATGTAATAATAAAAAATAATGTTTTAAGCATCTTCATGATATAACACTAATTCCTTTTTGGTATTTCTTCAAGTGATTGACTTTTAAAATTTTGAATAATGGTTCTGGTTTTAGAGCGAATCGAAAATGTTTCCTCTATTAGGTCAATATCGTATCCATCCCCCTTAATAATTTGATGCCCTGCACGAATTACAATGGTAGCTTTGCTGTAACCAATTTTTTTAGATTGACTGTAGGTAATTTTGGGGGTACGTATGATGGCTTTTGTAACTCCTTTTTCCAGAATCTTAATCTCCACACCTTCAAGGGTAATAAGGTCTCCCTGAATGAGCGCTTCTTTACCATGAATAACGTATGCAAGCTCACCGTCTTTGTTTTTTAGAGGCAGACTGTAGTCGGTTAATGTGGATGATTGATTGGGGTCATCTCCAAAGCTACTCTGTCCGTAGAGCTGGATGGAAGCAACCATTCCAAGCATCATAATGAGCCGAATCAGCATAATATTCCCAATCGATTTATGAATCTAAATTTGTGAAAGGTTCCAGCGCTTCTTCCCATAGGCCTTTTGCTTTTAAAATTTCCACAATAACCTCACGCACAGCACCCTGTCCACCTTTATGAGTACAGTGATAATCTGCATATGTCAATAGTTCAGGAACAGCATCTTGCACTGCACAACCAATCTCTACTCGGCGCACNGGTGGAATATCAATGACATCATCGCCAATGTAAGCACACTCTTCTTCAGTTAAATTATGCTCTTCTAATAATTCATCTAAAGCTGCACTTTTATTGATACGGCCAAAATAACCAAAATGCATCTTAAGTTCATTCATACGGCGCACATTGACTTCATCCGCTCGGCCAGAAATAATCCCCACCTTAAGCCCTGCTTTAATTGCTAGCACAATTGCGAGACCATCACGAATATTAAAGAATTTTATATTTTCATTTGGTGTATAGCCAACGGTACCATCCGTTAAAACACCGTCTACATCAAGAATAAGAGCTTTAATCTTGGAAGCTTTGGACCAATCCATGAATTTGTACCGCCTCGCTTAATACTTTTTTTAGTTCGTTTAGTGGAATTGCATTGGGCCCATCAGATTTTGCTTCATCTGGGTTTGGATGGGTTTCAATAAACATTCCCTGAATACCCACACCTAATGCAGCTCGAAGTAAAACAGGCGCAAATTCACGTTGTCCGCCAGTCGCATTCCCAAGCCCACCAGGAAGCTGTACACTATGAGTTGCGTCAAATACAACAGGTACACCCAATGATTTCATAATTTCTAAACCACGCATATCAACAACTAGATTACCATAACCAAAGCTAGAACCACGCTCAGTTGCAAGAATATTACGGTTACCTGTACTACGTAATTTTTCAATCACTGGGCGCATCGCTTCTGGCGCAATAAATTGTGCTTTTTTTACACTAATCGTTTTGCCGGTTTCACCAGCTGCAATCAATAAATCCGTTTGGCGACATAAAAATGCAGGTACTTGGAGTACATCTACAACTTCGGCAGCAATTGCACACTGTTGGGGCTCATGAATATCCGTAACTAGTGGTAAGCCTGTACGATTTTTGACTTCTTGTAAAATTTCTAAACCCTTTTCCAAACCAGGTCCACGAAAACTATTGATACTGGTGCGGTTGGCTTTATCAAAAGAAGCTTTGAAAACATATTGAATACCCAAATCTTCACAATATTCTGCTACAGTCTCTGCTATCTCTAGGCAATTTTCTAAGCTTTCAATTACACAAGGCCCTCCAAATAAAAGGGGCTTTTCTTTTTGACCAACGAGGATCGAATCCCCAATTTTTACCTGTTCCATCAACTGCTCCAGTACCAAGAATGATTTAAGTTATATAGTTAGGCCTGTTGCTCACGTGCAAGAAGAAGTTGTTCTACTTCTTTTGCATCTTCCGGAGTATCCACTCCGACAGCAGACTCATTTGTAATTAAGACATAAATTTTGGCACCATTTTCTAGTGCTCGTAATTGTTCAAGAGACTCACAACGCTCCAATGGACTCTGATCCCACTCTACAAAAGCATGTAAGAAACTAGGACGATATGCATAAAGGCCCCAATGTTGTAAAATGGGTGCATCCTGAGGGCGCTCATCACGTGCAAAAGGGGCAGTCGAACGGGTAAAATACAGTGCCAAACCATTTTGTGCAACAATGGCTTTCACAACATTCGGATTCGTAGTTGCTTCTGAATCTAAATCTAAGGGGACCGCTGCGGTTCCCATATCAGCATCAGGACGTGCTAACATATCCTCAACCAATTGATCCAAAACCTGCGGAGATATTAAAGGCTCATCACCTTGAATATTAACTACCAAATCTGCACTCTTACCTTCAATTGCTTCTGCAATTCGGTCTGTACCAGTTTGGTGATCAACACGTGTCATAACCGCTTCTGCACCAAAAGAAGAACAAGCGTCCATGATACGCTGGTCATCTGTGGCAACAACAATTTCATCAATCAAGCTTGCTTGCTTTACTTGCTCATAAACCCATTGAATCATTGGTTTTCCTGCTAAAACTGCTAGTGCTTTACCAGGAAAACGTGTGCTTCCATAACGTGCCGGTATTACGGCTAAAACACGTGCTTCAGCCATTAGTTTTGTTCCAACTGAATCGTAATTGTAGTCTGATCACATACTTCAGCTGGTCCAAAGTATTGAATTGGACCTGGATATACATAGCAGTTTTCTGCTGCCCATTGATCACGGTTAGCAACAAATGTTTGGAATGGAGAACCATCTAACTCTACTAATGCTTTTTTGATTACTGGTTTATCATGACCATGACGGCGCTCAATATTCATCATAGATGTAACAGGAATACCACCTGCAATCCAATTGTCAGCACCTTGTGTAAGATTACGTACCGAAGATAGGTAACCAGTTTTACCTGCACCTAATAGTGCAGCGGCCGTGTAACCTAAAGAATAACAGTAGTCAGCATCAAAGTTGTTTGGGGCTGCACAACGACCTTCATAACCAAAGAAATGGTTCTGAGAAGCAAATTTGCCATTGTATTCACCAGCAGCTTTTTTCACATCTAGTTGACGTTTTACCATTTCAATCAGCATCTTTTCAGATTCGATTAACGAAACTTGAACGTTACCATGAGGGTCACGGTCCATTACAAACTGTTTACGTATTGCTGGAGGAATCGAAATAAAGCTTGCAGCAGATGCAGCAGTTAAGCCTAATGCTTCTAAGGCAACTTCATCTTGTGCACCAAGAAATTCTTCAGCAGTTTTACCATGCGCTAGCAGATCATTTAGTTCACCAATTAATGTTTTCATTGCTGGTACAAATTCAATAATACCTTCAGGAATTAAAATCACACCAAAATTTAGGTCTTTTGCTGCACGTTTTACAACTACATCCGTAATTTGCTCAGCAACTTGCTCAAGCGTTAACCCATCTTTCTCGATTTCTTCAGAGATCAAGCACATGTTTGGTTGGGTTTGCAATGCACATTCTAGTGCAATATGGGAAGCACTGCGCCCCATCACACGAATAAAGTGGTAATACTTCTTAGCAGAGTTTGCATCACGCTGAATGTTACCAATTAACTCTGAATATACTTTTGTTGCGGTATCAAAACCAAAGCTAGTTTCGATAAATTCGTTTTTCAGGTCACCGTCAATTGTCTTTGGACAACCAACTACCTTGATTGGAACATTTTTACCCGCATAATACTCAGCAAGTACACAAGCATTTGTATTGGAGTCATCACCACCAATAATGACCAGGGCAGCAACACCTTCTTTTTCACAGTTCGCTGCTACTAAATCGAATTGTTCTTCTTCTTCTAGTTTTGTACGGCCAGAACCAATAATGTCAAAGCCACCTGTATTGCGATAATCATTGATGAATTCATCAGTAAATGTTACAAAGTCATTATCCATTAAGCCTTGTGGGCCACCCTTGAAGCCTAGTAATTCATTCGCTGGATTTAAAGACTTAAGACCATCATAAAGACCTGCAATCACATTATGACCACCAGGTGCTTGACCACCAGAAAGAATCACACCAACTTTGAATGCAGCCTGACCAGCACTACTACCTTCTTCGAAGGTAATGATTGGCAGACCATAAGTATTTGGGAAAAGACCTTCCAAAGTTTCCTGATCATATGCAGGATATTGATTTTCTCCTTCAGTTAAGCTAACTTGGTTAGCACCATTGCGTAAAACAGCAGGTAATTTTGGCTGGTAACCAGCACGTGCTTCCTGTAAAGCAGATAAACGATTCGTCATGTAAAAAATTCTCCTATGAGATAAATGCGATATAATTACCTATTCGGTAAACTTAGTCCTAATAGACGGTTAATTTTCGAAGTACTATCCAACAACTTCGTAATTGAACCATCTCGATTAAATGTATGGATAAATGTGGCAATAAAATTTGTCACATCTACTTCAACAAACCATTCATTGTCTGCGAGTGCATCCGGTACATATGTGGCATTGGTTCCAAACAAGCATGTGAAAAGACCTTCCTTAAAGGCCTGTTCATATTCTTCAAAGCCACCTGAGAAAAGAGCATAGGATACTGATAAATAAATATCTTTGGCGCCTAAACCCTTTAACTCTCTACAAACTTCTAACAAACTTCCACCGGAAGCAAGCATATCATCAACAACGAGAATGTTTTTTCCTTTAACGTCGCTGCCAAGAAATTTGTGTTCTATAATTGGGTTCTTACCATTAACGACGCGAGTTAAATCACGTACTTTGTAAAAGCCCGAAAGGTGAACACGGAAGTGTTCTGCGAAATAACGTGCACGCTCCATACCGCCTAAGTCAGGAGAACAGACCAATAAGTCATCTGGACTGATATTTACTTTGCCTTTAGTTCTTTCTAAAAAGGCTAAAATTAGCTGGTAAGTTGCGTGTAGATTTTCCATTCCATGCATTGGAATAGCATTCATCACATGTGAATTGTGCGCATCAATTGTCATCACTGTTTCAACACCAAGTGAAACGATTTCCTGAAGTGCAAGGGCACAGTCCAAAGACTCACGACCTTTCATCTTGTGCTGGCGTGATTCATAAAGTAAAGGCATCACAACAGTTGTTCGTTGTGACATATTTTTTGCAGCACCTAACAGGCGCTTCAGATCCATGAAGTGTTCATCTGGACTCATTGGTGAAATTACACCATGACGTTCATAGGTGACACCATAATTTCCCGGATCACAAAAAATGTATAAATCTGTACCACGAATCGAATCATAAAGGACTCCTTTTCCTTCACCATTTTGAAAACGAAAGTTCTCACACTTACGAATAAACGTATCAGGACTTGGCTGCCCACCTTCATGAAAAAGATATCGTAATTGCTGATCTACAGTTTTAGCTAGATAATCCCCGCCAGGTGTTGAGAGGATCGCAATAGGGAAATGACGACCTTTATCATGTGTCTGCAACATAATTTGTCCTTCGTGATGTTATATGGTGAACGAATAAAAGCTATTCACTGAGATATCAAACTGTGGGAGTCCCCATCATAGTCAGAAAAAATTCAATATGCAACTATAAGCAAAAGCAGGAACAATTCCAACTTTTTTACTTGGAATTTTGAAGATTCTATCGCATAAATGCCTGAAAGTTAGCGTGCTTTGAAACGACGCATTTCAATTGCTAGGATACGATAGATAATTTGGATGCCACCAATTACCGGAATAGCAACAATCATTCCAATAATGTTACCTATTTTTCCTCCGGCAAGTACGCCTAGTAGACAGATCACTGGGTGAATTTTGACCTGATCTTTCATGATCAATGGTAATACCGCAACATTATCAAGAACTTGAACAAAGGCAGCCACAATAAAAACCATCAGCATCGTATACAAATCACCTGATGTGGTCAAAACGATCACAGCACCAACCAATGCACCAAAGATTGGACCAACAATACGCACTACGTTTGTGCAGGCAAAAATCATTGCAATGGTGAAAGCCTGGATAAAACTAAGTGGAAAAATAACACAAATAGGCAAGAAACATAAAAACGAGATACTGAATAGAATCAGCGTTTCAAAGAATACACCACGCAAATAAGAGCTAAACATCTCAGAGGTTTTATGCATCATAAAAATACCCGTTTCAAAAAAGGAATTGGGCAACAATGAAATAATGGTTCGTGGAATTTTATCACCATCCAATAAAACAAAAATAAAGGTAAAGATACAAATCATCAAAAATTGTCCGCTCTTAAGTGCAAAGCCGGAAATGCCTTCAAAAATGAATCTACGATATTCAACAATTTTGGAAACAATAAAACGATATACCTGCTCACTTGACCAAGACTCTTCTACAATCCCCATAGACTTTAACTGTTCGCCAATATCCAAGATAAGTTTAATTAGGTTAGAGTCCGCCAAAGTTTGCAAACCTAAATGCTCTTCATGATCGGCAATATCATCATTACTAACTTCTGACTCAGACACCTCACTTTTGACGACCATCTCATTCATGTCAGATTCGCCAGACTCTTGAATACTATAAGAAACAGTAGTCTGAGGCATTTCTGCTTTTCTGAGCAACTTAATCTCACCCTGAATCGTCGGAGCAACAATAGAAACCAAGGAGGTGACAAGACCCAAAATAGCAAGTATTAACACAAGGATCGTAATTATTCTAGGTACACCAATTCGTTCAAATCTAGAAACAAATGGGAAAAATAAATAAGCAAATAAAATGCCGGTAACAAAGGGGGAGATCAAAGCGCGGCTCATCACGAGTACAGCAAGAACCAAAGGAATGAGTACTAGAAAAAGAAAGCTGCACATCAACATATTGCGCAACATTAATTTAGAGAGTAACTGTTCGTTATTCTGCATCATCCTCTGCCTTTAATTCTTTTAACTCTTCTGCTAAAGAACGAAGTTTTTTATCCGTATCAACCAAATGTCCGATAATGTTCTCAGTAATTGCACGCAACAACCGAAAAGCATCATGCGGATGAGAGGCTTTAAGCTTTTGAAGGTCAAAAGCAGAAAGTGTTAATAACTCGGTATCAGCTTGGGTTGCTTTAGCAGAAGTCGTTCGATAACTCATTGAAACAATACTTACTTCACCAAATATACCACCTTCAGTAACTTCAACATAAAAGGTTTCATCTGTTTCACTTGATTGCTTTTCTGAATAAATGGAAACAGCACCTTTTTTAACAATAAACATGCAGATCCCAGCATTACCCTCGCGAAAAACCTCTTCATCTTCATTATAACTTCGCTCAGCTAAGCTCTTCATCAAAATAAATAAGGCCTCATCAGAAAGCTCTTGAAAAAAAGGTAACTTCCGACACAGCGCATAATTTTCATCCTCTTGAAGCTCATCTAGAGCTCGAATACTTGCACGCTGAATTAAGGCTTGTAATATTTTCAATGGAATCTCCCCAGATAATAAGATATATAAAATGCTCGTTTGATGCTGAATCTAATCTGTATGGGCCAGCCTTTCAAGTAATGAACTCCAAAATAATGAACCTAAAGTATTTTTTACAGAACAAAGTTTAAAAATCAAAAATCCATATTCGCAAATTGCGTACTACAAGATTCGTTGTATCCTAAACAAAACTATCTAAAGTTACGTCATCTAGATTACATGGAGACAGTATAATTTGATGAAAGAAGAACTATATTTTGCCTATGAATCAGTAGCTTGGCATTTGCTGTGGCTGATTCCACTTTTTGGGGCCTTGAGCCTGCTTGAACGTTACCGTCGTAGGCGTTGGCTTTTACGAGCATTCCCTCATAAAGAAGGAAGAAAATTTGCAACAAGAGAAGTCTCAAGAATTAAGCGTATGTTTCACCGTTTATTCTTTGCTTTGGTGTTCGTATTTTTACTGATTGCGTTATTACGTCCTCAATATGGAGAAGAAAAATTACCCGAAACCGCATCGGGCCATGATGTATTGTTTCTATTAGATGTTTCACGCAGTATGCTTGCTCAAGATATTAATCCAGATCGTCTGCAATACGCTAGGTCATTCATTTTAGAAATAGCCAAGCAGCTACCTGGAGATCGTTTTGGCCTTATACCCTTTTCAGGGAAAGCCTTTCTTCAATGCCCCCTAACGTCCAACCTAGAAGGATTTGAACTTGTCTTACTGGACAACGATACATCCAGTATTCCTGTTGGTGGTAGTAACATTGAAAATGCCTTGAGCTTAGCACTGGAAGCTTTCGAGGGCGCACAAGGAGATCATCAAGCGATTGTCCTATTAACGGATGGAGAGGAAATGCAAGGATCATATAGCAATACCTTAGAACAAATCACAGAACGGAATATCCCAATTTATTCTATTGGTCTGGGAGACCCCAAAGTTGGAAGCTATATTCAACTTCAAGATCGTAGCTTTATACGTGATAATGGTAAAAAAGTACGTACTCGTTTAGACGAAAGTATATTAAAGAAACTAGCAGTATCTTCCAACGGCCTTTATTTACGAGGTAAAAATATTGAAACTGATGCAGAGAAAATTGCAGACCGTATTCTAGGACTTTCAACTGGAAAATATGAGCGTAAAGAGCAAGTACGCCGAATTGACAGATACCAATGGCCCCTTAGTATTGCTGTTTTCTTCTTTTTATTAAACATGCTTTTTGGCGAACGTAGACGTATCAAAGCCATGACAGCCCTGCTATTTGTAAGCCTTTCCTTTTCAATAGCTGCACAAACGCCCCCAGCAACCCAGGAGCCAATCACCGATTCTGAAATTCAAGAAATGAAAACTTTAATTGATTCCAACGAAGGTACAGCCGCGGCTTTTGAAGAACAAATGAAACTCGTACAAAAACTAATACAAAGTAAGAAACCAAAATTTTTAAAAGAAGCACGCACATTGCTAGAGGGTTTATCTCAGAAGAATCAAATTCCTTGGCGTCGCACAAGAGTAATCAATAACTTAGGTGTGCTAAGCATTGAGGAAATGATGATCAATAAGGAAATGTCCTTAGAAGATCGCAAGAAAGAACTGGAAAAAGTACTCAAAATTTTTACCGAGGCGTTAGTATCCCAAGTAGGTCCAACGCCAGAGCTGACAACAAACTACCAATTTGCTTGGCTAATGCTCAAAGCTGTAGAAGAACAACTGAAAATGCAAGAGCAGCAAAAACAGCAGCAAGAAGAGCAACAACAACAAATGCAGGATGCCCTAGACGAACAACGAAAAGCGAATGAGGAGCGTCAAAAAGGAAATCAGCAACAAGCACAACAGCATCAACAAAAAGCACAAGAGAAAGTAGAGCAGGCACAAAAAACAGCAGAAAAAATGCAAAATCAGCAAAATCAGCAACAATTAGAGGAAATAAAACAGCAACAGAAGCAAGCACAGCAAGGGAATGAAGAAGCTGGTCAAAATGCAGAAAAAATGCTAGAGCAAATGGTAAAAGAAGGACAACAGCAACAAAATCAGGAGCAACAGGGCGACCAAGGTCAACAAAAGAGCCCAGAACAGCAAATGAAAGAGCAGTTGCAAGATGCGATGCAAAAGCAACAGCAAGCGAACCAGAGCCAGCAACAAGAAGATCAACAAGCTGCACAAGAAGCAACTCAACAAGCTGCACAACAGGCGGAGCAGCAAGATCTAAAGCAAAAATTACAGGAAGCGATGCAGAAACAACAGGAAGCACAACAAGCCGACACAGAACAAGAAAAGCAGGCTGCCCAACAAGAAGCAACACAGAAACTTCAAGAAGCAGGTCAAATTCTTGCCGGTGAACCGCAAGAAAACTCAGAGCCTTCAGACGAACAAAAACAAGCAGAACAAGCCTTGCAAATGATGGAGCAAGAAGAAGGAAATTACCGTGAGCAATTACGTCAACAACGTGAACAACAAATGCGACAACAAGAGAGAAGAGGAGTAAAAAACTGGTAATGGCTTATTATCTTCTCATTCTATTGTTTACATCAAGCACCCTCTATGCGCAAAAGGTTATAATTGAACCTCGCAGTCTTGTATCCGGAGAACGAGCACAATTAAAAGTCATTACGCAGAATGAAAAAAATCCATGGGTCATTGAAACCTTACCCAAAGTAGACGGCATAAAATGGCTAAACAGCACACCACAAGTAGGCTCGTCTGTACAAAGTACCCACGTTAATGGTAAAACCACGATTGTTCGTCAAACAACCGCGAACTATACCTTCCAAGTATCTAAAAAAGGGACGATCCAAATACCAGATATTACCTTAAAAAAGGGTAGCCATAAAAAAACTGTTTCTGTATCATCTATAGAAGTACGAGGTACTGGAGTAAGTGCAGAAGATATACAGATGCGAGTTTACTACAATGGATCGAAAGTTCCGCCAAAAGACATCTACTTAGGAGAAGTATTGAGTATTGATGTAGATTTAATTTTAAAAGATTCTGTTCCTTTGGACCAAAGAACTTTTCAAGAAAACCCAGCACCTGATTTTGATATATCTGAAATTTCAGTCATCAAACAACGAGGGAACCGTGGTCGAATGCAAGAAATTAGAATGTACGGTCTGCCAACAAACCTAGTGCCAGAAGGCCACCAGGGTATTCGCTACTCGATTATTGTAGCACCTAAAGAAACCGGACCATTTAAATTTCGCTCTGCAATAGAAGTACCACTTCGTGTGGGTGGCACACAGCAACAAACCACACGCTCCCCCTTTTTTATGCAAACCCAAAGACGTATTGTTACAGAACGAAGAGTTATTGAAGGCCCCCAACTAAACATAAAACCACTTCCACCATTGCCAACACCCAACGCTATTTCCCTGAGCATTGTCGGAGAAGTAAACGTTCACTTTACTCAAAGCCGTTCCGAAGTCCCAGTAGGGGAAGATTACGAACTAGAAGCAACAATTAGTGGTCAACAAATTGATTGGGCAAGTATGGCAGCTCCTGAACTTGATTGGCCAGGCTTTGAAGTCTACAAACCAGCAACCAAAATTAGTACTAGAAATAACCGTGCAACATTGACATGGGTGATAATGCCTACAAAAGAGAATGCAGAGATCCCAACCTTAAGCTTAGCAACATTCTCGCCCAAGCAAGATAAGTGGCAACTACACGAATTCACCCCTAAGTTAAAAATCCTGCCAGGTACCTTACCAGAGCCAAAGGTTGAAGCACCCACTGAAAATATTGATGAAGAGCCCACTACAACGAATACTTCAAATGATTTAAATGCGACAGAGGTAAGTGAAATTGAGGTTTCAAAGCCAGAGATTCAAACTAGCTATTTGCCCGGTTCAATGACTCTTTCGTGGCTTCTAGCAATGCCACTGCTCTATTGGCTACTACTTTATATCGCTCCATTTATTAAAGACTTTACAATAATGATGCAAAATCAAAAATATCAAAATATCATCAAAAAACTTAGACATATTAAAGAGGAGCAATTTGAACAAAAACTACACGCTGAACTATTGCCCTATTTGAAGAAATGCATGGCTCTATCTCCTGGCTTAACAGCAAAAGAACTTGCAAAAGAAATTAATAAGCCACAATTGGCAAAGTTGCTTCAAGAATACGAAAATGCACGATATAGCCCACAAAAAGAGCAGCTAGGTGAAAGAAATAAGATATTAGATACACTCGCAAAAATCGTCTTTACGAGTATTCTCCTTGTAACACCAGTTGCCTATTCTCAGGAGTTCAACATTGATCAACATATTGACCAAGAATCACAAGTCATCCTATTACCAGATAGCATACCGGCGAAAAAGATGAAACGCCTTGCAGATCAATACCTTGAAAACGGTGAAGCAGCAAAGGCATATACAATCTTATTTAAAGCAAGGCAGTTTGCACCTCGCAATGAAGAATTAAACCTGCGCTACCGTGAAGCTACTGCCGCTGCAGGCGGTTCTTATGATATAGATAAATGGACAAGTAAACTAAGCCTAGATGAATGGATTTTATTAGGACTTGTTAGCTGGACTTTCATCTGGCTTACAAAATACTTGATAACAATAAGATTCCCTTATGCAAAGACTATGTATCTGGCATGTATTATCATTTCTATTTTGATCCTATATCCAATTATTGAGACAGCAACAAAGCGATATGATAAGCGCCCAATAATCAATGAGAAAGTGATGCTAAATAGTGTTCAAGACAATCCAATTGATGGTTTAGCTCAACTATCTCCTGGCACAAGAATTCGTATCATTAAGATTGAAGGCAAACAAGCCTTTATTGCTACTCAGGCCTTTCAAGGCTGGATTCCAATGAAAAATATTTCGTATCTTGATTAGAATCAATTAGCTTGCAGTTGCAACTTTTTGGCTATATAAAATGGTGCCATCATCTGCCTGTTTAGAATTTATAAAATTCTGATATGGGAAGACCTTTTTCTTAAGCAAAACCGCTAAAACAATGATCGTTAAACTCAACAGCATTACAAGTCCTATAAATATAGCCTCAACAATACTTGAGAAAGACCTAAGAGCACCTACTGAGTTTAAAATGCTCTTTCCAGCAAAGAAACACAAAATAAAGTAACTCATCGACTTCATCGTATATACATTATATATAATAAGAGTCAAGATCGCAATAACTAAGATCATCATCATGATTCCGGCTAAAAGAGGAAGTTTAAACATAATTAGAACAGCTTGCAAAAGCCCCAAACAAGCCCAGACTGAAACTAAAGAAACTAAAATTAAATTTAACTTTTTATATTTTCCTGCTAAATCTTGGTCAGGAAAATTAGCAAGGTAGGTTGACACTCTTTTCTTATCTAATCCCTTATCCACCGCTCGTTCATAGACTTCCTCTTTCGAAATACCCTCTTTTAGTAACTGCTTAACAAACTTCATAATAACCCCTAAAATTTTTATATATTGTCTAACAAAGCACAAATGCAATCATTGTAGCAGATCGCAAAATAAGTAACGGATCACAAAAGGAATTCTCTCATCATAGTACAAAGAAAAATAATGATATTTCATCTATACGCTTATCATCGATGCTGAGCCGAACTGGTTAGTCTGAGAATAGATATGAGTTCAGAGTTAGGCATCACCCGGAAAGTCTTCCCCTCTTTGCGCAAATCAAAAGCCCCCTTACCATGCCCATCAAGCAACTCATAGGATTCCCCATTAATCAAAAGTTCTCCAATAGCTGCACATTTGTGGTTCTCAATGGGTACCGCTCCATTAACTGACTCAACAATCAATTCGATATCCTTCGGCTTTGAAACTTTAAAACTTATTTTACTGTAATGAACATCGACTACATGGACGGATTCGGGTGCAATCTGGATACCTTCGTGACAAGACACCAAAAATAAGAAAGAAAAAAAGACATGGTAAAGTTTCATAATCACAGACCTAAACGAAATAGTTTATTTATATTTATTTAATTTTTTTATTAACTTTTTTGCTTTTCCTTCTAAATCGCCATATATCTCCTTATTCACCTCATACTTAGGATATTCATCAACAATTACGGATAATAATTCCAAGCATCTATTTATAGATTTTTTTATTACTTTTTTATCATATTTATAGCGAAATTTAAGTGTTCCAATGAAAGAATTAATAAAATCACTATCTTCAATACTAGCTTTAGACTGTGCATAGAGAATGGCTGATTGTAAATAATAGTTAAAAGCATAGTGCCCCATATAAGAAAAGTCTTCAGCATAATGAAGCGCATTTTCTTCAAATAGGCTCGCACCTTCTTTAATAGATTTATTCAACCAATTCTTTACCGCATAGTCACCATCAAGGTCTCCAGGATGTGGATTAATCTGCTTTTTAGTAGGTAATTTTTCCATATTTATTATTTCTTATCTAATCTGTAATTGTTCACAAGCTGCTTTAAGGCGTGTTCGGTGTATCAGTAACCTAATCAAGCTATAAATCCCCATTATATTCCACAATATGAAAAATGACATTGGGGAACGACCATCATCTCTCAGAGCCATAATCAAGAAGACAACACCCAACAACCAAATAACCAGCTGGCTACAAAAATGACGCAACTTACGACGATGCAAAACTGCACACGCTACAATATCTTTACTAAATTTCATTTTTTATATATAACTTCAAAAGACAAGGGGTCATAATAATACTTTGATACAGGACTTAAATGTGTTCCACCAATCCATTTATCTACATCATAATTAGCAAGGTCTTTATATTTTGTTGACATAATTTTATATTTATCAACAGCTCCAACAACAAGCTCAATTACTTGCTCCTTTACCATATTACCTAAAATCACTTTAAAGCTTGCATCCCCCATAAACATCGCCTCCTCAGCTTTTTGGTTCGCTTGAAATAGCTGACCAAAAGTCAAAGTAGCCGTACTTAAAGCATTCAAAACTTGCTCTTCGGTTCTAGAAAAACCAGTTTTTATATTGGGCAACTCTTCTAACATACGTTGTATCGCTGATTCTAAATATGGAAGTGCAGTGGTATCCAGCTCAAGTAAACCCTTAAACTCAACAAGGCCGGGTTCACGAAATGCCTGCCAAGCTTGATGCGCGAGATCCAGCTGTTCATCTGTAATAGCTTCTTTACTAGGAAGCAAGGCTAACATTTCGGCAGGCTTTAAAGACCCTAAGTATTGGTCTGTACAAATTAAAGATAAAGTCGTTGTATGCTGATCTTGATCTTTCAGCCAATCCAAGATTTGAATAAGCTGTAATTGGTCATATAAATCATGCTCAAACCAAAGAATGAGCTCATCATAATCTTGAAAGGATTCAAGCATACGATCCCTATTTTGAAAGTCTGCTCGTATGTCTTCAAGTTTCCCCCATCCCAGTTCAGCAATAAAACGGGCACGCTCTTCAGATAGAGCTTCTAAGTCAAGCTCAGCAGGTACAGGTCCCTCATGTAAGACGTCTCGCCAAGGTAAAAAGTCACCCACAATCCCTGCTGCTTGCATCGTCGAAACTGCACAATCACCATTCGTTATATGTAAAACTTTACTCATTCCACCTCTTTCATATATTTGCATACCAATACCCCGCCTACTACAAATTTCAATGAATAAAATATATTGAAAATCAACAACCAAGAAATACGTTCTAATACAAAGTAAATATAAAATGCAGGTAAAACGATGTACACCATTCATTCTTTACACATATACCCAGTAAAATCACTTGCAGGATTTGAAGTAGAAAGTGTGACTGTTCACACAAGAGGACTTGGGCTTGACCGTAGATGGATGATCGTCAATGAAGCAGGCCTTCACCAAACACAAAGACAAATTCCCCAAATGGCAACCATTAAGACTGCAATAGAAGATCATCAATTGATTCTAAATGCTCCAAAGATGCAACCACTTCATATTCCGATCAATTTAGATAGACAAGCGGATACACGGGTTCAAATTTGGTCAGATCTATGCATGGGAGTCAATGAAGGAGACAAAGCAGCCAAATGGCTTCAAAAAGCTCTAAAATCAACAACCCCCCTTCGTTTAATTTGCTTTCCAAATACAGAGATACGCCCGGTAGACCCCAATTACCTAAAGCAGGAAAAAGCCCATACAGGTTTTTCAGATGGATTCCCATTTTTAGTGACCAATATTGCAACTCTAGACTTTCTAAACCGAGCACTGAACAAAAGAAATTTACCCTCTGTACCTATGAATCGTTTTCGCCCAAACATTGTTCTTGCTGGAAAACATGCCCATGAGGAAAATCAATGGAAAGAGCTCACAACTGAAGACTTAAGTGTAGGTTTTGGAGTTCGTAAGCCCTGCCAGCGCTGTCTAGTAACGACAGTGAATCAGCAAACCGGTAAAATCGAAATTCCTCATGAACCACTCAAAACCTTAGTTGAAATTAACCCATTTGATCATTTAAAAGGTGGTTTCTTTGGACAGAACCTTACACTTCTAAAAGGTGAAGGTGAGTGCTTATCAAAAGGTGCAAGACTCTTTTATAAATAATGAAAAAACAAACTCCTATTAAATATATAATTGAGTTTGAAAGCGGTTGTTTTTAATTCCAATACAGTTAAAAGTTCACGATTCTAGCCAATAAATGATAGACAAGTCACTAAAAGATAAAAGCTTTCCCAATGCAAATAACACAAGCATTCATGGAACTGTTAAAAACGAAACTAGCTAATAAAATCCTTTTCTAAAATAAAACTTGCATGCAATTGACATTGAATAAAAAGTGCTGTATGTTTAATCTTCGATGTCTAATATAAACGGCTTCAGTGATTTTCACTGAAGCCGTTTATTTTTTAAGGCTTGCCAATTTTCATTTCTCTTTTAGCTTATTGAATGAGTAATTTTTGAATTCAAATTAAAGGCGAAACATTCATGAGCAACCTCCTTGATAAAGAGCGCGCCTTGCGAACGGTTTTAGAATCTTATGGTTCATGTGCTGTTGCATGGTCTGGCGGTGTTGATAGCACCTTTTTAGCTGCTTTTGCAAATGAAGTGCTTCCTGGAAAAACGCTTTTACTCAATGCTCAATCTCCTTCTTTAGCCCCAGATGAGGCACAGTTTGTGGAAGATTTTTCAAAGCAGTGGGCAATTCCTTTACGTGTTGTCGAAACCCATGAATTGGATATTGAAGAATATAAGACGAATCCACCAAGTCGTTGTTACTTCTGCAAAAATGAAATGTATGGCAAGCTGTGGCCATTTGTTCATGAAGCGGGACTTTCTGTTCTATGTGATGGTGCCAATGTGGAAGATTTATCAGATATTCGGCCTGGTCACCAAGCCGCTCGCGAATGGAATGTCAAGCACCCACTACAAGAAGCTGGGTTCACCAAAGAAGACATTCGGGCACTTTCAAAACAAATGGACCTCCCAACTTGGAATAAACCCGCTCACGCATGCCTAGCATCAAGATTCCCATACGGAGAACTACTTTCTCAGGAAAAATTATTGCGAGTTGCCGCAGCTGAGCTTAAACTTAAAGAAATGGGCTTTACTAATTTCCGCGTACGAAGCCATGAAGATTTGGCGCGTGTAGAAGTCAGTGAAATAGAATTTGAAGAGGCAATCACTCAACATCAAGCCATTCGCTCAGCACTAAAAGAATGTGGCTACACATGGGTAACCTTAGATCTGAGCCCATTTGAGTCTGGCTCAATGAACCGCATGCTTAACAAGAAAGAAATACGATAATGGCAAGAATTACCGTAGAGTCAATACAAATAGAAACCATCGTAGGTACATACCGCTTTGAAAGACATGCAAAACAAATCGTTGAACTTACATTCTCATTTGAATCTGATATCACAAAAGCAGCAAAAAATGATGACCTAAAACATGCAGACGATTATGCTAAAATTACGAACAAAATTAAACACTTTACACGTAAAACAAAATTCTTACTGATCGAAACACTCGCTACGGAAATTTACCGCATACTTACCCATGAATTTGAACTCAAAAATGTGGAACTAACATTGCGTAAGCCAGCTGCAATTAAAGCTGCAAAATATGTTGAGATTTCACTTCCATAAGAGCTAAAACTAGGATGTCAGAGCTCTCCATATTATATAAGGAAGATGGCCTAGTTGTGGTCAACAAACCTCCTCGTATTGCCGTACATAGAAGTGCTGCAACTGCAAACGATGTAAAATTCCTACTACAAGAACTTCGTAATCAGGTAGATTGCCATGTACATCCCATCCATCGGCTAGATCGTGGCACAAGTGGTTGTATCTTATTTGCAACACGTCAAGAATGGGTCCCAGAGCTTAGTAAACAATTCCAAGACAATCAAGTACAAAAACAATATCAGGCAATCGTACGTGGCCACGCACCTGAAACAATTGAGGTTGACTATGCTTTAAAAGTAAAAAATGGAAAAAAGAAAATAGAGCCACAGTTTCAAGAGGCCTTCACGAATTTTGTCACAGAAGAGACCTTTGCACTAAATGACAAGCATCCAACTCAATTTCGCAAATACTCACTTGTAAAAGCATTTCCCAAAACCGGCCGGCGACACCAAATTCGACGACACCTGAAACAAATTTCACACCCCATTATTGGGGATGTCGCACATGGAGACCGTAACCATAATCACTATTTTGAAAACTATTTCAAAAACCAACAACTACTTCTGCACGCAAAATCACTGCAATTTAAACATCCAGAAACACAAAAAAACATATATGTTGAAGCACCATTTTTTCACTATTTTGAGCAAGTAATCAAAGATCTTAGAGAGTATTCAGTTAAATAAAGTTGGAATGATGATGATCATTTCTATATTAGAATTGGAGCTATCAGTTTAGTTGCATGCTTGTGTTCGATTAAATAGGGAGGGTGTTTTGAATGGTCGAAATTATTAGTTTAGTCTGCTTTCTGCCAAATTGTGCAGAAAAAGCACTGCAACGTATTATGATGAATGGTTATGGAAGTCATAGTGTTCTGACGCTAGATTTGCATGATTATCTTTCTACCTTGGTATACATGAAAGATGAACAATACTTTAATGAGGAGCAGTTAACCAGACTGTCTGACCGTTTAGAGAAACCGCAAGTCATGGGAATCCATGACAAAGAATTCATTCTCCC
>JAKVBE010000013.1 GCA_022447755.1 Lentisphaeria bacterium | reverse complement strand
AGTGGAACCCCAAGCAGTGCCAGAATTGATCAAAACTCCTTTCAGAGTGTTTGTGGCGAGCAAACTGCAAGTAAAGATGGGACACAGATCATGTAAGCAGTCTTCAGATTCTTGCCCAAATCAATGATTAAAATCTTTATGTACTCTAATGAATAATTTCAAATTAAAGAGTAATATTTCGTGTGACCTGAAAAACTTCGAAAAATTAAATGCAAGCAAATTTAGTTTCAACAATTATTCCCGTTTATAATCGAGCCATTTTTCTTGAAGAGGCCGTACTAAGTGTTTTAGCACAGACTTATTTACACTATGAGATTATTCTAGTTGATGATGGTTCAACAGATGGTACATCGGCATCAATAGAGGATTTAGCTAATCGTTACTCCAAGGTTAAAAGGGTACGAATTGATAATCAAGGGCCTGGTGGAGCTCGTGAAGCGGGTCGACAAATAGCCTGTGGGGAGTTTATTCAATACCTGGATAGTGATGACCTTTTGATGCCCCGTAAATATGAGATCCAGGTTAAAGCTTTAAGGGAAAATTTAGATTGTGATATTGCTTATGGTATCACTAGGTTGATTGATCATGCAGGCAATGAGTTGCAGCCATCATGTAAAAAAAGTGGTGAGCAAATAGACTATTTATTTCCTGAGTTGCTACTAGATCGGTGGTGGAACACTCATACTCCTCTGTATAGAAGGTCATTGTGTGATAAAATCGGACCTTGGTCTTTTAGTCGTATGGGAGAAGATTGGGAATATGATGGACGAGCTGGTGCTTTAAGGGCAAAATTGATTTTTTGTAATGAACTTGTTTCTAGCCATCGTAAGCATGATGAAGGTCGTCTTACAGGTGGTAAATTGACTTATGGCATAACTAAAGATGTGGCAAGCTTGATTCCTCAACTTTATAAATATGCAGTAGAAGCAGGTGTTCAAAATACAAATGCAGAAATGCAACATTTTTCACGTTGGGCATTTCTTGTCGCACGCCAAGCTGGAGGATTTGGCTTGAACAATGAAGCTCGTGAATGTTTTAAAGTCGCCTGTAAATCTACAGATAAATTAGGTACGTCACTTCGACTAGTGGGAGCTTTCTCGCATATTTTGGGATGGCGAATAACTTCGAACCTTTGTTCTCTACGTGATTTTTTTAATAGTCGTTAGAGTAACTTAACTCAAAGATACAGAACAATTATTAGGCCTTTAATGAAAAAAGCATCTAAAATAACTGCAATAATTCCAGTTTATAACGCTGAAAAATATATCGCAGAAGCAATTAAGTCTGTCTTACTGCAAACTTATCTAAACTTTGAACTGCTTATCATTAATGACTGTTCTACAGATGGAAGTGTGGATGTTATCCTCAGTTTTCAAGACCCTCGTATCCGCGTGATTCATAATACTCAAAACATGGGGCTTGCTGGAGTAAGAAATCTGGCACTAAAAGAATCAAAGAGTGAGTTAGTCGCGTGGTTGGATGCCGATGACCAGTGCTCTCCTGATCGTTTTGCTAAACAAGTCATGCTGTTTGAACAGAACCCTAGACTGGCAATTTGTGGCTCATGGTTTAAAACATTTGGTGAGACTGCTGATATTAAGAAACAAACTTATCCCTTGTCAGATCCTGAGATTAGAGTAAATATGCTTTTTAGTAATTGTTTTGCAACATCATCTGTTATGTTTCGCCATTCCATAGCAGTTGCGAACAATCTTCGATTTGAAGAAAAATTTCCTCCAGCTGAAGACTATGTTTTTTGGTATGCATTGATGCAATATGGTGATGTAATTAATATTGCAGAATTTTTAGTAGATTATCGTATTCACGAAAGTCAATCTACTAATAATGATAACGGAGAACGTCGAAAGGCTGAGTGGTATGTCCAAGCTAATATACTTTCAACACTTGGTGTTATCCCTAGAGAAGATGAAAAAAAGATACATCTTAAAATTGGTGCTCGATCGGAAATTACTCTAAATGAACTACCTTATGTTGAGGCGTGGTTGAGGAAGCTAATTCAAAGCAATCAAAATGAGTCTGTAGTAAAACCAAAAGTTTTCAATGAAGTCATTGGAGAAGTTTGGCATAGGGTTTGTTACGCTATTACTTGTCAAAAAAATATAGTTCGAATGAAA
The DNA here is from genome assembly GCA_022447755.1 of Lentisphaeria bacterium. Lineage (GTDB taxonomy): Bacteria > Verrucomicrobiota > Lentisphaeria > JABSQK01 > JABSQK01 > JAKVBE01. The sequence goes on along the minus strand of JAKVBE010000013.1, from coordinate 311,343 downwards.
TCACTTAACAGTGAAGTCGGACAAGCATTTAAGCCAGGTTTGTTCTACTATTTAAAATTTCACTTCAGAAATATACAAACTCGAATTAATCAATTGTTTAAAGAATCTTAATTAATTCGTATCCTCGTTTTTATCCCCGCATGTGACGCAGGAGGTATTTCTACTTATTCTGGAAATATTGCTCAAACTATGAAAGAAAAGGGCTATGAGGTCATGTTGGTTATTTGGCAAGACACTAGCTCTCCGTACCATCGGAAACCTAAGAGTATTTGGGATGAGTTCCCCAATATGCATATTTATTTCGATAGTACTAATAAAAGCTCATTTATAGGTCGAAAACTACTGCATCAAATTTTTTTTTAAAGATGAAGATTTGATTTTCTCTCAAAATTTCCCTTGGATTTCTGCACTTGTTAAAGTTGCCCTTAAGGTCGAAAATATAAAGCTGTGTCACTTTGAATTCATACATAGTAATGAAGACGCTGCCTTTTCGTGTGCTATTCAAAATTTCAAAACTGCAGAAAGTTATGTATTTGTGTCGAAAGAAATAGCAAAAAACTTGATACTATATTTTGAACTTAAAGGGGTTCAAGGTACTGTTCCTCAAATTGTTTGTCCAGGAGGAGTGAATAATGTTCTAGCACTTCTACCTTATCGGAAAATAAGTCCCTTTAGGTTTTGTTACGTTGGAAGATTAGATACTACTCTTAAGTATGTTCAACATTTGATTCCTCTTGTACGAAAATTTGACAGTTTTAAAATACCTTATGTTTTTACTGTGATAGGAGGAGGACAATACCAAAATCAATTGAAAACTGAATTATCAATGAATATTGACTATTGTGAAATTAAAATGTTGGGGAAATGTAATCATGATCTTGTCTTAAGTGAACTTGAATCTAATCACTGTCTTGTGCTGACTTCTAAAAGCGAAGGAAGTCCTATGGTCGTTTGTGAAGCGATGTCACGTGGTGTTATCCCAGTTGTTACAGTAGTGGGAGGTATTCCAGATCTTATTATTGATGAAATTGATGGCTTTCTATACCCATTTGGAGAAACTGACAAAGCGGCGGAGAGGTTATATGAGTTAGCAATAAATCAAAATTTTTTGACCAGCATAGCTAGTTCAGCTCTACAAAAAGCTAGTGACAAATTTTTATGGGATAAGTCGATAACTTCACTAGAAGAATTAATTAAACGTCCCAACCCGACCAACAGTGTGCAAAATTATAGTAGATCGATGTCTTGTAATGGACTGCTGGAAAATCCATGGGTACCAAACTTTATAACCTCAAGTTTACGCAAGTTTAATAGACGTTTACGTCCATTGCCTTCAGATGTAGCTCGTGACTAATATGTTGGAACAATACTATCAAGTAACATTTCTAAATGTTGTTCTTGTAGCTTAATAGGTCTCTTATGAATAACGATAATAACAATCCAGTTACAGTATCAGTTGTGATGAGCGTATTCAACGGAGCCAAATGCTTACCGTACTCCATACAAAGTATTTTGGATCAGAGTTATAAAGATTTTGAATTCATAATAGTAGATGATGGTTCTACTGATACCACAGCTCAAGTTTTAAAAGAATACTCAAAATGTGATAATCGTATTCGAGTCATTAGACAAGATAATGCAGGTTTACCTAAGGCTCTAATCCGGGGTTGTGAAGTAGCACAAGGTAATTATATTGCTAGGCAAGATGCCGATGATTATTCATTCCCAACCAGGCTTCAAAAGCAAGTCGAGGAACTTAATATAGATACACGCATTGTGTTGGTTTCTTCTTAGGCCGTTGTTTTTGGACCTAATAAAGAGCGCTTATATGTAGAAAAACGTCCTTCTGGAGCAGAGAAAGCCACATCCTTATTGTTCCATGAGAGAACTGGGCCTCCCGGACATGGAAATGTCATGTTTCGTAAACAAGCATATGAAGAAGTTGGAGGGTATCGTGATATCTTTTATTATGCACAAGATTCTGATTTATGGTTACGTTTGGGAGAAATTGGAGATGCTGTATCTGTTCCTGATATATGCTATGAATTATATGAGAGCTCGGGCAGTGTTTCTGCCACTAATAGATCAGCTCAGGCAAAGTTTTGTGAAATTGCTCAATATGCCTATAAAAGGCGAGTTCAAGGTCAGAGTGATGAATCATTTATCTTGGAAGCAAAAGAATTACGAAAACATATTTTAGAGAATAAGGGGCAAAAAACTAAACAAAAAAACATTAATACCAATCGCTTGATCGCTTCAAAGTTACTCAAGAACGGTAATAAGATCTATACAATAAACTATGATGATGTTTGTAGAAGATTTTTTCCTGGCCTTTATACATCCATGAATCAAAGTTGGAAAGTGAATAATAAATTTAAAGCTTGCTTTTACCCTAAAGAAATAAATGAGTATATTCATCAACCTTCATGTATAGAGAGTATAGATCAAAAATGGCTTTATTCTTTCCGTGGAACTCCAAATTCTTACCCAATCAGAAAAAAAATATTTGAAAATTCCGGGGGAACAAATCCAGATTTTTTTTGTTGAAAATACACCTTGTAATATTAATCATTCATACGAATGAAACTAAAATGAATTATGTTAGAGAAATCTTGGAGAGTTACTTTGTATTATGCCCTAGAGGTTTTTCTCCTTCTACCTATCGTATGTATGAAGTGATGGCATTAGGCCGGTGTCCAGTCGTAATCGCTGACGAGTGGATCTCCCCAAAAATAAATGCTAAATGGGAAAATGCTCTTGTTTTTATTAAAGAAAAACAGGTCGCTGATATTGATAATATTTTACGCAGTTTAGGGCCACAATTAGCACTTAAGAAAGGAGCTTATGCACAAGCTATTTGGCTAGAAGAAATGAATGAAGAAGTTAAATATAAAAGATTTATGAAAGATTTAATAGAAATATACCATCAGGGAGAGTATTCTAAAGAACAACTATTTTCATATTGGAGATCTAGACCATTTAGAAAGGAAAATAAATGGTTAATTTCTCAAAAAATTAAAAATAAGATTATTTCTAAATGAGTAAAAAACTTATTTCTGTTGTAATGGGGACATATAATGATGGGTCGTTGTTGCATGATACTATTGATAGTGTCATTGCTCAATCACATGCAGAAATAGAATTTATAATTATTAATGATGGATCTACAGACCTACTTACAGCCCAAATATTAGCGGATTATGCAGGACGAGATGAAAGAATTTGCATTTTAAATAAAGAAAATGAAGGATTAACAAAGGCTTTAATTGACGGTTGTGAGTGTGCAAATGGGGAATATATCGCTCGAATTGATGTGGGAGATACAATGGCCTCATGCCGGTTAAAAAAACAATTGGAGATTTTAAATCATATTGAAACTGTTAATTTAGTATCCAGTTGGACCAGCTTTTACAGTCCTTGTTGGGAGTATCTTTATACTGAAAACCCCTCCTTTTCATATCCTGAAGGAGTTTCTATTATCCCTCAAAATGAAGGTACTAACGTTCCATTTGGGCCAACTGCCCATACATCTGTCATGTTTAAAAAGTCTCAATATGAAAAAGTTGGTGGATATCATTGGCAATTTTATTATGGGCAAGACTGGGATTTATGGTATCGCCTTGCAGAAGTAGGCCATTTTTATTTAATTGAGGAAGTTTTGACAAAACAACGAATTTTTCCAAGTGGTTTAAGTAGTAGAAATAGGCTTCGACAGGAATTACTGGGTAATCTTTCCCTTAAAGCATTTTGGGCGAGACTTTTAGAGCAAGACGAAGATCGTTTCTTGACTCAGGCAGCAGAAATTCGTCCAGGAAATCCTAGGTGTCCACAAGAAAGCGCAAAACCTGGTGAAGGAAATTACTTTCTAGCTTCAACCTTGTACAAAAATCAAAACAAAAAAGCAAAAGCTTATTATTATCAAGCTTGGAAAGAAGCACCTCTTAACCCCAAATATGCTTTTTCATTTTTTAGAGGAATGATTTTTTAATGAAAATCTTATTTGTTGCAGAATTAGAAAAAAATCCCAATTCTGGTGCAGCCGGAACTGAATATCAAACAATCATCGCTTTGCGAGAACTTGGGTATGAAGTTGATGAAATATGGGCTGATGATATTGATCATAAAATTGGACATTGGAATCTACATTATTTATTTGAGCTTCCATTTGCTTACTGGAAGGCTATTAAAACAAAGCGATGGCAAGATTATGATGTTATTCATATCAATCAACCTTATGCATGGTATGCTGCGAGAAAATTGAAACAACATGGTTTTCAAGGGAAGATTATTAATCGCAGTCATGGGTGGGAGCCTAAAGTTACATTGGATTTAAAACCTTGGCGTAAACAATATAATGCCCCAGATTGGCGGTTTCCGAGGAGCTTAATTGGTGTTCCAATGCGCTTTGTTTTAGAAAATATTTATCCTGCTTTGACAGTGAAATATTCAGATGGAGTGGTGGTTAGCACGAATAGCGATAAAAAATATATTTTAGAAAGATATCAGTGTAAAGAAAATAAGATCTGTGTGATCCCTCAAGCTCCTGCACAAGAGTTTACCAACTCTAGTTTAGGCTCATTTGATATCAGCAAGCTCAAAAAAATTTTATATGTGGGCCAAACGGCATTTTTCAAAGGGACACCTATTGCGGCGCAAGTGTTTTCAAGGTTATTAGAGAGTGACCCAGAATATGAAATTTCTTGGGTTTCTCAAGAGTGCTATCATCAAGAAATTAGATCCATGCTTAATGAAAAAGCTAGAGATAAAATTAATATGATTGGTTGGGTAGACCAAGAAAAATTAAAACAAATTTATGATTCCCATGGAATTTTTTTGTTTACTTCTTTTTATGAAGGATTTGGTAAGGTATTCTTAGAAGCCATGGCTCGAGGTATGATCGTAATATCATCTGATACAGGCGGTATGAGTGATGTTATTCTGCATGGAAAAAACGGCTTTTTAATTCCTGTTGGAGATGTGGAAAGCTTTGTCCAGCATATTATAGGGCTGAGAGAATTAACCGCTGCCAAAAGTATACACCATGAAGCATTAGCTACAGCCAAAGAATATTCATGGAATAGGGTCGCAAGAGAAATAAGTCAATTTTATAGACAATCATAGTAATAAAAGATGTTGATTTCTGTCGTAATTCCCTCGTATAAAAGAAACCAAGTTTTATGTGACACGGTTGAGTATTTGCTTTCGTTGAAGTATAAACCATTGGAAATCATAATTGTAGATCAATCACCTAATCATGATCCTAACACGGAAGATTTCCTCAAGAGTTTACATTCAAAAAATCAAATTAATTGGATCAAAAAGAAAAAACCATCTATTACGAAGTCAATGAATGAAGGAGCTTTGCAAGCGAAAGGTGAAATTGTTCTATTTCTTGATGATGATATTATACCCAGTCAGAACTTAATTTTGTCGCATGAGCAAGCTCATAAGCAATCTGGTGATATAATGGCAGTTGTAGGACAAATTTTACAGCCTGAAGATCACGGGCAATGTAAAGTTTTTACTTCGATCAATACTGAAATGAAGCTTAGTTTGAAAACAGACCTAGATTTTCCCTTCAACAGTAACCTGAGAAAAGAAGTGGCTAATGTTATGGCTGGAAACTTATCGGTAAAAAGAGAGGCATTTATTAAAATAGGAGGATTTGATGAACGTTTTTCCCCCCCAGTTTCCTTCAGGTTTGAAACAGAGTTTGCTAGGCGAGTTATTAAAAATAAAGGAAAAATCTTTTTTGAGGGCTTGGCCTCAATTAAACATTTACGTGCACCGAGTGGTGGGACGCGATCAAGTGGTTCTCATATGAAGAGTTTATCCCCTGTTCATGGGGTCGGTGATTATTACTATGCTCTTCTGCATGGAAAAGGGCTTGATAAATATCTTTATATTTTAAAAAGACCTTTTCGTGAAATTAGAACGAAGTTTCATATGAAAAATCCCTGGTATATTCCAGTCAAGTTTATTGGTGAGCTTAGAGCTATATTTATGGCATACAAAAAAATTAGACAGGGGCCTAAATTGCTTGATAAAAGTTTATATAAAGATCCAGCCAACGATGCTTAGTTTTATAATACCTTTAAAAAGTAAGCAAGTAAGTTCTGATTGGGAAGAAGTATGTGCAAACTTGGAAAGAACTCTTCGTTCTGCATCTAACCAAGAATCTGATGACTTTCAGATTATACTAGTTTGCCATGAAAAACCACTATTGATTAAAGAATTTGAAAAATTGATTATTTTAGAAGCCCCATTCCCTATACCTGAAATTGTTGAAAATAAGGAGCAACAATTAGCGAATTATAGGACTGATAAAGGTCGTAAAATTCTTATGGGCCTAAATTATTGTCGCATAGAAGACCCCGAGGGTTTTTTTATGGTATTGGATGCGGATGATTTGGTCTCAGCGAGATTAGCCAAATATGTATCAGACCATAAGTCTTCTAATGGTTTTTACTTTCATGAAGGATTTATGATGAAAAGCTATGAACCATTTTTTCTTTTTAAAAGAACCCTTTTCTATCATGAGTGTGGTAGTTCTTTTATTATAAAAAATAAAAGAGCCCCATTTCCTGAAGAACTTAATTATGAAGAAGATATTTCAAACTACTATATCAGAAGATATGAGGTCCATGCATATATTCCTGATTGTATGAATCGTTTAGGCTTCCCGCTCGAACAATTACCTTTCCCAGGGGCTATTTATGTATTTAACACCCAAAATATCTTTGCTACATCTCATAGGAAAAAGTATATACATCGTGAAATTGCAAGATTTTTTTTAAAATCTTGCTTCTTTTCAAAAAAGAAACAAGCAGAATTTTACTAAATCGATTACAATTCTAACCTATGACTAATTAAGTAAATAATGAAAAAAATAAAATTAGGAATTTTTGAGACTCACCCAATTCAGTATAAAATCCCATGGTTTAGAGAGTTAAATAATCACCCTGAAATAGACTTGACTGTATTTTTCTGTATGGTTCCTGATGCAAAACAGCAAGGTGAGGGCTTTGGAGTAGAATTCCAATGGGATGTTCCTTTGCTGGAAGGTTATCATTATCAAATATTGAATAACATTGCTGAAGAAACTGGAACTTATCACTTTAAAGGTTGCGATACGCCTGAAATATATGATGTGTTGAAGAATGCCTCACCAAAGTTTGATGCTGTTATTATCAATGGCTGGGTTGTCAAAGCATGTTTACAAGCACTTTGGGCGTGTAATCGTCTTAAAATACCTGCGATTTTAAGGTGTGAGGCGAATAATCTTCCTCATCGCACTTGGTGGAAAACAGTTATTCATAAACAAATTTTAAAACGATACTCGGCTTTTATCGCAATTGGTACTTCTAATAAAGAATTCTATACTGCTAGGGGGATTCCTGAAACTAAGATATCAATGGGCTATTATTGTGTAGAGAATGAGCGTATTAAAAAAATAGCAGACTTGAGTCATCGAGCAGAAGTAAGATTACGATATAATATACCACAAGATGTTTTTTGTTTTGTTTTTTCGGGTAAATTTGAAGAAAAAAAACGACCGATGGATATAATTTTATCTTTCCAGAAACTAGTCAGAGAATCTATTCAAGATCTCCACTTGTTGATGGTTGGGGATGGGGACCTGAAAGACGCTTGCCAAGACTTTTGCCTTGAACATAAACTACCTGTAACTTTTAGTGGGTTTGTGAACCAATCTGAAATTCCGAGTTTGTATAAAGCATCAGACTGCCTCGTTTTGGCTTCTGATTATGGAGAAACATGGGGCCTAGTTATCAATGAAGGTATGGTGTGTGGCTTACCTGCAATTGTAAGTGATCATATTGGTTCTCATTTTGATCTAATACATGATGCTAAAACTGGGTATACTTTTAAATTTAACGATATAGAATCTTTAAAAAAACAAATGCTTAAAATTATTGAAAATAAGGATCAATTACAAATCATGAAAAAACAGGTTTGTGAGCACATTCAAAAATTTTCTATCCAAAACTTGACAGCAGCTACATTTGAGGCGCTAAAAAAATTATAATGCCATTATATACCTATGCATTTTTCTTCTTTGTTGCTTGGTCAGCATTGCAAGCATATAATAAACCGCACAAAGCTTTATATTATATTATCATAATTGTAGCCCTACAGGATGTGGTACGCAAAGGGACACCTGGCGCACCAAGCTGGTTGGTTTTAGCTTGTTCCCCTGTAATCGGAATGATGGTAATAAAAGTCATTCAAGACAATAACTTATTTCAATTTTATAAAAAGCAACAACCAATAGCCTATGGTGGTTTAATTATATTCTTGTATGGCTTAATTATCCCCATTTTTATTGATTTAAGCTATGGTTTTCGAGGAGTTTTAATTATTTTAGTTAGTTTTGTTGTTTACGGTTTTATTATTTTATGCCCTATTGTTAGCTGTAAGTTGAACTTAGAATACAAAGAAGAGTTCTACAAAATTTTGGCCTTCTATACTATAGTTGTATCGATTATGATTATTGGAGCTCCACTTGAATATTATGAGGTATACCCCAACAATCAATTTATTGGTACTGCTGCACTAGATATGGAATGGATTCGGTACATCCCAGGAAAAATAGTTAAGTTATATGCTGGTTTTTATCGCAGTCCAGATGTACTTGGAATCCATTCTATTCTGTCCTGTATGGTTGCTGTTTTACTATTTTTTAAATACCAAAGTTTTTTTGCAAAATTCTTTTTTTTATCTATTTCAATTTGGAGTACATATGGAACTTTCTTATGCGGAAGAAGAAAATTTTTCTATTTAATTCCTGTCTTTTTTATTCTTCTAGTGTACTTAAATAAAATACTTTTTAAAAAATATTTTTTTACAATTATTACGACTCTAGGTGTTTTTGCTATTGGTCTATACATTGTGAATAATCAATCCGATGATACTGCTGTTTACTATGTCACTACAACAGATGAATCTTTTGAGCGAATAGAAAAACATGGACTATCTGCTGTGTTTGAAACATTTAAACCTTCACAAGGTGGATTCTGGGGAAAAGGTCTGGGAGTCTCTCAGCAGGGAGCTAGATTTGTGACTGGAGGTCTCAAAATTGGTGCTTGGCAAGAGGGAGGCTTAAGTAGACTAGCTGTAGAACTAGGTGTGATTGGTTTTATGTGTGCATTATATTTTATATATGCAACTTTTAGGTCTATGTGGAATACACACCGGACTGTTCTTCGTTCAAAGAAGGTAGAAGATTCAATATGGAGTGGTGGCCTTTTAGCTTTAATTGGAGCTATGGCTTTGAGTTTGACCGTATCAGGTCAAATCATTAGTGACCCTTTTACTGCCTTCTTTATTGCCTTTATCATTGGTGCTCAATTATCATTTAAAAGTAACAACAAAGAAGCTACTAAATGAAAATAAATATTTTGAGCACAGCACCTTTAGGTCAAATTAGCAGTATGAATCACTACTTAAATATTCTCGACAAAGTTCATGATTCTGAATGTTTTTCTAATAATAGCGTCCATATAAAGCATTTAAGCTTATCGAACAGCTTTTTAGAGAAAACCCCAAATAGTCTCAAAAACTATTTTCACCACTTTTTTGTTATACTCAATACGCTTTTTTTACGTTTTCAAAACTCAAATACGACAAATTTGATCGTAGATGGTAGTCATTCGTACCTAGTAAATTTTTTGAAAAGAAAAAATATAAATATCGTCTTTGCTCACGATTTAATTCCACTATTAAATGAAATAGGTACTTTAAAGGCAGACAAACCCTCTTTCTTCGGAAGACAAATTTTAAAGCTTAATAAAATGGGACTAATTAAAGCTAACAAAATTATTGCAATTAGCAACTCTACAAAAAATGATTTGATTAACTTGCTTAAAATACAAGAATCTAAAATTCATGTATTGCACAATCCAATTTCAGCTAATGGAACAGCAGAGGGAATTAAACAAAATTATATATTCCATATCGGGCATAATGGACATTATAAAAATAGAGAATCTGTACTAAAAGTGTTTAGTGAATTATTAGAGTTTTTCCCCGACTTAAAATTAAAAATGGCTGGTCCCCCTCCTTCGTTGGAACTTAAAGAATTATCTAGCAAATTTAAGCTAGTCAATAAGATTGATTGGCTAGAGTTTCCCTCTGATGAAGAAGTTATCAATTTATATAAAAATGCTAAACTCTTACTGTTTCCAAGTCGTTATGAAGGTTTTGGTTGGCCTCCGCTTGAAGCACAAGCTTTGGGCACTCCTGTCGTATGTTCTAATGTTGCGTCCCTACCTGAGGTCGTCGAAGATAGTGCCTTAACTTCAGCACCAGAAGATATTGAAACATTTGTGGAGCATTGTCGAAAAATCTTATCGGACTCAAAGTTCTCCCAAGAAATGGTGGATCGAGGCTATGAAAATACTAAGCGCTTTTCTTTAGATCAGTATACAAAAAAATTAAAAGAGATCTATGAATATAATTATTAATAGTCTATCGGTAACGAACACAAGTGGTCGACATGTTCTCATGGGGCATTTAAAACAAATTGTTCCAATAGAGAAGAACTTCAACTATGTTGTTTTATACCATGAAAATAACAAAGATATGATTGAGGAACTTGGTACAAATATAAAATACTTAGAGTGCCCAAGCAAGACGAAGTCATGGAAATTTCGATATATGTGGGAAAAAAATGAACTCCCTAGTTTAATTAAAGAATTAGACATAGATTGTTTATTTTCTCCTGCTGGGCTCACAGTTCCTGGTATAAAGATCCCTCAAGTTGTTTTTTGTCAAAATCCATGGTGTCTTGTTCCTAGTATCCATTATAGACTAAAAGAAAAGGCGAAAGCTTTTTTACAGCAAAAAGCATATAAAAGGGCTCAAAAAGACGCTGCAGTCATGGTTTATAATTCGAATTATATGAAGAAAGCCTATGATTTGAATGCTGGTTTTGAAGCTAAAAAATCTTTTACTGTTTATCAGGGAGCAAATGACTCAACTTTTGAGACAGCAAAAAAATATAAAGATTTCCCCAAAGATAAAAATTTACTTTTAACTGTTTCGGCTATGGGTAATCATAAAGGAATTGAGACTGTTGTTTATGCATTGCAAATTTTAAAAGAAAAGTATGAATTGATATTAGACTGGAAGGTCATTGGGGCGTGGCCGGATAAATCCTATGAAAATAAAATTAAGTCTTTAGTTCAAGATTTAGGCATTCAAGGTCAGGTTCATTTTGCGGGGCATGTTAGTCGTGAAGAACTAGAAGAATCCTATGCAAGGGCAAAAGTCTTTTGTTTGATGAGCCAATGTGAATCATTTGGTATACCTGCCGTAGAAGCTCAGGTATACGGGACTCCAGTTGTCTGCTCGAATGTTTGTGCCATGCCTGAAATTGAAGGAGAGGGGGGGCTATACCCAGAAGTAAATAATGCTGAAGATACTGCAGAAAAACTTTATTCACTTTTTTTAGAAGATGAACTATGGGAAAAGAAAGCATATGATGCGCGCAAAAATGCAGAACGCTTTCGTTGGTCTAAATGCAGTCCAGAACTATTACTAGCATTTGAATATATAGATGAAAAGTTTTCTTAATAAATTTCAAAGGCAGTCTAGCTCAGGGCGCTTTATCCCTGAAATTGATAGTTTAAGGTTTATAGCTATTATGGCCGTGATGCTTTATCATTTAAATGATTTCTTAAGAATTAAAACAATGCGTAATATTTCGAATGATTATCTTGGGAGTATATTAAAACAGGGGAGCTTTGGAGTGCCGCTCTTCTTCGTTATTAGCGGTTTTGTTATTGCTTTGCCTTTCATAAAAGCATATAAAAAAAATATCCCAACACCATCCTATAAACAATTCTTTAAACGGCGTTTAACTAGGCTTGAACCTCCCTTTCTGATTTGTATGATTGCAAGCTATGGTTTTTTAGTCTTAATAAAAAATAATGATTTTGAGAATTTATTACCTCATTTTTTAGCAACTATCACTTATGTGCATAACTATATTTACCAAAAACCAAGCTTGATTAATGTTGTATCATGGTCTTTAGAAGTTGAGTTTATTTTTTATGCAATTGCCCCATTTATGCTTTTTATAATTTTTAAGCTTCGAAATTTAATTTTACGCCAAATTACCGTTATTATTTCTATTGTTTTAATAAGTTTATTAAAGCTAGAATCAAATTTTTATCTATTTATTTTGGGGCACATTCAATATTTTTTATGTGGCTTTCTACTTTGTGATGTTTATGTAAATCAATGGAAAGAATCTCCTAAGAAAAACTTCTATTGGGATATTGTTGGAGCGACTGCATGGCTTTTGATTCCTTTGTTCCTGATGTACGGTTATAGAGCATTTCTCCCCGCTATTGTTTTATTGGCCTATTCATCTGCTTTTAAAGGAAAGCTTATAAGTAAGTTTTTCAGATATGCTCCCATTTACATTATCGGGGGGATGTGTTATTCGATATATCTGTGGCATTTTTACTTTATGGCAATTGCTGGCAATATTATGTTAAAAATTTTTGACTTTGGTCACATACTATATTGGGTTGAAGTTTTATTTCTTAGTGCTGTATGTATCCCATTTATGATTCTATGCTCTGCAATCATGTTTATATACACAGAAAAACCATTTATGAATCCTCTTTGGATCAATATCTTAAAAGTTAAACTAATTAAATAGTTATTATGGATATAAAAGCAAATCGTAAATCTAAAAAATATCCTAAAGGACAATTACTGAAAAGAATTCTTTGGATGTATTGCGGAGAACTACTGTTTAGACTTTCTCCAAGAACTTTTTTTGGCTATCGATGCATGATTTTGAAAATCTTTGGGGCAAAGGTTGGTGCCCAAGTTCATATCTATAATAGTGCAAGAATTACCTTTCCCTGGTTGTTGGAAATAGGTGATTATTCGGCAATTGGTGAGAATGCTCGCATTTACAATTTAGGTAAAATATCAATAGGAAAAAATGTGACGATTTCTCAATATGCTCATTTGTGTGCTGGCACTCATGATTATAAAGACCCCAAGCTGCCTTTGCAAAAAATACCTATTGTGATTGATGATAATGTTTGGGTATGTGCAGATGCCTTCGTCGGCCCAAGTGTGACAATTGGTGAAAATGCCATTGTTGCCGCACGTGCTGTTGTTATCAAGGATGTAGAATCATCACATATTGTTGCTGGTAATCCTGCTAAGTTCATTAAATTGCGAGAGATTAATGATTAGTATTTTGCTTTTGACTTATAACGAGGAGTCTGCATTACCTAATTGTTTGAAGCATATCGATTGGTGTGATGATATTGTCGTTATCGATAGTTACAGCACCGATGAGTCAGTAAATATTTGCGAAAAAGCTGGTGCTAGAATCTTTCTGCGTAAGTTTGATAATTTTGCTGGTCAAAGAAATTATGGTTTAGCTGAAATAGACTTTAAACATGAATGGGTTTTCCACCTAGATGCAGATGAACTTTTTACAGATGAACTCCGAATTGAATGTGAAAGTATTGTTAGGGCTGATGGTCCTAATGGAGCTTATTTAGTTCCGTCTAAAATGATGCTTTGGGGGAAATGGTTAAAGCATGCTGCGAGTTATCCTGTATATCAAATGCGTTTTCACAAGATTGGCGATGCACTATTTGAACAATATGGTCATGGTCAAAGAGAAACTGAATTGAAACGAGGACTGGGGACTCTATGTCAAGCTTATGAACACCATTCTTTTGAAAAAGGGTTAGGACATTGGTTTAACCGGCATAATCAATACTCTACTGACGAAGCTCTACAAAGCATAGAACTTTTAAAGAAAAAATCATTTTCGGTAAATAAGTTATTTTCCAGAAATATTCTAGAACGCCGCCGAAGTTTAAAACAGCTATCCTATAAACTGCCTTTTAGGTGGTTTATTAAATTTTTGTATTTGTTTATTATGAAACGTGGTTTTCTTGATGGGCGTGCAGGTTTTACTTATTGCAGCCTACATGCATGCTATGAACACATGATTGTCGTGAAACAAAAAGAAATTTTATTGTCAAAAGGTCAAAAATTTAAAAATTTTTGACCTTTTGACAGATTATTGTAGGTTATATTTTGTTAATTAAATTTAAAATGAGGTTGCTATGAATAAAATTACATTATGTATTTCTTCAGGTAGGTGTGGAACTACTTTTTTAGCAAATTCGTTTCAAGAAAGTTTAAGTGAGGATCAAGTCGCGATTTACCACGAATCTTTGCATCCAGATATTGCCAAACCAGCTGTTTTTCATAGATCCTTCGATGATGCATTACTTAATAAAATGTATAACCAACCTGGAATAAAAGCTAAGATCAAAGAATGGGAGAAAAAATTGGAATTAATTCCTATTGTTGACTTTGGCTGGACGATGTATGCAGCAGTACCCTTGTTTTATAAAATTTTCCAGGAACAATTTAGAGTTTTAGTGATTTCAAGGCATCCATTCAGTGTGGCAGCTTCATTTGCAAATAAAGGAAGCTACACTCTAAACAAGAGTTCTAATTGGGCAATAACCCCCAACCATGACAGGGTTTTCTTTCCATCTACTAGAGTACCTTGGACACGTCTTGGTGCATTTGAAAAAGGTCTTTACCGCTGGTTGGAAATCTATAAATATGCTGATGAATGTCAGGAAAAGTTACCTGCAGATATATTTTTGAACTTAAAAGGTGAAGATATTTTTCAAGATGCGCAAACTGCTATAAATGAGATTCAACATCATTGTGGTTTAGAAAATTACCAAATTATTCCCTCGAACCGTAAAAATGAAAATAATCAGGCTGACCTTGAATCGAGACCTTTAGTTTTTAATGTGAATAATTATAAAAATATCGAAGGTTTGGTGTCATTTGCTAAACAAAAAGGATTTTCAATGGAGGAAGATGATTTAAGGCTGATATTAAATAAATATTCTCTTCCCAAGAGTTTATCCTCTTACTTAAGACACTACAGTTTTTATTGGCCCATAAGATTTCAGCTTGGTAAGCTCAAACGAAAATTGATGGGCATTTAGACCTCAAAGTCTTTCTTATAATATTATGAATTTAGATGTTAAAATTTTAGTTGTTGGTGATCGAGGAATGGTTGGAAGCGCACTGGTTAGGTACTTAACTGGAGCTGGGTACAAACAAGTCTTTGGATTGAATCGATCAAGCTGTGATCTGACTCGTCAGCTTGAGGTTGAGACCTTTTTTGAGCAACTACGGCCAGATTATGTTTTTGTCTGTGCAGCCAAAGTTGGAGGTATCGTCGCGAATTCCACATACCCTGCTGAATTTATGTACGATAATTTAATGATTGAAACCAATACTATACATGCTGCCTATAAAGTAGGCGTTCAAAAACTTTTATTCCTAGGGTCCACCTGTATTTACCCAAAGTTTGCGGAACAACCCATTAAAGAAGAATCATTATTGACAGCTTCACTAGAGCCTACCAATGAAGCCTATGCTTTGGCCAAAATCGCAGGATTGAAAATGTGTGATTACTATAACCAACAATATGGAGTTCAATTTTTTTCTGCAATGCCAACGAATTTATATGGAATAGGAGATAATTTTCACCCTGAAAATTCTCATGTGATTCCTGGCATGATTCAACGCTTTCAGAAAGCAAAATTGAATGGTGATTCAGCTGTTACATGTTGGGGAAGTGGAACACCGATGCGAGAGTTCCTTTATATTGATGACTTAGCTGAAGGTCTCGTTTTCATGATGAATAACTTCGAAGGTCCAGGCTTTATGAATATTGGCACTGGAGAAGATGTCACAATCAAAGAGCTTGCTGAAACTATTGCTGAAGTTGTTGGATTTGAAGGTCAAATAATTTGGGATACCTTAAAACCAGATGGTACTCCGAGAAAAGTTACCAACATGTCAAAACTTCACAATTTAGGTTGGAAGCATAAAACAAATTTAAAGGATGGGTTGGACCAAACCTATCAGTGGTACTTGGAAAATGCTGACCAAGTACGTTCATAGCATAGAAGAAAAATAAAAGGGATCAAAATTAATGAGTAAACAAAAAGTAGCATTAATTACAGGAATTACGGGGCAGGATGGAGCTTACTTAGCAGAGTTTTTGTTAGACAAAGGGTATATCGTTCATGGTATTAAAAGACGTGCATCTTTATTTAATACGGACCGAGTAGATAAATTATATCAAGACCCTCATATCGAAGATCGAAATTTTGTTTTACATTATGGTGATTTAAGTGACTCAACAAATTTGATTCGGATTGTTCAAGAAACTCAACCAGATGAAATTTATAACTTAGGGGCGCAATCCCATGTTGCTGTCTCGTTTGAATCTCCTGAGTACACTGCAGATGTTGATGCATTGGGTACTATGCGCTTACTTGAAGCAATTCGAATTTGTGGGCTATCCAGTAAAACCAAATTTTACCAAGCTTCAACATCTGAACTTTATGGTAAGGTTCAAGAAATTCCACAGAAAGAGACAACACCTTTTTACCCACGTTCACCTTATGCAGTAGCCAAAATGTATGCATTTTGGATTTGTGTAAATTATCGTGAAGCTTATGGGATTTATGCATGTAATGGTATTTTGTTCAACCATGAATCTCCCTTACGTGGAGAGACATTTGTTACTCGTAAAATTACACGTGCAATTGCAAGAATAAAACTTGGCCTTCAAGATTGCTTATACCTCGGGAATCTCGATGCTAAACGTGATTGGGGGCATGCTCGCGATTATGTAAAAATGCAATGGATGATGCTTCAGCAAGAAGTGCCCGACGATTTTGTAATCGCTACAGGCGTTCAGTATTCCGTTCGCGAGTTTGTAGATGCTGCAGCAAAAGAATTAGACATGGAAATTCGTTGGGAAGGTGAAGGCGTTGAAGAAATAGGATATTGTACCAAGACCGGTAATTGTATCGTTGCTGTGGATCCTCGCTATTTCCGGCCTACGGAAGTCGAAACTTTGTTGGGAGACCCTACAAAGGCTAAAGAAAAGTTAGGTTGGGTTCCTGAAACTACCTTTGAAGAGCTTGTTGCAGAAATGGTTCGAGAAGATTATAGGTCTGCCCAACGTGACGAACTATGTGAACGAGAGGGCTTTGAAACCTTCAATTATCATGAATAAAATATTTTACAGCTAAGGTAAAAAAAGCTTTCATAATTGTGGGAGCTTGGGCAGCAAATTGCTTTCCCGCTTCAGGTCCTGTTCAAAAAACAATTTTGCCTTTGATAGACTCAGATGGCGTCAATAAGCCTGTCATTCAGTTAATTACTGAATAGGCTTTAGATGCTGGGGTTCAAGAACTATGCATTATTTATACTCCCTAAGATTAAAAACGTTATAAAGCGACCTTTCAGAGCTTGATGTCTAATTTGCATGGACAATTGGCAGATACTTCTGAATTTAGGCTTCAAGGTTTTATTAATAAGCTTTCTTTAATTGTAAACATTGATGAATTGGGCTATGGCGACATAAAATAAGCCGAAGAATATATCAAAAATACTGCTTCTCAACGCTTAAGCTCTTTAGGTCAATGGTATATCTTTTCAACTTTGTTAAGAAATAAAACACTTACAAAATTATTCAAAAGTACCTAAGGTTTAATTTTTTACAGTTATACAATATAGATACTTTAAGGGTTAATTGGGATGCAGCTATCATTAAGAATTTCTTTGATGCTGACCTATCCTTGTGTTTTGAAGTGATTCCTCGACATATTCATAAAAAAGGTGAATGCTTAGCTAAAGTTAATAAAAATTTGACTTTCAGAGGGTCTAGTTCAACCTTAATAAGAAAATAATTTCTAGCTATCTTGCTTTAATTTGATGGCTACATCTATTCATTTTGATAAAACTTTTAAGTTTTTTGAAATTACCCGAAACAATTTATTAGGTGATTTTGAAGACTTGGATCTTATTATTTGGAATGCAGCGACTAAGTTACCAACCTATGTAACAATAAAAGATGTGTCATATAGATGGGGGTATGAGCATAAGGATATTTATCCTGTTTCCCAAGTTGAAAAATTATGGAGTGATATGTCATCATTATATGAGATAGGTAGTGATTTTATGCTTGTCACGAGAGAAGAGGGCAGCAGTTAAAAGATGTTAGCCAGTCAGATCCTTGGCTGAATAACGGAAGTAAAGAATTTGTTGGTAAATTAATGAAATAATATGGTAAATAAAAAAACAACATTCAATAGACAGCCTGTTAGTCAAAATATTACAAGGGTTGAAAATTTAATTTCAAAACAGGATAGAGAGCACCTTATGGGACATCATCCTGCTACTTTCTGGTTCACAGGTCTTTCAGGTTCTGGCAAGTCCACAATTTCATTAGCTTTTGAAAAAGCCTTGATCGAACGAGGTATTAAAGCCTTTGTACTCGATGGAGATAATATTCGTCATGGTTTAAATCGTGATCTTGGCTTTAGTGCAGAAGACCGCAAAGAAAACATTCGCCGTATCTCCGAAGTTGCAAGACTAATGAATAAAGCTGGAATTGTAGTTATTACTGCTTTTATTTCTCCAACAATTGCAGATCGTGCAAGTGCGCGAAAAATCATTACGGAAAGTGGGCAAAATAGTTACTTTAATGAAGTCTTTATTAACACACCTCTAGAGGTTTGCGAACAGCGTGATCCCAAAGGGTTATATCAGAAAGCTAGAGCTGGCGAGATTCAAAACTTTACGGGCATTTCTGCTCCTTATGAAGCTCCTATATCCCCTGAAATTGATTTACCAACGTCAGAATTAACAATTGAGCAATCAGTTGAAAAGTTACTAAGATCTCTTAGTTTGTGAAAATACTCTGCATAAATCAATATTTCTTACCAGATATGGCACCAACAGGTCAAGTCCTTGGAGATTGGACTACAGCAATGTTTCAAGAAGGTCATGATATCCAGGTAATTTGCTCTCAAAAATCCTATGACGGTGGTAAATTATATGAAAAACAAGAAGCGATTAATGGCATAATCGTTCAGCGAATCGCTGCTTTAGGTTTTGGTAGAAAAACTTTTATTGGCAAATTAGCTGACTACCTCTCCTTTTATGTTCAAACATTTTTTAAAGTTTTCTTTGGTCCCCGTTTTGACCGTGTGATTATTTTGACAACTCCTCCTTATTTAGGTCTTTTAGTGAAAATTGCCTGTAGCCTTAAAGGGACCAAACGCATTCATTGGATAATGGATGTATATCCAGATGTGATGTCTGCATTTGGTATGCTAAAAAAAAAGAGCCTGCTTTATAAAATCCTTGCCTGGATTTCTGCTTATGAGCTTAAAGGAGCATATAAAGTAATTGTTCTTGGCCCTGATATGAAAGAGGTGGTTGGCAAGTATGTGAAAGATAAAAGCATTCTTGAGATGGTCCCCCTCTGGGGGGATGGCAGTCTCAGGCCCATGCATAGAGAAAAAACTAAGTTTAATAACTTGAGAGGCTGGGAAAAACATAAATTTGTTGGTCTATACTCTGGTAATATGGGACTAGGACATTGTTTGGAGGATGTTCTTCAACTGACTGCAGACCCTGAAGTTAAAGAGGCTAGTTTTCACTTTGCTTTTTCTGGAGGAGGGAAAAGGCGTAAGCAAGTAGAAGACTTTGTAAACAAAAAATCGATTGGTAATGCCGAGATGCTTGAGTATGTCCCTTTAGTAGAATTGAGTGATCATTTAAATTGTGCTGACTTTCACTTTGCAAGTATCAATCCTGATTGGAATGGAATGATGGTCCCCAGCAAGCTTCAAGGCATTTTTGCAATTGGAAAACCCGTTGTTTGTATAGGTTCAGAAGATTCATCGTTGGGACAATGGATTAAGCAAGCAGACGCTGGTTGGATTATAAAACCTGGGGATTATGAAAAACTTAAACAAACCTTATTGAGCTTTAATGATGAGATTCTCCAGATTAAAGGTGATAATGCGAGGCGATATTCCAAAAGGTTTTTTAATAAAGAAATGAATTGTGATAAACTAACTAAGTTATTGAACTAACAGCTACTCGTTTTTCTTTAGCCTCTGATGAACTTTTTCATTAGAGGTTTTTTTATTTTATAGGGTAGGGCATTTAGAAACTTAAAGTACAAAGTTAGTTTCTTGGGAAAATGATACTCCACTTTTTGCTTACTTATTGCATAAGTTATCTTCTTTGATGCTTTTTCTGAAGACATGATAAAAGGCATAGGGAAATCATTTTTATCAGTCAGGGGAGTTTCTATGAAGCCAGGACAAATACTCGTAAATTGAATATTGTCTTTTTGGCATGAATAATACAAAGATTCATTAAGATAATTCATCGCTGCTTTAGAAGAACCATAGGCTTCTGCCCTAGGAATGGGAAGGTAAGCAACTGAGCTGCTTATCATGGTTATATGTGGCGACTTAGACTTTCTTAAAACTGGGAATAATACTTCCAAAGATTGTACCACAGACATAAAGTTGATTTGAAATGTTTTCTCAAATGCTTCTGCATTAAATGATGGGTAATCAATATAAAGGCAATCTCCAGCGTTAAAGATCACAATATCAACTTCTGTGACAGTACGCAATGATTCTTGCAGTTTCTGTTTGTCTAAGAGATCAAATATTAATGGTGTAACGTGATCAAAACCTACACAAAGCTTATTTAGTTTTTCTTGATTTCTTCCACAAAGGTATATGTGTTCACATTGATCCTTTAGCCTGTTGTATAAAGCTAGACCAATTCCTGCAGTCCCTCCTGTTATAAGGACCTTCTTACCATTAAAATACGACAAGCTTCTCATAGGTTTTTCTTAATTTTTTGTATTGCCCAATTGAGGCATTGTATATTTTCATATATCATTTCACCAAGATCGTAATAGTCCCTTTGATAAGATATTTTAGAATCTTGAATTCGCACATATGAGATTCCCTTAACAGTCTTGATTCTTCCTTTTGCTAAACGTTTATTTGAGAAGTTCATAGTCCAATGAAAGTAAGCA
Organism: Lentisphaeria bacterium; assembly: GCA_022447755.1. Lineage (GTDB taxonomy): Bacteria > Verrucomicrobiota > Lentisphaeria > JABSQK01 > JABSQK01 > JAKVBE01. The sequence goes on along the minus strand of JAKVBE010000013.1, from coordinate 290,369 downwards.
CAGTTATTTAATTCATCTATTTGCTCAAAACTAAATTTGCATGTAGTAAGGTTCCCACTGATATTTATAAAATATTTTTTTAAGTTTGGTAAACCATGTATCTCCTTTACTGGATCAATGAAATGAACGGTCTCGGTATATAATTCATCAAGCATTTTTAGGTTGTTCACCTGGTAGTCTTCGTAGAATTGTATAAATTTATCTTTTGCATTCATGATGATTTACCCTCAAAATTCCTATTTATCTTTACGAATAAAATTGCGCACAAGGCCCAAGCTAAAGCGATAGAGATAATAGGCACAACCTTATTGATGGGAGTTATGGATGTTGATATGTTACTTCCTGCCCAATAACTTAATGGAGCAGATAATCCCAGAGCGAAAATTGCCATCGGAATAGATTTTAATTTACTAATGATAAGAAGTGGGAAAAATGCAGCGAAATTTATCCAAAGTCCTATCATAGTTACAAAACCTGAATCAAAGTCGGAATATTTCACTATAGAAAATCGAAAGAAAAATAATTCTAATGCGATACCTATACAAAGGATTGTTAGACGTTCAATTATAGCCACATTAATCTTTGTGTACTGAAGGATGCATATTGTAAAATAAAGAATCAAGCTAATCCAAGCAATAATACTATATCCTCCATTTAACTTCAACAATAAGTACCAGTTTACATTAAAGTAAAGCCCTGCTATGATCAAAAATGTGGCATTAATTTTCATTAAAAAGGTAGATCCTCGGTTTCTGTCTCAGGCTTTACATAAAGTAATTGTAAGTCTCCTATAGCACGTTCTAAAAATCCACCTTCACAATACTTTAAATAAAATTCCCACATTCGGCAAAATGCATCGCTATAACCAAGTGTTCGTATTTGGTCTATATTATCTTTGAAGTTTATATGCCAGTCATGTAAGGTCCTAGCATAGTCATATGTTATATCTTCTTGGTGATAAAGCTGATAAGTTGTCTCATTCTTTATATTTTCAGCAATTATATGTTGAGAAGGAATACAGCAACCTGGAAAAATATACTTCTTTATAAAATCTACTGAATCTCTAGCTGATTCATACTGACGATCGTCTATAACAATTGCTTGTAGCAAAAACATCCCATTGGGCTTGGTAAGCCTACTGCAAGTTTTAAAGTATTCTGCGTAATAATGGTGTCCTACAGCTTCTATCATTTCTACACTTACTAGCTTATCATATTGCCCCTCAATGTGACGGTAATCTTTTAGGGATACTTCTATTAAGTGATCCAACCCCTCCGCCTTTACACGTGCTTTAGCCAAGTCATGCTGTTCTTTTGAAATAGTTACTGTCGTGACTTTGCAACCATAATGTTTAGCAGCATGAATTGCTTGAGAACCCCACCCAGTTCCAATTTCCAATAAGTGGTCTTTAGAAGAAAGATTAAGCTTTCTGCAAATTCTGTCTATTTTTTCGATAGACGCTTCATGTAATGTGGAATTTTTCTTTTCATAAATGCCCGCTGAATAAGCCATAGTTGGATCTAGCATGAGTTTAAAGAATTCGTTTCCTAAGTCGTAGTGTGCAGCAATATTTTTTCGGCTACCTTCTAAACTGTTTTTTCTAAATTGATGGTATATTTTACTCAAGAAACTTTGGATCAAGTTTAAGCCACTACTATCCATTGAGTCAAGAGCGTCACGATTCAAAACCATGACCTGTGTAAGTTTACATAAATCATCACAGTCCCATAGACCTTGCATGTAGGACTCTGCCGCTCCTACTGATCCCCCAAGCACTAAGGATGCATAGAATTCACTATCATTAATAACCATTTGTGCTCGCTTTTCTTGATCAGTCTTATCACCAAAACTCCAGGATTCACTTCCCTCAATTACTTCCAAGTATCCCTTAGATATTTTTGACATATATTTAATGAATATATGGCGAAAATGGTTGTGCAAAAATGAAATAGATCCCGCTTTCTTATCTTTGGGCTTAATACGTTCGCTTAAAATATTTTCATTGACTTGTTGCATAATTTTTACCTTTTGGCTTTAATTCATTGTGTGGGTGTTCATAAAATGGTGTCTTTTTTAACTTCAATTTCAAGGCATTGTAATAAATTCCTGTAATTACTTTTAAGGTCATAAATGGGTATTTTACTATAAATAAATCTAAAGCCTTCGAAGTTAGTTCAGTTGCTTGAAGATGCATTTGAGCTGTAAATAAATGTTTTTTATCCTCATAGTTTTTCATAACAACATGTAGTGAACTTTTAGGGGATGAAAAGTACCATTGATAATGTTGTTTTAAGTCCATGAAGGGAGATACATGAAATTCTTTATTGAAACTGAAGTCCATCATATGTTGCTTAGATTTTCCTCTGCAGTCAAGCGAATAGTGGTGTCTCTCTAGCCATGGAGTATTAGTTATCTCCGCTACTATTGCGAGTAATTTATTTTCTTTGTCAAAACAATAATAGAAACTCACTGGGTTGAAGAGAATTCCTAAATATCTGCAATGAGTTAAAAGAAAAATTTTACCGCTCACGTCTATATTTAGATCTTCTTTAACGGCTTCTTTCACTGCTACTTTCAAACAAGCCTCTTGGGGTTTAAAGTAATCTTTTCTATAGAAGCTAGCTAAATTTCTCTTATTGTATGACCAAAATCTTGTTTGATTTATTATTCCCTCAATATCGTCTAGGTTTAAATAAAGCATGGATATGTCATAAGAAAATTTATGAGCCCTGGGTAACTTTCTTGCATGGGACATCTTCCCCGTATAAATCATACTTTTCATAATGATACTCCAAACTTATCACATACCCAGAGTGCACTGACTACACCATCTTCGTGAAAACCATAGCGCCAGTAGGCTCCACAAAACCAAGTATTTTGTTTTCCATTAATTAAGTCCCAATTTTGTTGAGCATTTACAAAATCTTCGGTGAAATGTGGATGTGAATACTCAATTGTTTTAATTATTTTTTCCGGAGCAACCTTGTCTGAATTTAAAGTAACTAAAAAGTTTTCTGAAGACTTAACTCCTTGTAGTATGTTCATGTGGTAAGTTACACATAACTCTTCATTTGCTTGCTCTAAAAAGTTCCAGCTAGCCCATGCAGCCTCTCTTTTGGGCAGTAGTGATACATCGGTATGTAAAATTGCAGTATTCTTTTTATATTGCATGGCTTCAAATGTATTAATTTCATTCTCTGTTGCATCAATAAGAAGAGGTAGTACTTGGTCACTGTGGCATGCTAAAATGACATGATCAAATTTTAGTATTTCATCTTCTAAAGTTATCAAAACTTCATTTTCTGTTCGTTGAATACTTTTTATATCACTATTAAGTTTGATATTATCTTTAAAATTTTTAATCAATGGAGGTATGTAGCTATTGCTTCCACCCTGAATAACACGCCAAATAACACGGTCTACAACATTCAGAAATCCATGGTTGTTAAAAAAACGAACGAAGAATGCTAAAGGGAAATCATACATCATTTGAGGTGAGGATGACCAAATTGCCGCTCCCATTGGTATGATAAAAGAATGAATAAAAAAATCAGAATAATTTTCTTGATTTAAAAATTTCTTCAAAGTCGTAACTTTTAAGGTGTTCTCATCAAGTTTTTCAATTTGTTTATTAAAACGGATTATTTCATAAATTAATTTATATATTCTTGGGGATAGGATTTCTTTTTTGTTAGCAAAGAAACCGTTCAATGATTCTCCACTGTATTCTAAATCCAAGGAGTCTTGGCGAACTGAAAATCCCATTCTTGTGTCTTGATAGGGAACCTCAAGTTTGTCCATTAATTTTTGAAAGTTGGGGTATGTTTTATTGTTAAACACAATAAAACCAGTATCTATTCTATGGTTTCCAGATTTTGATTTTACATCAATCGTGTTGGTATGGCCCCCAATATAGTTATTTTTCTCAAAAACCGTTATATCATGGTCTGTTGATAATAAATGAGCACTCGTTAAACCAGAAATTCCAGAACCAATGATCGCAATTTTAGCCATTTACCAAATCCTTATCGCGGTTTCTGACTGGTTTAAGATCCCAAATTAATTTAAGTTTGCTCATACACCAAAGTATATACCAACTTATATCTATTTCCCACCAATAAAAACCCTGTCTAGTGGATAAGGGGTAATGATGGTGATTATTGTGCCACCCTTCACCTAGTGTTATCAAAGCCAGAAAGAGATTGTTACGGCTATCATCACCAGTTTTGTATCTTTTCCCCCCAAATAGATGACCTAATGAGTTAATCGAGAAGGTCGCATGAAAAAGCATGACAGTTGATACGAAAAATCCCCATATCAGCATTTGAGGACCACTGGTTCCTAATTCTGGCAAGATAAAATTGATTATAATGCCTAAAACTAACATAAATATACCTGTCAAAACAGGAACAAGCATATCGAAGCGATCTAGAAATACTAGTTCCGGGAATTTACGCCAATCTTTTACATATTTATGTTTGGTAGTAAAGTTTTTATTACATAGGAACCATAAAATGTGGCTCCATATAAATCCACGTATTCCTGGAGAATGAGCATCGTCTTCTTCATCTGAAAATCTGTGGTGATGACGGTGTTGAGCTGCCCACCATAATGGACCTCTCTGAACTGAACTGTTCCCAATTATTGCAAATATGAACTGTAAGGCTCTGCTTGTTTTAAATGAATTGTGGGCAAAATATCTGTGATAAAATCCAGTTATTGCAAACATGCGCAGTAAATAAAATCCTATGCAAGTTGTCAAAGCAATCCAGCTAAAACCGACCCAAATTACAGCAAAGCACATTAAGTGCATAAAAATGAAGGGAATTATACGAATCCATTCCACTCGTTCAGTGTCCATGTCCGAATTTCGAGTAGCGTAGGAATCAAACCATAAAATCAATGGGCTTATAACTTTCACATTCTCTCCTTTTGTGTTAAGGTATTTACGACCATCTTTCGAAATAACATACCAATACTTACAAAGGTTTAAAACAATATGAGTCACAAAGACCCTGAAAAATGGGTGGATTTATACGGCGACTATTTATATCGGTTCGCCTTATCACGTTTAAGTGATCCAAGTGCAGCAGAAGATGTTGTTCAAGAAACTTTATTAGCTGCAATTAAAGGGGTAGAACGTTATGATGAAACTAAAGTTGACTTCAAATTTTGGCTTCGTGGTATTTGTCGTAATAAAATAGTTGATACGATTCGCAAGCGTATGCGAGAAATCCCCGTTGAAGAGATTTTTGAATATGATGAATCTCCGAATCGCTCTATGCAACTTATGGGAATACCTAATAATAAACCTGATACATTTTCTTTTGCTCCAGACAAACAATATCAAAAGAAGGAATTCTGGAAGGTATTCCAATCATGTGCTTCAAAATTGAAATCCCCAATGAGAGAAATTTATCTATTGAAGGAAATTGAATCTTTATCTACTGAAGAAATCTGTAAGGAGTTTAATATTACACCGAATAACCTATGGGTGATAGTTCACCGTGCGAGAGGTCAAATGAAAAAATGCTTAAATAAAAATTGGGGCGACCGTGTATGTTAAGATGTAAGGATGTAGCTAAAGCTTTGGCTGATAAGAACATACGTGATATGTCTTTTTTTGAAAGATTTTCACTTGTAGTTCATGTAATGCTGTGCCCCTTCTGTGGTAAATTCCATAAAGATGTAGTTAAACATCAAGAAATGGCACGTTGTTTTCATGATCATGAAGAGCCAAACGATGAAAAAATGGATGATGATGCTAAGAAGAAGCTTCGTGAAGCATTAAGTAAAGAATGTAAATAGTTTTTTGAATGACTTGAGTCTTATTTATTTCACTCATATATTACCCTATGCTTGAGGAAATATTATGAATGAAATTTTACATAAAAAACTTGATTTAGTAGACATTTATCCCGTGACCTGTGAATCGTTGTCTAATGGTCGTACGGATATTGATGTTTTAAAAGCCGTAATTGATGCTGGTGTAAAGATAATTCAGTTACGTGACAAAATTAGTGATAAATCTACTCTCTTTAAAAAAGCAGTTCAATTTCGTGAATTGACAGCTAATGCAGATGTGTTGTTTCTAATCAATGATCACGTGGATTTAGCTCAAGCTGTTGATGCAGATGGTATACATATAGGACAAAATGACTTATCGCTAGAGGTTGCGAGAGACTTATTGCCAAGTAAAATTATTGGTTGGTCTACACATAATTTAGAGCAGGCTTTAGAAGGCGAAAAAATGGGTGCAAGTTATGTAAATATAGGTCCGATTTATTCTACAAAAACTAAAGATCACTTAACGCATTTCTTGGGCCCTTCTGCAATTCAACAAATTGCAAAAGAACTTTCAATTCCATTTACTGTGATGGGGGGCATCAAAGAGCATCATTTTCATGATTTAATGAAAGCTGGTGCGCGTAAAATTGCTATGGTTACGGCTATTACTCAAGCAGATGATATGATGAAAGCTTGTCAAAATTTACGGAATCATTACCAAACTACACTAAAAGGAATTTGTTCATGACTCAACCAGGATTCTGGAATTCTCCAATTTCCTCAGAAATGTTAACGAAAACTGGCTTCAGAGCAGGAAATATTCAAGTTTTGGGAAAAACTGTATATTGGACTGAGAGTTCCAGTGAAACAGAAAATATGGTTGTTCTTAGATCATGGAATCAAAGTTCGGGTATTTTAAATGTCATTGAAGGATACAATATTCGTACCCGTGTGCATGAGTATGGTGGGCAATGTTTTGCTGTAAGTGAGGAACATCTTTATTTTGTTCATGATGAAAATGGTTGTATATATAAAAAAGATTTTATAACTGGTGAAGTACGTAAACTTACCTTAAAAGGGCCAAGATTTGCTGACTTGCAAATTACAGATGAGGGACTGGTTGCAGTTGGTGAAGAGGATAGAAAAGATCAAGAACCTGAAAACTTTTTAGCATTAATTGATACACAAACTGGCAATGTTGAAAAAATTCATAAAGGTTATGACTTTTATGCTGCACCTAGTTTCCACAAAAGTACTTCAACTTTATGCTGGCTATCTTGGAATCACCCAAATATGCCTTGGGACCAAACCGAGCTTTGGGTCGGTCAATTAATAGAAGGTGCACTTATTGGTACGGAGTGTGTTCGAGGGCAACTTGAAGAAGAAGCAATTTTCCAGCCTCAATGGTGTGAAGATGGTAGTTTGTACTTTGTCTCAGATAAAGAAGAATTTTGGAACTTATATGCTTTTGAAGAATCTAGGGAACCCAAATCAATCGTTACAGGAGCTTTTGAGTGTGCATGGCCAATGTGGGTTTTTGGAATGTCTACATGGGCTTTTGCAGGTAAAAATATATTCTCTGCTGCAAATGTTGGTGGTTTTTGGACTTTACGTAGGCGAGACCAGTTTGGCGAGGTTATTGAGATTGAACTTCCTTATACTGCGATTGATCAAGTTCGTGCAAGTGAATCAATTGTTGCTTTTTGGGCAGCGTCTGAAACTGAAGAGAATCAACTCGTTATTTTAGACCCGGATACATTGTATTACAAAGCTATTCGTACGAATGAGCCATTACCATTCTCCACTGATTACATATCCCTACCACAATGTATTAAGTTTAACTCTAATGGAAGAAATGCATATGCCAACTTTTACCCTCCTACAAATCCAGAGTACAATTCTAAAACAGCTTTTCCCTTACTTGTAAAATCTCATGGTGGGCCTACCGCTTCTGCTGATCCAGACTTTCAGTTAAAGGTTCAATTTTGGACTTCTAGAGGCTTTGGTCTGGTAGATGTTAATTATGCTGGTAGTACAGGCTTTGGCAGAAGTTATAGGCATTCATTGGATGGTGAATGGGGTGTATATGATATGCAGGATTGTGTCGCGGCTGTAGACTTTCTTCAAGAAACTGAAAATATTGATACCAATTCTATATTTATTTCTGGTGGAAGTGCAGGTGGACTCACAACTTTATGTTGTTTAGCTTTTACGAATCGTTTCTCGGGAGGAGCATCTTATTATGGAGTTGCTGATCTTGTTGGCTTAGCAGAGGAAACGCATAAATTTGAAGCAAGGTATCTCGATCGCCTAGTAGGGAAATACCCTGAAGAGATTGACACTTATAAAGCAAGGTCTCCTTTGTATAATGCAGAAAAGATTAATTGTCCAGTAATCTTTTTTCAAGGACTTCAAGACAAAGTAGTACCTCCTAGTCAACCAGAAGCAATGATTTTAGAGTTACACAGAAACAAAGTCCCCTTGAAATATATTACATTTGATGATGAATCTCATGGTTTTAGGAAAGCTGCTAATATCAAAACTGCTTTAGAACAAGAGTTGGCATTTTATCAAAAAATCATCATTGGATAGGGAATAATAGAATGAGACTACTGAAAATATTAGGAGGGCCGTTTTATTTTTTCTTTGTTAAACATTTTTATTATTTTAGAAAGTACATATATATCCTTTTCCCAAAAGTAAATGATTGTTTTACTTTAACTGAAAAACATGGACAGTTAGAAAAAGTAACGATTTATCCTTATGAAGAGGTAAGGGGTTCAGATTTATTTTCTCATATGCCACAAAGCAAAGTAAAAATTTCTGAAGGGGCAGTTTACTTTGGGAAAGGAGTTGATTTCTCTACAATGGCCTCAGGAGTTTATATTCAGGACCGACAACTTATACCAGAAATTTCAGACATTCATCGTCATGACTTTTATATTAAAAAAATTTTAAAACCTAATTTCAACGTTTTAAAAGGTAAAAGTTTAGTTTTAACCTCTCTTTATGCAAATTCTAATTATTGGCATTGGACTGTTGATGTGATCGCCTTAATACATTTAATTGAGAAAATGGAGTTGGACCTAAATAGCTTTGATAATTTACTTATTTATCATACTAATCTCCCTTATCAAGATGCCATGATTAAATATTTAGGAATAGATGAGAGCAAAGTATATTTGATTGATGGAAAGACTTCTTATCACCTAGAAGAGGTTGTCGTCCCTTTTTCAAAGACTGCTATAAATCAAGCTAATTGGAAGGTAGATTTCTTAAATCAAAAATTTGTCCCTCAGAAAGTTGAGAATAGCCCTAAAAATATCTATATATCTAGGCAAGGTAGTAAGCGTTGTATTGCAAACTATCAAAATTTTAAAAAGTTTCTTGATGCTGAAAACTATACAGAAGTTTATTTAGAAAAATTAACCTTCCAAGAGCAGATAAATTTATTTTATAACGCTGATAAGATTATGGGGGTTCATGGGGCAGGGTTTACAAATATTATTTGGGCTAAGTCTGGTACTGAACTAATTGAGTTGATGCCAGAAAATTATAATGTTCCTTACTATTATTATATCGCAAAGAGGAAGAAAATTAATTATAAAAGAGTTCTATTGAATACAGTTCCTGAAAACAAACTTCAATGGGATATAGAGAAATTTGAAAATGGATGCATAGAAGTTTTTTAAACTTTCGATAACTACTTAAAATAAAATATTATCCTAAATATTTAGGGAAATTTACATATAGATTTAATCACCTCAAATGAAGTACTTATAGTATTTATTTCTCATTCATTTTCTATTAACAATTTAATGATTCATATAAACTATATTTATGGCTTTTGGAGAGCCAAGATTGAATTAACAGTGATCAGCAAGGAAAAGCAAGTTAGAATAGCTAATTGGGCATGAGGTGAAGCTCTTTAGAGGCTGTAAAACACTATGGCCATTTAAAATAATACAAGGTGAGTTATCTTACTAAAAACAGTAATGACCAAGCCAATTATTAGGTAATATAAAAGTGTCTGTAATTAGAGAAAACTTCTTAAAACCAAGCTTTTTCTAGTTTTTCCATTAAAAACAATATTTTCTTATTCAAAAAACGGTCATCTAATCTCCTACAAAGTGTCCTGATTCTAGTATTAGAGCGCTTTTCCCCCTTGAAATATATTACATTTGATGATGAATCTCATGGTTTTAGGAAGGCTGCTAATATCAAAACTGCTTTAGAACAAGAGTTGGCATTTTATCAAAAAATCATCATTGGTGAAGGCATAGTCTGAATTCCTTTGAAAATTGTGTAATGAGTATCTAGGCTTTCAAATAAACTTTCTTAGATTTTGGATTAAAAATATAATTTTTTAATATAATCAATAATCTACCCATCTTAAATAACTGAAACAGGGAATTTATGAAATTTAAGTTACGACCTATTTCTTTGAATATCTAGGCAGCCATTTAAAAAGCTAAGCATTGCATTAAGGAAAGAAAAATTATTTGAAATAATGAATGAGTAGTCGTTTGGGGGGACTTTATTTCTGAGGGCCTAGACGAGCAAATCCTCTAAATGCTTTTCAAACTGTGGCAATAAGGTTTCAAAAATTTGAGTCGATTGCGGATTCGGTTCTATAAACTCGGGGTCAACTTTACAGAATTTTTCAAATAGCTCTTCATAGCTCATTGCTCCAGCATTTTCTGCTGCCATAAACGCTGCTCCCATTGCGGCTGTGTTCGCTGTTGAAAGGCGCTTTAAAGTTGCACCAAAAACATCTGTAAATACTTGAAGAAGTTCTGTATTTTTAGATGCTCCACCTGTCATTAAGATAGTTGTAGGCTTATCCCCCATCCATTCAGAATGAATACGCATATTCATGGCTTGTGCTTCAACAACTGCACGTATCTGTTTCGCTGCGTGCTCGCCATTTATAAAAGAAGAACTACCGAAGTATTGTGGACCACACTCGCCTGTTCTTGGGGTGATTTCTGCTTCAAAAAATGGTAGCATCATATCCCCAGCGTTCCCAGGGCTTGTCTCTTCACTGAGAGCTTTAGAAAACTGATCCCAATCAAAGCTAAACTTATTGGCAATAGCCTCACGAGCTAGAGAACCATTTTTGAAGCATATTAATGACATAAAGCCACCAGCAGGATTGCCAAATACGTGCCCATATCCTTTGGGGTCTGTTTTGGGTTGTGACATTGCACCAAAGAAAGTATCAGATGTTCCTAGAGAAATAACAGCAGTGCCAGGGGCTGTTGCTCCTAACCCAACTAAACTACAAGGATTATCACCAGACCAAGCATAGACCTCTGTATTTGAATTAAAACCATACTTTGATACGAAATAGCTACAAACTTCGCCAATCTTAGTTCCACCTGGAACCGGATCTAACAGCTTATCTTTTAAGTCTGGGGCTGTTGCTTCTAATAGTTCAGGGGACCAATTAGCGTCTGCCAATGATAGAAGGTTCATGCCAGCGCCATCACCTAAATCAATTGGAGCATCTCCACCAACAAGAATTGAAGCTAAAAATGAAGATACAAGATGAATGCGTTCTGTTGCTGCATAGGACCGGGTGTCTTCTTTAAAAAATTTTCGTATTTGAGGACCCGTAAAACGCTCAATTGCTTGAGAACCTGAAATTGATAGAACTCTTTCAGCACCTATAGCTTCAGCAATTTCATTACATTCCTCCGTAGTTGAGCTATCCATCCAGATCGGGGCGGTTTTTCGAGATAGAATTGGTTCAATTTGTGACTTCAAGTCTTGTTCTGGCGAGAAATTAAAAGCTTCTTTATAACCATTCCCCAAGTACACACTCCCATGTTGTTGGCCTGAGCCACTGATTGCTTTTATTTTAGATAAATCATAATTATCCTCTTTCATTTTAGAAAAAAGTAAATCTAAGCTTTCAACCCACATAAGTGGATCTGCGTGTTTGATTAAAGGATCTTCATTATGTAAAAAACCGCTTGTACTATTGTATTGTGGTAGGGCACTGCCAAAATTTATTGAATTTTCATAGACAATCTCATTTGTGTCCACATCAATAACCATACAACTCATGCTTTGAGTTGAGGCGTCCAACCCTAAATAGAAACTCATTGTTTAATACCTTATCTAAACAAGTTAAATTTTGTAATGTACCAGAAGGCCTTTACCCCATCAACCCAAGTAATTTTTTTACCCTCGTCATAAATACGAGGTTCATAATAGATCGGTACCTCGAAAATACGAGATTTTGCTTTTACAAGCTTTGCTGTGACCTCAGGTTCAAACCCAAAACAGTCACATTCAATCTCGATGCTCTTAAAGAAATCTGCACGAATCATTTTATAGCAGGTTTCCATATCTGTTAAATGAAGATTGGTCATGATATTTGAATAAAAAGTAAGCACGCGATTACCATAATAATGGATGAAGCTATCAACTAATACTTCATTTCCAGAGTAGCGACTACCATATACAGCATCAGCATCTCTCTCAACAAAGTATTTATACATTTTAGGATATTCAACAGGTGAGTACTCCAAATCAGCATCTTGAATAATAACGATATCACCAGTCAAAGCTTTTTGGGCTGTACGAATTGCTGCGCCTTTACCCTGATTCTTGTCATGATGAAGAAGCTGTTTAGGGTGTTTTGTCTCAAGACTTTCTAAAATCTCTTTTGTACGGTCTTTTGAACAATCATTAACAATGACCATTTCTATGGGGAGGTCTACTGCATCAACTTGTCGAATAATTTCTTCGATTGTATTTTCCTCGTTATATGCAGGAATAATAACTGAAAGAATTGGAGCTTTAGAGTCTGTCAATGTGAATTCCTAACTGATGTAATTTTTCTTCAATATTCTCATAGCCGCGGTCAATAATATGTGCATTTTGTACTGTACTTTTACCTTTTGCACAAATTGCAGCCATAAGCAATGCCATTCCTGCACGAATATCTGGACTTCGAAGTGGTAAACCATGCAACTGAGATTTTCCTGATATTACAACACGGTGTGGATCACATACTATAATACTAGCACCCATTTGAATCAATGGGTCTACAAAATAAAGACGACTTTCAAACATCTTTTCGAAAAACATTACGGTCCCTTGAGTTTGCGTGGCCAGTACTAACATAGCAGACATTAAGTCAGAAGGGAATTGAGGCCATGGACCATCATCAACTCGCGGAATCGCTCCTCCAACATCATTTATTATTTGTGGAATTTGACCACCAGGTAAAAATACTGAATCTTTGGTGAATTTTAACTCAATACCAAAACGTTCAAATACACGGTTAATCATCCAGTAATGAGTTCGGTCCGTTCCATGAATCGTTATTTCTCCTTGTGTCGAGGCCGCTAGCGCAAGAAAACTACCCACTTCTATGTGATCCGAAACAACTTTATGTTCACACCCTCGTAAGTAATCAACCCCGCGAACCGTTAGGGTATTTGTATTTATTCCATCTATGTCTGCTCCCATTGCTACTAAGAAGTGTGCTAAGTCTTGAACGTGAGGCTCTGATGCAGCATTACGGATTTTGGTGATCCCTTTAGCAAGGACAGCGGCCATTAAAATATGTTCGGTTGCTGTTACACTGGCTTCATCGAAAAACAGGTCCCGACCAGTTAAACCATTCTTCGCTTCAAAAAACATTTCATGATCTGACAAAGTGGCGCCCAAGCTAGTTAAACCATAAATATGTGCATCTAAACGTCGCCGGCCTATTCCATCACCGCCAGGCATACCAACTCTTACTTTTCCTAAGCGGTGAAGTAGGGGCGCTACAAATAAAAAACTTGTTCGTATTCGCCTACATTGTTCTTCAGGTAAATCAAACTGAGTCACATTTTTACAACAGATTTGAACGCTTCCTCCCTCTCGTTCAACTTCTGCTCCCATAAAAGTCAATAAATCAAGCATTACACCAACATCAACGATCTTTGGCACATTTTTTAAGGTTATTGTATCATCAGTAAGAAGGCAAGCAGCTAGAATTGGCAAGATAGCGTTTTTGTTGCCACTTGCTGTTATCTCACCATTAACTATTTTTCCACCTTCAATTGCAAAGCAGTCTTTTCCTGTCATGTGTAACCCTTTTGACTTTCTAGTTATTCGTCTTCTTCAGCTTGTTCCGCTAGCATATTAGAAGGGTCAAAGCCACGCTTTATTTGAATGAATTTATCAATTACATTATTATGTACCTTAAATCCTCGTGCTGTCGTTTTACGAACTTCTATTTGATCAAATTCTAGGTCTACAAATTTTTCTTTCATTCGAGGTTTCGGTATAAACTCACAACGAAGAACAACGCCATACTTATCAAATAGTTTTTCAATTTTACAGCCTGCAGGAATGATTTTATACTCTTTTTCCATGATATAACTATTCACTTGGAAACGTTTTACATAGCATGCTTGGCTTTTGCGATCACGATAGATTAAACTATATATATGATCTTTATTAGCCTTAAACAAAGCCAAAATTGGCCCCACGTAAGTTTTAGGCTGAATAGGAAGTACCTGAAGTGTACCATCTCTTTTAATAATAACTAAGCGATCATATTCGTTACAGTTGATTGGCTCTTCAGATTTTACTGATGTACCTATGAATCCTTGCTTTTTATCATGGCCCACATTGAGATTACTAATCGCTACTTTACGAACATCAATTTGTTTTAGTTCCTCGATTTGAGTACGCCGTGGATAAAGATCGCCGTATTTCTTTATAAGTTCTTTGATGTAACGAATCGTATATTTGGTTAACTGTGCTAAATATTTTAAAACTTGTTCCGTTTCATCTAGAATTGCTTGTAATTCATCTTGATTCTTTTGTATATCAAATTTAGAGATTCTGCGGATTGGAATTTGTAGTAACTTCTCAATATCTTCATCCGTAATTTCACGTGGTTTTGGTTTTTCTCCTCTTTCTAGAGCAGCTTTTGCCTCAGTTGGCGGAATTAACTTATTCAAGTAAGGTTTTAGGCCTAAACGAACCTCTGAACGAACTTCCTCAATACTTTCACATTCTTCAATTCGCTTATATACGCGATTTTCAATGAAAAGTTGGACGAGAGATTTAAGGTGGTACATATCTTCAAGTTTGTGCAATTGAAGTTCTAATTCCCTGCGAAGAGTATCCTTTAATTGATAGGTATTTTCTTTTAATATTTCGTGAACATCCATTATACGCGGATGACCTTCATCAATGACCAAGCAATTACATGAAATAGAAAGTTCGCATTGAGTGTAAGCATAAAGTGCCTTGATCGTTGCATCTGCATATACTCCACGTGGTAAGCGAATCTCAATCTCCACATTTTCAGCGGTATAATCATTGATGTTAGAAATTTTAACTTTGCCTTTGTTCACTGCTTCTTCAATAGACTTAATCAAAGTTTCAGTAGTAATTCCTTGCGGTATAGCATTTATAACCAATGTTTTTTCATTGGGGGTTTCAATACGAGCACGCAATCGTACTTTACCATTTCCCTTTTTGTACTCAGATACATCCATACTGCATTCATGAATAAAGTCTGGATAAATCTCATACTCTTGATTACGAAGTATCGCAATTTGTGCTTCCATTAATTCATTGAAGTTATGAGATAATATCTTGGTAGACATTCCTACAGCAATCCCTTCTGAGCCTTGAAGAAGAAGTGAAGGGATTTTGGAAACCAATGCCACAGGTTCTTTATTTCGACTATCATAAGTTTCTGTGAACTCAGTCAACTCACGATTAAAAAGAACTTCTAACGCTAAATTTGATAGGCGACACTCAATATAACGAGCTGCAGAGGCATTATCTCCTGTATAGATGTTACCAAAGTTTCCTTGGCGGTCAATAAAATAGTCTTTGTTGGCTATGTGTACTAGCGCCCCATAAATAGATGAATCACCATGAGGGTGATACTTCATCGTATTACCCACAACATTGGCAACTTTGTGCAATTTTCCATCATTCATTTCAAACAATGAATGAAGGATACGTCTTTGAACTGGTTTTAAACCATCTCGTAGGTCTGGAATAGCACGTTCTTTAATCACATAAGATGCATATTCCATGTAATAACCAGACATCATTCTTTTTAAAGCAGAGTCTTCTTCTTCCGGAGGAGCGGCATCTAAATTATTATCTTCAGGTGGTTCATCATCTCCACCTTCCAAAACTTCTACTATTTCTGCTTCGTATTCATCCGCAGCAATATCAAATAGATCTGGTGTTTCGTCTTTAGGCATTTTTCACTATTCTCTTACAACAAATTATTCACAATAAAGTCACGCCGTGCTGGGGTATTAGCTCCCATGAAAAAATTTAAAAGTTCAGGAACTTCATGAATCTTTTCAATTTCGACTGGAATTAAACGCATGTCATCACCAATAAATTGACCAAATTCACGTGGGTCAATCTCACCTAATCCTTTAAAGCGAGTAATCTCTGCCATTTTTCCCAACTTTTTGGATGCTTCAGCTAACTCATCATCATCATAACAATAAAGTGTTTCCTTTTTATTTCGTACTCGATATAAAGGAGTTTCCAGTATGAATAGGTGATTACTTAGAATCAGTTCCTTAAAATAATATAAAAAGAATGTTAACAATAAGTTACGAATATGCATACCATCATCATCGGCATCTGTTGCTAGAATCACTTTTTGGTAACGCAAGTCCTCAATACCATCTTCAATATTCAAAGCGCGCATTAAGCAGTAAAATTCATCATTACTTACAACAAGATCACGTTTTTTCCCATAGCAGTTTAACGGCTTTCCCTTAAGAGGGAAAATTGCTTGTGTATGAACATCTCGAGCAGAGATCATGGGACCAACAGCAGAATCTCCCTCGGCAATGAAAATCATACTTTCATCACCACGACTCTTTGGCTTTTTATCGCCTAAATGATACTTACAGTCTTTTAACTTTGGAATCTTTAAAGCTACCTTCTTTGCCTTCTCACGGCTTGCTTTACGGACTGCTTGTACTTGTTTACGCACCGCTGCATTCTGCTCTACTTTCTCTAGCATTACTTCAGCTAGAGATTGATTTTTATGTAAAAACTTCTCGATTATATCTTTGACTTGATTGACTATTTCTCCACGAATCTCACCATTACCAAGTTTGTTTTTAGTCTGAGACTCAAAAATTGGATCTTTTAATTTGATTGAAATAACACCATAAATACCATTACGCACATCGGATCCATCATAACTTTTACC
This sequence comes from Lentisphaeria bacterium, assembly GCA_022447755.1. Taxonomy (GTDB): domain Bacteria; phylum Verrucomicrobiota; class Lentisphaeria; order JABSQK01; family JABSQK01; genus JAKVBE01. The sequence goes on along the minus strand of JAKVBE010000013.1, from coordinate 273,361 downwards.
AGTGTAACTGTTAAAAGCCTTCAAGATGCCCTCTTTGAAGGCACTTTGGTGGGTTCCTCCATCATTTGTATATTGACCATTTACAAAAGAAAAATAATTTTCACCAAAATCTGCGGTGTGGGTTAGGGCGAACTCTAACATACGCTCTTTGTGATGAATGATGTCATACATATTGTCGCCATCTACTTTATCATTCAACATATCGTATAGACCATTGCGTGAAAAGATTTTTTCATCATTAAAGCGAATCGTTAAACCACTATTTAGGTAGGCATAGTTCCACATCCGTTTACGAATGAAACTTGTGCTGAACTTATACTTTGGATAAAGATTACGGTCGGGAATAAAGGACACCTCTGTTCCGTTTTCCTCAGTGGTTTTGCCTTTTTTCTGATCAACTAAAATACCACCTTCAAAAGTCGCAGAGGCAAATTTACCATCTCGGTGAGATGTTACCTGGAACCATTCTGAAAGAGCATTTACTGCCTTTGTACCAACACCATTTAAACCAACTGAAAATTGAAAAACATCATCATTAAACTTCGCTCCTGTGTTAATCTCACTTACACATTCAACGATTTTGCCTAATGGAATACCACGACCATAGTCACGGATAGTAACGCATTCTTCATCTAATGAAATATCAACTTTATTACCATTTCCCATGATAAATTCGTCAATACAATTATCAATGACCTCTTTGATCATGATGTAGATACCGTCTTCTGGGTTGTTGCCATTGCCCATACGGCCGATGTACATACCAGGTCTTAAACGAATATGCTCAAGCGATTTTAAGGTTTTTATTGCGCTGTCATCATACTCTACGCCTTTTTTAGCCACAGAATCTGCCTCCTAAAATGCCTATGTGAATGTTGTTTCTTCAAAAACATACTTCTAGATCTACGCAACCATGTGACCTAGGAAAGTTATTTATGTTCTCGACGTGTGCCCTAAATTCAAGCTTCTACTTTTTTCTCTTTTTTTCTTGGACAATCTTTTTGTGTACAAGAAGCAAAAATATCTAATTTAGAATGCTTGAGTTCGAAGCCATTATTGCGGGCTAGCAATTTCTTTTGGGCTTCGATATCTTTATTTACTACTTCCACACATGTGTTGCAGTCAATACAAATGATATGATCATGCCTCATACAGCCATATAGATGATCATAACGCTTAACTCCATCATTAAAGTCTACAACCCAAGAAATACCAGCATCAACAAACAGTTTCATCGTTCTAGAAACGGTTGCATAACCGATCTCTGGATTCGTTTCACGAACCATGTCATACAAGTCTTGTGCACTAACATGGCGGTCTGTTTTTAAAAAATATTTAAGAATAACCTCACGTTGTTTAGTCCAACGAAGCCCCTGTGAAGCAACGTAAGCGTTAAATTTACGCTCTAGCTCTTCGTATTCATTTTCTTGGAATTCTTCAAAATGTTTATCAGTTGTGTCCATATCTTTGAAAATAACTCTTAAAATTGCTTTTACAATTAGTCTCTGTCTTTAAAAGTAGGTCTCAAACAGATTTTTTATAAACTCAATTCGATTATGAAAGTAGTCGCTCTTGATTAATTGAAACTCAACAATTTTCATCTTCATCTGCTACGGGCAGAAGTCCTTCCTTACACAAAAGTTGATATTTTGCTGGTGTTGTGAAGATATAGCCAAAATCTTTTTCCCAACCAACATGAGGGCTATAATATTTATAGGGTAGCTTTTGTTCTTCTAATGAATGATTTATCGTATCGATCAACTCTAGATCAAACTGCTCATAGCCATCATAATCTAACACAAGTGCATAAGGGATTCCATTCAATTGAAAACTGATATCAATTCGGTTATTTAGCCAATGTTCTTCGATATACCTAGGGGAAAAATAAGAAAAAGATCCAGAAGCTAATTTATGAATTAATTCAGTGTAATCACCGCGATCTTGTATACAAAAACTATCTCCAAGAACAGACATTAGACTAATTCCTGGATAATATTTTAGTAGATCCTCATGGCCAAAAACTTCTAAGTTATAATTAATGACTTCAATAATGGTATCTTTGTCTGCACTATTGAAATCTTCGAAATAGCCGATGGAATCAAGTTTGTCGACTAAAGCCGAAACAGTTAAATCTAGTTGCATTTGATTATCCTATTTGTTAATTGGCTGTGCCAAGACAACACGGAAACCAATATTGTCATATTTGTCATCTGGGCTAGCAAAATTTTTACCTTTTAAATCATATTTAAGTAACTGTTTAATTGTAGATGTCCAGGCTCCGCCGAAAACGGCTTGATTTCTTCCTTTGGTTTCCGAGGTCCATTCCCAAAGGTTTCCTGCACAACCAAAAATACCCCAGTCATTTTTTCCACTTTGTTCTACAGGGCAAGTCACAGAGAATTCTGCCTCGTAGCCATCTAGCTGCCAATTTTCTGGGAACATGGCTGGATTTGCGAAATTACCGTATGAAGGAGGCCATGCATTTCCCCAAATATATGTGTATTCCTGTCCGCAACTTGCAAACGTTTTCCATTCTCTGGTATTAGGTAGACGGAACTCGTAACCCTCCGGTAAATAAGGTACTAAATCGCACAATTCATTTAGCCACTCGATATAGGTTTTTACATCATGCAGCGAAAGCCAGCATACAGGTTGCATTTCGTTATCTAAGGTAAAATTTTCATGTGCACGGCTTGTATGTGCAGGCTGAAAACGGCGATATTGTTGATTTGTTGTTTCGTATTTCGCAACCCAAGCATTTAATTCTTTTATCCATACAAAATCGATTAAGCTGTTGGGCATTTTGAAATCTTTACCTTTTTTAGGGATGATTTCTTTTTCGATCTTTGTTTGTGTCTTATTCAAATTACTTAGCACTTTTTCTGAAAGCTGCAGTGCTTTAGTTGGTGAATCTTGAACAATCAATAGATTCACTTTCTTTAAGTCTTTTTTAGCCCTTGCGTGAGGCTCGTTTAAACTTGGAGCAAACTGAGTCCAAGTTCCCAATGTACGAATAAACCCTTGTATTTGCTTCTTATTTTTTTCGACTAGTTCAAAAATTTGGTCATTGATTTGGGTTTGAATCTGCTCTAATTGGAGTAGGGCCTGCTTGCCTGTACGAACTACTGGGCTATACTGCTTGTCTTTAAGAAAATCTTTCATTTTGTTTAATGTTTCAGTAAAAAACCTTGTATCAATACTATACTTTTGGGCGTTCGGCTCTAGCTCAGCCCAACGAGCTTCTACCTGCGTGATTTTTATGGTAGCTTGATTTTCTAGTTTTTCCTGAAGTTGAGCCGCTGCATTTTGTTCTTCCCAGCTTTTACCTTCTTTAACTTCAGTAGTAGGCGATTTCATGCTCTGAACAACTTCCTCTGGCGGCGGAGGTCCTTCTAAGGTTGGGGCCGTGGCCGAGGGAGCTGTACCTTTTGGTTCGGTCGTTTGAGTTGATACAGCTAATTGAGCTTGCTGAGATTCTTTACCTGATTCTTTATTCATCATCATTATACCACCTATTGCTAATGCAATTATGGCGATACCCATAACCATCGCAAGTGCAGGAGATTTCTTTGAATCTCTAAACTCTTGCTTTGGAATTAGATTTTTAATAAAGGATGAGCAATTCTCGTAACGGTCTGAAGGCGACTTTGATAATGCCTTTAGGAGAATCACCTGAATGTGTTCAGGAATTTGGACAATTTGGGGAGCGGATGTTTTGACCATCTGACTATAGCGTTTTAGGCGCTCATCATCTTCAATTGACATCTCAGTTTCTTTTAATAACAAATCGCTATTATAATCAAATACTAATTGGTCTGTTAAAAGCTCATAAATAACACATGCGAGGCTATATTGTTGACTTCTATTGTCTAGTGCTTTTTGTTCCCAATATTCTGGGGCTGCATAATTGGGAACAACCAAAGTGTCTTCAGGAGTCAGTTTTCTTTGTTGATGACTTAGAAAATTGGTTACACCATAATCAAGTAGATATAGTTCTCTGTCTTGATCTGTGTAAAATATACTTTCAGGCTTTAAATCACCATGGACAAATCCAGTATTATTAAATAACATATCAAGTATTGAACTAATTTGATGGAGTTCGTCACTTAAAAGTTTAAGTCTCTCTTCAGGGGACTTCCCCGCCATATGCTTAGTCGTTTGACGTAAATTTTTGCCGGGCAATAATTCCATGACAATGAAGAGTTCTTGGTTTTCTTCGTCAAATTGTATATCCCTCATGGACATTAAACCTTTAGCTCGAATCTGCATTAACTTTTGGTATTGTTTTCGCATATGGTCCATATGTTGCGGAGCGATTTCACGGCCAGCAACCAAGCTTTTAACTGCACATTCTAATTCTAGTTCAATGTCAAAACAGCGGTATACAGTTCCTGATTTACTTGAGCCAATATGGCTTAGAACTCTATAACGACCACAAATTAGATGGTCTACAGGATGTATCTCGAGTTCATTTATAATTGTATTTGTCATGACTCGTGTCATCGAAGGCTTTGAAACTGGAGTTACAACTGTTCCTAATAAGCTTGGCATACCATCAGTTTCAGGCATTTGAGTTGTACCTGATAGTTCATTATCAATAGATTTTAATTGAATCAGAAGTTTTTGATAACTACTAATTCGTTTACCACGATCAGGTTCAAGCATTTGATCAATTAGCTTATTAAAACTTTTGGGACAATCAGGTAAAACACTATCTAATGGTTTAAAGTGTCTTTGTTGTTGGGCCATATAAATCATGGTTGGCGAATTGCCTACAAATGGTTTTTCACCTGTAAGCATTTCATAAAATGTTACACCAAGAGCAAAGATATCAGTCCTAAAATCGATATTTTTTTCACCAATTGCCTGTTCGGGAGCCATGTATTGCGGTGTGCCAATAGCTTGACCAGCCATCGTTAGGTCTTGCATTTCTTTTTCGTCATCACTCGTTGCTGGCTTGGCTAAACCAAGGTCTACTATTTTTACTACATTCTTAGTGGTGACCATGAGGTTATGGGGCTTGATGTCACGGTGAATAACTTTGTGCTCATCCCATGCATGCTTTAAACCTTCAACAGCTTGAATACCTATTTTTATCGTATCCTTCATGCTAAAGAATTTCCCAGCCTCAATGACGGATATTAAATCTTTTCCCTCAATGAACTCCATGGCAATATACCAAGGATCATTTTCAAAATTTGCATCATAAATTTGGGCTAGATTAGGGTGGTTGATCATCGCTGCACTTCGTGCTTCACGGATGAAGCGTTGCTCAATCCCGGCACGTTGATCTTCTGAGACCTCCTGGGCAATCAAAGAACGATTCATTACTTTAACCGCAACTCTTCTAGATAAGTTTACGTCTGAACACAAGTAAACTGCTCCCATTCCCCCGACACCAAGTTGTTTCACTACTTCAAAGTGATTTAACCTAGATCCTACCTCTAAAATTTCTTCTGATGACATTTAAATGACACAACCTATAATGTTTCAATTTAACTATTTTTTTTTAAGAGATTCTCACTTCTGCGTGAGCGTATTGGCGTAAACTATTTTAATAATTTTGATTAGTAGAAATGGAATGTACAAATTTCATACTCAAAACGGTAAATCTTTATGAGAAAATTTATCTTTAAAGGGATTTCTAGTTGTGATGAAAGTTCCAATTCAATAAAAAGTTAGTGCAGGCACAACAAATTGCAAAACTTGAAGCCGAAAATTCAAAATGATTCTAGTTTTTGAATCGCAAAATTTATATACGAGGCTAGATTATGTTAAGATGGGTTTAGCCGATATAAAGTCGGTGTTTTTTTTATGAATAAGGAGGATCCTACCATGAGTGGGCAATTAGCAAATGGGCACATCATTCGTGACCAATTTGAAATCGTAGAGTTTTTGTCAGAGAGTAGCTTGGGGGAAGTTTACCTAGCTAAAGATCAATCGTCAGGTAACCTTGTGCAGCTTGAGGTCATTAGTGATGCTGATGGCGAAATCGTGGCTCGCTTATCTGCCCAAATTGAATTATTAGCTGGTATGCAGCACCCAAATATTGTTAAAGTGTTAGATGCAGGTCAAGATGGAGATACTTTCTTTGTTGCTGGTGAATATGAACCTGGAAAGACATTACAAGCTTTAATTACTGATGGACCTTTGTCAGAAGAGCAGGCATTGTCTGTTGCACGTGATATTGCTACAGGTCTTAAAGAAGCTTGGAAAAAAGACAGAGTGATGCATCGCGATATTAAGCCTGGAGTTATTTTTGTTACAGATAGTGGCAAGGCAAAAATTATGGGGTTTGGTATTGCGAAATCTTCGAAGCAGTCCATGGGACTGACTGGAGTCGGCTTTACTATCGGTACACCAGAGTATATGAGCCCTGAGCAAATCCGTGCTGAAGGTGAACTTGACTTTCATACTGATATGTATGCACTTGGTTGTATTACTTATGAAATGTTGACAGGGAAGCTACCATTTGAAGAAACGGTTCCTATTTTATTAATGCAAAAGCACATGGACGAGATGCCTACGCCTGTGGATCAAGTGAATAATTACTTATCTGGTTCTACTGCAAATATGATTGAAGCATTAATGCAAAAGGACCCGCAAGATCGACCTGCTAACTGGGATGTGGCGATAGCTCAAATTGATGAAATTTTATCTATGGATCTTGGTGCTGAAGATTCCGAAGAGACCGGTTCTGAAGACTTTACTGACGAAGAATTTTTTGAAGAAGAGGCTTTAGATAATGAAGCAGCAAGTGATGAGGCTTCAAACGAAGAGGGAAGTGAAGCACAAAAGCAGAAAAGTGGATGTGCTTTATCAATTGTTGCATTTTGTGTAGGCTCTATATATGTTTTAGTGAAATTATTTGTATAGATATTGTATATATTACAAATTATATTCCTTCAATACACTCTTAGGTATTTGGGGGAATATTAATTCCAATTTTCTTTATTAGACTAGACATATTTTCTCTAAGGTGAATGTTGTTTAGGAAATTCTTTCTAGACATTTTTACTTTTGTATGCTAATATCCATTTTTTGCAATCTCCCTTCATTTTGGGAGAACCTTAAGCGTTCTAGGTTTTTATTTTTAAAGCGTCCCTTTACTTCATTTAAGCGTTGTGTTAAAAGTTGATTTTGTATCTCATCGCTAGGATCGGGTAGTTTGTCTATCAAAATAAGTCTAAGGTTTTCCTCTGAATATCCTTCTTTTTTAATTGCTTTTACTACCCATCTAGATCCTCTGCCATTTGCATTCTTTATTTTATGACGTTTCAATTCAATCATTTCAATATTCATATTGTCGATATTATGGTTATTTAATTTTGCTTGATTTAAGTAATATTGAAATAAGGGACTTTCAGCTGAAGAAGGGTCATATTCCTCTGTAGTTTGGAAATAAGAAATTTGTAAATCTAATTCTTTAAGCTTTAGAGCTTGGATATCTTCTTTACTTATTGAGTAATATTTGAAATCAAAATCAATTGCTGGCCTTTTAAACATTATATCTGATAAAACTTCTAGGGATTTTATTGATTCAGCAGTGAGTGCCTTTTCTCCACTTTCAAAATCTATATTTTGAATATCTTCACTCCCCCCAACTAAAGAAGAAAGATACCTAAAGGGTGAAGTGACTAGCTTCACGCAAATATTTTTTAATGCATACCAAATTACTGAATAAATTCTAAACTCAGGTTGACTTAAGTCACCACTTATTTCAATTCCATCCAATTTAATTTGATTGTTAATATCTGTCATAATTGCCAAGCCCAATTTTATGGGAAGGTTTATTGCACGCCCATCACCCTCAACATAATCTCCAAGTCTTAGTCCATCAGATAATACAGAAAGCTCTCCATTCAGCTTATTATTTTTAAATTCACTTATAAATTTGAATGAAAAATCGCCTCTATCGAGACCATAATGAGTGTAAGTCTGACTTGCGCTAGAAAAAGAATTAAGAGGTAATTCCTCTAAGTATAAATTGAAAATACCATTCAATGAAGGACTATTTAATGGTGTTTTTACATCTAAGTCAAAGGACCCATACTCATTTATTCGTCCTTTTGATTTGATTTCTAATAAGGTCTTATCTTGAGATGAAAATCCTACTATTTTTGTATCATGTTGATTCACATTTAGACTGAGTGGATTTAAGAAACCATCAATCTCTAAATTTATTTGTGATTTTAAAACATTTATATCTTGGACCTTCAAATGCCAATCAATCTTTTCTTTGATTTGCATTTTACTTAAAATAGACTCTCGTGTACTCTTTTCCGGTTCAATCGAAGTATTTTCACTAGATTGAGGTAAAGTTATCTTTGATTGTATCTCAGGTTCTAATAAATAAATTTCTTCTAAGAATAAACTCTGTTTTAATAAATCAAGGTATATTTTCTTTAAGCTTAACTTACTTAACTTGATGGAATGATCACGCATAGAGGCGTGAAAGTTATCTAAATGAAAATCCGAAAAAAGGTCTACCTGTTTAAATTTTTCTAGGTGCTCTTCCATTTCAATGTGAAGGGAGGCATCCAGATTAAATGCTCCATCATAAATTTCAACTCCCAGTATGTCATTCACATAAGGTGATAATTCAACTAATGGTAAGTCCTTGAAACTTACATTAAAGTCTCCTTTTAGGGATCCTAATAAAAGCTCTCCACTTAGTTTTTGTATTTGATCTGAATATTTAAAGTCCAACTCAAATTTAGTAAGCTCATTTAAATTTTGTATATGGTGAATTTTGAGGTTGATTTCATCAATGCTTAGTTTTTTTCTGTTACCATGAAAATCATCATAAAAAACAAATTGATAATTTTTAACTTCAACATTATCTGCAACTGAAACCCATGAGCTTTTCCACAACTCTTGGATTTTTTCACGCAATGGTTTCGTTAAATCTAAAAGAGTTGTTTGCATGCGCCTATTATGAATAATTGGTTGCTTTTTTTCCAATTCCAGGTTTTCCTTACTCACCATTAATAGACGATTGGGCAAGTAATTTATATCTCCATTTTGAGTTAAGAACACAGCCGATACTCCTTGGTCAATGTAGACTTTTTCTACTGATATATTAGCTCCGCTAACATCAGCTTTTAACCCTTCAATCCGCCACTTACCGAGGGACTGAAAAGTTTCTTTTGTATCTTCGTCAATCACCGCAAAGTCGTAAAGTTGAGCATATTCTAAATCTAACAAAATTTTTGGTTTTTCTTCAAAAGGAGAAAACTCATATTTAAATTTTGTGCCGCACCATCCCTTGGAAACATCTAATTTTTCTGTTAAAACATCATAATAAACATCAAAATCAGCAAGATTCATTTTTTTTACATGTACTTGCCCCTTACTACTCAATGGAGATAATTTTATCTCGCCATTCCAAACAATTTCTGTATCTTTACCAATCAATATGGTAACATCTGATTGTTTTTCTGAGCCTACTTTTGAACTGAAATCTTGAAGTCTAAAGTCAACATCCTTGAGAATATACTGAAAATCGCGGCTCACGGCTAAATCTTGAAAACTTGCAGAGGCATTTTCGATATTTAAATCAACTAAGAATAACTCTTGGCTTTCTTTAGATTCTTCTGATTTAGGAAATTTTTCAATAAGTCTCTCTATATTTAATGTACCATTTTTATCCCTATATAAATCAATATTAGGAGTACCTAATTCTATTTTTTCAATAACGAATCTCTTTTGGCTTATACTTTTCCAAAACGCTATATCTACATATAATTTTTCCAAACCAGCTAGATTTTTATTTAAAAATTGAGCTTTTAAATTTTCAATACGAACGCTACCTTCCAATAAGTGGATTCTAAGCTTTTTGATATCGATTTGAAGCTCATATTTTGTTTCGATCTTTGGAATTATAAATTTATTTATAATTAAGGGGACTATAATGAAATTTAGTAGTGTATATACTACTATTGTAAAAATACTAAAATTCCGTAAGCGTCTTTTGTTTTTTGCTTTCACCACAATACCTCTCTGATTTGATAGTAAAATTGAAAAATTTTCCAAATAGCAGATTTATATTTAAAAGCTAACCCTAAATTTTACTATGAAAATAACTTATTTAGTTAACTTTTATACTATGACTCTACATCTATTAGTTTCCTTTTTAGTGAAACAAAATTTATCACTTCAAAATCGAATTTTAAAATTATCATTATTTTGCGTCTAATTCTTCTTTGTGCTGTTAAGAAGCCATTAATTAAAGTTGAATATCAGCTGATTAGCTTTTCCCATTCATATATGAATAAACTATAAAAATCTTAACTTCCTCATTAAGGTTTTTCAGGGAAATAGGTGCTTTTGCTTTGATCAATTAAAAGTAATGCTCATATTCTAAATAATCTCCAAATGAATTCTTTACAAGTATAAGTTTATAAATGCTATTGTTACAAGTATAACTTTTCACATCTAGCTTATAAATATTCTTAAAAAATAATTACCGCTTTTTTTAAATATCATGGTCAATTATTTAACTTTTTGGGACATATGGTATTGTTAAATTTTTTGATATGAAAGAACTGTAGGGAGTTAATTTAATTAAAATTTTGTAAGTTAACTAGGGCATTATCTTTTTAATTATTATTTAAAATAACGAAATTCATGCGTGATGGTTATCTAAGTGAGCAATTATGTAAAAATAATGAATATTTACTTATAGGATTTAATTATTTTATAACCACTTAAGAAATAATTAATATCTACTTCTTAATAATCGGCGGTTGTAAAAATTTCTTACCTTCCTATTTTTCCTGAAAGGTATTATTGACAATAAGTACATAAGTGGTTCAAGTTTCGATTTTGAACGATAATTTACCTTCAAAAATTTTCTACATTTGCTTGCTGCTTTTAAGCCAGGCACTAAACGCAGCATGGACATTATTCATGTTTCGCCATGGCTTATCAACAGTTATATAATGAATATTGCATTCCTCTTCAAGCTTATAATTGTTGATGTGCTGAGCAAAAATATTCCACTCATAAGAAAGCCATAAAACCTTCCCCTGAGAAATTTCATTTAAAATTGTCTGGTCAAAAAACTTTGTCTTGTGGGAAACTTTTGACAATGATTTTGTTTTATTAAAAACATTAAGTTCTATCCAGCGTGTCTTATTAATGATAAGAAGCCCAGCGTTAAAGTAATCTGCATTGGGGTTTTCTCTTCCCCAGTGAAACTCTTCTGGCCAATATTTTGCCTTCATTTTTAGAATATTAGCATCAACAACTCCAGCAACGAATGCATCTTCTAAATCTAAATTTTTTAGTTCTGAAAAATCTTTTTGGCATAGAAAATCTGGATCAATTTGGATAGGGTATTTGGTCTCTGCAAGTTGAGGAATCAGAATAATTGCAAAGTACCAAAGGTTGACTTTGTCAGGGAATTTCCAGTCTACAAAGTAAGGTGTTGGATCCGTGAATTTAAAGTTGGCAGAGTCAGAGAACTCTTTTGCAAAGGGAGTGAAAAGTCCTTTCACATCGGTTAAAATATGAAAAGTTATAGGAGTACCTTGTTTGTTCGATTCCATAATGGAAAACATCGTTACAATGGCTCCATCATAATATGCTTCATTTGAAACAATGAAGATTTCTAAATTCTCAGTATTTACAACCATATCCATATCCCTTCTGTTTAAATCTATTTTTAGTGAAAACTATTTTCGGGTTATGTTTACATAATTAATAGGAATTTAGATACTATAAATAAAAAGCCAACCTGTAAAGGTTGGCTTTTTATCATTTTACTTTATATCTTTTAGATATAACGATTAATTAAGTTTTCTAAGTACTCTTGGCGTCCAGATCTGATGCTTGGCTCCGACCCTGCACGTACTGCTGCTTCAATACTAGCCAAATCTGCTCTCCCTGCAAGAATATCTGCACCAACACCAGACTGCCAACTACTATAACGTTCTATACGATTAGCTTCTAATGCACCATCAGAAATAATTTTATCAGCGATAATTAAGCCTCTTGCAAATACATCCATAGCGCCAATATGCGCATAAAATAAATCTAGTTGATCGATGGACTGACGACGAACCTTTGCATCAAAATTTAAACCACCTGAACCGAGTCCGCCTTGTTGAACTATAATCATCATAGCCGCTGTTGTTTCATAAATATCAGATGGGAATTGGTCTGTGTCCCATCCAAGCATTACATCACCGCGATTTGCATCTACGCTTCCCAGTTTACCTGCTTGTGAAGCTATAAGAAGCTCATGCTCGAAAGTATGACCTGCCAGAGTCGCATGGTTAGCTTCTATATTCATTTTGAAATAATCGTAAAGATCGAATTCACGCAAGAATCCTAATACAGTAGCCACGTCACGGTCATATTGGTGTTTTGTTGGTTCACATGGTTTGGGCTCAATCAAAAACTGACCAGTAAAGCCAATCTTTTTCGCATAGCCTACAGCCATGTGAAGAAAGGCTGCTAACTGTTCACGCTCTTGTTTTAAGTTCGTATTTAAAAGTGTTTCATAACCTTCACGGCCACCCCAAAAAACATAGTTTTCACCATCAAGTTGCTTTGTAGCATCCATCGCAAGCTTTACTTGTGCTGCTGCATAAGCTGTAATGTTTGCATTTGGGTTTGTAGCACCACCACTCATATAACGAGGGTTGCTGAATAAATTTGCAGTACCCCATAATAATTTTAGGCCAGTTTCTTTTTGTTTCTTTTCTGCAAGATCAATAATATGCTTTAAGTTATCAGCAGATTCTGCAAAGGTTGCACCTTCTGGAGCAATATCGCGGTCATGGAAACAATAGTAATCCACACCAAGCTTCGTCATAAACTCAAAGTTTGCATCCAAAGTCTTTTCTGCAATTTCTAAAGGTGTGGCTGCATGGTTCCATGGACGGTCATAGGGACCTGCCCCAAAAACATCGGTGCCTTCACCTTTGTAGGTATGCCAGTAAGCAACAGCAAAGCGTAAGTGCTCAGCCATTGTTTTGCCTGCAATTACTCGGTCTTTATCATAATAACGGAAAGCTAAGGGGTTGGTAGATTCTGGACCCTCGTATGCAATTGGTGCCTTTATTTCTGGAAAATATTCAGTCATTGTTGAGCAACTCCTCTGGAACTTATCAAATTTTTTACAAAAAAAAACCGAATCTTACAGCTGTAAAATTCGGTCACAGCGATGGAATAGTAGACTGAATTAGGTTTATTTCAACTCAAATTTTAGTCGAGTCCATCACTTTTTCTGGGTAACGGGGGTTACCAAGATAAAAAAGTTTAAAAGCAAACTTTAGTTAACAGAGATCAATTCAATTTTGAAGATCAAAGTTGCATTTGGTCCAATTGCTGGAGCACTCCCACGTTGGCCATATGCTAGGTCGCCAGGAATATATAATTCCCACTCATCACCTTCTTTCATTAACTGAAGAGCTTCTACCCAACCTTGAATCACACCATTGACAGGGAAGGTCGCAGGTGTTCCACGCTTATAAGAAGAATCAAAAACTTCACCAGAGATTAAACGCCCTTCATAGTTTGTAGTTACTTGGTCTGTTGCTGATGGTGTTTTACCTGAACCAGATTTTACTACTTTGTATTGAAGACCACTAGCAGTAGTTGTTACATCATCTTTCTTTCCGTTCTCTTCTAAAAATGCTTTACCAGCTTCGGCGTTGGCTACTGCAACACCTGCTTGAGCCTCTTGTTCTTTTGATTGAAGCGTTTGAGAAAGTTTTTGTAAAGTTTCGTTAATCTCTTCTACGCTTAATAGGCGTTCTTCCCCTTGTAAAGCAGCAGCTACAGACCCTGCAAAAATATCCGCATCTAGCTCTGCACCTAAACGAGCAATATCGCTTCCAACTTGTTGGCCTAGAGCATAGCTCTGTTTTGCTAAATCGCTATCTAAATTCATGATGAATCTTTCTATTATTAAATAAAACTAAAATTCACAAAATTGTGAAAAGTAAAAGACATAATATAGAATACTTTCGTCATTAATAAATAGGGGAGTAACATTCTTCCAATAAATCAATTTCGTGGATGCTTGATTAACTGGAAAGGGAAAGCTAAATTAAACAACTTAAATTTACAATTTTTTCTATATTTATGGGAGAACATAATGAAAAAAATAATGCTACTTCTCTGTTTGATTCCCTTTGTACAAGCTGAGTTAAAGTTTCAAAGTTCAAAATATGAAGAAAAAATGGCCCCTGAAGATACTAAATTCACTGCTATTTATTATTTTGAAAATACGGGTAAAGAGACGATCCGTATCGAGGAGTTGAAAAGCTCATGTGGATGTACGGTTCCTACATTAGATAAGAAAATATATAAGCCCGGAGAATCTGGTAAGATTAAAGCGGTTATGACAATGAATGAGAAAAAAGGTACCCGTACTAAATATATTCGTGTCTATACGGATGAAGATCCAGCGCCTGGAAGCACGCAAAAACGTAAAGTATACAAGCTAACAATTTCTGGAATTAAACCAGTTTATCTAAAGCTTAGCCCAGTATTTCAACTTTGGTATGCAGATGAAGAAACTCCCAAAAAGACAATAAAGGCTTCAGCAACTGAAGAAAGTCCAATCAGAATTGAAGAAATCATCGTGCAAAATGATAGATGGAAGATCGAGGTTCGCACAATTGAAGATGGAAGAGAATATGAAATTGATATTATTGCACCTCCAATTGATGGGAAAGTGTCTCGATCTTTATTTCGTGTTATGACTGACATGGAAATTGGTGGAGAAAAAATTGAAGTCCGTTTTAATGGTATGCGAAGCAAGCGCAAGCATCCATCTAATAAATAATAAGTTTCAATCTTTGCTAGATTTCTTAAAGTTTTACGACTGAGGTCTAATCGCTAAGGTTTTCATATTTTGCTTTGGATACAATTTTCACATTGTTCAAAAGTTTTTTTATTATTCAAAAGCCTTATCTTCCAATACCTATCGCCTTTATTGAGTCATTCTTAGTTTTCGTATTTTGCAAAAGACTTGCAAGCGCTTTTATTACTGAGTTCTTTGTTAGCTCATAATTCGACTTCTTAGAGGCTTATCTTCTTCTGTCAGGGTGACATCCTCAAATAATCATGTATAGTCTTAAGTTAAAATCATTTTAAATATTTGGAGTTATGTTTGTATGTCAGTGAAATTTTACAATACCTTAAGCCGTGAACTTGAAGAATTTAAGTCAATTGAACCGGGGAAAGTTGGCATGTATACTTGTGGACCAACAGTATATAACTATGCACATATTGGAAATTTTAGAGCTTATGTTTTTGAAGATTTATTACGTCGTGTGCTAAAATATGCTGGTTATGATGTGACTCAAATCATGAATTTGACTGATGTAGATGATAAAACAATTCGAGATTCTCAGGCTGCAGGAAAAAGTTTAAATGATTTTACAGCAATTTATAAAGAAGCATTTTTCGACGACTTAAATATACTTCGTGTAGAACCAGCAGAAGAGTACCCTGCTGCAACTGACAATATTCCTGAGATGATTGAGCTGATACAAATACTGATTGATAAAGGGTATGGGTACATCGGAGATGATGGCTCTGTTTATTATTCAATTGAAAAATTTGAATGCTATGGATGTTTAGGTAGAATCAACTTAGAGGGCCAACGTTCTGGTGTTCGTATCTCTACTGATGAGTATGAAAAAGATCAAGCTGCAGACTTTGCTTTATGGAAAAAGTGGGAAGAAGCAGACGGTGATGTATGGTGGGAAAGCCCATGGGGGAAAGGTCGCCCAGGATGGCATATTGAATGTTCTGCAATGTCTATGAAGTATTTAGGGAATCATTTTGATATGCACACTGGCGGTGTTGACAATATGTTCCCCCATCATGATGACGAAATTGCTCAATCAGAAGCTGCAACGGGCGAAAAATATGTAAACTACTGGCTACATTGTGAACACCTTATGGTTAATAATGGCAAAATGTCTAAATCAAAAGGGAACTTTTTTACCTTAAGACAACTTATAGAAAAGGGGTATACAGGCAGAGAAGTTCGCTGGCTCTTGTTAAATACTCATTATAGACAAAAGCTTAACTTTTTACATGCACCTGGTGAGCAACTTGAATTTCCTGGCTTAGAAGAAGCACGTACGGCATTAAAACGCCTAGATGTATTTACCTCACGAATAAATGATTTAGCGAATGGCTCAAAAGCTACAGACTGGGGTGGATTAGATGTAGTTTTGGATAAAGCAGCAGCTCGTTTTAAAGCTGCATTAATTGAAGACTTAAACATTTCCGGTGCCCAGGCTGCATTATTTGACTTAGTACGTGAAATTAACCGTGCAATTGATGAGCAAGGTTTGTCACAAAAAGATGCAGATATTGTATTAAGTCTCTTAAGAAAATTTGATAATGTGTTAAGTGTTCTTGATGTGGATGATCAACAAGAAGACGAAGTGCCAGTTGATATCCAATTATTAGCTGACAAAAGACAACAAGCAAGAAAAGATAAAAACTGGTCTGAGGCAGATCGCTTACGTGATGAACTTAAACAGGCTGGTTGGCAGATTGTTGATACTCCAGATGGGGCGAAAGTCGTTCCGCTATAGATATAGTATATTTAAAAGACTGGTAGCACGAAGCTTCCAGTCTTTTTTTTTGTCATATTACGACCTCCTTCTCTGTCGCTTTTAGTTAAAAAATAACCTGTATGACAGGTTGTTTTAGGTAACTCTATAAAAAATACCAATACAGAATATAAGTATAGGGATGTAAAAAAAACAGATTATCTATGATATGATGCAGAGAAAAAAAAACACCCGGCTAATTGCCGGGTGCATAGGGAGGGTTGGGATGCATTATTAATATAGCATGAATCTTAGTAAGTAAAAGGTATTTTGCATGCAAAAATTTTAAAAAAAATAAAGTTTTTAAAGTCGTATTTACCTATAAAAAAAATGCATTTTTATTAAATTCTTTTTAATCAATTTACTCCAAAAGATGTTGAAGCTAAATTATGTTAATAGTCGTGCGATGAAAAATTCTTTTATATCATGTTTAATCATAAATTAATCGACTATATTATTTAAATTTGTTTATAAAAAGCTTTAATATTTTTTACATTATTTAATAATTCTTGAACTTTCTGACATTTTTCTTCAGTTTGCAAGCCAGTTGTTTGGGCCAAAAAGATAATGTATTTAGCAACTTGCTTCGCAAAAAGTAGCTTACCCTCATCTGATATTTTATAGAACCTTGCTCTTTGCTGGTATCCTTTTACACCGTGGTCTCCTAGGTTATTTACATTTCCATCTGCAGCGAGAACATAAAGGAAATTATATTCAAACCATAACATATGCTCAGGGTTGGGAGGAAGTGAATTTAATGCTTTTTCTAATGATTCAGGGGAATTGTAAATACCATCTTTTGAACTTTTTTCAAAATCAAATGAAGCGTCTATGAACTCTCTTGCAAATTTACGTTGTGCTTCGTTTTTGGCAAAAGCTCCATTAATAGCAATCTTTTGGGTAAATTCATACCAGTCATGCCACAGTTTTTGGTCACCATCGTCTTTTGATTGTGCAAGAGCTACTCCCATTTCGTAAGTATAACGCCCAGATGTTTTTACTTCTAAAGCTTGTTGTGTCACCTCACCCATAATTTGATAGTTTTTCGCTGACTTACCACTACCTGAATGGAAACCAAATGATACATTTAACTTTTTTGCCATTTTGAAAAGCTTATCAATCTTTTTTCGTAAGTCGTCATTATTGGGGTAAGGCATATTCTTTTGGAACCCAATATTGGGTGCAACATATTGAAAATGAATGCCCATTGCTTTCGCATACAATAAGCAAATGAACATAGATTCAACTGTCGTTTCTCCTGGAAGTTCATCAATTGATAACTCTTTAAAAAACTTTTGTCCAATCTCTGAAGTAAACAGCTTTTTACGTATGTCAGTATACTTCTGGTCTCTGATTTTCAGTTTCTTCATGGACGGTGTTAGATAAGTCATCAGTTGTTTGAACTCAAAATCTTCTATTGTTAAACCAAAACTTTCTAAGTCATTTCTTACTTGATTTGCTACCTTTGTGTCTACCTCTTTGACAAAAGTATCATTTAATTGGTTTTCATTATCAATGATTTCTGTTTCTGTAAGTTCAGGGCTTAAATCGTATGTTATATAAGAAGCAAATATAGATCCTTCAACTAATTCTGATTCTATTTCGTCAAACCTACCTCCTATAGGTTGATGGTCTGCATTAAATCCATGCACAATCCCACGCTTATGGAAACCATATTTTAAAAAAGAAATAACAGAGGCATGGCTCATTCCTTGAACAGACTGTCCTTGGTGACCTTCTGGAACAGTGCCACCTATAAATGGAAAAGGTATTTCTTGTAAACGGTGATCCATCATAGCATCAACATCATAGACAAGTTCTCTAGGGATAGAGTTTTGGTTTGCAGTTAAAGGTAATTGAAGGTTCGTCATTGCCCATGCTACTGCAGGCCAGTGTAAAGTTGTGAAACGAGCACCAATACCGAGACTAGAACGTCCCAGCTGACCACGAGCAACAGGGAATAATGTATTTTCTGGGTCTTCCTCAAGAAGAATGTTCTTAAGGTGAATAAAATTGGGCCGAATCAAAGGTATTAATGTAAGTCCTTTTACATATTCAGTCTGCTGAAAGCCTAAGTCATCTAGGCCATCGTATATAAGTATACCATCACCTGTCAGGATTGACTCCACATAAAAAAGAGTAGTTCCCATTACATTTAGTTCTGAGTCGTGATAAAATTCAAGGTTACCGCAGATTGAAAATACATCGTCTGAAGAGCTAAACATTGAAGACCTTAAGCCATTTGCCTCTTGAGCTATTTGTTTTTGCAGCTCCACGAAATTTAAAGTTAAGTCAGGCGATATAGCCGGATTGTTACGAATCAGAATGTGATTCTCTAATAAAAAGTTATTAAGTTTTTGATTCTCAGCCATATTTATATCCTTCCAACTTACTAAAATTAAAGCAATTATACTATTTTTATTTACATATACAGTAGTATAGTATAGCACAGTTGAGTTATCGCAAGAAGCATAAGTAAATATTAGTGAAATCATGATTTTTTGAGGAGTATATAAGTATGCCAATTATTCATGCAGGTGGTCGAGATCTTATCATTACAGATAATTTATTAATTGAATATTTGGATGATTTTATAAAGCAAATAATAGATGCAAATGTGAAACGTATTTTATTACTTCCTCCTGATCACACACGTCTATATTCAAAAGCAGGCTTTATTACAGACTATCTGTATCGCATTTTATCTAAAGATTGCGAGATTGATATTATGCCGGCCTTGGGTACTCATGTTCCAATGAATGAAAAACAACTTCATATGATGTTTGGAAATAACATTCCAACAAATGTCTATCTACCTCACCGATGGCGTGATGATTTGAAAGAACTTGGAATTATACCAGGTTCTCGCTTGTCAGAATTGAGTGAAGGAAAAGTAGACTATGAAGTTCAGATTGCCGTTAATAAAATTTTGTTCGATGGAAATTATGACCGTATCATTTCAATTGGTCAAATTGTTCCACATGAGGTCATTGGTATGGCAAATTATACAAAAAATATATTGATTGGTATCGGAGGTGGAGACTCAATTCATAAATCACATTTCTTAGGAGCTGTTGCAGGTATGGAAGGGATTATGGGACAAATTGATACGCCTGTTCGTAGAATATTGAATGAAGGTTTTGAAAAGTACCTGAGTCATTTACCCATATATTTTATACATACAGTATTAGAAAAAGTTGGTGATGAGATGCTATTAAGAGGCTTTTATGCAGGGCAAGATGAAACCACATTTAGTGAAGCAGCTAAACTTAGCCAACAATGCAATATTAATTTATTGGATAAACCAATTAAGAAAGCAGTTGTTTACTTGGATCCAAAAGAATTTTCATCTACTTGGCTTGGCAATAAAGCGATATATCGGACTAGAATGGCGATGGCTGACAATGGGGAGCTAATTATTCTAGCTCCTAAAGTTGAAACTTTTGGTGAAGATCCAGAAATTGATAAATTAATTCGTGAATTTGGCTATAAGGGTACACATCGTACACTGCAATCATTAAAAGAAAGTAGCCAACTAGCTAATAATTTAAGCGCCGCAGCTCATCTCATTCATGGCTCTAGCGAAGGAAGATTCTCAATTACATACTGTCCTGGCCATTTAAGTCAAACTGAAATTGAAAGCGTTGGCTTTCAATACGCAGAACTAGATGAGGTATTGGAAAAATATCCAATTCAAACTTTTCAAGATGGCTTTAATACATTAGAAAATGGTGAAGAAATTTTTTATGTTTCAAATCCTGCTGCTGGTTTGTGGGCTGTGAAAAATAAATTTTATAATAGTTGATCTAAGATGACTTACGTCTGTATTTTAATGGAGATATTTTAAATCTATTTTTGAACAATGCATGCAAGTGTGCCTTGGAGGAAAAGCCTAATTGATCCGCAATATCTTGTAGAGAATCCTTACCAAAAGTAAGCTTTTGAACCACCAATTGAAGTTTTAAATTAATAATGTAATCATATAAACTTTCTTTCATATGGGCTTTAAACAAACGACTTAAGTATTCTCGACTAACATCACAATGTTGAGCTAAATCCTGCACCTGAAAAAAAGTCGTTTCATTATTGTATATGAGTTTTAAAACCTCTTGTATGACTGGCGGAGGCTTCTCTCCTAGATTTTTTTCAAGTGAATTATGTATATTATGTATAATTTTCATAGCTAAAAATGTATTTTCTGATTGGCTTTGATTGGTGTGGATGGTTCGAGCGCTTAAACGCTCTATGAGTTGTGGAATTAGCCCATAATCTAGAGGGAGTTTTATTTTATGGCCGTATTGATTATATAGTTCTTCAATCATTTTACTGCTTACAGATCCACCAAAGCGAATCCATAAAACTTCCATTACTTCACTTTCGCCCTCTGGGTAATCATAATAAAAATCTTTATGACTGGTATTAACGATAAAACCTTCCCCAGAGTGCAAATCAAACTTATCTCCATTTACAAAAAAACGCCCTTTCCCCTTCAAAACATATTGGAAAATCGCATACTCTTCATATTGCTTTGAAATTCTTATCTTGTAGGAGGAGTTGAGCACATGACTAACGTGTAAACATTCGATTGTGGGAAAGGAGGAAAGAGGAGGTTGCGGGTGAAACCATTCACTTTTAAGTTCATATACGAAATAATTATTCATATCACAAATCCTTATTCTTTGTCATGTATTAGTTCTTTATCTACATCTTATTTGTTTATAAAGTAACTTTTAATGATCACATAATACAAGTAGGTTCAATATGGAAAATAAAATATTAGATGAGGCGGACATTAAACACTATCAGGAAAATGGATTTGTTCTTGTAAAAAAATTTATAGCCCCTGAAGTTGTAGATAGAATTCAAGATGCAGTACATGAGTATCATGAACGCTTTGCTAAAGAAAAAATTCCTGGTACTTATATCACTTGGGAAGAAGATCAGGATGGCAAGAAACTAATTCGACAATTAATGGGAAGTCAAAATATCAATGAAGATATTAATATAATTGCAAAATCAGAGAAGCTAATTGGTGCAATTGAGGATTTACTAGGCGAACAAGTTGAACTTTTCCATTCTAAGCTAATGATGAAAGCAGCCGAGAAAGGCTCTTTTACCCCATGGCATTCTGATTGGGCATACTGGAGAACCACATTTAAGAGACCTGCTCTCATGAATGCTTTTTTAGCTATTGATTCATCAACCTTGGAAAATGGTTGTATTCGTTATGTTCCTGGATCACATAAGCAGTTTCAAGAACATATACGTGATCCTAATTCCTCAGGGTTTGGGATTGGCCTTCCCGGTGGAATTGATGCTTACCCAAATCAACCCGTAGAAATGGAACCTGGAGATATTGCCTTCCATGATGCAATTTGCGTACATGCATCTGAATCTAATAGATCTCTAAACAGTAGGGTGATGAATACTTTTGCTTATACTGCACTAAACAATATCTTAGATACAGAACATGCTAAAAATTCCTGGGCGTTTCAACGTTTGAAAATATAAATGGATATCTTTTAAAAAGTCTTGTAAGACTTTATCCTTGACTATTGAAACTTTTGAGTTTTAGCCTCTTTTTTTTATATATTATCTTATCAGGAGAAGAAGATGCAAAAGTTAATTTTTCTTATTACTTTTATGTTACCAACTCTATTATTGGCAACAACCTGGCCTAAAATGCTTATAACTCCAAACGGGGGAAGGCTCACTTTATATCAACCCGAGCTTGAAAAATTTAATGGAGTAGATGTTTCTGCAAGGATGCCAGTTTCATATAAACCTGAAGGTAAAGAAGAAATTTACGGGATTATTTGGACTGAATCTAGAGTTATTATCGATCGTAATAACAAGTTGGTAAAGATCAAAGATATTCAAATTACTAAAGCTAAATATCCGAATGCAACTGATGAAAAGACAGAAAAAGTTGAAAAATTTCTGAATGATCAGTTAGCAGAAAATGGCATGTTAATTTCGCTTGAACGCTTCCGAAACAGTATTGCGATTATTGAAGACTTACCCATTGTTAAAGATAAGATGAGTATTGACGTTCCACTAATTAAAACTGTTTTCAAAGATGCAGTTCAGATCGTTATTGATGGTGAGCCATTACTAAAAGAAGTCAAAAATACAGACCTAATGCTTGTACAAAACTCCCCCTTTTTTATTGCTTTTGTTAAAAATGAATACTTTTTCTTGGGAGGTGGCTTTGCATATAAAACTTTAAGTTTAAATGCATCTTGGTCTATGGTTCAGAAAGAGGAATTACCAAATCAGGTTCTAGAAACTTATAAACAATATAATAAGGGCAAAAATTATATTTTTGAAGAGGGAAAAGCTCCAGAAATTATTTGTACTACTAAGCCTGGTATTCTTGTTTCAATAAAGGGAGAGCCCGAACTTGCTCCCATTTCTCGGCCCAGTTTATTTTATGTTGTTAACACAACAAGTGACCTCTTTAAAGATGCTGACAAGTCACAATGGTATCTTTTAAATAGTGGGCGTTGGTTTAAAACAAAAGATCTACAAAATGGTCCATGGACATTGGTTCAGCCAGATGCATTACCACAAACTTTTGCAAACATTAGCAATACAAGTGCTAAAAAACATGTTCTTTCAAACGTCAGTGGCACGGTACAAGCACGTGAGGCAATTGCGGACCAAGTTATTCCTCAAACAGCTACTATTAAACGTGAACATAACCCTAAGCTAACAATTATTTATGACGGTGAACCCAAATTTAAAGATATTCCTGGGACAGATATGGAATACTGTATCAATACCAAGGATGCACTCTTCAAAATTGAAAATAAATATTATCTATGCAAAAATGCTATTTGGCTTGTTGCTGATGACACGAAAGGACCTTGGGATTATGCTTTAAAAGTTCCTCCTGAAATACTTAAAATCCCACCTACCAATCCACATTATAATGTAAAGTACGTCTATATTTATGATTACGACCCTGAAGTCATTTATGTTGGCTATACTCCTGGTTATCAATATTCATATTATTATAGTGGTACTGTAGTGTATAATACTGGCTACTATTACCCATACTGGTATGGAGTATATTATTGGGGCTGGCCATCATGCTATATACATAGCGCTACTTATCATCCCAAATTAGGAGTCTGGACTATTGAGGCTGGCTACTGGGGGCATAGAACTATTTGGTTTAAGCCATATAATGAACCGAATATTGTTCAACGTACATATTGGGCATACCAATATAATAAAATGTCGGATAACCGCCAAGACAATATCAATAAAATTATTGATAATCGGTACGACACCATTAATCGGATAATTGATAATAGACAAGAGGCAATTGATAAATGGAAAGGGCGAGATAATCATCGAATTAATAATCGAGATGAGCTCGTTCAAAAATTCAAAGATAAAAATTTTAAGCCTCAACAAGGGAAAAAGCTAGCTAATAATCTTTATAGTGACAAGAATGGTAATATTTATAGACGTACACAAAATGGGAGTTGGCAAAAAATTGATCGAAATAATCAATGGAATCGCTACCAAAATGTTTCGCCACAAATGCGGCAAAGTTACCAAAGTCGCAACCGGTCCATGAATTATGAACGTGCACGCTCTCAGATGAATACATATCGAAGCTATTCACGGCCGAACTACAGAACTACAATTAGAAGCCAGGGGGGAGGTGGCCGCTTACGTGGTCGTAGGTAATGAATTTGGACATTTTTTGATCACCTATACTAAGCACATAAATAGTAATTTTTTCCAGGGGCTAGTCCAATAGAGTTTAGGTAAATTGCTATCTTTTTTCTGATTTCGTATTTTCCTATGTAGCTTAGAACAAAGGTTTTTCTTAATAGATCTATTTCACTATAAGCATGAACTTTGATACCATCATAATATTGGCCTATTTTACTTGAAGAGATATCTACATAACCTTTTACTTTTAGATTAAAGTCTATCAAATATTTCGCGTATTGTCTAGCTCGCTTTCCGGCACCCCAAACTAAAACCTCATGTATGTTTCTTTTTAATAAATCTTGAGATAAATAATTCGCTTTACATTTAAAAAAAGCCTCTTGATTATAACGGTTATCTTTTCTAGTTAAGCGATGTTCATGGTCATGCCAAGTAATTAGGGGCTCAGGAACTTTACCTATTTTATATCCTTTATTCATGAGACTGAGCCAGTAATCATAGTCTTCAGGAAATTCCGATTGAACATAGGTTCCATACTTCTTTACATAAGAAGCTCTAATGCACATACTTGGATTGATTAATGGCATTTCAATAAAGCGATTCAGGTAGATACTTGAAGAATCTAAAAGACTATTGCTCCAACTAACATAGTTCTCTAGTCCCTCATGATAATCTAGGCTGGAAGAAAAATTGACAAGACTCCCACAAGCTTCGTAGTGATGATTTTTTTCTAAAAAATTGACTTGTTTAGAGACGCGATCTGGCAAAGCAATATCATCTGCGTCCATTCGGATATGATAGATCCCTTGAGCTTGATTAACACCTGCGCGATGAGCTGAAACAACACCTTTTTTGCTTTCGTTAATCATTTTTGTTCGTTTATCTTTTAAATATTCTGAAATAGAGTTTGTACTTTTATCGTCAGAGTTGTTGTTGATAAGCAACAACTCAAAGTTTGTATAATCTTGGGTTAAAATTGAGTGTACTGAGCGTTTTAAAGTTCTTTCTGCATTGTGAAAGGGTAAAATAATAGTAACGAAAGGACTTGTGACTATTGACATGCAATTCTTAGATCTTCAACTGTTTACATAAATATTTTGCGAAAGATGAACCTGCTTCATCAGATATATTATAAACAAAATTGACGCCCGCATTATTAAGTGAAGCTGCATCTTCCTTAAATCTTATTACTACAGCAATTTGACCCTTATATTCAGTTGCTTTTAATAGTTCAATTGCTCGCATTGTAATTTCGTGACATGGTAAAGTAAAAATGATTAGCTTGATCCTTGAAAGATCAATTCTTTGCCAAAATTCTTTATCTGTTGGATCCCCAAGCCCTGTACACCTTCCTAAATCATCATGGTTCTCAACAACATTGATATCAACATCTAAGCCATGAAGCTTATTGCCTAATTTATCTCTAAGCACATCGTATGCTGCATGGCCAACACGCCCCATTCCAAAAATTAAGGTTTCTGCACCCTTAAGGTCCAGAGCTTGCTCCTCAGGAAGTCGCTCTTCTGTTTCAAATTTGACTAACTTACTATTTATTTTACGATAAATTTTTGCCGAGTTCATGGCTAAAGGTGCACCAATTACATAAGACAATGAAAGTGTTACTGCAAGAACTAAAAGCCAGTCCGCGTTTAACCATTGATAATTAACAGCAAGAGCTGCTATAATGAGACCAAACTCACTGTAATTTGACAATGAAAATGAAGTGAATGTTGAAGTTCTAGCTCGCAATTTAAACTTCATTAAGAAAAATTCAAAAAGTATCATTTTTATTGGAAGTAGGGCAATGAAAATGATAGCTACAAGAAACGTTATTTTATTGGGGTCTCCATGAAGGCCGATTGAAAGGAAGAAGGTGACGAGGTATAAGTCTTTAAAACTCATGAGCGTTTTTGCAAGGCTTTTAGCAGCCGGGGAGCTTGCCAATACAATTCCCATTATCAAAGCACCTAAGTCACCTTTGAGGTTAACAGCTTCAAACCAGACATAACCTGCGGC
The DNA here is from genome assembly GCA_022447755.1 of Lentisphaeria bacterium. Lineage (GTDB taxonomy): Bacteria > Verrucomicrobiota > Lentisphaeria > JABSQK01 > JABSQK01 > JAKVBE01. The sequence goes on along the minus strand of JAKVBE010000013.1, from coordinate 247,061 downwards.
GGGAAAAAGTAATCCTATCAATATTTGAAGTTCCCCCCGTCCCGTTTTTTCGAGTAATAAACAAAGCCATTTTCGACCAGGTATTAATAACAAAATTGTCAATGCAAAAGGGGAGGGGATAAGGCCTTTGGAAATTGTCATAAATAAGACAGCGAAGATATCCTGCATAATCAGAATACCTATTCCTACAACGGCGTGAAAAGCAGCACTTTCTGCTTTCTGTTCATATACAACCACCGCAAAGACGGTTGATGAGAAACTCAATGCAAATGCTACAAGACATGCTGTATTCCAGTCTAAGTCAGAAATTAAAGGAATTCCAGTATGCCCTAAAGCCTTTATAATTACAGTAAAAATAGTTACTGTTGTAATCATATGTAGAGTTGAACTTGCCCAAATTACAGGCTGTAACAAAGACCGGACATGAAGTTTAAGGCCTATCATGAAGAGCATCAATAATACGCCAAGATCGGCCAGTCTTTGAACCTGAGGAGTGTGCTCTACGCCCATAGACCTTAGTATGAAACCTGTCGCTAAAAAACCCACTAATGCTGGAAGGCCAAATCTCCTAGCAATTAAGCCAGCTACAAAAGCAATTGCCAGCCAATAAGGTTTCAACATTTTTGATTTCTCCAGTTTATCTGATCAATTTTTTATAATTATGATTCAGATAGCAAATTATACAACTCCTCTGCAGATTTAATTTCTAACATTTTCTTGTTCCAAGCACGGTTTTGAATGAGCTGAGAAATTTTGGAAATGACTTTTAAATATTCCTGCTGTTTAGAACCAACAAGAATCATAAAAATTAAATGAACAGGCTGTCCATCAACAGAATCATAATCAATGCCAATTTCAGAAAAACCGATTAGCATATGAAGATCTTTCTGCTCAGGAAGACGAACATGCGGGATTGCAACACTTTGCCCTAAACCTGTACTTCCCTCTTCTTCGCGTTGGAGAATTTTTTCAAAAACTTGATCTGGGTCACTTACCAAGTGTTCGCGAGCCAATAGTTGATGCATTTCCTCTAGAACACCTGCTTTATTCGTCCTTTCAAGCATAACAACTCGATCATGATAAAGATAGTCATATAAACTAGCCATAGATTAGACCCTGCTTCTCTTTGGTATAAAAAAAAACGCGAATGATAAAACATTCGCGCTATGAAAAAATTAGCTTAGAAAATTGATGAAACCGACTGATATGAAAAGAAAATCGCACCAGCACATGCAGCCGCAGAGAATGCATATAATACTAGGTCTACAAACCCGCCATCAATACTTGCACCACTTTTATCAGAAGCAGCTCGTGCAGCAGCTTGTTTCGTTAATTCACTTGAAGATTTACGCTCTACCTTACCACTACTACTTTCAGTAGGGGCTTTTTGACGAAGTTTTAGCGTCTTAGCTTGACTTTCAGCAGGCTTTTTTAGAGTTTGTGCAGCAGCAGCCTCTGTCTCTGATGTATCAGATGGAGCCGGAGCTTTGATCTTTAAGGTTGCACCACTAGCTTTAGGAGTTGGAGCATCTTGAGTCGCTTCAGCACTTGGAGCTTTCAGCTTTAGTGTCGCTTTTGGACTTGCACTTGGTTGAGTTTCAGAACTTTCAGATACAATTGTACCAGATGTGCCACCAATCTCAGGGCGTGAAATTGCTTCTGTACGGGTTTGTACTGGAGCTTTTAGTTTTAAAGTACGTTTCTTTACTTCTGCTGTTTTGGTTTGTTCTTCAGTAGGAGCTGGTGAAGATTGAACTGTTTGAGCAGACGCTGAAGGTTCAGAACCAGGCTGAGCTTGATCAGGACGTACACGTAATGTCTGACTTGATGACATCAAATTACGGAACTGTTTTTTCTGCTCTTTGATGACTTTAATATTTACTGTATCGGTACTACCCTTTTCTTCGGTGTTTGTTTCCAAATTTTCAGGGCGTAAACGTTTCAAACTCGCTGTGTTCGTATCACGTTTTCGTGTGGGGTCAATAATTCCCGATACTTCTTGGGTATCACCTGCAGAAGGAATACCTTCAGAGATTTCAGTAGAACCATCCTTCTTCAAAGTCAATTTTCCAGGACGGCCAAGACGCGTTGTTTCGTCTTTTTTGGGTTTATCTTCTTCAGCCATTTCAGCTCTCCTAATCTATAATCTAAACTAGAAATGTACGTTTATCTGAGCTTAAATTAATTGTTCAGTCTTTAATTATGAGGCTATTTTACCCTGCCAAAACATGAAAATCAAGGGCAATTAATTAAGAAAAAATTGATTCTACGCTAAAAATGTCATTTTTTTTTAGAATCTTTACCTTGAAAGGCTCATATACATTGAAAAAAAAAAGACTGCTCCTATTATATATGTAAGATAAATCCTTGTGGTTGTTGTTTTTAAAGAGGCTAAAAATGACACCTATATTGTTCATCAAGTATCATTTTATATTAGGAGGCACTTTGTATGAAAAAGATCGCTTATTTTTGTGGCTTATCGGCTACTTTTATATTAGTTGGCTGTAAGTCAGACCCTAAATTGAGTCAATCAGATATTTCTGATTACAACCCCGTTGAAATTGTTGAAGAAACCCAAACTGTATCCAGTGGTGGGACTCAATCTTCAACTACAGGATTTTCAATAGATAATACTGACCAAAAACCATTTACGATTCCAGAAGATGATGGTTGGAAACAAGTAGGCACCGAGGCAGATACAGACCAAGGTGAAACTGTCGTAATTGAAAAACATTTGGGTACAATTTATTTCTCATATGATAAAAGTACCCTGAAGCCGACTGAAACAGCAAAATTGGATAAGTGGTATGAAGAAATCAAAGTTGGCAAGAAGGCTATTGTAGTCGAAGGTCACTGTGATATCCGTGGCTCTGAAGAATATAATCGTAGTTTGGGTGAGCGAAGAGCTATTACAGTAAAAGAGTATTTTGAAAATCTTGGTTTAAATGGTGACCGTGTTCAAACGATTTCTTATGGTGAAGATAAGCCTGCTCGTGAAGGTGATGTAGATTCTGCTCACCAATATAACCGCCGTGCAGAAGTGATGATTGTAAAAGTAAAGTAAAATAAAAACGATTTTAGACATCTGTATTCGTGACTTCTGAGGAAAAGTGTATAAGTTTTTTAAAGCTTATTGAGTAAATTTAGAATTAACACACAGATTGATTAGGTAATTCATGAATACTGACTGTCAGAAATGTGGTAAATCTTTTTCTTTGGAAATTCCAGAGCAAGGAGGAATTTTCAGATGCCCACATTGTAAACTTCTTAATTGTCTTCTAGCAAATACTCCTGATGGAGAACTGCACTTTGCTGGCTATAAAATTATTCGAGAAATAGGGCAGGGGGCTAATGCATATGTTTGTAAGGCTGAACATATAACAACTGGTCAGCTTAGAGCAATGAAGCTATTTGTGCTAGAGACAGAAGAAGAACGCCACGCTATTAAAGAATATCTTCGTGAAAGTGATATCGCTTTAGAAATACACCATCCAAATATTTCAAGATTATACACTGCCTCTGAGTTTAAAGGGATTCCATATGTTGTTATGGAATATATTGCAGGGCTCAATATGTCTCAGGTGATGCACCAGTTTGGAAGAGTTGATCAGTTTGATGCACTTAACATTTGTAAAGGTGTTTGTGAAGCTCTGGATTATGTGTGGAGTAATTTTTTGATGATACATAGAGATATCAAGCCTTCTAATATTATCTTAGATGATGAAGGAAATGTAAAAGTTTGTGATTTTGGTATGATTGTTGATCATGAGGCTGCCTCTGTAGATTTGGATACTATTGAGGGAACGCCATATTATTTGAGTCCAGAAAGTATCTTAGAAGGTTCATATTTAGATAACCGTCATGATTTATACTCTTTGGGAGCTTCCTTATATCACATGATCAGTGGCTGTCCTCCTTTTAATTACAATACTATCCAAGAGGTTGTAAATGCAAGACTAAAAGAAGATCCTCCAGATATAAGAGATGTTTATAAAACTTGTCACCCTGATATTGCAGCTCTAATTAAGACAATGATGTCTAGGGAGCCTGAAGGGCGATATAATACTGCATACGAGTGCATAGATGATTGTAATCGTATTTTGAATGGAGAGTCACCCGTTTTAGCACCCAATGTAAGGGTTAGATCAAATGAATAGTCCGAGTACATTACGGGCAATTTATGCATTTTCAGGTGATCCAATCACATTTGGTCACATAGATATTGTGAAACGTGCTGCAAGGACCTATCCGCATGTACTAGTTGCAATTGGAATAAACCCCTCTAAAGCTAATCGCTATACATTTGATGATGAAGAACGGTTGGCAATGGCGGAACTTTGTTTTGAAGACCTTCCCAATGTAGAATGTAAAATATTTCAAGGTTTGCTTGGTGAGTATGCATACCGGCATGGATATGATGTTATCATTCGCGGAATTCGAAATAATTCTGACTTAGAATCTGAACTGGTTCTATATAAGGTGAATGAAACCTTACACCCTGAGCTAGATACTGTTTTCTTTCCTACAAAACCTGAGTTATCACATATTAGTTCAAGTGTTGTTAAGGCTTTGATTAGGGAATCTGGAGATGTCTCTAAGTATTGTCACTTGGGTGTTAAAGAAGCTCTTGAAAGACGATTATTAAAGAAAAGCTTAATTGGGTTATCTGGGGGAATAGCATGTGGTAAAACCTATTTGGCTAAAAAATTAATTAATTTACTAAATGAAGAAATTCAGGCGACTTATATTTCTCTTGATGAAATTGGACACTACGTACTTTCTGACCATAGTCATCGTCTCTATCGCCGTACGCGTGATTTAATTGTCAAAACGTTTGGTGACGAGGTCGCTAACTTAGACGGTACGATTAATCGAAAAGCTTTAGGAGCAATTGTATTTAATGACTCTTTAGCGCTATCACAGTTAAATGTTATTATGCGTGAACCGATGTTAACAAGGCTTTATCAGGTCTTGTTTAAAGCTCCCGATGGTGTTCTTTTAATTGAAGGAGCAATTTTGATTGAAAATGGCTGGGGAAGTTTAGTTAATAATAATGTGATATTGGTCGAAGCTGAACAGGAGACTAGAATCGAGCGATTGATGGCCAGAAACAATTGCTCCAGAGAAGAGGCTGAATCAAAAATAGCACGGCAGGTTTCACCAGCTGAAAGAGCTCTTATATTGTCTGATGAACAGGTTTTAGCATCTTGGGGAAAAACATGGGTTGTGAATAATGATTCGACCGTGCAACGTTTAGATGAATTAAAAGATCAAATACTGGACTTTGCCAACCAAGACCTCCTTACTACAATCCAAAAAAGAAGCCAGTAAATATATAGAATATTTACTGGCTTTGTAGACATCAAAACATTATAATAATAGACTAAGTCGATAATAATTTCAAGTTTACCAATTTATTTTAGACTATAGTATACTAAATCTTAAGCCTTTTTTAACTCTTCTTTAATTTGTGTAGATAATTTTGTTACAACTTCACTGATTGATAGCATTTCTTTTACAGAACCATCACGTTTCTTGAACTCAACCTGATTTTCAGCAATCGTCTTGGGAGATACTATAATCCGGTATGGAATACCTATTAAATCTGCATCTTTAAACTGAAATCCTGCTTTTTCATTTCTATCATCATAAAGGACCTCAATGCCTTCTGTTAAGAAAGCCTTATAAAGGTTTTCTGCAACTTCTTTGACACCTGTCTTATTGAGATTTAATGCATTAATTTGAAGTTGATATGGTGCAATTGAGATTGGCCAAACTGGCCCCCAGTCATCGTGACATTGTTCGACTATAGCAGCCATACTTCTGCCAACACCGATTCCGTAGCAACCCATGATCATTGGGTTTGATTTCCCGTTTTGATCCAAGAAAATTGCGTTCATTGCTCCGCTATATTTAGTTCCAAGCTGGAAGATATTTCCAACCTCAATACCTTTTTTTAGAATTAGAGGTTTTCCAAATTCAGGATCAGGGTCTCCAGCTCTGGCATTCACAATATCAGCAATAATTGTGGCATCTTGAATTTCTTTACTTAGGTCTCGCTCGAAATTGAAGTTTACGAAGTGGTAATCTGCTTCGTTAGCACCAACAATAAGGTTAGGGCTATAGCGAGCAGATGGATCCATTACAATTTTTACATTATTTAAGGTGATATCCTTTAAAGATGCAAAGCCTGGCACGCTACCAATTGCTGTAATATCTTCATCGGTTGCAAATTCTATTTCATTTACGCCAAGTAAGTTCTTTAGTTTGATCTCATTAAGCTCAAAGTCACCTCGAATTACTGCAAAAACAACATCATCACCAGATTTATAAAAAACTGCTTTAGCGCTATTTTCTGGTTTTGCGTTCAGAAAAGAGGTTACTTCTTCAATTGACTTTAAATCAGGTGTATATTTCTTTTCAAGCTCAATATGAGGCGAATCAGTTTCATAGGCAAGTGACGATTTTGCTATTTCACGATTCGCTTTGTAACTTCCATCTTCGTTAACAAAAATTGTATCTTCACCACAGTCTGCTATAGCCATAAACTCGTGTGCAACATTACCTCCCATCATGCCAGCATCGGATTTGATCGATAAAACTTCTCTAAATCCAAGACGATTGAAGATACGTACATAGGCTTCATGACAATCTGAATAATACTCTTCTAAACATTCTTGTGACTCATGGAAAGAATATGCATCCTTCATTGTGAATTCACGGACACGAATTAGGCCTGCACGAGGACGTGCCTCATCACGGTATTTTGTCTGAATTTGGTACATCATTGCAGGAAGCTGCTTGTATGAGTTTAGCTCAGTCCGTGCAAGTTGAACTACTGCCTCTTCATGAGTCATACCTAAAAGCATTTGTTTGTCATTACGATCTTTAAACCGTAATAACTCATCTCCAACACTTTCAAAGCGACCACTCTCTTCCCAAAGTTCACTGGGAAGAACGACAGGCATTAATACTTCTTGACCTTGAATCGCATCCATTTCTTCACGAATGATTGCTTCAATTTTACTTACAATTCTTTTTCCTAAAGGAAGTAAGGAGTAGATTCCAGCTGAAACCGGGCGAACATATCCACCGCGAATCAAATATATATGGGAGGGGGTAGTTGCATCACGTGGTGTCTCTTTGATACGACGACCAACAAGTTTAGACATTCTCATTGTATAAAACCTTCAGAAGTTTAATTGAAATAACGTATTATAATTAAAAAGTATACTAGACATATCGGTGCCGCTAGAAGCAGGCTGTCTAGAAGATCCATCACTCCCCCCATGCCAGGTAAAGCACTCCCTGAATCTTTTAATTGTGAAGCTCGTTTGAATACTGATTCGATCAAATCACCTATTAAGGCGATTGGGGCTAATATAAGCCCTAAAAGAATTGCCCGGGAGGTGTTAAGTAAAATTATATCATTACCATGACTCGCAGTCAAAGTAATGTCACCAGTAGTTGAGATGAAACCGATAGCTACAAGTACACTAAATATAAAACTTCCAAATAGGCCTTCTTTGCTTTTTCCAGGGCTTAGCGTTGGACAGAGTTTATGGTTACCACCTTTACGCATCGATAATACTTTACCAAAGGTATAACCACCGATATCGCTACTCTTTGTTACTAAGATGGAGAAAAGCAATAGTTGTCCTGGAACTGCAGCACCGACTTCAAAGCCAAGGTTGGCTGTGTGAATCTCAATAAAAAAAATTTGTAATAGGCATGCCAAGGGTAAAGAAAAATAACACATGATAGCTATTGTGTACAGAAAACTGAGTAATCCCTTTTTATGGTCAGATTTTTGAAAAGATAATAAAAAACCAATTAACATGAAAAGAGTGATAAAAATACCAGATACAATGATGATATCTATTGACTCAAACTTTAAAACCTCAGAAGAATCAAGTTCTATGAGTCCATAATGAGTGACTAAACCAGCTAGACCAATCATTAGGCAGTATAATCCACCTAGAAATTGTAAAAGTCGTTTTGCTGGTTCATTGCCCATTTGCGTACCAAAGCGTACAAGTTCACGCACACCAGCAGTGTGCGCGATGATTGCAACTAAAATTAATATGCCTCCAGCTACTGGGTTGTGCCAAGAAGTAATTATTACAATAAAAGCGACTAATAGACTTCCGGTGATAAGCCGATATTTCAGCATATAAAATTCCTAGTTGCTAAAGGGTTGCTTATACAAAAAATGTTTCAGCGCGATTTGGACCCGTAGAGATAATTCCTAATGGAGCTTCAATTTGCTCTGACAAGAAAGTTAAGTACTCTTGAGCTTTTGCTGGTAAGTCTTCCCAGCTACGGCAGTCACAGGTAGAGGACTTCCAGCCTGCAAAAGATTGATAAACAGGGACAATCTTATCTAGATCGTCAATGTCTGCGGGAAATTCAGTTGTACGCTCACCATCAATTTCGTAAGCAATACATACTTTTATTTCATCAAGTTCATCCAATACATCTAGTTTAGTGACTGCAAGTTTGGATACCCCACTAACCATTACTGCATATCGGCAAGCAATAGCATCAAACCAACCACATCGACGTGGACGACCTGTTGTAGCTCCAAATTCATTACCAGCAGCTCTTAAGTCTTCTCCTTCTTGACCATGAAGTTCTGTAGGAAATGGGCCCTCACCAACACGAGTTGTATAAGCTTTAACTACACCCCAAACATCAGAAACTTTAGAAGGTGCAATACCAGCACCTGTGCAAACACCACCCACGGAGGTATTGGAGCTCGTAACAAAAGGGTAAGTTCCATAGTCAATATCAAGCCAGAAGCCTTGAGCACCCTCTAATAGGATATTTTTACCAGATTTCATTTCCGCATTAACACTAACAATGGTGTCTTCAATCATTGGTGCTAAGAACTCAGCAGCTTGTTTAAGTTCAGTCCATGTTGCATCAATATCTAAAGCTTCAGCATTTTGTGCTTCAAATTGCTCATTATAGCGCTCTGCTTGTTTACGAAAACGTGCCTCTAAACGCTCTAGTTTTAAAAAATCACCTGCACGGATTCCCACACGATTTGCTTTATCTGCATAAGTTGGGCCTATACCACGTTTAGTTGTACCGATTTTTACATTTTTATTGGAGCTTTCACGGAGACCGTCTGCAATTTTGTGGTATGGCATGACTACATGTGCACGGTTAGAAAGTTGAAGGCGATCCCTGACAGAGATATTGCGCTCTTCTAGTTCTGTAATTTCACTAACTAATTGGAATGGATCCATGACTACACCATTACCGATCATGCAAGTCTTGCCCTCGCGTAGAATTCCGGACGGTAAAAGGTGCAATACGTATTTTTCATCACCAATTTCAACGGTATGTCCCGCGTTTGCTCCACCTTGGAAACGAACGACGATGTCAGATTGTTCCGTTAGTACATCGATGATTTTACCTTTTCCTTCGTCACCCCATTGAACGCCAATTAGTGCTACTGAACTCATTATGTATTGCTTTCTAAAAAATGTTAAAACTTATTCTTTTGCCCCCAGAAGTAACCCCAACAGAAACACAGGGAAATGGGCAAAATTTTAGACCCTAAAATATATCTTGCGAATAAGCAATTGGCAAGTGCACAATAATAAGTTTATGAGAGTAAATCAAGATCGAGTGAGGAGTGGAGCGGGTGACGAGAATCGAACTCGCACAACTAGCTTGGAAGGCTAGGGTTCTACCGTTGAACTACACCCGCGTCGGGGTATAGAAAATAGCCTCTCTTTAGGTGATGTCAATACTTTGATTTATTTTTTTCGCCCAAACTTTTTATCAAACTCTGCATAGCTATACAAAATTAATGTCGGATTCCCTCTTGGGCAAACATATGGCATTTGCGTTCGCGCTAGCTCAGCAATTAGACTTTCCTGTTCAATTGAACTTAGTTTTTGCTTAGTCGAAACACTTGCTCGACTTGCAATTACAGCAAGTCTATCATCTTGAACCGTAGCTCGGTGTTGATTGGTTTCACTTAATTCATCAAACAATTGATGCATCACCTGCTTTAAATTTTCTTGTTGAAATCCCGCCGGCACACCGCTCAAAATAAAACTATTCCCACCAAAATTCTCCAATTCAAATCCTAATTGTTTCAGTTGTTCCTGTTGTTGGGTAACGATATTTGAAACGGTGGGGGCTAAATCGAAAGTTAAAGGAAAAAGCAAGCCCTGTGAGGATACTTGCTTTTGCTTGTTTTTTAACTTTTCGAACTCAACACGTTCATGAGCAGCACGCTGATCAATTACTACTAGACCATTAGGAGATGATGCCAAAAGGTACCCTTGTTCTATTGGTGCTAATATTTTTAAGTTTAAAATGTCTTCATGCGGTTTTACTTGACTTAGCTCTGGAGCATCAAAGCCTGGCAGTTTTTCTTCTTCAGGGTAAATTGCTTCAGGTATGTCTATTGGTGCAGGTATGTCTATTGGTGCAGGTAAATCAGTTTGCTTAGTTGGGATAGCTGCTGGCTTCGGTGGTTGAATTGGTATTGCTGATGCCACCAAAGATGGACTATCTAAGACTTTATCCGTAATTTCTTGCCAAGGTTTTTCTAATATAGCGTCTAAGTCAACTTGTTTATCATCACTTAACGCCGTTGAAGGGCTGCCAGATGAACTCATTATATTTGATTCTTTCTGGACATTAGTTGAAAGAATTGGTGTATCTGTTTCTTTTAATTTTGCTGCAGAAAATTTACGAAGAGCTTCAATAATTGCATCTCTTACGGCTGCTCCTACTTGGTGTTCACTGCGAAATCGTACTTCTTTTTTAGAAGGGTGAACATTGATGTCAACTTCTTCAATAGGTAGATCCAAGAATAATAAAGACGGCGGATGAACACCCTTTGATATTCGACTTTGGTAGGCATCCATGATCGCCATTTGCACCGTTCTGTCCACTACAGGACGATTATTAACAAAGACTCTTTGCTCTTTACGTGAACTTCGAGTTAAACCTGGGGCTGCAATAAATCCACTTACTTTCACACTAGAATGTCTATATTTTACGGGTAACATTTCTCGCATTAAATTTCGGCCAAGTAACAATGCTGCTCGGTTTCTCAATGTTTGATTACTAGGCACTTTCAATACTTTTCGCTTATCTGCCCAGTATTCAAAACCTGTTTTAGGATGAGCTAAAGCTAGTGCCAAAATCATCTCATGTATGTGAGCTTCTTCAGTTTGAACCGTTCGCAAGAATTTTTTTCTCGCAGGCATGTTAAAGAAAATATTTCCGGCAGAGATATCGGTTCCTACATTGAGTTCTAAGTCCTCAATAGACTCTATGATACCGCCGCGCACGACAACTTTAGTCCCTTTGTTTTGTTCTTCCATTTGTGTTAGAATTTGCAAATGTGAAACCGAAGCAATACTGGGAAGAGCTTCACCTCTGAAGCCAAGTGTAAAAATTCGTTCTATATCTTCTGCGCTTTTTATTTTGCTAGTGGCATGAGCTTCCAAACACATCAGGGCATCTTCACGGTCCATTCCACTTCCATTGTCTACCACTCGAACTAAACGATGCCCACCTTTTTCAATATAAATAGCTATTTTTTCTGCCTCTGCATCTAATGCGTTATCTACAAATTCTTTCACTATTGATGCAGGACGTTCAATTACTTCACCCGCAGCAATCCGATTGCTGATTGCTTCATCTAGAATGCGGATTTTACTCATTCTAGTGTACTTGTGTGTTGGAAGGTTTGAAAGCTTTGAGGTTATTAAACCAAGGAGTCGTTTGAATTGCCTCTATAACTAAGGGGCCAGTTCTTGAATATGCACTTTTGAAACTTTTATATGCTAACTCCTTGTTGCCTTCTTGAAAATGTATACCAGCCATAAGAATTTCATATTCACTAATTAGTTGATCATTCATCTCTAATGCTTTTTCTGCAATGAGTGCAGCTTCGAAAAGTTCTCCGGCACTATATAAAGCTTCAGCATAGCTAATTGAATATTGCGCATTTTGAGGGTAAAGCCGAGTTAATTTTCTATATATATCCCGAGCTTTTATATATTTTTTTTCATGCATGTATAAGGTGCCTAGAGCTCTGTAGCCTTCTGCATGTCCAGGAGCAATGTGTATGCAATTTTTGAAAAGATTTTCGGCTTCTAAATATTGTTTTTGGTCAAATAACTCCCAGCCTTTTATTATGATAGACTGTGCATTTTGTTCTCGTGATATTTTTGCATTTTTAGCAAACTTCTGTAGATCTTTTTGAGTCGTTATTAAAATGCTTAGTAGTACAACTAAACATAGTGTGAGAATTAATATTGTAATTCCCCTCCAACTTTGGCGATGTTGGATTTGGAGTTCACTTAGTTCGTCATTTGTTGGCAAAACTTGCATTCAATGAAGACCTTAGACTTTCCGTGATTTTGGTTTATATTTATTTTTTCGTAGTTATAATTGAAAGTCCGCGTGTATCCCATGCAAACATTCTAGGCTTCAATTACTTTTTAACTGCTTAAATATTATGAATTTTTCGTATAACAAAATATCAGATTTTCATCAAAAGTAAAGGTTATCTTCCTATGAATTCTTTCGCCGGTTTTAAAAATGAATATTGTGGTTTTGAAATTTCTTTCCGTCAGGCAGGCTTGGAAAAATACAATTTAGATGAGTTATCTGACAAGCTAGTATCTGCTCATCAAGAGATGATTAAAATTGAAGAAGGTGCAATAAAAAATCCGGATGAAGGCAGACAAGTAACTCATTTTACTGACCGAAAAGAATATGTTGATTCTGAGCTTTTTAATGATGTAGAAGCTTTTTTTGCATCGGTCCATAAAGGTGAAACCCTTGCGCCGAATGGTAAACCTTTCGATGCAATTGTTATCAATGGTATTGGTGGTTCTGCTTTAGGCCCGCAATTACTTCAGTTTTCTGTAAATGGCCCATATTGGAACGAAAAATCCTCACAAGCACGTGAAGGCAAGCTTAAAATTTATTTTACTGACAATACCGATAGTGCAGGTTTAACAGATGCTCTTTCTGTTTTAGATCTATCTACAACTTTATTTGCGAGCTTGTCGAAGTCTGGTGGTACTCGTGAAACTAAAAATAATATGACTGCCGCAGAAACTGCTTATGTTAATGCTGGTCTAAACTTTGCTAACTTCGCAATTGCTGTCACAATGGAAGGCAGTAAGCTTGATGGATTTGCAAAAGAAAAGGGCTTTCTTAAAGTTTGGCCAATGGCAGATTCTATTGGTGGGCGTACAAGTGAGACAGCTATCGTTGGACATGTACCAGCTGCTGCTGCAGGGATCAACTTTAGATCATTTTTATTGGGGGCATGTCAAATGGATGAATGGACAAGAGCTCCAGAGTTATCTCTTAATCCAAGTTACCAGTTGGCTGCTTCATGGTATCTTTTGGGGAATGGCAAAGGCGATCGCAATATGGTAATTGTTCCCTATGCTGACCGTTTAGTTTTGCTTTCTCGTTACTTTCAGCAGCTGGTTATGGAAAGCTTAGGTAAAGAATTAGACCTAGATGGTAATAAAGTTTATCAAGGTATTTCTGTATTCGGTAATAAAGGTGGTACAGATGCTCACGCATTTATACAGCAACTAAATGATGGAAGAAATGACTTCTTTGTTACTTTTATTGAAGTCTTAAAAGATGCTCAGAATTATGATATGGGGGATGGCCTGACAATGGGGGATTATTTGCATAACTTCCAACAAGGTCTATCAAATGCACTTGCTTCAAAACAGCGTCCAGTAATTTCTATTACGATGGAAGAACTTAGCTGTCAGGCTTTAGGGCTTATCATTGCACTTTATGAGCGAGCTGTGGCTTTTTATGCAGAACTGATTCATATCAATGCGTTTGATCAACCAGGTGTTGAGTCATACAAAAAAATGTCTGAAGCAGTAAATGAGCTAACTTTAAAAGTGCAAGATTTTGTGGCTAATAATTCTGGTGTATCAGGCAATGGCGCAGAATTAGCTACGAAACTTGGACAAGCCGAACAAGGCCCAGAAGTTGCTGGTATTTTAAGTAAAATTGCGGTTAATGGTCATAGTTATAATGGAAACTCAGTGAGCCGTAAGTTAGAAGGTCAAGATTGGATCTTCTCCGTTCAATAATTTCTTAGGAGTTTTAATGAGAATTTTATCTGGTATCCAGCCTTCTGGAAATTTACACCTTGGTAATTACTTTGGGGCTATGCGCCCTTGCATTGAGTTGCAAGACAAAGGAGATGTATTTCTTTTCATCGCCAATTATCATGCTTTGACATCTCACCCTGAGCCAGAATTGCTCCGCGAGCGTGTCCGTGGGGTAGCTGTTGATTTTTTAGCATGTGGAATTGATCCTGAAAAAACAGTGTTTTTTAAGCAAACAGATTTGATGGAGGTCTGTGAGTTGACATGGATTTTAGCTTGCCAGACAACTGTAGGTCAGTTAGAAAGATGTCACAGCTACAAAGACAAAATTGCCCAAGGCTTAACGCCTAATCATGGCCTTTTTACTTACCCCGTTCTTATGGCGGCAGATATTTTATTATATCAGTCAAATGTAGTACCTGTAGGAAAAGATCAAAAGCAACATTTAGAAGTTACTCGCGACCTTGCAAATCGATTTAATAATAATTTTGGCGAAACGTTTGTCATGCCTGAACCACATATTCAGGAAAATGTTGCTGTAGTTCCAGGGATTGATGGGCGGAAAATGTCAAAGTCATATGAGAATATTATAGAGCTTTTTGGTGGCAAAAAACAAACGCGTAAGAAGTTCATGAAAATTGTAACGGACTCCACCTCACTGGAAGACCCTAAAGATCCTGATTCATGTAATGTCTTTGCATTATACTCTTTGTTTGCAAATGATGAAGAGCTGGCTCAAATGAGGCAAAATTATCAAGGTGGTAATTATGGTTTTGGCCATGCTAAACAAGCCGCTTTTGAAAAGTTCTGGGATTATTTTGAGCCAATGCGTGAAAAACGTGAATACTACATTCAAAACCCTGACATTGTTGATGATATTCTAGCTGATGGAGCACGCCGTGCTAAGGTCGTTGCAGATGAAACAATGGAGAAGGTTAGAATCGCAGTTGGACTTAAATAATGATGGTAATCCAAAAAGAGGTTCGCTTACCTGCATTTAAGCGTGGATTTCATTTAATAACGCACTTAGTCGAAGAAGCTATTCCTGAACTGCGCCAAGTCAAAGCAGGGATTGCTCAAGTATTTATTATGCATACATCGGCTAGTTTGACATTGAATGAAAATGCTGATCCAACTGTTAGGACTGATTTTGAATCACACTTCAATGTTATGGTGCCTGAAGGCCAACCATATTATCAGCATACTTATGAAGGGCCTGATGATATGCCTGCTCATATCAAAGCTGCATTGTTAGGTAGTTCAGTTAGTCTTCCTGTGAAGAACGGTAGGTTTCATGTTGGTACTTGGCAGGGGCTTTATTTATGTGAACACCGTGACCATGGCGGTTGTAGAAGGCTTACAATAAGTATCATGGGGGAATAGAGGTTTAAACAGGCGCTATTGTCTAGCGCCAGTTTATCATTATGCAAAGGTTCTTAATGAATCTAGTTTGGCGTACGCATTGCCTGATTCAATACTTTCTTTTGCAAGTTTGTAAGCTTGTTCATAAGTCTCCGCTAATTCCGCCACATATATTGTCGCTGCAGCATTTAATATAACAATTGCTTCTTGAGCAGCTGTGCCTGTTCCAGCCAATATATTTTGGGTTATTTGAGCATTTGCTTCAGCATCACCACCTGTCAATTCAGATGCATCATAATATTTACCTATGTATGGGCGAGGATCAAATTCATAAGTATTCACTTTACCGTCTTTTAACTCTGAAACCTGAGTGTTACTTGTACAAGTTATTTCATCAAGACCATCAAGGCCATGAACAACCATCGCCGCTCTACTTCCAAGCTTTTGAAGAACTGTACAATGTGTTTTTGTTAATGATTTATCATATACGCCAAGGACTTGGGCTTCTGCTCCTGCCGGATTAGTTAGAGGACCTAAAAGATTGAATATTGTTCGAACACCAAGTTCTTTACGAGGACCAATTGCATACTTCATTGCTCCATGAAGTGCAGGAGCAAATAGAAAGCCAATACCAATTTTTTGAACAGCTTTAGATACTTCTTCTACTGGCATTTGAATATTGACCCCAAGAGCAGCAAGTACATCCGCACTTCCTGACTTACTTGATACTGAGCGATTGCCATGCTTTGCTATATATACTCCGGCTCCAGCAGCCACAAAAGCTGCTGTTGTTGAAATATTAAAAGTGTGAGCGCCATCCCCTCCTGTTCCACAGGTATCTACTGTTGAATTACCCCCTGTGCCGATGGGAGTTGCATGCTTTCGCATAATGCTAGCAGCAGCTGCTATTTCATCAATTGTTTCCCCCTTGGCACGCATTCCAGCCAGAAATGCGCCTATTTGAGCATCCGATAGTTTACCAGTCATAATTTGATCCATGACACTAGAAACCTGCTCAAACGTTAAATCTTGCCCATCTAATATTTGATTTAATAGTATCTTGTATTTCATCCTAATCTCCAATTTAATATGATTTAAGTTATATTTTTTATCGCTTTACTCTTACGTGCACGTTTCTTTTTTTCAATTCGTGCTTGCTTTTTGAGTCGAAATTTAACAATCAATTTTAGACTTAAAAAGTACGAGAGTGGGGTGAATATAATTGTGCATATTGAAGCGCCAATAAAATAGGCAAGTGCATAGTCCTTTAAAATTTGTACAAATAGGGTGAAAATTTCATCTGCTCCCTCCTTCATGAGTTCCTGTATTTCAATAAAGCTCATTGAGTGCCCCATTATATTAGCTCCAAGCCATAAATAAAATGGATAAATAATGAAGAATGTTACAGGATTAGAAATCCAAGTTGCCAAACATGCAGTGATTCTATTAGCATTTAGCAAAGTAGCAAAAAGAACTGCAAAGAATATTTGTCCCAAAGGAGGTATAAATAAGCCTACAAAAATTCCTACAGCCACCCCCATTGCTATTTGTTCTGGAGTTCCCCTTTGACGAAGTAACTTTAAATAATAGTAACGAAAGGGGCGTTTGATCACTTCTCAGGTTCCTCGACAAGCATTTGAGATGTAGAAAAGCTGAAAAGCATTTTTCCAGGCTCTTGCTCTGAATTTACATCAATGGCAAACATATCACCTTCATGCACTAGAACTGGATATTCTGCTCCGGAGCATAGAGAAGTTCCTAATATAAAACTAACGTCTGGTTCATGAAGTATGGCGATCATCCAATCTTCTTTATAGTTTTCATGATAATTCCTGCAAACAGCTAGTAGGTCTGATAGTCCTGATCCAGGAGCTAAAAGCGAAACTGGTATCGGGGTTTGCTGACGTTTGAGGTTGTAACCAATTATTTGCGCACTTTGCTGAGTTCGTACAAATGGACTACAGAAAATTGCTTCTGGACTTATCCCTAAGTTGTTGATAGTTTTGGCTATGAACTTACCCTGTCTACGTCCTGTTTCACTCAAAGGACGCTCTGCATCATGTTCAACCTTAGCTTGTTTGCGAGATAAGCTTTCACAATGTCTTAATAAGATGATTTTCATCTTTAAAATTTTCCTCAATAATCACAAATAATATCTTACCTGAAAACAGTACTTAAAGGATAGACTGTGGCAAGAATTCTCTAAAAATTATCTTTTAACCCTGTTTCCTCAGGCTTACTTAAGTCCTGTAAACTTTTTACGAAATCTGAACACCATTCCTGGATCAATGGTTTCGCATGTGAATACCAAGTCAATTTATCTGAACCATAGTCAGTATTATTCGGGTCTACTCGATAGTCCTTCAATAGAATCATACTTTTGCCTGTTTCCGCATCAACAAACTTTACTTCAATTGCCATTGTTCCACCCCTCAAAGATCCGTCTCCTAAATAACCTAAAGGAGCTAAATATTTTTTTACTGGAACCAAATCAGTTATGGCGACCTTCATTTGCAAGCAATCAATCGCGTTTTTGTTTTGTGTTAACTTTAGCCTACTCGGGTTATTCGCAAAACCTTCTTCTAGCTTACGTTGAAAGTAATTTGCAAAATCTTGTGCAACTTGTTGATTTCTATCATTTTTAAAGCCGGGAAGGATTTCGTCATCTTGGTAATTTACACCTGCCTTAGAGTCCCACCACCCCAACTTTTTTAAATGAGAGAAGTCGACTGGAGATACATAAATTTTATTGTAGTTTTTGATGTCAAATTGAGGAGATACCCAAGCTTCTTTAAATCGTTTGGCTTCAATCTTATCAAGGTCAAGTGTATTCCCTAAGAAACTTGTCGTTTGTGGGCTAGTCATACAACTGACAAGACTAAAGGATAAAATGGCCGTAACTAAAATAGTAGAACTTTTTAACATTATTTATCTCCAATCCATAAAATTAATTTTTTTTGAAACTATTCCCTTGGTTTTTCCATCATTCTGATCGAAAATTTCAACCGTTACTAAGCCTGTTTTTGCTCGAATATCTGAAGCAATTTTTAAGCTTGAATCTTTATTTTTTTGCATTTTAAATCTGGGGTAAAAAAGCGGAGGAATAAGGTTTTCTTCCCTTTCTGATTGTAGACTGCTGAAATAAGGGGTCGAAAACAAAAATGAATCATTATCCTTACTAGGAGGTAATTGGATTTTTGTACTCAATATTGCTCTATTTAATGATTTAGTGAGCTTTAATGACGCTCCCTGGAGTATTTTTATTCCGTTAGGTGATGATACTTCATAGTCATAGATTATTACAGGGCGGTTTAGGAAGTTATTTGATAGTTGATTTATTATTGGGTAACCATCACCTGAATAGATCCACGCTAAGTGGCTTTCTTGGATAGTAGCATTACTTTTTTTGACTTCCCAAGGACTTTTTAAATAAAATGAAATTGTTGGAGCTTCTGCGTGAAAATTATCCAATAGTTTAAGTTTTTTCTTATTGTTATCCACTGAGGAGTTTGAGGTCATATAATCAGCGATCTGAAGTGCATACGGTAGAAGTATAAGCGTGGTAGTTTTATTTTCTTTTGATGAAAAACGGTATTGCAACAATTGGCTAAACTTAGAGTTTCTTAAGTATTTGATGTGCTGAAACTTAATTTGTAGACTGACTCTGACTCTATCTCCGTCATAAAGTTTTTCAAACCCCATACTTTCAAGGCCAGATGAGTTATCTAGAATTTCTTTAAAGCTTGTGGAGTTTGTTGGAAAAACTGGGATGTTGTAGCCGGCAGATTTTTCATTTTCGACAAAAGTCACTAGTTCTTTATGAATTTCAGAAGTAGTTTCGTATTCTAAAATCAATGAACCTGATAGATCTTCGTTTAATGTCAGACTTTCTTTCAAGCTTAGACAAGAAGTTTGCAGAATGACGGGAAAAAACACCAAAAATAAGAAATGGTTTCTAGCTTTTTTCATTATAGGCCTTTTGGGCTGCATTGAAAACATCTTGAATGGATATTTTATTTTCTTCTGCAATTGTTTTGCAATCTTCGTATTCAGGAGCTGCTTTCAAAACTTCACCATTTAATAAACCCCTCTTGATCTTTACTTCCCCAAAAGCGGTTGAGACCATGATAAAATCACGCTCTAAAATTGTTCGTTTCTCTTGAGAGACTCGAACTCCAAATGTGGATGTTTGTCTTAGTATGAAATCGACGCAGCTTTTCTCTAAAGAGGGCCTTGCTAAAACTGTAATATAATGTCCCATGCGTGACTTTTTCATGGAAGCTGAAGTTATGTATGCGTCGATAGCTAATTCTTTTTTTAGAAGAAGGTCTAAAGCGTAGCTAATTTGTTCAGGCGTTTGATCGTCAATTGTACAAGAAATGACAGAAATTGTTTCATGGTTAGCCATAGAAGATTTTGTGGCTTCGAATAGCTGCAGCGTTAGTACATTTGCTCTATCAGCTAAATCTCTAGTACCTGCTCCATAACCCGTTGTTATGAGATTCCCCTCAATTTTATTAGAATATTTCGTGACAAACGTCTTAAGCAACGCTGCTCCAGTAGGAGTTGTTAATTCTTTTTCTATAGGTCCTGTATGGCAGGGGACATTTACTAAAAGATTACATACAGCAGGAACAGGTACCTGCATTGTTCCATGATCACAGTGAACATGACCACCTCCTAAAGCCACAGACTTGCATATAACTTCATCAATCTCAAGCATTGAAAATGCAATACAGGAACCGCAAATATCAGCAATCGCATCAATTCCACCAACCTCGTGAAAATGGACTGTATTTATGGTTTTATTGTGTACTTTGGCTTCAGATTCAGCAAGATGTGTAAATGCTGTTATGGCTAAATCTTTAGCATAAACATTTATGGATGAATTTTTAATGATTTCAATAATCTCTGGTAAATGTCGACCATGAACATGGTTGTGGTCGTGTTCGTGCTCATGAGAATGTTCATGGCTATGGGAATGACCGTGTACATGAGATTGTTCATGTTTTAAGTCTTGATCTTGCTTAACAGTAAACTTTAAAGAGTCAATGCCAGCTTTTTGAACTTTTGAAATGGACCAATCAAGCTCTTCCTTTGAAAATTTTAAGCTGTTTAGTTGAGTTTCGAAGTCGATTAGGTCTATACCCAAGTCTATTAAAGCAGCAGTGAACATATCTCCTGCGACCCCGCAGGCTGGGTTGACAAAGAGTGATTTCATTTTAATGTAACCTTTTCAAAATCGAATTTTTATTTATTGTTTTAGTACTAATGTAGCAAAATTTTGCTAGAACTAAAGCAAATTATTACACTATTTATAATGTCTTCGGGGCAAGGTGAAAGTCCTTACCGGCGGTAAAGTCCGCGAGCTGAAAAGCATGAATGGGTGAAATTCCTATACCGACCGTTAAAGTCTGGATGTGAGAAGACAATGATACAGCACTTGATATCGTGTTCAAGTGTTGCACTCTGTTGTCCCGTTTTGTCATTAATTAATTGTTCAATATGAATTGTGGAGACAACATGTTAAGTACAGTTCCCGATGCTCTGGAGGCAATTAGAAGGGGTGAATGTATTATTGTTACTGATAGCGAAGATCGTGAAAATGAAGGCGATTTGATCGCTGCAGCTGAACTTGTAACCCCAGAGATCATTAACTTCATGGCTGTAAATGGCCGAGGCTTAATCTGTGCTCCAGTAACGGCTAAACGTGCTATTGAATTAGGACTTCATGATTTATCTCAAGGCAGACAGGACCGTTATGGAACAGCTTTTACTCAAAGTGTTGATGTAAAGGAAGGTACTTCTACAGGTATTTCTGCTAAAGATAGGTCAAATACAATTTTTGCTCTTGTTGATGAGAAAAAAACAGCTTTAGACTTCTATGTTCCGGGTCATGTTTTTCCTTTAATTGCCGTTGATGGTGGAGTCCTAGAGCGTCCGGGGCATACGGAAGCATCTGTAGATTTGGCAAGACTCGCAGGTTTAAAGCCAGCCGGCGTTATATGTGAAATTATTAATAATGATGGAACAATGTCACGCGGGACAACATTAGAAAAATTCGCCAAGGAATTTGATCTTCATTGGATTACAATTGAGCAAATTATCGAATATCGAAAAGAAATTAGTGATGAAAATGAAGCAACACCTAAAGCTTCCATACGCAATTATGGACATGTTAGTATGCCGAGCGTATATTCAGATCACCCCTTTGAGATTCATGGTTATATCTCTGATATTGATGGTAAAGAGCATGTAGCTCTTGTCCTAGGAGAAGTAACAGACAAAGAGGATGTACTTATAAGGATTCATAGCGAATGTTTGACCGGCGATGTTTTTGGCTCCGGTAGGTGTGATTGCGGCGAGCAACTAGATCAAGCGATGCGACAAGTTGTTAAGGCTGGAGCAGGGGTCATTGTCTATTTGCGTCAGGAAGGGCGTGGAATTGGATTGATAAATAAAATTAGAGCCTATTCACTTCAAGATCAAGGTTATGATACTCTTGATGCTAACTTAAAATTAGGCTTCCCAGCAGATTCAAGAAGCTATGCATTAGCTGCAGATATTCTTAAAGATCTTGGCATCAAAAGTGTGCAATTGATGACAAATAATTTAGATAAAGTTAAGGGTTTAGAAGAAGAGGGGATTCCTGTTTCTAAAAGAGTTCCTATTGTAATAGAACCTCAGAAGCATAATGCTCATTATCTGGAAACAAAACGTAATAGGTTCGGCCACATTCTTTAAGTGGCTCTTTTGCATTAAGTGGTTGGTTAGGTTATAGTAGTAGATACTATTTTATATTAGGAATTTTATATGGCTAAGAGAACGATACAGAGCTGCTGGAAGCAGTTTGAAAAATTTTATAAAGACTATCAGTCTGATCAAAAGTGTAAAGATACAGCAATTGCAGCATTTGGAGACTTGTGTACTAAGGCAAATAATGATAACATTTGTGCAGGTTTAAAAACATTATTTGTTGCGCCTCATTACGATTTAGATTTAGCAGTATTGTTTGATCTTCATTTGGAAGATGGAAAAATTGCTCTATGGCAAACTATGTTCGATAGCGAAAAGAAAGAACTTTATGTGAATCCTTTTTCTATTCTCCAGTTTATTGAACAAATAAATGAAGTGGATTTAGAATCTGAGGATAAAGAAAACATTATTCATTTTCGTTGGGTTAGCTTTTGCAAAGAAATGAGTAAAATACCATCTATGTTTTTGCTGTTTATGCTCGTGCTACAGCGTGTAGCATATTTGCTAGAGATTGCACATATAGAAAAACGAGGTGGAATTGTAGAAGTTGCTGAAGGTGAAGCCTACCATACATTATTATGGGCTTTTAAAGAATTTGAGGCATTTGCTCGTAAAACCTGGGGTATTGAATTAAGGTCCAAGTATAATATTCTGTGGTATGAATCAGAATGGATCACTGGACGTTAATCTATTAAGGTATTAAATATGAAAACTTTAATTTCTATCACTACTTTCTGTTTTACATTTGCAGCATTATCTGCAGATACAAATGCACGACGAGGAGTTGACCGTATGGCTCATGAAGGTCGCTATATTGGTCCCGGTTCTCCATTCAAGGTACAGACTTTGCAAAAAACCTTAGAAATGAAAAAGTTGTTGCTGGAAACACAGCAACTTTTTTTAGTCAAAGGTAAGATTATTGAAGCAGTAGGGAGGTATCGTTATGTGTTTGTAGGTGACGGTATTGAAATTCCTCTGGTTGCTGCAGATGCTAGTTTTCCTGTAGATATCAAAATTAATGAAAATATGGAATTAAACATTTTAGTAGGCTTAAAAGAAAAAGTTGAGGGTAAGGCATATCTTCACGCTTATAGAATTGATCTTGCTAAATAATCATATGCTATACAGGATCCTTGAAGCATAAGGATTTAATGCTATAATAATGTCTTTTATATATGGGGCATTAGCTCAGTTGGCTAGAGCATTTCGCTGGCAGCGAAAGGGTCATCGGTTCGAATCCGATATGCTCCACAAATTATCTACTTATAGAAAAAAACATAAGTTCATTGCTTTTAAGTTAAAAGTATTTGAATATTAGATATTTTGTGGTTAATTATGACACATAGTTTTTGTTTCTATCTATTTGGGGTTTAAATTAATAAATAATTTAAGGGTTATAAAGTGAATTTTTTTAAGTTTTTTACATTATCTGCATTCGTGTTTACTTCCTTTGCCTTCGGCGAAATTGTTGTAAATAAAGAGGAGAACTATCGAGTTGAGGTAAAACGTGATGGTGATGGCAAAGTAATTAATGCCAAGGTTGTTGTTTTAGTTACTGATGATGACGGTAACCAAGGGTATGAGTCATATTCATATGATTACGATCCTGCCGTTGATAATATTGATATTGCTTCTTTAGGTAGGAACCCAAGACAGGTGCCCGCTGGAGCAATACAGGTTTACAAGTCTGTTGGGACAAATGTTGACGGTAGTATTACTGTTGAATCTTCTTATGGTCAAAGTGGTTCTACGTATGTAGGATTGCCAGTTACTACCATGTTGGAGTCTTTTTATAATGAAACTTCTTCAATGGCAGACGTTTGTTATGGTGGGCGTTTGGTTACTGGTGTTACTAGAAGTCGCACTGTTGATGGGGAAAAAATAACTAAAGACGGGTGGAAATCTATCAGTGTTATTCCTCCTGATTCTTCTTCTATAAGATAATATTTAAATAAATTTTTGGGATACGTAAAGTTTAAGGGCTTTGACATGATTAAAAGAATTTCCTTCCTTTCTGTAGGATTGTTGGCTGGTGCTTCTTTGTTTGCCGGTAGCGGGTCTGGGATCACTAAAAGATACAATAATGATCGTTTGTCTGTAGATACAAATGACTATAATATACGCATGGCTGACAATCTATATTTAGATTTGTCGTATGAGACATATTTACGGTATGACTCGAATTCTAATACTGCTAGTGATAGTAAAGACAAGTTGGATGGTGTTAGTTGGATGAATGGTATTGGTACCAGCTTATATTGGCCCATACAACCTGAAGTAACTCTTTATGCTGATTTTACTATCGGGTATATTGCAGAAATTTCTGGTGATACAGAGGATGGTCTTTACCTATCCACATCTGCTAATGCTCCTCTTGGAAATACGTTTGGTGTTGATATTTATCTAAGTGAGAATATGGGTTTAAGTATTTATGATACTATGCAGATCAATAATTCTTACGAAGGAACTGACGGTGATAGTGGCGAAATTAAGCAACAGTTTATCAATGACTTAGATGCCCAATTTGACTGGGAAGTTACATCTTTAATTAATACATCTCAATCTGTAGGCTATGGCATTGTAAAATCTATGAATAGTGATTATGAAGATGAAGATAAAGTAATCATTCATTACACTGCTCAACTTAACTTTCAGGTCAACAGCACCACAAATATAGGTCCATATTTCAAATATGAGGATGTTGATTATGATCAAGAAGAAAATAATGATTATGAGACATATGAAGTGGGTGGACAGCTAGATAAAGAACTTAGTGAAACCAAAAATTTGCAAGCGCATTTGGGTTGGAAGAAAGTTGATACTGATGTAGAAATTGATAATCCATTCAATAACCCAAATAACCAGACAGGATTTAAGAATTCTTCTAGCGGTGATAATTCTATTGTTGCAGGAGCGACTCTTTCATCAGAAATATCAGAAGTTTTACAACATTCTATTACTGCAAAATATGATGTTGTGGGCTCAGATACTGTTACAGTAAATACATCCGAAACTTTAAGTGCACAGTATTCATTATTGTGGGATATGAGCTCTGACTGGTCGTTGAATTATGATATGTATTGGCTTCACTCAAGAGATGACCGTGGTGAACGTCAAGGACAACAAAATAATCCAAATTTAAATCCTGATGATATTGTTGCAGAAACATTTGACTTATATGTCTTTAGACTAGGATTAAATCAATATATTTCTGACAAGATTACATTAAATTATGGATTCGAAGCTTCATATAAAGATTCCAACGTCGTTAAACAAGACTACGAAAGATATAGAGCTACATTTGGATTCAATTATAATTTTTAATTTAATTGTAATATAATTATATATATTTCAAAGCATGTTTTAATTTTTAAAACATGCTTTAATTTTTTTGACTTTAAATTAAACAAAACTTTCATGATAAAACTAATTCTAATATATTTATTGTTTACTTTTAGTATTTTTGCTGATAATACGGCTGTTACAATACGCGCAGGTGATTATATATCCGTGTCTATGAAAGAAGATGAGGATGTAAAATACTCTGGAGAGGTTGGGCTCGAAGGTTTAATTGAAGTTCCTTATCTGGGAAAAGTATCACTTGTTGGTCTATCGGAAAAGGAAGCTGAGAAAAAACTAAAGAATAGTCTAGAAAAAGAGCTTTATGTCAAAGCAACTGTATCTTTGACAATAATTAAGCGAGCCCCAGGCCATGTATATGTTTATGGAGCTGTTAAAGCTCCCGGTAAGGTTGACTTACCTCCTGACTGGAATTTGACAATTTTACAAGCCTTGTCTGATGCAGGTGGAACAACCACATGGGCATCCCCGAGTGATGTCTATATTCTAAGGAAAAACTTAGATGGCTCCTTGAAGGAAAGATTGTACATCGATGTGACAAAAGCATTTTTAGATTCTGGTGGTGCAGAGAATATTCAACTTTTATCTAATGATGTTATCATTGTTCCTTCTACTACTGGATCAGCCTCAGTTTTGTCTGTTGAATCTGCAGAAGTTATTGTTACAGGACAAGTTGAAACCCCAGGTATTATTACTTTTGCACCTGGTGAACAGAGAAGTTTTTTACGTGCAATTTTCAAAGCTGGTAATTTTACACGTTTTGCCAAAAAAGATAAAGTACGTTTAATACGATACCAAGCTGGTAAAACACGTAAAACTATTGTTGTAAATGCAGAACGTATGATAGATGAAGGGTATTTAGAAGATGATTTTGAAGTATTACCTGGAGACATGATAATTGTTGACGAAAAGAGGTTTAATTTTTGATGGAAAATGATGCAGACAATGCTAATCTCAGTATCACACCTACTGTCATTGCTAAAGGTATATTATATTATTGGTGGGTAATACTTCCTTTATTATCAATTGGTGCAATTTCTGGTTATTACTTCTCTGAATATCTTCCTCGCAGATATAGTGCATCTTGTAGGTATGAGGTTTTTGAAAATAATCCTTTAAAAAAGAATCAAAGACCTTTTTTTACTAAAAATCAGTCTTCCCCTCTAGATCGTCATATACTTTTGCTTCGAGGTGGTGTTGTAAATAGCAAGGTTAGGTCGGAGTTTGATGTTAAACTGCCAAGTAATCTCCCCAATTTTATGAGGATGCCATACTTTATTTTGAAAGTTTCTCCTGTCATGGGTAGTGATGATACAATGATGGATATTTCGGTATCTTCTTTTAGCGAGGAAGATTCATTAAAATACCTAACTCTATTAGTTGCAGAGTATCAGAAACAGTTAGAAAATGAAAATGACACCAAGAGTAGTATATCAGAGAGAGTTCTTTTAGAAGAAAAAGAAGATGTAGAAAATAATTTATCCCGAATTCAGTCTGAAATCAATAAGTTTAGAGTAACTCACAACATGAGTTATAATGAACAGAAAAAAGATTCTGATATATCCCATTTAAGTAAAATCTTAGCTAGAATAAGGGATATTCAGACAGAAAAAAATATCTTAGATGAGCAGTTTCCTTTTTTAGAAAGCAAGGATGCTGCAACATTGAGAGACGTATTAGATTTAACTATGTCGTCTCGTCAAGGAGTTCAACAAACAGGTTCTTCAAGTGTGACTGGTGTCAGTTCAAATTCTAATGTTACTCTACTTTGGAAAAATAAAGAAGCTGATATTCTAAAAATGAAATCTGAATATGAATATTTATCACAAACTTTCAAACCTGCTCATCCTAAAATGAAAAATTTGTTGCATAAAATTAAAACTTCTGAGCGTGAACTAGAAATTGAAGCAGAATTAAGTTTAAAAAGGCTGAAATCAAGAAGAGATGCATTAGAGATGCAGGAAAAGTCCTTAATTGAGGCAGCGAACTTAGTTAAGAATAGTGTAGATCTTTCAACTACTGATCGAGTTCAATACGAAAATCTGTTGGCAGAGGAAAAAAGACTAAAAACTAAATACAATAAAGTTTTTGATACATTACTAAGTTTAACTTCAGTAAGTCAAAATAAATATTTTTCGAGATTTGTTAGAGACCCATCAGCAAGTTCTTATCCGGTTTGGCCTCATAGTAGAACTTATATTTCAAAGGGTGCATTAGCTGGTGGTGCTATTGCAGTATTGATTGTCTTATTATCATATGGACATAATTTAAGAATGCACAACTATGCTAGAATTTCATCTGGTGATGATTTAAATTTAATTAGTGTTATTCCCAAGGTAAGCAAAAAAATTCACCAAAAAAATCCACTATTCATTTCAAGCTTAAACAAATCATCTTTGATATGTGAAGTATACAGATCATTAAAAGCTACTTTAATTCAAAAAACGAGTGATAATGCTCAGTGTTTTTTATTTACTAGTCCAAATCCTGCTGATGGTAAAACTTTTACTACAATAAATATCGCTTCAGTATTTTCATGGCAAAAAGAGAAAACTTTAATTGTCGATGGTGACTTTCGAAAGTTTACAATGCGTAAAGCTTTCCCTGATGCTTCAAAACAAGGTGTTTTAGAGGTTTTACAAGGGAAAGCTCTATTAAATGATGTCATTGTCAGGAATGTAAGCGCTAATTTAGATTATTTGCCTGCTGGTTTTAATGGTAATCAAGTGACTGAATATTTACAAGATGAACGTTTTAAAGACTTATTAGATGAACTTAAAAGTCAGTATCGATTTATTATTTTCGACTCTGCACCTGTTAACCATATTGTTGATACAGTATTAATGTCTAAACATATGGACGGTGTAGTAATTATTGCTCAGTCTGGTAAAACTCACCCAGATGAAATCATTGTAGCCAATAATCGATTGGAAGAAACTCCAATTATTGGATATATTTTAAACCACGTTAGTCCTAGTAGTGAGAAGTATAGTCGCTATGTTGGTGGTGGATTAGAATATGGAATGAAAAAATACTATGGACGTGCTGATGGGTATGGAGAGTAAATGTTATTTTACTTTTTCTTTCTTCTTTTTTTTAGTATTTTAATTTTATTCAAAGCTGGTAACGTTTGGCAATTCCAACTTGGCGCATTAACTTTATTCACATTTTTATTTTCAGGTGTTTTATTTAAGTCAGATGTCTCTTCCAAATGGATATTTAAGTGGTTTGCTGGCTTTATCATTTCTGTATTATTCTTTATACAATTACTTCCAGTTGAAGAAACACCTCGTTTTTTAATCTCAGATACTCGATTAAAGATATATGAAAATAATACTAAATTTTTAGAGACCATCGATTTAACAACTCAAAATGAACTTCTATCATTGTATCCTGCAGGTTCAATTTCTTTAATAATGGTTTTACTTTCATTTTGGCTGTTATTAGGAATTGTGTGCTTATTAAAAGTTGAAATGAAAAAGAAAATTCCAATTGCTCTTTTGTATCTAAATTTTATAATTATTACAATTGCTTTTGTTCAAAATTTTATAATAAAAGTTCCGCATAGAAAAGTTTTGTGGATTTATGATACTAATTCCTATTTAAGTTTTGGACCATTTGTCAACCCGAATCACATGGCTATTTTTTCATCATTTTTTATTGGTCTTAGTATACATTATTTATTTCAATGGAAACTAAATAAACTTTTGTTCAATTTGTTTTTAATTGTGTTAATTGTGTTTAATTGGTGGATTATATTTTGGTGCAATTCACAAGGTGGCTATCTGCTTGCTGGATTTATAACAACGATTTTTCCATTTAAATACCTAAAACTGAGTTTAAAAAATTCGATTGGTATTTTCTCAATATTTAGTATAATAGGCGTTTATATTCTAGGTAGTAAACTCTCAGGGAAAATAACTTATTTAATAGACGGACTTTCTAGATTAGAAGGAGTTCCCAGTAGGGTTGTTTTATGGGAAAGAACAATCCCAATCATTAGTGATTTTTTCCCCTTTGGAACTGGGCTTGGAGGCTACGAAAGTGTTTCATCCAGTTATCTAATTGAGTTAAATTCAGGAACTCTTTTTTATGCGCATGCAGAAAGTGTTTATATTAATTTATTAGCTACTTCAGGGCTATTGGGGGGGGCTTTTATTTTATTTTTATTTTTCTTTTTTATATCTGAAATTTATGATCGCTATAAAGAAAAAAGATTAAACCAGAACCTACTCATTATATCAGTTGGTGGTCTTTTAGTATTTGGTTTTCATAGTTTGTATGATTTTGCAATTACAACACCTTTGTACTCTTTTGTGATCGCAATTTTATTAGGTCTTGGATCCCACTATAAAAGAAAAGGTAATGAGGAATCTCCAAAGTGGAGTGGCTTATTGAGGTGGGGTGTATTTTTATTTTTACTATCAACTTTGGTTATTGTATTTGGGGCTGTGAGTAAAGTTCAACCTTCTTCAAGTACTATGTCAATAACTGTAAAAGAAATGGATAAAAAGGATCTTGAAAAAGTTGCTGCTCAGTACCCAAGCTACTGGCAAATCCCTTATAGATTAGCTGTTTTTGAGGAGTACGATACACGTAAAAGAGAAAAGTTAATTCTTGAAGCCTTAAATCGTTACCCAAGTAATGAAAAACTATTCCGATCTGCTATAATGTATTATAATGTTACTCAACAAGATGATAAAAAACATAATTTAATAGAATCTCATGCTAAGTATTTTAAATACTTTAGTTACCCTGAAGCTTCATTAAAAAAATATAATATAAAGGAGGAAAAGTGAACGATAGTGTTTATATAGTTTTTATTTTGCTTTTTTCCTCTTTTGTTTTATCAATTTTTGTGAATCCGTTAATGATTTTATTTGCAAAAAAAATAAGGTTAGTAGACAACCCCGATGGATATCGAAAAATTCATGTTGAGCAGACTCCATTAAGTGGGGGCTTATCTATTGTTATTTCATCCTTGATTATTGTTATTGTACTTCAGGTTTGGCATGGGGATCTTATTAGTATAGACCTATACTCAAAAAAGGCCCTTTTTTTCTGGTTTGGATGCATTGTGATTTTCATATTGGGCTTAGTCGATGATTATAAAGATTTAAGGCCTAAGGTTAAGTTAAGTGTTCAGTTTACACTTGCTTTGTTATTGTACTTTGGAGGGGGTTTCAGTATAGAAAGAATTTCATTACCATTTGGCTTAGATCCTCTGGATCTTGCCTGGCTTTCGCTTCCCTTTACCATTTTTTGGATTTTAGCAGTTATAAATGCCGTAAATTTATTAGATGGTATGGACGGACTTGCTGGTGGTGTAGGTTTCTTAGTTATGCTAACCCTAGCGATTGTTTCATTTTTATATCAACGCCAAGAGTCTTTATTTATTGCAGTAATTTTAGCAGGCATCATTGCAGGGTTCTTATTATATAATTTCAATCCAGCCAAATGCTTTTTAGGTGATTCTGGATCTATGCTAATAGGCTATTTTATTGCTATTATTTCCTTATGGGGCGCATTGAAGGGGCCTGCAACTGTTTCTTTATTTGTTCCGATTGTATGTCTAGGCTTACCTGTTTTTGATACATCTCTCGCTATTTTAAGAAGATGGAGCAAAGGACTTCCGCTTTCTGCTGCCGATAGAAAGCATATCCACCACGTTCTGCTTGAAATGGGTTTTAGTCAAAAGAAAGTTGCACTAATTCTCTATTGCTTCACTGCTGTACTTGGTGGAATTGGATTACTTATTACAGCAGAAAAGAATAGTTTAGCATTTATCATTATTGTCATAATAGTATTTCTTGCCATCGCAATTGCTAACTTTTCTGGAATGATTGATATGAAGGCTTTAAAAGGTAAACTAAAAGAAGACTACCAGGAAAATAAACTTAAAAATAAAGCTGCTGTTGAGGTTGAGAAAGCAACGCATTTGATGGGAAGTGCTGAAAGCGTTGAAGGACTTTGGGAATCAATGGTTTTATCATGTAAAGTTTTAAAAGTGGATCGTGTTTCGGTTGAGATTACTTTGACGGACTTAATATGTAATTATAACTGGCAATATAAAGATAACACGTCCTCCGACGTTGTTGCATCTTTAGACAGTTGGTCTTTATTTGTAAGTTTGCACACAAAAGGTGTTCTTCTTGGAGAATTACATGTTTGGAAGGAGGGGGGTGAAACCCCAATTAGAGAAATTACCGTAATGATTCAAAAGTTAAGAGTTTCTTTTTCAGAAAATTTTTATCGCATTTACAATGAGAAACCCACTAATATTCCAAAGCTTATTGATACAGATATAGCTTTGAAGAAAAATTTAGGTTTTGAA
Organism: Lentisphaeria bacterium; assembly: GCA_022447755.1. GTDB lineage: Bacteria > Verrucomicrobiota > Lentisphaeria > JABSQK01 > JABSQK01 > JAKVBE01. The sequence continues at coordinate 215,111 of JAKVBE010000013.1, read as the reverse complement.
AAGTAGACTAATATTTTGTTTTTGCTTCTTGGTTGTCTACGACTTTTGCTTGTATATTTATATAATCTGTTGGATCAATTTGGCGATCCTTACCATATGGTTTATTTCTGCCCTTATTCCATACATCAACCAAAACCTGCTTCACTTCTACACCACTTTTTTGGGCAAGCAACACAGCCAGAATTTCATCTAAATTACCAACAATAGGTAAGTTATCAGGAACAATTTCTAAAATCCCAAAAGTTAGATTGAGTAATTTAAGCACACAAATGATAAAGATTAGGCTTTGCACCAAAACCCTAAACCATGGTGGTCTTGAATCATAATATGATTTAAGCTTCTTATACACTTATTTTTTAGGCCCAAGTTGTTTTCTTGTTGATGATCCGAGCTGTTTATTTTTTACTCTATTCTGTTTCATGTTCTGCACAAGCATTTTTTCAAAAACTCGGCCAGTTCTTTCAACCATTTCTTCTTCTGGTGAATCAAACTCAGGTGGAGGTGCTTCTGTAAAATAGTTTTTTACTTTACCAAGTAAACCTCCATGGTTTTGGCGAAGTGCATATAGTAACTTTCTAATTTTTAAAAGTTTTTGGGATGGAGTTCGTTCATCGCCGAGCCTTATACATATTTTAAAGTGTTTATCTGCTAAACCCCACTTTCTTAATTTTGAAGCACTCATTGCCACATAGTAATTGTATAATATATTCACTTTACATATATTGTAACACTTTAAAAATAGTTGAAGTGCTTTTTGGGCATTTCCAGTTTTATATAGCGTTTTCCCTTCACGAAATAATATAAAGCGTTCTTGGCGCTCTAGATCAGTAAATAAGGTTGCTAAGCTCATGCTATTGGTAATTTCAGCGCCAACAAACCATTCCTCGAGGGCGTCATCTTCCTCAGAGTCCATAATAACAGGAGCTGAACGCTTTTGAACAGTTTTGGGGCCTTGTTTAGGTTTTCCACCTTGTTGAAGGAATGAATTGTAGTCCTGTCTTTTATATGGATCACTTAAGACATTCATTGCCTGTGCCACTACCTTGAACTCTTCTTCTTTTTGACGATTATTAGGGAAGTGGTCAGGGTGACACTCTTTCACTCTTTTGTAGTAGGCTTTTTTAAGTTCGGTGAACTTGACATCCACTCGGCAACCTAATACCTCATAGTAATTTTTATAAGGGGGGAAATTAAATGTAAATTCTTTGCTCATGATATATTAATAGTTGGTTTTATACCCTTCGTCAAACATTTCAAAGCCTTTCAGAAAACTGAGAAATTAATAGATTATAGAATAAGTTCAGCTCATCTAATCTTGATAAATTTGAACTTAGGACTATTTTAAATTGCTTATATTATAATTTTACATATCTAATTTTATTATAACCAAGGAGCAAACTGTGGTTAATGAGCATATTGCTAAATTTATGGCAAACTTTCCTTACGAAGGGTTAACTTTCGATGATGTCTCTCTCGTAACACGTTACGCAGATTTTTTACCTGAAGAAGCCTCTTTGGTTTCAAAATTTTCACGAAATATTACCTTAAATACTCCCTTTGTTTCAGCTGCTATGGATACTGTAACTGAGTCAGAAATGGCAGTAGCAATGGCCAGCAATGGTGGTATCGGTGTGATCCATAAAAATTTACCACCTGAGCTTCAAGCGAATGAAGTCAAAAAAGTAAAGAAATACCTCAATGGTATGATTCATGATCCTGTTACATTTAATGAATCTATGACTGTTGAGGCTATGTTAAATGAGCGAACGAAAAGAAATATCAATTTTACTGGTTTTCCAATCTTGAATAATGAAGGCAAACTTTGTGGTATTTTTACTTCCAAGGATCTTAAATTTTTGAGTGATCGCAGTCTTACTTTAGGCGAAGTTATGACTTCTAATTTGACTACATCTGCTTGTGATACAACACTTCAGGAAGCTTTTGATATTATGGTTGACCAACGTATTGGTAAGCTTCCTTTGATTAATGCAAAAGGTGAATTAACCGGTCTTTATAGTTTCCATGATGTTAGCAGCCTTGTTCAAAAAGATGAAACAAATGTTGTTAACCGTGATTCTGATTACCAGTTGGTAGTAGCCGCTGCAATTAGTCCATATGACTACGAGCGTGTTGAGAAATTAGTTGAAGCGGGTGTAGATGCATTAGTTGTTGATACGGCACACGGGCACTCTAAAGGCGTCATTGAAACAGCAGCGGAATTAAAGAAAACACTTGATGGCGTTGATATTGTTGCCGGTAATATTGCAACTGCTGAAGCTGCTGAAGCTCTAATGGAAGCTAATGTTGATGCAATTAAAGTTGGCATTGGTCCTGGTTCTATTTGTACAACTCGTGTTGTTTGTGGCGTAGGTGTACCTCAGTTGTCAGCAATTCATAGTGTTGCTCAAGCAGTTAAAGGAGAAATTCCAATAATTGCTGATGGTGGAATTAAGTACTCAGGAGATGTACCTAAAGCCTTTGCTGTTGGTGCCTCTTCTGTGATGATGGGATCTGCATTAGCTGGCACAAAGCAAAGCCCTGGTCAGAAAATTTTACGCGGTGGTCGTGAGTATGTTGTATATCGAGGTATGGGCTCTGTTGAGGCCATGATGGCTGGTAAAGGTAGCCGTGAACGCTATGGGCATGCTGATGTTGAGGATGCAAATGATGTTGTACCTCAGGGAATTGAAGGCTTAGTCGAATTACGTGGTCCTGTTGAGCGTGTATTAAATCAGTTTATTGGCGGCTTACGCTTTTCATATGGTTATTTAGGTGCTAGAACAATGGATGAGTTACGTGATCGAGCTCGTTTTGTTCGTATTTCAGGTGCTGGTTTACGTGAAGCTCACCCACATGATGTAAAAATCAATAAAGATGCTCCAAACTATACATCTGGTAATTAATATATTGTTATCAATATAAAAGCCGATCTTATCTAGATCGGCTTTTTTGTTTACTTTTTATTTTTGGCATGAAGATAATTGAATATCTAAAGGTATCAATATTACGAATACAAGAGACGTTTTTTGGGCTAAAACGCCATAATAAATTTCATTGAAATTATCAACATTTTTTACTTAAAATGATAGAAAGTTACTTTATAACCGTAACATTTGTTAATGATATTAAAGGAGTATGATAATTGAGATTACAATGTCAAAATTGTAAAGCTGATATCCAATATGAAAATATAAATATTCAGGAAAATATTTGTTATTGTATAAGTTGTGAAGAAGCGTTTCAGATTTCTAAACTTTTGGATGCGGAAAGTATTGTGCATTACGATAAGCCCAAAGATACGGATGTGATTTATATAGAGGATAACCATAGTATGGGGTTTCAGATTCAGCCCAAAGGATTTAAACAAGCTATGTTCCTATTTATTTTTTCATTATTTTGGAATGGTATTTCATGGTCCATGCTTGGTTTTAGTTTAAAAGATGAGCGCTGGGATATTGTTGCCTTTTTATCAATTTTTTGTCTTATTGGACTTTTTGTAGGAACCCTGACTCTTTTTCATTTTGTTGGTAAGTTTACCTATATGATGAATTCAGCTACCGCATTTTTGAAGTGGAGTATTGGGCCTCTTAACTATACAAAAAAAATTGCCGTTAGAGATATTACGAATGTACATGAAGCTGTTATCTACGAGGAGAATGATCAACCAGTTTATGGCTTATCGATAGCCTGCGGTAAAAATAATAGCTATAAATTTGGTTCTAATCTAGATGCGGAGGAACGTAATTGGTTACGTGGAGAAATATTAGCATTTTTAAATGAGCGTTGCCCAGATTTTCGGCGCTTAAAAAACTAAGATTGTTTGTCAGAAATCATTCGTTTTAAATGAATTTGCAATAGGCTAATTTGAGCCGGTGTTACTCCGTCTATACGAGCCGCTTGAGCAAGAGTATCTGGCTTTAGTTTTGAAAGCTTTTGTTTTGCTTCATTTCTGAGACCCTCTATATCATAGTCAAAGTCTAATGGAATTCGCCAGTTCTCAAGTTTTCTAAGGCTCTCAACACGCGCCATCTCTTGTTTGATATAACCTTCATAATGTGCTTCAATTTCTATTTGACGCTTAATATCTTCAGGAAGCTTCTTTAATTCATCAAAGTCATTGAGTTCGCGTCTTTTCTTACGCAATAATTCCCAATAAGAATGACCTTCAGCACGGTTATGACGAAGAAACTCCATAGATTCTTGAATTGCCTTTTCTTCTGCTTTGACTTTTTGGAATCGATCACTTGGAAGCAGTCCAATTTCATAACCCTTTTCGGATAAGCGCCGACAGCTGTTATCTTGGCGTAAAATTAAACGATATTCGGCACGACTAGTGAACAGACGGTAAGGCTCAACGATATCCTTCGTGACCAAGTCATCAATCATTACACCTATATATGCTTGATCGCGGCCAAGTTCAACCATTGAATATTGATTGCCGCCAGCATAAATCGCTGCATTTGCACCTGCAACGACTCCTTGACCACCCGCTTCTTCGTAGCCAGTTGTACCATTAATTTGACCAGCTAAAAATAGGTTTGGCCATTTGTCTGCGCATAAGGATTTATGCAATTGATGCGGGTGAACAAAGTCGTATTCAACTGCATAAGCATAACGCGATAGCTCCGCATTTTCTAGACCAGGAATCGAGCGAATCATCATCCATTGTACATCTGTAGGCAAGCTTGTAGAGATTCCGTTTAAATAAAATTCTTCAGTAAATGCCCCCTCGGGTTCTAAATATATTTGATGTGTTGGGTGATGCTTAAAGCGCATGATTTTATCTTCAAATGACGGGCAGTAACGTGGCCCAACTCCTTCAATGCGACCAGAATACATAGGAGCTTTATGAATATTATCTAATACAATATCACGCGTTTCTTCTGTGGACTTTACCAGGTAACAGGATTGCATTGGCATGTCTTCTGGGGCTATAGAACGCCATTTATGAATATCTTCTGGCCAATGAGTAAAGTGCCCATTTGTCTCAGTTGGTTGTTCAACCATAGTGCCAAAGTCAATTCCTTTAGCCATAACTCGTGGAGGAGTTCCTGTTTTTAAACGGCCAACCTTAAGTTCTAAGTCGTTTACAACAGAATCTGCCATCATCATCGATGCCGCATCTCCAGCTCGACCTCCTGGGAAATTTTTATCACCATAATGAAGTAACCCACGAAGAAATGTGCCCGTACACAATACAAAGGACTTTGCATAGAAGATTTCATCAAAATGTGTTTTAACACCCACAATTTGCCCTTTTTCACGTATGAAACAAACGGCTTCTGCCTCTTGGATAAAGATATTAGTTTGCTTTTCCATTACATGTTTCATACGCCGCTGGTATATCAATTTATCTGTCTGAGCACGAGGAGACCAAACAGCAGGCCCTTTACTTCGGTTGAGCATTCTAAATTGAATTGTTGAGGCATCTGTATTCATTGCCATCTCGCCACCAAGTGCATCAATTTCACGAACAACTTGACCCTTACCAATACCACCAATGGCTGGATTACAGGACATTTTTGCAACATTATCTAGATCCATAGTTAGCATCAATGTACGAGCACCCATGCGTGCTGAGGCTAAGGCAGCTTCGCAACCTGCATGTCCTGCTCCTATAACAATTACATCATAATGTAGATAATCTATTTTCATTCTTGTCCTGTAAACTTTGAAATTTTGAGGTCAATTAATGTAAGGATGAATCCCTTTTATTCAAGGGCTCTGTAATGTAAATCACTGAATGCCATAATGGTGAAGTTTACGGTGTAATGTCCTACGGGATATGCCTAGCTTTTGAGCTGCGTTTGTACGATTCCCTTTACATTCCTCTAAAGCTTGTTCAATCAAGTAACGTTCATTACTTTCAATATCCAAGCCTCCCTCTGGGTTTTGGCGAATGATTGGAGATCCAGCAACTTCTTCTCGGATATCAACAGGTATATCTTTTTCAGTAATTAATTCATTACGCGAAAGAACGACCATGCGCTCAACGACATTTTTGAGTTGGCGCACATTTCCTGGCCAACTGTACTGTTCTAGGATATGAACCACATCTGCAGATAATTCTTTTTGATCTGTGCCATTTTCTTCACAAAACTCTTTAAGGTAATGAGCAAGGAGAAGAGGAATATCTTCACGGCGTTCTCTTAATGCAGGAATATGAATATTTAATACATCCAAACGGTAGTAAAGATCCTCTCTAAATGTACCTTCTGCAACCATCGCTTTTAGGTTTTGATTTGTTGCAGCAATTAAACGAATGTCCACTTGAACAGAGTCAGAACCACCAACACGCTCAAAACGACGACTTTCTAATACTCTTAGTAACTTCACTTGTGTAGAAGCATCAATCTCACCAATTTCATCTAGAAAAACAGTCCCGCCATCTGCAGCTTCAAAACGTCCTACTTTACGTTCCATCGCCCCGGTGAAAGCCCCTTTCTCATGACCAAAAAGCTCAGATTCAAGTAAATTTTCACTTAAAGCAGCACAATGAATTGCAACAAAGGGTTTATTAGCACGATTAGACAGCTGGTGAAGAGCTCGAGCAAAAACCTCTTTACCTGTGCCATTTTCTCCTGTGAGCAAGACAGTTGTTTTTACTGGAGCTACTTGGCGGACTGTATCCATGACCTCAACCATATTGGGTGCTTTACCAATGACTTTTTCAAAGGCAAATTGTTCAGCAAGATCACGTTTTAGCTGCGTGTTCTCTTCACTTAATTTCCTAGTACCAAGTGCTTTATTTATTGTAATCTCTAGTTTATCAAGATCGACTGGCTTTTCTAAAAAGCTTTCAGCTCCTGCATGAACGGCTTCGATTGCTGTATCGATTGATCCGTAGGCTGTGAGCATAATTGTTGTTGGCGGTTTTTCCATTGCTGAAATACGTTTTAGAAGTTCCATCCCGTCAAGTCCTGGCATCTTAAGATCTGTCAAAATTAGGTCATATGCTCCCTCAAAAATCATCTCAAGACCCATTTTTCCATTGTCTGCAAGTTGAACATCGTACTTACTTTTTAAGGCTCTTTTTAAACCTTCTCGTGTATTTCTTTCATCGTCTATAATTAAAATTTTCTCTTTCATCTAAACTTCAAAATCCTGTGAATTTATTGTTGCGGTAATTGGATCTATATCTTTTATTGCAGGAGCTTCTAGTAAGTTGGTTTTACGGTGATTAAGTGGGAAATTTACGGTGAAAATGGTCCCCTTATTTAGTGCACTTTCAACGCCAAGTTCGCCGCCATGCTGTCGAATAATTCTTTGGACAATAACTAAACCTAGCCCTGTACCCCCCTCACGGTCTGTATAATAGGGGTCAAAAATATTTCCTATTTGCTCTTTTGAGATTCCTTTACCATTATCCATAATACTAACAAGCACATTCTCGCTGTTTGCTACGATAGCAATTTTTACTTTACCTTTTACTGGCGTTGCTTGCATCGCATTATTGATTAAATTGTAAAATGCTTGCTTCAATTGGCCTGCATCACCATGTATTGTCGGAATTGCTACACCCCAATCACATTCCACTTCAATTTCATTATTTTCGATTTCTTTCTGTAAAATACGAAGTGTGTCAGTCAATATATCTTTTAAAATTAATCGTTCCATTTCAAGTGGGGTAGGGCGAATGGCTTTCAAGAAACGGTTGATTATTTGATCTAACCTACTGACTTCTTCCAGAGCGATATGAACCATTTCTCTGGCATCATCAGTTTCATCATTGATTGGCAATGACTTGAAATAACGATTAAGAAGCTGTAAATGGATATTTAAAGAGTTAAGCGGGTTACCTATTTCATGTGCAACACCTGCAGCTAGAAGTGTGATAGCATTGAGACGTTCAGATTCTATTTCTTTTTCTGCGGATTGTCTCATCTCTGTTACGTCATGAAAAATCAAAATAGCCATATCAAGAAAATCATCTTCTAAGATAGAATCCTCTGATAAAACATCGTCTTGGTAGGGCAGTAAGTAAAACAAAAGATTACGGTACCTTGGGTAAAAGACTTCTAGCTCTTGGCGTGAGATACGTTCCCACTCAAGTGGGTCTTGATTCATTAAGCGCTCCCAGTCAAGTGCACGTATATAACGGTTTATTCTAGTTCCTACAACCTGTTGAGGGAAACCTAAAAGTTGTGTCGCAGCTTGATTTGTATAAATAATCTCAAGGTCGCGATCAATAATTACGATGCCCTCTCGTATACTTTGAAACACGGTTTCTAAAATACCTTTTTCACGACCAAGTTTTAAAATGTAACTTTGAATTGAGTTCGCATCTAATTGATCGAGGCGCTCGATTAATCGATCAATAAAATCACTATCTGATTTAGGCATAAATTAAGACCTAATATATGGAAGTTTTGAGACAAAAAGACATAGGAATAGACTAATATAGTCTAAAATATAAAGTGTGCAAGTTTGTCACACTTCTCTATTGTTCTTTTTGGTAGGTTTGTAAGATATATGCGGCAAAATCTTGTGCTTCTTCAGGGGTTAGTTGAACTTGTTTTGGCATTGGAATTTCCCCCCATTTGCCTTGTCCCCCATTCAAGATGTTTATTGCCACTTCATTGACACGCCTAGGGTCAGCTTCATAGCGTTTACTGATTTCCTCCCAAGTGGGGCCAATAATTTTAATGTCTGGAGCATGACAACTAAGACAACCAGAAGTATTTAGTTTTTCTGCAATAAGTTCAGGGTTTGTTAAACCGGGGTATTCAGCTAAAGTTGTAATATCCGTTTTTTTACGTGCTTGAGGAACAGCAACTAAGAAGATTAATGCCACAAAACCAACTACAAAAAAAACGATAAATCCAATAACTAGTATTCCAGGAACACCGCCAGAATTTTCTGAAGGCTGCTGTTGTTCAGTCATATTAATAATTTTCTATATTTAAGTAGCGAATAGCACCCGTAAAGATGTTTAACTCAATTGTAACTTGGTTCGCTGTACTGTTAGTTAAACTCGTTGTTACCGGGTTGTCAATTAACCAAGTCCCCGCATTATAATTTGCTGTACCTACAGTAACAAAATTTGCGGTTGATGCAACCCGGCCATTCTTTTTAAATATGATGGCTCTTAGCCCCGATGTCTCTTTTACTGAACCACCATCAAAAAGACTTGACAGATCAACATCATAAACNACATCTGAATCGCTAGTTGAGTTATCATTAGGAATGTTTTCTAAATTTACACCATCACGAATACCCACATCATTGTCTACTTCCATGATTGAGGTTCCTTTTCTTGCGTACATCCATGTAGACCTGGGTGCCCAACTATCAAATTCATATCTCGAACCTATTTTTGTTACTTTACAGACTCTGTAGGCCCCAAACTTGAGTTCATTTGGCATTACAGAAATTTCATCAGCAGGCATCACTACTGCAGTGTAGGTTTTTTTTGCTACTGCAAATTGCCTAGCTTGAACAAGAGCAGAACCTACACTCTGTGATGATGCAGAAACTAAATTTCCTTCTCCTAACTTATCAAAAGCAGTAAATGAAAGACCAATCATTGATAATGCTAAGACCAGCACGATTATCATTTCAATAACGCTAAAACGATAAGGTCTAAGATTCATATTAAAATTTAATTTTTTATTCATGCAATAAAGTAAATCTTTATTGTCTTCAATTCAAGGATTCTTAAATAATATATATTATACTTGTATTATATTTAGTATCAAGTATCTTATTTGGTACTATGAGTGCAGGTGTAATAAATTCGATCAAGATTTTAGAGCTATTGGCGATCAATAAAAATGGTTTGTCATTTAGTTATTTATGTTCGGAGTTAAAAACTACCAATTCTACAACCAGTCGTTTACTAAGTCAGCTTGTTCATTTGGAATGGTGTCGTAAGAATGAACTTGGCTTGTATATCGTTGGTGAAAAGTTTATTTCAGCAGCATATGAACTAAATACTCAGGAAAAGTCTTTAGAGAAGTTACTGTGTAAGACCGTCAATTCTTTAGCAGTTGAATCTGGTCAGTCAGCAGCATTTGCTATACCTGACAGAAATGCATTTTCCTTCTTGTGTAAAAAAGAGATACCTGAATCTTACCTCTACATTGACATAAATACCCTTAACTTTTCTTGTTATAATATTTTTTGGCAAAAAATTTTTATCAACTTAGATCAGTATGATCAAAAGAAAATGTTGGCTTGTGCACGTGGGGATACTAACTCTTTTCCGCATAACATACCTAAAAGAGAAGCTAGTGTTCATATAGATAATGGACGAAAAGCAGTTCAAGCAATTTATTACAATGATCAACTTTTGGGAGCTTTAGGAGTTTCCTTTTATGACGAAGAACTCGATTGTCGTATGATAGCATTAGTACAAAAATTTTCATACAAAATATCAAAACTTTTAAAAAATGGAGAGTGGAATAATGACCTCTAAACCAAATGTATTAGTTTTTTTTACGGATCAACAACGTTGGGATTCCTCGGGTTTGCATGGTAACCCACTGGATTTGATGCCAAACTTTGATCGTGTTGCTACAGCTGGAACCCATCTGTACAATGCCTATTCTCCACAGCCTGTCTGTGGACCTTGCCGGTCTTGTTTTCAAACTGGTATGTATGCAACAACTTCTGGTTGTGTGAACAACTGGAGTGCTCATATAGGCGAACACAAAACTCTTGCACACTTTTTCAAAGATGCTGGCTATGAAACAGGTTATATTGGTAAATGGCATTTAGCTCGTGGGCGTCAGGGGGCTGTGGAAGAAGAGCTTAGAGGCGGTTATGATTACTGGTTAGCTTCAAATGTTTTAGAATTTACATCCAATGCATATGATACTTGTCTATATAATAATAATAATGAAGAAGTAAAATTGCCAGGCTACCGTGTTGATGCAATGGCAGATGCGACAATTCGATATATAGATGAAAAGGTTAAAGAAGATAAACCTTTCTTTTTATTTACTTCTTATATTGAACCTCACCACCAAAACCACCGTGATGATTATCCAGCACCAGATGGCTATGAAGAAAGATACCGCAATAAATGGGTCCCTCCAGATCTTGCTGCATTAGGTGGCTCAACACAGCAGCATATTGCTGGATATTATGGGATGATTAAACGATTAGATGAAGCATTTGGACGTGTCATGGACTCATTAAAAAGTCTAGGTCAACTAGAAAATACTATCGTTTTATTTACAACTGATCATGGGAATCATTTTAAAACTCGAAATTCAGAGTACAAACGTAGTTGTCATGATGCCTCCACACGTTTACCCTCAATGATAACTGGGCCGGGCTTTACCGGTAAAGGTCAAAAAAGAGAAATGGTTAGTCTTATTGACTTTCCACCAACTTTGTTGGATGCATGTGGAATTGAAGTTCCGGATCAAATGCAAGGGCGTTCCCTTGTTCCCCTATTAAAAGGCCAAGCTGATGATTGGGATCAATCTGTTTTTATTCAAATTTCAGAATCACACATTGGGCGTTCAGTGAGAACGCCTCGTTGGAAGTATGCAATGATAGCAAAAGAAGGTCTTGAGGATGAGGAAACAGAATCAGCAACTGAGTATATAGATGCATTTTTATATGATTTAGAGTCGGATCCCTATGAGTTAGTGAATTTAGTAGACCTTGATTCCCATGTTGAGATTCTGGGTAAACTTCGTGAAATCATGCATCGTAAAATGGCTGAGGCGGGTGAAGCCCCTAGTGTAATCCATCCTATTCAAGAGTTAAGGAATGGTGGGCAACGTATCGTTGTGCCTAATGAGTTGGAAACATTAGATAACTGTATTGACTCTCCTCATCGCAATGGGAAAATCAATGTAGGGTGTTAATGGTTTGATCACAGCTTCCCTGAGAGGGAAACTCTGATGATTTTAAGTTTTGAAGATTGTCAATTAAGGTCTGGTAAACTCAAAAACTTCTTATTTGGTAATCTTCAAAATAGTTATAAAGCCTACTCAAATTTAAATATCTTTATTTTTTGTTCTAATTTATACATGCTTTAGTAAATACAGTATTTCATTATAGTTTGATACTAACTAGGGGACACAATTAATAATTGAACCACTTTGAGATATTTCATTATTGTTTAAATCTTTTAAAGTTGATGTTAATTATCTTAAATAAATAGAGTACAATAAGTCTTTTTTTTTTATGTCTTGATTAGGGTCTTCGATGATATATATATGTCCCCTTTTTGCAAAAACGAGTTTTGAAAATAGTAAAAATTCTTTTTAATTAATTTTTTTGATATGTTGCGAAATATGTAGTCATTTTTCTATACCCTAGCTGTCTTTTTATATACTTATGGGAGAATGAAAAAGATTGGTCTATATGAATCTTGCCAATAGTAGTTAGTTAAGTAATATGCGATCAATTATAAGGATAGTAAAAATTCTTTAATTTTTTCCATTTGTTCATGAGTACTTGTTAGTGAAAGGTGAGTACGCCTTCTTAATAAATCTTCATCTTTGGTCACATATTCATTTTGTTTTATATATAGTAGTTCTGCCTTTAAGTAGTCAGTATTTTCAGCAACAGTTTCTTTTAGTCGTGAGTCATATTCAATTAAATTTATAATCTTGATTGCTTTACTTCCATACCTTCTCCAAAGAAGATGAGCGGTACGGGCTTCTACTTTTTCTAGAGCAAATGATAGAAAGCTTTCTTTTATATCATCTGATTCTTCTCCATACCATATAAGAAATTCCGGGAACCTTTGAAGTAGTTGATTTACTTTATCTAATATCTCTTCTCCAACATTAAGACAATTTGTCAACTTCCCTCCAATTATATTGATTTGTTGGGAGTTAATAAAACATTCAACTTTATGGTGTCTTGATAAATGAATCCAATCTTCTTTCTCTGATGTTGTATCAGCGCATAAGGTTCTAACCCCACAGCGCTCTGCAATAATATCTGCTCTAGTTAATGGTTTATCTAAGTTCAGATATTGATTAATATTATCTAAAACAAACTTTCTATCTTCATCGGTAACTTCTTTTGTATCTGCCTTAACAGGGGTGTCTGTTGTTCCGATGCAACTTCGATTTCCCATTGGTAGTACAAAAAATAAACGCTCGTCTTTTGACATAAAAGTCAAAACATGATGAGAATTTGTAAGCTGAGGAACGATTAAATGTATTCCTTTGGACAATATTAATTTATGATCTGTGGGTCTCTTATTTTCTGAATTTATTTCTTCTAAATGTGGGCCCGCAGCGTTAATTAATATTTTACTTTTGAGTATGAACTGTTTTGGGTTTATCTGGTCAGATGCTTTAACTTCCCAAGTCTCATTTTCATATTTAAAAGACTCTACACTCATGTAATTTATACAATAGGCACCAGATTCGATTGCTTTTTCAATCAGCTGAAATGTAAAGCGTGCATCATTCTCAGGTAAAAACGCATCTAAATAAGTCGTTCCTCCTCGTAATTTTTTTTGCGTGATTATTGGGAAATCATGACCAATCTGTTTTGCACTCATATATTTAGGAAATTCAGTTCTACCTAGGGCAATCATCCAATAAAGTATGGAACCTAAGTAAGCAAAAAATGGCAGATATTTGTTGTGTTTATATAGAGATGTATAGAAAGGTATTGGTATGATGCGAGTTGGATAATGTTCAATTAATAAGTCTCTAGATTTACATAATCCATATACTAATTTAAACTCCAAAGACTCTAAATACTTGATCCCACCCCAAACCATATTCGATGATTCTTGACTGGTACCTGAAGCAAAATCACCTTTTTCTAGTAAACATACTTTATAACCATGTGCTTGCAAGCAGGCTGCAGATGTTGCACCGTTGATACCGCCACCAATAATTAATACATCAAAAATATGTTCATCAATATCTGATAATAGCTCAGACCGCATGTCAGTTACCTACCTAAGGTTAAATTATTTTCTACTCTAATTTTAACCAATATTCAGTAACTGACAATCTTTTTATTACGAATGCTTAAAAAGCAGTTGGTTTAATTGCCTTGACGATATTCATTAAACGGCGCCCATATTCAACATAAGTTTGATATTTCTTTTCATCATCTGAGGCATTTTCCTCTTCATGGAATACTGCACCCATATGTGGCTCAATTGAGATCCCATCATCATAGCCATTAAGAAGTAAATCTGTCAAAATTTCGTTAACAAATCCATCTCCTTCTCCAGGAAAAGTATGGTGAATTTTAGGAAACAATTGACCTGGTACATCCCTAATAAACATAGAGTCTTTTATGTGGATATAGCCGATATGATTTTTAACATTTGTATAAAATTCAAAAGAATTTTGTCGTTGTGCAAAAGGATCTTCTTTAGAAAAATCTGGGGTATTAACCGGATTACCCGTATCAAAGGCCAATTTGAAGTTAGGGGAATCAATCGCTTCAATTAATTTTAGTGAATGTTCATAGCTCATACCACCATAGTTCATACAATTCTCATGCACATAGGTAATTCCTGCATTCTCACACATGCTTACTAAATATTTAACTTTCTTAAATACTTGATCTTCTATTACCTCTAAGTTATTGACAGATTCTACAGGCATTTTAAAACTCATTGCACGAATCATTTTTGTACCCAAAACATGCATACGTTTTAGCGCTCGTTCTAATTCTTGAATACTTGTTTGGAAATCTTCTTCACTCATAGGGTCTTTAGCCCAATTAGCTACCGTACTTCCAAAGCAATTTACCTGAATTCCTTCAGCATTTAAAATTTCTGCATATTTTTCAAATTCTTCATCAGGTATGTTGTGAATATTACCTGAACCCATAACACGGCTTTCAATATTTGACCAACCTAGTTCTTTGGTTGCCTTTATCTGTTGATGAATATCTGCAGATACTTCATCGGCAAAACCACTAAAATACATTATTGAATTCCCATCTTCTTTAAATTATTAAATGAAATTTCTACTGATTCCCAAATATCACGTCCTGGAAATGGGCTATCTTGCTCGACAACATACCACTTAACACCGATTTCTTGACATGCATCAAGGATACCAGGCCAATTTAAGTTTCCCTCGCCTACTTCACAGAAAGTGGGTTCGTTTTTAACTACAGCAAAATCTTTAAAGTGAATAACTGGCATTCTACCAGCTACTTTTTTAATCCATTGAATTGGATCTCCACCACCTCTTGTTATCCAATGAACATCTAGTTCTGCATATACGTAGTCAGGATTAGTTTCTTCATAAAAAGTCTCTAAAAAACTCTTTTCACCATATTTCTCAAATTCAAAAGCATGATTATGGTACCCTAATTTCAGGCCTTTATCAGATAAAATCTCACCAACACGATTAAATTCAGAGATGATTTTGTTTTGACCTTCTAGGTTTAAATAGTCATGTGGTGGACATCCTAAGGCTGTGAAGTCAGTATTTAAAACTTGTAAGCGGTCAACAACAATATCTGTTTGTTCAAAAATATTAGTCCAATTATCATGAGTTGCACACGCTGTTAGACCATGCTTTTCAAGGAGTGGTTTTATATCTTTAGGATTATATTCGCCAATGCCAGATACTTGTACTGCTTCATAACCGATATCCTTTAGACGTGCAAATGTTGCATCGATATCTTCTAGATTCTTACAAAAGTCCCTTAACGTGAAGAGTATTACTGCTATTTGTGAGTTGCTGCTCATATCTATGTCTCCTTTGGTTTTCTTTACCATGGAAGCATCGAAATAGAAGACAACTAATTGATGGAATATTCTATATTTAAGTAGGCAACATGGTGGGCTTGGTGACTAGATGCCTACTTTTTTTTGGGGTTTAAATTCTCTACTTCAATAACCGAATCATCATGGTCTATGTTGTTTTTCTGTGAAAAGTTTGGTTTAAATCCAGCCCCCATATTCACATTGCTATGGTAGTGAACTTGAAAGTTGGGTTTTTTGCTAAAGTTAGCAATGACTCGCTTAGCGATTGGTTTTCTAAAAATAGGAGTAAGAAGTAAGAAGCCAGTAATATCAGTCAAAACGCCAGGTGTGATTAATAGAGCTGCGCTGAATAAGATTAAAATTCCTTCTACAAGCTCAGTTCCTGGTAATTCTCCTCGAGCAGTTTTTGCTTGAATTTCACGTAGTTTTGCAAATCCTTGCATTTTGGCTAATGCGCTTCCTAAAATCCCTGTGAATAAAATAAGGCATATCGTATTTCCAAAACCAATCAGGCTGTGCAGCTTTATCAGTAAGTAGAGTTCAACTGCTGGAACAACAGTAAATAAAAATAGAAGTTTAAATAACATTTAATTTTAAGTCTCCAATTTTTAAATTGGTATATTTGGTATTGTTTACTAAAATAAAGTCCCATCCAGCATTCTGGCAACCAACAGCATCATGGCTATAGCTGTCACCTATGTACAGGACCTCTGAGCGATCACATTTACCATTTTTTAAGGCAAAATCAAAAAGTTTCTTATCTGGTTTATCAATCATATAATCACTTGATAAAGTAATGGATTCAAAGTAGCTCGCAATATTTAATTCACGTATTATTGAGCGAAGTCTTTCATCCCAGTTACTTAGAATATGAAGGCGTTTACCATTTTGCTGTAAATTTTTTAAAAGTTGAAAGGCTCCATCAATTTCTTGCCAGTTTTTAGGAGAGGCAAAGGCAATCCATAGGTGGTCATAAATTTGATCAAAGTCAGCTTCTTTGATTTCATTTTTCATCATGTCCTTAAGAAACTTATACCACCACTCATAATCACTTGAAGAAATTTCCTGCTTAGGCTGTATTTGAAACTTTTCCCAAGTTACATTGAAGCGATCTTGTAATTCTTGACTATCAAATGAATAGCCAAATAAAAAAAATTCTCTTGCGTAAATTTCACCGGGTGAAGGAAAAGGCCGTAATAAAGTACCTCCAACATCAAAGAATATATGAGAAGCTTTATGAATCCTATCTAATGCGAGATTAATATTCATACGTTTCGATTTCACCCACAGGAATACCAGGTGCTGATTCCACTTCGTAGGCTAATTGATCTCCGCCATCAAATAAATCGACTTGTATAGAATGTCGTTTACCATCTTGACGCCAGCTAGCCGTTACAGTGTATTGAAGACAATAGTAAAACTGCTTGAAAGTCTTGGTATTCTCTTGGCGACGGTCAGACCAACTTAAAAAGCGCCAAGTAGAATTTAGAGTGACCATAACCGCTTCCTTATCCGCTCTATTTCCTGTAAGTTCACTTAACTTAACACGCACACTTTTAGGTATCTTTTCAATAACTGGTTGTTTGTAAATTGTTAAGCGTAGATCTTCAGGCGAGAAAATATCGAATTCAGATACAAAACTTATGTCTTCACCATCTAGATGCTTCTTTAGAAATGCTGTTTTACCTGTGAATTTATTTCCATCCACATTCTCACTGGCCTTAATTTTACCACGAGCTTGTGTTTTTTCCAAAAGTTTATCAACTTGGCTATTGCAAGCACTAAAAAAAACTAGACATACTATAGAAAGTAAAATAGATCTCATTTGGTTTTCACATCCTCTAAATTTTGAGCAAAAAAAAAACTGCCCTTAAATTAAGGACAGTTCTTTATGTAATTGTTTACAATTCAACCTTTTTACCTTTGTAGTATCCACAAGAAGGACAGGCACGGTGCGGAAGAGCAATGTCACCACATTGAGCACATATATTTGTTTGAAAACCTCTGTAACGGTTTGCAGCTTTTCGCTGACGAATCTTCTGCTTCGATTTTTTCTGTTGCTGTACAGCCATAAAAATTCTCCAATTAAAAAATCAGGGGTACCCAAAAAATGGGTGTTTCAGTAAATAAAAATTTGAACTTATAAATTTACGTTTTTTTGAGGTAATTTCAAGTCCTAAAGTATAAAAAAACTGCTTTATCATTAGGACAAGTTGAAATGTTACTTAGTAACTTGTAAATAATAGGTAGGCTAAATGAGGTTTTTGACTAAATTATACTGTAAATAGATCTTTTTTTGACTCAAAAACAATAATAATGAGAAATGGATAAAAACTCTTACATGAACTTTAGAGAGAAATATTCAGCAGCAAAAGAGTTTTTATGTCATAATCTTTGGCTACAAGAGGTAACTCAAGAGGCGAACCAACTGAGACTTTGGGGATTGAGTGTCTTACGTATCTTAGTGATAGTGGTTAGAGACTTTGTTCAAAACAAAATTATTCTTCATTCATCTGCCCTTACCTTTACCACACTCATGTCAATCGTTCCACTAATTGCCATGATTATGGCAATTGCAAAAGGCTTGAACTTCGATCAACTTTTAGTTAGTGCAATTGAACCCTATTTGAGTGAAATACCTGGACCACTTCAAAATGTAGTGGTGCGTGTACAAGTATTAGTATTAAACACAGATTTTAAAGTATTAGGTGTGGTGGGGTCATTGGCATTAATTTATGCAGTGATTCATCTTTTAACCAAAGTTGAAGTTACGATGAATGAAATTTGGGGGATTCGCCAAAATAGAAGTTGGAGCCGCAAGTTAACCAACTATTTGTCAATCGTTGTTATGATCCCAATTTTGCTATTTATTGCAACATCCATTAGTACGATTTTGTCTAGTTCAACTTTAACAGAAAAAATATTGTTACCTTTAGCTCACGGGATAGGGGGAGACCTTATTCAAAATGATTGGTTCTGGTTCCCTTTTGTAGTGATCTATGGCTTGATAGTGCGTTTTATGGGGATATTAGGAGTAACGCTAGCATTTTGTGCTATTTATCTCTTTATGCCAAATACAGCTGTTAAATTTAAACCTGCATTTTTAGGCGCATTAGTTGCTGGAGTTATTTGGTTTATTTGGCAGGCATTCTGTTTGAAGTTTCAGTTTTGGCTTACAGGCTATAATACAATCTACGGCACCCTTGCGAGTTTACCCGTAGCTTTGATATGGATTAATGTAAATTGGTTGATTATGCTTTTTGGGGCAGTATTCTCTTTTGCTTGTCAACATTACCGTTCCTTTCAGATGAGCAATGAATTAGAAAATATGTCCCATGATATACGCCGTAGGTTGTGCTACCGTGTCATGTTTGATTTAACTTCATCTTTTGTGAACCGTGACAATTGGTCCATTGATGAATTCTGCCATCGAACAATGGTTCCCTATCAGGTTTGTCGCGAGGTGGTAGATTGGCTGGGAGAACAAGGCCTGATACATTCTTTAGATCAAGAGGAATCCTGGGTGCCAGCCGCTTCAACTAATGTGTTAACTTTACTTGATGTGGAAAAAGCGGTTAACGGTAAAACTGCAGATTATTTAAGGTTTATCGGCGAGTTGCCTTCTACCTTAATTCCACAACTCATAGAACCGCATGAAGAATATCTTCAAAAACTATCTAAAATTACCTTGGAACAGGCTGTAAAAGATTATATAAAAGATGATGAAAGTTTAACCAATGTACCAACAATGACAGGATTTAAGCCCTCTACTGAAAGTGGTACTTTAATTCCTGCTATCAAAAAATAAATAAAAAAGAAGGAGCTAATTAAAATTGAAATACTTGTTAATATTGTGCTTATTTCCAATGCTATCACATGCAGTAATGGAAGATATCTTTCTGAATACCCAAATATTCCAAAGTAACGCAGACGAATTATTGGTTGCAGAGGCAAATCAGGTTCGAGTTCAATGGTCGGATCAGAATAAAAGTAACGTGCGAGTATACGGAAATTATGAATGTGGAGGAATTCCTTTTGTTGAATTTACTGGTAAAATAAACTCACAAACTCGTCAATTTGAAGAGATGGTACTCGTTGTTTACAATAAAGGAGACGCTCAGGGGCTTATTGCTAAATCAGATTTTGGAAATTTAATTCAAGCAACTAAAAATAAACTTGAAGAAAAATTTGGAAGTAAAGCACGAAAACTAACCGGTGGCGTTATAAAACGCTCTGTATTTTACTGGAAGTGGGATCAAAATGTTTACTTTTTGGAGTATGCAGGAGATGATCAGAAAATTCAGGGGCGTCGTACATATGTTGCCGAATTTTTAAGACTTAGAGCTTTTCCATATGTAAAAGGGAAAAGTGTTCGTAACTATGTTGAGTCTGGGCGGATGGTAAGTAAAACAAGCTTGAAATCCAATATTAAGAAGGAATCGAATGGTGATGTCTTTTTAGACGGCATACCAATGGTTGATCAAGGGCAAAAAGGCTATTGTGTTGGAGCTACTGCTACAAGAGTTCTTAAGTTTTATGGTAAACAAATAGATATGCATGATATTGCCATGATTGCTGAAACAGATGCGGCAGGCGGAACAAACCTACAAAACTTTACGAAATCACTTAAAAAAATTGCTGGAAAAATGAACTTAAAGTTACGTACCATTGAAGATGCTGATTATCGTTCATTTAAAAAATTACTTTCAGATTATAACCGTAAGGCTAAAAGAATGGATCAACCTCAAATAAAATTGGGTGCTTACCGAAGCTGGGGACAATATTTTTTAGCAATGGACCAAGAAGTTTGGAAAGCAACTTTATCTAAATCTGACCGCACTAATTTTCAAAAAGAAATAAAACGTCAAGTTACTTCAGCTCAACCCTTACTTTGGAGCGTCTATTTAGGATTAGTTCCTGAGCAGGGAAAGCGTATGTCACCCGGTGGACATATGCGTCTAATAATCGGTTATAATGAACAAGAAAACTCTGTGATCTATTCAGATAGCTGGGGGGCAAAGCATACTTTCAAAAAAATGCCTCTAGAGGATGCGCTTATGATCACCAAAGGTCTATACTACATTCAAGCAAGATAAAAATGATTTTAATATAGACATGACGTTTGAAACATACTAAACGATTTATATTGCTTTCAAATACATATGTCTATTATCTTGGCTAAAGGTCTATAAGAAATTACTAAAACGATGTAGCTACATAAAATGGTCCTAATTTAGTGCCCTATACATTAGTATATCCTTTCAGCTTTTAAAAGCTGCTTTAAAGATCACATAAAATGGACTTTCTGTCGCTAAAAAATTGGCAGGTTATAAATCTTTTCTTATTAACAAAAGCTTTATTTAGTCATTATAATTTCATATAACATTCATTATATATCTATCAGTCCAAATCTGATATGAACTCGCAAATAAATATAAAGATGAACTGTATTTATCCCTCGCAGGACGATGATATACGATTTTGGAGCATTAAAAAAGCCTGACCAATAAATTTGGTCAGGCTTTTATTGTTGTGGGGGGATAGTTAATATAGGGGAGCAAAAGCCTTTTTCAAATCAAATAATTAGGGAAAGTAGTAAAAAATACATTGAATTTTTATTAATTTAAACTTCGCTAGATAGGAATATCTATTTTTCTAGATTTTTTAGATAAATTTGAACTTCTGTGGATTGGTCTTTTTGAGGTAAATATAAGACTTGTAAAAGTTGCTTTTGGTCTTTAGATAAGTAAATATTTCCAGTAACATGATAAGATCCTTGGATTTGCCAATTTTCAGATACTATTTTTTCATGAAAACGATTACTTAGCCAATCGAGTTGAATATCTGATTTTGCACGAATTGTATAGCTTTTGGATTTTTCTAACTCCATAATTTGGTTTACACTTGTTACCTCAGGTTCTGGAACAACTTTAGGCCAATCTGTCAAGCTTAATTTATGGGTCAAAACTTCTTTGGGTAAGTGTAAACGAAAAATTGTGATAGGCTTAAAATCTCCAGTTTTGACAAACATATAGCGGATAACTTTGTTTTCTTTTGGAATATCAAGTAAAATCGTACGTTGGTTCTCAATAACTTGCCCAAAGTCTACGAAAGTACCTAATTCTTGTCGAATTCGGTCAAAATCATATTCCGTTCCTAGAATTTCGATTTTTCCTTTGAAACCATTATAGCGAATAGGTTCTTGGTAGTGACTTTGTGCGGAAAGTGCCTGCAATAAGTCACTTTCATCTTTGCCGTCTCGTAGGGTGTATACCATTGCATGTGCAGTTAGGCAGCAAAAGATTAAGAGTAAAGGTAATAGTTTCATAGTGAGTTTAGTGCATAATTGGAGGGCCAGGTCTGGATCCACCGCCACCAGGTCCACCAGGTCCACCTATTACGGGTGGTGCGCAGATATCTACTCCGTCGTCGTCAGTCCCGATTTCACCGTCAGGACCTGCTAAAACTTCTTCTCGATAAGCAACAAATTCTGCCCAATTTTGGCGCCAGTAAGAGCCTTCGGTTTCAAACGCTTCAATATATTCCAAATAAAATTGATATTTATTGATTACTTGAGGAGGCACATCTGGATAGTCTGGGCTACCATAGTACTCGACTAAAAACAAATAGATATTCGGAAATTTATCACCCGTTTGCGCATCATTGGGATCCACCAGTGAAACTGGCATGAGGCGGACGTCGTGGAAAACAGGTAAGACTATACCTGCGTCATTTGGCGCACCACCAGAGTCAAGCATTCCTAATGCTTTGGCCATTGATGTACTCTCCACGCTGGCATTATTTCGTAATTGGCGTAGACGATCCTCAGAACGTTTTAGACGCTCTTTTTGTTGATCAACCCCTTCAGGGCCTATGTCTAGAGCATTTCCAAGGTTTGCTTGTCCGCCAGTATCTTTTTTGCCTGGTTCCCAGTCCCAGCGACCTGAAATCAGCCCTGGTTCTGTCTTAGTACCAAAGTAAGAGGCTGGCCCGCCAAAAACATACTCTGACCTGATACTTGAGCGCAGAAAATCGTAGGTTTCAAATAAATCATAGTTATTAATATCATCCCATTTACCAGCAAAAACTAACCAGTTCAATGCATCCAAAGCATCTTGCATATCCTGGTCAATAATAGTGGGATCATTGGGGTCTACTGGATCAATATGAGTAAGGCTTCGGTCAGGTAAGTAAGAACTTGTAAGGCCACTCATTTCAGCAAAGTTTCCACCTGAAAAATCAAGATATAGATTCAGAAGTTCACTACCTGGGAAAAAATCACTCACAACTACAGCGGTACTGCATGGCTCTACTGTGTGAGGTTCTTCGGGATCAAAGCCATTATTGATAAACCAACAATAATCTTCACGTACTAATGCGACCATAAACTCAATACCATTATAACAAGTACCGTTGATATCAATCAATATATTTGCCTGAGACAAATATCGAGATTGATAGGAGCCCGCTGCAATGCCATCCGATACAATATCTTGAAGCATTTCTCTGTATCCATCATGCCACGAATAACCATAATAGTTTAAACTATCACAGTAAATTTGTTCATAATAACTACCATTTGTGCATGGATCTGAACCATCTCCACGATCGCTCAAAGCATTATCGATATGGCTTTGTAGGTAATCTGTGAAGCTACTTTGCTCATAAACACCATTGTTCTTGGCCGCTATTTGGGCTGACTGGTAGCCCATTAAAGGTCCCACATAAAGTAACCTGGTTTGCATTTCGTCTACCATGGCTGCGCTTGCTTGAAGTTCTGTAACGTCATCAGCTTCATAAGGAGGGAATGCCGTTAACATCATTGTAGTACCCTTTACCAGGTTCAATTCGCCGACCATGTTCATGGTTTGTCCTTGCCAGCGTGCTGCGGATAATGCCGCGGAATCCACACCTGTTTGCGTTTTGTGACGGGTGTGGATCATGGTGTGAAGATCAAATAAGAAAAAGCACATTACCAATACGAAAATTAAAATCACGACCATGTAGATCATGACTTGCCCTGGGCGTTTCCGTTTTGTAAAAGGAATTTTCATATGCTTACTCCAAATAGTAGTCCGAGTGGTTGAGCATATCCACCTCTTCACTCAGGTCCATATCGCCATCTTCAAAGATAGCGGTTCTGAAAAGCATGTCATTTGATAAGGTATAGTTACGAACATTGGTTTTATATTTCAATATACCAGCTCCATCCGGTAGGTTAATATGAATATCCGGCCAGTATTCGTAAAAGGCTGAATATTGATTTACAGTCCCCTCTGTCATCAGTGATTCAATACCAATATTCACTTCCCAATCTGATTGTTCTATTAAGTTACCCATACTAGCAGGGTACTCAATACGACCGGCAATAGGAATGGTGGCAACTTCATGTGCTCGGCGAACAATTTGTTCATGAAAACCGACTGTATGTGAGCGTGCAGTAAGGAAACTTGCATGTTTTGCAAGTAGTTTATGTGACAGAAAGATAAAAAGCTGATAGCAAGCAATAAAAATAAAGGTCAGTAAGACCATATATAGACAAGATTCTACAATGGTTTGACCGCGCCGGCTCTTGACTAACCTTTTATTTTTTGCCTGTCGCTTCATAAATTAGTTACCAGAGTCGTAACCATCATCATCAAGGTCTTTCAGAATATCTTCAGAGCTTTCGTCTGTTGAGGTCGCATTCGCATCACTATCAATTGTATTGATAATACCAGCTATCTTTGAGCGAAGCGTATCTGAGAAAAGACCTAACAGACCAATCGCTGCTAGAACAACAATTGCAATAATCAATACGTATTCAATAATTGTTTGGCGTTGACGTTTCAACATTACTTTATTCTTGTCTAATTTCATAATATGTCTCCTACTGTGTTTTTTGTGTTAATTTAATATAATGATTTAAGGGTACTTTAAACCCACAAGCCTTAGAATTCGTGTACCCCACTCAGAAAAAACTGCTAAAAATCCTATTAAAGTTATGGTGACAAGTAGAAACATGGCAGCCATAATTGCAAACTCAATCATTGTTTGGCCTTTTCTCTTCTGTAGCTTCATGGTTCTCTTATCTCCAGGTAGGGCATGTAAATCTCTTTATCAATAGACATCCTTTTGGGACTGATATTCAAAAATGAACGTAATATTGGATCAATTTCAACTGACTCATTTTTGGTTGCTCGGTGCAAACCAGCAGCAACTGAAGCTTGATTACTTATGAGGTCATCTTCGAATTCATTGTAGCTCGTAATCCCATAGCCACTGAATAGACTATCCATTGATTGACTACCATCATGTGAATTTAATTCATTTGAAAAGGTATTTAAGGCGCTAACCCCCATTCTTTTGTCATCATCTAAAGTATTTTTTAATTCATCATTTCCTACATCCCAGCTTTTTACCTGATCAGTAGAAATACTGCCTGAGCTACTTTGAATGGCTAATTCTGCTTCTGCTCGCACATCCGTAAGAGCGTCATATGAGGTATATGACGCCATGAAAATTTGCGTAAGTCCAAGAAACATAACCATTAACGCAATTATTCCTACAATCATTTCGGCAATTGCTTGACCACGTCGCTTTCGCATTTTTAAAATTTTTCTTTGACTTGACATAATATTCCTGTTTTTGCTACTATATTATACGTTCCTGTAAAACTTAATATTACTTTTAATTCAAAAATTACCTAATTTATCAATAGGAAAAAGATGACAGAAGATTTATGTATTATATATAGCCCCGTGCCAGATATAGAAGTAGCTAGAAAAATTGGCCAAGAGTTAGTTGTGAATCGTTTGGTTGCTTGTGTGAATATGTTACCTGGAATGGAGTCCATTTATGAGTGGAAAGGCAAA
This sequence comes from Lentisphaeria bacterium, assembly GCA_022447755.1. Classification (GTDB taxonomy): domain Bacteria; phylum Verrucomicrobiota; class Lentisphaeria; order JABSQK01; family JABSQK01; genus JAKVBE01. The sequence goes on along the minus strand of JAKVBE010000013.1, from coordinate 189,590 downwards.
ATTGAAACCGGACATGAAACAGTTTTAATTGCAAAAACTTCCGAGGTTCATGTTCAGAAAGCAATGCATAAAATACGTGAATTACACCCCTATGATTGTCCATGCATAATGACATTTGATATGACAAGGGTGAATCAGCCTTTTGCACATTGGATGATGGAGCAAATGAAACCTGAGGAGAACAAATGAGTAAGCAACAATTTCAATGCCCTGATTGTAACGAGATCTTCACCTTAGAAGATACTGTCTTTATGGAACCAGAATCAGATCAATTAATTGAGCTATATCAAGGAAAACTCAATCTTTATGCCTGCAGAAACTGTGGTAAGCAAGTTTGGATTGACCGAGATATGGTTTATAAAGATACCCCGCGCAAAAAGGTGATTTTCTATAAAGCAGATATTAGCGAAGCACAAATTGATCAGCAATTAGATGACGTACAGGATAAATTAGGCTTTCAAACAGATAAATCAGAGGATCAACCCGCATGGCGTTTAACTGTCAACCATGTCGATTTCGTTGAAAAAATTTATCTGCATATTCACGAGTATGATGATCGGGTTATTGAATATATAAAATCTTTCTTGTTTAACCACAACCCAGGCCTAGAACCTACAAAACATGATCTTCGTTATGATTTTTCATGCAAGAAACAAGAGGAACTTCGATTTATGGCCATTGATCGTAAAACTAAGCAGGCTGTATTTCAGATTGACTTTGATTTAGACGATTACCATAATTTGGAAGATGAGCTATTGGGTGAAGAAGAACAGCGTAATCGACTTCATGCCTGCTTCCGAGGTGATGCCAATTATGTTCAGGTTGAGGATTTGGTTGAACAGAATAGCGAAGCAGATACCTTAATTGAGTAGGCAATTATCTGAGAAATTTAGGTTGAAAGCATAGCTTGGCTAGTACACCTTGATCTTGTCCACGATTAGCAATTGTGAGGCTTCCGCCATGCAGATTGGCGATATGTTTTACAATTGCTAAACCCATTCCAGAACTACGTGTGTTTTCTTCATTTGGACACCTAAAGAATTTATCTGTTACCTTTTCAATTGCGTATTCAGGAATATGCCCGCCTTCATCCAAGACTTCAATGGTTAACATCTCATCCTGTTTGTATACATGAACTGAAATTTCTTTACCTTTGCTATACAGAGAACTGTTTGTTAAGAGGTTAGAGACTGCGAGCTCTATCAAAGTTGCATCAAACACTTGTTCGGTATCATCTAGTTCACTATTGAATGCTATGTGAAATTTAGGGTATCTATCCTGGCAAATTTCCACAATAGATTTGAGTAATACTTCAAGGTTTTGCTTAATGAAGTCTCCGCGTTGCTCCCCGCTTTCCAGGCGGGCTAATAGAAGCAATTGTTGGATTAGTTGGTCCATACGTTTAGTTTCTGCATCAATATTCATTAATAGCTTTTTATATTTGGGCTCCATAGCTTGAGCCTGCAAGAGTTCTGCTGCTCCTTGAATCCCTGCAATAGGACTTTTAAGCTCATGGGTCAATGCCTGTATATAATTCTCTACATATTGCTTTCCATCAATAGCCTCTTTCATTTCTTCAATTGTTTGACTTAATTCCTTAATCTCTCCTCTTGGCAACTGAGGCGCTTGAACAGGCTTCCCATCACGAATGCCCTTTACATATTGATGAAGTTTTTCTACAGGGCGAGTAATGAAGGCAATTATTAAAATGCCCATACAGATTAAAGCTAAGAAAATTAATCCAGCAGTCTGTACGATTTGAGCTTTTGCATGATTAATGTAAGGGTAAAATGAAATGACAGGCTTAGTTAGTGTGACGGTCCCAATGATTTGTTGATGATAATAAAGTGGTAGGCTGACATGAATAATTGAACTACTGGGGTCTTCTTCATCTTGGCGTGTTGATCTGGCACCATATAACCCAGCTAAGGCTAAATTCACATTACGCCAACTACGGTAGTCCTCATGAATTGCACTTTTAGGTCTAGAGTCATATTTGATAAAACCCTCTTGGTCAGTGATATACATATCTAAGTCCTGACTTGTTTTGGATTTACTGTATATTTGAATGTTAGGTAAAACGTTGGGGCTATTTAAGGATGTCTCTAAGCTTTTTAGATGAAGGCTTTGGGATTCTTTGTAGTGGTTCTCGATTACCTTTTTAAGAAGTATTAATTCGTCTACCATTGTTTCTTCTGTTGCTTCTAGGTAATATCGGCGCAATTCATTTTGAATCTGATCTGCAAAATAATACAAACTCAAAGCTAATAAAATAATGTAGCAAATGAAAATTTTATTTTTTAAGGTATCAAAGCGAATCACAACTTACCTCGTTATCAAAGGAGTACCCTAAACCTCGGTGGGTACGAATTAGGTCCTTGGAGGTATATTGTCTTAGTTGTGCTCGAATTGATTTGATGTGAGCATCCACCGTTCTTTCCATAGCAGCTAAGGGGTCTTGCCATACTTTTTCTAAAAGCTGACGCCGGCTAAATACCCGCTTGGGATGATCGAGCAAGACTTGCAACAAACGGTATTCTTGCGCTGATAAATCTAAAATGTTACTTTGATAAGAAATTGTACAGCGATCTTCATCTAATTCAAAACCTTGCTGTTTAGGGGCTTTTATTGAGCCTACTGGTTTGGAAGCATACTCTTCACATCTACGAAAGATCGCACGTATGCGTGCAGTTAATTCTCGTGGACTAAAAGGTTTAGTCATGTAATCATCCGCACCCACTTCCAGGCCAACAATACGGTCAATCTCATCATTTCTTGCGGTCAGAATAATCAGTGGGATACATGAATCCTTTCGGACTTCCTTACAGAAATCTAAACCATTGCCATCTGGTAAGCCCAAATCAAGAATAATAAAGTCAAAGTCTTGTTGGCGGTATTGCTTATGCCCCTCTTCAAGCGTTGGGACATGGTGACTTGTATAACCTTCAAGTTCTAGTGCCATTTCGATGTTATAGGCAATAGATGCCTCATCTTCAATTATCAAAATTCGTTTCATCAAATCATCCTATTTATACTTTAAGCTATCGACCCTTTAAGTAATGGTCAAGCAATTTCCTTATTGCTTGACTTAGATTTGTCATGCCGCAGATGCAGGGACTGGCGGAGGTACAGGTGCTTTGTTGAGATTTCGGGTGAAGATCATCAAACCCGCTAGTACAAGTAAAACACCAGTTGAGCCAATAAGCAATGCATAATCTTCTATTTGTATCGTTGTATATAAGAAGCCATACATACATGTCTTGATAGCCGCCATACAGGCAGCTAAAACTTTGCTTTCAAATACCCACATCACGTAAAAACTAATGAGGACTGTAAGAAGGCTTGCTGCTGCAGTGTATGCCCATAAGAAAGGAATATGCTCAGAGAGAGATAGTAAGAATACATAGAAGATGATTGAGGCAGCGCCTGTCAGAAAATATTGAACAGGGTGGACATTTACCTTGAATAAGGCTTCAAAAATAAATACAGCTGTAAAGGTAAAACATAAGAAAAGAATGGCGTATTTAGAAATTCGATTTACCTGACTATATACATTTATAGGACTTATAAAACCGACTTGAATACTTGAGTCTGGAAAAGTGATTTGAGACTCCACAAGGTTCATTTTATGCTGAAGTTTATTTATGGTCCAACTTGCATTAAACCCTTGACCTGTGATATCTCGTTCTCCAGGTAAGAATGTCCCTTGAAAACTTGGGTGGGCCCAGTCAGATTTCATTTTAATGCTGGTCGTTTCTCCCATTGGGCGAATCCCTAGTGATTTGCTACCTCTTAGGTTGAAGTGACCTTCAACAATAGCGATGCCAGACAACTCTTGATCAATACTGAAATGAAATCCATTACGTTTTTTATGACTTGCACGGCCAAGACCACTTTCTATATTTTGGAGTTCACCATTTAATAAAAAATTGATTTCCCCATGAATACCTTTTATATCATCTATAACTTGAATGACCTCTAGTCTGTCCAAGTGAATTGTTGAGTTTTGTGGTAGTTCTCTACTCAAGGCATCAATATTGAATTCACTTATGACTTTACATTCAGTCGTGTAGATGGGGGTTTCAAAGATTCCTCTTTTTCTGAGTTCGGTTTTATTATCAAGCTGCAGGTTTTGTTGCGTTGCAAATAGTTGATAAACTCGCAAATCTTGCCCCACGGTAACGGGCACAATTATACTGGGACCAGTAATCGTTTGAGCGCCAGCCCACTTCTGCATAATTTCAGTTTCTACTTCCTTGCTTCTATCATGACGTTCGTTCACAAGTTCCATGACTTTTGCATGCGGAAAAAGCAAAATGACAACCAATAAAATAATGAGTAGAATTTTGGCAGTTGGGTTTTGTGCGTTACTTTTTTGAAAAATTCGCACAATTGGCGATTCATGTTGGTTCATAATTTCTCTCCTTTTTTACGTAGTAGTTGAACATATGGAAGATATGTGAATAGGAGGTGAAGCTTTTGTGAATTTTGTGAAAAGTATAAAATTATTTGAAAGACATTAGTGCTTTTTCAATATTTTTATATTTTATTGTAATCCACCCTACGTCCTGGCTTTCAAATAGAGGAGGGGAGGTCCTTAAATCATTAGGTGAAAGAATCACATCAATGTTTTCTATGCCAACAAGGTAAGCAAGTAAATACAGTTCCTCAATTGCCCTATCGCCAATCGGAATGCAGCCAATTGTCGCCTCTTTACCATGAATAAATATATCACCACCTAAATCTTCTCGACCGTCAGATTCTGCGACTTCTTTATCAAAATCATTGGGGTAATCAACTTTCATAGAAAGGTAAAATCGGCTATTTGGGTTTAAGAAACTTATTTTGTAGAGCCCTTCTGGAATCTGAAGGTCACCGCTCTTTAATTTAGGACCGAGCTTTCCACTGAAACCAGTAAATGGATAACGGTGTAATAAAACATGCTGGCCCTTTTGCTTAGACCATACCTCTAAGCTTTGCTCATGCTTTAACCCAATTAAACATATTTGGCTAGGTAGGTCTTTAAGACCAGCTACTTTACTTCTTTGACGCCAAATCTTGGTGACTCGTTCTCCGTGTTTTTCATAGATATCTACAGAAGTATGTTTACCTTTGAGTTTCATATATATTGGGTGCCAAATAATTTTGCCGTATTGATAAAAGAGGCCAATGAAAATGATACCTCCATAAATGATAATACGTAATCTCTGTTTTTGCCAATTCATGCCTTTTACCTCCAATGATTGTGTCTATAGCAATGAAGGTAAGAGTTAAGTAAGAATTCAATATGAAAGCAGTATGAAAACTATGAAAATTATTTGAATAAGGAGGGGAGCTCACCAAAACATGTTTGTAGCTTTTCTTTTGATAAAATTGCTTGTACACCTAAGTTTTGGTTGACACACTGAGTGATTTCTAGGTCAATTAATGCACTACCTAGTGCACGTGCATCTTTGATTGGGAGCTCGTACATTTTACTTAATAATAAAACAGCTTGTTGAACTGCAGAATTACATGCATGATTTAAAGATGGTGCCGCACATAAAACACCAATCAAATGATCATTCTCAAAGATTGGCCAATCAACTTTTTCTAGGTGAACTTCAAAGGATAGACTTACATGTTCAGCCATCGTCTCTATCGCATTACCACAAATTTCACCATTCCCTTGAGCATGATGCGCATCCCCTGCAGAAAATAACGCACCAGGAACAGTTACCGGCAGGTAAAGACTAGATCCTTCAGTAATATGTTTGCAGTCAATATTTCCGCCGCAGAATTGCGGAGGAGTTGTTAGCTGCATTTCTGGGCTCTTCATTGGAAGTCCCATCACGCCCAAAAAGGGCTCAGATTTAACACGGTGACCCAAATTGTTGACCAAATAGTTACCATCAAGCTCCCAAGTCATCAGGTGAGGCCCAATTTGCCCCGTTGCAATACTTGTGTCAGGAGTCGGCCAACCACCTTGAGTCCACCCCCATGAAGCCATCTCTAGCTTCAATACTTTTATTTCCAAGGTTGTATCCGGTTTCGCTCCTTTGATGGATATAGGGCCAAATAGGCAGTGTCCTTTGGGGCTTAAGCCAGTTGGGCAAGGAAGTTCTTTCCGTTGGTAGCCATTCAAACTATGGTTCTCAAGCCCCCATCCTGCATCAGGTACTGAAAAATGGATGGGTTCACCAGGTGTAAGTTCTACAATTGGGGCTAGTGAAGGCGCAAAGAAGCCATGATAATACTTGGAATCTAAATCATATTTGGGGTTCATGATGTGCGCTCCTCTATATATTGAATTAAACTAGGTTGTAAGTTTAGCTTTAAAGCCTCATTAGGCAACATAAACTCAGCCCAATCTACTTCCCGGTAGTCAATCTTTAATTCTTGTTCATCCTTTAGCCTACACTCGCATAAAAGAGTCGTTTCATTTCGATTGATTGCAAACTTGCTCAAATCCACAAACTCACCTAAGTCTGCTTCTTTGATTTTTAGGCCAGTTTCTTCCCAAAGTTCACGTACTGCTGCTATTTCAAAACTTTCGCCACGGTCTACCAACCCTCCAGGAAATTGATAAGGGTACTTCTTATAAGGATTACGAATTATTAATATTTGATCATCTTTCCAAACAGCAATAAATACCCCTTTTATTGGAATATTTAAAAAATTAATTAACCAAGCAGCAATAGGGTATAAAATTTTATAAATGAGGCGAATGAACCAATTAACCATAGCCTAAGACCTTTTCGATTTGTTCACGCAATTGGCTTAAGGCTTTATCTGCTGTACGTTTGCGCATATCTTCTCGTTCGAAAGGGTAGTGGTAGTTGGTCTCCACGGTTTTGCCCAAGAAATAGGTCGCAATATGAACAGTACCAACTGGTTTCTCAGGAGTGCCGCCGCCAGGACCTGCAATACCGGTGACGGCTATGCAGGCGTCTACCTCGAGTGCTTTAGCTGCACCTTCAACCATTTCAATAGCAGTTTGGCTTGAGACAGCACCATACTCAGCTAATGTCTCTTGTTTAACTCCTGCTAATTTCATTTTCATCTCATTTGAGTAAGTGACAAAACCACCCATATAGACTGCTGAAGAGCCAGCAACCCCTGTCAAGGCTGCACCAATGCCACCCCCTGTACAACTTTCGATGGTTCCTAATGTTTGTCCATTGTCCTTTAATAAATCAATCAATACACCTGCCAGAGTCTGTTCCAAGCCCTGAATGCGGTATCCAAAGTGAGAACGCGTTGCGGCCACGGCTGCTGCTAGAATTGCCGCCTCACCAGCTTTTACTGTTAGACGAACATGACACTTTCCTCGTTTAATGCAAAAAGCTGGCTCTACACCTGGGTAGGGCTTCAAAGCGATCATCAACTCATGTTCCACCTTTGACTCTGGTAAACCGAAAATTGCAAGACTTTCACGAGTAAATTGAGGAGGGTGCAAAGGAGTCAGTATAGGTAAAAGCTTCTGTCTAAACATAGGTTTTAGTTCATTTGGGGGCCCAGGAAGCATTGCGATACGTCTTATGCCATCATCATACCACATACCAGGTGCTGTACCTACATGATTGAAAAGCGGAATAGCCTTTTCAGGGAAACTTGCCTGGCGCTCCCAAGCTTGAGGGTTCGTATGACCAACATTTTTCTGATAAATACCTCGGATATGATCAGACAATTCTGAATTAATATGTAATTTATCACCCAAAGTCTCAGCAACAATATCACGTGTCATATCATCTTGAGTTGGCCCTAAACCTCCAACCGTTATTACGGTATGACCACGCTCAAATGCACGCAAAATTGCTTCTCTCGTTCGATCAGGCTCATCGGGAATCGTTACGCTCTCAAAAATTTCTATACCAAGGGGATCTAGTTCAGAGCCAAGAAATTGAAGGTTTGTATTTAAGGTTTCACCGGTAAGCAATTCTGTTCCAAGGCAAATAATTTCTAAAGGCATAAGACAAAATGTCTCCTTGTTATCGTCTTTTAATTAGTTTTATAGATTTAAATTTAGCAAATTTGCGAATTTTCTCAAGGTTGAGCACAAATACCACGTAAATTTACTTGCTCACCACAGAGTGCTCGTTATTGTATTTAAAAAGAAATTCTTGAATAAAATCATTTTATCAAAAGAGGGTTTTATTCACGAATTTAGTTATAATTGTCGTAAAACTTGGAGTAAGGAAAAATTATGCTTGGTATAGGTATTGATTATTACATATTTGTTTTAATTCCATCTTTAATTATTGGTGGGCTAGCCAGTTGGATGACGAAACGTGCATTCAATAAGTATAGTGAAATTGGTACACGCAGAGGTTTAACAGGTGCAGAAGCTGCGCGCCTGATGCTTCAACGCGAAGGTGTTGAAGGAGTTGCGATTGAAGAAGTAGGTGGTTTTTTAAGTGATCACTATAACCCAATGAGTCGTTCGTTGCATCTATCATCCAAGAACTTTCACGGTCGTAGTATTGCAGCTGTTGGAATTGCTTGTCACGAAGCTGGGCATGCAATACAGCACTCACGCAATTATGCGCCAATGTGGGCACGTTCTGTTTTGGTGCCAGTTACAAATATTTGTACAAATCTTTACTTCATTCCAATCCTTATTGGTGTTATTGCACAAATTCCTGGCCTTGCATACTTAGGGCTTGGTATGTGTGCAGTTGGTCTTGTGTTTGCGCTTGTCACATTACCTGTAGAGTGGGATGCATCTCGCCGAGCAAAAATTGCTATTAGACAAGCTGGCTTTTTAACTACTCAGGAACAATCTGGTGCTTCAAAAGTACTAAATGCTGCATTTTTAACCTATGTCGCAGCAATGGTTTCCGCATTGATAACTGTGATTTACTATGCAATTCGCTTAGGACTACTTGGCGGCTCTGACGATTAATCCATTTCAGTTTTACTAACTAAATTGGTTAGCAAAAACGATATTATATGAATGGAATTTTTTGTGGATCTACGAGTTGCGCCAAATATATGTTGTGTAAAAGCTTTGTAACAAGTCCCCATTTTTCTTTGCAAGACTCTTGATTAAACTTTCCTTGTGATGTATTGATATTTCATTATCAAATTATGTGTGATGAGAGATAAATTTTTTAATAAAGGAAAAACAATGAGAATTATCGCAGGTTTATGTGTATTAGGGTTGCTTGGAATGGGCTGTTCAAAAACAGAACCAAAGGCAGAAACAGCAAAAACAGAAGCTCATGATGATCATGGACATTCACATGACCATCACGGTCACGATCATGGTGACCATGGCCATGCTCACGGTGAAAATAAGAGTTCCTCTGATAGTGCAGATGTGCATGCACATAGCCACCATGGTCACGATCATGGAAATCATTCTCATGCAGAAGGTGGTTCTCCACATCATGGGTTAATGAACCCATTTAAGTCTGGTGACAAAAGCATTGGGTATACAGAGCTTAAACTTCATGATGATAAAGGTGATTTAGAGCTTTGGCTGACTCAAGATGACAAAGGTAAATCTGCATACGATTTAACAATTGCTTCAGAAATCAAAGTACATTTTCCTGACCTTAAAAAGGATGTAACTTTGAAGGTTCGTAATACAGAAAAGAATGAAGACGAAGATGGCAAAGTAAATAACCGTGAAGGTTTTACGAATTATTTCATTTTTCCTGGAGAATCAGGAGAAGATGCATCTTGGCTGATGGGTAAAGAGTTCAAATCTAATGCATACATTACATTCACTGTTGATGATGTAGAGTATAAAACAGAAACATTTGAACTAATTCCACACACTCACTAATTTGTTTTATGTATGAATAAGAGGCACTCCCTTGGGAGTGCCTTTTTTGTATACAAACACTTGTTACGAATCTATTCGCCCGTATGAACAATAGCTGTATTAAAGTTAGCGTTTGGGCTCAAATTTAGTGATTTTCTTGATGGAAGAATCTAAACAAGTTTATATTGCTAAGCCTTTACTATTCATTATTATTTCTTTTTAATGATTAGAAGTTTATCTCTAGCAAGGCTAGCGCTATTTGAAATAGTGGTTAAGGCCACTCCACTGATTTTCGTAAACCTACATTCTTTTGACGATAAAAACATCATAACTCTACATTGTATAATCAGCAATTTAGGTTTTATTGCTCGATAACGATTGTTAAGCTATCAAACTAAAATGCTAAAATAAGAAGATGAATGATCAGTATTTATTTTAGAACTTTTCCACTCATAAGCGGTACTTTTATTTTTTGTATAAATTGGTTTAAATTAATATGGATTAATATCGATTAACCTAAATTTAGGGTGCACATTTTAGAGGAATTTATTAATTGCATAAAAAGAGTATTCTCGCCGCAAGTTTGTATTTGAAAGACAACTTTCTACATTGATTCTGAGCCTACCTCGTCACACTCTTGCTTATCTTTAATACCTACCTCTAGTTCTCCCACGCAACAAGAACCTGCAATTGCAAAGCATTCCTCACAAATATACTTTCCATCAAATTGGTAAGAAGTTGGTGCCATACACCTTAAACACCTACCTAGCTTTTCACTTTTCATTCTTTCCTCCAAGATCTTGTATCATTGACGTTTATATTGTTAGATCTTAGAGAAATATGCAAGTAATTTTGGTATTATTTAAGCTCATTAGTCTTGTCTTTATATATCATTCATAGCACTTCAGTATTCGCCTATACGCATTGCTAAATTTTATTTTTGAATTAAATTATTAAGCTACACCTTTTACTAGAAAATTTGACTAAGGTGTGGCTTTAGAAACTTTTAGATAGAATAGAATTAAGCATGACGAATAGTGGCAAATTTCAGTATACGAGTGAGTTGGGTAATCAGTTGTTAGCGGACCTTGAAAATCAGATATTGATTTTAGATGGTGCGATGGGAACAATGGTGCAACGTTACAAGCTTCAAGAAGAGGACTTTCGTAACGATGATTTAGCGGATCATCATATCCCACTTCAAGGTAACAACGACCTTCTATGTATTACTCGCCCTGATGTAATTGAAGAAATTCACTATCAGTATTTTAAAGCGGGCGTAAATATCATTGAAACAAATACCTTCAATGCGAATTGCATCTCCCAAGATGACTATAAACTGCAGCGTTTAGTTACCGACTTGAACAAAGCTGCTATGAGTTGCGCAAAAAATGCTCGTGCTCGATATCTTTCAGAAAACCCAGATGCACATTTATATATTGCAGGTTCTATGGGGCCTCTGAACAGAACTTGTTCTCTTTCACCTGATGTGAACCGCCCTGGATACCGAGCCGTTACTTTTGATGAAGTGGTTGAGGCATACCGTGAACAGGCGATTGCACTTCTAGATGAAGGGGTCGATATACTTTTACTAGAAACTACTTTTGATACGCTTAACTTAAAAGCGGGTATATATGCCTTAAAACAACTTTTCGAAGAACGTGATATTGAAATTCCAATTTTTATTTCAATCACTATTACAGATGCTTCTGGACGAACTCTTTCCGGACAAACATTAGAAGCAGCTTTAATTTCAATCGAACATGCAAACGCTTTAGCGATTGGTTTGAATTGTGCATTAGGTGCAGATGAAATGCGCCCTTATGTTGAAGAACTTGCACATAAAACTGATGCATACACTGTCATATTCCCTAATGCTGGTCTACCAAATGCAATGGGAGAATATGATCAAACCCCCACTGAGTTTGCAAAAGAGACGGGTGAGTTCGCAGATCAAGGCTGGATCAATATAACAGGCGGTTGCTGCGGAACTACTCCAGACCATATTGGTGCTTTACGAGATTATGTGACTAAACTTCCTACCCGTATTCCTAAACAACTTACTCAAATACCTCGATTTTCAGGACTCGAACCATTACTGATTACAGATACATCTGGATTTCTAATGGTCGGTGAGAGAACTAACGTTACTGGATCCCCTCGCTTTAAAAAATTAGTCATTAACGGTGACCTGGATGCGGCAATTGCTGTTGCACAACAACAAGCTGATTCTGGTGCGAATATTCTTGATGTAAATTTCGATGAAGCATTATTAGATGGCGAAGCGATGATGCGTGATTTCATGAATCTTATTGCATCTGAACCTGATATCGCCCGTATTCCAATTATGGTTGATAGTTCGAAATGGTCCGTTATTGAATCAGGCTTAAAATGTATTCAAGGTAAAGCCATTGTTAACTCAATTAGTTTAAAAGAAGGTGAAGAGGCTTTCTTAAACTATGCACGCAGACTCCGCCTATTTGGTGCCGGAGTTGTTGTGATGGCTTTTGATGAAGAGGGGCAAGCTGCATCTAAAGAAGATAAAGTACGTATTTGTGTGCGCTCCTACAAACTTCTTGTTGAAAAAGCAAAGTTTAATCCTTGTGATATTATTTTTGACCCAAATATTCTTACAGTTGCAACGGGTATGGATGAGCATAATAATTATGCGAAAGATTTTATTGAATGTATACCTGAAATCAAAGCACAGTGTCCTGGAGCACTTGTTTCAGGTGGTGTTAGTAATATTTCATTCTCTTTCCGTGGTAATAACCCAGTTCGTGAAGCAATGCACTCGGCATTTCTATATCATGCAATCCGTAATGGTATGGATATGGGCATCGTGAACGCGGGAATGCTTGGTGTTTATGATGAAGTTCCCAAAGAGTTACTGGATAAAGTTGAAGATGTTCTTTTTAACCGACATGAAGAAGCAACAGATGAATTGATTCAGTTTGCAGAAACTGTAAAAGGTACCGGTAAAAAGGAAAAGAAAGAAGATGATCGTTGGCGTCAAGGTACAGTTGAAGAGCGATTGAGTCATGCATTGGTGAAAGGTATCGTTGCATACATTGACGAAGATACTGAAGAAGCACGCCAAAAGGCATCAAAGCCTTTAGAAGTTATCGAGGGCCCATTAATGGATGGCATGCGCGTAGTAGGCGATTTATTTGGAGCCGGTAAAATGTTTTTACCTCAAGTTGTTAAATCTGCGCGCGTAATGAAAAAAGCTGTTAGTTATCTATTACCTTATATGGAAAATGAAAAGTCTGCTGCAGATCAAAAAGAAACAATTATAATGGCAACTGTAAAAGGTGACGTACACGATATCGGTAAAAATATTGTGGGAGTTGTACTAGGTTGTAATAACTACAATGTAATTGACATGGGTGTGATGGTTCCTTGTGATAAAATTTTAGAGGCTGCTAAAGAGCATAATGCGAGTGCAATCGGTTTGTCAGGACTCATAACTCCTTCTTTAGATGAGATGGTTTATGTTGCTTCAGAAATGCAACGTGAAGGTATGGATATCCCATTATTAATTGGTGGAGCTACAACATCTGTTGCCCATACTGCAGTTAAGATAGACCCAACATATGATCATAGTGTTGTTCACGTTATTGATGCATCTCGTGTGGTGGGGGTTGTCAGTAAACTTTTTAGCGAAACTCAAAAAGAACAATACCAACAGGAAGTTAAAGCTGATTATGCCACCCGTCGTGACAATTACTTAAATCGTAATGCTGCTAAAGCATCTTTGACTATTGAGGATGCACGTAAAAATGCACTTCAATCAGATTGGACAACTATAGATATTCCAATGCCTGCTTTCACTGGGATTAAAGAAATTACTGATATTCCTCTTCAGGAGATTATTGATATTATGGACTGGACTCCCTTCTTTAATAGCTGGGAGTTGCATGGCGTTTACCCGCGTATCTTAGATGATGAAGTTGTTGGAGAGCAGGCACGCGAGTTATTCGCAGAAGCTCAAAAAATGCTTGAAGACATTGTTCTCAAGAAGCGATTTACTCTACGTGCCGTTTGTGGAATGTTCCCTGCAAACAGTACTGGGGATGATATTGAGATTTATGCAGATGAAACCCGAAGTGAAACTTTAATGACGCTGCATACTTTACGCCAGCAATCTCAACGTCGTGAGGGAACTCCAAATATTGCCCTTTCTGACTTTATTGCTCCCAAGGATAGTGGCCGTATGGATTACCTTGGTGGTTTTGCCGTTACTGCTGGTCCAGAAGTAGAGGAATGGGCAAATACTTTCAAAGAGCAATTAGATGATTATAATGACATTATGGTTAAAGCATTAGGAGACCGTTTTGCCGAAGGTTGTGCAGAATGGCTACACCGCTATGTCCGCAGAGAATGGGGATATGGGCGAGATGAAAACTTGGCTGTAGAAGATTTAATAAAAGAACGTTATCGTGGTATTCGTCCCGCTGCAGGTTATCCAGCTTCACCTGATCATACGGAGAAATTCTTATTATGGGATTTGTTGCAGGTTGAAGAACGTATTGGTATGAAATTAACCGAAAGTGCGGCAATGTGGCCTGGAAGTTCTGTAAGTGGTTTATATTTTGCCCACCCTGAGGCAAAATACTTTGCCGTTGGTAAAATTAATGAAGATCAAGTGAAAGATTATGCCAAGCGCAAAGGCATGGATTTAGCTGTTGCAGAACGTTGGCTTGGACCAAACTTAAGTTATAAATAATACTGAATAGGGGGATTCCCTTTTGGCGAAAGTTGTTTTTATTGCACCCGAAGTTCCAGGGCATATTAATGCGGCTTTGGCATTGGCGAAGCAGTGCCAAAAGTTAGGTGTAAATTGTCAATTTTGGGGTGTGGAAGAAGCACGTCCACGAGTTGAAGGTATTGGTATCTCATTTCGAGATATCCATGAAGGTAAACCTCGTAAAAGTTCCTTAAAGGATGTGATGCTGGATGTTGGCCGGCGAGTTGGCATTATGGCTATCTGGCGTACACAAATTCATTTCCGTGAACGGAATCGCTTAATTTTACGTGATATGCCAGGTTTGATTAACCACGAGCAACCGGACTTGATGGTCATTGATCAGACAATACCTGGTGCTGCAGCAATTGCGCAACAGTTTAGTATTCCCTATGTCAATTTTTGTGGGGCATTACCGATGGATCTAGATCCTTGGGTTCCGCCACCCGTTTTCCATTGTGCTTATTCAACAAGCTCTATTGGATTGTTACGTAATAAGGTCTTAAATTTTATTACAAACCTTGGTTGGTTCGCAATTATAAAAGACATCAATCAAGAGCGCAAGAAGGCCGGTTTTCGTTTGGTAAAGCATTTTAATGATTTAAAATCTCCAATAGCGATGCTCACGCAACTGCCACCTCAGTTTGATTTCAAACGAAAATTTAAACAAAATTATGTATATCATTTAGGGCCTTTGGTAGATCCTGAAAGTCGTCTACCTGTTGATTTTCCATGGAACCAACTTGACCCCAATAAAAAATTGGTATATGCATCCATGGGCACGTTGCAAAATCAAATTTCTTCTGTTTTTGAAAAGATTGCTGAAGCAGTTTCAGATTTAGATTGTCAATTGGTCATAAGTCTTGGTGGTGGTGGCTTAAAGCTTCCAAATAAGTTACAAGGAAATCCAATTGTTGTTGAGAAAGCACCGCAGCTGGCACTTCTTGAAAAAGCTGATGTTGTCATCACTCATGCTGGAATGAATACAGCAATGGAATGCTTAAAGTATGGAAAGCCTATGGTGTGTATTCCTGTGACTAATGATCAGCCTGGCGTTGCCGCTCGTATTGTTCATCAAGAAGCAGGCTTTTCGATTCCTGTTCAAAAGCTTACACCACATAAATTAAAAAAATATATGCAAATCCTACTTGAGGATCATTCATATACATCAAGAAGTGATTTTTTTGCAGGTAAACTTATTTTAGCAGGTGGTGCAGAAAAAGGTGCCCAAATTATTCAACAGGTATTACAAACTGTGCTTGTGCATGGGCAAACTACGGAAATTCACAGTTGAATTGGTCAAATATTTGATTCAACCTATAGTAATAGACTTAGAAAACATTTTTTCGGGAATTAGCTAAATTAACAAATGGATGAATATTGGTGTCTAAAGTAGATTTTAAGATTGTTTTATTTCAGCCTGAAATACCTCACAATACTGGTGCAATAGGACGTATATGTGTGAATTTGGGAGTTCCACTCCATTTGATAAAACCTTTAGGGTTCTCACTAAATGAACACAGCGTAAAGCGAGCGGGTCTCGATTATTGGCCTTACTTGGATTTACATATTCATGAAAACTGGGAAGATTTCCTCGATCAAGAAGAACCTAAACGCTTGTTTTTCTCAAGTACTCGTGGAAAAAAAACAGTATTTGAAATGCTATTTGAAAATGGAGATTACTTAGTTTTTGGACGTGAAACAAGCGGATTACCTGAAGATTTTTATACCATTTATAAAGAAAATTTATTTTTATTACCAATGCCGGGTGAACACGCTAGAAGTTTAAATTTAGCGACTGCAGCAGCTGTTGTTGCTTATGAGGCATATCGTCAGATTAGTTAAAGAAAGATAAAACTGTATGAGCATACAAGAAAAAGCGGATATTATTGAGGAACTAGAGTTTTTAGATGACCCAGAAGAGCGTTTACAATGGTTGATTGATCAAGGAAAAAAAGCAGATTTGCTGACTGATGAAGAACGCATTGATAACTTTATTGTCAAAGGGTGTATGTCTCAACTATGGCTGGTTCCTTCTTTTGAAAATGGTAAGGTATTTTTTAAAGCAGACTCTGATGCGATGATTCCAAAAGGGCTAGCTTCAGTTATTACCAGGGTATATAATGGTATGACGCCAGATGAAATAACTGCAGAAGATGCCTCGTTCTTAAGTGAATATGGAATTGAACAACACCTATCGATGAACCGTAGAAATGGCCTTTCTCAAATCTGTAAACAAATTCAGCTATACGCACACACATACAAACAATTAAGTTAAGTATTCTAAACTTCATAGGGAGTGAGAATGGGTCGTAAACGCATTTTATTTTTTACCATTGTTATTCAAACGATTTTCATTCTAGTTTGTTTCTTGGTTGGAATGAGAGTGATTCCCAACACCAATACCCGGACTCACGAGATTGCTGATGCACGCTTCCATGACATTTTCATGCGAGTTCGAAATGCAATCGCTACACCTCCCAAGACTGAAGAACTAGTCTTAGTAGGGATTGATGATGTAACTATCGAGCATTTAGGGCAATATGGTCGCAGGGATTGGCGAACACGGACACCATTTTTAAAGCTTTTAGACTCTTTTCAAAAAACGAATCCCCGCGTTGCTGCATTTGATATATTGTTTTTTGATGAACAAGGTGATATGAATGAAAACCTTTTAGACGATGCGATCAACCAAGATTTGGAAATGGAAACAAAACTACAGAGTTTTATTTCGCAGTTTCTTGAACAGGATGGTGAATTCTCTAACCCCATGAGTCATCTTCAGACGATACGTATGCTTGGTTCGCTGACATCTGAGGTGGGTGAGGCTGCAATGGGTGTTTCACTAGCGCAGCTTTATGACACATCTACCTTTGTCTTAATGGCATACTCAATCCCTAAAAATATTACCCCATTAAAGTGGACCCAAGAGGATATTCTTGGTGACGATCCTGATTTTCTTGATGAGGAAAGTGGGCTTACTGTTCCATATTTACTTGATACACAAATTCCTCCGGAACTTATTGAGGGTGATATGTCCTCCTTCTTTTTTAACCCATCTCGCGCATACTTGCCAAGTAATGAATTTTTGGATTATTGTCATATTGGTTTCATTAATGCGCCAAGAGATATTGATGGTGTTGTGAGACGTCTTCCATTAGTTCGAGGACTTCGCTATTCATATATTAACCCAACAGATGGAAAAAAGATTGAGCGAAAAATAATGCTACCATCAATAGCACTGAATGCATGTTTGGCATATTATGGTATAAATTTAATTGATCTTCAAGAAATGTCACCTAAAGAACTTACTAATGCACCATTAAGAATTGTGATGGGCGATGCTATCTATCTTCGCAAGGCAGGTAATGCAGACTATACTCGAATTCCTATTGATGAGAAAGGAAATATGGTTTTAGACTATCATGGACGTATTAGTCACTACAACCAGATGTCCTTATTGCATGCCTTTGATCACGAAATTGCCAAGCTAAACCTTAATAATAAGCTTGCTATGGTTGGAATGACTGCTACAGGCAATGTGGATATGGGGCCTACACCGGTAAGTGAGCTTTCTCCGTTCGTATTGGTCCATTTAACCGCTATTGCGAATATTATCAATGAGACCTTTATTTATGAACTCACTCATACCAATAAACTAATGTGGTGTTTACTAATTTGGTTTTTCTTTATTTGTGGGACAGTCTGGTTGAGTAACCGAAATTTGGCAGGTATTTCAGTTTTATTTTTTATCTTTTATCCGATTTATAGTTACTTGGGTATCCACAATCACTGGGTCCTATTTCCTATCGTATTGCCAATGACGATTGCCCTCGTATGTTTCTTTTGTGCTCTTTTCATGTTCTATGTGACGGAGCAAAGAGAGAAAAATAAGATGCGAGGAATGTTTAGCCGGATGGTTTCTCCTGAAGTTTTATCCTACATGGACCAAGACCCAGACAAGTTTGCATTAACGGGTGTGAACCGTGAAGCAACTATGTTTTTCTCTGATGTTGCAGGATTTACTACGATTTCTGAAAACCTCACTCCAGAACAATTAGTAGGGCTTCTTAATGATTATTTAACGCCCATGTCCGATATTGTAGTCGAAACACATGGGTATTTGGATAAGTATGAGGGGGATGCAATTATGGCAGTTTGGGGAGTTCCATACCCGGACGACGAGCACGCAATCCAGGGGTGTAAAGCAGCAATTTTACAACAGAAAAAGCTTGATGAAATTCGGCCCCTCTTAAAAGAAAAGTACGGTGTTGAATTAACGGCTCGGATGGGAATTAATTCTGGTGAAGTCTCCGCTGGAAATATGGGTAGCGAGCAGAAAATGCAATATACAGTTATGGGGGACCCTGTAAATCAGGCCGCTCGCTATGAACCGTTGAATAAAATGTATGATACAGATATAATTATTGGACAATCCACTTTTGAACAAGCAGAAAAGCATATCAATGCACGGCTATTAGATAAAATGGTTGTTAAGGGGAAAACGATTCCCATTAAAGTTTATGAATTACTTGCCTTTGAAGAAGAAATTTCAACAGACAAGCAATTTGCAGTTGACCAGTATGAGAAAGCATTAGCCTTACATTGGGAGAGAAAATTTGATGAGGCTTTGGCTATTTTACAGGAGACGTTTGATCGAGAGATTTTAGACATACCGAGTCAACGTTTATATGAGCGTATTAAAGGCTTTAAAGAGCACCCCCCTGTAGAAGGCTGGCAAGGTGAGGTGTTTCGAACATCTAAGGATTAGGGAAATAACGTTTTGTTTCGAGGATTTTTATATTACCGGTATTTAAACCGGGCTCCTTACCATATTCGTGTAGGAAGATTAGGAGAAATTTGGGCTTGTAAGTTAATTCGTGAAATGGGCTTACCCGTTTTAGCGCAGAATTATTTAGCACCTCATGGTGAAATAGACCTTGTGGCGAGAGATGGAGAGGTTTTGTGTTTTATAGAGGTGAAAACACGATCTGTCGATCAGCTGCTAAGACCCGCTCAAGCTGTGGATTTTGATAAAATGAAACATATCAAATATGCAGCTAATCACTATTTGAAGCATATCGGAAATCCAGTAACACCGATTCGCTATGATGTAATCGAAGTCTTTCATGAAAATCTAAAATTAAAGAAAATAGTATACCGGCCAAATTTTCAGAAAGAGAAAGAAACACCGCTATCTTTTTATGGTCTTTAGACATGGTTTAGATTATCAGTTAACGTCCATATGATGTTGAATTTACTTTTTTATGTGGTTATTTATATGCATCAAGTAAACTTTAATAATTGGACATTAGATGGGCAAAGAATCATTTTTATTAGGGGATGGCTGTTATAACTGTTCAGACTGTGGTAAGTGCTGCCACAATTGGCTTGTAGAGGTTGATGAAAATGAACAAACTATAATCAATAATTTAAAATGGAATACTGAAGATCAGGTTCCAGATAAAGTCCTTCAAGAATTAGGTGGTCGCACATATTTAGCTCATAAAGAATCTGGTGCATGTGCATTTTTTGATGAAGATAAAGGTCATTGTAAAATCCATGCGAAGTTTAAAGGTAGCTTAAAACCTTTAGGCTGTAAATTATATCCTTTTCAAATTCAGAAGACTGTTTCAGAACAATATAGTGTTGGTCTTAGGTATGACTGTCCCGAGGTGGTTTCAAATCAGGGTAAACCTCTTACTGAATATAAAAAAGAACTAACAAAACTTGCCCCACAACTCAATGTGCATTCGCCAAAAGATAGTCAAAAAAATGAATTATCCAATGATAGTATCTCTGATATTTTACATCTGTTTGCTACTATGTATAAACAGGAGAATGACTTAGGTTTTGAAAAAATTGCCGCAGGGATTATCGCTGCTGGTCGGCTACCTTTGCTTGGGGATACCTTTATTAATGATTTGTCAATGAGAGAGATTATTCCTTCTTACCTTGAACGTGCCGTGGATGATATTAAGACAACTAAGATTCGACGTATGGGCGCGTTTGAAGAGGCACGTTTTATGGCATTTTTATCTATGCTGATCCGTAATGATGAGGTTGCAATTAAAGGAAAATCTGTGTCTAACCGTGTTTCTCGAGTGGGCATAATTAGTAAGTTTATTTTTGGTCGTGCGAATTTACACCATTTTGATCCTCAGTTTCCTGATGCGAATGTTGGTCGTTCTGAATTATTTAAAACCGATGTGACGTATATGGATTCCTGCTGGCCTGTTCTTCACCGTTTTTTAGCAATGCGTATTCAAACACACCAATTTTTTGGTCCTCATTATCAAGGTTTACGGTTCTTTGAAGGGCTTCAGTATTTGCATCTTATTGCCGTTTCAACAATTGCTTTAGCGAAGTGGCATGCACTTGCACTTGGTCGAATTACAGTTACTGAAGAACAGATAAAAAAGTCATTAGCATGGTGTGATCATAATTATGGTAAATCACAATTATTAAAAACAAAACCAGCGGTCATTTTGGCTAGACAATGTATGGATATAGATAACAATATGCGTCAATTGAATGGAATTTTGGCATTTAGGCTTACTTAAGTATTATGACAATTGACGGAAAATTTTACTAAAATTTTCAATTGATTCTTTTGGTACAAAGCGATGTAACCGAGTTTCAAAATGTTCAATGTTTTTAATTCTTTGTTCTATATTTAAATTTTTGAACTCAATATCTTCAAAATCTAATAATTTGAAATTTTGGGGGGATTGAGTATCTACCATAATGTTTCTGGGGGATAGGTCTTTATGTTCTACGCCTTTTTGTTGAACATCAAATATGAACCTTGCTAAATCTCTACTAAAGGATTGATTTAATCCATTCTTTTGGATATAAGCATCAACTCGTTGATAATCTTGAAGAAGTTCACATATCAAAATGCCCAAACCAGTTTTGGATACTTTTACATATCCATATATTTGAGGACTAGGCACGCCAAAGTCATTTAACTTACAGCCACGCTCATATGCTTTCTTGGCTTTTGTTAAACCCAAGCGGTTTCGTATTTTAGAATGAATACGTTGGTCGTAAAAAAGTTTTGCACAGCAAATTCGCTCTTTCATATTTACCCCGACCACTCCTGCACTGGGAGCACGCTTTATTCGCCACATTGTCTCATTATCATCGTATTGCCAATCAATTCCGGACTCATCATACTGAACAATGATGTAATTACCAACCAACTTGATATATGCCAGGTCAGCTGAGTTCTTTGCGATGAATTGATGACTCATTGAGATACCCTTTTACTTTTACGCTGATCACGTAAGAAAATCTTTTGAGCTTTCTTTTCTGATAAAAAACGGATTTTTGAAGAAACCGATTCGGATAGGTTTATTTGACTGAAGTATTCTTTCCAAAAAACATTAAGTTCATCTTTAGATAATAGTTCATTACAAGAAAAAACAAATTGTCCCAAATCTTTTATTTGCCATCTCATTGAGAGTTTACTTTGTATAATTACACGTTGTAAATCAATTAAATATGGGTTTAACCCTTCATCTATTTTTAAGAAAAAATGTACAAGGTATAAGTCTTGATGCGCCATATTGTTTTTATGTAGTATACCAATATAAATTCCCAATTTTTCGATAACTTCTTTACGGCTCAACAGTGATTTTTCTTCTTCAAAATACTCTTTTGCACGAATGTAATTTTGAATACCAAGTGTTAGGTTGCAACTGTTATCGCCGCTTTGGGCTACTGCGATAGGCTCCATTGTTGACAAACCTATGTCATGAAACTTTAGTATTGAGTTCCATTCATCAAATGCATCACTACTTTTAGGTTTGTTGTAGAAAAATAACTTTACTTTCTCTTCAAAAGAAACAGGCTGATAACGTTTAATAAATACTTCAATATCCACTTCCCCTGAGCGCAAAAAAACTTTGCCAGTATTTCGGCCTGATACTTCTGACTTTACATCAGTACTAGACAACCCATAAAGCTTATCAGCAGATTCAAGCCCATTCTCTTTTAATAAATTTGCAAAAGCTTTATTATATATGAAACTATCGTCAGCCATATGAACTTCAATTGGCATTCTTGCTTTCCTCTAGGTAGTTGAGCATTAAAGCTTCCAGCTCATCTATATGCTTTCCCCAGCGGTATGCTTGGCTAGATTGGTAAACAAATTTTTTCATCTTCTCCTTGTCTTTATCTTCTAGTTGAGCAAACTTTTCAATACTATTTGTTAACTCATCAATATCATCTGCTTTATCGATTAGGTAACCGCCTTTTTCTTCTGCGACGATTTCACATGCTCCGTTGCTGCGTGTTGTTATAATTGGCAACCCACAAGCAGCAGCTTCCAAGCAAACATTTGCAAATGGTTCATATAAACTTGGATATACAAAAAGGTCACTCAAACAATAATAGCTCCGTAATTCATCTTTAGATACTTTACCCTTAAAAAATATTTGGTCGGATAAGCCTGAGTTACCTATCTTTTTTAAATACGGGCTTGACTCATCTCCTCCAATAATTGTTAATTTTATCCGATCTTTAAGTGGTGATTTTAAATTAGTCAAAGCTATTATCAGAGAATGAAGACCTTTGATCGCAAAATTATCTGCTACAAACAATAGTTGAACACTTTTATCCAATTTTGACTTTTTGGTGAGTCGCTGTTTTTCTTCAAAGCTTGCAGGGTAAAATGTTTGTGAACATACACCATTTTGAATAACTATAATTTGATCTTTCGGGTATTGGAAATGATTAAATATCTGACTTTTTACAAGTGTAGAATTGGTAACAACTCTTTTCGTATTCTCTTTTTTAAACAGTTGTTCTTCAAGCTTTAAAATACCACGGTGTCTTGGGTTTAGTTTTTCTAGGTTCGAGTAATAAATGGGCATCCATATTTTATGTACTTGTTCGGCCTGTCGATAAATATCTGCACCTAAGTATCTGGATAAAGCATAGGTAATGTCATGAGCGTGATTGCATAAAGCTTTTTGTGCATTTTCAGCAAAAGATTGCGTTTTACATAAACTTAATTTCGTGCGTGGGATTTCTACAAGTTCTAATTCAGCTGGAACATTGGAAAATTTTTCAGCATAAAGAGTTACCTGATGGCCCTTTTGGATAAGCCCATCGATGACTCGAGCTGCGTAGCGCTCTGCTCCACCACCGTTAGGATCGTAGCGTCGTCTAATTATCCCTATGTCCATAATAGTTCTCTACTTGGTTGCTAAAAAAAAAGCCCCCTCAGTTTTTCCGAGGGGGAGAAAATTTATGAATGACTAATATTCTTCGCCGTCATCATCCCAACGAGGGTTTGTTTCTGGTTTCCAGCTATCAGGAATATCCCAATCATCCTCGGAATCATCATTCCAATTATTGTCTTCTTCATCCCAATCCATGTCCTCTGTCCAGGAATCATCAGACTCTTCGTCCTCTTCACTCCAACTATCATCAGACTCTTCGTCCCAATCTTCTTCTTCTTCACCCCAATCCGATTCATCTGCATTAAGAAAATTTTCTGCAGTTAATAGTTTGGAAATTACTTTTGAATTAAGTGATTTATTTAAAGGAATAGTTCGCATCATCATTTGGCCTGATCCTATTATTCATTTATATATAATTAAAAATTAAAAAGAACCTTTACACAATTCAATCATAGGTTTTTTTGCTTGAATTTACAAGGAATAAAAACAGAAAAAAACAGAAAAATATATTCTGTTTTAATAAGGGTTAATTTCTTCAGACTGTAAGATAAATCAAGGGGCTGATTTGATTTTTTTCTAAAAGAAGTTTAATCCTTTTCTTTAGGTAAACTTCTCGTTAGTTTTTGTTTAAAGCTTATGGGGTAATCTGTTGTAATAAGATCAACACCTAACTCAATTAATTGAAGAGCGTCTTCAAAATTATTCACTGTCCAACAATATACAGCTAAGCCAGCTTGCTTAGCTTCAAAAACAAGCTCTGGGGTTCCTAAAATTATTTTATAGTCAAAGCTAACTGCAAAAAAGTTGTTCTTTAATGCAATACTTATAATTTCATTTACGTCTTTTAACTGGTCTAATAACCAAATACAACGTAAGCTAGAAATTGCCTTTTGGGCTAAAATTAACTGACTATGATCAAAATCCATCAATAAAGTTTGATCCAGTTGCGCTACTAAATTTTGTTCGAGGCTATTAGTCCAACCATCTTTCATTTCTATTAAGCATTGAATATGTGTGGGGATTTTTGATAGGACTTCCTGTAAGCTAGGCACTTGGTTTTGAGATAGTTCTTTGATTTGTTTAAAACAATAGTCCTTTACTGAGACATCTGCGTTAAAAGTACGCTTTAAGTTTGGATCATGAAGTATCATTGGAACGTTATCCTTTGAATGCTGTATATCCATTTCAATGTATGGGATAGAGTGTTCAATTGCAGATTCAAATGCTGGCATTGTATTTTCTAAAAACTGACTTGAGTTTCCACGATGTGCAGCAATTACTGGAGCTTCACGTTTAGACAGGACCTTTAACTCAGCATTATTTAAATAAGCAACATCTAGGCATAGATTCAAAGGAAGCTTCATTAATAAACATTGAATGATTTTGATGGTATCCCCATGGGAAACGATGATTACATCAGTTTGAACTGAAATTGTTTCAATTTTTTTAAAGAAAAGATCTAAACGTTGGGCCACTTCCTCATTTGACTCAACACCAAAACTCTTATGAGAGGGGTCAAACTTATCCAAGTCCCAAACATCTTGATAACGAACAGAGCTTTGCGCTTCAAGGTCTCCAAAGTATCGCTCTGCCAACTCATGATGATAACTGACAGAACAGCCCAAGGTCTCTTGGAGGATTTTAGCCGTTTCAACTGCGCGTAAAAATTTAGAGCTACATATATGAAAATTTTTTGACATAACTTTTAGAGTTGTTGAAGTATTTTTGGCTTGTTGAATCCCTTTTTTTGTTAGGCCAAAAGCCTCGATACCAGTTGCTACAGAACTAACGATGAGTTGTTTTTCATTTGCAAGGCTGTGACCATGTCGAACAATGTAAAACGGCTTCACTAAAATTTATCTCCTGATTGTGGATTATTTGATTGTTGAAAAATTGATTTTTTTTATGTAATAAGCAAGTGCTTGCTGGCAATTCTTAAAAGTCTACATATTGACTATTTTTTAAATATGTCTATAACTTTAATGTATATGTTAACCGTGCAATATGTAAGGAATCGTATGATGCAAAAATTATTAATACTTATTTGTTTACCCTTATTTCTACTAGTGACTTCTTGCACATCGACTGACTCTACAAAGAAAGATCCCGATCCTGAAACCCTGCAGGATGTAGATCCAAAAGTTAAATACCAAAGTGATTTAGCTTACCTCCAAAACCCTGTTGTTTTCACCGATACCGCCTTAAAAGATAGCTTAGTTGTAAGTTATATTGAAGGCTACAATGATGAAAACGAACGTCGGGTTCAAATTAATGTAAAAAATAAAACTATGCGAAGTGTATCTGCTTCATATCGTCTCGAATGGTTTGATGCCAATGGCTTTATGATGCTACAATCCAAAACAAAACGAATTGTGGTACCTGGCAATGATTATTATTTTATAAAAATTGATACAACTCCACTTGATGGAGATGTTGAAGAGCACCAACCTAAAGTTGGTGAAGCCAAAGATAAAACTGTTGCAGATCATGCAAGAATTGTCTTTAGTAGATAATATACAATGGTAGACTTGCTCGCCTTTTAGCAAGGCGAGCTATTATATGACTCTATTATCTTTATACTATAGATTAAGGTAGTAGGCCTAGTTAAATCCTCAGTGACTCTCCTCTTGAATATTAAAACTTTTTTCACCTGCGAAGCATGAATTTTTGAGTTAGAATGGCTATTGTAATTAACTATATAAAGGAACCGAGTCATGATTAAACAAAGTGTTGCATTTTGGTGCTTTAATAGTTTAGAACCAGAAGAGTTTTTCTCGAAAGCTTATGAGATTGGTTACCGAGGTATTGAAATGGTACCGGCTAAACACCGTGCACTAGCTCGTCAAATTGGACTAGAAGTTATTAATCATAATTGTGGTCAAATTGAGGTTGGACTAAATAAGGTCATCAATCATGAAAAGTTAATCCCTGTTTATCAACAAGGTATTCGTCAAATAGCAGTAGATGGCATTGAGCAGCTAATTGTTTTTTGTGGTAATCGAGATGGGCAATTAGATGCCGAGGGTTTAGCAAATACTATTGATGGTTTTAAAAAAATTATTACTTTCGCAGAAGAAAACAATGTCGTTTTAACTTTGGAACTCTTCAATCAGGAAGATCACCCAGACTATTTGGGTGATCAAACTAAGTTTGGAATTGATTTATGCAGGGAAGTTAACTCCCCTAATTTGAAAATTCTTTATGATGTTTATCATATGGCAAAACAAAATCAAAATTTACTAAAAGATCTAGTTGAGAATTTAGACTTGATAGGGCACCTTCATTTGGCAGCAAAGAATAAGCGTTCATGCACCGCTGATTGTGAAGAGATACCTTATAAAGAAATTGTATCTTGCTTCCACAGAGTTGGCTACAGAGGCTATTGGGGGCAAGAGTTTATTGTTACTGATAACCTAATAGATGAGTTAAAACGTAGCTATGACTTTATTGCTGCTTGTGAGTAATAAAAAGGGGCAACGTCAGCAAAGAGCTATTAAAATTAGGCTTAAAAACGGTTCACAAAGCTATAATTAAGTTAAAGATCATGCCACTTACTTGTGAGTGTATATCCATCTGTGTCAATATGAAACTGTTGTGACTTTTCACACTTTAACTATCTTATTATATACACAAAGAATCATAGAAAGGATTACTCCATGAAAAAAATACTATCTCTACTTTTAATTTCTTCAGTGGTCTTTATTACTTCTTGTAGTTCTTTAAGTTCTTCAAACAAAGAAGAAACTTCTGCAACTCAGCCCCCCGTAACGAAGGAATCAGATACAAGCGATCTATCTTACATGAAGAAACCAATTGTATTAACAGATGAAGTTTTGATTCAAAGTTTAGATGTTACCTATATTGAAGCTTATGATGATAAAAATCAACGCCAGGTTCAAGTAAATATTAAAAATAAGACATTACGTCCTATGTCTGTTAGTTACCGAATCGAGTGGTTTGACCATGAAGGTTTTCGTCTTGATCATACAGATAAAAAACGAATTATGGTGCCAGCCAATGACTACTTCTTTGTGCGGGTAGATAAAAAAGCTCTTATTGAAGAGTTCAACAAACGCGCTGAGAATAAGGATCAAAAACTGCCTGAAGACTTTACACCAGATTTTGCTAGAATAGTCATTAGCCGTTAAGTAATAAGCTTTATTACAAATCCTTTTTAGTTTTTTGTTAATACAAGGCAAAAGCGCTTGCAATAAGTATGAGTACCTAAAAGATCCAACCTAATATTCCTATGGAGCTTAAACCCTAAACATATAACAAAAAACATGTGTTTATCTGAGTTTACCGCTTTTCTAGGATTTCTTGTTATCGACAATTTTATGAATTTGTAATGAGACTTTTTGGATTGATCTTCATATAATAGATTACAGATGTCTCATTTTTCTTATCTGAATCTAGCCGCTAAATGATCTTTATTCGTCAAACCAAAACTCTTGATTAGATCTGAGGCGTATTATGTTCTGATTGTATTTTCAGGTTTTTTTTATAAATATGAACTATTCTTTTTATACAAAATTCAAATAGGATCTTTTAAATGTATTCCATTTTGATTGTCCGCTATAACGGCATGACATACTGCAAGAGATAGGGCATCTGTTGCATCATCGGGAATGGTGCTTACATCCAAGCTTAGCATACCACTAAGTACTTGTGCAACCTGTTCTTTTCCTGCACGTCCAAATCCAGTAATCGCTTGCTTTGCACGAGTTGGAGCATATTCATAAATAGTTATATTGGCTTTTGAGAGGCTCGCCACTACAGCTCCTCTGGCCATGCCCAATAACATTGCGGTTTTAGCATTTTTTAAATAAAATGCACCCTCAATGGAAGCTAGATCAGGGTCATATTCGTTGATTAATTGATCAATACCAGAAGATAAGCGAAATAGACAATTTGAATATGAGGCTTTAAGGCTATTTTTAATGATTCCACAATCAACAACGTTATAGGAGCGATTTTCAACATCTATGAGTCCATAGCCTGTACATCTCAGTGCTGTATCTACCCCTAATATGCGCACTTTAACCCTCTTCCAAAGCTAAATATTCAACACTGGAAACTGATTCTCCATTTAAATTCATGATACATTCTAGTGTCCATGGGCTCCAATCCCCATCTGCTGGGATAGAATACTCAATATGAATACCATCCGGCTCTTCATAAAATCGAAAAACCACATGAGTTGGATCTAAGTCACTAGCAGAACAAACTTTGACTTCCTGTAAAATTGCTTGTAGGTCATCGACACTAGGACGATTCCTCTCAATAAATAAATCTACGGCTTCACCCCATCTCTCATCAACTAGCAACTGAGACCAGTTATTTAACCAGTCAACCATATTTTGCTCTGTCGTATAATTCACTTATCGACCCTTTCTTCGGTCATTTCAATTTCTTGTGTCTCTAAAATTCCTGCAGAAGCTTCTCTTTCAATTCTCAAAATATAGAGCATAACGGCAAGTATACCAAAAATCAGGGGGCCATAGATAACTCCAATCAAACCAAATGCTTGAATACCACCAAGTATTGAGAAGAAGGCGATTAATGAACTCATGCCAGTATCTCCCTTCATGAATAGCGGTCGCAGGAAGTTGTCTGAACTTCCTACTACAATAATGCAGTAAGCACCAAGTCCTACTGCTTCTGTAGTGTGCCCAATGATTGCTAAATATAAGCAACATGGAACCCAGATCATCGCCGTTCCAACGACTGGAATTAAGGAGGCAAATGCACTTAAAACTCCCCATAGCAGCCAAGGTATGCCTGCAAAAGCAAAACCAATCATACAAAGGACACCTTGAACAAAGCCCGTCATAAGGGTGCCAATCACAGCACTTTTGAAGACTATTGTCACGCGGTGTACAATGCGCTTTTGATATACTTCAGGGAGCGGATTAATTGATTGAATATATGCAAAGATTCGATGGCCATCTCTAAAGAAGTAAAACATCACAAATATCATTAATAAAAAATTGATGACAATATTCAGCGTATTACTCAAAACAGGGAATAAGATATTCGCGGATTTTTGCATCGTCTGCATGAAAGCACTACTTAATTTACTCACATTTATATTATGTAGGTATTTAGAACGAATTAGTTTAATGCGTTTTCCTAGTTCCCATTTCCAGTGTTCTTCTTTGGGAAGCCAAACAGGTGCAGGCTTTTCTAGCATAACATTAAGTTCGTGTTCCGTGTAGCGGCTCTCTGGTTTAATCTCACCAAAAAAGTCTGACACTTCGATATGAATTTTTTCACCAGCAATTTCTACTTCAGAGTCTTCGGTAGTTTTCTCTGCTAACTTCTCTGTCGACTCGTTCTCTTCACGGTTTAAATAATGAGAAACAATTTCTGGGTGATTTAAGCCCATCTTCTTCAACTCAACCTCTAAGCCATCGTGATGAAGCCAGTCCTTTATATTCAAATAGCTCGTGCGTCCTTTAACTACTAGTAAAGAACCGAAACTAATTAATGGAATCATTACAATGGAAGTTAATAATAAACAGCTGATAAGCGCAGCTAAATTCGCTTTATTTTTCAATAATTTAAGTACGCGAGTATGAACCGGGTAGAAAAATGAAGAGAATAGGGCAGCCAATATGACGGCATTTAAATAGGGCTTCATTAATATATAAGCACCAATTAAAGAGACCAAAAGTGTTATCCACAATCCTATCTTTCCTAAACGGTCAATTTGAACAGGTTCATAACCAACTTTGTCTTTTTCCTCTGACATGAAATAACTCCTTACTTGATCTCTCCACCAAACTTTAACTTTTCTTTCTCAAGAAAAGCAGCAATACGTAGTCTTAAATCTCCCTGAACCTCCAGACGGTCCTCATAAACTGTTCCGCCAGTCCCAAGGCTCTTTTGTAAATCTTGGCATAAAACCATGATTTCATCATCTGCAGAAAGAGGAAAACCCTCCAACACTGTAAC
Organism: Lentisphaeria bacterium; assembly: GCA_022447755.1. Lineage (GTDB taxonomy): Bacteria > Verrucomicrobiota > Lentisphaeria > JABSQK01 > JABSQK01 > JAKVBE01. Next base: position 158,944 of record JAKVBE010000013.1, on the reverse strand, counting down.
GGTTTTACCGCCTCTTCCTTTCTTTTGAATTCGAATATTTAGCTTAATCTTATTCAAATTGGGATACTTATGCGGAAGAGATTCTACCTTATCTTTCTTTTGCTCTTCCTTTACATCAGCAAAATCTTTAGAAGAAAGTGAAGAAAATGGATTATTTAATGGCTCCTTGGATGCTTCCGGAGCAGAGCGACGACGATTCTTCTTGCCCATAATAAAAATCTCTTATTAAGTATTAAAAATTTTCTATCTCTAAATATGACAGATTTTTTTCAAAATTAAACCTCTTTACACCCTATAAATACGACTCTAATTAAGCATCATTAGGATCAAATACATACACGTTCGTTGTCTTTTGCTTCTTTGTGTCGGTTTTTGCATCAATAAATTTTTTTTTGATTTTTTCCTAAGACTTTAAAAGTTGGCACACCTCATGCGTGATAAGATCCATGCAGGTTATTTGGGTTTGGATGTTGGTACCACATATCCATGAATTTAAATCAAAATTAAAGGGTGTATGCACATGATTATGACCGAACAAGCAAAAAGTTATATGAAAAGTATTGGTTCGTACAAATTGTTGGATCAGCAAGAGGAGATTGATTTGGCAAATGCGATAAAAGCTGGAGATGAGCGTGCTGTGGAGTCTATGATTCAGGGGAATTTACGCCTTGTGGTATCAATTGCTATGGAGTTTTCTTATCAACGTATCGAATTTGAAGAATTAATTTCTGCAGGTAATGTTGGACTTATCCAAGCAGTAAAGAAATTTGACCCATCCAAAGGTGCAAAATTTTCTACTTACGCTGCCTGGTGGATCAAACAATCTATTCGCCGTTCTATAACTGAGTCTAATCGTTTGATACGTATTCCAACTTCTTCATTAAGAAAAATTCGTAAAATTCAGCGTCTTGAACAAAAGATGACTGAGGATTTAGGGCGTACACCAACTGATTTCGAAATGTCTGAAAATAGTGAATATAGTGAAAAAGTGATTAGTAAACTAAAAAATTCTAATATTTCCTCTGTTTCGTTGGATCAGCCATTACAAGACGGTGAAGAGGATACAATCGTAAATATGATTGAAGATCCGGATCAAACGGCTCCAGATGTGCAGATGCTCTTTAAAGATATGGTAAGTAAATTACAAGAAAAAATTTCTATTTTAAATGAACGTGAAGTACTTATCTTGAATATGCGTTTTGGACTAGATGGAGCTGCACCAGCTACTCTTGAAAGTATTTCGGAAGTTGTTGGGCTTACTCGTGAACGAGTACGACAAATTCAAAAACGAGCAATCGAAAAACTACGTGATGCAATTTTACGTGAAGAGGATTTTCAATTTAACGAAAAATCTCTTTATAATTAATTTTCTCTCTTTGTTTTGTGTGATGATCAAGTAGGCTTGCCTTTAAGGCAAGCCTATTTGGCTTTTATACAATTGCACCATTGATTACCATGGATTCACCATTACAATAATGACTTGAATTTATATGAACGAGGAGTTTCTATGATTGATTATTTAATTCTTGGTGCACATCCTGATGACGCTGAGCTATTTTGCGGTGGGTCTATCTTAAATTGGACAAAGGCAGGAAAGTCTGTTGTCATTGCTGATATGACCTTAGGGGAAATGGGTAGCAATGGTACGGTTGAACTGAGGCAATTTGAAGCCGAAAATGCTGCTAAAATATTGGGTGTGAAAAAAAGGATTAACTTGGAACTTCCAGATGGCGGACTTGAAGATAATAACGAACAGAGACTTAAGCTGGTTCGTTTATACAGAGATTTGAAGCCTAAAATTGTAATTGCTCCTTGTCCAGATTGCCGTCATCCTGATCACGTCGCCCTTCACTACCTAGCTAAGAATGCACACTTCCAAAGTGGAATGAAAAAGCTAGATACTGCCCAGCAACCATACAGACCCAAGCAATTGCTCTTTCACCCTGAATTCCACCCAAACCCAAAAGTAGACTTTGTGGTTGATATATCTGAAACAATTGAAACGAAGTTTCAAGCAATTGCAGCATATTCATCTCAGTTTTTTGTTAAAGGAGAAAAGGATAAAGGAACTTTCATTGGCTCTGAAAAATTCTTAATTCACCAGAAAGGTCAAGCTGCATACTGGGGGAGCTTAGGCGGTTGTTTATACGCAGAAGCTTATCAATTATATCAAGGAATACCCCAAATTAATAATCCTTCAGATCAACTAGGACTTTAGATTATGAAAATTGGAATTGTTTGTTACCCCTCTATTGGTGGCTCAGGCTTAGTCGCTACAGAATTAGCAGTTCAATTAGCTGATCTTGGCCATCAAGTCCATGTGATCTCTTATTCCACTCCATTTAAATTACCTGATTTTAAAGCAAACCTTTCATTCCATGCAGTAGATCCAATTAATTATCCGCTTTTTAATCAAAACTTATACACATTCTCACTCACAACCAAAATAATGGAGGTGGCTGAAGAATATGAATTAGATATCGTTCACGCTCATTATTCGATCCCACATTCGTTATGCGCACATTTAGCTCGTGAAATTAGCAATAACAAATTTGGTGTAGTTACAACACTGCATGGTACAGATGTAACCATCGTTGGTAAAGATAAACCATTGTATCGCATCAATCAATTTGGCATTGAACAAAGTGATTGCGTTACAACGGTTTCACGATTCCAGCAAAAAAGTATTATTGAGGACTTCCATATTAAAAATTGTGTAGATGTGGTTTACAATTTTATTGATACAAACCGATTTAAGCCGGTTTGTGATGCGCAGTTGGTGGAAAGATATAAACTTGTCAATTCTGCTGAGAAAATTTTAATGCATATTTCTAATTTTCGCGAACCTAAAAATGTAGAAGCTGTAATTGAAACGTTTTACCGAGTACAAAAAAAGTTTAATTGTAAACTTGTATTAGTTGGTGAGGGGCCTGACTTGCAAAAAATAAAATTGCGTTGCCGGGAGTTACAAATTTGCCATAATGTACATTATCTAGGTAAAATGGAATCTGTACAGGCTGTTGTTCCACTTGCAGATTGTTTAATTCAACCCAGTAAGGTGGAATCTTTTGGAATGGTTCTTCTGGAGGCAATGGCATGTTCAGTTCCAACTGTTTCTAGTAATGTAGATGGTATTCCGGAGGTTATTGTTGATAACGAAACTGGTTTTATGCATGATCCTAATGATTATGAATCAATGGCAGAATCTGTATTAAAAATTTTTAATGATGAAAATTTAGCAAAAGAGTTAGGTGGTAATGGTCGTAAAAGAGCTATTGAACATTTTAGTTATCAAACCATTGTACCACAATATATAGAAATTTATGAAAAAGCTCTACGAAAGCAGGTTTGATAAACCTAATCTACCTAGTAACTTGTAGTAGTTTTTAAGATTTAAAAATGGGAGTATTTTATGAAAATTTTACGTTTTAGTGTGTTCATGCTGGTATGCTCAGGTTTGTTTGCGGACCTTAAGGATGGTATTTATGCAAAATTTGATACTAGTAAAGGTGAAATCATAGCTGAATTATATCCTGATCAGGCACCAATTACCGTTGCAAACTTTGTTGGTTTAGCAGAAGGAACAAGAATTATTGTTGGTAAACCTCAAAAATCATTTTACGATGGTCTGAACTTTCACCGTGTTATTGCTGACTTTATGATTCAAGGTGGGTGTCCCCTTGGAACTGGAACTGGCGGACCTGGGTACCGATTCTCTGATGAAACTAGCAATGGCTTAAAACACGATAAACCTGGTACTCTTTCTATGGCGAATGCTGGACCTAATACGAATGGTTCACAGTTCTTTATTACTCATTTACCTACACCCCACTTGGATGGTAAACATACCGTATTTGGACATGTGATTAAAGGAATGAATGTTGTAAATAGCATTCGCAAAGGTGATTTGATTAATAAAATAGAAATTATTCGGGTAGGAGAAAGAGCAAAAGCATTTGATGCAGAAAAAGTTTTTCGTACAGATAGTTTAGCATTAGAACAGTTAGAAAAAGCTGAGGAACTTCAGCTTTTAGCTAAACAGAAAAAAGAAGAAAATGAAAAATACATTGCAGAGAATTATATAGACTATAAGAAACTAGACTCTGGTATATACAAAAAAATTACTAAACAAGGTCAGGGACCACAGGTTGTAGAAGAAGATGCTGTTTTATGTAACTTTACTTTAAAGCTGCTCAGCGGAATCCAACTTGAATCAAGCAATCCACTCAACCCTGCACAGTTTATTGTTGTAAAGGGAAGAGCATTGCCAGGTATATATGAAGCTTTGAAAACCGTTAAAGTGGGAGAATCAGCTTCTTTTATTATTCCTCCAGACTTAGCTTTTGGTGAAAAACAAATGGGACCTATAACGCCTTTCTCATATATCATTTTTGACCTTGATGTTAAAGAAATCAAAAAACCACGAGTTCCATAAAGGAGTGAATCATGAATAAAATTGAATTTGGCACAACATCAAACGGGAAAGATACTTTTTTATATGAGTTAACGAACATCAATGGCATGGTGTTGGCACTCACAGATTTTGGTGCTGCAATTGTTCGTGTAGAAGTACCCGTTTCAGATAAAAAAAGAGATGTTGTTTGGGGCTTTGATTCTGTTTCAGGATATGAAAGTGATGTCAATCCCTATTTTGGTGCAATTTGTGGCCGTGTTGCAAATCGTATAGGTAAAGCAAGATTTGAGCTCGATGGTAAAGAGTATACCCTTATTGCAAATGATGGTGAAAATCAGTTACATGGTGGTGCACTAGGCTATAGCCATAAAGTATGGGATGCTGAGGTTATTGCTGACAATCAGGTGAAATTTGATTTAACTAGTCCTCATGGAGAACAAGGTTTTCCTGGAAATGTTTTTATTTCAGTGATCTATACCTTATCAGACGAAAATGAGATCAAAATTGAATACAGGGCCGTTACAGATCATGCTACGCCCATTAACCTTACAAATCATGCATATTGGAACCTCGCTGGTTCAGGAAGTGGCACTGTTTTAAACCATCAGTTAAAGGTTAATGCACTATTTTACGAACCTGTTAATGCAGATTCGATTCCAACAGGGGAAATTATAAAAGTTGCAGACTCACCTTTTGATCTTCGTGAATTTACTTCTTTAGGTGAAAATGTAAATAAAATTGATGGTGATCCGTCTGGTTATGATCACAACTACATTTTAAACAAACGTTCTGGCGAAATAGGCTTAGCTGCTATTTTAGTAGATAGAGGTGCAGTACCTAACTTGTCTATGGAAGTATGGACAAGTGAACCTGGTATTCAGGTATATTCAGGAAACTATTTAGATGGTTTTGAGGGAAAAGGAGGAAACAAATACCCCTTCCGTTCTGCAATTTGTTTGGAAACTCAGAACTACCCAGATGCGATTAACCAAAAGCATTTTCCAAATTCTATTTTAAGACCAGGTGAAGAATATACATCTACAACTGTTCATAAATTTAAAATTGAAGACTAGACTATGCCTTTAGTCTTTCTATTGTGATTTGGACAAGCAAGTTATCAGCTTTACTTGGATCCGTCATGAAAAAGCATCCTTCATCCCACTGTAGGGAAGGGTGCTTTCTTGTTTTTAAAGGAAATGTTTTTTCTTTATCTTGCGCATAGGAATTTAAGTTTTCATATCCAAGCTCGCGAACTTCTTTTAAAGTCAACATACTCATTCTCAAAACACGACCACTTAAACAATGTTCAGCTAGCTCTCCAGCAATACGGCCCATTGTAAAACGTGGGTTCAATTCCACAATAGGGCGTAGGTAGTAATTTGAATTATGTTCGTAAATAAAAGCATCAATACCTAATGGACCTTCAAATAACATTGATTGTAAGTGTTTCTCAATTGGTTCTCTGAGATCAAGTTTATAAAAATTGAGTAAAGATTTATTACTGTGTCCTGCCGCATAAAAGAACCGAAGAATATCCTTTGGTACACCATGTAAAAACTTACCTGCAATAGAACCTTTGTATTGTCCGTTTATATCATTCTCAATTCGAGTGAAGTAACGATGTTTAAGTTGTCCGTTTTTATAATCATATAAGGCAGAAAAGTCTAGCACTTTATTAAGCCAAGGTTCTATGATGATTGAACCTGACTCTGAAATGATATTTGCACAACGTTTTATAGTTATAGAATCTGGCTCATTATAACACTTGAAAATTTGCTGACCAAAAGCACCAAGTGGCGCTTTATAACAAATGTTTTCAAAACCTTGGTCAAGATAAAATTGAACTACTTGTGGAACTTCCTCAATATGAGAAACTACTTTCCCTTGATGTTTGTTAGGGGTTAAAAAATCCTGAAACTCAGGGAAAACCTTATTTAACTTGAGGGATAAAATATTTGAAAAAACCTTAGAAAATAAACAGGGACTTGTTAGTTTTATTTCATCAAGTTGTGGAATACTATTTTTAATTGATCTTAACTCAGGGCCTGCAGACCAAGGAACCAATTTTCCAATTAACCGATCGCCAAGTAATTTTTCTATAGGTTTTTTGTAAACGTCAAACTGGACAAATTCAGGTAAGGAAAAGCCAATGTTTTTTAATTTTTGCATGAAAGCTAAACTTGGTTTTTCAGGTACAAGCATAACATCATCATTTGAGACCAATGGTATAGGAAGTAGCGCACAGTCTTTTATAAAATTCTGATGGATTGCTTTGGGAGTCACCTGCGTTTTACGTAATTGGTGAAATTCACTCAACGGATTAAAGATGTATACCGTTGGAGGGCGTCCCTTTGATTGTGAGAATACATCTAAATTTTGTATGAAATTTAAATCTAAACCCGCTCTTTCACGTCCTAATGAATTTAATGTCCCTAGCCCTTTTGCACGGGCAGGGCTCATGGGGAAACGTAACTGATTCCGGTAGGCTTGCCAATCACTTAATTCTGGACTCTTCCATTTTCGAAACCAGTTTAAACCATATTTTACGTGACGAACCTCATCTTCGAAAATATCATATAATATCTGGCCAGTAGACGTATCACCTGCTTCATTGAAAACATATGCATAATATTGGGAGTAATCTAGATTCGCTTGTTCAAAAGTTAAACTTAGTAAGCTGACATAATCTAGTGGGCTCTCCATCTGGGAAATGACTTTCCAAAAAAAAGCATTTACTGGCTGGCTACCAAATTCAACTCCAAGCTCTTTCATACGCTTCATATAAATTTTCGTATGTTCTTGCTCTTCTTTTAGCGTATGCAATACACCTCTTCTAAATTGCTCTGGTGCATCAGGAAACTTTAAAAGTACAAGCGCCATTAACTCTACAGCCAATAACTCATGGTTTGCAAGAAAGTGAATAAGTTTTCCACGGTCTTCGTCACTGTTTAAGCGATCTATTGATGGAACGGACTGACGCGCTTGTTTATCTTCAGGTATTAAGAAGTCGGGACGGCCGGGAAGCTCTGGCACCACACTAAAACCATATGGATCTGTGTCTGTAAACTCACTTGGCTGAAAGAACTTTTCATCCAAATTTCTCGACATTAATATTTTTTCTGCAAATTCACGTATTTCCATACAAAACCTTTAAGATATCTGTTCAGGATTAAAGTGATGAAAATGAATAGAATTACAAGATCTATACAAAAATTTTAGCCTAGGATTGAAATCTTTATAAGTAGATATTTTAACTATAAAAAAAGCCCGAGCTGTAATAAAAAGCTCGGGCTAATTCGCTAATTCACGAATTTACGACTAGAAATCGTAAGATACACCAATTGTTAGGTATACTTTATCTTTGTCTCGATCATTAGTAGCATCATTCAAGTCACTTCCAAGAATTGTGCTGTATACTAACGATGTGCTGAATGAAGTGTTATCATCAATTGGAGCAGATAGACCGATTGAAGCAGTTAAGTCATTCCAATCAGCGCTGTCGTCTTCAAAGTAGAATTCATTGTAGTCCTTACCAGCATAACCCACAGATACACCAGACTCTAGTGTCCAAGTATCGTTTAGAGAATACTCAGAACCTAAGCCTACAGTTGCATAGTAATCTTCTACTTCGTCTACATCATAGTAGAAAGTACCAGAAACAGATAGAGAGTAATCTGCTGTTTCAACAGCAGTGAAACTTGCACCCAGATATACTTCAGAAGTTTCATCAGTACTACCAGGGAAGTAATAGTAGATATAACCTAAGCTTAAATCTACAGCATCTAAACTAACTGAGTAGTCAACAACCCAGTTGTACTCGTTGAAACGGTTTTCTTGAGAACCATCATTGTTAGATGTAACATAGTTACCCCACCAGCTGAAAGTTAATGAACCAGCATCACCAAGGTCAACACCTAAATCAGCGCCACCTTGCAATACTGCTTCATCATTTAAGACTTGACCACGAAAAATATACTTTGAAGCGTAGTTAGCATAAACACCGAAAGATAGACGAGAATCATCTTCTGCTGTAGTTGCAGCTGGAGCCGCTTCTTGTGCATTTACAGTTCCAGCCAAAAGACCAGTGAATAGTAAAGCTTTACCAAATAGAGAACTAATTTTAGTTTTCATAGTTTAAATGTACCCATTATTGTTTGGTTAATTTTGTTATCCTTAACAACTTTATTTTATCCTTTTAACACTTCCTTAATTTTTTGTATAAAGAAAATGTTATTAACTGACACTTACAGTCTGGCATCACTATAGCCTGTGCCTTGCCATTAGCAAATTGATTTAGTCTTAAATTGTTCTAACAACAAGGCTTTATGTAATTCCAAAAATGTTTTATCGAAATATGAAGCTACAAATATGTATGTTTCTATCTGCCTATACCTCCGTATTGTTTCAAAAATGTATACAGAATTGTACTTTTGCTAGCTTAATTTTTTAGCACAAGACCAATTGGGAGTTGATCACCTAAAGCTAGGTCATCTAAATGTTGACTTTGATCCTTTGAAGATTGAGAAGAACCTTCTAAGTGTGGTTTTATTTTTTGAACAGTATCATTAGATAAAGCGAATGGCCGTTCTAACTGCTTATTTATTAAACTCTGTAACATAAAACGGTAGATATTTATATTTTGCTCTGAAACTTTCAAAGATAGCATGTAGTCAATATATGGTGTTAATTGATCCGCTGGCAATAAGTTGTTTTCGTTACCATAGATTAAGTTTCTTGACCAAATTCTACCGGCTACCCAAAACTCACAAGCTGTTAGTGCTTTAGGCCAATTTATCATAGCACGTAACAATTGTTGTTTTTGTTGAGCAGAAATATATTCCATGGCGCCAAGACATCGCCACATTTCACGTCTAGCCTGATCTCCTTCAGCTTGCTTAAGCTGTACTTTCCCTTTTTTAATAAGCTTCTTAATTAAAGTAGCTGCAATTTGTCCCTGATGCCCAGCTTTTAAACCACCTGCAATACGCCGCCAAAAAATCCACCATTCTGCTTGAACTTGTTGATTTTTTTTGTGCATAGGTCCATTAAACCATAGTTTCCAAAGCTTTTGGATTCTGACTTCATCCCCCACAAAACCGAATCCTGGACGTAGAAAAAAACCACTTAAGTTTAACCATCTAGCTTCATGTTTTGCTGAATTGAGACGTTCCTTTTCATATTCAAGCAAGGAGTCTAATAGAGTTCGTATTAAAGAAGCTGGCCAATCATTACGTTGTACTTCTAGCAGTGATTCTAGCTCTTTAAGTAATTGGGGTAATTTTTTACCTGCAATATCTTTAAAGGCAGCTAGGATAAGCTTTTTTGCCTGTTCAATTTGTTGTTCATCAAATGAACTTTGAACTTGGCTAATTGAGATATTTTCTGCACTAGATCTTAAATCGAAACTCAACGGCCAGTTATGCTGTGATTGTTGAGAGTTTAAAAACAATTCCATGGAGCCAATAGCATTTCGTTCAGAACTTAATTGTACTGGAATTTCTTTTTGGTCCATTTTGCCAAACTTTAGTACTGTATGAATAGGGGCCACAATTGAAAAATCATCGGTAATTTCAAAGGTTTGACCCACTTGGTCATGGAGTCTTGTCGCTGAACTCCATAGCTCAAAGGTCACGGCTTGATTTGTATTCACATGAAAAATTTCAGGAACTAGCATTTTCTTATGTTCAGGGGTATTCCTCTCTTGAACACATAGTAAACGCTCTAAGAGATCTTCACTTCTATATTTTACATAGTAACTTTTTAAAATTCCACCGGAAACCTTTACACCCTCACCACGTCTGACACGACCATAATAGCTTGCACCAATTGCTACTGCTTGGCTTAAATCTATGTTGTCTAAAACCTTAACTGGTGCTTCCTGAGGAAACCAACTAGATAAGATTTCTAAAATACGCTTCTGAATATAACTACTTTGTAGGGATCCACCATTTAAAAGAATATGAGTAGGAGCTAGTAACTCTTCTTTGACTTCAGCCTGCTTAGCTGAAAAGCGTAGAAAATTCAACAGGTGGTCACTAATAGCTGGGTTCTGAGCATAAGGTAGCCCCATTGTTCGAATACCAGAAGCGATATCTTGTTCATAGGATAAATCGGTGATTGGATAAAAACCATCTTCTAGAATATGGTTTAACTTCTCCTTGCTCACTTCTGCGGAACGAGTATTGGCAATAATTGAACTTCCCTTAGTTTGAAGTTGTACATAAACTCGTTCTAACTGGGGATTTTCGAGAAGCTCTTCCTTGGCTGCACGGCACTTTTGAATCAACGAGCACCATTCAGATGGATCCAGTTGAATTCCCCAAGAAGATTCAACCTGCTTAGCGATGGTCATGTCAATATTGTCGCCACCTAAAAGTAAATGTTCACCAACTGAAAAACGTTGTAACTCGTTTCTTTCTTTTATATTTATGTAAGAAAAATCTGTGGTGCCGCCTCCAACATCGATCACAAGAATACGGTCACCAGTAGTGAGCTGCTCTTGCCAGTTCTCATTGAAGTTTAACCAGCAGTAAAATGCTGCCAATGGTTCCTCAAGTAGCACAAAATTCTTATAGCCTGCTTTACGCAATGCTTGAATTGTTAGTTCACGTGCTGTTTCATCAAAACTCGCTGGTATGGTTATCGTTACTTGTTGAGTCTCTAGTATGCAGTAGCTTCCACTCTGGTCTTTATGCTTGCCCATTGCTTGATTCCAAGCTTTTCGAATATGTAGCAAATATTGAGTTGTTGCTTCTAGGGGAGAAATATGAGTATATTCATCCGAAATACCCCAAGGTAAAATTGCTGCATCTCTATCTACACCATTGTGTGCTAACCATGACTTTGCACTATTTACAAATTGATTAGGGCGATCACTGCCATAGTCTCTAGCAAAAATACCAACAATTTGTGAGTTTTCATACTCCCATGGTAAACGCCGGTTTTCTTCTGTGAGGTCATGTTTTCCAGGTAAATATAGAAAAGATGGTAGCTGGTCCCGAGTATCTGTTTCTCCAGGAGCTGTAACTTGTAAAATATCAAATTTATTGACTCCCTCACCATGTTGAGTGTCGATATATTGAACTGCGCAATTGGTTGTACCTAAATCAATACCAATAATATACCGACTGTCCTGCTCCATGGGTTATTCACCTTCTTCGCGAATATTGTACTCAAGTTTCCATTGGCGTTGTCCACCAACTTCCTGGCACCATACCTGAACTGTGCCAATTTCAGTTAAAATACTCTTTAGGGTTACCTGTATCATGTTCCCCTGTGTTAGATCTTCATTGTCAGTAGACATGGTGCCCACTAAAGATGGTAGACTCAGTAAGCCGTCTGTGCTTTGTAAAATACTTCCGGGTTGAACGTCAAGCTGTGAGCTGGAACCAAAAAGTTTGAATTCTGTTTGCTCACCCACAATAAGCCCTAAACCATCATAAGGTATTGTAAACTCGCCTCCTTCTTCCATGCCAAAAGGAATCACACATAAGGCCTGCATTGGTGGTATAAAACCTGGAATAGCAGGCAAACCTGACTCAATACCAATGAAGTAAGATTGAGCACTTCCAGCTTTAATACGAATTGCATTTCCATTTTTTACATGGCCATACCAACTAGCACCGAGTGAAACGGCCTGATCTGGATTAATGCCTTCTAAAACTTGTATCTCACCACCATCAATCCATGAGTTTAATGTTGATATGATTTGATTACGTAATAATCTCGCTTTGCTGACACCACCATTAAAAAGGATTGCTTGTGGTAACACGCCATCTTCGCAATGCTTAACTAAAAATGCAGCTAAGTGTTTGGTAATCGCTGCATCTTGTGCATAATTCAATCCAAAGTTACGAAGACCGCCCTGCATACGGTTGGCAGGAGAATCAGTTACAGCACATTGTGGAAAGAAACCATTAAGTAAAGTCTGTTGAATTGTATTGAAGTCCAATTCTGTCGTGATTGTTCCGCCTATCACGCTTGACCCTCGACCTAAAACAGTTAGAGGCTGTGCGCCTGCTTCTGGATTTTCAAGTAAAACTTCTTTAGCTTCACGGCAAGCATGTGTCAAGCCACTTAATTGCCATTGATCAAGTTGGATATTTTGTTCTTGTTGGAGCTTCTGGGCAATTACATATGCTAAAGTTAAGTCCATATTATCACCACCAAGTAAAATATGGTCACCTACGGCTATGCGCTGAAGAGTTAAATCTCCATCATAGTCAAGAACTTCAATCATTGAAAAGTCTGTAGTTCCACCTCCAATATCGCAAACTAAAATACGATCACCTGGCTCCACCTGGTTACGCCAATTCTCTTGCTGTCGTTCCAACCAGTTGTAAAAGGCCGCTTGTGGCTCTTCAAGCAAGGTGACCTGAAGTCCTGCTTCTTGTGCAGCCATAACAGTTAAATCACGAGCAATAGCATCAAATGATGCGGGAACTGTTAAAATAATTTGTTGGTTTTCAAGGCGCTCTTCAGCCTCTTGGTGGTCTAAATTCCAGGCATCTTTTAAATGTTGTAAAATTGCGGATGCTGCTTCAACCGGTGATTTTTGTCGATCTGGATTCTGGCGGTTATAAGGCAGTACTTTTTCTGTGCGGTCAATACTTTCAGAGCATAACCATGATTTAGAAGAAGAAATAGTTTTGCCGGGCTGTAGTGAGGCTGTTTTTCTGGCAAAGCTACCTACATTAAAGTTTCTGTCAGAAGCCCAAGGTAAATCCAATGAACCAGGTAAATAATCAGGAGTATCTGGTAAATAAATAAATGAAGGAAGCGAGTTTTTAAAGTCCCACTCACCAGCTTCCGTAATCTGGGCTATTTCAAAGATTTGTGGACGAGGATCTGCTTCACGCATATCCAATACAGACATTGTTGTATTTGTCGTACCTAAATCGATACCAATAATAAAATTTGTAGACATTTCATGCTTCCTGGAATATAGATAAATTGAGGAAAAAATACTATAAAGCGAGGATTCTGTTCTGCAAATAGTCTATTGAGTCTTTATTATATGGTCAGACCTATTTATTTGATGCACCATACACCTTTAATTTTTTTTCTTGGGGTTGAAAACCATCACGTATGTGATTCAGCAAATCTTGAAAGTTATGTTTGCCAATTGGTTTTAAACTATTCATTGCATGTTCTATTGTCCCTGGCCCCCCAATTGATTTACTCCAACTTTGTACATTACGACTTGAGTCTTTGAAATTTGGGTTTATCCCATCTAAATCCCCTTTTCCGGGGTAGTCGTTGTTTAAGTATTCAAATTTTAAATAGCCCTGGCTCTTAAGTGTCGGGGTAGAAGTCTTTACCATGTAACCTACATTTTTAAATACATTTGAAGAGTCAATAATGCCAGCTTCACTGTGACCAAGGTTACGAATTTTGCTACCTAAAGATTCCTTGCTAGCCCAAAATATATTATGGGAAATTTCTTTAACTAAACCTTTGTGACTGACATTTGTTTCTCCAAGGTTGATACCCCCCATCCCTTCCGCATAAACTGTATTATGAGTAAATACGATTTGGGCATTTTTTTTGTCGCCAAGTGCTGTCACCCCTGTGCATGTAAGTCCATTTTTATTTGCTGATCCATCTCCATTAGGTAGAAAAATATTTTGAGTAATTTTTAATTGAGCATCCGAGTATTGAGTGCCCTCACTAGCACCTATAATAATGCCATCACCCTCAACATGCTTGCCACTACTTAAACCTTTATACCACCAAATACAACCTGAAACTTCTGCCACACCTTTGCCTTTACCTACAATTATAAAGTGAGGGTTCCAATATTCATAGTCTTTTATAAACATACAATGCTCAATCTTATTGCCGTATCGAAAACCAAAATCATCTTCTTTGGGCGTTTTCCAACGAATCATATTGTAAGCAAAAGAAGTCCAATCACCACTTAAATGTACATAGCCATGAACACCATCACGAAAAATATTATTTTCTACTCTATAGCCATTGGGGCGAAGCAAATAAACGGTTTTATCAAAATCACAATATGTGACTTCACACTCCGCTCCTGGCATACTTCCCGTAGTGAAAGTATACCACTCCTCATACTTTTTACGCATTTCCTTTGGTTTTACTTGGCTATCTCTGAAGACGCTTCTTATAAATCTTGCAACACCGCCAGCGGCAATTGTGTAGCGTGGGCTGATACGACCGCATTTCTCGAAGATACAGTCTTCAATTACTAAATGAGCAGATGAACCACTTGGACGAAAATACCACGCTTGGTAATTTTCATGGTCGCGAAGATTGATGAATTTTGTGTGATTTGCTTGAATGATACCACCACCATTTTCACTATTATCTGATATGAAACCTGGGAATTTATTACTTGTTGCTTCGATGGCTATAAAATTTTGAGGGCTACCTTTGCTCACTAAGAGTCCACCATTGTGAATGAATAGCACAACCTCATTTTTACTGTTGTCTAGAATGATTTGAGCATTTTTCTGCAAGCTAAGCTTCTTTCGTATATGAAGGTTTTGGGTAATTAAAACTTCATGCTCCACAATAATCTCAGATCTCTCGTTGGGTACTTCACCGGTTGACCAGATCTGTGGATCTTCCCATATCCCAGACTGAATACTCTTTACCACTTGACCATAAGAGACTTGCAACGCCATGAAAAAAACAAGATAAATATAATTTCGCATAATAACTCCAATAATTATATCATTTTTAATAAAATACTCGTAATATCTAGTATACTATCTATTTGCGGGCAGGTCAACATCTAGATTATTGAAAATACACTGTTTAAGTTGAAAATTAAAGTTTGAGGTGATAAAATGATCCATTCATTCATCAGTTTAAGAAAGGTTTACATGTCTAAAGTAACGATTCAGGATATTGCAGAAAGGTGTGGTGTTGCTACAAGCACAGTTTCGCGTGTACTGAATGGGTCCAATTTAATTAGTGGAAACCGAGCTGATGAAATTCGTAAAATAGCTAAAGAACTTGGTTATCAAAAAAGGGTCATTCGTCGATCAGCTTCACGGACAATTTTAAATGTAATGGTTGTTCTTCCTTTTCATAGTGAACGCTCTGTACAATTGTTTTATGATTATTCTGAACTTCTAAATGGTATTCAATGTTTTGTACCAACAGAAAAAGCCAATATTCTTACAACTTCTCGCCAAACAGATTTAATTCAAAATCAATATAAAAAAGGGGGGGGGATAGATGCAGTTATATTTGCTTTTACCCAACCAAGGTCTGATGTTACAATAGCTCTCAAGCAAAAAGGAATTCCTATTTTGGTAATCAACCGGGAATGGAAACAAGGTGATTTTGTTACTTGTGATCACAAAAAGGGAGTGGAAACAATTACGCACAATGCTTATGAAAAAATTGTGAATAGCAATCCATGTTATTTGAGTTTAAATTCATCGCCTAATGTCGCTGCACTTAGAATGGAAGGATTTATTCATGCGCTGGAAAAAAGAGGCTTTATTGATCCCCAAGAAAGAATTTTGACTGTAGAAAAAGTCGAAGAAATTGACGAAATCCTTGCTGACCGAATTCGCCAATCACAATATAATACAGTCATTTGCTTTAATGATGTGATCGCAATTTCACTTTTGCAGCAATGCAATAAAATTGGTATTAAGGTCCCCCAAGAACTCGCGATTGCTGGATTCGATAACGCAGCTATTCGAGATATTGTCTACCCGCCTATCGATACCATGAGTCTAGATGTGACTCTTTTAGGCGAAAATGCAGGTAGATGGCTTCAAGAAAAAGTACTAGACCAGAACATAAAAGACTGGAAAATCTTCGTTCAACCAGAATATATTCCTGGTGAAACTCTTAAAAATTCATATGATTAATCTTTTAGCTTAAAATCTAGCATCTATCTAACCCATATAGGTTGTAACTGATTAAATTGAACCTATAGTCTTTTCTTAACATAAAGTTTACTTGCTTTAAGTTTTAACAAGAAATCTTTTAATTATATTTATTGATCTATTTCATTAGAACTTTTAACTCTATATGGGGACATTAAAACATTTGAACTTTGTTGGTTTTGTTGGTTTTAGCTAGTGAGATTATAGGGGTCTCGGTGAAATTAGCTAATCGTGGATGTTATATTTAACTTTTGCATACATTAATTTTCTGAAAATATTTTTGGGATAGAAATGTTGTCAGAAGATTGTATTAAGATATGTCTTTATTGGATTCTTTGTTTTGTGATTATCTCTTTATGAAAACATAGAATATATAGTCTTTCGTTGTGGATGTTTGTTGGTTACATACAACGAATTTTGAGGTGAACGAAGCGTGAAATAATCACGCAAAGGTATAATTTGGTAGTCGAAACATGAGGGAAGTTTCAACGAATCATACCTTAAGGATATTATTATAGAGAGGTTATTATGGATTTTATATTCGATCGTGAAGAATATTTAAACCTAGAAAAGTCTTTACGATATGAGTGGCTGGAAACAAACGGAATTGGTGGCTATGCAAATAGCACGATTGTTGGGTGTCATACACGAAAATACCATGGTGCACTTGTTGCACAATTACCAGAACTTGGTGGAAAGTTTGTGTTGCTTTCAAAATTAGAACCTTCGGTTCGTGTCAATGGTCATATCTTTAGATTTTCTACAAACAAATTTCCGGGCGTTTTTGACCCAACTGGGCACAAATATATTGACTCATTTGAAGCACAAATTTGCCCCGAACATTATTTCAGAGTTGGCGATATCAGACTAAAGCAATCTTTTATGATGCTACCCAATGAAAATACTGTTATTTATAGATTTGAAGTTTTAAATTCTGAAAAGCCATTCCTGTTTAATTTAGAACCCTTTTTAGCATATCGTGAAAACCATGCTCTGACGCAAGAAAATATGTACTTGCGTGTTAAAACTTTTATGGAAGATAACTCCTTCAAAGTGGACCCTTATGATGGTATGCCGCCGTTATACTTTGACCTTTCAAAAGAAACTTTCTTTCATGCAGGCCCCTATTGGCGAAAAAGGTTAGAGTATTTAAAAGAACGTGCTCGAGGGTTTGAATATCAAGAAGATAACTTCTGCCCTGGTTTATTTGAGCAAACAATCGAGAAAGGTGATGTTGTCTTTTTTAGAGCATCATTAACTAAAGATCATGACACAACTGCTGAGGAAGCTTGGGAAAAAGAGTATAAAAGTAGACAGCAAAAACAGGCGCAATATAAGTCTGAACCAAATGAAATTGCTGTGTTAAAGTACCATGGTGAACATTTTATCGTTGGTAATGATAAGGGTGATACATCTATCGTTGCCGGCTATCCATGGTTTGTAGAGTGGGGTCGAGATACAATGATTGCATTACCTGGCCTTATTCTTGAAACAAACCAAAAGAATTCGCTAGCACTCAAAGTTTTAAAATCATATTTAAGGTATGAAAAAGATGGCTTAATTCCAAACTATCTTCCAATTGGTGAAAATCAGCCTTCTTATAATAGTGCGGATGCCGCCATGTGGTTTATGTTTGCATGCTCCCAATATCTTGAAAAATCAGGCGATGAAAAAGGCTTTGAAAAAGATTTGCTACCTGCAATGATCCGAATTTTGAATGCCTATGCTGACAGCAAACCTGCTGATGTATGGTATCAGGATAGCGGATTACTATGGGTAGGTAATGAGCATACCCAATTAACATGGATGGATGCTCAGGTCCATGGAGTTCCTGTAACACCAAGATATGGAATGCCAATTGAAATCAATTCCTTGTGGATCCATGGACTTGCGGTTGCTAAAAAGAATGCAAAAAAATATAAAGTTAAGTTTCCAAAACAATTAGATGAGGCTCTAAAAGCTGCGAAGGCAAACTTTTTGGAGACTTTCTGGTCTGAAGAACTTGGCTACTTTGCGGATGTTGTGAACCAACATGGTAGAGACTTTACAGTTCGCCCAAATCAATGTGTAGCAGGAGCAATCTCTGATTTACCAGTTTTGAAAAAACATAAAAAATCGATGCTTCAGGTTATTGAGAGAGAGCTCGTTACCCCATTTGGGCTTCGCACTCTTTCCCCGGCTGATCCACGCTATTGCCCAATTTATTCTGGGCCACCAGAAAAAAGAGATGCTGCCTACCACCAAGGTACAGTTTGGCCATGGTTAATTGGTCATTACACTGCATTAGCATTAGCTGCTGCTGACCGACCGGCCGTTAAAGCAAAAAAATTATATGAAAACTTTGAGAACCTTTTTTCTGTTCATCTGAAAAAGGGTTGCTTAGGTGGTTTATCTGAGATTTATGATGGTGACCCACCGCACTTTTATAGAGGGTGTTTCTCGCAGGCATGGTCTGTTGGTGAAACGATTCGTGCTTGGAATATGATCCAGGAAAGGAGCAATTAAATGAAAGTTTTGATGTTTGGTTGGGAGTTCCCTCCACATATTAGTGGTGGACTAGGAACTGCATGCTTAGGGCTAACAAAAGCAATGATTAACATTGGAGAAGAAATTCTGTTTGTTATGCCTAAAATTAATGGCGAAGCGGTAAGTGATGACTTATTTCACTTGATGGGTGCAAGCGATGTTGAAGTAACTAGAAGTAGGCGCGAAATGTTAAGGGATGTCTCTCCAGAAACGATTCGTTTCTTGGAAGTGGATTCTACCCTAAGGCCTTATCTGAATGAAGTAACTTATCAAACATGGCTTAAAGAACAGGTGAATTATAATGAATCTGTTGTTGAAGCACGCTATGAAGATCAAAAAATTGGTAAATTTGAGTTTTCTGGGGTTTATGGACCTCAATTAATGGATGAAGTGGCTCGATATGCATTAGTCGCAGCACAGCTAGCAGGACAAGAACAATTTGACGTGATTCATGCGCATGATTGGATGACTTATGTTGCAGGCGTTGAAGCAAAGAAAATTTCGGGTAAAAAATTAGTATGTCATATCCATGCAACCGAATTTGACCGCAGTGGCGAACATCCGAATACTGAAATCTTTGAAATTGAAAAATATGGACTTCAAAATGCTGATCGTGTCTTAGCTGTTTCTCACAGAACAAGAGATATTGTGATCCGCTGTTATGACTTAGATCCTGCAAAAGTGCATGTCGTGCACAATGCTGTATCAAAAGATGTAACAGTTCAAAGAGCACAAGTTAAACGTAATCTGGATGAGAAAATTGTACTGTTCTTAGGTCGTGTTACTGGACAAAAGGGGCCGGACTATTTTGTACAAGCCGCTCGGAAAGTTGTTGATCAAGTTCCTAATGTTCGCTTTGTGATGGCTGGCTCAGGTGACTTATGGCCTAGGATGGTGGAACGTATTGCGCGGGAACGTCTTCAAAAGCATTTTCACTTTACAGGTTTCCTTCGTGGAAGTGATGTGGAAGATATGTTTGCTATGAGTGATGTTTATGTAATGCCCTCGGTTTCTGAACCCTTTGGTATTACTCCCTTTGAGGCTGTTTTATATGGAACCCCAGTAATCATTTCTAAGCAGTCTGGGATTGCTGAAATTTTTGAAAATGCTGAAAAAGTAGATTTCTGGGATGTAGATCGACTGACCGAAAGTATTGTCAATTTATTAACCGATGAGGAGTACGCCAATAATATGGCTATAAATGCTACTCGGGAACTTGAGCTAATTAACTGGGATGGTGCTGCCAACAAAGTGGCTGCTCATTATAAAGAGGTGACAGCATGATTGATGTATGCTTTTATTTTCAGGTTCACCAACCATTCCGCTTAAGAAGAGATTATAACTTCTTTAAAATAGGTCAGGACCGTGTTTACTTTGATGAATATCTTAACCGAGATATTATGCAACGGGTAGCGACTCGTTGTTATCTGCCGGCAAATCGAATGATGTTGGACTTAATTAAACAACATAATATGAAATTTAGATTGAGTTATTCGATCTCTGGTACTGCTGTTGAACAGTTTAAACTATATGCTCCAGAGGTGATTGACTCATTCCAAAAGCTTGTGGATACGGGATGCGTGGAGCTAATCAACGAAACCTACTACCACTCTCTTGCATCTTGTCATGATGAAAAAGAATTCATCGCGCAAGTACAGAAACATCGTGACTTGATGAAAGATACTTTTGGCTACGAACCTACTGCATTCCGGAATACGGAGCTGATATACAACAATCAGCTGGCAGAGCAAGTAGAAAATATGGGATATAAAGTAATGCTTACAGAAGGAGCAAACCAGATCTTAGGCTGGCGGACTCCAAACTTCTGTTATATGCCTGCTAATTGTTACAAACTAAAACTTTTACTTCGTAATTATAGATTGTCTGATGATATCGCATTTAGATTTTCTAATGCAGGTTGTCCAGAATACCCCATTACTGTTGATAAATATATCGGTTGGCTTAAACAGGTCGCTGGTAACGGTGAAGTTGTTAACCTATTTATGGACTATGAAACTTTTGGTGAACATCAACGCAAAGAAACTGGCATCTTTGATTTTATGAAAGAACTGCCTGGTGCCATCCTGGGAGAAGATGATTTTGCATTCAAAACACCAACAGAAGTTGCTACTACGCAACAGGCAATGTCTAAAATTGACGTTCCTTATGATATCTCATGGGCAGATGTTGAACGTGATTTAACTGCTTGGATTGGAAACCCACTTCAGGATTCAGCAATGGAGTTCTTGGGAGACCTCAAAGAACAAGTTTTGGCATCTAAGGATGATGGTATCATTGAATCTTGGCGTAAGTTACAAACCTCGGATCACTTTTACTACATGTGTACAAAATGGTTCTCTGATGGAGATGTACACAAATACTTTAATCCATACCGTTCTCCGCATGACGCGTATGTGGTATACTGTAATATTTTAAACGACATAGAAGAAAGCTTGAAATTGCAGAAAGGGTAACTATGAAAATTAAATCTTTTACTGTCCTACCAGACACTCCTAAAAAGTTGAATCCACTCAGTGAACTAGCAAATAATATGTACTTTTCATGGAATCATGATGTACAAGAATTATTTGAGGAACTAGACCCTGAATTGTGGAAAGTGACACACTCAAATCCATCTCGTATGCTTTGTGAACTTCCTCAAGAGCGCTTGAATGAAGTTGCTAAAGACAAAGTTTATGTTGCTAAAATGGAAAAAGTATATGCTGACTTTAAAAGTTACATGAAGGCGGATACTTGGTACTCCAAAAAATATAAGTCTGAAACTTCTAATGAAATAGTTTACTTCTGCTGTGAATACGGTATTCATGAAAGTTTTCCAAATTATTCTGGAGGTTTAGGTATTTTAGCTGGTGACCATATGAAATCTGCTTCAGATCTAGGTTTACCATTGATTGGTATTGGTCTTCTATACTATAAGGGCTACTTCCACCAATCCTTAAATAAAGAAGGCCGTCAACAAGAAAGTTACTTAGATAATGACTGGTTATCAATTCCTGTAAATCTTGAAAAAGATGAAAATGGTGAAGCTCACAAAGTATGTATTCGTATTGCTGGTCAAGATGTATGGTTCCAAATTTGGTCTGTGAATGTTGGTCGCATCAAAATTTACATGCTAGACACAAATATTGATGAAAATACACTAGAGAATCGTGTGATTACCAAAATGCTATATGATCCAGACCGTCATATTCGCGTATGCCAAGAGTATTTATTAGGGATTGGCGGTATGATGGCCTTGGAAAAATTAGGGTTAGCGCCTAAAATCTATCACGTAAATGAGGGACATGCTGCATTCTTATTGTTAGAGCGTACAAGAAAGCTAATGGCCGACAAAAGTCTATCATTGAAAGAAGCGCGTGAAGTTGTATGGGGATCTACAGTATTTACTACGCATACACCTGTTCCTGCAGGTAATGAGCGTTTTCCTGCATATCTATTGGAACCATTCTTTATGGAGTACATCCCACAATTAGGTATTTCATGGGATGAATTTTTAGGTCTTGGACGTGAAAACCCATATAACCCAGATGAAGAGTTCTGTATGACAGTACTTGCACTTCGTTTTGCTGCATACGCAAATGGTGTTGCAGCTTTACATGGTGTAATATCAAGAGATATGTGGAAGAACCTGTATCCAGACATTCCAGTTGATGAAGTACCAATTGGTCATGTCACAAATGGCGTTCACGCACGTACTTGGCTAGATCCAAAACTTTTAGTTATGCTAGAAGCTCATTCCCCATCTCAAAATATTGAAGAAGTCAACGATGAACAAATCTGGAATGGGGTTTTCCATATTTCTGATAAAGATTTTTGGGACTTTAAGCTTAAAAATAGAAAACGCCTAATTCGTTTTGTACGTGAACGTGTTTATAAGCAAATGCAACGTAGATATGCTCCTGCCACAGAATTGGCCGAAGTACAAGATATCTTTAATAGCAATGCATTGACTATTGGTTTTGCTAGACGTTTTGCCACTTATAAACGTGCTTTTTTACTGTTTATGGACGAAAATAGACTTCGTGAAGTTCTATGTAATCCTGAGTGTCCTGTACAAATAATTATCGCTGGTAAAGCTCACCCTGCAGATGAAATGGGTAAGGATATCATTCGCCGTATTTATGAGCTTGCACAGCATCCAGACTTTAAGAAAAACTTGATAATTCTGGAGGACTACGATATTGAAGTAGGGCGTCAAATGGTCCAAGGTGTTGATATTTGGCTTAATAATCCACGTCGTCCAATGGAAGCATCTGGTACCTCTGGAATGAAAGTATCCCTGAATGGTAGCTTGAACCTTTCTATTCTTGACGGATGGTGGGATGAAGCATACACGCCAGATGTGGGCTGGGCAATTGGTCAAGGTGAATCCTATGATGATCCTCACTATCAAGATAGAGTGGAAAGTGAACTCCTAATTGGTACCCTTCTAAAAGAAGTAATTCCAACATTCTTCGAAAGAAATGAAGAAGGTCTTCCAGTGGAGTGGATTCGTAAATCTAAAATGTCCGTGTCTGTTTTAGGTAAAGAATTCTCAAGTAATCGTATGGTTGCCGACTATGTTGAAAAATTCTATTCAAAAGCATTAAAAAGTGAAAAGCTACTTGTAGATGCCGATTATAATGCAGCACGTGAGCTTGCTGCTTGGCGCCAGAAAGCAGAACAAAACTGGCATGAAGTAAAAGTACATGAAGTAATAACGTTAGATGAAGAGTATATTTCAAAAGGTGCAACGGTTCCTATTGAGGCTAAAGTAGATGTAGGTCAATTTGACGGTGGAAATATCCAGGTAGAATGTTACCATGGTCCTTTGAGTCCTGAAAAAGAGTTCACCGAAACACACCGTGAAGTTATGACACTACATTCTTGTGAAAAAGAAGTATGTTTATACGAATCGAAAATTAAGGTTTCAATAGGGGGGTCTTATGGATTCACTGTCCGCGTTCTTCCTGGACATGCGAACTTAGCTTCTCCATACCTACCTGGGTTGATTACTTGGGCTGAATAATATGACAGATGATTGCACACATGTGCGAAAAGAGGGCGCTTGCGAGAGCGCTCTTCTTTTGTGTTCTTTACCTGAAAAAAAACAGGCATTCTTTAGGGTTAATGCTAATGAACAATATCCACTAAAAATTCAAATGCCTGAGCAATTGGGGGACGTATCTGCAGTGAGGCTAGCTGCAAGAATTACCTATGAAACTTCCCCTCTATACTTTGATGCAAGTTACCAAAAAGAAACAAGTTCATGGACTACTGAAATCTCTGTGAACAAACTTGGTAGCTATGATGCATGGTTAGAATATAAAGTAACTGATACCTGGAAGATCGCTAAAAATCAATTTGCATTTTTAGCAGACCCACAAAATTTTAATAAATTAAAAATTTATACAATTATACCAGTAATATCTGGGACGCTAGATGAAATGAGCCAAGATCTAGATAATATTGCCGCACTTGGCTTTAATATGGTTCATCTTCTACCGCTCTCTCAAACTGCCTATTCTGAAAGCCCTTATGCAGCAAAAGATTTACTTAAACTAGATCCGCATTTTCTACCAGACAATAAAAGTCAAGAAGAATCACTTGATACTTTTGCACAAAAGTGTAAAAACCTAGGAATTGGTATATGTGTGGACTTGGTTTTTAATCATGTAGGGACGGACTCAGCTTTAGTTGACTCCCATCCTGAATGGTTTTGTCGAGATTTGGAAGAAGAAAACGGTTTGAAGCGCGCTGGTTGGTCTGATGGACACACATGGTATAAATGGGAAGATTTGGTTTTATTAGATTACCAAAAGAGAAACCTTAAGGTTCGAGCTGATTTATTTAAATATATGAAATCCTATGTTAAATATTGGGTTCGTTTTGCTGCTAAGTCTTTTGTTCCAATGATTCGTCTAGATAACTTACATTCTTCTGACCCTATTTTTGTGAGAGAATGTTTAGATGAATTAAGAGAAGAGTTTCCCAATTTAATCATCTTAGGAGAGTTGTTTGGTAATAATATTGAAAAACAGGTAATGGATTATAGCCTGAACTTAATTTTAGCAACGCCATGGGAACATAAATTTTCCCCACAGCTTAGAAATTATCTTCAGTACACCCACAATCATAGTCATCAATTGAGGTTTTACTGTCCTTCTGTAAGCCATGACAGTGGTTTTGCTTTAGAAGAGTTTGGAAGTACTGCTGCCACTTTATCAAGACTATATGTATGTGCCCTGCTAGGTGCAGGTCCTTGGGGAATCGTTCAAGGGCTTGTAAATGAATTGGAGCAAAGACCCCAGTTTATAGGTTTTAAAGATCGAATGAAATTGAACTTTAATACTGATTTAGTAAAAAAAGTCACTCATTTGAATGAGATTTTGAATCAAGAAAATTGCTTCTTGCAACCTGGTAATATTCACTTTGTTTTGAATGAGCATGATGCGATAATTGCAGCAATTCGTAAAGATCCACAAAGTGGAAAACCTATAGCACTTGTTTTAGTTAACATGGACTATAATCATGAGCAATGGTTTCGTTTGGAAAAGGATATTCCTGGAATTCAAGAATTTGATTTTTCTGAAGAGGTTATAAGTAACAAGAAAGTTGGAATTAGTTTAGAAGAATGGTGCGCAGTTCCAGCTGGACAATCTTGGCTTTTCAGAAGTAAGAAATAGCATGCATTCAACCTTATATTACAAGAGTCCTATGGGGATACTTCAAATAATTTTAAAGGACAAACATTTAATTAAGGTTAGTCATGTGAAATTTGTTGAGATGAATCAAATCCAGAAATATGAGGAAGATCTTGCTAGCAAAGTTTGCAAGCAGCTCGATCTATATTTTTGTGGTAAGCTTCAAATATTTGATTTACCCATTCGTTATGCTGTTGGCACCGATTTTCAAAACAATGTATGGGATGCACTGAGGAATATTCCTTATGGAGCAACATGTACATATGGCGATGTTGCAATCAAAATAGGAAACCCTAAAGCCGTACGTGCCATTGGTGGTGCTAGTAATAAGAACCCAATTTCAATCATAGTACCTTGTCATCGGGTGATTGGGGCTGGCGGGAAACTCGTTGGCTATGCAGGCGGTCTGGAGCGTAAAGAATTTTTACTCCGTTTAGAAGGTTTCTTGCTGTAGGACGCAAAATCCTACAGCAAGATAAAAAATTAAGAAATTGCTTTTGAAACAATTTCCTTAGCTTCTGTTTGAATTTTCGCAAGGTGATCTTCACTCACAAAACTTTCTGCATAAATTTTGTAAATATCTTCTGTCCCTGATGGCCGAGCAGCAAACCATCCTTTTTCACAACATACTTTCAAACCACCAATCGCTGCACCATTACCCGGAGCGTTAGTTAATTTTGCAGTAATTGCATCTCCAGCTAGTTCAGATGCTGTTACCATTTCTGGAGATAGACCAGATAATTTTGCTTTTTCTTCACGGTTTGCGGGAGCATCAATTCGATCATAAATTGGAGAACCGAATTTAGCTACAAGTTCTTCATAATGCGCACCCGGTGTTTTGCCTGTCTTAGCTGTCATCTCGGCCGCTAAAAGACACATGATAATACCGTCTTTGTCAGTAGACCAAGCAGTACCATCAAAACGTAAGAAAGAACCACCAGCACTTTCTTCTCCACCAAAGCCTAAGCTACCGTCGCATAAACCTGGAACAAACCATTTAAACCCAACAGGTACTTCGCAAAGGATTTTATTAATTGATTTTGCAACATAGTCAATCATTGTACTAGAAACGAGCGTCTTTCCGATTGCAGCATCAGGCCGCCAATTGGGACGATTCTGAAATAGATACTGAATTGCTACTGCAAGATAATGATTTGGATTCATTAAACCTGTACCAGGGTTCACAATACCATGACGGTCAAAGTCTGGGTCATTTCCAAAAGCAATATCATAATCATCTTTCAAACTGATTAAACTCGCCATTGCAGAAGGAGATGAACAATCCATACGGATTTTCCCATCTTTATCCACGGTCATAAATGAAAATGTCGGGTCAGGATGTGCATTAAGCACTTCCATATTTAAATTATACTTTTCAGCAATTCTAGGATAAAAAGCCAAACCTGCACCACCCAGAGCATCCGCACCTAATTTTAAACCAGAACTTCGAATTAAGTCCATGTCTAAAACATTGCCCAAATCATTTACATAATTGCTAATATAATCAAACTCATGAATTGTGGAGCTCTTTAACGCATGCTGGTAATTTAAACGCTGAATTCCCAGTAAACCATTTTTCAAAATTTCATTTGCACGGTTCGCAATCCAGGTTGTAGCACTTGTATCTGCAGGCCCACCATTTGTTCCATTATATTTAAAACCACCATTATTAGGGGGATTGTGAGAGGGGGTAATAACGATACCGTCTGCAAAACCAGTGGCTCTTCCCTTATTGTAAGTTAAGATCGCATGTGAAACTGCTGGCGTTGGAGTATAGCCAATACCCTCTTGAATATAGGTTTCTATTTTGTTTGCTCCTAGAACTTCAATTGCAGAAATAAATGCAGGCTCAGATAGTGCATGTGTATCCATCCCTATAAATAAGGGACCTAGAATTCCTTCTTTTACACGGTAATCACAAATAGCCTGTGTGATCGCTAAAATATGATTCTCATTGAACGTAGAATCAAAAGAACAGCCACGATGGCCAGAAGTACCAAAAGTAACAACTTGGTCTGGGTCTTCAGGGTTAGGAGACTGTGTGTAATATGCACTAATTAAACGTGGAATATTAGTTAAAATTTCTTTAGGAGCAGGCTTTCCTGCTAGCTCATGTAAGCTCATTATTAGCACCTCGGGGTTAAGCTATTATTCTATGCAAAATTCACTGAACTATGAATATAGCTCAAACTAGGCATGAGGGAAGTTCTTTTAAGCTCACTTTAATGGCTTTTTTACAGTATATTTCTTTGCAATTTTTAATTCTATGCCTATGATGATTATTTAAGGAGCACTGGTACTTAAATAGAGTGCGTAGGAAAGGGTTCAATTATGTCGAGAAGAATACAGTCCGATTTAATTATATGCCGTGACTGTGATACTATTTATGAATATAAGCATACTAAAGTAAGGCAACCTGTTCACTGCACAGTATGTGGACATCACTTATATGAAAAGAAAACTAGATTCATACATCGGGGGTTTTCTTTCGCTCTTACGGCTCTTATTTTGTTTATCCCCGCTAATTTATTTTCTCTAATTAATCTAGATAAAGTCGGAAATAATAGAAATGCTGTTGTATTTGATGGCGTGATTGATTTTTTTCGATATGGCAAAGTCGCTTGCGGAATTAGCTTGTTTCTTTTTTGTATGATTTTCCCGCTAATTCATTCTTTCACTCAAGCATATGTATGCTTTGGACTGCTATATAAAGTAAAATTGCCAGGAATGGTCAAAGCACTTAAAATTCATCAAAAAGTTGCATACTGGACAATGATTGACGTATATATCTTAGCCTTCTTTGTCGTGCTTATAAAGCTTGGTGATATTGCACATGTTAAATTAATGACAGGCATCTTCTTTGTTTTTGCTTATCTAATTGCCTCATTAGCTGCAAATTATGCATGCGATAACGTGATGTTGTGGCGAAGATTAAGGGAGTTTACATACGATGAGTGATGATAAAACAACATTTAAACGTGCCTGTGACCATGGCTATTTGCGCTGTGAGACATGTGAATCTGTTTATAAACAAGACGATTGCCCAGATGAATGTGATTTTTGTGGTTCTCCTATTCATCAAAGAAAACCAGAAAATATAGCTCGTGCTTGGGCCTTTCTAATTGCTGCAGCTGTGTTTGTAATTCCTGCAAATATTTACCCAATTTCTATTTTTGAAGCTCTTGGCAATAAAAGCCCAGGAACGATTATGGATAGTGTGATTTACTTTTTTGATGAAGGTATGTATGGGATTGCTATCATTATTGGAACAGCAAGTATTTTGATCCCAATTGCCAAGCTTATATGCCTCGCTTATTTAATTTACACTGCTCAATTTGGTAAAAGATCGAGATTAAGGCATCGAACTATACTCTTTAGGGGGGTAGAAAAAATTGGTCGTTGGTCAATGTTGGATATCTTTGTTGTAGCCCTACTGAGTTCTTTAGTTCAGTTAGGTAGTTTAGCAATCATTTTCCCAGGTGCGGCTGCCACATCGTTTTGTATGGTTGTTATTCTTACAGTTTTTGCAGCAGAAAGTTTCGATGCTCGTGTGATGTGGGATCAAGGCTTGAAAAATGAAATAAATGGAGGTAAAAATGCCGAAAGATGAAGATAAGATAGCAGAAGGTAGCTTTCCGAACCCAGAAGTTCATGAAAAACGGAATTTTCCATTGGTATGGATTGTTCCATTTATAGCCATATTAATTGGCTTCGGAATGCTCTTTTATCATTGGCAAACACAAGGAGTCTTAGTTGAAGTCAGTTTTTTAAATGGTAAAGGAATTGTTGGTGGTAAAACTAAGATTATGTACCAAGGCGTTCAAGTTGGTAAAGTAGAGCAATTAAAATTAAATACTGATGGTGTTACCGTTACAGCATTTCTAAGAATTGACCGACAATATAAACATTTTGCGAAGTCAGAAACAAAGTTTTGGTTAGTAAAACCCCGAATTTCGGCTAGTTCGATTGAAGGACTAGATACAATATTAAGTGGTCAATATATTACATTTCTTCCGGGAGATGGTAAGCCTACTTTTAAATTTACGGGCTTAGAAAATATACCTTTGAGCAATGAAAATTCACCTGGCTTGAGAATTATCTTGCAATCTGATAGTCTGGATGGCATTTCCGAAGGTTCTCCACTTTACTTTAGAAAAATCCAAGTGGGTAAAGTTGAGCGTTATGAGTTAGACGAAGTTTCTAACAAAGTAAAGATTTTTGCATATATCGAAAAAGAATATAAAAGCTTTGTTAGACAAGATACAAGATTTTGGAATATTTCTGGCGTTAAGATTAATGCAGGTCTAAATGGCGTAAAAATCAAAACGGGTACAGTTGCCAGTATGCTTGATGGCGGAATTGCTTTTGACTATCCATATGATTATTCAGTTTCTCCACCAGCCCAAGACCGTCATACATTTGAATTGCACAAAGATGAAAATGTAGCGATGTCTACTGGAGTTGAAGTTACTTTTGTTGTTCGGACTGCTGAAGGTCTGGAAGTTGGCACTAGAGTGATGATTCGGGGAATAGTTGCGGGTCATGTTAAAGAAGTCAACCCAAAAGAAGACCTTTCCTTTGTTCACCTTAAATTATTATTGAAAGAAAAATATCGAAATAAACTAGGTAAGGGAGCCCAGTTTTACGTAGCTAGACCGAAGATGGGTGTTAACGGTATTAGCGATTTAGATACAATAATTAAAGGAAGTTATATTAAATTTATTCCTGGCGAAGAAGGCCAGGCAGAATCTATATTTAAAGATATTTCTGAGGTTGATGATGCAGACTATGCATCTGGCTTACGTATTTTCCTGAAAACACCTGTGTCGCCTACAGTTTCATCAGCCACTCCAATTGTCTATAAACAGTATACGATTGGGCAGGTGATGGAAACAAAAATGGATCCAGTTACACAAGAAATATTAACAGAAATTCAAATTTTTAAACGTTTTATACACCTTGTTAATGAAAGTACCGTTTTTTGGGACGGCTCAGGTTTAGACATAAAAGCTTCTCTGTCCGGCGTAAAAATTCGCTCAAAGTCAATCAGAAGTATCTTGTTAGGAGCAATTGTAGCACATACCCCTGATGAGCATGCAAAAAGCGTTGAAGAAGGACAACGATTTACTTTACATAGAAACAAAGAAACTGCTCTTAGAAAAGGGAAGTTCTTTAAATTAATTTTTCCTGATGCTACACATGGTATAAAAGAAACATTAAGCTCAATCAAATATCGTAACTATGAAATTGGGAGTGTTGATAAATGGAATTATGACATGGAAAATGATGAGTTTTCTGCAAACATATTTATTAGAGAACCATTTTGTGACCTTGTTTCTGAAGATGCATATTTCTGGTTAGTTTTTCCAAGTTTGAATGTGAACGGTTTCCAAGCACTTGATACAATCATAACTGGATCATATATCAACCTGTATCCTGGTAAATCTAAAGAAGAAGCAGATACTTTCGTGATATCTTATAGGCCACCTTTACGAGTTGAAAATGGAGCTAAGCGAATCAGGTTAATTACTGGAGATCTAGGAGGTCTTAAAGTTGGTGCACCCGTTAGCTATAGAAAAATTACAGTGGGAAAGGTTATTCACCATGAATTGCATCAAGATCGTGATCAAATATACATAGATATTGCCATTAAACCCCAATTTAAAGACCTTATAAATAGTTCATCTGTTTTTTGGAGACATCAAGGAGTGGACATACATGCATCATTGGCAGATGGTGTCTCTATGAAAATTAGTTCATTACCTGTCTTAATGAGTGGAGGGATTGAATTTGATACTATTGAACCTAATGCTAAAAAGATCGACTCTAGTACTATCTTTGATCTAAAGGATAATTATCGGATTGCGGGGCGAAATGGAAAGCGAATTGAGCTTGAACTTACAGATGCTGAAGGAATTAAAGCAGGTAGCACAAAAATTATAATGAAGGGAGTCAATGTTGGTTTTATTGAAGGATTTTCATTCTCTAAAGACTTTAGTAAAGTTATTGCAACTGCTATGATATCTGAGTATGCAGACCTATTAACAAACGAGGATACTTCATTTTGGAAGGTGACTCCTGATAATAGCCCAATTGGAACCTTATTTAAAAAAACATCTATCTTAGTTTCACCTGGAAATTCTCAAAATGAAAAATTAAAATTTGTCGTGAATGATGATCCTCCATTTGGAGATACTAGCTTAGCTGGATTGCATCTTTTCTTAGAATCTGATTCATTAAATGGGCTTAGCAAAGGGGTGCCGGTTTTATTCAGAGATTTGAATGTAGGTAAGGTTTTAAATTTTAAGCTAGAGGAAGACCGCATCGTTGTTCATATTTGGATATCTGATGATTATCGGCACTTTGTAAATAATCAATCCCAATTTTGGATGAGCGGTGGCATCACGATAAGTGGTGGTATTGGTGGACTTCAAGTACAGACTAAACCCTTAACTTCTATTCTTCGTGGTGGTATCTCTTTTTCTTCCACAACTAGTAAAGATGCAATACCTGTTAAAGATAAACATACATTTAATTTATATAGAAGTTTTTCTGATTTAAAACAGCAAACACCTGGTTTAGTTGTAAGGCTTAAAAGTGATGAACTAGGAAGTTTAGCTCCGGGAAATCCTGTTTTATACCGCCAAGTACAAGTTGGTAAAGTAATGGGATCCGGTTTATCAGATGATTCAAACTATGTTATTACCGATATATTAATCTTCCAAAAGTATCAACACCTAATAAGAGAAAAAACTGTTTTCTGGAATGCATCTGGAATTGATTTTGATTGGGGATTATTTAGTGGTGCTAAACTTAAAACTGAATCTTTGAAAGCACTTCTTGCCGGGGGGATTTCCTTAGCGACTCCTCAAGAGTCTAAAGCGGGTGAGGTCGTTGCCAATAAACATTTATTTGAGCTTCAAACCGAATTTGATGAGGACTGGAAGTCTTGGCAGTTTACGAAACCTTAAAAGATCTTAAAGGATTCTTCTATTTTGCTAAAGATATTTCGCGTCTAGGGAATATAGTATAGACCCCTTAGGTGAGTTCACGAAAAACGATCAGGAGTCGAGTCAAGTTGACATGGTTTTTAGCTATTTTATGCTTTGTATTAATTACCGTTCTAGTATTAATCTATGAACGGTATAAAAAAGCAAAACGAAAATTAAAGCGTGTGGGGCAGGATAAAACTGATCTTGTTGATTTCTTAAACCGTTTTACAGCAAGTATTGCCTTTCGTAAAGGCGTTGATCAGTGGGTTCTTCAAGTTGCACAATTTCTCTCTGAAACAATGAAAGCAGAGGCGACCTTTATCTATACTTTTCAAGATGATAAAAATTCTATGAAAAAAATGGTGCAATATGGAGTGCTACCTGAGCTAAACTCCAATAGCTCTTCTCAAGCACAATCAATGGTAAAGTGCTTGAAAGCTTCGTCTGTAACTTTACCTAATACAACAGGCCTGACTGCACAACTTTTCTCAGCACATTCAACTTTAAAAGAAGATGTATTTCCTGGAGATAACCAAGTAGTAAAAACGCTTGTGGCAGTACCTATTCGCCTTAGCCATGATATGCTTGGCACGATCATTATGCTCAATAGAAAAGAGGGAGAAGTTCATTTTGATATTGATGATATGTTTCTTCTAGAAACTTTAGCAAGCCAAGTCGCACTTGGATTCTCCGTTTCTCAAATGTTGAAAAAATTGGATAAACAGAATCGAATTGAACAAGAGTTACAACTAGCTCAGCAAATCCAAAGCTCTTTGTTACCTGATAAAGCTCCTGAACATGATTTTTATGAAATGTTTGGAGCCTATCGGTCTGCCCGTGAAGTTTCAGGTGACTTTTTTGACTTTATTACGATTTCAGAAGATTTAATGTTAGCAGTTGTGGCCGATGCCAGTGGTAAAGGCATGCCTGCTTGTATGTTAATGGCTATGTGCCGTAGCATTTTACGTTCAAACGCTTCTCACTTTAAAGAAGATCTAGAAGGACTTATGAGAGAAATGAATCGTATTCTCTATAAGGACACTAATTCATCTCAGTTCATCACCATGGGACTTTTACTTTTAGATAGGCATGATCATACAGTTGAATATGCTAGAGCAGGGCATACTCCATTGCTGATTAAGCAACCTGATGGACAAATACAGGTCATATGCCCCGACGGTCCTGCACTGGGGCTATTGCCTCCAGAATTAAACGTGAGTTTTGACTCTTTCTCATTTAGTTGGCTTCCTGGTATGTCATTGATGCTTTATTCGGATGGACTTACTGAGGCTGTAAACCACGAAGAAATCGAATTAGGCTTGGAAAAACTGACTGATATTTGGGCGCTCGCTGAAGATATCCCTAAAAAGGCTTCTCAACATATTCTAAATAGCGTGTCAGCCTACTCAAACTACTCGGACCCAGCTGATGACCAAACTGTGGTTGTCCTAACAAGACCAGAATATTAATTTCTAGTTCTTGTATACAGAATATTTGATCATTCTTTGCTTATTAATACTTTTGGATGTATCATATCGGATATATTAAATTTATTTATTTTTAGGAGAATTTTATGATACGTTGTCCAAAGTGTAATGCCGAAAATCAAATTGGCGCAATTTTTTGTAAAAGTTGTGGCGTTAAGTTAGACCTTAATGAATTAAGCCATGACCAAGTAGTGAAAGCAGCCAAGTCAGCACGTGGTAAGAAATTTGACTTTACAAAGGTTGTTCGAAACTTTGTATCTACTACTTTATTAATTGGAGTTTTAGTTGTTCTAGCTGGACTATATATACCACCCAAAAGCTCGCAAGCGGAATTGATGAGTCATTTAGATGACGAATCTAAAACAAAGAGCATCAAGCTTCTAAATGCTTTCATTCAGAAAAAAACAGGAGCAGTATTTGGAGACGAAGCAACATGGAATTACATGCTACAAGACTTGTTTGATGTTTCTGAAGATAAAATTGTAGAAAAGAAAAAATCTTTCCTAGAAGAAGGAAGAGAAGGTCTTATGCTGACTGGTATAGAGTTCAATATTGTGGACTCTGCGACTAATACTGTTCGTCTTATCTTTCATCAAACAAAAATTGACCAAGAATATATTAAGCTTAGTAGTTATATTGAAGGTCCAATTAGCATTGAAGATGGCTCATTGTCAATGGATATTCAAAAATGTGGAATCGGGAGAATACCTCTACAATTTATAGGTCAAACTAAAGAAATTGTGATTGAAAAGTTTACCTCTGAGCTGGATGCAAACCAAGTCGCACAAGAGGGAATTGCGCGTGTAAAGACGATGAAAATTGAAGTGGACAAGCTTACATTAGGCGTTGGTGGCAAAAAGAAAAAGTCTGCAAAGAAAAAGAAATAATTTTTAATGATTGCAAATAATGTAAGTTTGATTGGAATGCCAGGTGCCGGAAAAAGCACAATTGGCGTTCTTTTAGCTAAAGAATTTGCCTTCAACTTCCTTGATACTGATCTACTAATTCAGAGCCAGCATCATTCTCCTTTATCTGATATCATTGCAGAAATAGGCAACGATGGATTTCGTGATTTAGAAAATAAAATGTTGGCTAACTTAACAGTTGAAGATCAAGTCATTGCAACTGGAGGGAGTGCATGTTATTGCCCGGAGGGAATGCAAAATTTAGCTAAGCTTGGACCTATTGTTTTATTAGACATTGAGCTAAAAGAATTACAGGAACGATTAGGATGTTTAAAGGAACGTGGTGTCGTTATTGCGCCAGGCCAAACCCTACAAGACCTTAAACACGAACGAGATATCCTCTATAAAAAATATGCTTCCATTACCATTGATTGCTCTCATAAGACAATGGAAGAAATTGTCGCAGAAATCAAAGACGCTATCTGAGACTTAAAATACTGCTTACCTAAATCTTGACGCTAGAAATCCCCGAGATACTTTACCTTTTCCAAAAAGTTTTCACTTTATAAGTTTAAGAGATTAATATTTTGTCAGAAATAGCAAGTCATTCTAATCATAATCAACAGCTCGCGGTTTTTTTAGATCGTGATGGAACCTTATTTGATGTTCCTAATCAATTTGAAATTAACCCCAAAACTATTGAGGCTTTAAAGCAACTTCAAAACAAATTTCAACTCTTCATTTTGTCAAACGAATGTGCGTATACTATAGCCGGAGTTCCTCCTCTTCAAGCTGAAGAAATCAATACAACTATAGATCAATCCCTATCTGAGGCAGGTATACAAATCAAAGAGTGGTTTGTATATTCAGGTGAAAAGAAAAAAATTACAGAATATATTGAACTCTGTAAACATAAGTATGAACTTAACCTAGAAAATTCGTTCTTAATCAACGATCACCCAAATGAAGAGGATAATGCTAGAGAGCTTGGAATAACTCAACTCTACTTGCTGACTTCACGTGGAGGAAAACACTTAGCTAAGTTGAACCCGGAAACACTGATATTTCATAAAATTCAAAATGTGGCCAGTTGGATTTTTAATCACCCAAGTCATCGAGAGGCCCTTGACGCTAAAATACATGAAGCAGCAAATGTAATAAAAAGTGGTGGTGTTGCTGCATTTCCTACAGAAACAGTTTACGGATTGGGTGCAGATGTCTTTCAACCTGATGCTGTCGCAAAAATCTTTATGATCAAGGGGCGGCCTCAAAATAATCCCCTCATTGCTCATATTGCAGATTATGATCAGCTAGCAATCCTTGTAGATGATGTTCCAGATAAAGCACGAATTTTAATGGATGCATTTTGGCCAGGTCCGCTTACGATTGTTTTTCCCAAAAAGCATTCTGTTCCGGATATTGTTACGGCAAATATACCTACCGTAGCAGTTCGTATGCCTGCACAACCAATTGCTAGAAAATTAATACGTCTTTGCAATTCACCATTAGCAGCGCCAAGTGCAAACCGTTTTACATGTACCAGTCCAACTTCAGCTGGACACGTGATTGAACAATTAGGTGATAAGTGCCCTGTTGTGATTGATGGCGGTGCATGCCGAGTTGGCTTGGAGTCAACAGTAGTTTCATTTACAGGTGAAAAACCTGTTTTATTAAGACCTGGTGGTATAACAATTGAAGAAATGGAAGCAATAATTGGGCCTGTTGATATCCTATCTCCTAAAAAAGAAACAGAAACCCAAGCCGAAAGTCCTGGTATGATGCCAAATCATTATGCACCTGCTACGAAACTTCTGGCATTTAAAGAAATTCCTGAGGAATATGCTGAGTATGAGGATATCGGTGTGCTTTTATTTAAACCTTCAAAACTCCATTTTAAGGGAGTAGTTGAGATATTAAGTCAAACTGGCGATACTAAAGAAGCAGCAGCGAACTTCTTCGCTGCAATTCAACGCCTTGATAAAATGGAACTTCGAGAAATTGTATCCGAATATGCCCCAAATGAAAAACTTGGCATTGCGATAAATAACCGTTTGGGTAAAGCAGCAAACGGCCGCATTGAAAGCTAAACAGATTGATTTAGTTTTTGTTTGTACCCCCTCTATTAAAAGTCATTTAGCTTAAAGCTCTTAACAAATTCAGTCAAATACTTAATGTAGTAAATGAACGGATATGGGTAAGCATAAAAAAAGGCGAGTTAAGTAAATCTTAACTCGCCATTCGAGGGAGGGTTGGGATAAATATAAAATAGCAAGTCCCATGCCAATTGTCTTTGAGGCCTTAGATATAGGGTGAATAAGAATTATTACTACGAAGAATTAAATGAAATGTGTACATCTGTAAATTATCGTTTACTGTTAATGTTTTGTTTGGTTTACTTTTTGTTGCTAGTATAAAAGAAGCCGAACAACATTTTTACGTTATTCGGCTTCGTTAAGAAAGTTTTTTTAGTTATGGTCTTCGTACGTTTTTCTCTCTTGTTCAGATATTTTCCCATCTCCATCTAAATCGATCTTTGACATCATTGAGGGATCCTTTTGAATGTGTTTACGCATTCGTTGTTCACGTGCATTTTGGCGTTCTTCTTGTGAGACAACACCGTCCTTGTTCGTATCCATTTTTTCAATCATATACTTGATTTTTAGCTGCTTTTCTTCAGGGAGGTTAGCTATTTCTTCATCGGATATTTTCCCATCACCATTTTTGTCGTAATATTCAATTCCTCGGGCTTTGTGTTTTTTCCACTTTCCGCGCATATCAGCATGCATTTGCTTTTTTTCTTGTTCAGATAGCATCCCATCACCATCTTTATCATAGTAAGCAGTGATCTTTTTCCTGAATTCTGCTTTCATTTCTTCACGTTCTTGAGTAGAAAGTTGACCGTCTTTATCTTCATCAAAGCGATCCAACATTTCCTGTTTACGGTCCATGTGCATTTGTTTTTTTTCTGCTTCTGTCAGTCGACCATCTTTGTCTTTATCATAGCGATCTAGCATTTGCTGACGTTTTTGCTTTTGCGTCATATTGATACGTCGAATTAAGTCACGTTGGCGTTTCTGAGCTTGGTCTTTTTGGACTCTCTTATCTGGATTAGCATAGGATATACCAGGTAAGATGAAAGAAATAGATAAAAATGTAAATAACTTACGCATAAAAATCCCCAATTTAATTGATCATATATAGGTAATACGTTACAAGATTTAATTTTATTGTTATAGTTTGTACCTTAAATCAAAAAAAGCCGTAAACAATAAAGATTGTTTACGGCTAAGTTATAAAAGTCACTTTTTAGCGAACGGGTAGTGTTGTTTCACCCATTAGCCATTTATCGATTTGATGCGCTGCCATACGACCTTTTGCAATTGCACGTACAACCAAAGAAGCACCATCAACAGCATCACCACATGCAAACACGCCTTCTTTTGTAGTCATGCATGATTTGTCTACTTTGATATTTCCACGATGATCTAATTCAAAGCCAAAGTCTTCAACTAAACCAGGGTGAACAACATGCACAAATCCCATCGCAAGAAGAACAAGATCTGCCTTCTGTACAAATTCAGAACCTTCTTTTTCAGTCATTTTCCATGCACCACGTTCATCTTTTGACCATTCAACCTCAACGCCATGAAGCTCGCTTACATTGCCATCAGCATCTTTTACTAATTTTCTAGTATTAATACACCAACGACGTTCGCAACCTTCTTTGTGTGAGGTGGACGTTCGCATGATTTGAGGCCATAGGGGCCAAGGTGTGGCTTCATTACGTTTAGCATCAGGTGGTTGAGGCAATAACTCAAACTGAGTTACAGAGTTCGCACCATGGCGAATTGATGTACCGACACAGTCAGAACCAGTATCACCACCGCCGATTACGATTACATTTTTACCGTCGGCACGGATTTGCTCTGCGTCAGTGATTTCGCCACCCACTACTTGGTTGTTTTTACCAAGAAACTCCATTGCAAAATATACACCATCTGCATCACGACCTTCCACTGGGAGGTCACGTGGCTGACCTGCACCCATACATAAAAGAACTGCGTCAAAAGTCTTTTGTAAGTAGCGAACAGAGATATCTTTACCAACGCATACGCCAGACTGAAATGTTACACCTTCGGCTTCCATCTGCTCCATTCGACGATCAATTACGTTCTTCTCAAACTTAAAGTCTGGAATACCATAACGCATCAAACCACCAATTTTCTCATCTTTCTCAAAAAGTGTCACATCATGACCCGCACGTGCAAGTTGCTGTGCGGAAGCCATACCGGATGGTCCAGATCCAATAATAGCAACTTTTTTACCTGTTTTCTTATCAGCAATAATTGGCTTAACCCAACCATTTTCATATGCTTTTTCTACAATTTGATATTCGATATTTTTAATCGTTACAGCATCATCATTGATGTTTAGCGTACAAGATGCTTCACAAGGTGCTGGGCAAATACGCCCGGTGAACTCAGGGAAGTTATTGGTAGAATGTAAGTTTGCACTCGCTTCTTCCCACCGACCTTGGTAGACCAAGTCATTAAACTCAGGAATGCGGTTTACTACTGGACAACCGGTTGCATGACAAAATGGAATACCACAGTCCATACAACGAGCAGCCTGTTTGTTCAGATCTTCGTCCGTCAGCTGAATCGAGAACTCCTTATAATGTTTTACTCGCTCTTCAACTGGCGCGTATGTTAAATTCTGACGATCAAATTCTAAGAAACCAGTAGGTTTAGCCATTGAAAACCTCCTCTGTGCTTGCAGTCTCTTCAGACTGATAGTTTTCACGTTCTTTTAGGCGCTCTAGCGCTTTACGATACTCAAGTGGCATAACTTTAACGAAACGACCAATCATCTCTTGCCAATTATCTAAGATGTACTGTGCTCGTTTACTGCCTGTATGCTCTAGGTGCTTTTCAATCATAGATTTTAAATCAGAGACATCTTCCTCATGGAAAACTGGCTCAAGGTCAACCATATCTAGATTACAAAGCGTATCAAATAATTGATGCTTATCAAATACATAAGCAATACCGCCACTCATACCGGCAGCGAAGTTACGACCTGTTTGGCCAAGTACAACAACTTTACCATTTGTCATATATTCACAACCATGGTCACCTACACCCTCAACAACTGCTGTTACGCCAGAGTTACGAACTGCAAAACGCTCACCAGCAAGACCGTTGATGTATACTTCTCCACCTGTTGCACCATAAAGTAATGTATTACCAACAATGATATTCTCATGGGATTCAAATGGACATTCTTCTGGCTTCTTGATAACAATCTTGCCGCCCGATAATCCTTTACCTACATAATCATTCGCATCACCCACTAGGTTCAGTGTCATACCTTTTGATGCAAACGCACCAAAGCTTTGACCTGCATTTCCTTCAAAGTTTAGCGTTACAGTATCAGCAGGTAGGCCGTCAATGCCATGTGCTTTCGTTACCCGGTTACTTACTATTGTACCAA
The DNA here is from genome assembly GCA_022447755.1 of Lentisphaeria bacterium. Lineage (GTDB taxonomy): Bacteria > Verrucomicrobiota > Lentisphaeria > JABSQK01 > JABSQK01 > JAKVBE01. Next base: position 118,547 of record JAKVBE010000013.1, on the reverse strand, counting down.
CTGTACGGTTGATATTCTCAATGGGCATTGTAATACTACACGTTTCACCTTTTTGAATTTTTTCACCAATCTCATCCAAGATTTTCCAGTCTAGCTGATCTACTAATAAATCAGTTTGCTCACGGTTACGCTTAATAGACTGACCACGTGAAGTATTAGGAAGGGCCAAGATTGCACTTAAATCTAAGTTCGATTGTTTCCAGTGATCAATCGCATCTTGAACATCAAGACGACCAACATCACCAATCATATCTTCAAACTTGGTGTAACCTAAATTTGCCATAATACGTCTTATATCTTCTGCGATGAATGTCATAAAGCGCATTAAGTATTCTGGACGTCCGCCGTACTTTGCTCGTAGTCTTGGATTTTGTGTTGCGATACCTACGGGGCAGGTATCCATGTGACACTTGCGCATCATGATACAACCAAGTGCAATTAGTGAGCTTGTTCCAAAACCGAACTGCTCAGCACCAAGTAATGCACCAATGACAACATCACGTCCAGTTTTTAGGCGGCCATCAACCTGTACACGTATACGGTCACGAAGACCATTTAGTACAAGTGTTTGTTGTGCATCCGCTAAACCAAGTTCCCATGGGGAACCAGCATGTTTAATGGATGATAATGGGCTCGCACCAGTACCTCCAACATCACCAGCAATCAAAACTTCATCTGCATTACCTTTCGCAACACCAGCTGCAACCGTACCAACACCAACTTCAGATACTAGTTTTACGGATACTTTCATGCCAGGGTTTGAACATTTAAGGTCAAATATCAACTGTGCCATATCCTCAATAGAATAAATATCGTGGTGAGGTGGGGGGGAAATCAATGTTACACCCGGCGTGGAGTGACGCAGACCCGCAATTTCATCGGATACTTTATGACCAGGAAGCTGTCCGCCTTCACCAGGTTTAGCACCCTGGGCCATCTTAATCTGTACTTCTTTACCTTCTGATAAATACTTCATGGTTACACCAAAGCGACCAGATGCAATCTGCTTTATTGCAGAGTTCAGGTTCCAGCCATCTTTGGGCTCTTCGTAACGGTGAAGAGCTTCCCCACCTTCACCAGTATTACTCATTCCACCAAGTTTATTCATCGCACGAGCCATATCTTCATGTGCTTCACGGCTGATAGATCCGTGCGAAATCGCACCTGTATTGAAACGCTTCACAATTTCACTTGCAGGCTCTACTTCCTCTAAAGGAATACTATTGCCTTCTTTGAATTTGAATAAGCCGCGAAGGTTGATTAGTCTCGTCTCTTCATTTACAATTTTGGCATACTCTTCGTACTTGCCATAATTGTCATACATGACTGCATGTTGGAGAAGTGAAACTGTATTACCATTCCAACCATGCTTTTCACCGTCCTGACGATAGCTGTACTCACCACCAAATGGCAGTTCTAATGAAGCAGGGGTATGATTACCAAACGCTTTATAGTGACGTTTGAGTGCTTCAGCTGCAAGAATTTGAAAGTTTGAACCAGAAATTCGGCTAGATGTACCTTTAAATACCTTATTTACAACTTCACTGTCAAGACCAACAGCTTCAAATAACTGTGCACCACGATAGCTGCGAAGTGTACTGATACCCATTTTGGACATTACCTTCAGGATACCTTTTTTGACCGCATTGATGTAATTACCAATGTAAGTTTCACGGTCTCCTTTTAGTTGACCACGATGAGATAGTAAATCAAGGGTCTCGAATGCTAGATATGGGTTGATGCCATTGGCGCCATAACCACACAGCAAACAGAAGTGTTGCACTTCACGTGCTTCACCTGTTTCAATAATCAAACCAGCTTGACCTCGTAAATTCAATGCTAGTAAACCATGATGAACTGCACCCGTTGCTATCAATGCTGGGATCGCCGCACGCTCTGCGTTTATTTTACGGTCAGAAATAATTAAAAGAGAAGCACCTTTTTCGATCGCAGCAGCAGCATCTGCTACCAGCTTATCGATACCTTCAACTAAAGCAGCACCTTGATCTTCCAAATTCGCATCAAATGTTGCATCTAAAGTTGTAACTTTAAAGTCACGGAACTTAGAGCTACGAAGGCGAACCATATCTTCATTTGTTAAAACTGGATGAGGTAACTTTAGCTGATGACAGTGCTCTGGACTCTCTGTCAGTAAGTTCTGTTGTTTTCCCGTAAACGTCATCAATGACATTACCAGACCTTCACGGTATGGATCTATAGGGGGATTGGTTACCTGAGCAAACAATTGACGGAAATAGTTGTATACTAGCTTTTCACGGTCGGATACTACTGCAATCGGAGAGTCATTTCCCATTGAACCTAAAGGCTCTTGACCGTTCTCAGCCATTGGAAGCATTAACACTTCATGGTCTTCGCGAGAATAACCAAATACCTGATTCAATAAAACTGTATTTTGCTCATTAAACGTTTCATTTACACTTGGGGTTGGAGATACTGGTAAGTCAATACGATTTTGCTCCAACCAACGACGGTAAGGCTGCTGACGAGAAATGCGAGATTTTGCTTCATTATCGGTAATAACACGCTTTTCTACAGTATCCACTAAGAACATTTTTCCAGGCTGTAAACGACCTTTCTTTACAATGTTACCCTCTTCTTCTTCGTTGATCACACCCGTTTCGGAAGCAAGAACCAAACGGTTATCAGCTGTGATGGTGTAACGACAAGGGCGTAACCCATTACGATCTAGGGTTCCACCAAGCAGACGACCATCTGTAAATACCATTGCAGCTGGACCATCCCATGGTTCCATAATCGCTGCATGGTACTCATAGAAAGCACGTTTGTCAGTAGAGATGTGATAGCTAGAACCAAAGGCTTCAGGCATCATCATCATAATTGAATGAGGTAATTCACGACCTGCTGCAGTTAATAATTCTACTGTGTTATCAAAGCACATAGAATCTGATTGGCCTTCTCGTAAGATTGGCTTAATATCTTCCATATGGTCACCGAAGTTTTCTGAGGCCATATCACGTTCACGTGCACAGATACTATTAAAGTTACCACGTAAAGTATTGATCTCACCATTATGTGCAACCATGCGAAATGGCTGAGCTAGAGGCCAGCTTGGGAATGTATTAGTCGAATAGCGAGAGTGTACAATTGCTAGCGCAGACTTACAGCGCTCATCTAATAAATCTTCATAGTACTCAAATAATTGATGAGCTAGAAACATTCCTTTATAAACAATCGTTCGGCAAGACATAGAACAAACATAAAAATCTTCAATGTCTGTTGTAACTTCTTTTTGAAATTTATTCTCTGCACGACGCCGAGCAATATACAGTTGATGCTCAAATGCTTCTTCAGAAAGACTGCCTGCACCAATAAATAATTGTTTGATTTGTGGCTCTGCAAGTTTTGCTAATTCACCCATTCCACTATCAAATGTTTTGGGACTTCGCCAACCTATAATTTCTAAACCATAATGAAGAACTGCTTCCTCAAGGCATTTTTCGGCTTTTTCACGAATACCTGCATCCTGAGATAGGAAAAGCATAGCAACTCCATACTTACCTTCTTCAGGCAACTCAAAGCCAGACTCAGCTCGGTAATATTCATCAGGTAGTTGCATAAGGATACCTGCACCGTCTCCTGTTGCTTCATCTGATCCCGCGCCGCCACGGTGAGTGAGGCGCTCAAGAATTTGACGCCCTTTTGTGATAATATCGTGAGTTCTTGTACCGTCAATATTTACAACCGCACCGATACCACAAGCATCGTGCTCGTATGTGGGGTCGTACATACCCTGTGCAGTAGGGCGTTTGTATTGCGTGTTAATGGTGTTCATGTACGATTTTTTCTCCAATGGTCCATGATTTATGCCCGCCTCAAATAACGACTAACTAAGTTATATGGTCGGACGTTTTTCAAAAAATATTATTTCTGTGATTAAGATTCGGCGTCCCGAATGTAGAATATAAATCACTGCTTTACGCTCAAATTATGTTAAAATTTGAGACAAGTAGGCCCTTGAAAGTTAAGGGCGGAATAAAAAATATAACTTTCGAAAGCAAAAAATACAGCGCTACCGGCCCAGTTTTAACGATTCCTTAAGAAATTTCTTGTTCTAAAAACAAAAAATAACTCAATATTACGCAAAGCCAGGTAGGTCTTTGGAGAAAAAAATTTGAGTGTAATTATTTTTTAATATACGTCGCGGACGTAACGCTTATCCTTTTTGAGTCGAGATACATAAGAATCTGCTTCTTCAGCACTTAGCATACCTTGCTCTGCGATAATATCATGTAATGCTTTATCGACATCTTTAGCCATGTAGTAAGCATCACCGCATACATAGAAGTAGGCTCCAGCTTCCAACCACTTGAAGATTTCTTCAGCATTTTCCAGCATACGATTTTGAACGTAAATCTTTTCTTTTTGATCACGGCTCCAAGCTAAATCTAAACGATTCAGTATACCGCTATCTTTCATTGCTAATAACTCATCTTTATAGATGAAGTCAGTCGCTTCATTTCGGTCACCAAAGAATAACCAGTTCTTACCACTTGCACATGTCATTTCACGCTCTTCAAGGAATGCACGGAATGGAGCAATACCAGTTCCAGGACCAACCATGATGATATTCTTGCTCTCATCTTCTGGAATGCGGAAGTGCTTGTTGCGAGTAAAGTAGACTTTAAGTTTCTTTTCTTCTGCGAGGATGTCTGCCAAATAAGTCGAACAAATACCTTTATGCTCACGACCCTCATAATCCCAACGTACAGAGGCAACTGTTACGTGAACCTCATTCTCATGCTTTAATGGACAAGAACTTATGGAATATGCGCGCGCTGCAAGTGGCTTAGCTAGGCGGCAAAACTCAGCACCACTTAAAGGTATTGAACCAAATTTATTCATAAGGTCTAGCGTATCTTTACCGTAAAGATAATCATCTAAGGCTTTGCTATCCTTACTTTCTAGAATCTTACCTAGCTCACGGTCGCCTGAACGATCTGCCAGTAATTGAATTAAGTCACGGCTTGGACGACGAATATCAAGAACCTCTGTTAACAAATGACGTAAGCTTTCTTTATCTTCACCCTTCGTTGGGATCATTTCATCACCTGAACATTGAAGAATTTCGATCATTTTGTCAACATAAGCAATCTCATTCGTCGAGAAGATATTTACGATATCACCTGCACGATATTCTATTTCACTATCACCTAGGCTGATCTCGTAATGAACAATTTCTTTACCACTTCCTTTGGCACTTAACAATACTCTTTTCAGAAGCGTGGCGTCATATGGGTTTGTTCGAGTCCAACGAGCGCCTCCAGTTTTTGCTTCAGCCTTCACTGCACCTTCGGCACCTGCTGTCTCATTGCCACCATGGGCAGCCATGCGAGGCATAATTTCTTTAATCCATGCACGGGCCGCTTCTTCATAATCCACGTCACAATCTACACGGTCAATAATACGTTCGCCACCAAGTGCTGCTAAACGCTCATCCCAGAGGCGCCCTGCTTCACAGTAAAGGTCATAGTTTGTATCACCCAAGGCAAGGATTCCAAATGGAACACCATCAATACGTGGCGCATCATCTGCTTCAAAAGCTTCCCATAATTCTTGGGCGTTATCTGGCATTTCTCCTTCGCCATAAGTTGAACAAACCATGACCACACGGGCAAAGCCAGTAAAACTTACTGCTGTACAATCGCCCATATCGATTAAAGAAGGAACTAATCCATTTTCTTTTGCTTCTTGTGCTGCTTCGTTTGCAAGTTCTTCACTATTTCCAGTTTGTGTCCCATAAAGAATTGCAATTGGCTTTTGTACTGCATTGGATTGAGCAGCAGCTACATTTTCGCTTTGAACAAGCATTCGTGAGTGAAGACCTGCAAAGAATCCTGCAAGCCATTGACGTTGGTCCGGGTTAAACGGAGCATTGGGGGGGATGTAAGGTACTTCCATTGTTCTTATCTCAAGCTGTTGTTTGTTGGTACATATTTTCTAAAAGACTTCGTGTTAGGTAGGTTGCTAGGATTTCCTCAAAATCAGGAATCTCTGTCATGATTTCACGGTTTGTCCGATCCTGATGTAAAATCCAAGCACTCATACCCATCATTGCTTCTGTTTCAAAAACATCACGCAACGATAAAGCTTCTTTATAATCATTGATACGCTTGTTAGCCAATAACACTGCAATCTCGCGGTCATCAAACTTACCGAGAGCATAACTTGCTTCTTTGGCTAAGGCATCAACTAATTGGAAATCAAGACCTAGAATCAAATGACGTGAATAACGGTCAATATGAACTTGCTCTACTTCAAAATCACCTTTTTTAAGTTTTTTTGCTGCTATCGTACAAGCTTTTTCTACTACCGCAAAACGATTCAATAGGTTGAACATTAGCGGTGTATCAGTTTCTCCATATTGTGGTATTTGACCGCCCACTACAGGCTCATCATTATTCCAAGCTTTACGAACTTCTTCTACTTGAAGACGTGCCATTGCCATTGAAAGCTCAGAAGTAATTTCTTTGCGAGCCATGTTTTGCTCCAATGCCTCAGCGCTTTGTTGCTGAAATAGCGCACGCGGAATAACGACACGGAAATTATAACGCTCGTCTTCCCAGTTACTAAGAATTATTTTCGCCTTTTCTGACGCAGTTGCTTCTAAGTGACGCTCAAGGATATATTTGATGATTGGTTCATGACTAGCAAGAAGTGCATCTTTCATGGATAGTGGCTGTACTACAATACTTTCTTTATTGTAAAAGATATCATAACTATCATTGGGATCATACTGATAAGCAATTCCACCGCTCATACCATTTCCATAGCCCATTCCAAAGGAACCTAGGTTCATAACCGTTCCATTAACCATATATTCACAACCAAACTCACCAACACCCTCTACTACCGCGAGAGCACCACTGTTTCGCACTGCAAAACGATCTCCTGCTTCACCTGCAACATATAGTTGACCACCGGTTGCACCAAAAGCAGCAAAGTTTCCGACTAAAACGTTTTCTCCTGGGGTGGTACTCCCACCACCTGGATTCTTTACTATAATTCGGCCTCCAGTCATGCTTTTTCCCACACCATCATTACAGGTCCCTAAATGTTCCATGCGCATGCCTCGGTTGCTGAAAGCACCATAGCTTTGACCTGCAGATCCACTTGTTAATAAAATAACACTGTCTTCTTTTAGGTACTTGCGGCCATACTCATTCGTATATACAGAAGGTCCAAATGACTCAGTTTGGTAATTTAAAATGCGTTCAATATCAATACCTAAACGACCACCGACAGTTTTATTGTTATTATCAAGCTTGAATTCAGAACCTTCAAAATGAATCGACTCCTTATTTCCACTTAAAACTTGGTCGCGTACTTTATCAATAACTTTTTCATCAATGCTAAAGTCTGCTTCCAAATAAACTGCCTTCTTCGGTGTCCATTCTTCAACTTCTTTTAAAAGTGCTCGCATATCTAAGCGACCAATAATAGATTCATGGTTAATTAATTGTAATAATTCTGTTTTACCACGGATACTCTTAAGACTTGGATAGCCTAAATAAGCAAGAATCTCACGTACTTCATGGGCAAGGTTCAAGTAGAACTGAGCTAATTTACGACCGTCGCCGGTAAATACTTCAGGGTTTGTTGTTAAACCAGCAGGGCAAGCAATATTACAGTTCTTTGCCATAACACAACCAATCATCATTAGTGCAGTTGTTCCAAACTCATAGCTATCTGCACCAAGGATTGCACTCTTTACAACATCTAAACCAGTTTGATGTGCACCTGATCCACGTAAAATGACTTTGTTACGCAAGCCATTTGCTGCAAGTGCTTGGTGAACTTCGGCAATACCAATCTCAGCAGAACGACCCGTATTTTTTAAACTAGTTACAGCTGCTGCACCAGTACCTCCTGTATTTCCTGCAACATTTATAACATCTGCTCCAGCTTTTGCCACGCCAACTGCAATCGTCCCTATCCCCTCACTGGAGACTAATTTTACAATTACGCGCACACGAGCTGCTTTACAGTCATGGATTAATTGAGCTAAATCTTCAATCGAGTAAGTATCATGGTGGGGTGGGGGACTAACTAATTCAATCCCCGGAGTGCCTCCACGAGCCGCAGCAATTTCTACTGTTACTTTCTTTGAAGGTAGCTGGCCACCTTCACCAGGCTTAGCACCCTGAGCAATTTTAATTTCAAGTTCCTCTAAACATGGATCTGCCAAATAACCTGACCAAATACCAAAACGGCCAGATGCAACCTGCTTAATGCGGCTAGCATAAATTGTATCAAAACGCTCATGGTGTTCACCACCTTCTCCTGAGTTGCTTAAAGCACCGGCTATATTAGTTCCTAAAGCAACTTCACGGTGTGCGTTTAAATTCAATGCACCATGACTCATTGCACCACTTGTTAAAGTTGGTGTGATTTCGTGGGCAGGTTGTACTTCGTCTAGACTTAAGCTTGGACGACACTCTACAACTTTTGACATATATAAATCTAGGCGATCACCATCATTGATTACAATATGATCAACTTCAACATTCGCCTCTGATCCAGGAAAACGCTCAATTAAATGGTCTGCCAAACCTTGATAACGATTACGTTTCTGTGGACCACTTAAGTTAATCATATAACTGCCGTCATCTTGAGGCGTTACACTCATCCCTTTGATACGAAGACTATTGTTGCCTGGAATATCCTGTCGGCGCAATGCATAATCAAAATCTTCTTTAGTATTTGCTTCACCTAAATCTGCAGGTAAATCTAGAATATCACGTAAGGCAGAGGGGCGAGCGAGGCGCTCTTTATATAAACGTGTTGCAAACTGGCGGTAAGCCGGTGTGATTCCAAAAGAATCAATCTCTGCTTTAGTACGTTTACGATAACCAAAGTCTTTATGACTATCTTCAGGTGCTACAGGTGATTCGCCATTCAGAATCCAAGATGGAATACCTAGGTTGTTCAGTTGCTCTCTATCTTTACTGTAAGCAAGCTCTTCTTGTGTCATGTTAACAAATTCACGAACGGATAAGTTACCAAATGTATGACCAGCACCTTCATTTCGTTCTTTAAATAGTCCAAGTAATGGAATTTCTTTTTGCCCTGCGATATTTAATGCCTTGGTATGCCATTCTGTTGCACTAATACAAATATCACTGTAACGGGCGCCACCTACAGGGCTATTGATATTAGGGAAGATCCATTTTAACTTTGGTTCTTCTGTGTCCAAGTAGCTGGATTCAAAAATTTCCCCACCGGTATAACTCTCAACTGTACAAAGACCAAATTTTCCCATAATCTTTAATAAACTCTTATGAGTAGCCTTGCGATAAATCTCAAATCGTTCAGTTAATACAGAATCTCCATAAAGTTCAACTATCCGGTTATGTACCGATAAAGGACAGATTGCTGAGACTCCAAATCCAAGTGCAGTGGCAACATCATGTGAGCTTGCAACTTGACCACTTTCAGCAATCAAAGAACTGTTAAAGCGAACACCCGCTTCAATCATGCGTTGATTACAAGCTGCAATCACCATTAATAATGGTAATGCTGCTCTGTCTTGAGCCACTTTATAGTCTGAAAGAATTATCAGACCAATTTGATTGTTAGCAGCATTAATTACATCTTCAAGAACGCGATCTAAGGCTTCAGAAAGTTGAGCTTCATTTTTTTCAATATTTTCAAAGTTAGGTGTATAAGTAATATCAATTGTACATTTACTAACATCTTCTTGTTTGCGAATTTGCTCTAATTGTGCGCGGCTCAACAAGGGACTTTGTGAAATGATTTGTTTAGTATCATGAGTTGTGAAGTTAGGTTTTGGGCCTAGAGCAACACGTAAAGTCATGCCGTCTGTTTCACGCAGACTGTCAAGTGGTGGATTAGTTACCTGTGCAAAACGTTGACTGAAGTATTTGCTCATACCCCCTTCTTCATTCGTAAGCGCATTCGTTGCACGTCCATAACCCATTGCACTAATTTTCTCCGCCCCATTTTGTATCATAGGATCCAACAAAAACTTAAACGTCTCTTGGTTGTTAGAGTATGCTACATGACGCTGTTCAATTGAAAAAGAAGCATCATCATTTATTGCACTGTCTAAAACTGGTAAATCTTCAATGCGAACTACAGATTTTTCAAGTAATGCTTCATAGTCTTCTTTAGCTGCAAGCGCTTCTAATACTTCTTCACTCCTATAACTTTCACCAGTATTATGGTCAAAATAGAGCATTCCACCTGCTTCAATACGACCACGACGAATTACATCTTCTGGTCTAAAATCAATCTGCCCGGCTTCTGACATAACGGCTAGGTAATCATGAGTCTCTACACTTCGTAGAGGACGGAGACCTAAACGATCAAGGCGTGCACCGACTTGAATTCCATTACTGAAAATTAAAGCAGCAGGCCCATCATTCTTTTCTTCGTAAAGTGAAAAATACTCAAGCATTGCACGAACACGTGGACTTAAGGTTTCATTATTTTCCCATGCAGGAGGCATCATTGCAACAACTCCAGTTACAATGTCTAGGTCATCTTCGTTGATTCGGCGAGCCATTGTTTGATCAAGGCGTGAAGAGTCACTTTGACCATGTGGGAATATTACTTTTTTATTGTTTTGTTTCGCGATAGCATCTTCGCTAAGTCGGTTTTTTTTATCCGTATTTAACTCACCATTATGTGCAATGTAACGGAAAGGTTGTGCCATCATAGTTGCAGGAGCAGTGTTTGTACTAAAACGTGTATGGAAGAATATAATGCTGATTTGCATTTCTGGATCACGTAAGTCTTTAAAGTAGGGAACAACCTCACCGCTGTTTAAACGACCTTTAAGCACCTGAGTCCGAGAACTTAAACTCAATGGGTAAAAACCAAGATAATTATCATCACTAAAACCAGCTGCTTCAATATCAATTAAAGCATCACTAATGCAACGTTCAAAAGCTTTTTCATCCATGCCTTCTGGAATTGAGAAGATCACTTGGTTAATGGTTTGCTGACAGCGAAGAGCAGCATCATTTAAAGAATTAATATCTACAGGTACTTCACGCCAAACTAATGGCACTATATTGTATTTACTCAAATATTTATTTACAAGATCACGACAAGCTTCCTCTTTACTTGCATCATGCGCAAAGAAAAAATTACCTACACCAAATTTACCTCTTTCAAGGTCCGATATTCCAGTAAGTTTTTGAAAAAAGTTAACACTCAAGTCAAAGTTTACTCCTGCACCATCACCAACACCTTCACTACTCATTCCACCACGGTGAGGGATTGTACACAATGACTCATGTGTAAGTTCTAAAATTCCATGTTCTTGTACACCGCTTTTACAAGTAATAAACCCTACACCGCAGTTATCGTGATAATGATCTGTATCAAAAAGTTCTCTATCATAAACCGAAAGATTCATGTTGTTGCTTCCTATCTAATTCCAAATTCGTTGCATAAGCCAGTTGTCACAAATTGTAAAAGATTCTTTTTGCATAGGCAAATATTTGGTATTGTGACATGCTTAGGGAAGAGCCGAAAACACAAGGCTACTAGTATTACTTTGGTTTCAAACATTGAGTCAATAGATAAAATCACAGCTTAAGAACTGCACAATTGCCTATTATCTATTTGAGTATTAACTACCTTTTTCAAGCATTTTATTTTTAAAATTTGCTTATTGCATATAAGCATTCCACTCAAAAAACCAAAATAAGACTCCCAAGCGAGCATCTAAAGTAACTTTAAAGTAACCATTTGCAAGTTACTTTAACTGACCTGCCTCTACGATTTTCCTCAAGAGTTTTCGAATCATGTTGGGAGTTGGGAGTTCTCGAAAAAAGTGATATTGATGGGGAAAGTTTTGCTTCAAAATTTCTTCAAGGTTTTCGTCTACAAGTTTACGTTCGATTAATAAGCCAAGTTGATGCTTTTTTAGGCGCTTTGCTTGTTCAAGTCTCTGCAATAAAGCGGAGCGGTGCCAATTGTGAAAGACTTCAACTGGAATTTCGGTCTCTTTAAAGCGAAACAAAAAGTCAGCCATAAGAAGATGTTTACCTAATTGAATGTATTTTCCACCTGGTAAAAACTCTACATCTTGCAATTCTTTTTGAACTTGTTTAGCCAGAATTTTGATCTCTTGTGGAACAAAGTGCCGAAAATTACGACTTGTTGGCTGTAGGCCAATTTCATGATTAATTTTTAAGTTACGAAGTTTCTTTTTATATTTCACCTTTGCTTGCAATTCCCATAAAGGAAACATGCAAATGACTGGAAAAAAGATCGCTAGTTGAAAACCATACTTACGGCTAGATTCCGTAACACTTAAGGGGCCTGCAACTTTTATGTGATATACATTTTTCTTTTGCTCAATATCCAAGACTAGCCTGTGAAATTTAGCACATCTAATTAAACCGCGAAGTAACTCTAAAGGGGGTTCGGATAAAGTAAGCTTGATGAAATCAGCTTGCAGTAATAAACCTTGAACTTGTGAAAGGTTATAGCGGTTGATCCAATGATCTATGGAGTGTTCTTTACAGCTCAATACTTTATCGAAAGATGATAAATCAGCATATAGATTGTCACCAGTCTGAAACTTTTGGTTGATAGAAAATTGAATATCATCAAAGTCTCGATATACCCCTGAACGGATTTGTGTTGCATTCCATGTAAAAATTTCTTCACGTTTAATGGCAAAATCTGTTACTGACTTTTCTTCAAAGTCAGTCGCATCTAAAATTAGTTTTCTGAAGCCTTTTCCTACCAGTGTTGAATAGCCATTATTCGCCATGTTCTGTAGAGTTTCTTCGTATTCTTGGCGGCTGGTAGGAACTTCCAATGTACTCTGTACGTATTGTAACATTTGATTTAATAGAAAACGCACACGCTTGGAGTCCACAGCTAAAAACTGTGGCTCAACACGGGTTGATTTGATGCGCGCTAAGATTAAATCATTCGTCAGCAAGAATTATCTCCATTCACTTTAATATGCCAATAAGATTCAGAACGAAAAGTTCGCACATGGCTTGATTTGATCCTGAATTTAAGCTTTAACCTTTAAGACCCTTGTTTGGCCTTAACAAGTTTTTGAGGCCAAGGATCTTTGAAAGTTCCTCCTCTGCGCCAAAAGTCAACTTCTTCTTCAGTTAGAAGACAATCTTCTAATAATTTTGCAAAACGATCTACTTGATGTTTATCACCAATTACCGTTAAATGGCAATGACGATCTCCAAAACGTCCTTTTTCTTTTGCCATCATTTCTTTGAGTCCCTCAATTTCTTCAGGAGCTAGGCCATGATCTTCATTTTCTAACATACCTGCCCGCCAATGGCCAACAAGTTCTAAGCTAATTCCACCCGCTGCTTGGTTCCAAAGAAGAGCGACTTCGTCTCGACTTGGTAAATAGAAGAAGCCCTTACTTCGGTAAATGTGTTGGCCCAATTCTTTTTGACATGTTTCCCACAAACGCTCTGGATGAAAAGGACGATCATCTTTGATAACTCTCGTAAGGATATTATAAGGACGCTCATTTCTTTGTTCTGACTCAAGGGTTGGTTTTAGCTCTTTCGTTAATTTTGCTACTCTGTGATAGTTATACTCAGGCATTGCTAAAATTTGATCTATTTTGAAGCGCCCCCATGGAACAGACATAACTGAAACAAATGGGTTTAAATCATGGATAGCATGTGCAATTTGATTGATTTTACTTTCTTCAACCCGATCCGCTTTAGTAAGTAGAAGTTGGTTGCAGAACATTGCTTGTTCAACAAGTAGGTTTGTGGTGCCGCGTTGATTATTACGAACATTCTCTTCCATTGTTGGCACAATTTTTTGACCGCCTTCATAATCTTGGTCAACCATTGCACTGTCCACCAAAGTAAGTACGCCTGTTAGCATAAACCTTGATTGAGTTTTGAAAAAATCTATCAAGGGCATTGGATGACAGCTTCCGGATGTCTCAATAATAATCAAATCTGGTACGTGTTGTTTTAAAATATTGTTTAGAGACGTTTTTAATTGAGTAATCCCTCTTTTGCTACTCAAAACACAGGAATAAATCGTTTCAAAGTGATAGTTCTCCTTTTCAAAAATATCAACATCACCAATCAAAGCTCCGTCAACATCTAGTTCACTCATGTCGTTAACAATGACCCCCAAAGAGAGTCCCTGTTCATAAGACTGTGCAAGTAAATTCCTTAGCAAGGTTGTTTTTCCTGAACCAAGAAAACCATTTAAAATACATACTGGTACTCGCCGGATTGGCTTTTGAATCTTTTTCTTTTTCACTATTTCAACTCATATCTCTCTTTTAATAGATTTAATCTAAAGAAAATATATCAATTTTACTGATTTGATAGGAATTATTGATAATGGGTTATTAAAAAAAACTTTCTTAAAAATCAAGAGCTGCAGCTAATGGATATCCTTGGTCGTGTATTTCATTAACATTTGAAAGTACACTTTTTACAGGTAATAGCCATGAAGTTACAGGTTCTCTTTATCAAATCATGTGCCTTGCGGTTCATTATTGTATCTGAATCAGGCTACGAAATACTTAGATGTTTGCTTTTCATGTTAACAAGAGTAAATTCAACAATCTTGGGTCGTCATATATTGTTTGATTTAACAGATGAATATTAAAACTCACTTTACCAAATTTATAAAATCATAACCCATGCCGTTTACGATGCACACTTTTCATAATCTATCTAAGACAACTCAACCCGTTGCCCTTTATTTGAATAGTGATATAGCTGCCTTTCAAATTCAAGAACGCCATATCAATGCTATAAAAAATATATTCCCTACAAGTGTAATATGCTTTAATAAAGATGAGTTTTTGGACCTTTTACCTTGTGTAGAAATTGCGATTACCTGGTCTTTTGAAGAGCAATGGTATCCCCTTGCCTCAAAACTGCACACGATACTTACTCCTGCTGCAGGAAGAGAACGAATTGCTGAAGACTCCAATAACAAGGTAAAGGTTGAACATGGAACGTTTCATGGTGTGATTATGGCTGAATCCCTTCTTTCCATGATGTTATGGCATAGCAGGGAATTAAATCTTAGTTTCAGTGCACAAAAGCAAAAAAAGTGGTTACGTAATGAACTTAGTCAATCCAAGCGCCTTGGTTCACAGCACCATTTCATTCTTGGCTATGGTGCGATTGGTCGAATTTGTGCTAAATACCTCAAGACTTTAGGAGCAACTATTACGGGTGTCAAAAGGTCTTGCCGTGATGCAAAACTTGATGATGATGCAGACCAAATCATTCATCCTGATGAACTGATAGCATACTTGCCACAAGCGGATACTATAATCTCTGTTCTTCCCTCAGGGACAGATACGGATAATTTATTGACGTCTCAGCACTTTTCTGCGATGAAGAATGGGACATATTTTTACAATATTGGAAGAGGCAATTGTTATGATGAGAATGATTTGTGTGAAGCGCTCTATAACGGGCCTTTGGTAGGTGCGGGTTTAGATGTCTTCAATCAAGAGCCTCTTTCTTCTAAATCTGCTTTATGGGATCACCCCAACACCATCATAACACCGCATTCTTCCGCCATCCATGATGAATACCTTGATTTATATATCAAGGAATTAGAACGACGTGTATATAACTAGCAGGGATATGTTGGGGAGATTTTACCCGTAAGTGATCTTTTCTTTGCCCTATGTAATTACTTCGAGCCATTTTTTACTCCTATAAAAGAGTATAGATCTTCAAACAAGGCACAGCTAGTTCAACCGCTTGGGCCTATTTGGGATTTATTTAAATGATTTCCAGACCATTTGCATAGGGTAGTGGAGGCATAGAATCACAAACTCCATCTGGATACCAGAAAGCAACGGATGAGATATCATCTTGCAAGGGAAGGTAGCGTCCACCACTTCGCCAACCGAGCGCTTGAATGGTGACTTTTAAATCTTCTTCAAAACGAATAGGGTCCGTCACATGCCAGCGATACATTGAAAAGCGTAAGTTTGCAACATACACACCATCTGGTCGCATGATATGTGGTACTCCGGCATATGGGGTGGTATATTCTTGGTATTGCTTCGTCTTTTTATTTTCAAAGTTATAGCTCCCACAGAAGTAGTCTTCTGTTCCAGTACCACAGATTGTTGGGAAACCGCTAGAACCAGCAACTTCTTTACCATCGCTTAATGCAGGATCGGTATCGCCATCCATATAAAATTTGATTTCACCTTCACCCCACCAACCGTTATTGTTCATTTGCCAAGCCATATAGGTTCCCACATAATGACCACGACCTTTCAAGTTGTCGAGGATGGTATGCACTTTACCATATTCAAGTGGATTTGAACGACGAAACTGCGCATGAAAATAGGCCGCATCTTCTGGTACATCATTTAAGGCATAATTGATCTGATAAAAAATACGCATGTCTTCACCATTTGGATTGATATTTTCCATGGTAATACGGATATTCTTTCTGAATGGCATGGGCCAGTAGCAATTGAAGGCATTCCCTGGGTTTACACAAACGGCATGGGAACTGATTTGTGCGAATTCGTTAAAGCTAGTATAAGCCGATGCAAAGAAGTCCCCAATTGGACATTCTAAGGATGGTGTTTGTGCACCATCATAATAGATGCGTAAAATTGTGTATCGATAATTCCCCGTGGGGGTCATCCAAATTTGTTGAATAGCACCAGGACCTTCAATACTTGCTAACTCGAGGGTTTCTACCGCAACAATCGTTTCGCAAGGCTTTACTTTCCAGCCTTGACCAAGTTCACGTGCTGCACCCGTTGGATTACCATTCTCATCAACCGGCACCTCTGCATGAGCACCTCCAGCTTTAGCACCAGTTTTGTTCTCGGAACAAATCGAACGACTTTGCGCTTTTGATAATAAAGACATGGTTTGCATACTGCAATGAAGACCGTTAAAACTCATAGAGACTCGTGTTTATATTTGGATTATATTATTGAATATACTTTAATATAAATTTGTTTATGGTATATTTTTATTGGATTTTGTGATTTAAAACTTGGATTTTCTTATGGTTGAACTGGATGGATTTTGTTTTTTTCTGGAGATGCAGAATATGGTGATTCATGTTTTTCATTAAATGCTGTTGGTTTTATGGAAGAAATGCCAGCCGCGATTGTAGATCGGCCACAGGGAACAGGTGACTTTTTATTGATGATGTTTCACCATCAAGTACAAGTATTAACTGATTCTGGTTTGGTTGATGTTCAGCCAGGTGGTTTAATGATTTGGGATCGCGTCGATGGCCATTTTTATGGAAATGAAACCAGTCACTGGAAACATACTTGGATTCATGTAAACGGTTCTTTCGTTCCTAAATTTATTCAGGATGCACCATTACCTTATCGAAAGCCTCTGTACTTTTCTGAAGCCATATTTGAGGAAACCGTTCGCAGGATGATTACTGAGCTTTCACATCCTGGTGGCTATAACCCTTTAATTTTACGTAATACATTTCAGAATGCAATGCTCCGTCCCTAATCATCGAATGGAACAAGTAAAGTTATACTCGGAAACCCATTATAAACATACCATTTACTTGGACCATCTTGCTGAAAAATTAAACCTCTCTCAACCTCACTTGAGTGCTGAGTTTATACGTTATTTTGACATCAGCCCCATACATTATTTGATTCATCTGAGATTGAATCAAGCCTGTATTTTAATGAAAGATCAAAATTAACAAATTGCAGAAATTGCCCACCAAGTAGGCTATGAAGACCCCGCGTACTTTTCCCGTATATTTAAAAAACATAAAGGGATGAGCCCAAGTAAATATCGCAATGGATAATCAGTTACTGTATAGCATATAAAAAGGAATAGAGCATGGCGGTAGCGCCAATGGTTTCCGTAACGGTGAATTCACTACTGACTTCTGCACCACCATTACCAAGGTCACGCCAACGGCGCCATGCTGGTGGATTAGGATACCAGTTTTTCAGATCTCTGGTCGCAAGACCATAAATACAAATGCCGCTCACTGTTTTACCAGTTTTGTTTGGACCTGAATATAATTTGGGATTTAATTGTGGAAAATTTGGGGGACGTATACCAATTCCTGATAGAAAGGTTTTTGATAATGGGTTTGTTCCTAACTGGAAATCGGCATTGAATCCAATACAGTCTAAGTATTTTTGATCTTTGGTGATCAGCCAAGCCCGAATAAGTGGGTCGGCATAGTAACCGCCTCCATTTAGGTTACCCCAGCCACCAGTTGCTTTTGTTCCACGCCCCATACGGTACGCACTGGACTCTGTCATTTTCACAATATAATCTGCCGATTTGATCAAAGATGCTTGTACTTTGGCTTGCAACTCTTTGTCAGTATTTGCTTGTTCACTGGTGACAAATGCATCCCACATAATAGGCCGATATTGCCCAGAACTCCAATGATGCTTTTGTGCATACAGAATTTTAAAATCATCCTGATATTTCGGATCCCCTGTACTCTTGAATAGCTCTGCTGCTGCCCAACCTTTTAGCCAATTCACACGTTCGGCAGAACGTTCCCACGGATCAAATTGATCTTTATGCTTAACCGCCCAAGCATAGGCTCGTTTTGCTGATTCTAAATAGTCTTTGGCTAGTTGAGGTTTAAACCTTTGGATACAGCGTGCAAATATGGCAGCCGTTGCTGCATACTCTGTACAGGAAGATTGTCTTGGCGGAAAGATGCCATAAGCAGGGCGTGATTTAAATTTCTTTTCCCATTCACGAATAAAATCTTCATCATTTCCTCGACCAAGTGGAATTCCACCATCGGCTTGTTGATTGTCGTGGTAGAAAAATAAAGCCCAATGTGCTTCATCTAATATATCTGGAATGCCATTGCTACTTTCCGGTAGGTTTAAATCTTCTTTGAATTTCTCTGGGAATGCTTCATAAATTCGCAGTGTTTGAGCTGTTGCGCGTAAGTGATAGGTGAAGACATCATTGTCACCAGCATCATGATACCCGCCAGTAAAGGTTTTCGTTTTTTCATTTGGCTTAGGTGTATAGTGAGAGCTCCCCACCATATGACCAGATTCATAACATTCTAAATCAGCAGCAGGCCGTGGGAAATCCGTATATGCAGCCTCAAGCTCAAGGCCACAACGTTGGTGATAAAAGGCACGCATGGTATCCAAGTAGAGATCTTTCATCGCTTGACCATTTACATGAAAATCACCTGAACAGGCTAGTCCCGGAATTTGGATATAGTAGGTTCCACTTTGTAAGTTTGAAATATCCATTTCATAGACATCTTCACCACTGATTGAATCTTCCATCTTCCGTTGAACAATAGACCCTGTCAACACCTCTTTATTTGATTTTTTGTCAATGACCTTGAAGCTCTTATAAGCTTGATAGTCTACTGCTCCACCATCACCAATCCACATGCCCAAATAAGCATAGCGACGTTTACTTGAGGAAGAGTATGAGCCTTGGTTGATTTTGATGACCGAAGTCTTCAATTTTTTGGGGTCATAGGTAAATGAGATCGTATTTTGATAGGAAGCATCTAAGCCTTTGGTGATTTCAGTTTTACAGATTTCATTTTCTTTAAGTGGTGTTTTTAATTGTAGGTAAAGGGTGGTCCAATAGATCACATTTTGTTTAAAGTCTCCAATATCGCC
Source organism: Lentisphaeria bacterium (assembly GCA_022447755.1). Classification (GTDB taxonomy): domain Bacteria; phylum Verrucomicrobiota; class Lentisphaeria; order JABSQK01; family JABSQK01; genus JAKVBE01. The sequence goes on along the minus strand of JAKVBE010000013.1, from coordinate 98,902 downwards.
ATTCCAGTATTCGTAGGTATGTCGATAAACGGATTGGGGTGCTTGGCCGTTTACTAAAAAATGTTTTGGGTTTTGTAATGCTTTTAATTCTTGAGTACCCGGTCCAATGCCCACATCACCAAAAGCAGAGTCCACAGTTAATGCGATGATATCACTGCGAATGACTTCAACTTTACGAATTCCTTTTAACCAAGAGGTTTTCGATAGTTCTCTAAGTAAGGCAGCAGACTCTTGTTTCATTTTTTTATCAAAGTATCCAGGTGGTGTACCTTCTGGCCTTTTGTAATCAACCTTTAGATTAGGATCTTTGTAATGATTGTCGTTACTTAAGCTTATCGCAAAAATCATTGGCGTTGCTTTACCATTGGATTTTAAAGTAATGGACTGAAGTTTTTTGTTAGGGTGTGGGTTCTCTAATTGTGTCGCCCAAACACCAATATATTTTTTCCATTTCATGGAATAGAAGTTACGGCCCATGAAAAATGGCCAGCCGTCTGCACCACTATTGTCATACCATTGACCCGTCCACCAATGGCGAATTTGCTCACCCAGTTTAATTGAAAATTCATGTTGGCTTCCATCAGCATAGTTCAGCGTGTAAACAGCAACTTCATAATTTTTGCTTTTATCTGAAGAACCACCTGTGCTGTTTTGCAGAATGTAAATGAATTTTGTGCTTTGCTCGTTTAACTTTATTTGTACCTGTTCAGGCTTATCTTTTCCTCGCTCTTCCCCCTTCAGCATAATAAACGAGTTACCTTTTGCATCACCAGGGGAAAGGATATTGAAGGTATAACCGTTACGTGTAATTTGCCCATATTCTAACGGAGGATAGATATACATGTCATTGATACCTTCATCGGTCCAACCTCCCTTGCCATTATTGGCAACACCATCATCCTCAAAACTTGTGTTGACATAGGGCTTTAGGTCAATAAGTATATCTTGCGCATGGCTTAAAGGTATTATAAAACAAAGCAAAGCTACTAAAACTGAATATAAAATTCTCTTCATCTCATCTCCCATTCTTAAACTTTAAAGTTACATCATAATACAGTTGTAACCCATTAACATCAATGGTTCAAGATTAGATAAGCACTTAGAGGAAGGTTTTGTTTTGTGGTATAAATTTACCTCTTACGTTTAGGCATGAAAAATAAGAAAGTAAACTGATGATTTCAAAAGCGATGGTTTGTCAAGAAGGTCTCAGCTACATTCTTGACCAGCCTGAGCTTAGTCGCGGATGACTTCATTAATACCATGATCAGCTGGGTAAAATCCGTGGATGATTTTTTCAATATCTTCGAATTGAACTTTAGCTTGTTGACCATGTAAGTAACAAGTGCGTCCCTCTTTGAAGGCCCACTCTCCACGCATACAATTTTCTGCTTTCACGAATCCATTGATATATAGTCGACGGTCTAAACCTTTGCAGGTATTAAAACCACCGCCATGAACAGTATAGGCACTCCATAGACCGACATCACCCGGATTCATTTCCATTGGTTTTAGTCTTGGGTCGTCCTGGTAAGCTCCTTGCACATTCCAAATGGTTTGATCTTCTGGATCATGTTCCACATCTTTATGACTACCTGGCACCAAATACATGGCACCATTTTCTTTCATGTGCGGGTCTACTGCAATACCGGTCTGAACCCAAGAGGTATATAGGTCTAAAAAGTCTTTTGCAGGTCTGCGTGAACGTACATCACGGTGTAAAGGCCATGTAATCTTGGAACCGGGCTTTTTCCAATGTAATTGATTAATGATTTGTTTAATGTTATTCCCAATCAGTGGTTCAAGAATCATTAACATACGTGGATCGGTGCGTACGGAATCCATAACTTTATCATGGTAGGATGGCCACTGCATACCGCGAACGGTTGGTTGAACAGTGGCTAATTCATCGCGGAAGCGCTTTGCATCTTCAGGGTCTAAATGGTTTAAAATATCTTTCTTGCCATCGACCCAGATAATGGTATTACCTTTACGCCATGTGCGCTGTAGCATTTGGCCCATAAATTTCCATTGATTCATTGATCTTTTTAACTGATCAATTTCAGCTTCCACAAATACATCAGGTATAACTGTATAGCCTTCTTCCCAGTATTGCTCAATACGTTCTTTTGTCATTAAGTCATTACTTAAATGAATCGGTGGTCTGTTCATGATTCGTACTCCTTGGATAATCCATAAAGTTGTTGTGAAATTTTTGTTGCGCCTTCTTTTAAAAGACGGATCATTTTTTCTTGTAGTGCATCGGTTAAGCGTGCTTTTGGGATACTACTTCCGAGAGAAAGTTGAACTTGACCTCGGGGATCAAAAATCGGTACTGCAAAGGCAATTAAGCCATCGCAACTTTCCTCATCCAAAATACTCAACTTGGACGATCGGATTTCCTTTAAATTTTTCTTCAGAGAAGTCGCATTCCTATGACTATTTTTCGCAGTAACTAAAAAATCTAAACTTTTTACTTTCTGCGCCTGAGACTCAATTGGTAAAAAAGCTAAAATTGCTTTTCCTGTTGCTAAATTATGCATACGATTAGAAGGGGTATCGGCCTGAATAACTTTTAAAATATGTGGAGCTACTTTACGGTATTTGTATTGTAAACTATCATTCTCATAACTCGTGACCACAACATTTTCTTGAATCTCACGGTGAATTTCATCAACCACTAATTTGAATATTTGCACATCACCGTTGTTGCTCATCCAGTTTGAGTGCAAGACCTGTAGCTGAGGACCTAACATATACACACCGCCTGCCGCTGCTTGTATCACTAAACCGTTTACCTGTAAAGCACGCAAGATTCCAATCAAGGTCTGGCTTTTGAGCCCCAATTGTTCAGCCATGTAACTTAATTTTAAACCTGCACCAGAATGACTTAGCAAATTCAAGACTGAACTTGCACGATCAATCGTCTGTAAACTTTTCATAAAAACTCATATTTTCTATATTAATATATTCGATAATGTCGAATTGTATTTGCTTATGTCGACATATGATAGTGATTGATTTTAAATTTGCAAATCATTTTTTCCAAAAAGATGGGATTTGATCATAGATTTCAGGTTTTAGGCAAAAAAAAAGTGAAGCCTTTTAGGGGCTTCACCAATATTGAAAAATGCGGATTATTTTTTTCTAAGTTTATTTCTTTCAGCATCTAGTGCTTTAATTTTTTCATTTATTTCTTTTAATTCTGGAGTTTCAGCAACCTTTTTATCCTTATAATCTTTTAATGCTTTTTGGGCATCTTTTAGTCTTGTCATTGCAACAATCACTGCTTCATCTTTATTGATTTTAAGTTTTGATGCTAGTTTATTTATTTCTTTGTTAGCTGTAGATTTCTCCTGGTTCAGTGTCTTTACCTTATCGACCTCTTTGGCTTTTCTTGCTTCAGAAATTTGAGTTGTTAATTCTTCCACTTTACTAATTAAGGCGGCAGCTTCTTCACTTTTTGCAGCAAGTCGGTCTTGACGCACTTTAAGGGAATCCTTTAATGCGGCATCACTTACTTTTTTAAGCTCATTAAATTTAGGGTCATCTTTAAAAGATTTAACTAATTGTCTATTGGCTTGCCTTAGTTCTTTAGTAACTTCTTGAATGGTTCGTTCTTCTGCCTGAACTAGACCTAGGCATAGCATGAATGTTAGACATAAAATGATTGATTTGTGCATCGAAATCTCCTTTGTTTTTAAGTTATACTACTTTGGGTCAATTACGTAATTTAGCAAGTAAGCAATTTGATCAAAAGAATACGAAAGATGATATTGAAGAATGAATAAAGTAAGCACTATATACAATAATAGGATGTTCTTGGAACATTAACGTCAGCCAAGTTACAAGATATCACCNAAAGCTATCTCAGTTAATTTGATTCATATAAGTAATAACCATTTCTAGCTTTTAACAAAAAAGCATTATTTTGAATGATTGGCTTTGACATCACTATCACCTTCTATCAAATCCTTATTCTTCGACGCTTAAGAGTATTTAGTTGATTTATTCTGACAAGATTACAGCTATTTATCAGAAACTATATCAATACAGTCAGTTGCGTATGACAGATCTTTTGATAAATACCGTTTTTTATGCTAGTTTAAGTGCATCTAATAATTAAAAAGAGAGAAAGTATGGCTAGGGATTTATTGTTTGTAACTGGTGAACTCTGCACAAAGTGTGGGACTCGTTTGCCCCTTAATTACACCGTTCCTCTTTGGCAAAAAAGAATTGGCAACCCCGTTCATCTATGCCCTAGCTGCAAAGAACCATATATTGATCCCAATGTCACTGAGTGGGAAGATAATAACACCGTTCAGAAGTTTATGTATCTATTTTGGCTACTTCCCTGTAGAGCCATCGTATTAGCTTTTAATTTATTTATTCTATGGGGAATGATACTCCTAGGCTATTGTTACTTTACTGGCATGAAACAGGCAGAAGGAGTCAAGTACTTAGATCATCGATATGGTGTTGCTTTAAGTATTGCTATATTTATTTATTTGTTCTTCAAAACATTAGGAATCATCACGATATCAAAGTTGAGAACTAGCAAACAAAAGATACTCAAGGATGAATAGAGATAGAAGAAGTTGCTAGAGAAATCAGTGGATTTCCCTTATGTTTTCGCAGTTTATATGCGACCTGGAGAGGGTTGGCAAGCAGTTCCAGAACATGGACGGAGTCACAAGGATGTCCGTATGGTTAGAGCCGATATTCGAATTGAAGGTTCAGAAGATTGTATTGTATGCATTGTTTCTCAAGACGAAAGTATCTATGCTGATACTTGGTTTGAAACACTAGAAGAGGCTTTGAACTATTGTAAAGAGTATTATGGCCTCATACATTGGCCAAGTGAATCGTGAAAGGGACTAAAATATGCTCAACTTGATTCCTATGGGCTATATGCTTAAAAAAGTGGCTTCGCAGGTTAAGGTAATCCATGCTGAACGGATCTATTCCATTAGCCCCTGTATCTCAGAAAACTTCGCAGATTATATAAACTACTGGAAACATAATGGCTACTGGTTTTTTAATCAGCCAGAGGATATTGAGGGTCTTGTGCATGAACATGATTTGGTGACAGAAGGAATGGATATTTCACTATGAGGGATACTTCAAACAATATGATGAAGATGCCAAAGAATGGGAGCCCGTAGCCATCGAAGAATCTTTTGAAACCGATGTGAAAATTCCTCAGGGATGGGAACTGCAAGGCTATGATATTGTTAGCTTTTATGCCCAATCTACTCTACAATGCTCCCCCCTATCTTGTAATTACCTAGCGAATGAGGTAGAAGTAAATGAAAATTGCCTACTAAACACGTTGGATCAAGCCCTTTTACTCACACAAAGCCTAGAATTTGCCAATAGTGAACCAGGCCCCTATCGAATTATCGCTGTATTTAAAGAGCCGCGAAAAACTAAAAAGGCCGAGTGACTTGGTGATAATTACCCAAAAGAATCGATTAAGGGGTAGCATTTGGAATTTTTTCCCCCTGGGATACACTGCCTCCGCGTTGTGCTCAATCTAAGCCGCAGGCACTAACTTTTAAGCGAAGCGTTCTGTCAACGCTGGCATCCCTGCCGGGATCCTCCTTGGGCGTTGGCGCTACTTTCTTGCTTGTGTGAATTCTACTCCACTGGATTATTATGTGGATTTTTGCCACGACAATGCCAGATTTTATGCCCCAGGTTATTCTCTGGTATCATTTTCATATTCTGAGAAAAATAACGCATAGTATAGCCACATCGGCGATGCTCACTCGTATTGGCTTCTGCACCATGTAAAATTCGAGAATCATGCAAAGAGTATTGGTTCGGCTGTAACTCAAAATAGACTTGCATACTTTCATCTACATTCGTTGCTTCTTTATCGAATGTATTTGTATTCTCATCGACTGCTTCATATTCACTATTCTCAGTTAGGTGAGAACCAGGAATCACTTTCATACAACCATTTTCTTCTGTTGAGGGATCAATGGCTAGCCAAATGGTGATAATGCCGTCAAAATTTTCAAAGCGTCCATTCCAATATGCCGAGTCTTCATGCCAAGGAGTAGCTCGGCCTATCTTAGGTTCCTTTGAGATAAAATGGCTAGACCATAAACCAAAGTCAGGACCTATAATGGATTCAACTACATCCAAAACTTCAGGTGCCATTAAAAACTCAAATAACTCTTCATTCTGAAAATGAGGTACATCTAATGTATCGGTTCTTTGAGTTGGATCATGTGTTGCAACCAGACCCTCAAAAATCGCCTTCAAACGAGAAAACTTTTCTTCAGAGAATAAGGGGGCGCTCGGTAATAAATAACCATCCGCCCAATATTGATCATACTGTTTTGCTGTTAACTTCATATCTAATTCTTTCATTTATCATTTATAAGACTTATTCAGTATAGCAACTTTGCTTCGTTTTTTCTTATGCTATATTAGCTAAAAATTACTTTATATTGATATTATGAAAACTTTATTCATTGATGATTTTCTTGAAGCGGATGAATACATTCATCTCGCAAGGCATGATATGCATAGTCAAACCCCGATGCATGATCAAGATTTTTATGAAATTATGATCATTGAGTCAGGCATTGTTGAGCAATTTTTAACATTGTCTACAATACAATTAAAAGGATGTCAGGTATATTTTGTTGAACCAAAAGATCAACATACAATCCAAGTGAACCAAGTCGATACCTCTTATATCAATATTGCTTTTCGTTGTGGAGTGATCGAGCAATTTCAAAACTACTATTTAGACAGTACAATCCCATATTGGGGAAATACAAAAGTACTTAATATTGATTCGAGTCAAATTCGTGAAATCAATGATGCCATAAACAATATAGGTAATAAAAGAGACTACTTTACTGCTTATTATATTCTATTTGAGCTTTGCCGGATTCTACGCAAACCAGAACATGTCCAAGTTCATTTTCCAACGTGGCTTAACCAATTGCTTGTTGAAGTTCGTAAGCAAGAGAATTTTATGCAAGGTGTTAGTGTATTAGCAAAGCTTAGTAATCGAAGCTCTGAACACATAAGTAGGGAGTTGAAAAAGCATATTGGCATGCGTCCTTCTGATTTAATTCATGAAGCACGAATGGAATATGCAGTCCATGAGTTATGCTTTAGTTCAATAGATATAACTGAACTAGCCATAGATTGTGGATATTTGAGTTTAGCACAGTTTTATTCTACTTTTAAAAAATATACAGGTATGTCACCTGCTAAATATCGCAAACTTAAACGGAGCCTTTAAGATTTCGAATAAGATCCTCTGTTAAGAACCACGGAAATTCGAAAATTCCGAAAAATATGCTTGATTAGTGTCAATTGACTTGTGATTAATTCACGTTATAGGTTTGGAGCTATGTAGTAAGGTGAAGCTGTAATCTTCGATTACAGATCTACCCTATTACCCAAATTTACTTAGCTTCTAGTACTTCCCAAACACCATTAACACGACGCCCCTTCGCTGTGCGGTTACCGGGTAAGCGTACGCGATCAAATTCAACATTTCCCCATGCTTCAGGAACTGCAGGTGCAAGATGAGTCTCGCCACGGCGTTCGTGAGCCAGCATTTCAAAGATTGCAGCTACAGCACCGCAGTAGGCATCCATTTGCATGATGTAAGGAGCTTCTAAGCCATCAATAGTAGTTAGTCCCTTTTGAAAAGCATTATGGCTAGATAGGTGATTGGGACCCATGAAGAATTTGTCATAAGCGTCAAGTAGGTGGAATGCGCCTTGTGCTTCACTTCTGCGTGCCCACAAAATTGCACCCCATGGTGTACACCAGCCTGTCCATTGACCTTGCCCATTCTTTTGCCAAACTGCCATACTGTGGTCAATAAGAGTCTGATCTTCGCCATCCAAGTCGAAGATATCAAAAGGATAAATGCCGGCCAAGTGAGAGTGATGTCGGTGGCTTTCATGTAAGACGAGCCCATCCCAAACCGCAATCGTATCTCCTTCTTCCGTCCAAGGCAGTTTCTTTGCTTTACCAATGGCTGCTTTAGGAAGGCGTGCAGCTAAGGCTTTGCGTGCAGCTGCTAAAGGGTTGTTGATACCAAGAATCACTTCTGCTTTTTCACAGGCCCCTAGTAGACCATGTACAATAGCTAATTGGAAACTTGGATTTTTACCCCATGGATGATTGCTTTCGGCATCCCAATATTCTGGGCTTGGTCCATAGAAGAAGTCACCATCTTCGATTTTCATTAGTTTTTCATAGACTTTCATACTGGCGTCTAGCATAGGGTAGGTGAAATCACGTAAGATACTTTCATCTTCAAAGTAGCGATAGAGATCCCAATACATCAGTGCCATCCAGCCAGCACCACCAATATCAAATTGACAAGACCAGTTACAGTCAGCAGGCATACAGCGATCATCACTACCGTGAGGCATCATGAAACCATCTTCAACACCGCAAAAACGCTTAGCATAATCCTCCATGATTGGGAACCAACCTTTGATTAATTCTAGACAAGGCAAAAATTGTTCTGGATGATTTCCTTGTAGCATAGGCCAGTGAGCCATTTGTACATTAATATTAAAATGGTAGTCACTTCCCCATGGTGGCATTTTATCATCTTCAATCCAGGGGCCCTGTAGCGTTGGTGCAGCAGTGCCTGGTTGCGTGAAACCAGCTAGGCGGTACATTCCATAATCATAAAGGGTTTGGTGGCGTTCATGCTCAATTTTAACTAATGGAGTATTGCTCCACCAATTAGCGAACCAAGTTTTCGTCTCATCAAAGCACGTTTGAATGGTTGGGGTGCTATCTAATAGTGCTTTTGCCTTTGCTTTTGCTTCTTCAACAGTTTCTGCTAAAACGGCACACAGGAGTGCACCTTTCTCAAATTTTAAGGCCATTGCACATAAAACTGGATCATTGCCATTCGCCTGTGTCCAGCCAATATAATCATTCTCCTCAAAACAAATAGGCTCTGGAATCTGATAGGTTTTACGGTAGGTCACCACATCTGGACTATTATTAGGCACCGCAACTAGCTCTGCCTTTGCAAATTCAATCGCAATCACATCACGATTCATACAACAAACTGTTCGGACTTGCTCACCCAAGGAAGCAACTCCTGTTGCTAGTTCCAGCTCACCATCGGTAATCGAACTTTCTAAATTAACATCAAAACGGCCTACAGGCATGCGGGTTGGTTTGGGCATATCCTCTGAAGCTAATCCAATCATATTGGGGGCATAAGCAAGTGGATCATGGTTGCCCCCAAAGATATAGTCTTTCGCATTTTCGTAGCCTGCATCTTTTCCCCAAACAATTTCACCACGGTGGTTCCAGTAATCTTGACGATTGATGGTGAAATGGTAACTATTTCCCGTTCCCCAAATTAAGGCTCCAAAGTTACCATTTCCAATGGGGATACCCTCGTGACAAGTTGCTGCTGGATAATGAAAAGAAAGTGTTTTAGGTGTATGTGACATATGTGTGAACCTACATTTTTTATGCTTTTGAGTGATATACTTTGATCTAATTTATTAAATAATAAAACATTATCAAGCAAAAATGAAAACGCATTTACAACCGCATATTGTATTGTGAAATGCAAAATGATTGATTGAATTTATTGTGCAATATTTACCAATGGTAAAGATTTTCCTGATGTGCCTTTTTCATGGTTTAAAGTATAGCAATGAAAAAATGATTTATTGGAGGACAAATATGTTAACACAAGAACACCAGAACGTATATCATGATCAAGGGTATGTCATCATTCCTAACTTTTTTAACAAGCGTGAGGTAGAAGCCATGCAAGCTGAGCTTCAACGCTTTATTAATGAAGGTCTAGGCAGGATGTGAACCCAGGAACAGGTCAGATCAATTATCAAATCATTCCTTCAGATGATAAAAATCGATTATTTCGATCTTTATTGTATAATGAGAATGTAACCGATGCCATCTCTTCATTGCTGGGCACAAAAGATATTTATCGCTGGCTTGATCAAATTTTCTTAAAGCCTGCTTTGCATGGAAGTGGTACAGAGTGGCATCAAGATAATGCTTATTTCAAGGTTGAAGATCCATATAAGGGCATTGGCGTGGATTGCGATAAATGATGCCTCACGCGAAAATGGTACGATGGAAATGATATCTAATTCAGAGGATTGGGAGTTGGAATATATACAAAGTGTTAGTAGCAACCATCATCTTTATGCAATAAATGTAGATGAATCTATCAAAGAAAATGTTGAAGTTGAAGCCGGTGGTTTGGTCTTTTTTAATTATGGAATCCTTCATTGTACAAGAGCGAATACATCCAATCATGCTCAAGCTAGACTTGCCTATCATTTCTTAAGTCAAGATACTAAGCATAAAGGCTCAAAACCTAAACCAGTAATTGTATCAGGTAATAATTGTAGCTATGGACTTCGTGAGTATGGTGAATCCTATTAAGGTGCATGGAGTCAAGAAGTTGAAGCCATGTTAGCATAAACTTAAGTTTTTACTTGTATATACCGATTTAAAAAAGGGGCTCCATTAGATAATTGCCAAATCTTGAATTCTTTTCATCACTTAGATATCTTGTAAAGATTTTATACCCTCGTATTTTTAATGGTATAAAATACAAAGGAGAAATTTTATGAGTGGTAGCCGTCCCAATATTGTAATTATGTATGCCGATGACTTAGGTTTTGGTGATCTTGCCTGTTATGATTGTAAAGACATCCCAACCCCGAACTTAGATCGTTTAGCTGCATCAGGTATACGCTTTACTAATGGTTATGCGACGGCTGCTACATGCACCCCTTCACGTTATAGCCTATTGACGGGTTCTTACCCATGGCGCAATCCGCTCGCAGCCATTTTACCAGGTGATGCACCACAGTTAGTGACTCCTGAAATGAAAACGATGCCCAAGATGCTGAAAAAGGCGGGTTATCATACTGGTATTGTGGGAAAGTGGCACTTAGGCTTGGGCGATGGCAACCTGGACTGGAATGGCTCGATCAATGGAACTCCAAATGATGTGGGCTTTGATTACTCCTACATCATGGCGGCAACAAACGATCGGGTTCCTACCGTATACGTAAAAAATCGTGAAGTAGAAAATTTAGATCCAAATGATCCTATTGAAGTGACTTATGAAGATAAACCTTTCCCTGGCGAAAAAACAGGCCGTGATAATCCTGAATTATTACGCATGAAGCATAGTCATGGACATGATGGAACGATTGTTAATGGAGTAGGGCGTATTGGTCACATGCGTGGCGGTGCAAGCGCACTATGGAACGATGAAACCATGTATGCCGTTTTCTTGAAAGAAGCTTGTGAATTTGTGGAGCGCAGCCAGGAAGAACCTTTCTTTCTTTATTATGCCTTCCATCAACCACACGTACCACGTTTACCTGCACCTCCATTTCAAGGCGCCACCAAGCTTGGACCACGAGGGGATGTCATTGTTGAAATGGATTATTGCGTTGGCAAATTCTTGGACAAGTTAGAAGAGCTAGGCATTCGTGAGAATACGATTGTAATTTTCTCAAGCGATAATGGTCCTGTTTTGGATGATGGCTATATAGACGAAGCACCCGAAACCAATGCAGCTTGTAGACACAACCCTGCAGGTCCACTTCGTGGTGGTAAGTATAGTCTTTATGATGGTGGTACACGTGTGCCTACACTTTTAAGCTGGCCTGAAAAGGTTGATCCACAGGTTTCCGATGCAGTTATCTGCCATGTGGACTTTCACCATAGTTTTGCCAAAATGACTGGGGTAGCGCTAGACGAAGACGAAGCGATTGATAGCTTTGATGTATTAGATGCCTTAACTGGACAGGTATCAACTGCACGTCAAACTCTAGTCACCGAAGGCTACGGACAAAAGACTTTAGTTCGTAAAGACAACTGGGTGTATATCCCCCCCTACGAAGGTTCAGAAACAGCATGGGGGACAGGCAACGAAACTGGCTGTCGCTTATATGATCAGTTATATGATATGAATGCCGATATTGCCCAAGCAAGTAATGTGGCCGAGTCGAATCCAGAAAAGCTCGCAGAGCTAAAAGCCCTCCACCAGGAAATTTATAACAGCGAAGCTTCCCGTTCTTAAAGCGTAGTAGTGGCTTTATAAAAAAGAATTAAACGCGGAGAGGGAGGAGACAGAGGAGATGTGACGCGGAGAGTTTTTACATCTTCTTATGTTGTGCTTCATCGCCAAGGCTCGAAATTATACAACATTTCAAATCTGTAAAAACGATGTCCCTTTTTTCTAGAGCGAAGCCGTAGTCTTCTAGAAAGTGAGGATTATAGTGCCTTTGCCTTAGATTAGTCGATTTAGAAGTGTGTCTTCATATTTTTTTGATACATTTTAAATGCATGAAGCTTATGAAACAAAGTTTCTTTACGTTCACTCTTGCTTAAGACTACTTATTCGTTTTTATTTTGATTGTAATCACGGACTATAGCTTGTGCTTCTGTGAACAATGAAGGATCTCCTTCTGATAATACTTCGAGCAAGAGTTCCATTTCATGGATAAACACATCAGTAAATTTGTCGCCATACTTAAGTATAGATTTTGAGTTATCAATTAAGTCAGCTAGTTTCACCGTTTTTGCTCCAGGACTAGCTTGTTTTGTATGCAGTCGATCAATCTCTTTGCGGATTTTTCTATTGCCATCGGATGGCTTTGAAACATCGGTTAATGATTCAACTAATAAGCCAATGTTTTTTCCAAATTCATCTTCGATTTGTTCAATTGTAACATTTGTGTCTTCAACAGTGTCATGAAGCCATGCTGCAGCAATAAGGTTTTGATCTGATGTCACTGAGGCGACCTTCTTTGCCACTGCTGCAGGGTGAATAATATAGGGGTCATGGGTATATTTTCGTTTCTGATTCACTGCGGCATGCGCATTTGAAGCAAATTCTTTTGCTTTTGATACTAGAGACATTTTATGTTCAACCTTCTATATTTATACTGGAATTCTGGGGGCTTTTACATCACACGAAGATGTAGTATTTTATCTATTTTACAAGGATGAAATATTCAATTTCACCTTTAAAAGAAAGTTTTATTTATATATATCAGGCTATCGAGTAAAGGAATAGGTGGGCATTGGTGGACAATCGGTTTATGGTGGGATGACGATTGGTTACAGTTGGTGGAGTATGGACTGGCTGCGTTCGAAGATAGCGCCTGCGGCTTAGATAGATGCCGGCAGGATGAAGGCCTAAACAGGTAACTCTAAATTCTTTACCTTTTCGTGTTTTTCGATTTTTCGCGGTTATGTCCTCTTCTCATCATCCTTGATCATCAGTGGTTATTTTTGAATTATTAAGTATTTCTTAATAGTTCAACTTTCTTTTAGTTCATTTATAAGATTTGCCAATGACCAGACTTTGGAGAACCTACGTAAAGAATTTTACCTTGTTCTTTTAGCTTTTGTATAGCACGACCAATTGTCCGAATATCTTTACCTAATTTTTGAGCCATTTCTTTTCTTGTAATAGAGGGGTTGTCTCGTATACATTGATAGACTGCATCGGGTGTTTTTATGGGGGCATTTACGGGGGCATTTATGGAGGCGTTTTCAGATACTGTTGCTAGAATTAGCTTCAAAATGAAAGATAAAAAGAATGTACTTTCGCCTTCTGTATCTGATTTTTTTAATGCTTGGTAATACTCGTGTTGATGGGCTTGTATCATGTTTTCAAGTGGTAAATTGGAGAAAATGGGATTCCACTCGCTTAAAATAAGTGTTTGCCAAAGTCTTCCCATTCGTCCATTTCCATCGGTGAAAGGGTGTATAAATTCGAACTCGTAATGAAAGACACAGCTTTTGATAAGTGGATGTTCATTGGTTGTATTAATCCAATGGCATAAGTCATTTATAAGAAACGGTAATCGTTCTGCTGGAGGAGCCATGTGAACGATACCTTCTTTAGCTTGAACCCCCACAGCGACTTTCCGAAATTTTCCTGATCCTTTTAATGTTCCTTCCATCATGTAGGAATGAGCAGTTAAAAGATCTTCAACTTTAGCTGAATTGAAACTTGATAACGAGTCATATGCTTTGATTGCTCCCTGAACTTCTGATAGCTCTTTTACGCTACCCATTACGTGTTTACCTTCTAAATAGGCCGTAATTTGTTCTTCAGTAAGAGTATTTCCCTCAATAGCTAAAGTGCCTTGTATTGTCTTAATTCTATTCTTTTTGCGAAGTAGCGGTGATTGATCTGAATAAGACTGTAATGAACCAAGTATTTCAGAAATCTTTGCTACTAAATTGAGAATGTCAGTATTTAATGAAAATGGAGGCTTATATGTCATAATTCCCTAAAAATTTGTATTCATATACTAATGGCAATTAAGGAAAAATGAAATACTATTGATTTTATTTTGTAGAAAAAAGCGAAATCAGCTAATTGATTTCATCAAGTTGGGAGTTAGTAAAGGAATAAGTGTACGTGGAAAGGTCTCGCAGTGCTCGAAGATAGCGCCTTTGGCTTAGGTAGCACACGCACACCGTGCGACAATCGGTTACAGTTGGTGGAGTATGGACTCGCTGCGTTCGAAGATAGCGCCTGCGGCTTAGATAGATGCCGGCCTTAACATATAACTCTAAATAATTTACCTTTTCGTATTTTTGGATTTTTCGCGGTTGATTATTCTTTTCTTCATTCGTGTTCATCGGTGGTTCTTTTTCCCGTTGACGAGTAAGTAAACAGGCTCAGGGAAATAAAGAAGATCGCTTCGCTTCGATAACGAGGGCGATGCCGATAACAATACCGAGGGAAAGCACTCGCTTCGCTCGAAGATAGCGCCTTCGGCTTAGATAGTGCACGAACACAGTTCGAGACTCCCAACAATCGCTTCGCTCGAAGATAGCGCCTGCGGCTTGGGTTGAATTAGTCGTTGAATTTGTTCCAAGCAAGTTTTGCTACCACAGCGATTGATGAGATTGTTAGTATAGCCATGGCTAAGGATGCTGGGCTGAATACTTGATCGGTTCCGTGATCGTGTGGAATGATATGCTCATGGCCATAAGAAATCGTTGTGGTAACCACGATAAGTAAAAGATACTGAAAAAATTTGTTCATTATTAAATTCTCTTTTTGTGTTGATTTTTAGGTCATAAAATCTACAATGAAGCTTCATATTTTCAACTAATTGAATGAGTTTTCAAAGTTCAATTCATTTGCTTGATGATCGCTTGTAGCTCTTTGGTTGCGGCTTTTACAAGAACTGCAGCGATGATTTTTTGATCATCATTAAGTTGTTGTGCAAGAATGCCATCCTCAGTTCTTTTGATTTCCCAAGGCTTCTTAGGATCTGAAAACCCTAAAACTAAAATGGGGAATTGTGTGGTTTTGATTTGTACAGGCATGACAGGAAAGGAGACCTCCTTTTGTTCTCCAGTTAAGCTTTGTGCTATTGCTTTTGCTGCATGATTAATAGGAGCGATATAGGGGAGTAACCGCCCATCTATTTGAACACAATCACCTAGGGCATAGATATGTTCATCTGAAGACTGTAGGTGTTCGTTGACAACGATCCCTTTTTCGGTATGGATTCCCGCCGCTTTTACCAAACCCGTATTGGCGACTAAACCAACGGCTGACAAAACTAAGTTGACTTCAATCGACTCGCCAGATTCTAGTTCTACAACATAACCATTCTCGGTTTTATCGATGGATGCAACAGCTGTTTTCATATAAAAAGAAATACCACGTTCACTATAAAAATTGGCTAAATCTTGCCCAACTTCTGTAGGTATTAAAGAGGCTAGGGGAGCTTCACTTGGATCACAGATGCTCACTTGATAGCCCGCATGATTCAGATCATTCATAAATTCACAACCAATCAAACCTGCGCCTATAATGAAGACATGGTCACCTGCAGATAATTGATCACGGAATTTTCGGTAATCCGATAAATTATTTATACGTAAGACATCTTTTGCTCCATCGCCTTGTAAGCCTATGTCACGAGGACGGGCGCCACTTGCAACGACTAGCTTATGATAGGGAATTGATTCTCCATTCACGATGATAGCTTGTTCACTTGGTTTGATTTCCTCCACCCAACTAAAGGTTTTGACACTTATATTCAAATCTTCTTCCATTTCACTTGCGGTCTTATGAACAAGATCATCCGAGCTTTTGTTTTCTGCTAATGCCGTGGATAGTTTAGGTTTCGGGTAATAAGCACCATCATCCTTGGTTACGATTACTATTTTTTGTTCTTCGTTTAAACGACGTAACTCACGTGCAAGGGTATAGCCTGCGAGCCCTGACCCAATGATTACCACGGGTTTTTCTTTATCGTGCTCTAGAGCAATACTGGCAACTTGTCCTGTGATTTCACGCATTTCAAAATCGGCTTTACTGACACCACAATCTGGGCAGGACCAATCATCAGG
The DNA here is from genome assembly GCA_022447755.1 of Lentisphaeria bacterium. Lineage (GTDB taxonomy): Bacteria > Verrucomicrobiota > Lentisphaeria > JABSQK01 > JABSQK01 > JAKVBE01. Next base: position 82,495 of record JAKVBE010000013.1, on the reverse strand, counting down.
AATCGCATCCCATGCGGTACCTGGTGCAATTCCTTCCTCAGGCATGCCAATTGCTTCATTATAAATAAAACCACAGATGCTACATTCCCAGACTTTAAATACTTGTATTGCTGCAGCTCCTGAATGGCTCACAATAGGATTATTTTTTTCTAACTTCTTACTCGTGTCGAATGATTTTTCTTGTGGCTTGGTTGGATCAAATCCTTCATCGCTTGGTAAGCGAGGGACGTATTCATAGGTGGGGTCTTCTTTTTGACGGTAAAGCACCCCGATAATGTGATACCAGCAGTCTACAATTCCTTTAAAGGTGTAGGGCAAATCTTTTTGAATTTCCTTATGTAGTTTGCGTAGATTATAGCAGGGGACTCCTGCATACATGTGGTGCTCAATATGATAGTTCATATCCCAATACAGAAAGCTGGCAAAAGGATTCAGGTGGAAACTTCTACAGTTTAGGCGAAAGTCATTAGTTCTATCAACCAAACCCACATGCTGAGTATTATTTAAAAAGAAGAAGAGTACACTGCTTCCAATGTAATGAAAAGTTGTTAAAAAAGGGATAAGCCACCATTTCATGGCCACACATACAATAAGGATTGTTAGATGGGATAGTAGTACAATACGTGACCAATTTCGTACACTCTTTAAACGTTTTGGATCGGCTAAAATCCGTTGGTCCCAATCACCATCTAACTTTCCGAATGCAATTTTAAAGTTGTGTTTCCAAAGCCTGCTGGAGCCCTTAAAGCGGATTAGTTTGAACGAATCGATTGCGTCCTTAAAGCTAAAGTGTATGGGCAAGATGACTTCTTGATCACAGGGTTGGTTTAAGGTGTATTTGTGATGTTCGGCATGACTCGCCCAAAAGTGCCGATGATTAATCATACCAATCCAGGCAAAAATACCACAGAAAAAATTGTTTAGCCATTTTGTTTTAAAGACTGTACCATGAACTAATTCATGGACGGCATTAATCATAAAGATACATATGTTTGAATGAATTGTGAATGCAATGATAAGGCCTAACCAACTCCATTGCTGCCAAGCAAACCAAGTACTAACTCCGCTGGCGACCGTGACAAAGAGAAAGCCAAAGGCCTGAATAAAACCACGCAGGTCACTACGCTCATTCAATTCTCTTAATTTTTCCGGGTCTATAGGTACACGATACCAATCCACATGACAGTCTTCTTGTTCTAACACTGATTGCTCCAGAAATGTGTTGATATTTATATGTTTATTTTAATAAAACCTCAATTTATCTAAAGTCTACTAAATTTAACTACCGTTGAAAATTATACAAATGAGGCTATCGTTGAGTTATGAAACAATTATTTAATCGATCAGCCAAACAGCACAAGCGTATAACCTTTGAAGAGGAATCATCCTTGGTTTCTGACATAACTTATTTAGGTTGGGCACGCACATTACGAGCAATGGAAACAGACTTATCGGCTCATACGCATGATGATGCCTTTGAGTTTTGTTACCTTGTGAAAGGGCATACACGTTGGTGGGTTGAACAAGAAATATATGATTTACATGGTGGAGATTTGTATTTGACTTGGCCACAAGAAAATCATGGCGGGATCGATAATGTTCTGCATCCTTGCGAACTATTTTGGGTTCAACTTCGTTTGACTGATGCAGGGGCTTTTTTAGGCTTTTCTGATGCGGAGAGTAAGGCCATTGTTCAGGAACTGAAAGGATTACGACTGCGAAAATGTGTTGGAAATAAAATCATAGAAGATCATTTTGCATCCTTATTAAATGTAGCTATGTCAGAGAACCCTTTCCGAGAAGCGCAGCTACGATCACAAGCCCAACTACTACTATTATCGCTTTTAGATGCTTTTCGTTTTGCCAAAAAGACGAAAACATTTCCTAAGCAGCACTCGACTAGTATTGCCAATGCGATTCAGTTTATGAAAAAGCATTTCCATACTAATGTGACAATTGAAGATATTGCTGAAGTCAGTGGTTTGAAATTAACCCAGTTTCGAGTGCGTTTTAAAGAGGAAACGGGTATGAGCCCCTTGTCATTCTTGAATCAAGTCAGAATTAACTATGCTAAAGAGTTATTAAAGAATAGTTCCCAAAGCATTACCGATATTGCTTTTGCTTGTGGCTTTCAAACGAGCCAATATTTTGCGACAGTTTTCAAACGGATCATTGGAATTTCTCCATTGGTCTTTCGAAAAAGAAAGTAAACGGCTTTGTTGGACGAACTGCTCTAGCGTTCCTCTGAAGATACCTTTTATTATAAAATGTTTGAAGAATTTTGAAGCTTAACGTTTTGAAAGTCAGGTTATTGTCTTTTTCTAAAGGAATTGGGCGTGGTGTCTTCTTCTTGAGCAAAGGCTCTACAGAATGACTGTTCACTCCCAAAGCCAGATTGATAGGCGACTTCTTTAATAGGGAGATGTTGGTCTTGTAGCAGTACTTTTGCTCTGTGTATGCGAGCAAGTTTTATATGGCGGCCCAAGGAAATGCCGACATGCTCTCTAAACAGCGTACGTAACCGACTTTCACTAATGGCCATGTCTTTCGCAATATCTTCAATTAAAAAAGGTTCATGCAAGTGATTGTGGATCCATTCTACCGTTCTTTGCATTAATTGTGGCAAACCGGTATTGCTTGGTGTTAACTTTTTTTGTTTGGTTAATTCAGCAATAATACAGGCTGTACGCAAGGGAATTAGTGATTCATCTTTGTTCAAGAAGTTGTGTGTTAAGCTATATAAATCATTCAAAATTTCTGGTGTGATCGTAAAGATATTGCCACCACGTGCTTTCAATGGACTCGGTTCATTGATCTCAAAGGTTACATACAGCCAAGAGAGATTGGCTTCGTTTAGGTCCTGATACATGTGAAACTGCCAAGGCCGTATAATTAATCCTGAGTTAACTTCAAGACGAATAATTTTTTCATCAATTACAACCGAAGCACTGCCACCAAAGTTAAAGATCAGCATATGCCGTGAATGGCGGCCACCGCGCCCCTCAAGATTTATAGCGAACTGCCTAGTAAACAAAAGAATGTTAAAGGGTAAGGGACTCTCATTGCCTACACCACTGTAATAATCCTCTAATTGTGGGATTCCTTCAATTAATTCTTTTATTTGAATGTAGTCGGAATTGTTAATGTTTTGCTCGATTTAGTCAATTGTATTTCACGTTTTTGGTAAAATATTAAAGTATCTTGAAATAATTAATTAACAATAATGATTGGAGCTATAATGATAAAAATTGGATTAATTGGTTGCGGTGGGCGTCTTCGTGACGTAACAAAGTGGCTGATTAAAGCAACAGATCAGGTTGAAATTATTGGCCTGTATGACCCTCATGAAGCAAGCATCGATAATGCTAAAAAGCAATTTAACCCTGACGCAACTGTATATAATAGTTACGAGGAGCTTGTTGCAAATCCTGAGATTGACTGGGTGATGATTGGTAGTTGGAATTGTTTTCATGCGAAGCAAGTTCTAGCTGCTTTCAAAGCAGGCAAACATGTTTTTTGTGAAAAACCTTTAGCTTTGAGTGTTGAAGATTGTATTACGCTCAAAAAAGCACAAGAAGAAACGGGCTTAAAACTTGTGATTGGCTTTACGCTTCGTTATTCTGCCCATTATCGTAAAATTAAAGACATTCTCTCTTCGGGCCAAATTGGCGATATCATTAGTCTTGAGTTCAATGAAAACTTATCTTTTGATCATGGTGGTTATATTCATGGTGATTGGCGACGTAAACGAGAATATGCAGGCACACACCTTCTAGAAAAATGCTGTCATGATATTGATATTGTCAATTGGATTGTTGAATCGCGTGCGGACAAAGTTGCAAGCTTTGGCGGTTGTAACTTCTTTACTTCCGAAAATATTCACCATCAAGAACGCATTGGTAAAGGGCCAGGCGGAAAGAATGCCTTTGAAGCATGGGGTGGTCCTAATGATGGTATTTCACAACAAAACCCATTTAATGATGATAAAGACATTGTGGATAATCAAGTGGCGATCATTGAATTTGAAAATCATGTACGTGCCACCTTCCATACTAATTGTTGCACAGGAATCCCTGAACGTCGTCTACTGATTTGTGGAACAGAAGGTACATTACGTTCTGAGTTGATAGATGGCAGTATAGATGTATGTCGTTACGGTTATGATGCCAAAGTTGTAGACGAGTCCATTGGCTCAACAGATGGTCATGGTGGTGGTGATAAAATTTTGGGTGAAGAGCTTGCAGACAACATGTTAAAAGGTGCACCCGTTTCCACAACACTAATGAATGGGCTGGTTTCTGCCTTTACTGCCTTTGGTATTGACCAAGCTCTTGATGAAGGACGAGTTGTCGATATGAAAAGCTATTGGGACCAACTCTAAAAATTAGAAAGAGATCCATATGTCTTTTGCAGACCATGAAGAGTTAAATATTGAGTTATTGCGTCTTCAGCTTCACTATGCGTGGGCTTGGAGTCAAGCTAATGACGATGCTATCAAAGATGCCTTAAAAGAACGCGTTGATCTAGCCCGTAAATTTGATCCATCACCGAAACATTATGATATTGCAGAACTAAACTTTGAGTCAGCTGGATTTATCAAAGCCTGTGATGCATTTGAAGTATTGTATTTTGAGACAAAATCTGATAAAACCAGTGAGCAGTTTGAAAATAAATCGTTGGCTTATCTGAAGTCCCCCTTGGATTTATTTATCAAAAAGACCTATGGTAGCAAAGCTAAAAAGCTAGAATATCAGGCAGGTAGCTTAAAGTTTGATCCAGCAAAAGATGGCTATGTAGAATTTCATATTGCGAATTTAATCTCACCTAAAAGCATTTTTGATGACCCTCTTTATTTGGTCAATTGCTTTGAAAAGCTTATGGATATGGCTGAGGATGAGTATGGTGCAGTTGGTCTATTTACCCATTCTTGGTTAAATTCTTTACCCAAATGGCAAGCTTACTTCCCGCGGGAATGGCATGAAAATACAGGAGCAGTGGATACGAATATTATGTGGCACTTTGGCTTTTGGGGGCAACTTTTATCTGCAAAAGAAACCTTCAACTATAAGTATGCTAGACGCTTTCGTGAAACAGGAAACTTACCTTTTTATCCTTGTGGTTCACGCTGCTCTTTTGAAAATATGAGAGCACATTTAAAGACCTTAAAGTAACTTTTCATAAAAAAATCATTTCGTGACATAATTTTTCTGTTTTGTAGAATGTATGTTTAACACCTATTAAAATTTATAGGAAAATTGAGATACAAAAAATGAATGGAGATAACAAATGATTCGTAAATCAATGATTTTAGCGGTTGCATTGGCAACAGGTTTTTTTGTGTTTAATTCATACTCACAAGCTGAGGAAATGGCTACGCCAATGGTTGTAGATTTTACATTACAATCTGTAGGGGATACACCAACAAAAACATTTAAGCTAAGTGAGAACAAAGGTAAACACGTTGTTTTACATTTCTTATTAAAAACGACTTGTCCTGTATGCCAACGCTTAACGATGAGTTATTACAATGAGCTTAAGGACAATGACAACGTTGTTCAAGTTTTCATTAAACCAGATGATCCTAAAGTAATTGAGAAGTGGCTAGGAAAAATGAAAGATCGACCAACAATTTATCACGACCCTAATGCACAACTTGCAGCAAAATATGGCGTGAAAGATGGTTTTCGTTTTCACGGAGAAGTGGTGCATTACCCAGCCTTTATCCTACTTGATGAAAATGGCAAAGAAGTTTTTCGTTATGTTGGTAAGAACAATCGCGATCGATTTACCTATAGCGACTTTGCAAAGAAGTTTCCAAATTTAGTGAAATAGTATAATTAAGGATCGAACGCCCGTTCATATATGAGCGGGCTTTTTGGCTTTTAGACCAATTTATTTATCTGTTTTCACTGATCGCTGAGATTTCTTTCAGAGTTTAACTCCTTCATTTTTCTTTGGTGAGACTTCGCGTAATTATTTTTGTATAGAGACTACCAACATAGCATTCATCTGGTGATAGGCTCTTTGGTGTAGAAAATACTAACTCCATATAAGGTGGAGGTGATTTTATGTCTACAAATCCAGACCATGGAATCTCAATCTGCCATTTTTCTCTTGAATTTATTTTTACTATTTTATCTGTAGTTAATTCTTTTGGCATTGATTTAAAATCAATCCAGCTAATTGAATTTGGGCTTGAGTGAACTGCAAGCTTAACTAATGGAAAACACAAGTGCATTGCTTGAGAACCTTGGTTTTCAAATACAAATGTCATAGTTCCTTTCGTTAATTTTAAATCCTTATTTTGGTTTACTTCATCGACTATAATTAAACCATTTAATGTTCCAGTAATTTTCAAGGGATATAGATTTGACGGCGGCGTATTCTGCTCTTTTTTATTTAAATAAATTGCTACTATACAGGCGAGTAATGCGACTGAAACGATTAATGAAAGCCAAGGTTTACTGTTCGACATTATTTTTCCTTATTAAATTAAGTTTTAATGAAAAGTCTTTTTATGGTTTCTAATTTTTTATCAATATTCTATTATTCCATAATCAGAAATCTAGGCTTATTGCCCAATAAAATTAGTTGTTTATTTGGGAATACTTGTTTATAGGTTAGTCCCCATAAAGCATAAAGTCATGGTCCTGATTAGGTGTGACATTACTATACTTTAATATTCGCTCTCAAGTAAATACCACGTAATGAAAATCATACCATGAACCTACACGATCATTTTTAAACATAAAGACTGCTTATTAACATCAATTAATAAGCAGTCTAAGCTCTTTTATTTAAACATCGAGTTGTCAGTTGATATACTAAATTTGTTTCTTTTTCCAGTTAAGGGTGGGCTTGGCAAGCTCCATGGGAGGTGGATTTTCTAAATGTGCTAAATCAACAGCATACTTTTCTTCCAGTAATTTGGCCCCTTCTGCACGTCCAGTATTGCGCAAATGCTTCAGGTAGTCAGGTAAGTGTGCAGTTTTTGCATGTTCTGGGCCACCTTCTTGGATTACCGTCCACATTGGATCCGTTGCATAGTCACTCTTTTGCATGGCTGTATCATGCCAGTTACTTAAACGCCAATTCGCTTCTTTGCAAAGCTCAGGGTTCTCCGCTGCAATATCATTTTGCTCGTATGGATCCTCTTTGAGATTATACAATTGCTCTTGTGGGTGCAAACGGAAGCCACAATGATAGGTACGAATATACATATAATCATCAAAGCGAACACCACGTTGGCATACATGTGCACACTGACTGACAATCAATTCTTCGCGCCCTGTATCAGTTCCATCTTGCAGTGTTTTGAAGAATGATTCGCCATCCCAGAATGCAGGCACTTCTGTTTTGCCTGCTGCTTCTGCAATAGTTGGCGCCATATCAACATTATAATGAAAGCCATCATCAACAGCATCTGTTTGGCACTTTGGCCACTTGGCAATAAATGGAATTCGACATGTTCCATTATCAGCCGTACCGTGTTCGCCATAGATTGCTAGGTCACCCATGTTTTCACCATGATCCGCAGAAATGATAATCGCTGTATCCTCATACATATCATGGTCTTTGAGCCATTGGAAAATTTTACCCAGCTCTTCATCAACTAGTTTAATGGAGGTATCATAGCCATCAATCATGCGACGTAGCTGATCCATATCCGTTAAGGCACCAGGGTGGAAGGGAAAACGTTTATCCTCATCACCGTTATACATACTAATCTCTAGTGCACCATGGGGACCTACCGTTTTCTTATGTTTTTCAAGCGTTTCTTCTGTCAGCCATTCAGGTAATGGTTCATCTGCAAACTGGTTACCATACTTTTCTGGGTAACGATAGGGTGTGTGGATATCCCAGTAATTAATATGAAGGTAAAAGTCTTCTTCATCTTTATTGCGCTCAAGCCAGCCCAAGACATCCGGTGTCACATCAGAAATATCATCCATACCACCTTTGCCAGAGTTGATGATATCATTAAAACCAGCATAAAAGTGCCATGCAGAGTGGCGTTGTCCAAAAGGAGAGACCATAGCTGTTTTCATGCCAAGGGCACCTTGCATAAATCCTGCTGTTCCACCGTATTCTAAACGATCGTTGAAACGTCTGCTTAAGCCCTGAGACCGCAAGTCTGCGGCGGTTCCACCATGCCCCACAACGCCAGAGTGAATGCCAAATTGGCCCGTATATAACGCCGTGCGTGAAGGTAGGCAAGGCGCATCAGAGGTATACATGTTATTGAAGCGTGTACCTTCTTTGGCAATTTGATCAATGTTGGGGGAGGTTTCTCTATGGTAGCCATAGCAACTTAAGTGATCGGGATTTAAGGCATCTAAATCAAAATAGATAATTCTCATATTAGTCTCCTAATTGTTCTGTCTTCAGTTGTTCAAAAATGTTTTCCCAAGTGTCGACTTGGGGTAAAAATGTAATTTGGGCGAGTGCTAAAACACCGAGTAGCTGATTGTCTTTGTAGACAGCTTTTGCCATTCTACGAATCCCATTGCTATTGGGGTAATCATCTTTATAAGAAGGTAATGGCTCAGCTAACTGTTCTTTCGCTTTTGCAAGTGAAATGCTTTGATGTTCATGATTCTCTGAATAAGACCAATGGGCTGTTCCAGGCAGCTTATCCAGATCATGGCTGATAAAAATACGGTTGACGGCTTCTAGTTCAGGTCCAAACTCACGAACAAAGCCCTCTGCGGCTGTGATTTTGATCTCATGACCAGAAAAAGAGAGTTGATGTTTTAACACGATCTTACCTTGATCAAGCTCATACCATTCGGTTGTACACTGTGTCTTGGTACAAAGGTAAGACATGACTTCATGAAGTTGAGATTTGAATACATGATCATCGGCTGTCGGAAAATGACCCGTCAGAGAGTAACTTTTGTCCACCGATGAACGTTGAACCAAATCATACTCAACAAGTGTGTCCATATAGCGCAATAAACTTGATTTTGGCAAATCAAGCGCTTGTGCAATCTTCTCTAAACTAGACTGATTATGCAGACTCAAATACATTAAAACTTCAATGCCATGAGCCAAAGCTGGGGCTTTACTCTTTTGTTTCATATCTGGAATTTAGTTCTTTATATAGAATTTTGCAAGTAGGTAATGCCTAAAAAGGTGATGTTTTATATATGGAACAAGGGGTTGAATGTGTTTATCCTAGAAGTGGTGTATGACCAGACCACAGGATATTATGTATATTGCGTAAAATGTGGTATGCACCAATTGCAGTTATAGTAGCAAAAAATATGCGAAGTCCAAAGTTTTGTTTAGATAGTTGATAGTAGCCCCACCAGATGAACAGATTTGAAATGAATATAAAAGTAGAGTCATTAAACTATAATGACCACACATACACTGTGTTAGCATTGTTGAGATGATTAGCAACAGAAGTCCTAGGACTAAGAATGATACGCACTTTTGATCTTCTGGGTTAATTGCTTGTGTCATCGATTATTTTTTGCATATAATATGTATGGATTCGCTTAAAGTCATGAATAAACGCGTTCCTCTTGCGGCTCAAAGCAAAGGTTTGAGCATACCTATGGTGAATATATTCCGCCAATGATTTTTCGAGTGGGAGCTTGTTCGGTTTTTACCATTTGCATCTCAGTAGAAAACATCTTGGGAATCATATTCAATAATCAATTTAGAGAGTTGATATTATTCTAGGTAACTCTTCAGCATCCAGCCATTTTTTTCATGAACTTGAATACGAGCGATCATTAAGTCTTCAGTTTCGCTATCTCCTAAGTCCCCCGAGCAGTCACGAGCTGCCTTTAGATCACCTAAGAGTTTATCATTTGCTTTTACTAAGTGCTCAACCATATCTCTTGCTACTGCATCTTCAGTAATTTCTTCAATACCGGACATTTGGGCTAGATTTGCCAAACCACCGGGTGCTAAAGAACCTTTTGCACGAATACGTTCGGCAATTTCGTCCACTGCTGTAAAAAGTTCAGTGTATTGTTCTTCAAAAGCAGTATGAAGTGAGAAGAAAGAGGGGCCTCTTACATTCCAATGGCAGATGTGTGTTTGGCCGATCAAAGCGTAGGTATCTGCAACGACTAAGCGTAGTGCATCAATTAATTGTTGACTCATATTTTACTCCCTTAATTTAACAAATGTAACGACAAAGATAGTTTATTTTAAATTAGGACTCCTTTCAAGAGTAAACTTATTGAGTCTCAATGAATAAAAATAATTTCAATCTTAATTTTTTAATTCAATATAACAAATATGAAATATCCGTTAGGTAATATATTAATGTTTAGCTATCTGATAAAACAAATATTTTCCCTGAAAAAACATTTACTAAAAAATCAATTTTGCTATAGTAGAAAAGTTTGATTTATAATTATAATTAATTTGGAGAGTAAGAGTGTCAAAACCGAACGTGATTTTTATCTTAATTGATGATATGGGTTGGATGGATTTGAGTTGTCAGGGAAGTGAATATTACCAGACCCCGAATATAGATCGAATTGCTAACGAGGGGCTGACTTTTACAGATGCCTATGCTGCTTGCCCAGTTTGCTCTCCCACTCGTGCAAGTTTATTATCTGGAAAGTACCCTGCTCGATTGGGTTTAACACAATATATTGGCCATGATGGGCATCAATTAGAAGGTGGTGAGCGCGGTAAGCTATTGAGTGCACCTTATATCCCATTTCTAAGTACAAGTGAAAAGTCTATTGGTGCTGCATTTAAAGAAAATGGCTACCAAACTTGGCACGTTGGCAAGTGGCATTTAGGACCTGAGGAAAATTGGCCCTTAAACCATGGATTTGATTTAAATATTGGTGGTTGTCATATGGGACACCCAAGTGGCCGTGGTCACTTCTTTACCCCTTGGGATATCCCCACTTTAGAAAATAAAGAAGGGGATGATTACTTAACTGACAGGCTTGGCGATGAAGCTGTTGCACTTATCAAAGAAAAGGGTGATCAACCCTTCTACATGAATATGTGCTTCTATTCCGTTCACACACCAATTCAAGCAAAACCCGAAAAAGTTGCCAAATATGAGGCACGTGCTAAAGAGTTAGGAATTGCAGATATTGATCCTTTTGTCGTTGGTGATTATCACCCAACAGAACATCAGAAAAATAAACGTTTGAATCGTCGAGTGATTCAAAATAATCCTGTTTATGCGGCAATGATTGAGCACTTAGACGAGAATGTGGGTAAGATTTTAGATGCCTTGGATGAAAAAGGAATTGCAGATAATACAATTGTCATCTTTACTAGTGATAATGGTGGTTTGAGTACTGCCGAGAGTTCGCCCACTTGTAATGCTCCTTTAGCAGAGGGTAAGGGCTGGATGTACGAAGGTGGCACACGCGAGCCAACCTTAATGCGATGGCCAAACCAAATTCAAGCAGGCATTACTAGTGATGCTATCGTAACGAGCCCCGATTATTATCCAACATTACTGGAGGCCTGTGGGCTTCCCTTGAAACCAGAGCAACATGTTGACGGAAAGAGCTTCCTTCCAGTCTTAAAGGGTGAAGAATATGACCGTGGTAGTGTATTTTGGCACTACCCTCATTATGGAAATCAAGGTGGAACACCCGGTTCATCCATAAGAAAAGGTGATTGGAAGTTAATTGAATTTTTTGAAGGAGCAGTTGAATTATATAACTTAAAGAACGATCTTAGTGAGAAGCGTAATTTAGCAGCGGAAATGCCAGACATAGCAGATGAGATGTTAGCGGAGCTTAAAGACTGGCAAAAAGAGGCAAATGCATTGATTCCAAATCCGAATCCAGAATGGACGCCATGGATGGATAAATATTTAAACCCGCTGGACTAACAATAATTTAAAGAGGCTATATACATGGCAAAAGATTTGCATGACTTTAACTTTAATTGGGAGTTTTCTAAAGGACGTCATGAAGATTCTTTAGGTGGTGGCTCTTCAGCAGAATTCAAAACGGTTCATTTACCTCATGATTGGGCAATTGAAGGTCCTTTTGGTGAACGATCTGCTTCCGGAGGAAGTGGAAAACTTCCTTGGCAAGGGCAGGGTACGTATCGTAAATCTTTTGAACTATCTGAAGAAGATGAAGGTCAACGCTTACAACTTGTTTTCGATGGAGTTATGTCGAGCCCTGAAGTTTTTCTGAATGGTCAGAAAATCGGTGAATGGATTTATGGGTATAATTCTTTTGTTGTAGATGGTACCGATGCCGCAAACTTTGGTGGAGAAAATACTCTTGTCGTTTTTTGTGATACAACAGATCATGGTTCCCGTTGGTATCCAGGTGCAGGAATATACCGAAAGGTTAGAGCAGAGCTGATTCCTCAACTTCACCTTGAAGAGTGGGGGACTTTTGTGCATACACCTTCCGTTACAACTGATGCTGCGACTGTTCAAATTGAAATTGAATTAAACAATACTCATGCTTCAAAACAGTCTTATCATTTACAAATGGGAGTGGTTGATCCGAGTGGAAATACTGTTTGGGAAGATCACCTTGATGGGACTATCCTAAGTGGCATTCATTCAATTGAGGCAAATTCTTTTGAAATATTGACCCCTTCTATTTGGGATGTTGAACATCCCAATTTATATACCTTGAATATTTCTCTAGTTGATGAAGGTGCAAAGACTCATTCAAAATCGATCAACTTTGGTGTTCGAACTTACGAGTGGACTAATGATGATGGTTTTCACTTAAATGGCCGCCGTCTTCAAATTAAAGGAGTGAACCTTCATCATGACCACGGTCCTTTAGGAGCGGCTTTTTATCCCCGTGCGATGGAGCGTCAGTTAGAAATTATGCGTGATATGGGTGTTAACTCAATACGAACCAGTCATAATCCTGCAGCACCAGAACTATTAGCGCTTTGTGATCGAATGGGCTTTGTTGTTTATAATGAGCTTTTTGATAAGTATGGACCAACAGCAGGTGTTAACTGTGAGCATGCCGAATATGTTGAAACATATGCAGAGCGCGAAGTACGCAACTTTGTAAAACGAGACCGTAACCATGCATCTGTTTGTATCTGGTCAATTGGTAATGAAATCAACGAAATTTTAAATAATGTAGATGGCTTATCTTCACAGCATGTGGAAAAGATGGTTCAATATTTTCACAAATATGATGATACACGTCCAACAAGTATGGGCTGTCACATTACTGCTGCAGCCAATAAAGACTGGCACATATTTGATAGCTTAGATACTGCTGGCTGGAACTACGGTGAAAAATATATTGAATTTAGAAATAATTACCCTGATACACCGGTGATTTATACCGAATCTGCTTCCGCATTCGCTACAGTAGGAGCCTACAAGAATAGCCTACCAATTACAAAAACAGATTGGGGACGGGATGGAGAAATTAATGCACACGTCTTAACTTCGGCAACTTGGTCTGATATTCCAGAAGTAGAGTTTGACCGAATGGAACGTCACGATTATGTCGCAGGTGAATATGTTTGGACTGGGTTTGATTATCTAGGTGAGCCAACCCCATATGGTACTGATGAGTTAGCTGAGGATGGTTCACAAGCAAGAAGTAGTTATTTTGGCATTGTTGATTTATGTGGGTTACCTAAAGATAGTTTTTATTCATACAGAAGTCACTGGAATACAGAAGAGGATACATTACACGTTGCACCACACTGGAATTGGAAAGAAGGTGAAAATGTCCCTGTCTTTGTATATACCAATGGAGATGAAGCAGAGCTTTTTGTTAATGGCAAAAGTCATGGAAAGCAATATAAAAAAGAAAATGAAAAGTCTGTAGATGCTAGTTTGACTCTATGGAAGACAGCAAGTGCCTCAAGTGAAGAAGTTATTCAGGATAAGCTTGGTAACGTTCAGGAAGAGAACTATGCAATTAAGTCAATTGATTGTAACCCGGCTACTTGCTGGCGTGCATTGAACCGAGATTCTCAATATTTGGAAATTGACCTAGGGGATTCATTGTCTTTCAAAACCATGTATATTAACTGGGAAAAAAGTGCGGATCATTACAACTTTAAGATACTAATCTCTAATGATCATGAATCTTGGACTGAAGTCCCTTTTACTCAAACACATTCTGAAACATCCAGTTATATTGAGTTAGATACGAAAGGGCAATATGTTCGTATTGCCATAGAGCTTGCATATCAAGATCTTGATTACAAAGCCTGTATTTATGGTTTAGATATTTACCATGAAGCTGGTGCTGCAGGAAATGCTAAAAGTGAGAATCCATATTTTGGGGTACTTGATAAATACCGTATTCGCTTTTTGGAAGTGCCTTTTGAGTCAGGCGAGTTAAAGGTAGTTTCATATAAAGATGGCATAGCACTCGGAGAATATGTTGTTCGAACAGCTGGAGAGCCTTCAGACCTTGGGCTGAGTGTGGATCGCTCTAGTATTTCTGCTGATGGTATGGATTTAGCTTATGTTGATATTTCATTAGTCGATGCAGATCGTAACCTGTGTCCTTGGTCTAAGGACATGTTATCTTTTAGCTGCACTGGAGCAGCTAGTCTCATTGCTGTTGGGAATGGTGACCAAATGGGCCATGATTGCTTTGTTGCTGATAAACATCCATTGTTCTACGGTAAAGCCTTAGCTGTACTTCGCAGCACACCAGGTGAGACTGGTGAAGCAATCTTAGAAGTAAAATGTGGAAACATTTCAAATACCTGCAAGATTCAGATTAAATAAAATTATGGGGAGCAGCTTTATTGCTACCCAAATTGAAATAAAATTCTTGTAATGATTATTGGTATGGTGGCGCCCGAGACACTTGGAAAGAAACCATTTTTACTTTTAAAAAATTCTAATACTCATGCCATATACGGGTATCCCAAAAATGAATGAATTATTCATTGCAATATGACTATTCTTCAAATTGTTTTGTCATCAGAATCTCAGGGGGCTCGTGTATACTCTTCATTGAACTCTAAAGGAAAATATAGCACAATAAGTTCAATGGATTCAGTACTTCTGATTTTAACAGAAATTTTCCCGTCTATATAAGTATCATGACCATTGAAATTACTTTTTATATCAAGTGGTTAGTTTTTATCTTGGCTTGAACTATTTACTCATTCTTTATCTGACTTATAATCGATATGAATCATTCCAATTGTTTTGTCAAATAGGATAAATTCTGACTGAAATATAGTCATCATATAGACGTTTGGAAGAACTCAGCCCAAGTAAGCATTAGCTTATTAAAAATTCTTTTTGTCGAAGCTGGTTCATTATTAGATTGATGTCCGCTTTCATTGCTCTCAATATCTAAGGGCAGCAATTGATTGTCTGATCAAGGCTTATTCTATATTGAGACTTTCTTAACTGGCTACCTTCTCAAATAAATAATGATTGATTTGGTGGTTGGGAATTAGTTTATGAGCTACTATGTTATTTGATGAGTTTACTTAATGAATCTAATGGGATTTGAATATGAGCGCAATTGATGATTTTCATAAACTAAAGAGTAACAATAAGCAGTACAAAATTTGGCTTGCCTGCATTTTACTTGTTATTATTATGTTTTTAATTTTTTTTAAGTTTGTAGAGCCTGCACCTCCTAAACATTTAAGGTTGGCTGCTGGTGATGTAGAAGGTTATTATTACCAAGTAGCACAGAAGTATAAAGAGGCTTTAGAAAAGTTTGGTATACAGTTAGAAATTATAGAAACTCAAGGTTCTCTAGAGAACCGTGAGTTGCTTACTAACGGTAAAGTTGATTTAGCATTTATACAAGGGGGCGTTGCCGAATCTATAGATGAAGATGTCGCTACTTTAGCTTCAGTTTTCTATGAACCCGTATTTGTTTTTTCTCGTCCAGAGATAGAAATTAAAGAACTTCGGGATCTGAAAGGAATGAAAATTAATATTGGTGAAGTAAATAGTGGGTCAAGAGTTCTAGCTGAAAAATTATTGTTTATGAATGGCATTACTGAAAAGAATACAAGCTATAGTTTTCTTGATAATGATGCAATGGAGTCTGCTTTAATGGATCAAGAAATAGATGCAGCAATCATTGTCATTTCTGTGAAATCAAATTTAGTACATCACTTTATCTCAAATAAAGGAATTCGGCCATTTAATTTCATTCGTGCAGAAGCTTATACTTATCAAATGCGAAGCTTAAGTCATTTAATCATTCCGCAAGGAGCAATTAGTCTTGAGAAAAATTTGCCTAAGGGAGACTACCATCTGTTATCATCTATAGCGAACGTATGTGTGCGAGAGAATTTTCACCCGCAACAGGCAGAGTTAATTTTAAAAGTGATGCAGGGTATACATGATAAAAAGGACTTAATAACGCCTCAGGATTATTTTCCTAATGCTGAATTTGGGGACTACCCTATGTTGCCTGCAGCAAAACATTATCTCGAAGAAGGGCCCTCTTTTCTTACAAGATACTTACCATATTCAACTGCAATATTTATTAAACGAACTTGGATAATTCTGGTACCAGCCTTAACACTATTGATTCCATTTTTTAAGTTTGCACCCATGCTATACCGCATGCAATTATTTAGAAAAATTTACCTTTGGTATGAAGCGCTCGTTATGATTGAATGGGGATTGGAAAAAGATTTAAGTGTTGAAAAAATACAAGAGGGATTAGAAGATCTACAGAATATTGACCAAGAAATTTCTGGAATGAAAATCCCTTTCATGTACCGAAAAGAAGTCTATAATTTACGTGTTCATATTGAGCTTGTGCGGAGTAAGCTCGAAAAGCTTCAAAAAGAAGTTGAGGCCTAGAATATATTGCTTCTCACTAAGGTAAATAGGCACTCGAGCCATCGATACTGCTCGTAGTTTTTATAGCGCCCAATAGATTTGATAACTAAATTTTGATACTTGTTATCACGCCAAATTGTATACTCGACTTGAGAATTTAGTACATACGCCTTCCATAGAAAAATGAGTTGATTATATGTTTCAACCCTATGACCATTTACAGCTACGATAATATATTTATTTTTCTTGATTCCTTGTATATAGGAAAGTTCTGAATGAGTACTCAGTAAATCGCCTCTTTATCAACAAAAAGGCCCATGGGAGCGAGGACAATTTAAGTTGTTAGGTGCGTGTTATACCTAGCGAATCGAGACTCCTCTTTTGCATCACTTAAATTCATCGCCATAGATGCTTCACTAAGTATATGTTTTTTTGTTTGCAATTGCTGAAAGATCAATTGGAACATGCATATAGGACCTAATATTAATTGCAATTACACCAAGTTTTTCATACTCCATAACTGCCAGCCAATATTCAGAAATATAGGGTATAGCAAATTCTTTAGCAATGCGCATTGATGAGATTACAAACAACGACAGCCTAGAACTTAATCTACTCTTGTTATTTAGGTATATGATGTAAACAAGTGTTGTTCCTGCACTTATAAGCCTAACAGAATGTTATATAAAAGTTTTTTAAAATTATATGTTTAGTTTACTTAAAAGTTATAGTTTTTTATGCGCAGTTGAATCTACCACCATCAACACCAATGATTTGACCTGTTATCCATGAAGACTCATTAGAAACAAGGAAAGAAGCAGCATTTGCAAGGTCTTGTGGAGAGCCTAAACGTTTCAAAGGGTGCATTTTAGCAATACCTTCCTTTAATGCCTCATTACTGGTTAATGGCGTTGCTAGTTTTGTGTCGCAAAGAGATGGGGCTATTGCATTGACTCGAACTCTTGGAGCTAATTCTGCTGCGAGGGTTAGGGTTAGAGATGATAGAGCACCTTTAGCCATTCCAATTGATGTGTGGTTTGCAAAGCCCCGTTGTGCTGCAACACTTGTAAAAAATACGATTGATGGGTTGTTTGAAGATTTTTTTAAGGGTTTGAGGAGACTCTGCACTGCTAACGCAGCTCCTAAAGCGTTAATTTGAAAAGCATGTAGCATGTCTTGCGATTTAGTTGTTCTTAAAGGAGCTAGATTTAAACTTCCTGGAGTATATATAATACCGTCGCATTCCTTGCCGACATCCTCAGCTACCTGTAGGTGTGTTTGTTCATGGCAAACGTCCCCCGCTGTGAAACCAGTTTTATAGATACTGGCCATTGTTTCAAGTTTTTCTTGTTCTCTGGCTACTAAGTGCAATAGATAACCTTGGTCATATAATTTTTTGGTAATAGCAGAACCTGTATCGCCGGTTGCTCCGTATATGACTATTTTCTTCATTATAACCTCGCTAAGAAAAAGGTAGGATTATCCCCAAAGTGGGGTTGGTGGTGTGCGGAGAGACACTCTAGGGATAATCCAAATTTATCACAATATGTACTGATTGTTCAAACCAAATTAAAAATGCTTACACCCTTTTATTTTTTTTCGTAAATTGTTCAGCCTTTTCGCATTTTTATTCTTAGTTTTTAATGATATTTTGTCTCATGTAAACTTTTTTAAACAAAATCATAATAGATCTGATATAATGGGCCACTTCTTAAAATTTTTCATTCTATACCTCGGTTTGACTAGTAGCGGTTATTTGGTAGTGAAGGAAATGTTTCCTAAAAAACCAGTAATAATTCAAGTTGATCCCCGAGATGAATTAAATGAGCTCATTTTAGAGGCTTCGAGTATACTCAAAGATGTACGAAAATATGTGTCTCCACGCCACGGTTTTGAACCTATGATTGATCAAGCACAATTGATTTATGAAGATGCGCAAGGCTTTTATAGTAGCCAACGCTTTAAGGAAGCTAAAAATTCTTTCCAAGAGACCATAGAAGCTTGCAAAGAGATTATGGCCTTAGATGAAATGAGAGATTTAGCAGTTAACATTCAGGAAAGTTTACAAAGTGTTCATGAAGTTCATGAACAGGAATTGTATATTGAAGCTGTTTTAGCCTTTGATAATCGTAATTTTAATGAAGCCATTCGCTTGTTCATTGCCTTAGAACAAAAGTTGGAATCTAAAGCCCAGGTAGCTGATTTTCATAGTCAACAACAGGATTTAAATAAATTCAAACAATATAAATTAAAAATTGAAGAAAACCTAGAGAAGTACCCTGAAAAGTTACATGTCATCAATCAGTTCGATAACTATGCATTATTTGAAAAAGAATGGAAATATTGTACCGCACAAGAAGATGGACGAAACTATACAGATGCTTTGGTTCATGCTCGCATTGCATTAAATTTGATACAAAATCTAAATGAGAATGCACAACATTTATATTTTGAATACAATAGTTGGTATGAAGCAATTCAAAAAAATGTCAAAAAACGTTATGAAAACTTAAGTTCGAAACAATTAAAAGAGATTCGTAATTTGCTCAGAAAGGCTAAGGTTCTTAAAGACGATTTAGAGCTGAAAAAGGCTGTGCAGGTTTTAAAAGACTTCAACGACTTGGGTTATTTAAAAGAAGTTTCAGTAAAGTTAACTAGAAAAGATAATGGCAATAGTGGCTCTGTTGTCACGGTTACAGACCATCTTCATGATGGGGCAAACCGGATGATCGAAAGACAAGAATTACTTAGTGGAGAATATCCCATTGAAATCAAACTTAAAAAGACAGGTATGGTCTTTCGTTTAGTTCCAGCAGGTAACTTTGTGATGGGACAAAAAGATGGACGATACGATGAGCTCCCTTTCGATGTTGTTATTAGTGAACCATTTTACATAGGGAAATATGAAATTACGCAGCAAATTTGGGCGCAAGTTATGGGAAATAATCCAAGCTTCTTCCTAGATAATGGTGCAAAAGCACCCGTAGAACAGGTTTCATGGGAAGATATCCAGCGATTCATTCGTAAATTGTCTAAACTGGAAGGAATTGATTCAGATGCACTGCATTTGCCTACTGAGGCTCAATGGGAATATGCAGCTCGAGGTGGTACTCAAGAAGGGCACTATGCTAAAAATCCTGAAGACACCGCATGGTTTGTTGTTAATGCTAACCGTCAAACTCAAACAGTTGGAGCAAAGTCACCTAATGCTCTGGGGCTTTATGATATGACTGGAAATGTTGCTGAGCTTTGTATGGACTGGTATGACACTTATCCCACAGAAAAGACTACTGACTACAGAGGACCCTCTAATGGAAAATTTAAAGTCTATAGAGGTGGTGGTTGGTTTGACGATGAGAGTTCAATTCGGTCTGGGAAGCGAAGCCGCATGGAGCCTAATAAAAAGTCAAAAGAAGTTGGCTTCCGTTTAATTGCAAATCTTAAGATTGTCAAGTAAGCATTTAAATTGATTATTGTGAGCTTCAAAGCCAAAGAATCACTTCCTTGTTTTACTTGACAAAACCTCTTCTCCGTCGTCTATTAAAAGATTATATTTTCAGTTATTTACTGTTCACTGGGGTTTCTGTATGTTGTGGTGGGTAATTAATGATCTACTTGGAAAGTTCCTTACACAGATCTTCAATTTCATGTGGCCGGTAATATATTAAATCATAATTACAACACATTAGGATCTCCTATGAGCGACAAGAATGCAAAGATCATCTACACTGAAACAGACGAAGCCCCAGCATTGGCAACCTATTCTTTTCTGCCAATTATTAAAACTTTTACGGATGCAGCAGGTGTTGCTGTTGAAACACGCGATATTTCTTTAGCAGGGCGCGTAATTGCTAACTTTCCTAGCTATTTGACTGAAGAACAACGTATTGGTGATGCATTGACTGAACTTGGGGAATTAGCAAAAACTCCTGAAGCAAATATCATTAAGTTACCGAATATTTCAGCATCTATCCCTCAGCTTAAAGCAACTATTGCAGAACTTCAGGTGCAAGGTTATGCGCTTCCAGATTATCCTGATGAGCCAGCTACAGACGAAGAAAAAACAGTAAAAGCTACGTACGACAAAATTAAGGGTTCTGCGGTAAACCCCGTATTACGTGAAGGCAACTCCGATCGTCGTGCACCAGGTTCTGTAAAACAATATGCTCGCAAAAACCCTCATTCAATGGGTGTATGGGCAAGTGACTCTAAATCCAAAGTTTTAAGCATGACATCTGGTGACTTTTATGGTTCTGAAAAATCAACAACGATCACTGAAGCAACGGATGCAAAAATTGAATTCGTTGGCGCTGATGGTTCAGTATCTATTCTAAAATCCTCTCAACCTTTGCTTGCTGGTGAAATCATTGATGCTTCTGTAATGAGTCAAAGCGCACTGCAGTCTTTTTTAAAAGATGCAATTGCTGACTCATTAGAAAATGATGTTCTGTTTTCATTGCACATGAAAGCAACGATGATGAAGGTTTCTGACCCAATCATTTTTGGTGAAGCAGTAAAAGTTTATTATGCGGACGTATTCGATAAATTTGGTGATGAGTTAGAGGCAGCTGGTGTAGACGTGAATAACGGTATTGGTGATCTATACAATAAATTGGATAGCTTAGCTTCTAAAGATGGTATCTTATCAGAAATCGAATCAATTTACGCAAAGAACCCTGCAATGGGTATGGTTGACTCTGACCGTGGGATTACAAACTTACATGTTCCATCTGATATTATTATTGATGCATCAATGCCAGCAGCAATCCGTGCTTCTGGTCAGATGTGGGGACCTGATGGCCAACAAAAAGATACAAATTTTGTTATTCCTGATCGCTCATATTCTGGTGTTTACCAAGCAACGATTGATTTCTGTAAAGAAAATGGCGCATTTGATCCCACTTCAATGGGGAGTGTTCCTAACGTTGGTTTGATGGCACAGAAAGCAGAAGAGTACGGTTCTCATGATAAGACATTCCAAATGTCAGCAGCTGGTGTAGTTCGTGTTGTTGCTTCAAACGGTGATGTTCTACTGGAACAAACTGTAGAAGCTGGTGATATATTCCGAATGTGTCAGGTTAAAGATGCTCCAATTCAAGATTGGGTCAAATTAGCGGTTAGCCGTGCTCGTGCAACGGGTGTACCTGCAGTATTTTGGTTAGATAAAAATCGTGCACATGATGCTCAGCTTATCGAAAAAGTAAATGCATACCTTCCAAATCACGATACTGATGGTTTAGAAATTCTTATTCTGGCTCCAACTGAAGCAACAGAATTCTCATTAAAACGTATCAAAGAGGGTTTAGATACAATCTCCGTTACTGGTAATGTATTACGTGACTACCTAACAGATCTCTTCCCAATTTTAGAATTAGGTACAAGTGCAAAAATGCTTTCAATCGTACCACTGATGAATGGTGGTGGCTTATTTGAAACTGGTGCAGGTGGATCTGCTCCAAAGCACGTACAGCAGTTTGAAAAAGAAAACCATTTACGTTGGGATTCACTCGGGGAGTTCTTAGCACTTTCTGTTTCTCTTGAGCATTTAGGTAACTTTTTTGGTAATGATAAAGCAAAAATTCTAGGTGAAACTTTAGATCAAGCAACTGCAAAGTTTCTAGAAGAAAATAAGTCACCATCTCGAAAAGTGAATGAGTTAGATAACCGTGGAAGTCATTTTTATTTAGCAATGTATTGGGCGGAAGCATTAGCTGCCCAAGGTCAAGATGCTGATTTAAAAGCACGTTTTGCAAAACTTGCAGAAGTACTTACAACTAATGAGGAAGTCATTGTAAGTGAGTTAAATGGTGCTCAGGGAGTCGCTATGGATATTCAGGGTTACTATCACCCGAACCCAGCATTAGCTTCTGAAGCGATGCGTCCAAGTACTACTTTCAACGATGCTTTGGCTAATTGTTAGAGACTCGTATTAAGCTTTAAGCGCAGTGAGTATTCACTGCGCTTTTTTTATCTACAAGCTATGAGAAGTTTGCCCTTGAGATATGCCCAGCGAATGAAGTTGCTTTAATGTGTCCATGAAAAGTTCAAATAATAGTTTTAACTTATGTTCATCTTTAATGACTCCATAGGCCTCAAAGTATAAAATATCCACTCCTTCAGGTAGGTTGCAAAAAAAACTGCCTCCTTCCTGTATCTCAAAGTGAATATTTGGCTGCATACGAATTAACTCACGAATATTTTGAGTTAGAACTTCTTTAATTAAATTAGGGTTGTTGGATTTGATGATATAATCATTATCAAAGAAGGTATCGCCAATTTTAATATCTTGCATGCCTAGCCATTTTCCTAATGGGCTGAAGATACTTTCACGGTAGATGTTGAAATCAAAATTAGTAGGATTGACAAAAGGCGCTTGCATTCGGGTATAGGTACTAAAGCTAGAATGACCATTTGTTGACTTTGAACTTCTAGTGAAGGTATCTAGAAGGATTTCCCAATCATCAAATTGATAGCGAACTTCATCTTTTGAGAAGAAGCCTCCATCTATATAATCCGTTCCCAAGTCTGTGGCTACTCTTGACCAGACTTCATCTTTAGAAGGTCCTACTAAAAAATCAAATAATCCCATATGTTATCCCACTTTGTTAAAGTTGTATGCATTAATCTTGGTTACGCCGGTGCAAGAAAATTCTTTCATGTAACTGCCGTTTTAGTAAATATTTATTTTTCATAATCTGTGTATTTATTAGCTTTACCACGAACAAGATTTGCAGGGTATTTATCGCGATTTTTGATGATCTTCTGTTTGGAAGCCTCTATTAAATCAACATTTAAAATGTCCGATAACCGAATTAAATAAAGAAAGATATCCGCAAGTTCATCACAAATTTCTGTATTTTTTAGGTCCATAATCCTTAAACTTTCTTCCTCTGTGAGCCACTGAAAATGTTCAACAAGCTCTGAAACCTCAACAGACAAGGCCATCGATAAGTTTTTGGGGGTATGAAACTGTTCCCATTCACGCTCTTCACTAAATGCTCGCAATTGATTCCGTAATTCGATAATTTCACTCATTTTTGAACCTTTGACCTAATTTGTTCGACTGTTTGAATGTATAGTAATAAATCGTAAAACAAAAGTACAGGAGTTTGAAATGATTACCAATATACAGAGGTGGGGAATCACCATTCGACAACAAATTTATTATGTACTAGGTTTTCATATTTGGAATGCAAATGTAGCTGAAATGGGTTTATGGTATTCGACCATCATTTTAGCCATTGTCATGTTTATAGACCTTAAAATAAGTGCAAACAAAAAACTTTTCTATAATCGAATGGATCTGTTTTGTCATTATGTTGTTTTCGCTGATTTCTTGCTTGAAGGCATTCTCAGAAGTTTAACTTTGTTTAAAGATCCATGGTATTTTGACTTCTACTTTTGCGCAATAGGATTTACCCTTGTTATCTCTTCATACAGATTATACATAATCAAAGAAATGAAAAAAAATCAAAAACAGTTAATCAAATAATTGAAACATGCAATAAGATTATTTTATAAACCAAATATTAATTAAAAAAATTTAATAAAGAACTCTTGTAAGGACTTAATTTTGGTCAATAATTAAATTTAAGGTTGATTGCATTTAAAGGATTCCATTTAATTATTTGGAACCTTTGGTATTTTATTATAGGGAGAATGTATTCTCATGGTTTCAAAAAGAAAAGTTGTTGTTGGACTTGATTTTTCTACTGATTTTTCAAGTATTGTGCCTAAACTTATCAAGGTTGCTCAGGCTTTAAGAGCTGAGTTGATTCCAGTTTATTCCATTGTTCGTGATGATTCAGTTTTAGAAAGTAAAGCTGCTAATATTGATGAAATGTATGATCAATTACCAAAACTTTGCGAAAGTACTTTTGCTGGACAGGGTGTATCTGTACGTAGGTTGATGATTGTACGTCAACCCATTCATGAAGTTCTTCTAGAGTTAGATCGTGAATTGAAACCCAATTTAATAGTTATTGGACAAACAACACATACTGATCAAGAATTCATGAATAAGCCAACTTTGAAAAGCTACTTGCTCGCTAATACTAATTCTCCAGTACTTGCTTTAGCGGAACGTGGAAAAAGTGAGCATCATCAAGCAATTCTATGCCCTGTAGATTTTAGTTTAGCATCGAAGCAGGCAGTCATTTCAAGTATCAATTTGTCCATTTTACTTCAGGCAGAGCTTCACTTACTACATGTTCTACCAATGACAGATCAAGTACCAGTCAACTTGGAAGAAATTACACAGAATTTAATTTTAGAGCATTTAGAAGTTCCACAATATACTGAGCGCATTTCTCCTGTTCATACAACAGCAATGAAGCTGTTAAAAACAGACTTACAAAAAAATGATACACAAACTTCCGAGTCTCACCATAAACGTACAATTAAAAGTGCATTAAGGCGTCTTCAGTCTTTTTTAAATGAAGTAGGAAAATGTGATGTTTCTAACATTCAAATTCATTTGCAATATGGAAGTCCAGATCAGGCAATTTCAAGTTTAACCCAAAAGTTGAATATTGATTTGTTAGTACATAGTATGGATGCAAAAACAGGCTATCAGCCTAGGAATCCAAACCACTTTTCTACAAGACTTCTGTCTGGTATTGCTTGTTCCCAGTTGAGAGTAAAAGAAATTGGGATGTTTGGTGGTCACATCACGGTTGCAAAATTAGATGCTCTGCTGCAAGAAAACAGTTTGGATATGGTTGTTTCTGCTGGAACTAGAAAGCATTTAAAACAAGGTTTAGACGCACTTGCTAACAATAATACAGATGCAGCTTTTAGGGAATTACAAATTGCGGTAAGAGAAACGCCAGAAGAGCCGGCTCCTTACCTCGCACTAGCCAAAACATGCATGCTTTGTGGTAACACTCTTCAAGCGAGTGTATACTTGGAAGCATGGTACTCTTATACGGAACTTTTAGCATACGTTTGAGCTTCCCTTATTTAAATGAATAAATTTTTTTCGCATAGGTTTTTTGCCGATAAAGCTGCATAGCCTTTTATATGAGTTTTCATTTGCAACGTTTAAAACCAAAATTTGATTTGGTTTATTTTTGAAATATGTTTGAACCTCCTTTACATGCTGTCTAAAAACCTTCTTAAAGACAACCGGATCAAAGTTGGATTGACCATAAATAAATTTAAACATTCTGTTATGCCAACCTTTTTTTCCCTTATACATACAGTTAGTAAAATATCCCTCTTCTGTATTTTCACCATTACAACTTAGATTTTCTGTTTAGTATTTTTCAAATGAATTATACCATTGGTCCTCTGAATCACGTATAGATAATATAAAAAGACTGTTGGGAAATCTTTCGTCTAACTTGCTGTAAATTTTAGGCAGGAAAAAGGAATATCTTGAAATGCTCTATAATTCTTAATATTTTCAAGAGCCCAGCAAAATCTCCTGCTATAATTTCATCTAACATTAATTCACAAACCGTTTGTTTACCCATTGGATATCAAGCTCTTTTAAACTGTGCTCGAGTGTAGTCGTTCCAGTTTTATTCATCCCAATTACAAAAATCTTTGGTTTAAGAAAATTTAAACTTAAATAAAAACGTAATTTTCGCTTTAAAATACGCATTTTAGATTGATGATTAGCCATAAGATTCTTTTGTTTAGATAATGAATAATACTCTAATCCTTCAATATTTCTACTTTTATTGTTTAATAGAAAGTCGACCTCTTGCATGCAAAAAAAAGTTGTTTTTTCGTAAAATAGTAACATTGTACTTCATTTGATATTTAACATTTTAGGAAAGAGTTATGTGTGAGCCAAAGGCAATTATCGTATGTGAAAACGTAAGTTCATATGAGCGTGTATATTCAGGAGGCCGTAGAGATAAGCTTAAGCGGATTGTAGATTTATACCCTACAGTCATTAATAATGAAAATTTAGAAGTAGAATTAGCTCAAATTTGTGAAGCTGAGTATATATTTTCTACTTGGGGTATGCCCAAATGGGATGAGGAAATTATCTTAAAGTTTCCTCATTTAAAAGCTGTTTTTTATGCAGCTGGATCAGTGCAATCATTCGCTAGGCCATTTTTGAACTCTGGTGTGCGAGTGATGTCTGCTTGGGCTGCCAATGCTGTGCCTGTAGCAGAATATACTCAGTCGCAGGTTCAACTTGCCTTAAATGGCTTTTTCCACCATCTTCAATTTACAAAATCGCCAGAAACATTTATGAAAGCGAAGGAATTAAGCGCATTTCCAGGTTGTTTTGATGTTGAAGTTTCTCTACTAGGTGCTGGTATGATTGGGCGAATGGTTATTGAAAGATGTCAGGAATTAAATTTAAAAGTGCTTGTATATGACCCCTTTATGACAGAGCAAGAGGCACAAGATTTAAATGTAGAAAAAGTAGAATTAGAAGAAGCTTTTGAACGTGGATTTGTTGTCTCGAATCACTTGGCAAATTTACCCGAAACCGTTGAACTGATCAAAGCCCGTTATCTCAACTTAATGCCAAGAGGGGCAACTTTTATTAATACTGGGCGTGGCGCCACGATTGAAGAACAAAAAATGGCAGAAGTTTTTGCCCAAAGACCTGACTTAGTAGGTCTTTTGGATGTCACAATTTCTGAACCACCTAAACCTGGCAATAAACTCTATGCATTACCTAATGTCTTCTTAACACCTCATATTGCTGGGTCACTGGGGCAGGAAGTTTGGCGTATGGCTGACTATGCAATTACTGCAGCCGAAAAGTTCATGAAAACTGGCCAAATGGACTATGATGTTACCCTAGAGATGTTAGTCTCTATGGCATAGATAGATACTCCTCAAAAATTATTCCACGATTGATTAGGATTCAGCTAAAAATCGCTTATATTATTTTCTTCTATTTATTACCTATCTTGAGAATAGGTATTTTATTTATTTTTATTATGAATCAAAAAAATTGAGGCTTTTTCATGAACTTTTCAGGATGTTACACAGCAATCGTCACCCCGTTCGTAAATGGTGAAGTATGTTGGGATACATTGAAACGCTTGGTTGATTTTCAGTTAGCTGGAAACGTAAGCGGTATTGTTCCTGTTGGTACTACCGGCGAATCTCCTACTCTGGAAGTTGATGAACATAAAAAAGTCATTGAAAAAGTCATTGAACAGGTTAATGGTCAATGCACCATTATTGCTGGTACAGGAGCAAATTCTACCAATGAAGCAATCGAGTTAACAAAGTTTGCCAAAGCAGCTGGTGCAGATGCAACACTTCAAGTTACTCCTTATTATAATAAACCTTCACAAGAGGGCTTATATCAGCATTTCCTAGCAGTAGCTGAAGAAGGTGAACTGCCAGTCATGCTTTACAATGTGCCTGGCCGTTCTGGCGTTCCTATTGCAATTGATACAATTGTTCGCCTAGCAGATCATCCAATGATTGCATCCGTAAAAGAAGCGGGCGGAAGTGTGGACCGTGTTTCTCAATTAGTTAATAGTTGTGACTTAGATATCCTTTCTGGTGACGATGCATTAGCATTGCCGATGATGTCTGTTGGTGCTAAAGGTTTAGTTTCTGTAAGTTCTAATATTTTACCTGCTGAAATGCAAAGCCTTGTTGAGTGGGCAAATGCTGGTGAATTTAGTAAAGCACTTCAGATTCATAATCAGTACTATAAATTCTTCAATAGCATGTTTATTGAAACAAACCCAATTGGTATTAAAACTGCGATGGCTATGGTGGGCCTTATTCAAGAAGAATTCCGTTTACCGATATGCCCACCATCTATTGAAACCCGTGAAGTTATCGCTGCTGAATTGAAGCGTGTAGGACTTCTGTAAATTTACGTTTTTTTTATTTTTTTATGAGTAAAACACAGCGTCCCAAAGGATACTGTGTTTACTTATTTTGAATGTTAGGAGTTTTTATGACAACAAAAGTAACAATCATTGGAGCTGCAGGCCGCATGGGGCGTCGCCTCGTTGCCCTAACTGGTGAAGACCCTCAGCTTGAGCTTACGGGTGCAATTGAATGGAGTGGATCTGAGTTTTTAGGCCTTGATGCTGGCATGGTTGCCGATGGCCAAAAACAAGGTATAACCATTACGGATGATCTACAGTCTGTTCTTGAAAATACCGATGCTATTATTGACTTTTCGTTACCAAATGGTTGTGGTGATCGTATTCAGGCAGCAGCAGATGCTGGTGTCGCATATGTCCTGGGTACTACTGGCTTTTCTGAGAAAGAAAAGGAAGGCTTTTATAAATCCATGGAAGGTGGACGCTTCATCTTTGCACCCAACTTTAGTGTGGGAGTAAATTTATTATTTGAGCTATGTGGTAAGGTTGCGCGCATTTTAAATGATGATTATGACATTGAAGTTGTCGATATGCATCATAACCAAAAAGTGGATTCTCCAAGTGGAACAGCAGAGCGTATAGGTGAAGTTTTAGCTGATGCACGTGGCTTAGATTACGCTACAGATACAAAGCACGGACGTCATGGTAATGTCGGTAAGCGCACTCAAAAAGAGATTGGTATGCATGCATTACGTGGGGGGGATGTTGTTGGAGACCATACGGTGATTTTTGCCACAGGTGGCGAGAGAGTTGAGCTCACTCACAAGGCCTCAAGTAGAGATACTTTTGCAAAGGGTGCACTGCGAGCAGCGATGTTTCTTAAGAGTGCTGAACCTGGCACATATACAATGAAAGAAGTTTTAGGATTATAGCAAAATGAAACAACAAAAAGATCATTTATACAAGTTACGACACAGTTTAGCACACATAATGGCCCAGGCTGTCTTACAAATTAGACCTGATGTTAAATTAGGCTTTGGACCCCCAATTGATACTGGTTTTTATTATGATTTTGATTTTGGTGATAACCCAATTCAAGATAGTGATTTAAAACAGATCGAAAAACGAATGCAAAAGATTATTAAGCAAAAGCAAGAATTTTCTTGTTCAGTGAAATCTTTGGAGACTGCGGTTGAAGGTTTACTAGATGCTAATCAGACTTATAAAGCAGATTATGCTAAAGAACTAGCCTCTTCCGGGGAAGAATTAAGTTTTTATGTCAACGGTTCATTTATCGATTTATGTGAAGGTCCTCACCTAGAAAATACTGGTGAAGTTCCGAAAGGGTGTTTTTCTTTGGATAAAATTGCTGGTTCCTATTGGCGTGGTTCCGAAAAAAATCCAATGCTAACACGTATTTATGCATTATGTTTTGAAGACGCTGAAGCATTAAAAGAATTCAAGAAAATGCGTGAATTGGCGCGTCAGCGAGATCATAGAAAATTAGGGACTGAACTTGAATTATTTATGTTTAGCGATGAAGTGGGGGTTGGTTTACCATTATGGCTTCCAAAAGGTAATGTAATTCGTGAAGAACTTGAAAAGTGGGCTAAAGAAGAAGAGTTTAAAGCAGGTTATAAGTCAGTTTCTACTCCCAGTATTACAAAAGGTAAGTTATATGAATTATCAGGTCATTTACCTTATTATAAAGATGGTATGTTTCCCCCAATGCAAATAGACGAAGGGGATGAATATTACTTAAGGCCTATGATTTGCCCTCATCATCACGCGATTTATGGGAATCGTCCTCGGTCATATAGAGAGTTACCTTATCGAATCTCTGAATATGGTGATACATTCCGTTTTGAAAAACATGGTTCTTTGGCTGGATTACTTCGTGTTCGTTCTATGTGTATGAACGATGCTCATATTTATTGTACAAGAGAGCAGGTAGCAGAAGAATTTAGAGCTGTTTTAAAAATGTATAATTATTATTACAATAAATTACGTTTTGGCGATTTTAGAGTACGTTTAAGTCTTCATGATGCAGATAGTGGTAAGTTTGTTGACCAAGAAGAAGAGTGGTTGCAATCTGAGGCAATGGTTCGGAAAATTTTGGTTGATGAAGGTGTAGAATTTGAAGAGGAGGCTGGTGAAGCAGCGTTCTATGGACCGAAGATTGATATCCAGGTAAAGAATTTATTAGGCCGCGAAGAGACTGTCTCAACTTGCCAATTAGATTTCATTATGGCGGAGAGGTTTAACTTAAAATATACAAATTCTGAAGGAAACGAGGAACAACCCTATATTCTTCATAGGGCACCTTTAAGTACGCATGAACGTTTTATTAGTTTCTTGATCGAAAAGTATGGTGGTGCATTTCCTACATGGATGTCACCTGTCCAAGTTCAATTAGTTCCCGTTGGTGATCATGTTTTAAAATATTGTGAAGAAATTGAAGAATTGTTACGTGAAAATCTATTTCGTGTGGAAGTGGATAATTCTTCAGATTCTTTCGGTAAAAAAGTTCGTAAAGCAATCACTTCTAAGGTTCCAAATATTTGGATTATTGGAGGAGATGAACAAGAAAATCGTACCGTTGCATGGCGAAGATATTGCGGTGGGAAAGAACAGCAAGTCGTTTCTTTAGATGATGGACTGAAAGCTCTTAATATCATGCGTTCTGAACGTTTGATGGATAACTTCGATGATGTAGCACTACCACTGGAGAAATAAAAATGTTCGTCGACCGGGTGAAAATAAAAGTTCGTGGAGGAGATGGAGGGCATGGTTGTATGAGTTTCCGTCGCGAAAAGTTTGTGCCTAAAGGTGGCCCGGATGGCGGAGACGGTGGCAAAGGCGGGGATGTTATCTTTGAAGCTACAGCCAATGAAATGAACCTCAATGCAATGCGTTACCTAAATCACTATGAAGGTAAAAATGGTCAGGGTGGTATGGGGAAAAATCGCCATGGTAAAAACGGTGATGACTGTATTGTGAAAGTTCCAATTGGAACTGTAATTAAAGATATTGACTTTGATTTGGAAATCATTTGTGATATGACCCAAAATGGACAACGCTATGTGGCTGCATCGGGTGGGCATGGAGGACGAGGTAATACACACTTCCTTACCAATACAAATCGAGCACCTAGGCGTGCAGATGAAGGTATACCAGGCGAAGAAAGATATTTGGAACTTGAGTTAAAGACCATTGCTGATATTGGTCTTGTTGGGTACCCAAATGCAGGTAAATCTAGTTTGTTAGAAGCTTTAACGAATGCAAGTCCAGAAACTGCTCCATATCCTTTTACTACTTTGCATCCTCATGTTGGCATTAAAGAATATAAAGATTATTTTCGTATTACAATAGCTGATATTCCAGGTTTAATTGAAGGTGCTAGCGAGAATGTAGGTTTAGGCCATGCATTCTTACGCCATATTGAGCGGACAAAATTATTGGTTATGGTGTTGGATATGAATGGCACTGATAACCGTGATCCATGGGATGATATGGCTAGTTTATTTCAAGAACTTGAATTGTATCAACCTGGTTTAAGTGAGCGTGTAACAATGATTGCTGCGAATAAAATGGATGAACCAAAATCGGCAGAAAACATTGCAATTCTGAAGACTAAGACGGATCTACCAATTTATGAAATGAGTGCGCCCTTATTAGATCAAGATGATTCTTTTACAGAAATTTTACGTAAGGAAGTAGAGCTTGTTCTGGAAGAAGAGTTAAAACGGGGCCATGAAATAGTCGTTGAAGAAGTGGATCTAAATGAGTCGATATTCCGGGAAGTTACAGACCCTGAAGCACTTGGTATAACACAGCATGATGAGGATGAGGATGACTTTTGAACAATTTGAAAAATTTACTACTGAAACACCCGCTTGGTTATTTGTATTTCAGCGCGAGGTTAGCATAACCGAGCAAGAAAGAATTAAT
The DNA here is from genome assembly GCA_022447755.1 of Lentisphaeria bacterium. Lineage (GTDB taxonomy): Bacteria > Verrucomicrobiota > Lentisphaeria > JABSQK01 > JABSQK01 > JAKVBE01. The sequence goes on along the minus strand of JAKVBE010000013.1, from coordinate 50,044 downwards.
AAAAAATTAGAAAGTTTTACTTCCAATTGGATGTCACATCAGGTAAAAGTAGAGGGAGAGTATCAGTGGTTATTTAATCAAGCTGTTTTAGTTGCTGCCACTACTTCTGAAGGGGGAATTAGTGGTTGCTCAAAAGATTCACTTTTTAGGGTATTTATTGAGTTAGAAGAGGAAATGGAGTTGTTTGGGCTGCCACGTGGAGAATTACACCTTGTCAAAAATAAAAAAATAACTTCATTTACTAGAAAAGAATTGCTAAATAGTCTCAAAAGCGGTGAAATTTTAGCGGATGACATGCTTTTGAATCAGGCTATTAGCCAAGTTCAAGATATTTTAACAGATAACTTGCTTAAAAAAATTGAAGAAAGTTCGTTTAATCGTTACCTTGTTGAAAAGTAATTTAATCATTTATGTAATGGAGACAAAAGTATGAAGCTAAATAAAAGCTTAAGGGCAGGGATTTACACTGTTTCAATCATTACCTTCTTGACGGGGTGTGAAAACCGTGCACCAAAGACTGCGCCACCAAAAGAACCCGTTGGTGTTGTTGGTGTTGTAGCTGAAAAAATTGAAATTTCTAATAATATCCGCATTGTGGGGCAGGTTGCTAAATTAAAAGAAGCAGAATTGAGAGCACGTATTGAAGGTGTTATTCTTGAAGCAAACTTTAAAACAGGTGAATCAGTTAAAAAAGGTGATGTGATTTATCGTATCGAAAAAGATATTTATCAAGCAGATGCTGAGCGAATTGCTGCAGAACTTGAAAAAGAAAAAGCAGTAGCCAAGTTAGCAGAAGTGGATTACCTACGTGCAAAACGTCTTTTTTCTGAAAAAGCAATCAGTGCTCAGGAATATGATCAAGCAGCAAGTAATTTAGAGACTGCTCGTGCTTCAGTTAAGGTTCAAGAAGCATCTCTAAACCGTGCTTTACTTGATTTGAAATACACTGAGATTCCTTCCCCAATTAATGGAGTACCTGGTATTGGTAAATATGATGTGGGCAACCTAGTAAACCCTCAAAGCCAACCTCTTCTTAAAATTATTCAAACGGATCCCATTTTAATTGAATTTTATGTACCTGAAGCAAAATATACAGAATATGCAAGAAGAAAAGCGGATAAACATTTACAAGAGCGTCAAGTTAATGTTTATGCATTATTACCGGATGGTAAAGTATATGATAAAATTGGAAAAATTTATGATATTGACAATGAGGTTAATAGAGCAACGGGCAGCATACTTCTGAGAGCAATTTTTGACAATCCAGATCGTATTTTAACGGTTGGACAATATGTGCGTGTCATTCTTGTCGAAGAAGAAAAGACACCTAGCTTGATGATTCCTCAAGCCGCCGTCCAAGAAGACCAACAAGGTGCTTTTGTTATGGTCGTTGGAGCAGATAAAACTCCTGAAGTGCGTCGTATTACAACAGGTCGTCAATATGATATGAATATTGTCGTTGAAAGCGGTTTAAATGATGGCGAAACGATAATTACTCAAGGTTTACAGAAAGTTCGTCCTGGTGAAAAAATTGCTCTTACTCTAGATGATGGTTTTACTTCTAGCTTGAAAAGCTATACGATCATTTCAAAAGATGAACTTCCAGAAAGTATGAAGACTGATGAGCAAAAAGCGGAAGAGGCAAAAGAGAAAGAAAAGTTAGAAAAACCTGATAAGCCCAAAGAGTCTAAGGTCAAAGAAAAAACTCCTTCTTCAAATCCATCTAAAAATAAATAAGTGAGGATATAGCAAAGTGATTAGCCAGTTCTTCATTTCGAGACCGAGATTTGCTTTTGTAATTTCGATTTTATTTATTATTTCAGGAACAATAGCAATGTTTGCATTGCCGATTGCCCAATATCCAAATATTGTCCCTCCTCAGGTTCAAGTTACTGCGTCATATCCAGGTGCAAGTGCAGAAGTTGTAGAAAAAACCGTTGTCAATCCAATTGAATCTCAAGTGAATGGTGTTAAAGACATGATTTACATGACTTCCAGTTCTGCAAATGATGGCTCTGCAACAATTACTGTTACATTTGAAATTGGTACAAGCGGTGATTTAAATACAGTTAACACACAAAATCGTGTGGCCCTAGCGACAGCAACTTTACCAGATGAAGTTACAAGGTCTGGGGTTGATGTGAAAGAAATGTCTCCAAATATGTTAATGGTGGTGAACTTAATTTCACCTGATGAATCATTAGATAACTTATTTCTATCCAATTATGCATTGATTAATATACGGGATCGTCTGTTACGAGTGAATGGAGTAGGGGATGTTGCTCTTTTTGGTGGTTTTGATTACAGCATGCGTGTTTGGTTGGATCCTAATCGCCTCTCTAGTTTTAATATGGCTGCTACAGACGTAATTAACGCGATACAAGAACAAAATCTTCAAGTTGCTGCCGGTCAAGTTGGTGCATCTCCTTCAAGAGATTCACAACAATTTCAATACACAATTCAGACTCAAGGTAGACTAGAAACTGTTGAAGAATTTCAAGATATTATTATTCGTGCTGAGAATGATGGTTCGTATGTTCGTGTAAAAGATGTTGCAAGAGTTGAACTTGGAGCAGAAAGTTACACGCAGTTTAGTACCTTGAATGACAAAGCTGGTGTAATGCTGGTTGTATATCAGTTACCTTCTGCTAATGCATTAGAAGTTGCTGATGAAGTTCGAGCATCTATGGCTGATATAGAACAATATTTCCCTGATGGCTTAAAATATGATATCTTGTATGATACAACTAAATTCGTGAAATTATCAATTCATGAAGTAGTTGTGACTTTATTTATAGCGGTTGTTCTTGTAATTCTTGTCGTTTACCTGTTTTTACAAGAAGTTCGTTCAACTGTTATTCCTTCTATCACAATCCCTGTATCTTTAATTGGTACGTTTGCCGTTATGTTAGCATTAGGATATACGATCAATACAATTAGTTTATTTGGACTGATACTGGCTATTGGTATTGTGGTGGACGATGCGATTTTGGTTATTGAGAATGTTTCACGTCTAATGGAAACAAAAGGGATGAGCCCAAAAGAGGCAGCTCGAGAGTCTATGAAAGAGATTACTAGCCCAATTATTTCAACTACTCTTGTGTTGCTTTCAGTATTTGTTCCAGTAGCCTTCATTCCAGGTATTACTGGTATTCTGTTTAGGCAGTTTGCTGTAACAATTTCAATATCCGTGTGTATTTCCTCTATTAATGCCTTAACTTTAAGTCCAGCACTTTGTGCTTGCTTCTTAAAACCAGTTAATAGTGAAAAGAAAAAATTCTTTATATTTGAGTGGTTTAATGCAACCATAACAAAAAGTACGAAGTGGTATGGAGATTTTGTGGGCTTCTTGTGTAAGCGTTTAATAATTCCTCTTTTGATGTTTGGAGGTGTTTTGGGTTCTATGTATTGGTTATACGGTGAAATCCCGACAGCATTTATACCAAATGAGGATCAAGGCTATCTCTTTGTAGATGTTAAATTACCGGATGCTGCTTCTATAGAGCGAACCCAACAGGTTGTTCAAAAGTCTGTAAGTTCAATCAAAGATATCCCTGGTATTAGTGACATCATGACTGTTAATGGTTATTCCTTGCTTTCTGGTGCGGTAAGTTCTAATGCTGGATTTATGATTGTGATGCTTGATGATTGGGGTGAACGTGAAGAACCAAGCTTAAGTTTAAAAAGTATTTTGATGCAGATGCGTGAAAAATTGAATGCAATTCCTGACGCACAATTAAATCCTTTTCCTCCCCCTCCTATTCAGGGACTGGGTACAGCTGGTGGTTTCGAATATATACTTCAAGATACTCAAAGTAGACCTCCTTCTGAAATGGAAAAAGTGATGAATGGTTTTATTATGAATGCTAATCAAGATAATGACTTAGCTGCTGTTTTCTCTTTATTCCGATCTGGTGTACCTCAGGTTTACCTTAACATTGACCGTGATAAAGTTAAAAAGCTTGGGATTTCTATGAGTGAATTATTTACTACACTTCAAGCTCAATTAGGTTCTTACTATGTTAATGATTTTAATAAATTTGGTAAAGTATACCGCGTCACTATAATGGCAGAGGAGCCTTATCGAAATTCTATTGATGATATATTGAAATTGTTTGTGCGTAATAAAGATGGTGAAATGGTTCAGTTAAATACACTTTTAACTATTGATCATAAATTAGGGCCGGACGTTATTACTCATTATAACTTATTCCGTTCTGTAACAATCAATGGGTCTGCTGCTCCCGGCAAAAGTTCTGGCCAAGCCATGGCCGCAATGGAAAGACTTTCTGATGAAAAGCTACCAAATGGATACCAATATGAATGGACTGGAACCTCTTATCAAGAAAAGATTGCCGGTGGTAAGACTATCTATGTCTTTGCTCTCTGTATTACATTCGTTTACTTGTTCTTAGTAGCACAATATGAATCTTGGGCAATTCCAATTGCAGTAATGCTTTCTATTCCTATTGCAATCCTTGGAGCGCTGTTAATGGTATTCCTAATGAAGTTAACCAATGATATATATGTTCAGGTGGGTATTGTTCTTCTATTTGGTATGGCAACAAAGACTGCAATTTTGATTGTTGAGTTCTCTAAGGAGTTACGAGAATCTGGGCGAAGTATTGTTGAAGCAGCAGAGGAAGCATCTCGATTGCGTTTCCGTGCCGTATTGATGACTGCTATTTCTTTTGTACTTGGTGTATTACCCTTGGTATTAGCATCTGGCGCAGGTGCTGCAAGTCGTGTATCACTTGGATCTGCAGTATGTGGTGGAATGGTGATGGCTTGTATCTTAGGTACACCCTTGGTTCCAACCTTCTTTGTGATGATTCAAAGGATGCGTGAGTGGGTAAATGGTGGCGAAATACCAATGATTGATGACAAAAAAGAGGATACGGAAAATCTATAGTTCTATGCTACTTTTAAAGTATTTAAAGTAATTAAGACCTTTGGCAACTATGATTAACTTTACAGTTATTTTCCAAGCTTAGAGAACAACTTTTATACATATATTTAGTTAATTGTATCCACGGGTCTTAATATACCTGACAAGGAAGTCATGATAACATTAATTTGACGTTTTTTGGCAAAAATAACCTTTTAAACTAGTTCCCATGCAAAGTGATGAACTAGTTTACCTTCTTCTAAGAAACCTTTTTCAAAGTCTGTTTTAAATTCCTTGTGATCTTCTAAGCGGTTTTGATTACTAACAAATTGCCTTAAACCTGCAATACCACTTAATACCATCTCTACATATGGAACATGATCTGAACCAAAGTGAAAGGTTCCACCACGTTTAATTTTTTGACTTAAGCAGCCCATGAATTCTGAACTTGCAAGGCGATTTCCACGGTGTTTGGCTTTAGGCCAGGGATCTGGGCAAAGTATGTGGATACGGTCAACAGACTCACTTGGTAAAAAGATATCAATAAAAGACCAAGCCGGTGCACGAAGAAGTATGACATTTTGGAGCCCAAGCCTTTCTATTTTCTTTTGTACCTTACGCAGGCGTCCAAGCATGATATCAACACCTAAAAATAAAGTCTCAGGATTTGCTTCTGCCATTTGTAATAAAAAACTACCGGAGCCACAACCTAGGTCTACTTCTATGCGATTCCAACCTTCAGGTATTGTCCAGCGAACATACGCTCCTGTTAAAAGAGCAACTCCAGATTTGTCATCTGTTTGTAATCCGTTAAAATTCATTATAAAATCTTCTTATTGGCACAATGTTTGAAATCTCCTAAATATCTTTTACGAGATTGTAGATAAAAATTTTAATTTGTAACTCAGTAATATAACTAGAGAATGTAATGTAGAAACTCCGCTTCTCTTTGTTTACCAACTTTATATCCCAATTTTTTTAAACTATGGCTAAGGGTTGTCGTTCCAGTTTTATTAAAACCAATTGCAAACAACTTAGGTGTTCTATATTCATTACTAAAACGAAACTTTAGTTTTCTGTGTAATTTTCTGAATGACCTATCAAACATTTTTATCCCTATTATTTTACTAGCAACAGTTTATACGAAAATAGGTTGATTTCACCTATCTTTCAATTAGGTTTATTGGAACTTTTTTATGTAAATAATCTATTTAGAAAGAGATTCATATGTCAATTGATGCACTTTGTCCATTAGATGGACGTTATGAGAGTAAAGTAAATGCTTTAAAAGCCTGTTTTTCTGAAGTTGCTTTAATTAAGGCACGGGTTCAGGTTGAGATTGAGTGGTTTAAAGCTATGAGTGCTGAAGTAGGAATTCCCGAATTGCGTGAATTCACTGGCTTTGAAATTGATACACTAAATGCAATTGTAGAAAACTTTGATCTGGTTGAAGCACAAGAAGTCAAAAATCTTGAAGCGACTACAAACCATGATGTTAAAGCAGTTGAGTACTATATTAAAAATAAGCTTAAAGATAGTTCAATGGCTAAAGAACTTGAGTTTATTCATTTTGGTTGTACCTCAGAAGATATCAATAACCTTTCACACGCAATCATGCTCAAGAATGGCGTTGCTACGATTAAGAATGATCAAGAAGAAATCATTGCTTTTTTAAGTAATTTCGCAGAAAACTATAAAAACGTTGCGATTCTTTCTCGCACACACGGCCAAACGGCCTCTCCATCCACAATTGGTAAAGAATTTGCCGTCTTTGCGAATCGTCTTCATAGACAGTCTCAACAAATTGCTAATATTCTTCTATTAGGCAAAATGAACGGAGCTGTAGGTAACTTCAATGCACATATGTCTGCATATCCAGATGTAGATTGGGTTGAACTTAGCCGCAAAGTCATTGAGGACCAATTAGGACTTACTCAAAACTTATTTACTATTCAGATTGAACCACATGATTATATGGCGGAACTATTTGATGCTATGGCTCGTTGGAATACGATTTTAATCGATATTGACCGTGATATATGGACTTATATATCAATGGCCTACTTTGGCCAAAAAACGGTTGCAGGAGAAGTTGGTTCCTCGACTATGCCACATAAAGTAAATCCTATTGATTTTGAGAACTCAGAAGGGAACCTAGGCTTGGCAAATGCATTGTTTTCACACCTATCCGCTAAGCTACCGATTTCTCGCCTACAGCGTGACTTAACAGACTCAACGGTCTTGCGTAATATGGGCGTGGCATTTGGTTATTCACTGCTAGCATACAAATCTACACTTAAGGGGTTTGGTAAATTATTAGTGCGTGAAGATAAGCTCGCTGAAGATTTAGATAATGCATGGGAAGTTCTTGCTGAACCAATTCAGACTGTTATGCGAAAAGCGGGTATCGAAGAACCGTATGAAAAACTAAAGGCTTTAACTCGTAAGGGTGGTAAAAGCATGTCGAAAGAAGTCATGCAAGAGTTTATCCAAACCTTAGATCTTGATCCTAAAGATAAAGAATATCTAATGAATTTAACACCTGGCACTTACACAGGTATAGCAGACAAGATCGTAGATATGCTGTAAGCATCTTTAGCTCATCTTAAAGCCGTTCAATTGGACGGCTTTTTTATTGCTCAAAAACCCAACTGATTGAAACTAATAAAACGCTTTGAGTAAATCCTTTTAATATAAATAATAGTATTTGGATTTAGTTTTCTTCTTGAAATTTGTGGACCATAATCAATAAGAACACTAAATCAGCAAGCAAACAGGTGCTCTGAAGAAACTTTATTTTCCGATTAAAATAGGAGTAAATTTAGAATTGAGCACAAAAACTCCCGCTAAGTTTACATCTGAGTTTGTTTACAATGACTGGCGTATTAGCAGTTCTTTATAAAATGTTAGAAATGAGAAAATAATCCATTGGTAAGTAGGCCTGTTAATAAACTAAATAGGCCTTATTTGTTGTTGTTGGGGAGAGAATGTTTATAGCTGATTAGGGTCTAAAATAGGTTTTTTATCTTTATATGGACTTACTTTCAGCTTTGGCTCACCAACTTGGTTAGGACTATTGTTATGAAGTTGCTCTAGCATTTGGCGTTTCATAGCTTCAAATTCTTTCATTTGTTTTTCCATACGTGCTTCCAATTCTGCAAAAGCATCTTGAGGATTATTCCCGAATAGGCCAATTTTCGGTATGTTTAAAAGAGACTTTTTTAATTCATCTACCGTTTCTTTGTGGTCTTGCGGAACAGCTCCTAATTCTTCTTCTGTATTAATTGGACCTTCAAAAATAATCCCATTTTTCTTATTCTTAATTTTTAGCTTTGAATCTGTGCCATCAGAAGTCATGATATATTCAAAACCATTCTTGTGACTAACAATACTGAAGTTTTGAGAACTTTTTACACCCTGGCCCTGTTCAGGAAAAGACATATTGGGTAACTTTTTGGGACATAAACTTTCTAGTTGATTGTGAATAGACTGGCTACTTTGACCTGCCAGTGGGCGATATTTACCTTCACCTAACTTAATTGAAATTGTTTGCTCTTTGCCATCACGAATTACTTTTAAGTCAATCGTATCACCAGGTGCATCACGTCTTACTAATATGGCTAACTGCCGGATGGACACAACAAGTTGATCTTCATAGTATGTCACAATGTCTCCTTCTTGAAGTTGGCCATCTGCTGGTCCAGAAGGTTTTATATGGGTAACTATAAGGCCACTTCCTTCTGGAAGCCTTAAGGTATTTTGTTGATCACTTGTTGTATTTTTACCACCAATACCCATATAAGCAATGGGGGCATCTTGTTTAAATTTTGCGATTGGGTTTGCCTGAGATTGGGCCATAGAATTTGTGGAAAAAATCAGACCTACAACCGTACATGTAAAAAGTAAACTATTCATATTACTCTGCCTATTTCTATAAGTCCTCTACTTGAACCAGGACTGTTTCTAAGCGTGGTTGTTGAATTTTATAAACACGCTTAGTTTGGGGATCTTTCCATTGATGCGTATCCAATAATTCATATTCGATTATATGTTGGACGCTTCCGTCTGCATTATAGCGATAACCTTTGTTCTTTGTACGAACGATTTGACTTGAACTATGCTCAGGTAGAAATAACTCGGCCGGTGCATCTCCAAGTTCGACCGCTTGTTCCTGCACATAAGATGCTTCTGGGACTTCTTGTTTATTATCTGCCAATTCAGAAATCGTTTCACGCTGTGTAATGATCTCATGGCGCTGAGATATCATTACAAACGCAAATACCATCGCGGCTGCTACTCCTCCTAAAAACCAACTCGTCTTGTTGGTCAAAGATTGACGATCTCCAGATTTATTCAACTTGATTTCTTCGGTTATTTGCTTTTTAACAACTCGTCTTGGAGCAATTGGTTTCAAAGCTTTTAGCTTTTGTTCTATTTCATGCAATTCTTCGAATTCGTTTCTCATGCCGTAGCTCCTTTGGAGACCATCTTTGATAGATGTTTCAGACCATAACGGTATCGTGAGGCAACTGTATTTTGCGATTCTCCAAGTTCCTCAGCAATGTCCTTAAAGGTTAATTTACCCCAAATTTTTAAAATGATGACTTCGCGTTGTTCTTCAGGTAATTGTTTTAAAGCAACACTTAGTTCTTCATTTTGAGTTGAATCGTTTTCATTGTGGAACCATTCTTCATATTGATCTTGAAAACCCGCAGCCTCTGTCTCACGTTTGTAGCGACGAACGCTCATACGTGATAGATCAATTGCTGCATTCTTTACACTTCGGTATAAATAACGCGAAGGAGCAGTAATTTTAGAAGGGTCTTTTTCATAAGCTTTCCAAACTTTTACAAATGCATTTTGAACAGCTTCTTCAGCATCAGCCATTGAGCCACACCATTGTCTAGCATACAATAATAGTGCTTGACCATGCTCATTATATAAATCATTCCAGTTCAATTATTCACCTCTTTATTACATTACATTGTTATAACGTCATAGACGTAAATTTTGTGCAATGGTTGTACCTTTTTGGTAAAAAAGTTGAAAAAACATTATTTTGAGTTCAAAAATAATGTTTTGAAAGCTCCCCTTAAAGAAAGTGGCAGTTTATAGTCTAGATTACAAGTACTTTAGTTCTTGTTGAGCTGAATAAATTCCATGTTTTCCTGACATGAAATAGCTGGTATAGCAGGTAATAAATGCGAAAACTCCAATACCTGGTCCTAGTAGCTCCATACACATTACTGCACATGCCAAGGGAGTTTTAGTTGCTCCTGCAAATACACCCGTAAATCCAACACCCGCTAACAAGTATGGAGTGGCAGGCAGGATGGTCTGTAAGGCATTTCCTAAAGTGGCGCCAATAAAGAAGAGGGGAGTCACTTCTCCACCTTTAAAACCACCTCCAAGAGTAATTGTTGTAAATAACAATTTTAAGAAGCTGTCTTTAAAAGAAAGTTGCTCTTCTAACGAACGTTGAATAACATCTACGCCTAAACCTAAATACATACGAGTATCTAACAAGTAAACTAAGGCAATCACACAGCAGCCGGCAATAATACTTTGAATAGAGGTGTTTTTAGAAGCTAATTTAAAAAAATGAGCAAATTTGTGTACCGCAGCAGCAAACAGAATTGCTGCGAGCCCAAAGGCTACACCTGCGAGAATACAACTCAGATAGCTTTGCCAGTGTGAATAATCAACTTGAGGTGCTTTGTATAGCGAATGAGGGATATGCAGTAAGTGCGCAACTTGATTTGCAAGCAGTGCTGAGGTAAAACATACAATGACACGCAACATATAGTGAGGTTGATGCTTATAATGATCAAGACCGATCACCGTTAACCCAAAGAAACCACCCGCAAGTGGCGTTCCAAATAGTGCGGCAAAGCCACTGGCCATTCCTGCCCGAATAATGATTTTGCGATCATCTTTAGAAACTTTGAGTGGTTCACTAATTTGATCAGCAAATGTGGCACCCATTTGAACTGCTGTACCCTCTCGGCCAGCTGAACCTCCAAATAAATGAGTGGCAATTGTTCCTATATATACTAAGACCCCCATTCGGAGCTCAATAATTTTTTTAGGAACAAACGCTTCGTGGATACATAGGTTTACTCCCTGTGAGGAACGTTTTCCATAAGTACGGTATAACCAGGAAATAAATGCACCACCAAATGGTAATAAAAACAGAAGCCATGGGTAAGCATCAAACATCCTTTTTGACCAAACAAGTGAAATCATGAAAAGTGTACATGAAACACCTGCAAACACAGCAATCAAGACTATAATTAAGCACCATTTGAAAAATAGGTTCACTTTAACCCCCAACTTTTTTGGTTGTCTCTCCCTCAATCCAATTGAAATCATAATAACTTCTCAGAGGGATACGCTTTCCATCAATTTTGTCAAGCAACAAGTTTGCTGCTTCTCGACCAATCGTCTTCAATGGCATCGTAACTCGGGTAATATTTGGATACTCTAAATATGGTTCTGGCTTATGTTTGTCAATACTTGTCATTTGAACTTGCCCTGGAAAACTGACCTCATCTGCAAGTAAAATTTCCATCGCGGCAAGACACATCCCGTGGTTGGCTGCAAAAATGCCATCAAAGCATAAGCCCTTGTCACTATAGTATTGTTGAAATTCTTCCTTAGCCATTTGTACTTGGTAGTCAGCCCTTATTACAAGATCTTGATCAAATGCGATACCTGCATCATTAAGAGCTGCTTGGTAGCCTTCGAAACGATCTTGGGCAGATGAGTTGATGTCAATGGGGCCTGCAATATGAAGAATGCGTTTAGCCCCTGAACGAATCAACCTTTCTGTGGCTTGCTTACCAGCCTCAAAATTATCAATATCAATATAGCAAGCATTGGGATGGTCCGGCTTTGCGCCCACAAAAATTATAGGGAAATCTTGATCTAAAGCATCTAAAAACTCTTCACTTTGTACCTCATTTGGGCAAGCATAAATTAGAAACCCCTCAGCTAACTTACTTGAATAAAGGCCATCTAAACTTGCTTCTGCTTTGCCTAAGCCTAAAATACAACGATAGTTCCTTTGGCGAGTCGTCTCCCAAAAGCTATCTAGAATTTTAGTTGTGAAGCCACTAAAGGGCTGTTGCTCAAAGTGAAGAGTCACCCCTAGATTACCACTTTTACCAGTAGCTAAAGCTCGTGCGGCAGGATTTGGACGGTAACCCAGCTTTTGGGCTGCAGCAATGACCCGTTCTCTAGTTGAATCCGTAATACGTGTACCAGGTGTATTGTTGAGTATAATACTAACTGTTGGCGGTGCAACACCAGCTAATTCTGCTACATCTCTACGAGTTACTGCTTTCCTCTTTGCCATAGATTAACTTCCATTCAACAAACGTTGTATCTGAGGTGCAATTTCAGGGTATTCTTGGAGTTTATTTTGAAGTAAGCGCCTAGCCTCTTCTTTATCATTATATTGCATCAGTGCTATATAAAGGCCATAGATTAAATTGGGGTCTGAGGGGTAACGCTGAAGCTGCTTGTTGCCGTATTTTATCGCCTCAGCTACTTGTTTCATCTGTAACAAAGTTAATAAGGCATTATAGGCATATCTTGGACGTCCGGTCATATCTGCTGCTTTCTTGAATAACTCAAATGCTTCACCCATTCGGTTTGAGTCTTCAGCAATGAGCATTGCAAGAAAATAATTTGCATCACCATAGTTAGGTGATGTTTTGATTACCCGCTTGAACTCTTCTTCTGCATTCGCTTTACGCCCAAGCTGGTAATATAGTTGCGCTAGGTTCATACCGGCTTGGTAGAAGAGTGGATCAATCTCTAGTGCTTTATTATATTCTCGGATTGCACCATCAAAATCTTGATCTAGGTAATGTTTAAAGGCAAGATTCGTGCGGCCAGTTTGAAAGTCACTGTTGAGGTAGAGTTCATGCTCATATTCTTGATAAGCTTTTTCATAGGCGGCTTGATTTGCTGTTGGCACAGGAATCTCTGCTTTGATCTGTTGGATATATTCAATTGCTCTAATTCTTACAACACGGACTTTATCTTGCATTAAGGTAAGTAAAAAGGGCATTTGTTCATTAGGTGGTAATGCGCCAATTGCATTAATTACATATCTCCGCACATAGGGGCTTGGGTCTTTGATTGCACTGGGAATTTCCTGTTGCACTCGCGGAGTCATATAGTTTGCCGCTAAGCTCCATGCAGTTGCTTTGACGATTTCGGGTACTTCAGGTAGCTTACCCGTAATCAACTTATAAAGGTGTTCTTCTGGGGCCTCAATATTTAACTGAAGTGGAATTAGATCATCTGAGAAATGGTAAGCACGCTTTTCGCCATACCACTTGTTTACTTGCTCAGAAGCCCATTGAGCAGATTGGTCTTTGTGGCATTCATTACAAGCATTTGGTGTTCCATACTTTGCAGACTGATCAGGTCGTGGAATACGGAAACTATGGTCACGCCTGAAGTCATTTTGCATGTAAGTAGCACCTGTCATATGACAGTTAACACACTTCGAGGCTTCAGAGTTTTCTTTGTGATGGTGGTGCGACGGTGAATCATATTTTTCTGGTATATGGCATTGTAAACATAACTGTTGCTCAGGTAATTTTAATTTTGTAGAATGTGAGTCGTGACAGTCTGAACACTGCACATGGTTTTGATACATCTTGCTTTGGGCAAAAGAACCAAAGACGTAAACCTCGTCTAAAATTTGGCCATCAGCATGATAAAGCATGTTACGTAATTCGGAAAGTTGATAATGATCTGAAAATTCCCCGCTGTGATCATAGAGATTTGTAATTTGCCCACGGCGACTATGGCAACGTGCACACTCATCTACAAATTTCTTATTATCCAAATTACGGAAAGTCTTCAGGATATAATGATCATCTTTATCGGGGAGTGTCTTATTTTTTGCCCATTCTAAGTGCTTATGTGCGGGACCATGACAAGCTTCACAACTCACGTTAATAATTTCATAGGAAGTATCAAAAATATCTTTTTCAGAATCATAATTCTTTTGCACATGTGTGGAGTGGCAGTCAGAACACATTGTATTCCAATTCATTCCTCCTTTGCTCCAATGCAGCCAGTCATGGTCAGCTATTCGAAGTTCACCATATATGTGGAACCATTTATGCTGTTCCGTATCCCAGCAAAGCTTATAAACTTGAAGTCGGCCACCATCTGCCTCTACTAAATATTGCTGTAAGGGCTCCCAACCAAAGGTATAAATGACTTCATATGCCTTTTTTGTACTGTCCGCTAAATGATCTTCAATAAAATATTTTCCGTCTTCTGCAGTATAAAAGCGAGTTGTTTTTCCTTTAATCGTAACGGTTATATCATTAAAATCACCTCGCACAGTTTCGGGTGTTGGTTTTTTCATGGCCATATCATGGTGAGAACCATGCCAAGACTCAAACTCTTTTTCATGGCATGCCTTACAAGCTTCAGTCCCCACATATTGTTCATTCATGGGAAGTTCCATATGACTAGGGTCTCCTTCGCTGGTGGCTGGAGAGGTCATTGGAGATGCTTGAGGTACTACTTTATCTTGCTTGCAAGCTACCAAAACTAGCAGCATACTAAGTAGTAAAAAAATATGTTTAACCATAGAATTAAGGTATTCCCATTTAAGTTTTTACTATTGCAGGCATGCAAAGATAAAAACAAATATAAATAGACTGTCTATAAACCAGACTAAATGTTGTCTGTTATTATACCCTATGCATAGCAAAATGGTAGGAATGAACAATAATAGTCCTGCAATAATATATGGTAGACCAATTGGAAATCCCAGAATGGATACGATAATGGAAAGAATGATCGTTAGGTACAGAGATTTCCTATATCCCAGTTGAGTTGGAATTGTACGAATCTTAAATTGTTGATCTCCTTCTACGTCCATTAAATCTGAAAGTAGAACATTCGCTAACAAAACGCTTAATAACCAAGCATTGATAATGAACCATTTTGTATTGAAAAATAGCTGATTATTAAATAGCCAACACAAACATATTATTGCTGCTGTAATAACAAAAGGTGGTAGTAAAGTTTTTAATGGAATAAGAGATTTAATACGATACTTTGTGAAGGGAATCTTAGTGTAAGCTAAACATAGGACAGCGCCTGGAAAAATGAAAATATAGAGAATCACTTTTGCAAAGATGATTGGTCCAATTATTAAACCAATTGAGGCAAGAAAAAAGTAGGTTTTATTTAATTTTTTATGTCTTTCTATTAGGGACTTTCTTTCAGGGTTATTAATGCCATCTTCAGGGCAGGGGACTGAACGGTCAAACACATAAATTAACAAGGTAGAAAAGAATAAATGCCAGGCTATAGGTAATAAGTTTGATTCAAGTTTCTGAGCTACTAACAAGCCAAGGCAGGTTACTGTAATTGATGGTAAAAAATGGTGAATTTGTACTTGAAGAAGATGCAAAAAAACACTTGGGTCGAGTGATTGAGATTCAATCTTATTGACTTTTGTTTGCATCATAATTGCTCCCATCTATTGTCATTCACAATAATAAAGTTGAGCAGAAAGTGTAAAAGGTCAATAGATGCTTCGAAGCGCTAAATTGAGAACTTTGAAAACATCTATCTGCATGGTATTTAAGCTAAAGTTTTTTCGATATAAGCCTGAATTGCATCGCGATTCGCTATCTCTTTAGCACATCGAGTTTCACCGCCTTTCAGCACTTCTAAAGAGGGATGTGTTACATGGCTATCAATTGCTTGTTCGACAGCATCTGGAAACTTTGCTGGATGAGCGGTTGCTAGACAGGAAACAGGTAGTTCTTTATCTGCTAACTGCTCTGCAACAAAAACACCTACAGCAGTATGAGGATCTAATACATAACCTGAAGCGTCATAATAACGTTTGATCGTAGATAAGGTTTCCTCAGTATCACCTTTACCAGCAATAAAACTTCCATCAAGAAACTCTCGTAGATCTAATTTCCCTTGGGCCTTAAATGCGTGCATTGATTCACGAACTAAATCTGGATTTTCAGACATTGCATAATAAAGATAGCGCTCAAAGTTGCTCGCAACTTGGATATCCATTGAAGGAGAAAGAGATTGATGGACTGCGCCTAACTCATAAACACCACTGTTTATACAACGGCTTAGAATATCATTTTCATTTGTTGCTAGAATCAAAGTTTTGATAGGAGCTCCTAGTTGACGAGCCACATAACCAGCAAAAATATTTCCAAAATTACCGGTTGGTACTGAAAATTGAACCTGTTTACCATCATTTTGTGCACTGAGTTTCACAGCTCCATAGACGTAGTAGACAACTTGGGCTAAAACACGTGCCCAATTGACTGAGTTTACAGCACCTAAGTCATATTTACCCTTGAAATCAAGATCTGCAAATAGGTCTTTTATAATACGCTGACCATCATCAAAAGTTCCCTCAATCGCAATATTATGAACATTCTCATCAAGAATTGAGGTCATTTGCAACTCTTGAAGTGGTGAAACCTTTTTAAAGGGGTGTAAAACAAAGATCTGGATATTATCTTTCCCACGAACACCTTGAATAGCTGCAGAACCTGTGTCACCACTTGTCGCTGCAATAATGTTCAGTTTTCTTCCTGTACGCTTTAAAATAAATTCAAATAAGTTACCAAGGAATTGCAGCGCAACATCTTTAAAAGCGAGCGTAGGACCATGAAACATTTCTTGAATGTATACGCCCTGTTGTTTTACAAATGGAGTCACCTCTGGTGTTTCAAAGGTTGCGTAGCTTTTGTCGATTATCGTATGGAGATCTTCATCTGCAATATCATCCTCGCTTATAAATGCGCGCATGACTCGAAAAGCAATTTCATTGTAATTTAGGTCTGACCAAGAACAAATTTCTTTCGCAAGGTTTGGAATGTGTTGTGGCACAATAAGCCCACCATCATCGGCAAGACCCATCATGACTGCACTTGAGAAATTTACGGGTGAAATTCCACCACGAGTCGAAATATAATTCATAAAAAATACTCTTAGTCAAAGTTTACAGCCAACAAATTAGTAGATGAAATTAGGCTGCTGGTCAAAATTAGATATTAAAATAGAAGCATTAACTTAATCTTACGCTCACAATTGTCAATTCAACAACAAGTTATGAAAAACAACAGCAAGTTAAAAAAAACAATAAATAGCTGCATTTAAGCCAAGAAACCTTTATAATTCAACGGCTGAAAGTGAGATGAATTTAAAAACTAAGGTCTTTTTTAACGCATACTAGCCTAAGCATTTATACATGACTTTTCATTGCAATTTAGAGTTACCTAAAATGAAAGGCACTTGAAAAATTGTCAAAAAATTATTTTAAACCGATACGAGTCCGCTCAAGTTCGATCTTTTGAAGCAACTCAATATCTTTATTTTTTTGGGCTAATACTGATAAGTTTTTCCAAATTTCCTCGATATTTGGATTTAGCGCAATTGCCTGCCAGTAAAGTTTTACTTTTTGGTGATAATCACTTGTAATGTTTGCTAGATTATTCAAAACATCTGGCATATCTGGGTTGATCTTCAATGCTCTATTATAACTGTAAATAGCCATCTTCTTTTGCTTATTAACTGCTTGAAGTTGGCCTAAGGCATTCCAAGAGATTGGATCATTTGGCAAATAGCGAATCGCGAGTTGAGCCACCTTTAACGCAGTTTTTAAGTCACCTTGCTTGTGAAGCAAAGTTGCCAATGGTGCATAGTAAGTGGCTGTTGTTTGCTGTTTAGAAAGTGGATGTAGATAAAACCGTGCTGCCTGTGGAGTCGGTTTAAAGGGGCGTGTTTGCCTTAATATCTCATTTGTGATAGTAATGCCTTCCATTGTGGTTTCAATCATCATTTTTCCATCTTTGGTTCCAACCAAAATATGACCCGGCATACAAATACCATACAGCATAGGAAGTGGTTCTATTTGCTCAGAAAGAATTAAGTATAAGGCACTAGTAGCAGCGCAGCGTCCGCGCTTATCTTTTAACAGATCGAAAAATAAAAAGTCACGCTCATAAGCCTTTTCTCCGTGTACAAAATCATGGCGCTTGTATAGAGTGTCTGCTATTACTTGTGACCATGTATTTTGAGTCTTACGCTTTTGCCAATAGACTTCAGATTCCAAATATTTAATTTGTTTTAGGAGCGATGGTACATCTTCGTTTGGAGTTGCCAGACTATTTATTAAAAGCTGTGTTTTTAGATAATAATTGGGATCTTGAACTTTGTTCATCAACTTTTTCAATGTTTCAAACTGACTCAATGAGTCTTTTGGCACATTTTCTGCCCATTTTACCATTGAATTATCTTCATACGCTAAATTTATATTTTTATTACTGCTTGGTTGATAGCAATAAGGCATTTTACGTATAGGGAAGTAAGGGCCTAGGCTCTGATTTAAATTTACCGCACCTGTTAGCCATTCTTGAGTATTTACATTTTGGGGAGTTGATGTCACGATTTGATATAAACTTTGATAGAGGAGAAAACCTAAGATGCTATAACGAGAAGGTTGTGGCGAAGGAAGGAGGTATTGAGTTTGATTGATCGCAGGAAAAGTTTCTGCCTTGATCTTTGGACTCTCATGGTGGTACAAGTACTCGGTTGCTAGCTGATCATCTCTACAGGCAAAAATAAATTGGGTACTTGTCAACCTTTTCTGAAGAGCTTGCCATTTACCTGCATAACAAACATCGGCAATTAATAATAANTCACCTGGNAGTGAATCTAGTTGTTTCAAAAGAANATCNGCTTGCACAGCATCATCCTTAAAAATAAGCATACCATCTTTTTCATGATGAGTACCCAAATATAAAACTAAAACACCATTGGATTTCAAACTCTGTTTGAGCTTAGTTTCTATGAAACTTTGTAACTGATTCAATGTAGGATCTTTTAAATGACCTAAACTTTCAATTGCAAGCCACTTGTCAAAACTCGCCTCAAGTAAATACGCTGAATTTTCCCAACTAACCAGTTTGTCACGAAAGAAACTATGCTCTTTTACTGTAATAGAGGCATAGTAACGATTAGGCTCAGGTGTCAATAATGAAAATTGTTCAACGGTCGGCCGGAAAGGTGGTTTTTTTTCAATAACTGCTGTTTGGCAACCACACAAACACACAAAACAGCATAAAACATAAACAATATTAAAATAGACTTGCTTCATATAAAAAAAGCCGGCATTTAGCCGGCTCTATGTTTTTTAATTAGCGAATACGCTTACGGCGGCTTCCAGAACGAATGCTACGCAATTGGCGTTGGATGGACTTCGTCAATAAACTTTTACGCAACTTCGTTGCTTTATTTGCTGCAGCGACAACACGNTCTCGCATTTCATCTGTAGCAGTGCCAGCTTTCTCTGCATCAACTAATTGACTATGGAGTTCTCCTTCTTCACGGGCTGCATCCATATACGCAGACGCATTCTTCACACTACTAGCAGATTTGATCTCAGAATTATGAATCATAACCACACCTTCATTGGAGTCCAGACTTTCAGTCTCTTCTATATCAGCTGTTCCAGGCTTGAAAGTCTTAACTTCAATTTCACCAGACTTTACTTCCATTATTGCAACATCTGCACTTGTGGAATCAGTTTTTTCAATTGCACAAACAAATCGAGCAGGCTTTTCAGCACTTTCAGGCTTTACTAAAACCTGTGCACCCCCTTTTACACCATAATCCAAAGCAAGACTGCCTCGGTTTATTTGAATATCTGTATAACTATTTTGTTCCCCCTCATGCAAAGTAACAACAACTTCAGTCCCTGCTTTAATCGATGGGACATTTAAGGTCTTTCCTATAGCAGGTTTTTCTCCACCCATATCAAAGCGACTCGCAGCAAATACCTGACCTTCAGAGCAAGAAATTTTATTGCGACGTGAAGAAGCGAGTTTTGGGTCAGCGTCTTCTTTTGCTGGGTCATCTTCAAATGAAACAATAAAACGAGTCCCTACAACACCGCAAACTGCTGTCGGTGTTTCTACTTGTAGTTTGTGACCCTCTGGGTATTTATCCAGCTTCATTTCAACACTACCGGCAGATACATGTAGAACCTTTAAGCGAGGATCTTTGGCATTTTCAGTAATTTTGATCTTTGTTCGAGCTAAAATTCGAAAGGTATTACCCTCTGAAAAAGATAAATCAACTGTTGTACGACGTCCAGTTTTTATCGTAGTACCAAAGTTCAGTTCTTGGTTTACACTTGGTTTGGGGGCTAAAGTATTTTCTGAGTTTAATACTTTTACATCCTTACGACCATTGATTGCAACAATCTTAAAGTTTTTTATGGGACTTTCCTGTGCAACTGTTGTTCCAACCAATGTAACAAGTAAGCACAAGCGTATCATCATATCCTTCATAGAATACTCCTTTTTATAATCAACACACAACCCTTCTAGGATTTGATATTTATCGCCGTAGAATTAAAACTTGTAGTTGACCCAGTAGTTTTAAAAATAGGCTCTTCCGGAAATTTAAGCTCCGGCATTAATTTTTTATCCTGAAAGAAAAATGAACTAGCAGCGGTTCGAGCTGCTGGCATAATATCCACTAATTTGCGGAAATCTTCAGGCTTTACAAGTCCAGAACTAATAATTAATGAAGGATGTTGTTCTACCTCGGCTAAAGTGGTAAGTAATTTTATATCAAATCCATTGCGCATCCCATCATGGGCCACATTTTGAATCAGCACTTCTTTTATACCAAGACTGTAAAGTTCAGGTAAGAAATCTTTGATTGCAGTACCTGTATTTTTCTTTCCACGTTTATCGTGAATTTTATGCCCGCCAAAAAAATGACCTTGCACATCAATACATGCCATGATTCGGCCTGCACCAAAATTCTGTAAAGCTTCCTCGAGAAATTCTAGTGAATTGGTAATTTGACTCGAAATTAAAATCTTATCTGCACCTCGCACTAAAAATTGATCAATTTCATTTTGGCTGTGGATTGCTCCGCCATAAACCAGGGGCATATTTGCTTTATCGGCAAAAATTTCAAATCCGTCTATATCACGCTCGCCATCAATTGCATCTAAATCCATTAAAATTAATTGTTCACATGGATTTGTGTTAAAAAGGTCAATGGCCTCCTCAGGTGAGCATACTGGCTTGGGATTCGCAAATTTCCGAGTCACAACTACTTGTCCAGCTGATAGAAGGACCTTGGGGATTGGGTATGGATAAATTACATGCATGATTTAATAAAACTCTTAAATAGGTTTACACCATATTGGCTACTTCGCTCTGGATGAAAAAGGAGACCACTGATATTCTCATTTTGAACTGCAATTGCAAAGTTACCACCATATTTACACACGGCTAAACTATCATTAGATTCAATACTACCTTGTAAATATTCAGTGTGATTAAAAAAATAAAATTCACGTTTTGGGGGGTAGCTAAAGAAATCATTTTCTTGAACCTGCTTGATCAAGTGCCAACCATAATGTTCGTCATTTACGTTCCAACCATTTTCTCCAATATCTCGCACAACACTATCTAGCAAACCTAAACCTTCGGTTCCAGTTGAATAGTGTTGTTTTCCAAGACAAAGCATACCGGAATTAATGCCAATGAGCTTAAAATTTTCTTCTTGAAGGCGGTTCAGAAAGTATTCTTTTGCTCCTAATTCTGTTAGGCGAGCCATACAGGTTTCAAATCCGGACGCACCAAATAATAAAACGATATTACATTCATCCAACTGCTCTAATTTTTTTGAAAGTAAGACTTCTTGTCCCTGTTTTTGTAGCAAGATACCCAGCCGGATCGGTGTATATTGATCCAACTCTAAAATTCCTATCATAAATTATATACCCTTAGTTCTAATCTCTAAATATTGTGATCTATAATTATATACAGAATCTCAGCTAGAAAATCAATGTAAATTAGGCAATAAAAACATATTTTTGACAAGATAATAAAAATAAATATGAAAACAGAATCTATGATGTACATTTCATAAAGAAATTTTGCCTGAATAAGCATAGTTTTTTTCTGAGTAGATATTAAACTCATCAAAAAATAAACGGAAAAATTGAATCTACAGGATGATTTGCATGGAATCGAAAATGATTGAAGGTGGTTACTTCTTGAGCTTTGAGGGGCCTGAGTGTGCAGGTAAAAGTACCCAAATTCGTAAATTATCAGATTGTCTTAAAGAACAAGGCTATAAAGTTTTAATCACTCGTGAACCAGGTGGAACCTATATTGGTGAAGAAGTGCGTCGTTTAGTTAAGCATGTCACTGGCGAGGATGCACCTACTAGCCAGGCTGAATTACTCCTTTTTAGTGCCAGTAGAACACAATTGATTGAAAAAGTTATCCTACCATTTTTAAATGAAGGCGGTGTTGTCTTATGTGACCGCTTCATTGATTCTACACTTGCATACCAAGGATTTGGTCGTGAAATGGCTTTTGAATGGGTCCTAAAGTTACAAGAATGGACCATTAAAAATAAATGGCCAGACCGTACTATCCTTATGGACGTTAGCTATGAGGTCTCTCGAGAACGTTTTCAAAAACGTACTGAAACATTAAACATTGAAGACCGTTTTGAAGATGCTGCACAAAGCTTTCATGAAAAAGTACGAAATGGATTTTTAAGATTACATGAGATGTATCCACAACGTATTTGCAAATTTGATGCAGCGCTTTCACCAGATGAGATACACAAACTAATTTGGGAACAGGTAAAAGATGACCTTAAATAGTTTTAGTGACCAATACCCTTCTTTGACTAAGCGTCTATTTGAAGCACGTAAAAATGGACGTATTGCCCATGGCTATCTTATTGTAGGAGATCAGCCTCAAAAGCTAGAAAGTTTTGTAAATGCATGGTTACAGGTTGTGTTATGCTCTTCGCCTAAAGAAAATGGTGACGCATGTGGCGTTTGTAAATATTGTGAACAAATTTCTAAAGGTCATTATCCTTTTTATAAAGAAGTAAAACCACATTCAAAAATGCGTCAGATTCGTGTGGACGATATTTTAGCTTTGGAACACTTTTTGCATCTTACCTCAGACGGAAAGTATCGAGTTGCTGTTATTTGGGATGCTGATCGCATGAATATACAAACTCAAAATGCATTTTTGAAAACTTTAGAAGAACCATTAGAACGTACGATTATTTTAATGGTAAGTCAAAACCCAAGCCAACTTCTAGCTACAATTAGAAGCCGTATTCAAACAATTGCACTTTTGGATAACAAAACCCTGTACGATTACCCCCAATTTGAAAGCGTAAAAGATGCCTTGAAATCTTTTTTACCAGGTGCTGGTGCCCTTGTGGCCACACAAACGACTCGTGCAATTCAGGATACTTTGGATGAAATTAAACACCTCGCTGATGTGGATGCCAAGGCTGCTTTGAAAGAATTAAAGCAAGATTTGGAAAACATGGAGCCATCAATTCGAAAGGCAAAAGAAGCGGAGGCCGAAGCGATGATGCAATCACGTTATCGTGCACAAAGAGAGTTGGTGATTAGCACGATCCATACCTGGTTCTCATGTCTATATATGCATAGTTTAAAAGTAAAAAAAGAGGTAATGCCTCATCCTGAGTTTCAAGAACTCCTTCCTTATGAAGTGGATCCATTTCGCATTCGTCAAGCACTTGAAACCACAGAACGCTTTGTTCAAGAAATTAACTTTAATGTTGATGAAAAACTCATGCTTGAAAGTTATTGTCAGCAAATTTGTAAAAAAGCTTAAGGCTTCAACACTTTACCAACCATAATACCTTGAGGCTCTAACAACACTTCAGAGCCTTTGAGACCTGAAGCACTACTAAATAGACAATTAAAATTTTCTGGTAAAGAAATCGAAATAGGCTCTTCATACCAAGCTGCCGTTCTGACAAAACCAAGAATTTCATTTCCGTATAAATCATAGTAGTGAATCACGCTGTAGCCTTTTCCTATTTCTGCAGTTTGGTAACACTTATCTATATAAGAGCTTAAAAGAGCAGCACCTGTCTCTGGCATACCACCTATGAAAATGCGAGAATCGGTTTCATTAATCGACATTAATAAACGTTTAACATTTTCATCAATACTCTCAGCAATGACTTGATTACTTCCAACACTTATAAAACGTTGGTAGTCCTTACGAAAATAGGTCTCTGGTCTACCAGCCATACCTTCACAAGCAGAGAGCGCAGCATGGTCATACCAGTCATAACGAACTCCATTGATCTCAAAATAGCTCGGGTCATTTTCTTCCGCGTTGTACTCGATTCCAAAGACATTCGTTATATATGGAGTTCTTGACCCTCCAACTAAGATTACTTTTCTTCCACTTTCAAGAAGAGCACGCAAAGCTTGTTCTTCTTCTGGTGAC
The DNA here is from genome assembly GCA_022447755.1 of Lentisphaeria bacterium. Taxonomy (GTDB): domain Bacteria; phylum Verrucomicrobiota; class Lentisphaeria; order JABSQK01; family JABSQK01; genus JAKVBE01. The sequence goes on along the minus strand of JAKVBE010000013.1, from coordinate 25,798 downwards.
ATTGCTGTTTCATCTAAAAGAGATGGATACCCTGCAAACCTTGGAAGAAATAAGATCAAAGGCAGGTGAGAAGGTAGCTGAGCCCAATCTTTTATAGAAGCTGACGCTCGAACGGGATATGGCAGATTCTCACATAGGTCACCCAGTAAATAGTGATGAGGCTTTTTACACTCTTCAACTAACAAAACAGCGCCTAGTGGCTCATGAACGGGGTGGTTTTTTAAGAAAGTTTGTAGCCCTTTTTGTTTTTCATAATATGCTGCATCTAAATGATCAGACCAAAAGTGATAAACACCTTGAATACTTTGTTGCCAGTTTCCCTGATACCAGCTCAAGTGAGTATAGTGATCAAAGGTTTCCCTAATGGCCTGCTTAACGGGTGGAGTCCAGTTCTCAATATGGTCCCCAGAGTCCAATCCGCCAATAAAAGTGGTGTCCGGACTTAATACTCCATTTACCAATTTACTTATATTACAGCTACCTGCATTAAAGTATTCTCCATTATGAATATACATAACACCATATTTATCTGTCCAGTTTTCCAAAGGCTGTATTAATAACCAGTCTGCAATCTCGTTCGCTTTCCTTAAGGGAATATTCTGTCGTTGATTCCACCCATCAAATGACCAATATGGACCTAAAGAAGATAAAACTCGAATATCTTTTACTTTTGCCCTTAATCTTAAATCTTGATGTGCCTTGATTGTTAATTCAGTCCCCAGGTATTCATGTACAGAACCATTTGAACTATAGCTATCATCGCCCAAGCGAATCGCATTTACACCTAATACATCCATGTAGCTAACTAATTGTCTTGTCCACCATTCACCTGCGCTCATACCCTTTTCAATAAAGTAGATTGGGTCAGGGCGTAAAGGTTCGTCCCAATTAATAACATGCGTTTTTTCATCCCTAAAATTAGGATGTCTTCTCAAAAATTCATCTGCTCGTCGCCACTCAAATTTATCTGTATGTGGTGTATTTTCTTGTCTAAGAAACCGGCCATGACCAATCTTTCCATCAAAAGTAAAAAAGGTTCTGACCATTATCCGATCATATCCTCCCTCTTTTAAAGCAGTCACAAGTTGTGCAAATTGATCTTGAGACCAATATTGAAGAGAATAGGGCTCATGGTGATTACGCCAAATCAAGATATTTTTATGTGTAGGGTTTAGTTTACCTGGTACATGTGCAACTAAAGATTCATAGGTGTCAACACCAATTTCCATGAATTCTAAGATACATTCATATTTACCTTTGTTATTAAGAAGGCTTGCTCGCTTTGCTATAAAATCACCCACACCAAAGTCAGGTAAGTTTATATCAAAACCACTAGAGATTTGATCAATAAAGACTTTCATAGATGAATCCTTAATTCAGAATTAATTCTCCCCAAAGTTGTGGATTAAAAACCACACCAGAAGCTTTTGGTAGTGGCCAGTAAGATTGACTTTTACCTTTAGACCCTGGACTTTGTAATAAGAAAGAGAAACCAAGTTTTTGACCCTTCTCGGCTTTAAAGTCATCGATAAATTCTATTGGTATCATTGCTTCAAGAATATAACCTGATTCAGTCTTTTTAGTAAAACTAGGATGCTTCAAGTCATATTGCGTTTCTGTGATTTCGTTGTTACGCTTCCACCTTCCTAAATAGGTATTATGCTTGTCTACTACAGGAACAAACCAGAATTGATGATCCCCATGTTGATATCCATTATTACGGGGTGTCTTATTATTGGCGGTGTCAATCAAAATCTCGATAGCATCCATACTCCAAAATGTCTTAGGCTCCGTTGCAATTGCATCAGAACCTTCTATTTCTAATCCAATATAGATTCCCTCAGCATTATAGCCTAAGTATAATTTACGCATTGAAATCTCACCTAGTTCTCCAATGTGTTTGAGAGGAATTTGGGTGTCTTTGGGCCAATCAGAAAAATCACCATTAAATTGAATATCTTTTACTTTACCGATGTAACGAGTACCCGTTAAAATTGATTCTTCATGAAGTAGCTCTCCATTTTCATTTTTTACCTGCATGGATGCATAATCATTTTGGCCCAATGGCTGCCAGTTTATATCAAAATGAATATTCGCTTTTTCTCCTGGTGCTAATTCCTTAATACGCATGCTCGCTGGTGCTACATTCCAATCTTTGGGAACAACAGGATCTACAATAAAACTTCTAGTCTTTTGAGAATGATTTTCGATTTTCATCACTAATTTAGAAGTTCCTGAGGTTGGTTCTAGATATAAGGCATTGCTTGTGACTGGTGCACTTACATCAACCTGCATCAACAAACGTCTAGCACTTGTCTCGGTCTTAATATTAACAACAATATCATACGTACCTCGTTCTGTTCCTTTGGGAATTTGAACCCGGAACGGAACCGATTTCTGTTCGCCAATACTTACATTTGTATTTTCTGTGTTCTCTAGTAATTCCCAACCTTCAGGCAATTCTATTTTAAGATTCGCCTCAACAATTTTAGTTAAATAATTGTTGATTCCTACCTCAAGTTTAAGCTCATCTCCAGCCGCAGCAGTTTCCAGCCATTTTGAGTTTAATGAAAATATAGAACTTTCAAAGATAGGATCTGTCTTTTGTAGGCCTTTGATCCAGATCGGTGTAATATCCAATTCTTGCTGCCGCGAAAGTAATGAGTTGCCATAAAGGTCAAAAAGGTTTCCACTTAAGAATGTATAGCTACTTGCCGGCTTATCCTTATCAATTTTAAATGCAAGCGCAATGTACTCTCCTCGATCATGAAAAATATGGCCATATGTATTGGGCCCTAAATCAAAACTTCCAACAGGTTCTGGTGATTTTAAAAAGTGAATCATGGATGCAATTGCTGCAGCAACTGGTTTAGGTTGTCTCTTAGGATCAAAGATACCCATACCATCAAAATATGTGTCAGGCACCTCTTTAGTGGTATCTAAGTTCCAATACCAGAACATTTTATCAATACCAGCAACAAGACCCAAAGTAAAACCTCGTTGTGCATACGCAGCTTGTTCTTTTTCACTTACAATTTGAACTGCTAACGTGTCCCAACCAAATTCAGTGATCCAACTTTGTCGATCTTTTCCATCACTATCTGAAGCAGCAACAAAGTGCCGTAAACTGTCATAAAAATGCTCTGGCTTTTCTCCTCCTTGTCCCGTATTCGCATTTTGTCTTGCTAGAAGAGCTGGATAAATGCCTGTGTAAAAGTGACCGTTGATAGCATCGAAATCTTTGAAATAACCCTGTTGCACCATTTGTTCTACGATGTCTGCTTTCAATCCCGCAGTTCCTTGTGTTACAGCCCAAGCATTTTTATCCATCATATGAACCACACTTGCAAAATGAGCATGGTATTTGCCATATGATTGATAATTGTCAGCCTCAAGCTCACGGGGAATATGAAGGTCTAATTCATTATCTGGCTCAAAAGCATCATAACGTGGGAATTTCATCATAAATTGGAGTAGGGTATTCTTCCATTCTTTGGGGGGCTCAGGATATTTCTTGATGGTGTGTTCAAAACCCTTTACCATACAAGGTAGTAAGAATAGTCCTGATTCTTCTAACTTTTGGTCCATTGTAAGATACCAAGGCCATTCGTCCCACTTGCCATTGTTATAACCTCTGGTTATCCAGTCATATGTATAGGCGTAATCACGCACCCAACAAAAACCCAGTTTGGCAATAGAATCATAAGCAACACCTTCAATACCGCCATGGATATTGATTGCCCAAGGACTATTTCTTCGTTCTTGTGGAGTCGTTTCTGCTATAGGTGGGATATAAGCACATCGAACTTGCTCCGAAGATATGGGGGCACCGTCAATATGAACTTCAATACCAACTTGATAAATACCATATTTGTTTGGATCAAAGTTAAAATTCTTTTTCAGAGCACCGTCTAATAGAATGTCTTCTTTATTTTCAAAAATAAGTTTGCCATCATAATAAGCGTTGGTATGGACGGTGGCATTTTGCTTTTTACCAGTCCAATTTATGAAACTTGCTTCAAAACCAATTTTCTCGTTATGCAAAAAAATATTTCTGGGACGTCCTGTTGAAGTAGTGACTTTCAATAACTCTGCTTCATGTTCTACTTCACTAACATCCGTTATGACAATTAAGTCAGAGATCGAGAAACTGACTTCATGAGCTTTATCTTGACGTGCCCAGTTGTGTGTGGTAATCCCTACACCCGTTACCTGAGGCCAATCTTTAGGAATTGAAAATTTATATTCTTCCCATTCAGAACTAAGCGGTAAATTCCACTGGTACTTTTTACCCTTTTCTGGGTTCTTTACCGTGAAAGAAATGACGGCTACTGGGGCCTCACTATTTTTCTTCGCTTGAAGGCGAAGACCTTTGATTTTTCCAGGAATTTCACTGTCTAGTCCGTAATTAAAGTATTGAAAACCTGTCTCAAAGTTGACTTTTACTTCTAAAGGAAGCTCTTTACTATTTGGAGCAGCTTGTACTCCAGTCTTTACTTCCCCTTTTGCTGTACTCCAGTTCAGTTTCCAATTAAAACTATTTAAATCAGAAACAGACAGCTCAGCATCTTGCGAAAAGCTACTCAATTGAACGCCCAAAAGTACGATAAAAAACAAATAATGTTTCATTTGCAACCCATTGCTTAAAAGTTAACAATTCATAAACGGTAAATCCCTCGAAATTCAAACCAAACTAATTCGCTCTAAAACTAGCAGATTTTAGTTTATAGTATTTACGAATGGGTTTCAAGAATTATAACTTCAATTTCAGAAAGAAACATGATATAAGAAAGGACTTTTATAATAATACTGATTTTGTAAATAAATATTTGTTATATTTGATCTTTGAGTTTAGGCACAAATTGTGTCTTATTCGTTTTCTTTTTTGTTAAATTAGCTGGTATTATGGTGGGGTATGTAAATTCTTGTTGAATTGTGAATATATCAAGATATTTTATGTCAGCTTTTAACAGAAAGAGGATAAATTATATGAAAAAAGTTTTAATGGCTGCTTTAACTTGTGTAGCAAGTATTACTTATGGTTTAGATGCAGAGGTCCGTACAAAGTATTCGATTACTGATCAAGTGGGGGAAATTAAAGGTACTAACGGTGCCAAATTAACGAAAGACGGTGAAGACACAATCATTGAAGTCCCATCCAAATTTAATGGCGTCATTACAATATTACCCAAAAGTGAATACTTTGACTTTTCAGGCTATAATGGCTTCGTATTTGATTGGAAAAATGAGTCTGAAGGCCAGGTGAAGGTCAAAATTCGTATTGATAATAAAGGTGCACTAGATTGGGCAAAATGTGCGCTGATCTTTACTTACCTAGACGCAGGTAAGCAAAAGGGGACATTTATGCGCTTTCATCGCAATAAAACAATGGTTGAAAATGCCACAAGCCAATTCCCAGATTTAGCATTTACAAAAATGAATGGAACACCATCTGGGTTCTTTATGCATTGGCTAACTGTTGACCTAACCAAGGTGACTCATATCAGAATCAATGTTTTACCACAAAATTTCCGTCAGAAGATTCGTATTAAGGACTTATCACTAATTGATAAATTTGAGGATAAGTCAAAGTTTATTGCACAAGATGGTTTTTATCCATTTATTGACAAATATGGGCAGTATAAACATGCAGAATGGCCAGGAAAAATTAAAAGCGATGCAGATTTAAAAGCAGCAACTGAAAAAGAAAGTGCTGACCTTGAAGCAAACCCAGAAATGCCAAATCGCAATAAATTTGGTTCATGGTCTAAAGGACAACAAAGAGAGGCTACGGGCTTCTTTAGAACAGAAAAAATTGATGGTAAATGGTGGCTTGTAGATCCAGAGGGCTACTTGTTCTGGTCTAACGGTGTAACTTGTGTAGGGGCACCTAATGCTGAAACAGATATTGAATCTCGTCCTAAATATTTTGAACTATCTGATGAAGACAAGTCATCTCCATTTTATAAAAAACATCGTAAAAGTGGAATCATGAGTTATGATCATACTCGTGCAAATCTGCTTAGGAAATATGGCCCAAATTGGCGCAATATTTCATTAGACCTAGCTCATAAACGCCTAAAATCATGGGGACTTAATACAATTGGGATGTGGTCCGATGATGATCTTATGCTAATGCAACGCACCCCTTATACTGTTGCCGTTCATTATGGTTACGAGAGCTCTGGTGATAAATTCCCAGATGTATTCCATCCTGATTTCCCCAATTGGGTTGGAGACGCAATCGAAGCTAAAAAAGCACACTTCAATGACCCATGGTGCCTAGGCTTCTTCATTAATAATGAATTACATTGGAAACATCCTAAAGACTTTGCAAATATCCTGTTTAAGGAAAATGAAAAGCATTATGGCAAACAGGCAATGATTAAATATTTATCGGTTCTATTGAATATTGAAGACTTCGCTAAAGCAACAGGCAAAAACTTTGCGAATTGGGATGAAGTCCTTAAAACCTCTGGTGCATTGAACCTAGACGATTTAGAAAAGCCAATTAGTGATTTTTATACTATTATGGCAGAAAAGTATTTCAAAGTTTGTCATGATGAACTAGAAAAGAGAAACCCTAATACCTTATATCTAGGGGCTAGAATGCATGTTTATCGCCCATTAGTATTTAAAGCAGCTGAAAAGTATTGTGACATTGTGAGCCTAAACCTGTATGAATTCAGTATCGCTGGTTATGCACGAATTACAACAAAACCATTTATTAGTTCTGAGTTCCACTTTGGTGCATACGACCGAGGTATGTTTGGATCTGGCCTCAAATGGGCATCTGATCAGGATGACAGAGCACAGCTTTACCATGACTATGTTAAAGGCGCACTTCAAAATAGCTCTTGTGTAGGGGTGCATTGGTTTCAATATTCGTCACAGTCTTTTACCGGACGTGGTGATGGAGAAAACTACCAAGTTGGTATGATGGATATTGCCGATAATCCATATCCTGAGTTCAGAGATGCTATGCGTGAAGCATCTAGAGAAATGTATGAAACAAGAGCGAAATAAGCATATTTAAAAAAATCTTTAAAAATGAGGTACCTCAAAAAGGTTCCTCATTTTTTTCAAACAAGGTCTAATTATTTAAGATGTTTGACCATATTGATATGCTCAATGCCCACTTCAATGAAAATCTTACCATTGGTTTTATAACCTAACTTTTCGTAAAACGGAATTGCTGGAATTCGCGCGTGAAGGATAACCTTTTCAACACTAAGAAATTGAATCTGTGATTCAGCAAATTTCACAATTTGCTTGCCAAGTCCTATACCTTGCTGCTCTGGATGAACAATCATTTGACGAAGTTGATAAGTCTTGTCTGTTAGCGGAAGAAAACTAACTGACGCAACGACACAATCTTTTTGTGTGATACAGTAATGTAGATGATCAGTCTCCATCTCTATTTCGTCCTGGGTCATTTCAAGGCCTATTGGTTTTCGTAGGAATTCGTTGCGTAAAGCTAAAGATTGTTTATGAAGCTGGCTACACACCTGACAAACCCTAAAAACAAAGGTGTGTTCGAATTTTGCCAGAATGGCCGACTCTTTCAAGAGGGCTGGGGTCATTGGTTCCGAAAATTGGCTTGGTACCAAATAGTTCAACCACTGTATCTTACTTATTTCATTTGGACAAAAGTTAAAAGGACCTGAATACTCAATCATGTATACTTGACTATATTCAGTTTCACGATCACTTTTATAAAGTATTTTACCCATTGGTGTAAGTGCTTTATCATCAACTAAAATACCAAGTTCTTCTTTGCACTCACGGACTGCTGCACTTAAATAGCTCTCGCCCTGATTTAAATGACCGCCAACGGAAATATCCCAATAATTAGGCAACTGATCTTTTGAAGGGGAACGAAGCTGGATTAATAAGTGATTGTAGGCATAAACGATTACATGCACAGTTCTATGAATTAAGGAAGCATCTGAATGACATTCTTGACGTGTAGCTTGGCCAATAACATTATCATCCACATCTACTACATCAAAAATCTCATCCTGTCCATTCATAGCTTCGTGAGCAATTCCTCTAAACTTGATACTATACAACCACCACTTTCACGGATAAAGTATTCAACTTGTAAATTTACAGTTGAACCTTCATTGTCAGCGCTTAAACGAAAATCACCACGGTAGCCGATGATCCTCTTGCCTTTAGCAAAAGCATAGCCAATTTCTGCAGATGTACCACTATCTATATCAACACCATCTAAAACCGCTACTAAAAAATCTGCTTGGTCAATCGCCTCGGTGTTGCGTTTAGCAATAATTGGATTCATTGCCTGCCATTTTGAACGTTTTTCAGCAGAGTAGGGAAGAGAGATAATCGGCGCTAACTCTTCCTCGCTGGTTAGCGCCCAAGGATCAAGAATTGTAATACCGGCAACTTCAAGTTTTGGCAGCATTTCGTTATACATAAAGTAACGACCTGCTTCCGAGAAACCTAAAGGGGAGGCTACATAGGCACGCATTTTTTAGGCTCTCCTGATCTGGATACTCTCTAGATGAGTACCATTTACAACCATGTCAGATACAATGATTACACGTTGACCAACATTGATTAAACCTTTGTCTACAAGTATTTTTACACCCATTTCACCATTCATAGATGGATCATCTGCAAAGTCCATGAAGAAAGGCTGAAGGCCACGGCTAATACACATTTGGCGTAAAAGACTTGGATTATCAGTAAATGCATAAATAGGTGTATTTTCTGGGCGGAACCAAGATGCATTACGAGCATTCTTACCATGATGTGTAAATACGACAAGTGGTGTCCCAGGCATGCTCTCTGCCATTAAACATGCAGATTTCATTAACTGAGCTAACTCTTCTTTTGGTTCAACATCATGTGCAAAATTAATACCACCAGATAATTCAACACGTTTTGAAATACGGTCCATGATTTCAACACATCCCACTGGAAAACGACCGACGGTTGTCTCTCCAGAAAGCATGATTGCATCTGCCTGTTCAAACACAGCATTAGATACGTCAGTGATCTCTGCACGCGTTGGTGATGGATTTTCAATCATTGTCTCAAGCATGTGCGTTGCTACGATTACTGTCTTTCCTTCTTCAATACATTTTTTCGCAACTTTACGCTGGATAATCGGCAGTTCTTCAAATGGAACTTCAATACCAAGGTCTCCACGTGCGATCATAATTGCATCTGCTGCATCAATAATTTCATCAATGTTACGAAGACCCTGTTGGTCCTCTAATTTCGCAACAATCTTTTGTGGGGCACCTTCATAGTTTAAAATACCACGTAACTTCTCAATATCGGATGCTTCACGTACGAAAGACATTGCAATAAAATCAACACCAACTTCAATACCTTTTTTGATATCCGCTAAATCCTTTTCAGTCATCGCTGGGAGATTTACACGTACTCCTGGTAAGTTGATATGCTTCTTACTTCCAAGTTTACCCTCCGTAAGTACTTCACAACGTAACTGATTTGTCTTCTTTTCTAGTACTTTTAAAAGCATGTTACCATTATCTACAACTACAGTATCACCTACGCTAATATCGTTGACTAGATCATCATAATTTACATCGACAGACTTTTCTTCTTCTGAGCTCTCACCACGAACAGTCAAGGCAATGATTTCACCTGGCTCTAACTGAAGTGGGGTTGAGGTTTCACCCGTGCGGATTGCAGGACCTTGTGTGTCCATTAAAATTGCTACGCGTTTATCAAGCTTTTCATCCAAACTACGGATCTTTGTAACTGTGTCTTCGACCCAATCATGTTTCGCATGAGACATGTTTAAACGGAAAACATTTACACCAGCAATAATTAACTTCTCTAGCATTTCCTCTGAGTCAGTTGCTGGACCTAATGTTGCAATGATTTTTGTACAACGTTCATTCGTACATTCTTTAAACATAATCGTAACCCCGTTTATGTCTTTAATTGTTTCTTCTGTGCGTAATTTCACTATACCTGAAAAACAAATTCATTTTGCTCTTCAAATTGAAATTAATTTATGAATCTTCATTCATATCGAACTCGAAGCCCAAGTCTTCAATGATCTTATGATCATCTTTCCAAGCTTGGCCTTCAGTAGTTAAGTAGTCCCCTACAAATAATGAGTTAGCAGCAAATAGAGCCATTGGTTGGAGTGAACCAAGGTGTAACTCACGGCCTGCAGAAGCACGTAACTCTTTGCTAGGACATGCAAAACGGAATAGTGCTAAAGCACGTAAACAGTCATATGGGCCAAGACCTTTTGTTCCTTCAAGAGGTGTTCCGCATATTGCATTTAAAAAGTTTACAGGAATTGAGTCTGAATCTAGGTCTTTCAATGCCAAAGCCGTATCTACACGGTCTGCATCACTTTCACCCATACCTACAATCACACCACTACATGGTGAAATATCCGCATTCTTTACTTTCTCAATTGTATTTACACGGTCATCATAAGTGTGTGTAGAACAAATCTCTTTATGGTGCTCTGAAGATGTATTAATGTTGTGATTGTAGCGATCTACACCCGCCTCTTTTAACTCTTCTGCTTGACCTTCACGTAAAAGACCTAAACAAGCACAAATTTTCATATTAGGCATTTCACCTTTGATTTCTTTTACTGCATCACAAACTTGATCTACAGTTTTAGGAGTTGGGCCTCTACCTGAACAAACTATACAATAGGTTCCTGCTTTGCGTTTCTGCGCTTCACGAGCACCAGCTACCATTGTTTCCTTATCTAAAAGTGTATATTTCTCAATGGGTGCATCTGAAACTTTAGACTGGGAACAGTAACCACAGTCTTCTGGGCAATAACCACTTTTGGCATTCATTAGCATGTTTAATTTTACTTTGTTACTAAAGTAATGAAAACGGATTTTATAAGCACCATTTAACAAGGCTAAAATTTCGTGATCAGGTGTAGCAAGAATCTCAAGTCCTTGTTCACGAGTTAAAGTTGCACCGCCAATTATCGCATCTGCCAACTGATCAAATTTCTGTGCAGCAGAAAAAATATTTTGTACCTGTTTGTTCATGAATGGCAAGGTCCTTAGGTTTTCTTTCAGATTGTTAACTATTTATTTGTTCATACTGTTACCGCCAGTAAAGATGAACAGGCTATCTATTTTAAGACCATAAAAAATCAAAAATAATTTACTTGTGATACTCAAAATTACAAACCCCATAAAAATAAAGAGCTTGCATGAAATTAGTGATAGATCGTATCATCCTCAGCTGAAGGTAGTAAATGCTCAAGTTGACTTCCACGCAAAATTCCATTACCCTTAAAAAAACTATTTTTTTGGTTTGGCTTTTCTGCATTCAACCAATCACTTTCTTTAAATTGACCACTTTGACCATAAGCATCAAGCGCATTCTGATAAGTAACCATTTTGATCACTTCTTCAGAAATACCATGCTTACGCATAAGCTCCGCCGTTCGAGGCACCGCTAAGGGGTCAGAATATCCCCAGTCAGCACTTGAATCAACAATAATCCGTTCTGGGCCATATTGTTTGACGATCTCGACCATTCGACGACTATCCATTTTAGTCCGCGGATAAATCGTAAACCCAGCCCAAAAACCACGGTCTAAAACCTCTTTGCAGGTTTCCTCATTATTATGGTCAATAATGACTTTATCTGGTGGAAGCCCATGTTCAATGGCTACATCCATGCTTTTATAAGTCCCACGCTTTTTATCTCGGTGAGGTGTATGAACCAAAACGACCATGTCTAACTCTTTAGCTAGCTCTAGTTGTTCGCGGTAAAAGCGGTCTTCAAGTTTAGTCTGCTCATCATAGCCAATCTCACCAATTGCAACCACTTTCTCTTTGCAAATAAAGCGGGGCAAAATCTCCATCACCTCCTCGCCTAGCTTTTCATTGTTGGCTTCTTTAGAATTTAGCCCAATTGTGCAATAATGAGAAATCCCATACATTGATGCACGAAAACGTTCCCAGCCTACAATCATTGAAAAATAATCAACAAAACTTCCACTTGTTGTTCTTGGCTGCCCCAGCCAGAAAGCTGGTTCAATAACTGCACAAATACCAGCACGAGCCATATTAATATAATCATCTGTTGTGCGGGAAACACAATGAATATGAGGATCGATATACATAAATTTATTCCTTTTTTTACACTGTGTAAAGTTGCTTTAATTCTTCTGAAATAGGGGATCCTGCAGCTAGGAGGGCCTGACGCACATCAGCTTTTTCAGATTCACTCAGGCGGTCATGAATATTTAACGCAATTTTTTGTACATCAGGATGTCCGGCTTTATCTACTTGAGCATACCACCAATCTGCAGGAAGAGGGCGATCTGCGGCCATACGTTCTTCTGCAAAATGAATAAGCATGATTTGTAGATCTGCATTGAAGCGATCTTTATATGATAAAATAGGCCTTAGCGTACTATCAACAAACAAAGCCTTCAGAATCAATTGGTTCCAACCTTCTTCATCAAAATACCTTACAGGGTAAGGATTCCCATGCGCAACGGATTCAAAAATGGGGACCACATTGGTACGACATGACTCACGCACTTTAGCAAGATAGGCTTCAGGCGTTGTTAAATATTGGTATGATTTATTTAAGCAAATTTCTTCGTTAATATCAGAAGTATCGGCCATAAGTGAAATTGTACGTATAACTTCATCTGCCAGATGACTTTCTTGGAACTTTAATAAAATATATAGGCGAGATAATGCTTCTTGGTTCCAAATACTCCCATCAAACTCAATTTCTTGATTTGCATTAGGTTGACGCGAAACTAACGAAAAGGCCAAAAATAAGGCTTTTGTTCCCCGTAAGTTTGCAATTGAATTGGTTTGATCAACTAACCATTCCTTTGCTGGGGTTGACAATGTTTTTTCCAGAACTTCAAAAACCTTATCAATCAATGTAGTACCTCTTTTGTAGAAACTTACTGTTTAGTAAAAAAATATCAAAAACTACTCTAATAATGAAAAGCATGATTGTCTAGATAAATCAGAATATTTCAACAACAAAAAAGTCCCAGTTTTCACTGGGACTTTAAAATTGCTTATTTTGTGATGTAAAAACTTTCACCAGCTTTTACTTCTGCCGGAAATTCATCATCTTCCAATGACTTCTCATTTGGATATGATGCAAAATCAATTTCTAACTCACAAGCAAGACTTCCGTCTTCATGTCGAGCCACAGTCGTTCCTTGAGCAGTCAACCAGCGTGCTGCCATTTCCTGCAGGTACTTGCGACATGATACAGGAGAATCTTCACCATCTGGGTTCTTAACTGGGCCAAACTCATCTTCACGTTTCGCTTCAAAAGTCATCGTCTCTGAAGCAAGTGGCAATGAATCAAAAACAAAAGTCTCAAGCTTTACTCCATTGGGCTCGCTTGGAGACTGAGCTACACCATTTGTGTCAATGTGTGGAATCTTCTTTACGGCACGATGAAAAGGCAAAGAAAAAGTTCCTTCGTTAATTTCTTCAATAAACGTACGAGAAATTACATGGATCGCAGGGCTACCCGCTAAATACTTAAGTTTCCCAGAGTCATCTGTTAAAACTGCTAGCTCATCTGGTAAATCAGAATATTCGATAACCTGTAGTTTGTCATTAACAATACAGAAGAGTCCTAATTTTTCGAATGGCTCACGCTTTGCAAGCATACGGTTCGACATTTGAGACCCATCTAAATGATGTAAACCAATGAAAGTCGCATCTACTACACTTACAAGTGGATTATCTACTTGGAAATAAGACATATACTCAACACCACGTGCTTTCATATCAGCTAAAGCACCTGAGGTTTGTAAAGCTTTAAGGCTTCCTCCATGACCATCTGGACTCATGGCTAAACTTTCTTTGCTTGCAAGGAATAACTTTCCATCGAAAGAAAAGGCTGGCATTTGACCCTGTTGAAAGAACATGACATCTTTTGGGTTTAAACCAAAAAAATTGTTTTCTTTGAAAAAACTTTCAGTCGCTTCATGGTTGAGTGGACTTGTCATAATGTACCATGGAATCGCATGCCCATAATATTTTTCATTTCCCTTTAAACGATCGGCAAATAATTGGAAAAGTGTTTTGTTTTTGATTGGAGAAACTGGGTAAGTTCCTTTGGGACCATTATAACCCAAACGAGTTCCTTGACCACCCGCAACTGTGAATGCTGCAACTTTTCCATCTTTCAATAATTCAGCACCAACATCATAAGCTTTCTTATACAAAACTTCTTGCTTTGTAGATTCAGGTTCTGCAGGGTAATAAGGAGCGGGGAAAAGCTCACTTTTAACCGAAAAATCGGGCTCGTTGATTACATAATTTTCAACCCAATCAGGAAATTCATTCCAGCTGATTGCCTCAAGTTGACTCTTTAATGGCTCGTTTTCAATATATGGTAGGATATGTTCCTGACCATTCTTTATTAACAGAGAACTTAAATCCATAAATATGGCTCCTTAGATAAAACACAAATTAATACCCCTAAACGAAAAACAGCACCCGAATATGAGTACTTAAAAACATCAATTTAGCAAGTTCAGCTAACCTTTCAATCGCTTTTTAAGTGAATCTTATTCCCTATGCCCATTTTTAACCAAATCTTCACCCTTGGAAAATCCTTAAAGTCGAGTATATTTACAGGCTTTATTTTGCAATCCTATGTTCCCAACTTGGTACTTGAATTTATCTGACAAGATGGGACTACATTGAAATTTTGATTTTTTGAATCTTTTTGGAGTTTTTATGCACACTTTTCGCACGCACAATTGTGGAGAGCTTCGTTCAGCAAACCTAGGAGAAACAGTTCGTATTTCGGGCTGGGTTCATACGGTTCGTGACCATGGCGGAGTTTGTTTCGTTGACCTTCGAGATCATTATGGAATTACTCAGGTTGTTGTTAATCCAGATGCCTCTTTCTTAGCAGAAGCACGTCAATTACATTCTGAATATGTGGTTCGCTTTGAAGGGGAAGTGGTCAAGCGTGATGAAGAAACTATTAATGACAAAATTCCAACTGGTGACATTGAAGTGATGGCTTCATCAATGGATGTCTTAAGCCAAGCTACTTCATTACCGTTCCCAATTAATACTGAGTACCCATGTCCAGAAGCAACTCGATTAGAGTATCGCTTCCTTGACCTGCGTCGTGAAGAATTACATAAAAATATTGTACTACGCTCTGAGCTGTTGAAATATGTGCGTGAAAAAATGACAGCTCTTCAGTTTAATGAAGTACAAACTCCAATTCTTAACGCTAGCTCACCTGAAGGTGCACGTGACTTTTTAGTACCAAGCCGTCTACACCCAGGACAATTTTATGCCCTGCCACAGGCTCCACAGCAATTCAAACAATTATTGATGGTTGCCGGCTTTGATCGCTACTTTCAGATTGCACCATGTTTCCGTGATGAAGATGCTCGTGCGGACCGCTCACCTGGAGAATTCTACCAGATTGATATGGAAATGTCTTTCTGCACACAGGATGATGTTTTTGAAGTTATTGAAGATCTGATGTATGGCATCTTCACTAAGTTTACTTCCCATAAAGTAGATGAAGCTCCATTTGTACGCATACCATATAAAGAAGCTATCGAGCAGTTTGGTAATGATAAGCCTGACTTACGGAACCCACTTCGTCTTGTAGATGTTTCTGAGTCTTTTGCAGGAAGTGAATTTAAAGCATTCGCAGGAGTTGTTGCGAATGGTGGTGCAGTTAAAGCCATTGCTGTTAAAAGTATTGCAGATAAGTCTCGTAAATTCTTTGATGAAATGATTGAGTTTGCTCAGTCAATTGGATCCAAAGGTTTAGGCTATATCGGTTGGCAAGATGGTGAAGTACGTTCTCCAATTGCAAAATTCCTAGATGCAGATCGCATTGAGCAATTAAAAGCTGCAGGTAATATTGAAGAAGGTGATGTCATGTTCTTTATTGCTGATAAACCTGCTAAAGCTGCTGAAATTGGTGCAGGTGTCATTGGTGAGTTAGGGCAACGCTTAGACTTACTAGAAAAAGATGCCTACAGGTTTTGTTGGATTGTAGATTACCCAATGTTTGAAAAAGATGAACAGACGGGTGAAATTATTTTCTCTCACAACCCATTTTCAATGCCTCAAGGCGAAATGGAAGCATTAACAGACAAAGACCCATTAGAGGTCTTAGCTTATCAGTATGACCTCGTCTGTAATGGTATTGAATTGTCAAGTGGGGCACTTCGTAATTACCGTCCTGATATTATGTATAAAGCATTCGAAATTGCTGGCTACGGACAAGAAGAAGTCGACGAGCAGTTTGGCGGAATGATTAAAGCATTTAAACATGGTGCACCCCCTCACGGAGGAATTGCTCCTGGATTTGATCGTATCCTTATGCTTCTAACGGAATCACCTAACATCCGCGAAGTGATTGCATTCCCATTCAATCAGCAAGCACAAGACTTGATGATGAATGCGCCAAGCGAAGTTGCAAAAAAACAGCTTCGTGAACTTCATATTGAAGTGAAGCTTCCAAAACGTCTTCAGAAAAAACTTGAGCGTGAACAAAAGAAAGCCGCCGAAGCTGCTGCAAAAGCCGAAGCACAAGCCTAATTAAATTTTGTCTAAAAGCCCCGTTGATTTATCTCTATGGGGCTTTTTTATTGTTAGCAAATACTGCTCTTTTGACCATCTTGATTGAAATATCTATTCTACTCGATATATTTTTGCCTTTAAAACAATATACTCAATATCCTAATATAAAGCGTTTGATACAACTAGTATGGTTATTGGACTCGACGTGTCCTATTACTTTTTTGGGAAGACTAAATATCGAGCGTATAGGTTATAAGTATTGAGTCAGCCCTAAATCAATACTATGTGTACCTCATTGCTTAAAGAAAATATTCATTAAGCATATGTTTGGGGAACTTCTAGGATAGGAGATATTAGTAGGCTACTTTGTCATTTAAAATAAGATTTTGGAGAGAATATGAAAAATTTATTGCTAGGCATTTTATTATCAAGTTTTATAATGGTCTCTTACGCTCAAGATACCTCGCAAATTCCAGCTCCTGTTGAAAAAACACCAATTGAACAAGTTGAAGAAACAAAACAAACGGGTTTAAAAGATCAAGTAGATGGTTTCTTTGGTCATGTAAATGGGTTTATTGATATAATTTTCACAACTGTTCCGCTTGTGGATAAAAAAGATGCTCAAGGAAATGTGCTATATGATGAGGATGGTCGCCCCAAAAAAGACGGCGTTCCATTTGTATTACTTCTTATGGTTTTGGGTGGGATATTTTTCACGATTCGGTTCTCATTGGTTAATATTAAATTATTCAAACACTCAATTGATGTTGTTCGTGGAAAATTTGATAAAGCTGAAGATGATGGTGAAATTAGTCACTTTCAGGCCTTAACATCTGCTTTATCTGCAACTGTTGGTCTAGGAAATATTGCAGGTGTTGCTGTAGCAATTGCAGCTGGAGGGCCTGGTGCTGTATTTTGGATGTGGCTAGTAGCCTTCTGTGGTATGAGCATGAAGTTTTGTAGCTGTACACTCGCCCAATTGTACAGAAGAAATGATTCTCAGGGTCACGTATTGGGTGGACCTATGATATACTTGGAAGAGGGATTTACCAGTCTGAACCCCAGTCTAAAATGGCTTGGTAAAGCTTTTGCTGTTTTCTTTGCTGTAGCTGCTGTATTCACTAGTTTAGGTGGTGGTAATATGTTTCAAGGGGCTATGACATATCAAATTTCAGCAGAAGTTATACCTGGGTTAAGAAGTGAAACTTTTAAATGGTTATTTGGTTTTTCCTTAGCTATTATTGTAGGTATTGTTATTGTTGGTGGAATTAAGCGTATAGGAAATGTCACTAGCAAAGCAGTACCGTTTATGTGTGTCTTTTATTGTGCAGTATGCTTGTTAACAGTTATTGTTAACATAACTGAAGTACCATCTTTGATTGCTTCTATTTTTCAGCAAGCTTTTTCTCCTGAAGCTGCATATGGAGGCTTCTTTGGCGTCATGATGCAAGGTGTAAGACGTGCTGCATTTTCAAATGAAGCAGGCGTTGGATCAGCAGCGATTGCACATGCTGCTGCAAAAACAGATGAACCTGTTCGAGAAGGTGCTGTTGCTATGCTAGGTCCTTTTATTGATACAATTTGTGTATGTACATTAACTGCTTTAGCAATATTAATTACCAAAGTTGATCAAGGAGTAGAAGTAAGCTCTACTGTTGAGGGAGCCGTTTTAACTGCGAAAGCTTTCGCAGTTGTTCACCCAGTTTGTCAGTATTTGCTTGTTATTGCAGTTGCAATTTTTGCTGTATCATCCATGATTTCATGGAGTTACTATGGTGAGAGAGCTATTGTTTATTTGGGGGGAGTAAAGTTATTAACGCCATATCGCATATTCTTTAGCATATTTGTTGTACTAGGACCTGTAGTATCATTAAACCATGCGATTGATTTCTCAGACTATATGCTTTTTTACATGGCCATTCCAAATATTCTTGGCATGGTTTTATTGTCAGGGAAAATTAAATCAATGATTAAAGACTATAAAGATCGTGATTTTGGTAAAATTCCACCCGCTGAAGATGTCGCCTCAGAAAAACTGTAGTTGATAGTCAATAGATTTATACGATGTTTTAAAAGTACGCTTGTTTTGAAGCATTTGAGTAAATCAAGGATAAGTAAAAACCTGTCATTAAAATCAAATAATCAATTATTCATCATCATGAAGATTTTTGCTAATTAAATCACCATTTAATAAACTTTCTGCATGCCCATCAAACATTACAGCACCCATTCTGTTGCGGTGACGAAAATCATAAGCTCCGCGTGCGTAGTCATAATTATCAGGTACTTCATTTTGTGTTGCAGGAATTAATGGTCCTATAGTCGATTCTGGTGTATTGGCATTACTTCTAGGGCTTGGGAAATACAGCCCAACAACTTCTGTCCCAGGCGAACCATCTTCCCAAACAACGATACCCATTTGACCTCCTCCTGATCGGTTTACAATACCGTCAGTTCCTTGAGCACAGTCTGATATACTAATCAAATCACTGGGAGCACCTATTTGAGGTAGTTTAACCCATTCATACCCTTGTACACCTGAAGGTCTGGTGATTCCTAAATTTGCGTTATTTGCCCAAGCTGGCTTTTGGTTGTTAATACGACCATTATAATTTACCCAATAGGCTAAGGGCTCAGATGCTTCTTTGCTATATCTTGCTGAATTACAGTCAAAAACTCCTGTTGATTGTTTAAGGTAAGTTGTGAAATCATCCCTCTGGTACCAATCTCCTTCTTCAAAAACTTCATCTCCTACAAAATCTGGATGGTAAGAAAGACGCATGCTAGGAATTAAGCCATCGTTATCATCAGAACTCATGAAAGTTGCTAAACCCAATTGTTTCAAATTACTCAAACAATCAACTTCTTTCGCTGATTCTTTAGCACTTTGCAAGGCTGGTAATAAAATTGAAACGAGTACCCCAATAATACCAATAACGACTAATAGCTCAATTAGTGTAAAAGAACGAATGATTCTTCCACTAGAGCTCTTCCCTGATTGACCTAAAATATGATTTTTAATTAACATTTAATTTTATCCTAACATTATAATTGTATTTATATTAGGAAATTAAACAAGCCTTTAAAATGGAAGAAAAAGCATTTTTATATGTAATTTTGGGCTTATTTGAGGCTTTGAACTATTAGAATTTTGTTTTAGAGTATCCATATTTGTGGATATTTTATCTATTCTAATTCTTAATCAGTTCAAACTTGTAATATTTTTATTCATCCATATTTTTTTTTTTTACTTTTGTTGACTTTGATTATTGATCCTACATATTCTCATTAGGTTAATAATTAATTTTTTTGAGGTATCGGTTGTGAAGAGATATAATGTAAAATGCTTTCATTGTCAGTCATTAAATATCGTTGAAGAGACGAAGGCTGGAACTAAAATAAATTGTGAAAATTGTAATAATATTATCAATGTACCAACTTATTTACAAACTCGTGATCTGATTGTCGATGAAGTACAATCTGCAACGGATGATAGTCCAAACTCTAATCTAAACATTACCTCTAACAAATCCTCTGATAGTCAACCACCAATATCTGAAGTTCAGCGAACCCCAACTGAGGCTTTTAAACCCCAAATCAATACAGACTCTGATGCAACTATTGCGCCAGAAAAAAGTAGCGAACAAGAATTCACAGTAATCTCAAAAGATGAATATTATGGTCCTACTGGATCTGGCTTCTGGACCATTTTCCCTTTTAGTGGATTTGTTCGAACAGTATTTAGTATTATTGCAGGTTTTTACATAGGTCGCTCACTTGCGCAACATACTGTCTCAGTAAATATTGGCATACAAGCTATGATTGGTGTCATCATTTTAGGGATTTTTTTACTACCTATTCTATCTACAAAAATTCGACAAATGAAGTTTTTGGATTTAGGTAAGGTTATTATTTGTGCTACGCCAATTATCTTACTAACCTATGGGCTTTTAATATTTTCTTTGCGTGTAAGCACTTTGGTCATAAGTGAAAACCCTCCCGCTGGACCATATAAAGCTGTAAAGTATGACAAATCTGGTATGTATGGTTATTTTGTAGGTGAAGTGCCAGTTATATTACCGGAATATAAGAGAGCTTGGGATTTTCAAGGTGATTTAGCTGTTGTAAAAACTAAAGATGAACAGTTTTTTGTTATTGATAAGTCCAATACAAAATTATTAGAATTACCTAAAAATAAAGAAAATCCCCGGAAAAATAATTTTTCAATTACCAAAGCGCGAAATGATCTTTATTGGATTAAAACAAATGACGATATAATTTTGGTTCGATATCATAAATTGCGTGATAATCTTATTCAGGTACTTAAATGTAAAAAACTCCTTGGTAATGAGCAAGACGTCCAAGTCTTTCAAGATTTAAGTGGTAAGATTGGGGCTTATTCTTGTAAATTAGACAAATTGATTATTCCAGTGGGAGACTATCATATTGATTTTATAAAAAATAAACCTCATGATGCGAATGCAAAACATTTTGTGTCATTGGTTGGCAATGATAATGTTCAGTTTTATGACTTTCAGGGAATTAATATACAATTAGACCCTAGTCAATTTGATTCAAATTTTATAATTGTTGACCCTTCATATGATCCATATAATAATGACAAACGAAAGGTTTTTTATTTTTTAAAGTCTCAAAAGTATGTAATTGAAAAGTTACAAAGATACTTTGAAGCGAATGATCGCATCTATATCAATGTCAATAATACCTTTCAAGTTTATACTACTGAAGGTGAATTATTAAATACAATACCTTGTGAAAGTCTCATGCAAGGAAAAGGGTATATCTATCATTGGGCCGAACAAAGACATATTTCATACTCTGATGTTGATGGTAATGAGATTCTTAAATTAAAAGGTTTAGGTGGAACTCAAGTAACACGTAAAGATGATTATTTTCTTGTGTATTTTAATGGTAATGGAAAAATTATCTTTAATGGTCAAGTTTTTGAAAACCCAAGTGGTATAGGCCTTTTCGCTATGGATAAATCTAGTTTTTTTATTAAAGCTGGGGTAGGTGAACGTGGAATAAATTTTGACAATAAACAGCTTGTTTTCCGTGACGAAACTTCAGGTAAATATGGAATCTTAGATTTTGACGGTAAAGAGTTAATCACTGCTAAATATGATTTTCTTACTAAAACAGCAACTGGTGAATATACATTAAAAGATGATAATCATTATGGTATATTAAATCCAGAAAATTTGAAGCTTGTAAATCATCCTCCTCTTAGCTGTGGAATGGGATTTTCACAAACGCGAAATCGTACCTTTGTGGTTTATCACAATGAAAAACGTACATATGGTTTGATGGATATGTCGGGTAAATTGATTGTAAAACCCGAGTATCAATCATACCAAAGAAAAAATACTTCTTATATTTTTATTAATGATAAAAAGCCTCAGGCACAATATAATTGGGAATCAAAAGAACTTATAAAACTCTGAGTCCTTATTTGATTGAACCTGAAAATTTATTGTGGTTTTATTCCCTATCTATTATTGAGCGTAACAAGCATTTGTGCCAATAATATTCCTAGAAAATATTATTGGCTTTCCCATCTAATCTTATCTTTAGAATATATAAAATTAAAAATATTACTATTAATCAATGATGGAATAAGGACTATTGTAGAAACAACAAAAATGAAAAATATTCCATTTTATGCTTTATATTCAGCTTACTTAGGGACTAAAAATACTATTAATTAAATGATAGAATATAATACTTTCTTTTGACCCTCATAGGGAAAACAGCCCTATTAAAATGTATCAGAGATTTCTAAATGCTAATACCAAAGATCTACTTGTAAACCTAGTTTATGCTTACGAATTTATTCACTGTATGCTTGATCTTTAGCTATATTTCTACCTTCCCAAATTTGCTTTGATGTCCAGTCACTTACTGGACCGCTCCAAAAAGGAGCCGATGATGGAAGTCCTAGTGGTAAGAATGCACACAAGCATAAATATACACTACCTTTGTTGATGTAACCCTCTGCAAGATTAGTTTGCTCTCCGTATAGTCCCAGCGTTAACCAACCATCTTTATCAAACGTAGTTTTTGAATCAAATACTTTTTGGAGCATGGCAGTTAAAGCAGACCTTACCCTCGAGGGGGTTAGCGATTCATCTAAGTGCGATTTTAGAGCCCCCTGTGCAAGTAATTGAAAAGCACCAGAACGGTAGCATATGGATCGTCCTATTGGCGGAAATGTCCCATCGGGTGCAATTAATCGCTCTTGAATTTTCGTTTGCCTTTTAAAGCGTTTCAGAGTAGGGCCATAAAAATCTTGCCATAGATCAAAAATTCTAGGATCCGCTTCTAAAATATCAATTAACATAGGCATAATGACGTAGCTATTATAATAATCCCAATGAAAATCAGGCCCGTCACCATAACAACCATCCCCCAGGTACCATTGTTCATGTTGTCTAAGTGCATAGTCAATTCTCCTTGGATCCCAATCTGAACATCCAGCTTTACACAAAAACGCCTCAATAATACCTGAGAATAACAACCAATTATTTGAGTATGGCTTCCGGGTTCTCGTATCCTTCATCGCATCAACAACATATCCCTGTATTTCTGGATCAAGCTTACACCAAATTTGATTCCAACTACGAAGCAAGCCATGTGCAAGAAATGCTGCATCTACAAGTGGCTGCTGCCCCTCCTTGAACTCCATATAATCAGGGCTATTAGGAGATACTGCATTACCAATTGATACCTTGACTAAACTTTGCCAATAAGCTTGGAGTTTCTTTTCCTTTCCCTCAACTTGTGTTAATTCAAGCCAAGGAGAAAGGCCAGAAAAAGAACGACCCAATGCCTCAAGAAAACGATAGGGGGAGCCTGCTGATTTTACTGATTTGCTGGGAAAATCTTGCTTAAATTTTTGCTGAGATAATGATTTATAAACAGGCTCTGCTATCTTCAACATAGTCTGCAACCAATATCTACGTATAGAATTAGGATTTGAATGAGTCAATTCAAGCCTTTCCCAACATTTAAGAAGTTTGTGTTTATTATATAGTCAATGACCCATTATGTAAATGAAGACGAAGCCTATATCTTATAAAATAGTTTTTCAGGTTTGTAAAAAGGGCTTTTCATGGATAAAACCTACTATGTAAATGACTTTTTAAAATAAGCTATTATGAAAGGCAGTTAGCACAGAGTGTTGATTAAACAATTGCGGTCACTTATATCAACATGAATAAACGTAACAATATGAATAGAAAATGAATTCAGTACACATAGGTGAAATTGTTTTGAGTAAGAAGCAATTTCAATTGGGGGGCGAGTAAGTAGCGCATAAGCTTAACCAACGATATAAGGAGGCTGAGCTAGTTACGGTTTCCCCGGTGGTATCCTATTTAATGTAGATTTAGTTTTTCAGATAATCTTTGACGTTGAGATGGATTATATCTCTTGTCCACATACCCCTTGGAGAGTCGAATAATCAATCGAAGCTTATTTTTCATGAGAACATATCTTTACAAGATACTCATGCGATATTGATCGATGATGCAATACAATCTAGTGGCACAATGAAAAGGTTAGTTACACATATTAAAGAAAATTTTGATATTCGATCTCTCTAATGCAAGTTTACTGATAAAGCCAAGGCGAGTAGACATTCCTACCACTCAGTTTTATGCCTACAAAATGTAAAATGATGATTTACTGATTGGAGATGCACTACCATGGAAAAATAATTATCAAAACCTTCCCTACATCGCAAAATTAAAACAATAAACCATACAAACAAAACTAATGCTTTTTGAGCCAATTCAGTCCTTTAAAGTGTTAATTTTCTAATTCAAAGTCATATTGATTGTACTAATTTAGTATTATATAACAACTTTAGGTATGCCTATGCATCAATCACCACTTTTCGAACTTCCACAACAGATTGAAACATACTGGGCCAGCCCAGAAAACTTTTCCGCTAGTAAAGGATCAGGTGGTCAAGCTTTGAACGGGCGAAAGGGGTCTCCAGCTTTTAAACTTGAGTCAGGTCAATCACAAGTACTTGCTCAAGCAGAAGGTCGTAGTGGTACGATTCGTCGAATTTGGGCAACGATTAATGATCGGTCACCCAGAATGATGCGTGGCTTACGCCTTGATATATATTGGGATGGCGCATCCAAACCTGCAGTTAGCGCACCTTGGGGAGATTTCTTTGGACAGGGCCTAGGACGTTGTTCAACATTCGAATCTGCGCTGTTTTCAAACCCTGAGGGTAGAAGCTTTAATTGCTGTATTCCCATGCCATTTCATCATAGTATGAAAATTGTCTTAACCAATGAGTCCGGTAAAGATGCCTCTATGATTTTTTATGATATTAATTATACGCTTGGGGATCAACATGAAAAATCTACACTTTATTTTCATGCTCATTGGCGCCGTGAACCTGTGACTACTTTTAAAGAAGATTACGAGTTTCTTCCACACCTGAACGGACGTGGCCGGTTCTTAGGTGTAAATGTTGGCGTGATTGCCAATACCGAGGTCTATGCAAAAAGTTGGTGGGGAGAAGGAGAATGCAAAATTTATTTGGATGGCGATCAAAAGTTTCCTACATTATGTGGGACGGGTACAGAAGATTACATTGGAACTGCCTGGGGCCAAGGACAATATGCAAACCTTTACCAAGGCTGCCATCTTGCCGATAGCTCAAATTTCCAATACAACTTTTATCGGTATCATATTCAAGATCCAGTATACTTTTATCAAAATATTCGGGTAAGCATGCAACAGATCGGATGCTGGGGGCCCGATACAATTGAGGATATTATGGATATAGGTACGCAACTAACTACCATTGAAGGTCATGAAGTTGATATGAAACTTGCTGCAGCCAATAAAGGCTATGGCTTATTTGAACGTAGGGATGATTGGTCAAGTTGCGCATACTTCTACTTAGACAAACCAGAAAATGAATTGCCAGCTTTGTTGCCTGTAGAAGAACGAATTACCGGGTTATATGAAGATGAGGATGCAAGTGCACGTACAGATGTATAAAAGAAAGGAATTGAATGAAAACTAACATTGCCAACCTGATTGGCGTCATTGCAATGATGACGAATATTTCCTTTGGACAAACAATAGAAGAGTTTACAAGCGTTATTGATAATCGTCCTTTGGTTCGTCAATCCTATGGCATTCGAGTTGCGCGTGCATTATCTGATAAACAAGTAGAACTCACCATTGGT
>JAKVBE010000012.1 GCA_022447755.1 Lentisphaeria bacterium | reverse complement strand
CTCATCGCTCGTCGTGGATATCTCAAAGCCGCTGTCGCATTAGCTGCAAGAAACGCCAGACTTATTTGGACGCTGATGGTTAAACAAGAAAATTACAAGGTCATTAATTAGTCTAAATGACTATGCGCCATTTATTAAAGCAACCATTATGAAGTAACACGATTTATTTAGTTTAGAAGGTTTATCTGTTTTACCCGAGTCCTGCGAAGGCATCGATGACAATTAGGTCAGACCGAGGAAGCCATAGCCTGTTTATGGCGGGTGAGCTTAAAAAGCTCGTCTAACGAATAAGGCACTCTTCCTAGCGAATACTCATCTAGGTCCGAGTTTAACACTCAATCAATAGGCCGAATGTAGAGGTGCAGTCTTATATCTAATTATCAAAGATGAATTCGTTGACAATCGGGGGAGTCCATGTAGCCGCCTTAAGCGGTGAGTAGCAGTTGGCTAAAATGTGAAGCGAAGCGGAACCGAGCCAACTGTTACGAATCCGACTTTAAGGCTTTGTTATAAGCCATTTGCTCCGATTAACTCTAATTCTTCTTCACCGGTTAAAGTTGGGAAGTAAGGGCCAATATCATTTTGTCTGATTATTTCCCCATCTTTGATGTAAAGGAGGTAAGGATAGCTCGGCATTAAATCAATAGCATCGATATACATTGATTGGCTGCACCCAATAGCTATTGTTTCTAGATTTTCTTTCCAAAACAGGCGCTGTCCTTCGAAAAAAGCCCCCTTGAGTACATTGACCTTATCGAGTTCAACATCAAAGTATTGAGCTGTGCTATTTTCGTCACTTACTCTTTCGGTAACATTTACAACCCGTGCTTTCAAAATGGTATCAGCCTCTTTAGCGGCCTTTTGAGCATGCTTTATTGCAAGAGCTTTTGTTTCTTTATAGTCCTCCATTTCCTCTTCGAATGATAAAACTTGGCAAGCATTTGTGCTTGCACTAAAAAGAAGAAAACTAGAGATGATATGCTTAAGTTTATTCATGGCTTATAACGCTTTAAATAAGCGGCGTAGAGGGGTTGGCTATAATTAGCGAAGAATGAGCGTAAGCCAACCTTGATACGTCCGCCTTCATTTTTTTTGTTAAATTCCACTACCACTCAGCATTCTGTTTTAGGGTTTTCGTAATGGATTTTGCAATTTCCCATCGAGGAGTATTGCTTGAATTAGTAAGAATTATCAGTGCATTTTTGCTATCTGGGTAAGTAAGAACAAGTGATTTATACCCTTTAATGCTACCCGGATGCCTAGCAATTTTATCTTTTGAACTTTTGTATACTTGCCAACCCAGCCCCATATATATATCACCCCAAGACGTTTTTACTTCTGGCTCTAACATATCTTTGTAAGTTTGCTCTTCCAAAAGTGAGGAATCACCAGCAAGTGTTAATCTAAGCCACTGACTTAGATCATGAGCATTTGAAATTAACCCTTCGCTTGGGTTAAATGATTGTTCATAAGGCCTCTGATCAGCTTTACTTATTAACTTACCTTTATAAGTTGGCTTCGTTTCAGAAAAAAATGCTAAATCTTCATTGAAATAGTTACTTTTTTTCATGTTGGCAGGTTTCAAGATATTGTTATATATGTATTTTTCATAACTTTCTCCCGAAACAGTGCTTATGATCGCACCTAATACGTTAAAATTAGCATCACTATATAAAAAATTTTTGCTTTCATTGTTTTCTGGTAAAGACCGTGTAATTAAACTTAAATAGGAACCCACTGTTCTTTGCTTTTCAAAACTTACTGGTTTAATCGTATCACTAAGCCCTGAAGAATGAGTAAGTAGCTGCTTAATTGTAATATTACTCTCTTTAAAGCTAGGTAGATATCGTCCTACCTTTTGATTTAACTCTATTTTATTTTTCTCAACTAGCTGCATTACGGCTTGCGCAGTGAATAGCTTGGAAATTGAAGCTATACGAAATAATGATTCTTCATTTGTCGCTTTTTCCTGTTTCTCATCCAGAAAACCGAAACCTTTGATATAAGTTACTTCACCTGACGTAATTATTGCTACAGACATAGATGGGATACCACTTTCTATCCGAATTTTTTCTAGACTAGTAGATAGCTCATCGTGAGTATTCACTGTATTGGCAAGCGCATTAGAAGACATGGATAAAAGTACGATTATAATTAATTTATACACCAGACTGCCTTGTGGAATTTAACAGTTTATTAATAGGAAAGTTTCCTATTATGTGCAGGACAAACTTTCCTTGTTTTGATTTCTGTCATTCTAACCAGATTAGTTAACTTATTGCAAAGCAACACTTTATTTTTACTCGAATACTAGAGCGTGTTGATCTTTGCTGTACATATCCTAATCAACCCACATCGGTAACCACATAAGTGCAAAAGCCAGTGCCACCACACTGTGGTAGTTTCTGGCTAATTTATCGTATCGAGTGGCTACGGCTCGATACTTCTTAATTTTCAAAAATGCATTCTCAACTAAATGACGGTAGCGATACATCGCCCAATCAATATCATTATTGCCTGTTTTACTATTCCCTTTTCTTGGGATGACATGCTTAGCATTGCGGCTACTCACTAACTCTCGTAGAGCCTGACTGTCGTAGCCTTTGTCGGCAACCACCACTTCAGCATGAGGTGATGATTCAACCAAAGATTGACCATGACTAACATCATGGGCCTGTCCTCCTGATAACTCAAAGTAGACAGGTAATCCGCCGCTATCAACGGCTAAATGTATTTTCGTTGATTTACCTCCACGACTTTTCCCAATGGCTTGTTGTGCCTGAGCACTGACGTTAGTACCGTCCTGATGAGCCTTAATAATACTGCCATCAATAAACAACCATTGCGGGTCACTGAGCCGGGATAAAAATTGGAAAACCTCAGTGAGAACGCCTTTCTTAGACCATAAATTAAATCGCCTGAATACTGCGCTCCATTCGCCAAACTCTTTAGGTAAATCTCGCCACGGAATACCCGTCCGCATCCGGTATAAAATACCTTCAAGTGTCATTCGGTGTTCAGGCTTATTGTAAATTCGCCCCGTTAAATACATGATTCTGGATAGCAGTTTCCAGCTGTCATCTGTTAGCATTAGTCTCGGCATTTGGGAAAGTTAAATTGTTTTTTGGCGAAATCATTATAACCGACCCAATTGCTGTTTACTTTTCATACCGCAAAGATCAACACGCTCTAGTTGACGGTCAATTAACAACATACATTTTCCAACACCGCTATTACTCAACCAAGTCCATTGGATAGACTATGCTCAAGTCGTCAGATTTTGTACATACGTGTCGAACAGCCCTTGTCCTTGTTGTCGGTGATTTGCTACAAGTAATGTGCTGAGCCTTCATTCCGTATCTACGGACATACTCTATGACTATATTATCTATTTTTCTTTACATTTCCGGAGTGGCAGAACTATACAAAGCCCTGTATTGATCAGACCAATCTTCCGTTTCCACCTCGGTCGCAACACCAAGCCATCCCATCCCAAGCAATGTAGATTGCTCAACGTGATAACCTTTAAGAAACATGAACGCTACTGCGTACTGTGCCCCTTTATAACCTCAAGTTGCGGGAGTTTCTAGCAATTCAAATGCCTCTGAATAATCACCACTTTTGAACTTTTTAATACCTTTTATTTCCTTTAATTCTAACGATAATTTATCTTTGCGAATAACACTGCTTGATTGGCAGCCTGCGAAAGCAATTAAGTAAAAAAGAAGTATGACTACTCGACTAATATCCATATTGTCTTCACGAATAAAATTATTTGAGATGCTAAACGGTCTAGCGCTCTAATAAAGGGTTAATCATTTGAACTGAGAAGCGCTAATAAGCAAAAGCTAGCTAAACGCAAACGAATAAACCTACCTTTAGAGCATTGTTAGGTTTACTTATATGTCGTACTTATTCATAACACCCAACACTCCAAAAAATGCACCAACAGGCACGATAGCAACAGCATCAATAGCCACAGCTACTGGCGTAACTAATATTTTGCCAATTTTTGAAACGCCTGATTCAGGTGTTTCCACTATTACATAGTGGTCACCTTCAAGCTTTTGAAAAGGGTAATTACCCTCAACTTCATACCTTTTACCATTCAAATCGAAGATCAATTCAATATTTCCAAATTCATCTTTAGGGAAACCAAGTTCTCGAAGTGTTGCTTTATCTGATGTATTGAGGGCATTCAACTCTAGCTTGCCTGTTACATTATTTTGTTGGTCTAATTTAAAGTTCGTATATCGAGGATAAAACTCAATTATTCGGCTTATTTCAAGGGAGTTTTTTAATAGGTCACTTGCCTCAAATACATAGCTGTATTTTTGGCCAGTCACAAGCAATAAGCCTTTTTCATCTGTAAAGTAGAAGCCAGTTATCTTCTCTTCATAGCTTGGTGGTTGCCACAATTGTGACGTGCAACCAGATAAAAGCAGTAAAACGAAAATAATTGTTCTTGTATTCATTATTAACTCTCCTTGTAACGCAAACGACTTTTAATCGCTGTAAGATGTGCAGCTAAAACTAGTGATGAAGGAGCACAAACCAAGCGTTTTGAGTCCTTTTGAATATCTTAATAGGTTTATTTACTCGCCAGTATCTCTATCAGCGAACCTCTCCAACTTTAGAGGCTCGCCTTTTCTAAAATCAACTTTTTTAAATAGTCTTCTTAAACAAAGAAACAAAAATAAGATCGCGATGAGGGAAAGTACAAAACTGTCCAAGCCCATCGAGTAGTAACTAGAACAATAATGCCAGCCTCTACAAAATGTACCGCCAAACAATGCAAAAAAAGATATCACAACAGCAATAAAAAAAATAGATTAATGTCAGTATCAATTACCAACCCCTTTGTAAACTAGTGCCTCGCTAAGAGGCAAATTTCAGTTGTTTAAAATAAGCTAATACGCAAAATAAACGCCTAATCAATAGGCGTAAAATAATCTATTAAAACATTAAGGAACGAAAAACGATAAACAGTTTTACGTCCCTGTTTAATCTTTTGTGATGTAATTATTTAGTTGTAATTTGAAACTCTGTTGGTGAGCCAGTCTTAACGTTAACAGACTTGATATCTGAAATTGATAGGGTATTAATATAGCTCTCACTCTTTTTTGCTCCATTGACAACTAAAACCAAGTTTTCATCATCAAACGAAACCTTATTCCCTGCAAATTTTTCATGCGTTTCTATCAATTGTTTATTACTACTAACCTCTACTTTTGGTAATTCATTTGCGATTGCAGTTGATACAGATAAGATTGCGAGTGTTAACGTTATAATTTTAATCATTTTTATATCCTTATTTTAGAGTCCAAAAATTAGTCAAAAATTTAACCGATTAGTTCCATTAATTACATAACGCCCCATTCAGCGGATTGTCCGTTGCAATGCTTTGTTATGACTACACTGAAGTAGGTTGTCAATTCTTGAAACATATTCTTCGGGTGAATCAATCAACGCGGCTACATGCTTACCTCTAACTTTCCATAACTCTTTGTCATCATTAGCGTTAGAGTAAAGCTTTTTAGCCATGCTAAATGGAACTACCTTATCGTCTGAACTATGAATTATCAGTACGGGGAGTTTAATATCTCCAATTAACTTTTTTGAAATATAAGGTTCTGAAAATATAGTTTTGACTAAAGGTCTTATAATTAAAGGGGATGAGTGTGCAGCTTCATCACTGAAAGAAGTGAACGTCCCTTCTACAATCAAGGCATCAACAAGTTCTGGATGTTGATGGGCAACATATATTGCAAGTTGCCCGCCATACGATTGACCTAAAACCAATAAACACCCTTTTTTTACATCATTCCTATCTGCCAAGTAATCTAACGCACGGCTCGCATCTTGGGCAACCATCGAATGATTTGCCTTCCCCTCAGACTCACCAAACCCACGATATTCCATCATAAAAACCTGATAACCATTCGCAATAAGAGGTTTTATAACCTTGTGCCAATTTACTACTTTTGAACCGCTACCTTGAAACGTAAAAATTGTAGCTTTATGTTTTTGAGTTGGTTTGAACAGGAAATGATTAATTACTTTTCCGTCCGAAGAGGTTAATTGAACCATTTCAATTGAACCCTCAATTGGGTCATCTGGGCGTTTATCTATTGGGAAAAAAATTCCATCAAATGAACAACCGGAAATAAGTAATGTAACCACTAAGCATAAACAGATCTTCGACATTAGAGCAAAACACCTCAGTTTCTCATAACGAATGATATGGACTCCCCTCCATTAACGGCATCAATGTGCCATATTGAAAGTGCAAACTAATCAATAAAAAAGGAGAGCGCATATGTCCTTAATTAAAGTCGTTGGCATCGATTTAGCCAAACTTGTTTTTAGTATTCATGGTGTTGATGAACATGGCAAGTGTAAATTGCGTAAAACTATCAAGAGAAACAAACTGTTAGCGGAAGTTTCACCGTTACCTAAGTGTATCATTGGTATGGAAGCCTGCTCTGGTTCGCATTATTGGGCAAGAGAGTTGACCAAACTCGGTCATGATGTTCGTATCATGGCATCTAAGTTTGTTATTCCTTATCGTCAAAACGAAAAGAATGGTGCGAACGATGCTGAAGCTATTTGTAAAGCCGCATCTCGACCTAAAACACGGTTTGTCAGTATCAAATCCGAAGAGCAACAAGCGGTGTTGTGTTTACATCGTATTC
>JAKVBE010000011.1 GCA_022447755.1 Lentisphaeria bacterium | reverse complement strand
TACTCTGCGTGATATGTCGTGAATTGAATTATAATCTCCTACAACGAAGTTGTAGGAGATTATATAATATACAAGGGAAAAGTGACCGATTTCATCTTAAAAAAGTAAACTTTTTTATCTTTGCTTCGCGGCTCCGTGAATTTCTTAAAATTTAATGGGACTACTTGGGTTATTGTGGGTTTAATGTAGCGGCTTAGGTATTTATGGGTTGCGGCGTTTACGTGGGATGCGGCCTAATTTTACTTTTGTCTTTTGGATATATAAACCGTTGGCGAAAGCAACCGAGCTTGCGGCTACGGAGGCAATATTCTGAATGAAATGTAACTGATACTCTGGGCTTGATTCAAATAAATCTGGTTTACGTATTTCTTCTACTTTGAAATTTTCATCAACCCAGAGTAAGCCCCAGCCTTCTGCTAATTCATGTACATCAACACAACCTTTGGGAACTGCTAAATAGCATAAATTTGCAACACCTGAGTTTAATACGCCTTCAAAGCGAGTGCCTTTATATAAGGATTGCTCTAGCTTTTTTAAGGTTTTGTGTGTTTGATGATATTGATCATTTTGAGAATCTTTATAGTTCCAATGGGCATACTCTTCAAACAATGTATCTAGAGCACGTAGCTCCGGCTCTTCTTTACGAATTTGATCTTTTAATGCTTCTAACTCCGCATAACTTTTCTTTAATAGTCCACTCAATTGTGCAGAATTACTACAGTCTGGCCAACATTTTAAACGACTCTCACGACATTCCACTAATACAGTCTGCTGTGGTTGAAAAATTTTATTGAGTTTTCCTTTTGAGCGTTTTGCTTTGCTGTAAAAGCCACCAATATCAGCTTTTGCACGTGAGATTTTGGTTGGAACCGAAAGTGCTGCTCCCGTGATATCGTTTTCCAACAACCATGCTAATACGGCACGCTGTATGGTGCGCTTGGGGATATGTAAGGGCTTTGCCTTTTCTACTTTTTCGACATGGCTTTCTTCGGCATGCTCCATGTCAAATAAATCAAATTCCAACTGCTTGGTCATCTGTACCTATCAACTCGTTATTCATATTCATAAGCCCTAAGATACTGCAAATGTTAAAGCTTACAACTTACTGAGGTCTCGCGTCGATCATCATTTTCCTTCTCACTTAATTAAAAGCCCATAATAAGTGACGACTCACGGTTTCATTATTCT
Organism: Lentisphaeria bacterium; assembly: GCA_022447755.1. Lineage (GTDB taxonomy): Bacteria > Verrucomicrobiota > Lentisphaeria > JABSQK01 > JABSQK01 > JAKVBE01. The sequence goes on along the minus strand of JAKVBE010000011.1, from coordinate 12,916 downwards.
TGATAGGGTCTAATTATGCCAAAAGGGAGTGCCTAAAGTTGGTGTGGATGGTGATGCCATATCGCGTGCTTGCATGAGCCCGCTTTCATATGCTAGGCGTCCAGATTGCACGGCTAAATCAAAGGCTTTTCCCATTGCAATAGGATCTGCAGACAATGCAACAGCAGAGTTCACTAATACTGCATCAAAGCCCATTTGTAGGGCTTCTGCTGCATCCGATGGTTTTCCAATTCCGGCATCTACAACGAGGGGGATATTGGGTAGGCGCTCACGAATTGTGCGAAGAGCAAACTTATTAAGTAAACCTTGCCCGGATCCAATTGGGCTTGCCCAAGGCATGACAATTTTACAACCGACTTCCAGCAGTCTGTTTGCTACCACTAGGTCTTCTGTTGTGTATGGGAACACTTCAAAGCCTTCATTGCATAAGATTCTTGCTGCTTCTATTAGCTGAGTAGTATCTGGCTGTAGTGTGTAATCATCACCAATGACTTCTAGTTTAATCCAGTTTGTGCCAAAGATTTCGCGTGCCATTTGTGCAGTTGTCACAGCTTCTTTTACGTTTCTGCAGCCGGCCGTATTTGGTAGAATATGAATACCTAATGATTGAATCAGTTGCCAAAAATTTTGTCCATCTTGTTGTCCTGGGTTTTGGCGTCGAATAGAAACTGTTACGACTTGTGAGTTTGATGCTTTGATAGAATCCGTCATAATTTCAGGGTTTGGATATAAAGCAGAGCCGATAAAGAGTCTACTTTGCAGTTGTTTTCCTGCGATAGTCCAAGTCATTTTAACCTCCCTGCATTGGTGCTACGATTTCCACGTTATCGCCTGCTTGCAATTGGGTGGATTGGTATTGTGCTTTAGGTACGAAGCTTTCATTTAAAGCCACTGCGAATGTTTGTCCTGCATAGCCTTGTGCTTCAATAAAGGAAGCAAGGGTCTGACTTTCAGGTAATGCGACAGTTTCGCCATTTAATGTGATACTCATGGTGTCATTCCTAATAAAGTTTTTTGTGCCTCCGAGCAGGAGGTGCCTTCTAGCTGATGTATTGCCGCATCAACAACGGAGGGTGTTAATAAAAATCCATGACGATGGAGTCCGTTAATACGTAGTATGCCATCTTCGCAAATTAGTTTAGGTAAATTATCTTGAAAAGCGGGTCTACAATGCACCAAGTTTTCAAGAACGCGTGCTTCAGCAAAGCCTGTATGCACTGCATATGCTGCAGATAAAAGTTCCATACTTGAGCGTAGGCTAATGGGGCTCATATCATCACTTTCAATCATTGTTGCGCCTAGAATATAGTGATGATTTGGTCTAGGTACAATATAAATAGGGTAACGAGGGTGCATGATTCTTACGGGTCTATTTAATTGAACTTCTGGAGCATGAAGGCGAATTAACTCACCTCGCACTCCCCTAAAGTCTGTTAAATCTTGCTTGGCTCCCATTCCACGGCAGTCGATAACATAATCGCCTTGCCAGAGTGTACCGTTATTAAGACGTCCTGCTTCAAGTGTTTCTATCTCACAGCCATAACGAGTAACGACTCCCATTTGTTGTATGCCTGCATCTAGGGCAACAAGAATATCTCGGTTGCTAATTTGTGCCTCATTTGGGAAATAGAGTCCTGTGTGGAAGCCTTGTGTCATTTCTGGTTCTAGGGCAATAATTTCTTTTGTTGAAACCCGTTGCATGGCATCACTTGGTGGTTGTGCTGCTTGTACTTCTCGTTCTAAGCGGTCCAGTTCACGCATATCATTTGGATGTGCGACGACTAGGCTTCCTGTTTGCTGAAAAAAGACTGGCTTGGGTAATGTTGAAATAATTTCCTGCCATCGATGAATACCTTCTATGCCTGCAGCCGTTACCTCTAGTTCAGCAGTTTCAAGCTCACAATAGGGTGCTAACATGCCTGCCCCGACGTATGAACATGATCCATTTCCTGATGGTTCATTACGGTCAAACAAGGTTACAGAATAGCCCTTTTTGGCAAGCAAGTAGCTGGTTAAGCGTCCTACAATGCCTGCTCCAACCACCGCAACAGATTTAAGCATATAAAGATAACTCCAAAGTTTATAACAATTCAATATTTAGCGTATATCTTAGCTTAGGACTTACAAGACCCTGCCTTACAGTTTCTGTGTAAAAAAGTAGATTGTTGCTTATTGATTTTGTAGGCTTAATTTTTTTTGTGGTAGTAATGCAACAATAATTTCTTTATCATCTGGTGTCAGCTTGTTGTCAATCAAGCTAATTTCCATAATCCTTAGAAATCGTATATAATCATTTTGTTGCTTGTAGTTCATTGCAATTTCTTTGTAGCAAGCCGTTCTTTCTTTAGATGAAATGGCATAATCTCTCAATATTCTTTTGCTTAACTTGATTGCTGGCTCAAACTCTTTTGCCTCTCTAATTTTTGCTATCAGCTCAAAAATCATGTCTAGGTTTTCATGATTCATGACTTTTTGATCAAGAGCCTGGGTCAATGCATGTGCTGCATCTGCTGCCTGTTCAGTTTCAAAACAGCTTGATATCAGGTTAAGATATAAAGTTAATGGCTCATCTAAGGTATTATGGTCTGTAATTCTGAAATAGTTTTCTTTGGCGACTTCGTAGCGTTCATTTTCATAGGCAGAATGGGCATAGTATAAAATTGCCATTGCTTTATGTTTCTTGTTGATATAATTAGATTTTTCGGCCATAATTCGTTGATAGATTGGCTCAATCTCATCATGTTTTTTAAGTAGATATTTTGCTTTAAGTAGGAAGCAATCTAATGCAAAGTCAATGTTTTTTTTAGAGAATTTGCCTTTGTATTGTCGTTGGTGAAAGTTTTCGATTTCGTTGTATTGTTTGCTTTTTATTAATGCATTTACATAAAGGCTGATAAATCTTTGTAGTTGTCTACTTTCTAGAATTTGTGCTTCAGCTTTCGTGAAATACTGTACTGATTCATCAAATTGTTTTTTTTGATATGCCGATCTTCCTTGCTTGAATGTATCTTCAAATTCACTAGCAAACAAACTAGAAGTCAGTACAAAAAGAACCCAAAATTTCATTTATCATTTACCCTTCAACAATTTTTCACACTCGGGTATTTATAGCAAAGTTTCAACTATTATGCAAGTCACTTTAGCTTATAAGCATCAAAGTGTTATAACTTTGCATAAATTTTGACAGATCAAATAGGACTTTTCGTTTGTTTAGTCAGATCGTTGAGTGGAGTGATTAATTTTAGATAAACCTACTCATTTTACATTCCTTTGCTATATTAAGCTTTTCCTTAAAACGTAAACGTTTTTAAGGATTGTTTTTTTGAGGTTTTATTATGGGTTGATTTCACGAAACCATTGGCTAGTTTTAAGTTGTTCTTTTAACTAGAAACAATAATTATAAAAATTTAAAGGAGAGCAGAATCTATGTCAGATTCTTTTAGTGAAGTAAGTGAACAGGGTTGGTTGAGCCGAATAGGTTCCGCAATTAAAGGTGTTGTGATTGGTATCATTTTATTCGCTGTTGCAATTTTGGCTTTATTTTGGAATGAGGGCCGTGCTGTTAAGCGTTATAAGACTTTAAAAGAAGGAGCTGGTTCCTTCATCAGTTTGAGTAGTGCCACTGTAGATGGAGCCAATGATGGTAAGCTTGTTCATGTAAGTGGTTCAGTTAAGACTGAAGCGCCCTTAGTGGATAGCCAACTAGGTGTAGAAGTAAATAGTGTAAAGTTAAACCGTACTGTACAGATGTACCAATGGATCGAAAAAGAAGATAATGAGAAGAAGAAGAAGCTTGGTGGTGGAACTGAAACGGTCACAACGTATAGTTATAAAAAAGGTTGGTCATCTAGCCTTAACAACTCAAACGATTTTAAGGAGCCTGAGGGTCATAAGAACCCAGCCACTATGGAGTATGAGAGTCAAAAATTTATTGTTGATTCAGCGACTTTAGGTGAGTTCCAAATGTCTTCTGGTTTGGTAGGTCAAATGTCAAAAAGTACACCAGTTGTGTTAACTGAAGTCCCAAAGAGTTTATCTGGAAAAGCTAGTTTAAACAAGGGTGGAATCTATGTCGGTGAAGATGCTTCAAAACCAGTGGTTGGTGACTATAAGATTACATATACAGAAGTAAAGCCAGCAGATGTCAGCGTTGTTGCATTACAGTCTGCTCAAGAGTTACGTTCGTACCAAACTGAGGTTGGCGGAACAATTGAGTTACTTGAATATGGAACTGTACCTGGTAATCAAATGTTTCAAGCAGCACAAGCCAGCAACAGTAAGTTAACTTGGATTTTACGTTTAGTTGGCTTTGTTGTGATGGCAATTGGTGTTGCGATGGTGTTAAGCCCATTAGCGGTGATTGCAGATGTGATTCCATTTGTTGGAGACTTAGTTGGTGCAGGAACTACGCTAATTGCAATTTTGGTTGCAGCCGTGATTTCACCAATTGTGATTGCAGTAGCATGGTTATTCTACCGTCCGGTGTTATCCATTAGTTTACTGCTTCTTGCAACCGTTATCGTGGTTGGAATTTTTAAAGTTGTAAAAAGTAAAAAAGAAGAGGCAACGCCTGCGCTTGCTTAAGTAAGTATTTTTATACTGAGAGCTTTTGCTCTTAGTTCTTTTACAAGGCTACTCTAGGTAAGGTATTCCTGAGTAGCCTTTGTATCTTCTGGGGTATCAATATCGTTGTATATATGACGATTCTACGGATATAACTTTGCTTTCGCTGGGCTATGGTTTATTGACCTGATATTTGAGTCCAGCCAGTTTGAGTCCTTGCATCTTCTTGAAAATTATCTAGTAATTATTTTTCTATTACTCAAATCTAAATCAACGACAAAAGTTTATAATAAATTATATACAATCAATAGGGCTGAAGATGAGTAAACGTAAAACATTATGGACATTTTTCTGGCGTAGTAGTTTATTTTTGTTTGGTACGCTTATCTTGTTGCATTTGGCAAGTATGTACCGTCTTAAACAAAGTGAAAAGCGTTTAGAGTCAATTGGCCGCCCCACAACAATTGAGGGAGTCATTGCTAAGCCAGTGCCACCTGAGGAGAATGCGGTATTATTTAAGGATAAATACTTTCAACTTTATGAGGATTATCCTTTACGTGAAGAAATGGAAGATCGTGTCTATAATATTATGAGTAACCAGGGGACTCAGGCCGATTATGATAGTTTTGATAGGGATTTAGAGCAGATCAAGGTTCAGGAGATTCTAGGTTTAGTTGAGCAAGCCAATCAAAAAAGTAGGAGCTATCGTGATTATGATTACAGCTTAGGCATCAACATACTCTTACCACATCTTTACAAGCAACGGTACATATCACGCTTTTTGAGTGTATTGTCAATTAAGAAAGCCAGAGACGGTCATTTAGAAGAAGCTTGGGATATTTTGCTTCTTGGTTTGAAAGAGCCTTTTAACCAAAATGAAGACAATTTTTTGATTTCGCAAATGGTCCGGAATGCTCAATTGATATCGGTGCTTTCTTGTATATCGAAGTTAGCCACGATTGCTCCTCCTTCTGAGGCACAAAATAATCAATTGGTATCACTAATGGAAGCTTATTTAGCCGAGCTTCCTGGCCGTCAAGAACGATCTATGGATACAGAGCGCATCGTATATGCAAATATTTCCTGGTATAACCTTTCAATGAAAGAAAAGCTTTATTTCATTAATCATGAAAACTTTTTTCCTCAAACGCCTAGACACTATATAGAGTGTCTGCCAACGGTGAGCAATCTTTCCATGGCCTATTTAAATCGGATCTTTTATGATTTAGCCCCGATCATTAACAAGCCCTATACTGAGGATGTAAAAAACGAGTTTATAAGAATTGAGAATGAGATTCCCTATTTTTATCCAGCGGCACTTGAGGTTTCTGGTTATTTAGAATACCCATCAAAACGCACTACGGAGTGTATTGCAAGATTCAGGATGAATCTTATCCTTCTTCGAATTTTAAAATACTATCATCGGTATCAAAAATATCCAAGTGAACAAGATCTTTATGAAAGCATCTTAAAGGATTCTCCTGAGCTAACTATAGATCCATTTTTAGAGAATAAGAAGATAAGATTTGTATATAAAAGGCAGGAGAATGGTTTTCTAATTTATAGCGTAGGTGAAAATCATATTGACGATAGCGGCCATGATATCCTCCCCCGACCGCAAGACCTTGTATTAAAGTTTCCAAATCCAATAAAGTTAAAAGAACCTGAGGAAACTGAAGATGATGAAGTCATTGAATAAAGTATTACTCAGGCACTTCTATTTTATATATATTTCTAATAAAGGAATATTATCTTCTTCCAGTATATAAAACGGTTCGATATTTATAGACTTTTGGTTAGTACTTTTACTTACATACTGCTATGACGTCTTTATTTTTTGCCATGATAATAGCTTGCGTAATTGGAAATGCCAGGCTAATAAAAAATCCGATCATTCCACCAATGATACCACCAATGAAGGCAGGGGTTTGGCCTGAGGACATGCTGTCCATAAGGTCACTAAAGCTTAGAATTAGGTCAATAATACCAGCAAATGCCATGATGATTGTATAACCAGCATAATATAGCGTTGCTTTGCGTGCCCATTCTTTCATCCTAAATAGGCCAATCCCGATAGCCAACAGAAAACCAGATGCAATCCACCCTAACACCACTGAGATATAAAACCAAGCGCCATAGGTCATATCATAGATGGGTTCATTTTGAGCAGCATTTGGCAAAGTTTCACTCATAATTGGTATAATGAGTGCGAAGGGAGAGCAAATAAGTCCATAGCCTCCAAATACCATTGATAGGATTGCAAATACGGCTAAAATACCAGGACGTTTTACTTCTGGCATTGGTTGTGGTGGGGGCTCTTCCGTCATATCTTCTCCTTTAAATTATAGCTATCTAAAAGACGTATTGTATTTCATTTTCTTTCAAACAATACGCTGTTTATGCAACCCCAAAAAGTGTACCCTATTTTTCTAGGTCCGAAGCCTTATCTTCTTGAACAAGTACTTCTTCTGCAATAGCTTGAACCTTGCTAATTTTGAATAATGCTTCATTCGTATCATCAGGAATCATCAAGTAGTAGTTCAAGTCATGCTTTTTAATGATTGGTAATAATAAGCTAAATTCTTTGCTTGTTATTTTATTATCTGCTACCAAGACGCAGTTAATTTTTTGTCCTTCAGCGCGCACGATCAAGGATTGTTCTAGGTCCTCCGCCTTTTGATCTAGCTGCATCATGATGTATCCACCAGGTAGTTTAGGCTCAGATGCCATATAAATATCGTAGTATGCGTCCTCTTCTCCCCAGAAATTGTAGTAGTAGTTCAGCTCAACGCCATTAATCACAGGTAAGATTTTTCCCATATCAATCAATTTTACATTAGGTAAGATATCTATTTTAAAAGTTGCGCCTTTATGAATCTTGGCAATATTTTTAACACGTTGAATAAGTGTTTTTGAATCAACAGGGGATAGGCCCATCCAGTTATAGCTAAGTTTACCTTCTTTATCATCCACAGAGAAAGTAGGAACAGGTGTAGCAAATACCTGTGCGCATAATAGCAATAATAATAGTTTTTTCATAACAACCCTTTCCTAAAATTTGTATGAATTTATTTGAGTGAGTCCAGTGCTTTCAATCAAGGCTTAATCAAGTTCTGATTTTGCAGAACGTCCCATCAAGTCTTGAACGGCTTCACGTGGGTCTTTACCCTCATATAAGCTTTTATATATCTCATCAATAATCGGTGTTTCGACGTCAATATTTTGTGCAACTTGATATGCACTTTCACATGTTGTAACTCCTTCTGCAACAACCATGCCCATTTCTTCATTAATGCTTTGTAATGTGCGGCCTTTCCCCAGTTCTTCTCCAACATAGCGGTTACGNCTGTGACCAGAAGTACAGGTAACTATGATATCACCTAAACCACTTAAACCAGAGAATGTTTCTGCTCGGCCACCAAGTGCTTGGCCAAGGCGTGCCATCTCAGCAACTCCACGCGTAAGTAGAGCGGCTTTTGCATTGTCACCTAATTCCATTCCGTCCGAAATACCAGCGGCTATTGCCAGAACATTTTTCAAAGCACCTCCCAGTTCAACACCAATAATATCATCACTAGTGTAGACCCGGAAGTGTTCATTCATAAATGCTTCTTGCACCAATGCAGCATCAACCGTGCTTTTTGCAGCCACAACTACCGCCGTTGGTGCCTTTAGGAAGACTTCCTCAGCATGGCTTGGGCCCGAAAACTGTGCATAACGAATTTCTTCACCTAATAATTCATAAGAAATTTCGCTCAAACGCATTAGAGTGCCATTTTCAATCCCCTTTGCCACGTTCACAATAATTTGCTGTGCAGCATTAAAGTTTTTACACTTTGCCAGAAGTTCAATCGTTTTGCGAGCATATTGAGTTGGTGCAGCAAGTAAAATAATATCTGCTCCTTCGATTGCTTCTTCCATATCTGTGCAAAGTTCAAGGGATTCAGGTAATTGAGCACCTTTTAAGAAGCGAGTATTTTGTCTAGACTTTTGCATTTCTTCGATGTAATCAGCAAAAGGTCCCCATTGGCTCACGGTTTGGCGATTATTAACTAGCTGAATTGCTAATGCGGTTCCCCAACCACCGTCACTCAGAACTGCTATCTTCATTTGCTTGCTCCTTTTTTTGACCAATCTTTGGCTCTGTCCCTTGCAGGATTCTTTGTATATTACCTCTATGCCTAAAAATGGATAATGCAGAAAGTACAGATAATAATATGATCGTGCTTTCTGCAGTTTTTAAGGCAGGTTTTGCAGAGATATTCATCACAACTGCGCTAATTGGGAGAACGATTGCAGCGATCACGCTAGCTAAGCCTACATATTTAGAAATTTTCAATGTGATAATCCAGCCTAATATAGCGCATAAGATTGCGTATGGTGCTAGCACAAAGATTGCCCCTGCGGTTGTGGCCACACCTTTTCCACCCTTGAACTGTAGGTATGGAGTAAAGATATGGCCTGCAACTGTTGCAAATGCACTAGCAATAAGCATTAGTTCGTATCCAGATAGGGTTATGAGTGAGTCTTGAACGAGTTGTGCGCCTATGATTTTGCACAGAACCACAGGTAAACAGCCTTTAAGAAAGTCAAATATAAAGCATAGTATGCCCCATTTTTTGCCTAATGTGCGTCCTACATTGGTTGCACCAATATTGCCACTTCCATGTTCACGTATATCAATACCGCGTGACTTTGCGATAATAAATCCAAAAGGTATTCCACCAATTAAATAGCTAAAAAGTGGTGTAAGAAGAAAGAATGTTTTCATGATTTAAATATCAAATGCTCTAGGTCTGTCAAGAACTTCCTTTGTTACAATTGCAAGTTTCGCCTGTTTTCGACAACGTAGAGCACTATAAACTTCTCTATTTTTTAGTCGAATTTTTTTAGGTTTTGTAGGTTGTTTGGGTTGAACCGGTCTAACAGGTGAAACTTTTTGGGCTGGAACAGGTGGTAAGTTTTGGGGAACTTTTGGTGGTTCCCAAGCAGGGCTAACTTCACCAATGGACCATTCTTTCTGTTCCAGTTTTCCAGCAAGTTGGGGATCTAAATACTGCACATCAAGTTCATCAAGAAAGTCTGGATTTTCTTCCAGTTTTTTTCTTTTGCGAGCTTGTTGGTAGCTTTGAAGCAGGGTAATCACCACCATTAGAATGGCAAAGATGATTGACCCTAGCGCTCCTCCAGAATCTGCTAGAAGCATCATTATGAGGTTTCGTTTCCTGCTGTATCTTCGTGTTCGTTTTCACCCAAGTGATTTCTCATGGATGTATCTGCTTTTAAGTTTTCAATACGGTAGTAATCTAAGATTCCTAGGTTACCAGAGCGGAATGCCTCAGACATAGCCAATGGAACTTGTGCTTCTGCTTCCACAACTTTCGCCTGCATTTCCTGTACTTTTGCAATCATTTCTTGCTCAAGTGCTACAGCCGCAGCTCTGCGTTCTTCAGCACGAGCTTGAGCAACACGTTTATCTGCTTCAGCCTGTTCTGTCATTAATTTTGCGCCGATGTTTTCTCCAACATCAACATCTGCAATATCAATTGANATAATTTCGAATGCGGTATTTGCGTCTAANCCTTTATCTAGCACTCGTTTTGAGATTAAGTCTGGATTTTCTAATACGTTTTTATGAGATTCTTCTGAACCTACTGAGGTCACAATACCTTCACCTACACGAGCAATAATGGTTTCTTCTGTCGCTCCCCCGATCAAACGATTCAGGTTTGCACGCACGGTAACCCTTGCTTTACATTTTAATTGGATACCATCTTTTGCAACTGCATCAATAGTCACGCGACCTTTTGCAGGGTCCGGGCAGTCAATCACTTTTGGGTTTACTGAAGTACGTACTGCATCAAATACATCACGACCCGCTAGGTCAATTGCAGCTGCTTTACCAAATTGAAGTTCAATATCTGCGCGATTTGCAGCGATAAGTGAATTCACGACAGATAAAATATCTCCACCTGCTAGGTAGTGTTGTTCTAGGTCATTTGTAGAAATATCCCGAAGTCCCCCTTTTTGTACACGGATGAGTGCCTCAACAATTAAATTGGGAGGAACATGTCTTAGTTTCATGAAGATTAAGTTTGGGTATGAAACAGGAACACCTGATGCCAGAGCACGTACCCAAATTGAAAAGAAGTATACGATAACAAATCCTACGATCAGTAGAATTAATGCTACAATTGCAATCACAATAATTGACACGATGTTAGCTTCAAAAGCCAACACAGACGGAACATTCATCATTTCTATCTCCCAGATCTATAATTTAACCAAAAACATTTTTACTAAATTTTTTCTACAGCAATGCGATTTCCCTCAACTTCCACTACTCTAACTTTATCACCCTTGTTGATAAAGTCACCTGTAGTTGTGACATCTATTCGCTTATTTTGCAAGTTTGCAAAGCCTGAGGGAACCAAATCTGTTAATGCAACACCTTCTTCCCCCATCAATGTCTCTTGTTCAGGGTCACATCCATGCCAATCCTCGGATAAATTTTCATCTAAGGTTAGCTTTTTTACCCATGGAAGTTTGGGGAAGATTTTTAACCATATACTAAATCCCACAAAAATTCCAACAGTGAGAATAACAGCAAGGATTGCGGCTTCGGTAGGGTTATTAGAGAAGGCAATTCCTACCGCGATAACAAGAAGTATGCCTCCGATTGCGCCAACAATCCCACCAGGTATAAACATTTCAGCAATCAAAAGTAGTAATCCAATAACTAGCAAGATAACAACAGCTGAAGTCATTCCATGTCCTTTATGTCTGTTTAATGGTCTCAATGTCTTAATTTAAATGTACCAAATTAATAGTTAAATTCAACTTCATCTTCTATTGTTGAAGTAGAATTCATGGTAAGTTTGGCGGGATTGATGCGTGGGCTTGCAAGATGAGCCCACAGCCGTTATCGGAATCTTCAAAATTTCTGGCATCGTCACGATGATTTTCACCTAAACGATAGACTATATAGCCATTTTCAGTCTGCGATATTTGTAAATAGGGTATTCCTCTAAGGGTCCATTTTATAATCTACTTTTAGAAGTTTTGACAACTCACCGAGGAATATTTATAATTTTTTATGGTAGGCAAGTAGTTCCTGAGTGGTTTGTAGGCTATTGATGTTCCACACAATTCCTATCAGGTCCGTTTAGATAGCTTGCCAAAGCATAGAACTCAAGCAAGGCAATCCCTTCTAGCAGTTCCAAAGCAAGGCTTTTAATGAATGAATTTAGTTCGTCTGACTTATCCTAATCTGCTTCAATGAGAGATATCGTTATGTCGTCCAGGTACAAGAAGCCGCCTTAGTTTAGTAGCGCCTGTTCAGCAAACTCAAGGCGAAAGTGCATGGCAGAATAAATAAAAAAAGGTAAGCAATCTAGTGCTTTAAAAGACCAGATTTTAAGGCTAATTTTAAAAAAACTTCATCTATTATCCAATTGTTTTATTTCACAATGGTTGCTTAAACAGAATTTTTTAAAGTTAAGCCATTAATTGGATATCTTTTCCAATGATATAAAATTCTTCGAACTTATTTCCCGTTTTAGGGTTTAATGCGTCAATACATAACTTGTACCTATTGGTCATTTTTTGTTTGGTTATATCAAGTCTAAAGGTTGCATGTCGCAGTAATTTGGGGCAATTATGCATGGTCCAATTGAGAATACGAACTTCATGTATTTTTTTAGATATTCGTTCTACTCCACGTATTACAATCGCTTTTTGTTCAACGTTAATATGGAAATTCAAGCAATCACGCATTAGACGATTGGTCTTCATTATTTGTGTTTTCATTGTCTGAACGCTCTCTTTTTAATGTGCTTGTTCATTCAGTTCAGTACCCATCATCAATGAATCTAGGTTATCTGTAACTTGAACTTGTTTCATTTGATTTGAGGGTTGAATAAAGTAGAACATGATGCTTTGAATTAGGCTATCCCCTAGACCAATCGTCAAAGCAAGAAAGAAAAGAAAGCCAAAAAGTGTTTGGATAAAATTTTGAATCAGTTTTTCTAAATATTTCATGGTAAATCCTTTATGGTTTACCATGTATTCGCTAATACGAAGACATTATCACATCAAATAATTAGGAAGATATGTTTTATGTATTATTTCCAGAAGCAGAGATAAAGTCAAAGAGTTGTCTAAATTTTTCAGGTAGCTCATTTTCTTTACATTTGAGTAGATCTTTAGCATCACATGGAACGACTTCAATTAGTTCTGTATCAGCTGTTTCTTCATCTTCGCGGTCCAGCATGAATAATATTTTGTTTTCTGAGCCAAATACCTTTGAAGAAATATTTGAGATAATGCCAGATTGTTGTGCCATTCTTGCTCG
>JAKVBE010000010.1 GCA_022447755.1 Lentisphaeria bacterium | reverse complement strand
AGAAGAACTTAAAAATTGCGATCATTCCTCAAGGACCCTATTGCGTGCCTGTATGTGATTAAGATGGCCCTTCAGCTCTGAACTTTTCTCATAAATCAATTTCTATTATGACTTATAAAGGGACCACGCCAGAATGGCACTGACTAAAGCGAAATTAGCCTCATAAGCAACTAGCACAAGTCACGAGTCTTCTCAATCCGTGTTTTTCGTGATTCTCTCTCTTTTTTCAAGTCTACCTATGACTTACAGTCGCCAACTGCTCCTTAAAAACTCATAATTTCCTTGAAAACCTCTCTGGCCACCTATATCTTCTCTTTGAGATTTAACCGGTAATTTAGAAAGAGTTGTATATTTAGAAATTTAAATAAAGATTGGCTTTTAAAATGATAAAATTAAATCTTGTTAAAATTTTATTGATGATTACGTATTTTTTTCCACCACTTCTGTTAAGTTCCGAAAAAAATGAGCAATTAATTACCAAAATGTCAAATTGGGAAAATGACAAAAAAGTTATCTTAAATTTGATCACCATTTATTCTCCAACAGCGTACTATGAAGATATATATCAATTTACTCCTAAATATCTCCGTGATAAATTGAACAAAGCACTAAAAGAAATAAAAAGTAAAGAAACTAAAATATTAGTTAAATTTATCTTTTTTAAGTCATTAGAGGATATTGAGCCAGATTTCAAGGTCAAAGGAGGAAAATTAGACTTGTTATTAAATGATCTTCTTTTAGATTTATGTGTTTTGTATAGTTTCTTGGAGAATGAAGATAATGAAGCTTTTAAGAAAGTAAGACAAGAAGAAGAGTATTAAGTTATCATCTGATCGCCAAGCAAAGCTGGTGCAATCCATTGGGATGTACCAACTCGCTAAATAGTAGCTGCGAACAATAGCATATTCTTATTGCTATTGAAAAATAAAAGATAAGAAAAAGAAACAAGTGTTTTCATGATTAAAGTATTATATAAAAATGACTATAGTATTCATCTTTCACTATTATTTGGTTTTGTGATCTACTGCTACATAAGTATTGGTTATAAACAAGAGTTTTTATACTTNCTAGGAAATATAATACTTTTAAGACTTTTTATATTAATGGTTCAAGTAATAATACATTTAATTGTTAATGGCGGTAAATATAGAGGCTTTTGGTTATTTCTTCATGTTATATTGGGACCGTTGATTTCAGTTATTTTCTATTATAGTAACTTTGATGATAAACGATAGTTATGGCTACTAAGACCTAGCAATTAAATGAACCACCTCAATTTTCAACCCTCATTATATATTTTTTCCGCCCGACACATACTTATTCTGTTGAAATACAAAGTACTTAATGAATCGCAAATCGAAGACAAATGATCTAGGTAAATGTGATTTCAACAAGTATATAAAAAGAAGACTAAATCCTAGCATTTTTGCTGATTATATGCATATTAAAAAATATTAATTCAGATATAGCACTTGGATTCCCAGAAGTAGACTGCCTTCAAGGTTTTAAAAACAAATTTAAGTTGTTTAAATTCTTCTGGAGCAGTAATACCCTGTATCCCATCAGCTGGAGAGCTTCCTTAATGAATAAGTTTTTTACATCTTTACTAGTTCTCAATATAGTTTTATTAGAAGTATTTTTCTTATTTATTGTTTATAATATTGATATTTTGGCTTTAGATGATACTATGCAGTACTTATTATTATCAAAACATGAAAGTTTTGAAGCCTCTTTTCTATTCTACTTATTCAATTTTCTTTGGCTTCTTAAAGAACAGACTATTTTAAATATTTTTTATATTATTAATATACTTCTTTTCTTCTATACTATATATTTTATTAAAATATATAATAAAAGCTTTAAAGACTTTAAAACTTCAGATAGTCGTGAGTAAAGCTCATGATGGGCTAGACTTCATAAATTGGTAAATGTTGAGTTAAGGCTTTAGGTTTTATACATTAATGAACATAAATTTAAACTCTTGCCATATGGGACCACGTAACTTTTCTATTCCAGTAATTAGTGTTGAAGTTGCTGCAATCATACTTAGTATAGGAAGAGGTCCCAAGAAGATACCAATTAAAAATCCGATTCCGTGTCTAGGCAGAACATGCCCTCCTTTCTAGAAAGGTTTACTATGAATAGTTTATTATTTTAGGAAAAAATAAAATGAAAAAGAAAAATACCGACATTGATTTAGTTATTGAAAATTGGATTGTTTGTCAAAAATCATTTTGGGCATATGAATATTTATCCGATTTAAGCCAAACAGATCCCATTAAGTCCCTTCAGATTATAATCGAGATTCTTGAAACTGACGATTCTGATGAAATTCAAATGGTTTTAGCTGCCGGCCCTCTTGAAGATCTTTTAAATAATTTTGGAGAACAAATAATTGCATTAATTGAGAAAGAGTGTTCTCAAAACCCTAAACTTAGAAATTTGCTTGGTGGTGTTTGGAAGAGTGAAATTGCAGATAATGTCTGGAAAAAGATAATTGAAAATCGTTCAAATGAATGGTAACAACCGAGACAAATGGAAGACAAATGGGACCACCTTACTTTTGTTTTAGCAATTCGTAATTCGCAAATCACGAATTGCGATACAAGATATGACAGGTTAGTTTGTATTTATCATTTACAATGACAAAGGTGAGGTGGTCCCATTTGTTATATTATAGATGAAAGGTGAATTAATTATGGAAACCTTTTTTATCCCTCTTATCCTTTATGTGGAGATCAATTAAATGTATATCCCTAAAAAAATGTGTTTTTTTACAAAACTATACAAAATATTAATATTATTTTCAATGAGTAATATATATTCAAATGAATTATTCCCCTTACAAATCTTTAGAGAAAGAGATGGTGTTATTAGCGCTTATTTAGAAAAAAAGGATAGTATAAATGATCAATATATCAACCAAATGTCAAAAATGCTCGAAAATGTAGACAAAGTTAGGATTTTAAAAATAATAGATAATACGGAATTTACCTATGAGGCTAATAATGCCAAAGAGGTTTTATACTGGGTGAAACTTACTCAAGGTATCTTTAAAAACAGTAATAAAAAATTTATTAATGATTGCCATGTTGCTCAATATAAAATCAAATTTTTCTTTAAGAATAATTTATTTTTTCATTTCACCTACTCTGGAAAATGTAATAATATTTCAATTACTTATCCAGATGGCACAGTAGATTTACTTGAAGCTAGTAATCTGTCTACCGGTCTCATTGAGAAAAACATTACTCCATAAGACAAAAAGGACTACGTTATTTTCGTCTACCTTTATTGATGCCGTTAAAGAAAATATATAGAAGGAGCACTGTACTATTATGAGTCAAAAGTTATCATTATTGAAAAGTTTTATTATCTTGGTCGTTGGTATTCTGCTAGGCGCATGGTCAAGTCATAAAGTAACAAAGCTGTATTACGAAATTGAAAAGCATTATTCAGGTAGACATTTTTACTTTGTATTCAAAGATTTTAGTACTTTAACCTCAGCTGATGTTCAAAATAAGGTGAATGCATTACTCGGAGAATATGATCCAAGCCAAAATAATTCTTATTTTGAATTAAATGCATTTTCTCGAGAATTGGAAATGATAATTCGAGAAGAAAATAATAAGCAAAATAAACAGGCAATAGAAGGCAGCAAAGATACTCGGTAAAAATTATCATACTAGAAGGATAATAATTGGTAGAAGCTATATGAATTTTAAAAGCAAAATAATTATTTGGCAATTTGTTTACCAGGCAATATTCAATAAAACTCAGCTATTAAATTTATATACATTCTTTTGGGTCGTTCCAGTTTTTGCCCATTTGGGAGGATGGTTTCTCTTATTGTTGTTACTCCCAATAATTATATTGGGAGCAGATTTAGTTACTTTGCTTCATATGAAGTTTATTAACCTAGAGTTTGAATCTAACTTACATAAAGTTAAGATTGAATCATCAAAATTTTGTCATGAATTTTCATTACAACAAATTGACAATATAAATTTAGATGGGAACGCTGGTCATCTAGATACTAAATTAAAGTTTAATTTCAAAAAAAGTGCGAAAAACTCATATAATGAAATTTCAGTTCCTTTAGTATTTTTTTATTTTAATAGAGATGGTGAAAGTTATTTGAATTACTTACTTGCCAGCATTAAGAATGACATTAAGGGAAAAGTTTCTTATAAAGTAGAAAGTCATTACAATAAATATCTAATTATTTGGGCAACATTTTTATATATTTGTTTTTTCTTAGCATTTATATTAGACTTTATTAGCTATTAAGACAAAAGACAAAAGACAAAAGACAAAAGACAAAAGACAAAAGACAAAAGACAAAAGACAAAAGACAAAAGACAAATAAAAGCCAAAATAGGACCACGCCAGAATGGCACTGACTAAAGCCTTTTTAAGCTAATAAGGTGAACGATAACTTAGTTGGCTAATAGATTGGCTTCCGGTCTTCAGCAAAGTTATCAGGTAAAAAGACAGGAATTTGTTATTCGCAAATCGCGTATTTCGATACAAGCCTTGAAAGTTTAGTTTGTATTTAACGTTTACAATGACAAAGGTGAGGTGGTTCCATTTGTTCAGGTGAGTAAATAAGAAAGCAGAAATAATTATGAGAAGATTGAAACTAGTGACCCTAAAAAATTGTATAAGCATAATTTTATTTCTGGGAACTACATTTACTGTTTTAGCTAGTAATAAGATTTTATTCCCTCCATTTCCCATAGATACGAAACATGAAGATACATACCTTCTAGGCTATCAGCTATATATTTCTAGAAAGAGTAATATTGAAAATGATTATGAGAGTAAATTAAAAAAATTAGGTTTAACAGTTCATGATATTGAAAAGCTTATGATTTATGAAGAGAATCGAGCAAACCAAATAAAACGAATGAATCAAGATCTCATTAATTCACAGGCCAAGTTAAAACACATCTACTTAGCACTATATAGTTTTTACGAGAATAATAAAAAATATCCTAAAAGCTTAACAGAATTAAAAAAACGTTACCCTGATCTAGATATAAAGGATAGATTCAATGATTTAATTTTTGATTACTACTTGGTCAAAGAAGATTCGGTAAACTCTCTTCAAATTTTAGCTTCAATTAAACCTAATTTTGTAGAGTGGTATGTTGTTAGAGCTGATGGTCAAGTAAAAAAAATGAGTCCATTGATTCTTTTAAAGTTCGATAAATCAGGTGATTTTTTAAAAGCTATGGATGCATCAAATGAAATCCAAATTTTATACGGGAAAGCTCTTAATGCATTTTTAGAGCAAGGTCATTTACCATCTACTAAAAATGAATTAATAAATAAAATTTATGAAACTTCAAAACCTCCTATATGGATAGAAAATATAGTCTATAAACCGAACAGTCGATTTATTATTGAAAGGAAAGTAGGTAGATACTCTGTGAAAATAGACATAAACGGTAAGTTAAGTTATTGGGGACTTGAGCCTTTGGTTAAGAAATATAACCAAAGCTTAAAATAGTTTTGCTTATTGTATTCAGAGTAAACTTATATTTAAAGAAATGTTCTCAAATGGTCAATGATTTAGGTGTTACAAAGAGTCAACCGAACTTTTAGAGAAGCCTTTAGGTACTTTTTTATTTATGATGTGGTCCCATTTGATTTTATTACTTTCTCCAGCTTTGTGGATAATATTCAAAAAGCTACCTTGGAATAAGGAATCTTTCTATTAAGTTCTTGTAAAACTTGAATCACATAGAAAGGAAGTAATATGCGTTTTCGTGAGTTAGGTCATACGGGGATGAAGATCTCTCAATTGAGTTTTGGTGCCTCATCATTAGGCAGTGTTTTTCGTGATGTACCAGAAGATGAAGCAATTGCTACAGTGTATAAGGCTATTGATTTAGGAATTAATTTTATTGATTGTTCTCCCTTTTATGGTATTACAAAAGCTGAAACTGTCTTAGGTAAGGCATTAAAAGAATTGCCTCGTGATGCCTATTACTTAGCTACTAAGGTGGGACGTTATCACGATCGTGAATTTGATTTTTCTGCGGAGCGTGTGACCAAAAGTATTGAAGAAAGTATGGAACGCATGAATGTGGACTATATTGATTTGATTCAGACACATGATATTGAATTTGTTCACTTGGATCAAATCTTACATGAAACCTTGCCTGCTTTGGTTGCTGCCAAAGAAGCAGGAAAAGTGGGGCATATTGGCATTACAGGGCTTCCTTTGCATGTCTTTGATTATATTTTGGATCGTGCGGATGAGGGGATTGTTGAAAGTGTCTTATCTTATTGTCGTTATTCTTTGAATGATCATTCTCTTGCAGCAAAGTTTGATAAATATCAAGCCATGGGTGTGGGTATCATTAACGCATCTCCAACGTCTATGGGGCTTCTTACAGAGCGTGGAGCACCAGATTGGCACCCTGCGCCTAAAGAAGTCATTGAGGCTTGTGCAGAAGTCGTTCAGCTTATTCAGTCGAAAGGTCAGGATATTGTTGAACTAGCTGTACAATTTGCTTGTCATCCTGAGGCGATTACTTCAACATTAGTGGGGACTGCTAATCCTAAAAATATTGAGAAAAACGTAAAGTTTTTAGAAACTGATATGGATCAAGAGTCTTTGGCGGAAGCTTTAGCTATTTTGAAGCCTGTTTTAAATCAAACTTGGGCGAGTGGCTTGCCAGAAAACCAAGACCCGGGTGTTGTGGTTACAGGCTAAAAGTGCAACCCGAACAATAAAGAGACCTTCGGTCTCTCTGCCCGAACTTTATCCTATGAGTTGGAGAGTCCTGAAGAAAAGCGGAACAGCTAATTAAACGGATTAAACGAATGGGACAGAATAAGTTTTAACAACAGCTCCTTTAGCTCCGTTCTGCGTTTCATTTGCACACCTAAGTAGCTCCTCTATAAAGTCTCTTCTGTGACTTAAATACACGGCTAGAAGGAAGAGGAGTCATGTTGAAAGTTCATTTACTGGTAAAGACTTTCAGCCTTATTTTTTTGTGGATAAATATACCAGGGTTAGGTTCGCTAACCCTTTCGGGCTAATCAATATATTTTTCTGCGGAGGGTAAAAGAACTATGTTCTGCGTAGCACTCTAGTACCTTTTCTAGCTGACTGCCGACGACTCGTTTTTGTTAGTTATTTATGTTGATTTTTCCTGCGTTGATCACTTTCTCTTCACCCTCTAGGCGTAGGGTGATTTCCTTTTTCTCTTGGTTCTCTTTTCCCCAATTTGTATATAAAGTTGCTTGAACCGTTACCACACCTGTGAGTTTATTTGAGTTATTGCCATAGTAGTTAATTTGAATTTGATATTCTCCGGGCATTGCATCTTTAATTGTATATACTTCTGGTCCATAGCCAGTGGTGAAGTCTCGGCTCATGTAGCCACCAATTTGACTTCTGTTATCACTATAGTAACATTTTTGAGTTGAGGGTTCTATGACCCATAAGTCCATATCTGTCATATCTTGATCCCATGTAAGGGTGATACGCATATCAAGTTCCAAGGGCTTATTTAAACCTTGATCTAATGGATAAGCTAAGCCTAATTTTTCTGCTTTTGGATATATATTATTTAATTCATTTAAAGCAATGAGTTCAATTTCTTCAAAGCGGTCCCATTCACGTATAATGATATCTTTTAATAGCATTAATGCTTGGCTATATAGGGCAACAAGTTCTTTTGTGTCATGTTTCTGATTTTCGAGTTCTTGTGCATAGGCAATGAGTGCTAATGCATAATCTCTATAGGACTGTGGTTCCTCTTCACGTATGGTTTTGATATATGCAAATAGGCTAATGGCTAACTTATACTCTTTAATTTGCTGGAAGCGATGTGCCAGTATTCTAAGCATTGCAGGATTTTCTAATTCTAATTCAGCAATATTACTTAAAATACGTATCGCTGTTTCACGCTCTTTTTTCTCGATAAAGAAGTTTGCACAGTCTAAGTAAAAGCCTGGAGACTTTCCATATGTTGCCTTCTCTTTTAAGTAAACCCCATACCAATTTTCTTTCGTTGCTTTTAGTTTTTTCAAATAGGGAGTATTTGGGTCCCATACAGCAATTTCAATTTCTGCTGAGGAAGCATGTAGTCTTTCTCTACCCGGAGCAGAAGCTTCTATATCACTTTCATCCGAAAACGCCAGCTCGTCTATTAACTCTTCTTCAACGACTTCTTCTTGCGCCATTCTCATTTCGGCTCTAGTTGCTAAACGTTGACTTTCCGCCGCTCTTGCGCGTTCACCTCCCAAGGCTTCACTGGGAGCTGGGCCGCCAAAGCCATCATGACCTGTACCAGCTTTTTTATATTTTTTGAATTCAAATTTCTTCTCATGGTAAGCTAACTTCTCTAACCATTTTCTGTATACTTCTTTGATATTTCTTTTATAAACTTGCTCTTCTTCGACCTTTTTATTTTGCATTAATTCTTGATATTTGGTATACATTTCAGGCCAAGTTTTAGGGGGTGTTACTTGATGTTCAACATATTGCTCAAGGGTTTCTAGAACTAACATGGAGGTAAAAGGAGTAACAAGTTCATATTCTTTTGCTAAAGTAATTATTACTTCATGGTTTTTCTTTTCATTTAACATAAGTTCTTGGACCTTTGTCTGTCCCCAGTACCTTCTAAGTAAATCTCCTGGTACAGGCGTAACTGTGTCTGGTAAGATCTCAGTTGTTTGTTGACCACTTGATGCATAAGAAAAAGTATTGGTGATTTTACCAAATGCTTTTTGGGTGCGTCCTACAACTAAAAGGTCTTTTGATACTTGAGTGGGAACTTGGGGTAAAACTTCAGTATTGCGGTTGGGTATATATTGATAGCTATCTTGTTGCAGTTGCGCCACTATTGTTGAAAGGCTTGCCTTCTCCCGCTTCGTTAAATTTAAGAAAACACCATTACTTTTGGCGGCGATGGTTTTGAGGTAGCTTGGATCATGCATGACGGAGCTATTAATTGTGAAGATGGGGAACTTGGGGCTTATTTGCAGTTCATTGTCACCTAAGTTACCCAAACCATCGCTAAATAGTAAAATCGCATTATCTTGGTTTAGGTATTCAGCAATACTGCTCATTTGGGTGCCTCCATCATAGGCAACACTTTTTATGAACTCCAGGGGGGCTTTTACATCGTTTAGATTTATATTCTCAAAAACCTCTGTACGATGTACCGTATTGCTAAAGGTGGCAATTTCGAGCTTGAAGTTATCTGCCATATTGGTTTTTAGGTAGGCTTCTAGTAGTGCCAGTTCTTGTTGATGATCTGCATATTCACGTGAACTTGATACATCCCAAAGTATGGTCAATGCAGTAAGTTTTTGTTGGTCTTTCTGTAAAGCTGGTACTTTAATCATTGGGCGATAGACAAAGTATTTGTAGCCATCACTGGATTCTTCAACAAGTAAGTTCTGTTCCTGAATTCTTGGTAGAATAACGCTAATTTTTTTGGGTGGTTGTTGATTTTTTAGCGTACTTGCAGCGATGTATTGATCTTCTTTTTTGGTGAAAGTTAAATTTTGCATATCACTTTTTAAGACTGGTTTTGCGAGTCCACTTTGTACAGTGATTTCTACATTAAATTCTTCTAATTGGTGCTCGATCTGAATGGGAACTGTTAGGCTTTCTCCAATAATTTCACTGATGTATGTAACTTGTACCGTACGCGTTTTTTGGGGTAGAATTGGAAAGACTCTTGTTTTGAATGTGTTGCCTTTGGCAAACTCAACGAGACCTGGGTCAACGCCCTTACGTACCTCTTTTTCGAAAATTTCTCTTGCTTCTGCTTTTTCTAGAACTACGCCTTCTATCATTTTATTGTCAATATCTAATGCGTAACCGCTGACCAGGGCACCTGCTGGCATTGGTAGGTAGAGATCTCCGCCTAGTTGACGATCCTGTGGATTGTGAAAGGTCATTGTGATCTCAGTTTCAGAGATGAAGCCATAGACACGTACTTTTATATCAACTTTTGATGCGGTAAGTGGCTTCATGTTTTTTTCAATATATATAACAGGTGGTCGATCAACCTCAGCAAAGGCGCATAAATTCAATAAAAGTGTAAGTAGTAGGCGCATATTGGTCCCTTATTCGTTGGTTCCCATTTAGTGTCTGCTAGCTAGGTTATCTTTTCTATTTTTTTTGGCAACCTAAATAGCTAGATTCCATTTTATTTTTGTTTTTGACTTATGGTTCATTCGTATACCTCGCAAGGAAATCACAGGTCTCTTTAAGAGAAACTATGGAGTTCAAGAACATGACCTGATTCGCATTGGTGGTTTGATTAGTATGTCTTGTAATTACCTCATGTTCATGTAAGCTAATTTTAGTTAATTTCTAAGGATCCAATCTATGCGTATATTTCTTCTTTTTTGTTTGTTAGCATTTTTTATTTCATGTAGCCCCAAGCCTGCAGAATCGGGTGATTTGAATCGGATTCGTATGGATGAGAGTGATGAAGTTTATATCATGACCAAGAATATTCAGACAGGCGAGGAAAACAAAATTTTATTAAACCGTAACCGGGGTAATACTTTCATTTTTGGTTTTGAAAATGGTTCAGAGGATGATACTTCAATTCCAGAATTTCAGCAAGTATTAAACGCTCGTGTGGGTGCAGGTCATGAACGCAAGGGAGGAGCCAAGAACCAGCATGTTGTAAAAACAGGTGTGATTGAAATTACGGAGCATGATAGTAAAGAGCGTTATGCGACTCGTCTTCAATTTGAGTACCAGAACCCAAAACATCCGCAGCTTCAATACCTATACAAAAAAGAAAAGCTTGCTGAACTCAAGCAGGACTCAGAGTTTGAGACATTGATTCATGTTTTGAATTGGACTCGCCAGCAATGGGAACCAGGTAGTCCAGAAATTTATCCTCCATGGAATGCAAATGTCATTTTAAGCTCAATACGTGCAGGTCAAACGAGTGGCTTTTGTGCACAATACTCGCAGGTGCTTGTACAAACATTGACTGCAATGGGGCACCAGGCACGCTATTTGTGGCTTACCGAGCACTTTGGCGTGGAGGTTTTCTCTAACGAGCTAAATCAATGGCTGATTATCGATCCCCTATATAACTGTGTGATTAAGCAAGGAGATAAATTCCTGAATGCTTATGATGTTTTTACTGCTTTACAAAGCGAGGATAAAGGAGC
>JAKVBE010000001.1 GCA_022447755.1 Lentisphaeria bacterium | reverse complement strand
GTTGCAATGAATACAACAAAATTATAACAAAGAGAGGAATTACGCTTAGTATGACAGAAGAAAACCATTGTTATGAAAACGCAATGGCAGAACGCTTAAATAAAACGTTCAAGTATGAATATCACTTGAAGAAGACATGTAGGAATTTGGCAGCAGTAAAAGCTATAGTAAAACAAAGCGTAAACCTGTACAACAATCGACGACCTCATGTCTCACTTGGGTATGAATTTCCAAGCGTTATGCATCAGCTAGGGGTTGCGAAAGAAGAAGTGGCTTGAAGAAGCCTGTAGTCGACAGAGCTCGACTCCGACGAATAATGGTTCCCATTCTCGTCTTCGCTCTGTCTTTTTTGTAAAAATAAAGTGTCAACTTTTTTTCAGGACTTGACACCCAACACAAGATTTCGGATACCGCCTGGTAGACCCCTTGACCCTAGTCGATGAATGACCCTATATCTCAATTCGTGTCATTTTTAGTAGAAATGCTTATAAAATGAGTTGGATATTTTTTCATGTTGGTAATATGAAATTATTTTGAACAACTAATTTGAATAACGCAGCCTCTTTATGTTAAGTTTTGCGTAAAAGTTTAATTTTTCATATATTTTTTATTGACAAAATGTGAAAGTAGGGGGCAAAGTGTCAATTTTGGTCATTTTTCAAATGTCGAAAAAGTGTAGTTTTGGCACTAAAAGCTCAATTTTCATGTTTTTTCCAACTTTAAAAATGATTAAAACTAATTGATCATTGTTGTTTTGGATGTAAATTTATAATTTAATAAATTCGGAATTGACTCCATATGTGGGGGAGTTTGATAAAATTATTCATTCCGAGGCAAAATTTTTTATTGTAAACTAAGTAATTAAGTAGATGTAATAGCACCTATAGTGGTGTTTATTGTGCTTAATTTGTAACTTCGCAGGAACCAGAAAGGAATTTTCGCGTATGTCAGAAGATTACAACGACTCCTATGAGCTAGAAAACAGAGAATGGTTAGACTCCATTGATTGGGTCATCGAGAATGGTGGTGGCTCACGTGCCCAAGAACTAATCCGTGAGTTGAACTCCGAGTTACGCCGTAAAGGTATTGACGAACCATATTCACGTAACACCCCTTATTTAAATACTATTCCTGTAGAAGAGCAGCCGGAGTATCCTGGTAATCGTGATATTGAGCGTAAAATTAAGTCTATCATTCGTTGGAATGCTATGGCGATGGTTGTTCAGGCCAATCGTGACACAAACGTTGGTGGTCACATTTCTACTTTCGCATCTGCGGCAACACTCTGGGAAGTGGGTTTTAATCATTTCTTCCGTAATCCTGGTCCTACCTATGGTGGTGATGTNATTTTCTTCCAGGGGCACGCCTCCCCTGGTGCATACTCTCGTGCTTTTTTAGAAGGTCGTATAAATGAGGCACAGCTTAAGAATTTCCGTCGTGAATTAGCACCAGAGGGTGGTCTATCTTCTTACCCACACCCATGGTTAATGCCTGATTTCTGGCAATACCCAACCGTATCAATGGGTCTTGGTCCAATGATGGCGATTTATCATGCACGTTATGTTCGTTACTTGGAAAACCGTGGTATGAAGCCAAAGAACGGTGGTAAAATAATTGCCTTTATTGGTGATGGTGAAACAGATGAGCCAGAAACTTTAGGTGCAATCAATCTTGCAGCACGTGAAAATTTAAATAACCTAATCTTTGTCATCAACTGTAACCTCCAACGTTTGGATGGTCCTGTTCGTGGTAATGGTAAGATCATTCAGGAGCTGGAAGGTAGTTTCCGTGGGTCTGGTTGGAACGTAATCAAAGTCTGTTGGGGTTCTAACTGGGATGCGCTACTTGAGCGTGATAAGTCTGGTCTTCTTGTGAAGCGTATGGAAGAAATGGTTGATGGTGAATATCAGCGTCTTTCAATGGCAAGTGGTGCTTATATCCGTGAATACTTCTTTGGCAAATATCCTGAGCTACTTGAACTTGTCAAAGATTTGTCTGACAAAGAGCTTGAGAAACTTCAGCGTGGCGGCCACGATCCTAAGAAAGTTTTTGCAGCCTATGATCGCGCATACAATTCTGTTGAGAAACCAACTGTTATTTTAGCGAAGACAGTAAAAGGTTATGGTCTTGGTGAAGCGGGTGAAGGTAAAAACCCTGCACACAATACGAAAAAGATGAATGAAGATGAACTCATGCAGTTCAAATCTCGTTTCCATATTCCTATCTCAGATGATCAAGTTAAAGATGCACCATTTTATAAGCCTGCTGATGATTCTGAAGAAGTACAATATTTGCATGAACGTCGTAAAGAACTTGGTGGTTATTTACCAAACCGTACTGCACTTGCACCCCCTTTAGAACTCCCTGATGAAAAAGCATATGCTAACGTATTCAAAGGTTCTGGTGGGCGTGAAGCATCAACTACGATGTCTTATGTAGATATTATTGGTCGATTACTGCGTGATAAGAATATTGGTAAAAATATTACACCAATTGTTCCCGACGAAGCACGTACATTTGGTATGGAAGGTTTATTCCGCCAAGTTGGTATTTATGCACCATTTGGTCAGTTATATGATCCAGTCGATAACACAGGTGGTCTTGCACAATATTATCGTGAATCTCAAGATGGTCAGATCCTTCAAGAAGGAATTAACGAAGATGGTTCAATGGCAACCTTTATTGCAGCAGGTACTGCATATGCAACCTACAGTGTTCCAACCATTCCATTCTATATTTATTACTCGATGTTTGGTTTCCAGCGTGTCGGCGATTTTTGCTGGGCTGCTGGTGATGCACGTACGAAAGGTTTCCTATTAGGTGCAACGGCTGGTCGTACTACCCTAAATGGGGAAGGTCTACAGCACGAAGATGGTCACTCACACATCATTTCTGCAACAGTACCAAACTGTGTATCTTATGATCCTGCTTATGGGTATGAGCTTGCCGTAATTCTTCAAGATGGTATCAAGCGTATGTACAAAGATATGGAAGATATCTTCTACTACATCACATTGCACAATGAAAACTACGTACAGCCTGCAATGTCTGAAGACGAAGCTGTACGTGAGCAAATTCTTAAAGGTATTTATAAGCTACAGGCAAGTAAGCTGAAGCGTGGTAAGAAAGGTAAAGCACATCTATTTGGCTCTGCGATTACTGTGCCACTAGCGCTAAAAGCAGCTGAAATCTTAGAAAAAGATTACAAAGTAGCGACAGATGTTTGGTCTGTAACTTCTTATACTGAGTTACGTCGTAATGGTTTAGATTGTGATCGTCACAACTTACTGAAACCTGAAGAAGCACCACAAACACCATACATTGCTGAAGCCTTGAAAGACGAAGATGGTATTATCGTTGCTACGACTGATTACATGAAGATCCTTCCTGAGGGTATTCGTAAATGGATCAAGCAACCATTCTATGTATTAGGTACAGATGGTTATGGACGTTCAGAAGTACGTGAAGCGCTTCGTGATCACTTTGAAATTGATGAGCGTTATATGGTTCTTTCTGCACTAAGTTCTTTAGTGGAAGAGGGCGCATTAGAGCGTAAAGTATTAGCGAAGGCGATTAAAGACCTTGGTATTAACCCAGATAAACTTAACCCGCAGTACGCGTAAGGGGGCAACACGATGGCAATTGAATATAAATTACCCGACTTAGGTGATGGCGTAGATGCAGCCGAAGTAACCAATATTCTTGTAAGCGTTGGTGATACTATCGCTGTTGGTGATGATGTAATGGAAGTAGAGACAGGTAAGTCTTCTATGCCAGTACCTGCGGAAGTAGCAGGTAAGATCACTGCAATCAATGTAAACGAAGGTGACTCTATTGCACCTGGTACTGTGATTCTAACACTTGAAGGTGAAGGCGCGGCGCCTGCACCAGTAGCGGAAGCAGCACCTGCTCCGGCACCAGCGGCTGAGCCAGCTCCAGCACCTGCAGCAGCACCTGCAGCAGCGGGTCCAGTTGATGTGCTTCTACCAGACCTTGGTGATGGTGTTGATGCAGCAGAAGTTACGAACGTTCTAGTAAGCGTTGGTGACACCATCGCTGTTGGCGATGATGTACTTGAAGTAGAGACAGGTAAGTCTTCTATGCCAGTACCTGCGGAAGTTGGCGGTAAAGTATTAGAAGTACTTGCAGCTGATGGTCAGAGTTTAAAACCTGGTGATAAGATCTTAGTTGTAGAAGCAGCAGCAGGTAGTGCACCAGTTGCAGCTCCTGCGCCAGTTGCAGCTCCTGCGCCAGTTGCAGCTCCTGCGCCAGTTGCAGCTCCTGCGCCAGTTGCCGAAGCAGCTCCAAAAGCGGCTCCTGCTCCAGCACCATCCACTCCTAAAGCAAAGTCTGAAGGCGTAAAAGTTCCTGCATCGCCAGGTGTACGTCGTTTTGCACGTGAAATTGGTGTTGAGATTGGTGAAGTAGATGGTACAGGTCCTGGTGGACGTATTTCTGAAGAAGATGTAAAAGTATATGCTAAAAAGCTAAATTCTGGTGCTGTAAAACGAGTTGCGGCGGATGGTCCGGCTGTAACAGGCGCAACGACGGTTGAGAAGATGAGCAACATTCGTTACGTTACTGCACAGCACATGGAAAAAGCTTGGAGCACAATTCCACATGTAACACAATTCGACAAAGCAGATATTACGGATATTGAAGTATTACGTAAGACGCTACAAAAGCGTGTTGAGAAACAAGGTGGTGGAAAACTTACGGCTACTGCAGTACTGATTAAGATCGTTGCGCAAGCACTGAAGAAATTCCCTCAGTTTAACGCATCTGTGGATATGGATAACAAATCTATTATCTTCAAAGAAGATGTGAACATTGGTATTGCAGTTGATACTCCTCGTGGTTTAGTCGTTCCTGTGATCCGCGCAGCTGATACACTGAATATCATTGAAATTACGACTGCACTCGGCGAAATCGCTGGTAAAGCACGTGCTGGTAAGTTAACTCCTGCTGACATGAGTGGCGGTACTTTCACCATCTCAAACGTTGGTGCAATTGGTGGTACTGCATTCACGCCGATTGTAAACTCTCCTGAGGTTGCGATTCTAGGCATTGCTCGTGGCGGTAAGGAGCCTTTATGGAATGGTAGTGAGTTTGAACCAAGAGACACAATGCCTCTGTCCTTATCCTATGATCACCGTATCATTGATGGTGCAGATGGTGCACGTTTCCTACGTTGGATTTGTGAATCTCTAGAAACACCATTGCTACTTGCACTTGAAGGCTAATTAGCCCCTTCATTTTTAACAGCCCATCTGAGCAATTAGGTGGGCTGTTTGCATTTAGGTAAGAGATTAACGCGGAGAGGGAGGAGAGAAGAGGAGGGAATACCGAGAAACGCGGAGAGAAGATAGAAAGAATGTTTATGCGTATTGCTTCTTGGACTTCGCCTACGTCTCATTCGCATAAACGGTACTCCATGCAATGGTGGATAAATAAGGTTAAAGAGCATTTTATGAGGTATGATAAAAAGGTCTTTTTTACCGCTTCGATCTCGCTGTGCGATGCCTCAGTTGGCGCTCTATTGTTAGAGCTTATAGTCGAGGATCGACTTCTTCGGATTCTAGGGCTAAAACAGCGAATATACTTTCGTGGATACGTCTTAGAGGTTCTTTCCTGACGAAGCGCTCTAAGCCTTCTATCCCCAGAGCAAATTCACGTAAAGCTAATGAACGTTTTCTTGCCAAGCCCCGTTTTTTGAGTCTACTTAGGTTTTCTTGTCGGTCATATTCGGGTCCATAGATGATTCGTAAGTATTCACTTCCTCTACATTTGACTGCGGGCTGTATGAGTCCCTTTTTCCCAAAGCTGATATATTGATAGGGTTTGACAACCATACCTTCTCCACCTTTTTGTGTCAGTTCAAGCCACCAATTGATGGCATCCTTAACACTGGTTTCATCCTGTGTATGAATCACTTTGTATGGGGTCGCTTTGAAAAATTGTTGATCGACATCACATATTTCTTTGATCTGCTGCATATGCCATTCATGGTTTTTATCTACATGCACTGCACCTTCTGTTGCTAATATATGAAAAGGTGCCAATTTCAGGTCAGTTAATGCATCTACAGGCCAGCAGTAATTGCGATAGGCATCGACAAATTTATCCACTGCGTTACGTTTATACGCAAACTTTTCCAATATTTCTTCTGCACCTAGTATACCGCGTTGAATCACTTGCTCTAGGGCTTGTTCTACTGCTGGCAGTGAATGTTGTGCAGCTGCACCTACTGCTGCATACTGTTCTTTTAATAGTGCTTGTGCTTTCACGGACCAAGGCATTAATTCTGCATCAAAACAAACCCAATTGGTATTGTGTTTATCCCAAAAGTTAGCTTTAGATAAGCTAGTTACTGCACGATCAAGAAAAGCTTTTTCAAGATCAGAGGCGGTAAAAAAGTTGCGTCCTGTTCTGGTGTAGCAAATTCCTAGGTTATTCGTTTGAATGCCAAAGCGTGTTCGAACGGTTTCTTGATCTTTACAAAGTATTAGAATGGTACGTGAACCCATATGTTTTTCTTCACAAACAATTTGCTCAATTCCTTGTTGCCTATAATAGGAAATCGCTTCTTTGGGATGTTCCAGGAAGTTGGGTAACTCACTTGTTTCACATGGCGACATTGTTGGTGGTAAATAGATCAACCATTTGGGATTAACGGCAAAGCGACTCATCACCTCTAAGGCAGCAATAGAGTTTTCTTCACGGATCGTCAAGTTATTACGCAAACGCGTTTGGATAATACGCTTACCGACAACATCTTCAATATTTAAGAGGTCATCATATTCATGCTGATGACTCATTGTTAATTTTATTTCAGGAATCAAGGGCTTGGCTGGCTCACAATATATTTGCTTTGCGGCAACTGAGACAAGCTCATTTTCTGGGTATCGTAGTGCGGTGAGTTTTCCTCCAAAGACACAACCAGTATCAATATCTATAGTATTGTTAAACCATTCTGCTTCCGGTATCGGTGTATGTCCATAGACAACTTTTGCCTGTCCCTTATATTCACTTGCCCAGTTATGACGAACAGGTAAGCCAAATTCATCAATTTCCCCTGTTGTTTCACCATAGAGACAGAATGAACGTACAGCAGCAGAGCCACGGCCATGCATATCTTCTTTTAAGCCAGCATGGGAAACGACAAGTTTTCCATGATCAAATATATAATGACTAATTAAACCATAAAGGAATTCTCTGACTTCATCACGAAATGCCTGACTTTCTTGTTCTAGTTGTGCCACGGTTAAGTCAAGTCCATGATTTAGAGTGACTTGTTTACCGAAGAGCTTGCGTTGTAGCTTAAGGTCATGATTTCCGGGCACACACCAAGCTATACCATTATTAACCATAGACATGACCAATTTTAGTACTGCAGGAGAATTGGGGCCTCGGTCTACCAGGTCACCTAAGAAGATAACTTGTCGTTGTTCAGGATGTTGAACCGATAAGCCATAATTCTGGCCATCATCGTCAACTTTTGTGATGCTGTAGTTTAACTTTTTAAGTAAGGCTATGGTTTCTTTGTAGCAACCATGAATATCACCAATAATATCAAAAGGCCCGCAAATGTCTTTTTTATCATTATACAGCTTTTCGGTGTCAATGGTTTGAATGGCCTCTACTTCTTCAACAGACTTTAAGATATACAACTTTCTGAAGCCTTCACGTTTTAACCCCTTAAGAGAACGTCTTAGTTGTTGTCTTTGCTGACGGATCACATGTTTACCAAAGTTGCGATCTGACCGTTCTTTATTGCGTTCGGTACAGATTGCTTCGGGTAAGTCCAAGACAATCGCTACAGGTAAAGTGTGATATTCGCGTGCTAATTGAATCAATTGCTTGCGTGATTCCTTTTGAACATTGGTTGCATCGACAACCGTAAGTAGGCCATTTTTAAGGCGTTTTGCAATGATATAATTGAGTAGATCAAAAGCATCATTTGTTGCTGCTTGATTATTTTCATCATTGGATATCATACCACGACAGAAATCCGAAGAAACGACCTGGTGTTTGGCAAAATGTTTTTTTGCGAAGGAGCTTTTTCCAGAACCGGATGGTCCAATGAGTAATACGAGGGATAATTCTGGTACATTAATGCGCATAACGAAAGACTCCCATTTGTGATGGCGCACCGACCCCTTCGACTTCATCACCGATTGGCACAAAGCTTACGCTATAATGAAATGTTTCAGCAACTTTTTTTGCCCATGTTTCAAATTCATGCCTTGTCCATTCAAAGCGGTGATCCGTATGTCGAAAGCTATCTGTTTTCATGTTTTCAAATTGACTATTAAATTCACGATTAGGAGTTGTTAGGATGACCGTTGTAGGCTTGGCATGCTCAAAGACTACACGTTCAAACGCCTCGAGGCGGTCTTCCTCTAAGTGTTCAATCACTTCTACAATCGCTGCAGCATCAAAGCCTTCTAAACGCTTATCTTTATAGGTCAGTGCGCCTTGAAATAAGTCAATTCTCTCTTTTTGCCTAGGAGCCATTTCATTCCAATACAAACGATCTTTTGCACGTGACAAAGATGTATAACATACATCTGTCCCAACGATTTGAGTAAACTGTTTTTCTTTCAGTAAAAGTTTTATGAGTTTGCCTTCGCCACAACCCAAATCAAGCACACGCTTTGCACCGGATTCTTTGAGCTGTTTGAGCACACACTTTAAACGCTTTTGATGTAAACTCTCTTGCCGTACCTTTTCTTCTTGAGTTTCTTCTTGCTCTTGGGTATCATTTTCCTCACGAAGTCGTTCAAGTGCTTGATAGGATAGGGATCTCAAGTTGAGTAAGTAACGTCGTGTAATGGTTTCTTTGTGGGGATGTTGAGACAACCATCCTTTTCCTTTTTTGAGTAGTTTATCAATTTCCTGTTGGCTAACAAAGTAGTGTTTATCTTGATCTAATGCTGGGATGAGAACATATAAATGCGATAGGAGTTCTTTTAAGGTAATATTTTGAGACAACTCTAGGGTGAAATATCTACTATCTCCCCATTCTACAAATTGGTCATCTAAGGTATGACGCTGAATGTTTACCGAATAGCACAATGGTTCAAACAAACTGCGAATGAGGATTTCACCCCCGCGTGGTGCTGATACGACAGATATACGTACGCTAAAGTCCATAGCAGTATCCACTAGCTCAGGCTTGGCTTTACAGGTTCCATTCATGGTCGTAGAAAATGCTTTTGAAATAGCAACACTTAAAAAAGATGATGCAACATAAGGACGATCATTCACATATTGTGCTAAAGAAAAGCCTCCACCTGATCGCACACGATTTTTCACCATATCAATGGGATCTATATCTAATAACAAAGCAACAGTCGTTTGCTCTGGAGACTGCTCTGGATAAAAGATATGAGCCTGCCCAATGGACAAGTTGATGGACTGAAATTTTTCAGTATGCTTATGTAGCAAGAAACCTAAATCTGTTCCTGGCTGATGATTGGTCGATATGGTTAATAGCACCTATTCGGGTATTCCTTATTCTATAAGATATATGTCTAATTATTGATTATGATGCGATAAACTAATTTAGCACAACGAGAGAGCTTTTGCCAATAGATCGCTTTGCAGAATGAAGAGAAGAGAGTTTCAACGTGGAGGGGGATGAGGGAGCCGTGAAGCGAAACAAAGCGAGCAACTTGTTCGTGTGAATGCAGTTGCAATACTGAGGGTGATGCGGTGTAAGAAAGATTTCATGTTGTTGTTTCTTAAGTGCTTTGTTTAGACTTGCTTGATATCTTTAGTTATTTAGGTAATTTAATGTTTTCTTATTCAACTAATTTACCGAGGAGAAAATTGTTTTGGCGAAATGCAAGTGTCCGCATTGTGGTTGGAGTGATCATGTTGAAGAAGAGTTAGTTGGTGAGATTGTAAATTGTCCTTCTTGTGCCGCTGAATTTACGGTCCGTAAGCTCAAACCACGTAAGTCTGGTGTGAAATTGAAGACGACTAAGACTCGTATTAAAAGTCCTAGTGGTGCCTCTACTGGAAAAATTCGTAGCAATAATCAGCCTGGTGCTAAATCTACAGCTTCTTTCGCACGTCAGAAAACAGTTGTTGCTTTGCCTGAGGAAATGGAAGAGTTTCAGCCCCCCCAAAAAAAGAAAAGTAATAAAGTCAAAATTGCGGCTTTTAGTTGCTTGGGCTGTCTTGGTATTCTCCTTGTTATTTTGGGTTTAATAGGTGCCTTTTTATATTACAGCTACAACACAATTGAGAAGAAAAGGCTGGAGAAATTAACTTATTTGGATGCGTACAAGGCTCGTCTTGCTGAGAAGACTTATAGTGCGCAATGGAAGCAGGATGTTGTCATGCTTTTAGCTGAGCGCAATCATTACGAAGCCGTTGGTCGATCCCCGCGAATTAATAGTAAGAAATCGATGGGTAAAGATATCAGCCCTGATGATTATTACCGTGAGATCCATAAGCTTGTTGGTTTTGACTTGCAGTCCTTAAAAACAGATCCACAGCTACCTATTACTGTTGAAAATCTAAAAGGGTATTGGTTTAGTTATAACTTGTATAAAGATGGCATGTATTACCACCATTTAAAAGATGATGAGGATTATGATACATTTGCTTTAGAAACAAAGTCAAGTATAGAATATCTGACGCCTGGTTCGCATATCCCTTATGATGGCTCATGGAAGTTAGCAGGGCACTCTATTGAATGGAAGCCGGATGATATCAACCCAATTCTATTTTTTAATAAGAAGTATTTGGTTATTCAGGAGACAGATGGTTCCACCACTTTATTTGAGCGCTTAAGTCCTGAAGATGAGCAACGCTTAAAAGATATTGGCTTTTAAGAATTGATGGAATTAGTGATACGCTTTAGGTCTTTCGGTTGTCTTTTAATTTTGCTACTTTAGTAGAGGAGACTAAGAAGTTACCTGAAGCTGGCGTTTGGGTTGCGCAATACCTTAAATAGTTGTTCAAAGATTGGGTATCGTGGGTTTCTTTTTGGTACGTTTTTATCGATGCGTAGAAGTCCTTTTTGTCCTAGCATTTGGAT
Source organism: Lentisphaeria bacterium (assembly GCA_022447755.1). Taxonomy (GTDB): domain Bacteria; phylum Verrucomicrobiota; class Lentisphaeria; order JABSQK01; family JABSQK01; genus JAKVBE01. The sequence goes on along the minus strand of JAKVBE010000001.1, from coordinate 282,488 downwards.
ATGCCCATTGAATACTTTGATTGTATGAATTCCTTTTTCATGTGCTTCAAATTTCAACTGATAAAGTTCGATCAAGTTTTGTGCTGGTTCATCCGGTTTTCCGAAGCGGTCCCCGATTTCGGTTTCGAACTGGTTTAGTTCTTCTTGTGAAGAAATTTCACCAAGGCGCCGATAAAGGTTGATTCTAGTTTGTTCATCTGTGATGTATTGTGGTGAAAGTGCCAAAGAGATTCTGTTGTGATCTTTGCTGATTCCAAAGCACAGTTCTTCTGCAATAACGACCACTTGATTATGGTCTGCAACCTTTTGCCCCTTTAGGCGTTTAACCGCCTCTTTTAATATTTTACAATATAGATCAAATCCAATGGTGGATATGTATCCAGATTGTTCTTTTCCGATAATATTTCCTGATCCGCGAATTTCGAGATCTTTTAGCGCAAGTTTAAAGCCTGCTCCTAGTTGTGTATATTTACGGATTGCATGTAGTCTTTTTCTTGCATCACCCGTAACGAGATCTGCTCCTGGAACAAATAGATATGCATATGCTTGTCTGTGGTGTCTACCCACGCGTCCTCGGATTTGATACAGTTCAGCTAAGCCAAAGCGGTGTGCGTCTTCAACCATCATAGTGTTGGCATTTGAGACATCCATTCCACTTTCAATAATGGTGGTACATACGAGGATATCTACATCCCCATGAAAGAAGCCAAGTAGCACAGGCTCTAGTTCTAGTTCAGACATTTGTCCATGAGCAACTTGTATATTTGCTGATGGAAATAAGGCTTTTATCTGTGCAGCTTTTTCATGTATAGTTTTGACTCGATTGTGCAAATAGTAAACTTGACCTAAGCGATCGAGTTCGTGTTGTATGGCAGTTTTAATGACTTCCCTATCATATTTACAGACGGTTGTTTGCACAGGTAGCCTTGCTAATGGAGGTGTTGCAATCGTTGAAATATCTCGTAAGCCTGCAACAGAGAAATAGAGTGTTCTTGGTATAGGAGTGGCTGATAGTGTAAGTACATCAACATTTGCTCGCATCTGTTTTAATTTTTCTTTATGTTCGACCCCAAAACGTTGTTCTTCATCAATCGTGATCAGGCCTAAATCTGGAAAGCTTACATCTTTACTCAGGATACGGTGGGTTCCAATTAAAATATCAACCCCGCCACTAGCCACACGTTCAAGTATGGCGCGTTGTTCTTTAGCAGATTTAAATCTTGAGAGGACCTCAATGACAATGGGGAAATCTTCAAAGCGTTTTTTGAATGAAAAGTAATGTTGTTCAGCCAGGAAGGTTGTAGGAACAAGGAGTGCTGTTTGTTTACCTGAAGAGATGGCTTTAAAGATTGCACGCATCGCAATTTCTGTTTTGCCAAAGCCCACGTCACCACAGACGAGACGATCCATTGGTCTTGGTGCTTCCATATCTCGATAGACATCTTCAAGTACGGTCTCCTGATCCTTTGTCAGCGTATATGGGAATGCTTGATCAAAGAGTGCTTGTTCTTCTTCACTACCGACAAAACGAAATCCCTCCACATGTTTTCTCACGGCTTGAATTCTTAGCATTTCTGCTGCAAAATCTTTTAGCGCATTTTCTGTTTTATTGCGTTTTGTTTTCCAGGTGGATGTGCCTACTTTTGATAATTTGGGGTATGCTTTCCCAGTACTCACATATCGTGAAACTAGATGTGCTTGATCCAGCGGTACTAGCATTTCCATTTCATCTTCAAATTCTAGTACCATGGATTCGCCAATTTTACCTTTGTCTTCCACCATTCGAACACCAATATAACGACAGATTCCATAACCGGCATGAACGGCAAATTCACCAGGTAATAAGTTCTGTTGTTCGTGAAATGCATGGTCTGCTTGAAAGTAATTATTTACGGGTGGGCGACTGCGGGTACTTCGCCCAAAAATTTCTGCTTCTGTAAAGATCGCAATTTTATTTTTAGGCAGTAAGAGTCCTTCTGGTAAACTAATATCTTGTGTAAAGTAAATATTGGGGTATGTCAGTTTCTTTTCTTGAATAAAGCTTTCTAAGTATTTAAGTGTACTTTCTTTGCGGTAGGTAAAGAAGATTTGGTATTCACTCATTTCGAGTCGTTTGAGTTCATCAATGAGAACTTGTTCATGAACAAGTCGATTTGCATCTTCTTGCATGAGCCACCAATTTTCAGAGAGTGCTTCAAAGCCGAATCCGTTTTCGTTGAGGTAGTCTGGGCATGGATCAGTTTTTTTGACTTTAAAGTTTTGTTCGCATAGTTTCATTGCTTCTTCTTCAGCATTTGAGCTTATATCGCTACAGCAATAGAGTATGGTGACATCTTCGCCAAAGTAATCCAGAAGTTGGCCTTTTTCTTTGGCTTCAAAAATAGGATTTGTTTCACCTCTTGGAATCATCATCGCATGTGTGACTTCTTCCAGAGAACATTGATTTTGAGGGTCAAAGAAACGTATGCTTTCGATTTCATCTCCCCAATAATCGAGTCTAAATGGGTATCGATGTGCAGGGCTAAAGATATCTAAAATTCCACCTCGCCAAGAGAATTCACCGGGGAGGTGGACTTCTGCTTCATTATCATAGTCAAGTTTGGTGAGTAGTTTCACCAATTTTTGTGGAGGTTGATTTTCGCTTCCACGTTCAAGCTTCAGGAAGTTTTCTCTAAACAGTTGTGGTGCAGGTAGATCTTTGATCAGTTCGTCCGCAGTGGCGAGGAAAATTCCCTCTTTTTCGCTTGTTTCCAATAAAATTCTTGATCTTCTACACTCATGCTCAGGTACATATTCGCTCCGCCCCACTTCAAGACTGCTAAACCAATGAAAATTTACTCCAAATTCAAAATGTTCTATGACGTGATTTAAATGTTCCAGTAGGCCGAGCTGCCCACGTAAATTCTCCATTACAATCAGTACTTTTCCAGACAGGCTGAAATGCTCCGTTAAAAGCAGTAAACTTAAAAAGAAGTCATCCTTGTTTTGGTCTAAAAAGTAACAATAATCCTGCTCCAAATTATTTTGATTTAGCAGGGAATTGAATTTTTTTAATGAAATTTTAGGCACTTTAGTCAAAATGATATTGCACAAATGGGTAAAATAAGTTATATTGAAAACTTTGACGCTTTGCATCTATTTTTCGTGTATACGTGCTAAAAATCAGCAATTTTCACGATTTAAACAAGTAATGTAAGATAGATGTTTTGCAATAAGTCTAGCGATGGTAATTAGGATATTGGCCAATTTTTAGGCTTATAAGTAAAGACTATGCATTCAGAACGTTGTTATTCAACATTGTGGGCTGGAGCGGAAGCGTAGTAAAGCAAAATAAAATGCCCTGCATATAGTATTAGTAGCAGGGAAAACTACACAAATAAAATGGAGCACGTATTTTGTCAGTCGTAGCTGGAAACAAAAATGACACGATGAAATCCTATATGCGGGAGATCGGTCAGATCCCTTTAGTTACTCGCGAGGAAGAAGTCACATTGGCTGCTGAAATTGCTGCGGGTAGTGAGCAAGCGCGTGCAAAACTAATTCAGGCAAATCTACGCCTAGTAGTAAAGATTGCTCACGACTTTAAAGGTCTTGGATTACCTCTTTTGGATTTAATTTCCGAAGGTAATATTGGTTTAATGAAAGCAGTAGAGAAGTTTGATCCAGAGAAAGGTGCTAAGTTCAGTTCTTATGCAGCCTGGTGGATTAAGCAATCTATGCGCCGTGCACTTTCCAATCAGAGCCGTACGATTCGTATACCGGTTCAATCTGCTGGAAAGATTAATAAAATTAAAGGTGCTCGTTTAGCCCTTTCTGAAGAGTTAGGCCGTGAGCCTACTGATACGGAAATTGCCAATCATTTGGAGTTTTCTGAGCGTACAGTAGCTTCCTTACGTCTAGCTGAGCTTCGTACTTTTTCATTACAGGATCCAATCCAGCAGGGTGAAGAAAGTATGTATCAGGACATTATCCCAGATAATAACGCAACCACACCTGACTTAATGATTTCTGATTTGGAAATGTTACGTCAGTTAAAAGGTTTAATCCACAAGTTGGATGACCGTGAGCGTTTAATTTTGGTTATGCGTTTTGGTTTAGATGGTGCTCGTGCTAAAACTCTTGAAGAGGTTTCTAAAATAATTGGTCGTACACGTGAGCGTGTTCGTCAGATTCAGAATCAAGCACTAATTAAGTTACGTCGTTATATTGAGGAAGATCGTATGGCACGCGAAGAAGCAGAAGCTCGTGCAAACGGTGAAAAAGTTGAAGACGATCCTCGATATTCACAAATACCTTTATAATTAATTTAATATTTTAACCCGGGGCTAATATCTTTCAGACGGATATTTGCATAAAAACCCAACATCGGTGTCAGGACAGATTGGCTGACAGTAAGGAGGTGATATAATGTCTGAAGTTCGAGTAAAAAAAGGTGAACCTATTGATAAAGCTCTTCGTCGTCTTAAAAAGAAGATGGATAAAGAAGGTACTATCAAAGACATTCGTAATCGCCGTTACTATGAGAAGCCAAGTGAGATTAAACGTCGTTTGGCAAAACGTCGTCGCTAAGATTTCGTAGTTTATGTTACGGATTCAGGAGAGTCTGATTCTGAGTCCGAAAAGGCCGTTATTGAGCATAGCTCAGTAACGGCCTTTTTTTTTGTATTTCAATTTGTTTAAGCTTTATGTGATGTTATGTTTCGGTCATTTTTTAAGAGAGGGATTAAAATGTTTAAGTTATATATTTTTTTATTTTTTATTTTTTGTTTTTCAGTTTTATCAATTGAATATGAAGGTGATGCAAGAAAATTCATATTAAATAATGAATTTAATTGTCCTTCAACGCAGTTAAAGTTCAAGTCTCCAGACCTCAATACAACAAAGTTGCGAGTCGGTTTTCAAGAAGTTACACCAGGTATAACCTGGCAACTTATTTTCTTAGAGGAGACGGGCTATAGTGCAGTTGTTACTTACACGAAGATTCGAGCAGAATACCCTAAAAATGATTTGTTGCTTGAAAGAATTGCATCTCAAATGAAAATGGAGTGTCTTCGTGTTCGTGGCTATCTTGAGTGGTGTGACTTTTTAAGTGATCAAGATGGCAAAGTCCTTCAAGCTATTGTTAGATACCCTTATGCAGGGAATATTGTTTCAATTAGAAATAATTGGTTGAATTCCATGGAATCTATTAAAACTGATATTTTTGAAATTAAGCATTATCTAATTCGAGATGGTTATCTGCTTGAGTTTAAGGTTTATATACCTCAATTTGCTCCTCCACCAATGATAGATGAAGATGAATCCATAAAACCTTGGTTGGACAATTTAAAAGAATTTACCTTGGGTTGTAGTTTGCTAAAAAAGGGGGACCCTTACGCGACTCAAGTTGATGAGTTTAAATCACCTGATACTTATTTTCAATTTATTTTTAAAGATCCTAGTCGCTAATAATTGTTGATTCTTGTTTGAAAATTTTGTTCACTTGATTCCATTTATATTATGGTACCGAGTCATGACATTTCCTATAAAAATTTACAATACTACAAGTTTTCTGCTTATGGTTTTTTAAAAAACCTACGTTTTTTTGATTCATTTTTACTTTTATATTTACATTTGCGTGGTTTTTCTTATACAGAGATTGGTACTTTGTATGCGGTGCGTTCTGTTTGTACCTATATTATGGAGATTCCATCTGGTGTTTGGGCGGATACCTATGGTCGCAAAACTTCCCTTGTTGTATCCTTTTTATTATTCATTGTTTCTTTCATCATTTATTATTTAGGTAAGAACTTTTGGGTTTTGACTTTAGGAATGATTTTCTTTGGAATTGCAGATGCTTTTCGCTCCGGCTCTAATAAAGCGATGATTGTCCAATATTTAAATAAGCATGGCTGGCAAAATATAAAGTCTGAGTATTATGGTAGAACTCGTTCTTGGTCTCAGTTAGGTAGTGCTTTATCTTCAATCTTAGCCGGAATCTTTGTGCTTTATACAAGTCAAATCAAATATATTTTCCTTTTGAGTATTCTTCCGTATATGTTAAATTTGGTCAATGTTATGTCTTATCCCAATGAACTGAATTTAAGTAATTCTTCATTAAAAGAAAAACATAATAGTATTCGGATTGAGCTGCGTAACTTATTTCATAATTTACAGAATCCTGCCGTTTTTAAGGTTATGAATACTTCTGCATTTTTTACTGCTTACCTCAAATCTTGTAAAGATTATTTGCAGACCATTGTTTTTGCAACTGGAATTTTTGGGGGTTGGTATTGGTTGTCAAAGCAGGGTGAAGAAGCACAGAGCGGTTTAGAAATTGGGATTTTTTACTTTTTTATTTATTGTCTGACTTCTGTAGCATCTAAAAATGCGGCTCGTTTTCAAAAGTTTATTGGTCCTTATTTTGTGCATCTTTCTATGCTGATGGGTCTAAGTTGTGGCGTGTTAAGTGGGTTATTTTATGGACTTCATTGTGGATTGATCAGTATTATCTTATTTGTATGTATTTTCTTAATCGAGAATATTCGTAAGCCGGTTCTGGTTGGACTAATTGCCGAAGAGGCAGATGAACAAGTTATGACGTCTGTAGTTTCTACTCAATCTTCATACAGCTCCATTTTAGCCGCTATTTTTTCTGTATTTATTGGTATTTTTGTAGATTATTTCGGGATTGGCTATGGGATTATGATATTCTCTTGTGGGGCTATATTTATCTATCTTTTCCTTAATAAAATTACGACTTTTACAGATAAAAGAATTAAATCATAATCAGATTGTAATTATGATTAATAGAATAGACAAAATCTATATAATTACTCTTCATATTTAATTTATTTAGAGAACTTGAGGGGAATTGGTATATTAAGCCTAAAAGTACCCTGCTATTTAAATATGGACAAAAGATTTTACTTACCCAAACTATGACTGTGCCTTAATGCCCGAAATAATAATAGTTCTTTTAGCTATTTATCTTCTGTAATTCATCAAAAGTGTTATATTGATGATTAGGCCGATATATTAACTATGTTTATAGGTAGAGAGACTAGAAGAATTTTAAGGGGTTTATGTGACCAGTAAAACAACAAAAACAGATGGCTGGTATAAAGAGTTATTGATTCGTTTTCAAGATGGTCAGGAAGAGCAATTTCATATTGAAATGACTCGTTCTGGTACGTTTTCGATTGCTGATTTTCGCGAGCCGTCTGATTGGGCTAAGTTAAAGTTTCATCAGTGTGCCTGTTGTCCATTAAATCAAAAAGATATGTCTTTTTGTCCTGCTGCAGAGTCTTTAGATAATTCGCTTCTTCGCTTTAAAGATCGTTATTCCTATGAACAAGTTGAGGCGGTTGCCATTGATGGCGCAAACCGTAGTACCCATATTAAAGGCACTCTTCAAGAAGTGGGCTCTATATTTGTTCAACTTAGTGTGTTTTCGAGTGGTTGTCCTATTGGTAAAAAGTTACGTCCTTTGCTTTGGGATTTACGGCCCTTTGCAACAAATAATGAATTAACTCATCACTTGATTACTAAGCTAGTTTTAAAATTTCGTGGTGATATCAATCTAGCCAAGCAGGATATACATCTTCACTTAGACCCCCTAAATGAAGTTTTTAAAAACTTGTGGAAGCGTATTAATGATACTTGTTACGATGGTGATGCAGTTCAGAACTCAATCGTTCGTATGGATGCCTTTACAATTAATTTGTTATTAAAATTAGATGAGAGTCTGGAGGAGCTTGCGAAAGAGCTAGATTGGGATATGAGTAATATTTCAGTTGGTACATTTGATGGTACTGAAACTCAACCTTTTAATATTCCAAATCAAAAGCTTAGTTTGTGGGAAAAAATAAAATTTCTATTTTCGAAATAATGAAAATCTACAGCATCATTTTATCTTTTATTTTACTTGCATCTTGTGGTAAACAAGAAACAGCCGCTACTTATTTTGATGAGCGTGGGCATTACTTGCTTGCTGCTGCAGATAGTGTGCAAAATGAAGATCATGAGCAATTGGTTGAAAACTTAGAGAAGTTTCAAGAATTAACTCACGATGAAGCCTTTATTGAGCGTATTTTGTTGACAGTCAATGAGCGTTATTATATTGAGCAGGTCAATACTGCTTTAGCTGCAGGTGATTTAAATCAGGCGGAGGCATTAACTGATAAGGCTGAAATTGAAGTGGGTGCTCTAAACCAAGTGAAAGAATCCTCTAAATCTATTTTTGAGTTGAAAGCTTTTGAGGCATATTTGTCTGGGCGACCCTATGGAAGTGCAGAGCTTGCTTTGAAAAGCTTAGAGCGAATTCCTATGGATAATTTTAGTAAATTATCATCAGCTTTTGCCTTGTGGTATAAAAAAGAGTTGGCCCGCATACAATCTCAGCGTGATGTTGAGGAGCATTATCAGGGGCTTGAGTTATTAGTGGAGTTAGATCATGCTCAGGTAGAGGGAACTCCTCGTCGTTTTCTTATTTTAGCCGAGTTGCTGAAGTTTCAGCCACAAGTTTTTGAAGATAAGCAAAATCAATTTGCTCAAGAGATAAACTTTTTTCGAATAGTTTCAATGAAAGGGAGTGCAAATTTTGCTATTGAGGTCCGTAAGTTTCCTTTTGAAAAGCCTGTTAGTCAGAGTGGTGCTGTCTGTGCTATTTGGAAGCGTTACTATAGTGGTGACCGTGTAGGAGCACTGCTGCAGTTTAACGAATACAAGGCAAATTTATCCAAGAACACTTTACAAAAAGTTCGAGAGTTAATCCTTGATGATTTAAATCAAAATCTACGTGGTGATTCCCTAGGTATAGATACCTTCTTTAAGGATCTTAAGAACTGGGATCAATAAAGCTGTTATTTTCTGAACATGATCATTAGCTGGTAAATGATCGCAGGCAAGATAAAGATTGCGATCATATTTACACCTATTAAAACTTCAAATACTAATGCACTAATTCCGAGAAGGCATAGTACAGCACTAAAGACGATATATTGTTGAATTCGTATTTTTTGTGATTGTTGCTGAATACCTGCTATTGCAATTGCCATAAATATACCAAATAAAGTAAAGTTAAATACAATTGCTTGATTGGTGAAAAGCGACCAGATGAATGCAACTCCAGCAATCATGATAAAAAGACCAAAAAAAACAGATTCAATGCGTTCCCTCTTAGTCAAAACTAGACGTCCAAATGAGTCAAAATTTAGTAATAGATTGAAAAAAGGCTGAGTTAGCCAAGTAGAGAGTGCAAAGATTAGATAAGCATAATTAAAAACTTTTGCTATTGGTTGAATTTCATTAAATGCTTTACCCATTGAACGAACGAGAATATTTACAAGATAGAGACCTATGATGATTTTAAAAATTTTTTCACGACTGAGCTTTGAAGTCCAGAAAAAGTATTTTAAGCATAGCCGATAAATACGACTTCTTGCCTGCATCGCATGGATAATTCCTTGTCTTGCATATTCATTTCCTGGTTCAAGCCTTAGGGCCTCCCGGAAGTGTTCAAAGGCCTGCTTATAGTTTCCTTTTTCTAATAATGCCCACCCCATACTTGCATGAGTAAATGAGTCTTCTGGATTTTCCGTTAGTACTGAATCTAAAGTTATATCTGCCTCAGCAGTTCTACCGAGTTTGCGCAAAGCTTGTGCACGCAGGTTGTTGCAACTCAGGTCTTGTGGGGATATCATTAAGCCCAACTCTGCTGCTTCAAGGCTTTCTTGCCAATGACCTGCCACAGATTCAATTTCAGCTAAATTTGCATAAAAGGATTCACTATCTGGATTTAACGAAATAGCAATTTCTACATTATCTTTGGCTTCTTTGAATTTATCCAAATAGATATAAGTTACTGCTTTAGCATTGTATGCTTCACCGTACTCAGGGTCTAGGGATATGGCTTGATTTGCTTCATCTAGTGCATTTTTATATTGCTCAATTTCATTAAAACAATGAGCTGCTAAAACATGGAGATATGGATACTCTGGTGTCTCAGCTATAAGAATTTGAAGCCGTTTTAATGCTTCCTTGTAATTACCTTGCCCCATCAATAGGGAGATATGCTGTATCATGTTTATCTCTTTATATTCAGGTAGCTTAGGACATCATCATACAAACCAGCTTCGTTTGCGTATATGGCATGATTGCGAGCTGTAGCAAACCATTCCTTTGTGCTTGGAGGTACTTGTTTACTTGCCTTAAGCAAATGTTTTGTGGTAATCGGTTCCACCTTACCTGATTTTATACTAGTGCGTAATAAATCTTCAACTGCAATGTCCACAACAGCTTTTAAATCAGCTCCTGAAAAGCCATCACATTTTCTAGCTACTTTGATCAAGTCGAGCTTATCTTGTGGCATTTCTTTAGTCATCAATTTTAGAATTTGCGTTCTAGCAGTTTCGTCAGGCGGCGGGACAAAGATAATACGGTCAAACCTTCCAGGTCTTCTAAATGCTGTATCTAAGTGCCAGGGGGCATTTGTAGCTGCTAGAACAAGAACTCCTTCATTGTCTGTATCAACGCCGTCTAATTCGGATAGAAATTGATTAATCAAGTGTCTACCTGAACTTTGTCGCATATCACTTCGTTTTGCACCTAACGCATCTACTTCATCAAAAAATAATACAGAAGGAGTTTGTTTACGTGCCATTTCAAAGGTGTTGTGCAGACGTTCTTCACTTTGTCCAATCCACATATTTAAAATATCATTAAGACCAACGCTCATAAATTGTGCTTTGACTTCTCCTGCTGTTGCCTTTGCAAGAAACGTTTTACCGCAACCAGGGGGGCCATATAATAGGATACCACCTCCTGCTTTTTTACCATACGCTTTGTATAGATCTTGGTTGGTTAAAGGCAAAATAATTTTGATACGAATTTCATCTTTAACTTTTTCCATCCCACCTACATCACTAAAGTCAGTATCACTTTGTATAGGCTCGATATCTAAAGACCCTTCTTCTATATTGGTGTCTTCGAGTATACGCTCACGGCCTTCTACAACATCAATGGCACGATTTAAGAAATCTACAGAAGAATCCTCTTCATTTAATCCCTTCCTCTTTATTTCTTCCTGAACCTTAATTGCTTCTTTTGATTGACCCGTTTTTGCAAGCAATGAAGCGTATTGTTCTAGGAATTGTGCATTATTTTTATCTGCCTCAAGAAGTTCTTCAATCAATACCAAAGCAATACTAAATTTACCTTCTCGACCGTATACTTTGCTCAGTTGTAGCTTAACTTCTTTATGGTCAGGCTCAAATTTGAGGGCGTTTCGTAAGAGCGTTTCTGCATGGTCAAATTCTTCACGTTGACAGTACAAATCTGCAATATGAATATGAAGTGGAATATTAGATGGGCTGGCTTCTAAGGCCAACTTTAATGATTCAATCGTTTTGTTGTCAATCATACAGTTCTCCTAAAGGCATTTTCAATATACTTAGAAGATACTATTGCTTCTATAAAGCATAAATCAACTTTAGCAAAGAGTGAATAAGTTGCCGCCCAAGAAAACCTGGGCGGCTTTTTTTTTTAAGAAAGTTCTGGGTCGTTCCAGTCTGCTTCTACTGCTTTATAGAAGTCTTCCATGATGTCAGGGAGTGCTGATATCACTCGGTTCCAAGGTGCCATGAATGGGCGTTCCTGTGGTTTACGAAGGAAGCTATTACCCGCTTCAATAATATTTTGAGCAAATAACTCTACAGCCTGTTCTTCAGCATGACGGTCTAATTTGAGACCATTGATCATGGCATCAGCATGATATTGATCAACAAAGTCCAAAGCTAGACGATAGTATGTTGCCTTTAGAGCACGGAAACTTTCTTCAGAGAAAATTTCACCCATAGTTGCCATTTTACGGAACATGGACTTTGAGATGTCAAAGGACATTTTAGATAGCCCCTTACTACGATCTTCTGGGCTTAAAATTTGATGTTTATGATCATAGTTATCAGAAATATCTACCTGACAGATCCGGTTTACAGAATCATTTCTAAACATTTCCGAAAGTACTCCAATTTCGAGTCCCCAATCACTTGGAATCCGTATTGAGCGAACTACATCATGCATCATTCCAAATTCACCTGCTAGCGAATATCTGAAACTATCCATATAATCCAAATATTCGGAATTAGGGTATAATTTTTTCAAGCTTCTAATGAGTGGTGTTACGAGAAGTCTGCTAACGCGACCATTTAATTTTTGACCATCTGTTCGGTAATAATATCCTTTTGCGAACTTAAATTTAGACCCAGGGTGAACCAGTGAATATAAAAGTCGTGCAGGAATAGAACGGCTGTATGTTAGGATATCGCAGTCATGTAATGCTACAGCACTAGATTTTCCTGATGCTAAGGAGTAGCCAAAGCAATACCATACATTGCGTCCCTTCCCTAATTCCTTTGGCGCAAGACCTTGCTCTTTAAGAACTTCATCAATTGCTTGTAGACGTGGGCCATCATTCCATAACACACGTACGTTCGGTAGTCTATTGAAGTATTGTTTGGCATGTATGAATTCCTCTTTTGAAGCTCTATCTAGGCCAACAATAATTTCACTTAAGTATTTCACTTTGCTAAGTTCTTCAACAATTTTTCCTAGTGCTGGACCTTCTAGCTCAGAATATAAGCTTGGCAGAATTAAAGCCATTGGTAATTTCTTTGAGAACTTTTGGAGTTCAGCTTCCAGTTCATCGATCGGTCGGTCCCCAATATTGTGTAATGTTGTGATTACCCCGTTTTGATAAAAATCACCCATAGACTATTTCCTTTCATTTTTGCCCAATTACAACGCGATTAGTATTTTAAAATTTCCATTAAACTTTGGTTCCAGCCTTTAGGACCAGGGAATTTGGCCACACTTTTATTTGGATTATCTGGGAATACTTTAATCTGTTTATCAAAAGATGGAATCACGATGGCGTAATCTACCGTATTTAACATACGGCGGTCATTTTCTCCGTCTCCCAAACCAATTGACTGAAAGTTTTCCATTGGGAATAGCTGGCTATATGTGTGCATGAGCCAACGAACAGCTCTGCCTTTGTCATTATCTCCCATTACATGATAGAAACGCCCACCTTTTGTTAATCTAAGACCATATTGGGTTAGAATGTGAATAAACTCACCCACTTTAATTTCATCATCTAACCAAATTAAAGGTTCTGAACAGGTTCTTTGTGCAGAAATTTTTGCTTCTTCTTCAGAGAAATTACAAAGTTTCGCAATTTCTTTTGTGTCCATATCATGAAAACCTTTAAACTTTAAGCCAGTACGTTGGCGAATATCATGTAAGGCATCAAGTATAAAATGGATTTCTTTTCCTAAGAAAAAGCAATAATGTTCTCCAATTTTTTTTATATTTTTTCTATCTTTTGCAAAATCCTCTTTAAAGGCAATTACGCCACCATTTTCTGCTACAAATGGTCCATTTATACCAATTTTTTCTTGTAAATTTTTTATTTCATCTAATGTTTTAGATGTATTAAAAATAAGGGGTATTTGCTTATCTTTTATTTTTTTTAGTGCAGTTTTTGCGGCATCCCAAGAGTATGTATCATGGTCTAGTAGTGTACCATCTAAGTCTGTAAAAATAATATATTTTTTTACTTGTTTCATTTCTTTATCCTAAAAGCATCAATTTGGTGCATTTCATTAACATTTAAGGTTAAATCTGCCACCGAATCTAATTCTGCTAACATATATATTGTTAATCTTTCATAGAATTGCGTAAAACGTTCGACCTCTTCTTGAGACATTACAGCGGATGTATCAAGCCCTCTTTTTAAACATTGCTTAAGTAGCTGTTGTTCCTGTTGCCAACGCCATTCTTTTACCTTAGCAAATGAAGGTATTTTCAGAAAGACCATATAATCAATCATTTCAAAAAGTGTACCGTATTCATTTTGCAGTTTTTCATACATAAAGTTACGCCATGCACCATTGGCATCTTCTTTTGCTTCCAACGTATTAATAGGTTCTTCCATTTCGCTTTTTTGCAATGGGGGACAGCCTACGCACCATCCTTCTAAAAAGATGATATCTGGCCGCCCTTCAAACTGCATCCAATGTTCTTCTGGTGCACGATCATCTACTTGTTTATGAAACCGAACAACTGCTGTTTGATCATTTGTTTTAGAAGCTTGGAGTTTTTGAATTGTCTGAACTGCTAGCCCTATATCATGCGTTCCTGGTACACCTCTAACTTTTAATAAAGAAGAAACAGTTTCGCCTAATTCATTTCGTTTATCCTTAGTATGATAAAAATCATCAATAGATAAGCTACAGCCTTGTAGGTCAAAAACTTCTTTTAATATTAAGCGAGTAATTTCACAAAATGTAGATTTACCAGATCCTTGAGAACCATTAACCCCAACCACAGGAACATGATCCATACTTTTTACACTATTGTAAATATAGGTAACAATTGGTAAATATGTCTCACGAAATAATGTATAGTTCATGAATTGTATTCCTTGATCTAGCAAAACAATCTCAATCTTTTTAAAAGCAGATTGTAGATATTGTTCATCACCCATAACCCCGAAACTTGGAAACTCATTCATAACACGATACATATTTTTCTCCTTAAACCTCTTATAGAAATTTTAATGCCAAATATCTAAGTTTTAAAATCTAGCCTGAAATAAGGTAATTAAAAATGAGTAGTATGTAAAGTAAAAATAAAAAATGTTACAAAATTGTACTTTTGTAGGTAATTAAAAGAGCAAAGATGTCATGACTTTGTTTTTATTTTTTGACCCATAGTGGATTGTCTTCTGTCATAAATTGAATTTCTAGCTATGTCTTATTCGATGTTTCATCATTCATTGAGATGATCTATACTCTCTGTTACATGAAGTTGATTTTGTAAGATTTCTAATTTATTTACAAAGTTCCAATTACGGTCATAGAGTTTTACATCACCTTATAAGTATTAAATGGAGTGGTTAGTGGTGATTGCTAATCAAGGTTTTGGGTGATTACGATTAAGATCCCTAAATAACTAAAGTCTTACATTTTTTTCAATATATTTCGAGAGTTTGTTTTAGTGTTTTAACAAACTGTCGAATTTCATACTCTTGATTTTGTAGACCAAAGCTAATCCGAAGTGCGCCGTATGCTTGCTTTTCTGAGTACCCCATACTAGTAAGGAATGGATTTGCCTGTTTTATTTGTGCGGAGCACGCGCTTCCGGTGGATACCATGATTTCTTCTGCCCCCAGAAAGCGCATTAGTACAGCAGCTTCGTGATTGGGTAGGCTAATCATGGTGATGTGAGGAGCAGCGTCTTTAGGTGTGATATATCGAATCTCAGCTTGAATTTGACTCAATTCCTCTTTTAGAATCTGATTCAATTTTTTCAAATGAGTTCTTTTTTCTTCTGTGTGGAGAAGTGCAGCTGTACAGAATGCGTGAATACCAAATGCATCCATGCTTCCAGAACGAATATCTTGTTGTTGACCACCTCCTAAGAACATAGGTAAAAAGGCCTGTTTGTTCTTACAAATGAGCGTACCAATTCCACCAGGTGCATGAAACTTGTGTCCTGAAAATGCAATTGAATCAACATCCAGTTCATCTAAGACAAAGGGGATTTTCCCGAGTGCCTGAACTCCGTCAATATGGATATGGCAATTGGGAGCATGGTTACGGACGATTTGAACGATTTCTTGGAGTTTTAAAATGGCGCCAATTTCATTTTGTACATAAGTAAGAGCTATCAATGCTGTATCTGGCTTGATTACCTTTTCTACTTGCTTTGGTTGAACAAATTCTTGGGCTGAAGTTTGAATATATGAAATTTCATGTCCTTGTTTTTTCAAGGCTTCAATTGGTTTGATAACACAAGGGTGCACACCATTCATGGTCACGACATGCTTGTTGGTGTTCGCTAGGGCTTTTAGGTTTGTAATTGCTAGGTTATTAGCTTCAGTCCCTCCACTCGTCCATATAATTTCGTAGCGTTGCCCACCCAAGTAATTGAGTAAATCTTTTTCAAGGTTTGCGATATGTTTCTTAACCTTAATACCAAGTGGGTGAGTTGATGATGGGTTTGCAAACAAAAGACTACGGTGCTTCGCCAAGTCTTGCCAGACTTCTTCTAGGACCGGTGTGGTTGCTGCATTATCTAAAAATATCATCATAATGTATGGAACTGACTGTTTACAAATCTATAAGAATAATTATAATTAACTGAAGGTGAATCAAAAAAAATAGAGCCTTTGTATAATAATGATAATTTCTTAAAATTCAATTCCAGGGAGAGCCTTGATGGAAGAAGCTATAGATAGCATTCTGATTACAAATACACAATTAGAAGAGCGCATTAACGAGCTCGGTGCTGAGATTACTAAACATTATGACGGAAAACCATTAACCACTATTATTCTTTCACACGGTGCATTATTTTTTGCTGCCGATTTATTACGTCAAATTCCAATCAATCTACATGTTGATGTATTACAGGTGAGTTCGTATAGCGGTATGAAAAGTGAGGGTTTATTAAAGTTTCGTTCAGAGTTAAAGGAAACCATACGGGATCGTCATGTATTAGTCATTGATGATATATACGATTCAGGTTTTACTTTGTCTGAAGTGGCTAAACATGTTCAGAAGTTTTCTCCTATTTCGGTTGAGACTTGTGTTTTACTAGCGAAGGATCGTCCAGGCCAAATCGGTGATAAACCACGTTATCAAGGTTTTGATATTGATGACTCATTTGTCGTTGGATACGGTATGGATTATAATGAGTCATATCGTAATCTACCGTATATTGGTGTATTGAAGCCTGAAGTAATTTAATTGCATCGTCTTTAATAAATTTTGCGATCTTCTTTGTATTTCACTTGAGATAGGTGAATCCTATATCTCTTTTTTGAGGTATCTGTGTACTTCTGGCTTAAGGGAGTGTTTGGATTTTGCAAGAAGGCAAAACATTTGAATCTGATCAAGAGTTGCCCATTAGCGGTTTTTTGATGAAGCAAATTTTTTCTGGGACGATTCATAACATTGGCAATATTGTTACGGTGATGAATTTAGCAGTTGCAGAAATGGAGCTTGTTTCGCTGGAGAACCAGCGTAATAATTTGAATCGTTTTGAGTCAATTCTTGAGTTAATTAAAACGAATTTGGATGCCAAGTTAGAGCTAGATGAAACTTTTTTGGAAGTTTTAGTTAAGCAGTTAGAACATTGTGCCTCGGTTGAGAAAAAGGTTTATGAAAACCAGTGCAAGATGCTTCATTCCATGGAGCAAAAATTATCTCATACACGTAAAATTCTTGAGATGCAGCAAAGTTTAGTTTCAGGTATCGGAACAAAGTCCTATGTTTCAATTCATGAGATATTAAATAATGCTTTGGCTTTAATGGAAGAGCGAGCTAGGAAGCACAATGTCAATATTAATTTGTCTTTAGAAGATGATGGATTTGTGCATGTTGAACCTTCTTTATTAATTCAAGTTTTCATCAATTTAATCAGTAATTCTTGTGATGCTTTGAGTACGATGGTTGAGCTACCCATTAAACAAATCTTTATTCATTGTTCACTTGATGTATCTGTAGATCCCAATGAATTGGTTTGTACGGTTTCTGATAATGGTCCCGGCATTCCGAATGATATTGCTGAACACGTTTTTGAATTTGGGTATTCTACAAAGAGTGACAAGCCATTATGCCAACGTGGAATTGGTTTGGCCTTTAGCAAACATTCAGTGGAATCTTTAGGAGGAAAGTTAGAGTTAATGAATCCGTTTAAACAAGAGGGTACCACCTTTAAAATAATACTCCCAGTGAGTAAATCTTAAACTTAAAATCTTGTCTTTCAGAACGTGTAGAACTTGGTTTACTTGAAAGTTGTTAGACTTCTTCGAAAATAAGTTGGTTTTGCCTGAATTCGGTTATATGTTTTATTGGTAACTTTAATTCTTCAAAAAGAATTTATATAGCGCTCGTCAATCAACAGATTTTAACGAGCTATTTTCAACATCAAGCAATAAGTGGTGTCATTCATATGGATGAATTAAGTCAAATATTTGATTTGACCTGGGATGCAGTAAAAGTCATACTTCAGTTAAGTTTATTAACCATTGTGATTTATGTTGGTCTTGTTCTTTTAAAGGGAAGCCGTGCCTTGATTATTATGACCGGAATCATGACGAGCTGGTTTGTCGTGTGGTTGTTAGCCAATGCACTTGAGCTTGATGTATTTATTTGGATTCTTGGACAAATTCCTCAAATTTTAGCCTTCGTAATCTTGATTATTTTCCAACCGGAACTGCGTAAATTATTTGCCACAATTGGTTCTAATCCTCACCGTTTATTCAAAGAGCAATATAACCCAGTGGACCTAGTTGATCAGCTAGTGGATGCTTCTTTTAGTTTAGGTGAACGTAAAATAGGGGGTCTTTTAGTGATTGAGCGTGATATCCCTTTGCGTTCTTTAGAGGAGAGCGGAGTAAAAGTAAATGCACCTGTCAGTAAAGAGTTATTAGGAACCATTTTCTTTAAGGATACTCCTTTACATGATGGTGCAGTTTTAATCCGCGCTGGTGTTATTGTCGCAGCAAGTTGTTTTATTTCTAACTTAACAAATAATCCATTAGATAGTCAACTTGGCACACGTCACCGAGCTGGTGTGGGAGTAACTGAAGATTCTGACGCAGTTTGCCTAATTATCTCAGAAGAGACTGGCTATGTAAGTTTAGTCGCTTCAGGAACCCTGGTGCGTAACGTAGATCGAAAGCGACTTCGCCGGCACCTGAAGAATTACCTAATGAAAAAAGAAGAGAAAAAAGCTAAGGTAAAGACAAAAAATACAAATTCTTTCAGTCATCGTGTAGAGGAATTAAAAGAAAAAGTTTTGAATAACACGAAATCGAGTAATACTCCAGATGAGGAGGACTTGAATTCATGAGTATGCCATCTTTTATTGCGCATGATTGGTTGCGCAAAATTTCTGCATTTATTTTTGCCGTACTTGTTTATGTAAGTATTAGTCTTCAGTTGAGTGAAGAGCGTACAATTGAACGTACGATTGAGCATGTCAAAGTGAATGTTGAAGTTGCCCCCGCAAATAGTTCAGATATTGTGATTTTAACTGAAAAAGAAATTTTCACGAACTTAAAGTTACGTGGCTCTGATCAGGATTTGAATTCAATTACAAATAATCAGATTGAGATCAAGCATTTAATTAATTCTAACCGTGATGGTGTTTACAATTTTCGTATTACAGCAGATCAAGTATCGCTACCTTCAGGAGTTTCTTTGGTTACTGAGGGAATAATGCCTAACAAATTTACAGTCAACTTGGATCGTAAAATTGAACGTGCAGACATTCCAATCCGCTTGCGTTTTAGTACTGAAAATTTACCAAATGATAAAGAGATTCGTAAGACTTCTATTCAGCCCAATACGGCTCGTATTGTAGGACCAAGTATTTATGTCAATGATGTTGATGAAGTCGTCACAGAGGTTTTAGCCTTAGATGGGAATAGTGGTAATACTTACATTCAAAATTTGAACTTGATTGATATGCCTCGAATCACAATTAATCCAAGTAAGGTTCAGGCTTCTGTTGAATTAAGGCAAAGCAGTGATACACGTCTTTATAACGATATACCTGTACAGCTTATGCGGGGTTCACGTAATTTAAGTGAAATTAAAGTGGATGATAGCTTGGTAAAGGTTACTCTTGAAGGAACTACTGATGAACTTGAACAACTTAGCAAAAATGATTTCCGTGCATTTGTTATGTTGGATGAGGGAGCACCTGCAGGCCCTTACAAATTGCCCGTATTAGTCTGGATTCGCAATGATAAAATTACGTTACGCAATGTTAGTCCAACTCGAATTGATGTTCAAGTCTTACCTACTCAACCCGAATAAGTAAAAACTTTGCAATAAAACTGCTCTTAACTTCGTATCTTTTATTGTTAAGATTTAAGTATAAACGAGAAAGAGATATTTCATGCCTAAAAGTAAAGTCACTTGGGATGCATTTAGTTGTATGCATTTGCTCAGGCGAGCAGGGGATGGTTTTACTTACAACGAATTTCGTTGGGCGCAAAAAGCTGGGCATAAAAAAACGGTACGTGCTATTTTAAGTCCAAGTACCTTTAAGCCTCGTCCTTTTAGTAATTATAAAGACATAAAGCGTCGTTTAGAGCGTCCTTGGGGTAAGCTCGATTTCGAAGAGCGGCAAGAGCTTCAAAAAGATATGCGTATGGAAGTAGAGGGGCTTCTTGAGGATTGGGTTATTGGAATGACTCAATCTCGCTATATGAATGATGCTTTGCTTCATAAAATGGCTTTTTTCTGGCATAGTTTATTTGTAGTTGAGGCACAAAAGGTACGAAATCCTGTTCTTATTTATGATCAAATTTCATTATTTTATAAATATGCTTTGGGTAATTATGCAGATCTTTTAAAAGAGATGGTTCGTAATCCAGCGTTGATTATGTATCTCGATAATCAACGGAACCGTAAGAGTCATCCCAATGAGAATTTTGCACGTGAAATAATGGAATTATTTTCTTTAGGTAGAGGTAATTATTCCGAAGAGGATATTAAAGAGGGAGCACGTGCTTTGACAGGGTACTCTGTCAAACATACAGAGTTTCAATTTAAAAAGAATTTTCATGATTTTGGTAAAAAGCATATTTTAGGCGTTTCTGGCAATTGGGATGGTGAAGAATTTATTGAAATCATTCTGGATCAACCAGCTTGTAGTGAATATATTGCTAGGCGAATTTGGGGTTATTTTGCTGGTACTGAAGCATCTGAAGAGTTAACTCAAGAGTTAGCTGGGATCCTGAGAAAGAACAAATATGAAGTAAAGCCCTTACTTTATGCGATTTTTATGCATCCTGAATTTTATTCTACTAAAGTAAAAGGTAGAATGATTAAGAGCCCGATGTCTTTTACGGTTGGTTTTACTCGCCAGTTTAATGTTGACTTATCGCAACCGAATTATTTAAAACGTTTATTACGTAATTTAGGTCAATTACCATACCATGCCCCAAATGTTAAAGGTTGGCCTGGTGGCCGAACTTGGATTGATACTTCGCGCTTAACAACCAGACAAGCTTTTACCGCTCATATTAATTCACTGAACAAAGCCTATAAGAATGATATGGAAAAAAAGCGGGCCATGAAAAAAATGAAAATGATGGGTAAAAGTAATGTGGAATTAAATATTTTGAAAGCTTTCCCTGTCAAAGAAAGTGATACAGTCCCCTACCTAAACTATTTGAATGAATTTATATTTGCCGTGCCACTGAACTCGAATCAAATAACAAAGCTGAGTAAGTCGTATCCACGGCGTTTGGATGATTCAGGTAAACAAACGCTTTTCCTTGCAATGCTCGAATTACCTAACTACCAACTTATGTAAGGCGTAACTATGAAGAAGAAATCAATTGTATGTACACGCCGTGATTTTATCCGGAAAAGTATGGGCTTAGTTGCTTTGTCTTCGACAACGCCAAGCTTTCTTACACAAGCTGCTGCTTATTCATCTAAACATAGAAGTTCAGATGACAGTATTTTAGTGATTATCCAGTTAAGCGGGGGTAATGATGGATTAAACACAGTCATTCCATTTATGAATGATATTTACTATGAATCTCGCCCAACGATTGCGATTCCGAAAGATCAATGTCTTCGGTTAACAGATGAAATTGGCTTGCACCCTGGAATGATAGGATTTAAGCGGCTATATGAACAAGGGCGTTTAAATATCATTCAAGGTGTAGGCTACCCAAATCCAGATCGCTCCCACTTTAGGTCTATGGATATTTGGAATAATGGTAGTACAGCACCTTATACCGAGTCAGGCTGGATAGGGCGTATTTTTGACCATGAGTGTAATAACGCTCATTTAAAGAAAAAGATGAGCCCAACAAAGGCATTGTCTATTTCCAACAGTTTTAATCCATCTTTACGTAATCAAAATGGTGTTGGTATCGCAGTTCAAAATCCTCAAAAGTTATATAATCAGAACAAGGCAGCAAATAAAACTTCTGGTGAAGCTAAATCCGGAAATAATGAACTAGACTTTATTATGCGGACAGCAATGAATGCACAAGTTGCAGCAGAGGATATTTATAACGCTTCCCGCAAGGTAAAAAATAAGCATAATTACCCAAATAATCGATTATCAGCAGACTTGAAGACAGTTGCTCGTTTAATTGCTGGTGGGATGAATACCCGAGTTTATTATTTAAACTTTGGAGGCTTTGACACACATAATGGCCAGCTAAATAAACATCATCAATTATTGACCCAACTTGCGGATGCCATAAATGCTTTCCAGGAAGATTTGATAAAGTTAAAGGTGGATGATCGTGTTATGGGGTTCACTTTTTCAGAGTTTGGTCGCCGAGTCGCTGAGAATGCTAACGCAGGAACAGATCACGGTCAAGGTGCTCCTTCCTTTGTTTTTGGTAATGCAATAAATCCTGGTATTATTGGTGCAGCGCCTGACTTAGCGAAATTAAACCGTGGCGATGTTGCTTATCAAGTCGACTTCAGAAGTATATATAGCACCATTTTAGACAAGTGGTTAGGCATCCCTTCTAAAGAAATTTTAAATGAACATTATGAGCATTTAAAGTTTATTTAATCATGTGGAACAATTAGAAGTGGGCAAGGTGTTAAATCCGCCAATACTTCTTTTGCATTTGCAAAGTATAAGTGGTGCATGCGGCCATGTTGGCGAGTGCCAATAATGATGTAACTTGCCTCAATATCGGCGGCTTCTGACAAAATAACATCTATAACATCACCAGATTTTTCAGAGATTGTGCATTTGAAATCATGTCCAACAAACACATCTTGAATTTCCTTTAATTCAGTAATTTTAGAATCAGGATTGTTTTCATCTTGTACATGTATAAGATGAATTTGGGCATTCAAAAGTTGAGCAAATTCTAATGTTTTATCCACTAAGGTTTGTATGGAGTGTTTGAATTCCAGAGCTAGAAGTATTGTCTGCATATTTGAACCTACTTTTTCATATTTCCATTATAGATATTATTAGAATATTTAACTCTTTAAAACATAAAATACAATAAGTAATTGTAGAATTTTAACGATCAATTAATATAGAGATGTTTCAATTAATTTTAAATGGGATCTATCAGGTGAGTTATTCTTTAGATTCTTTTCTACTTAGGTAATCTTGCAGGATAATTGAGGCGGCCATACTATCAATAACTTGCTTTCGTTTTTGTCTTTTTACCCCACCTTCAATTAGTAGCTCGTTGGCTTGCTCACTCGTAAGACGTTCATCTTCGAAGAAAATAGAAACCTGCATTTTCTTTTCAAGTCTCCGTGCAAAGCTACGAACTTTTTTACTCATCTCTGATTCATCACCATTCATATGAAGTGGCAGACCTATGACGACTTCTTGAACGTCATGATCACGGATCAAATCACAAATAGCATAGAGAATTTGGTTTCTATTTTGATTGGGTAGGCATGGAAGCGGTTGCGCTGTCATTGCCAATGAATCTGTAATTGCAACCCCCACTCGTTCCGTTCCATAATCAAGTGCTAGAATTCGTCCCATGTACTAATTCTCTGCAGTACCTGGGCGCTTAGTTTTCATTTTGAAAGCACGAGTTTTAGTCCGCAATCCTTTCTTAGAAGACCTTAGAGCTTTTGTTGCAGAAACGCTAGATTTTGTTGGCTTATTCTTTAAAGGTGGTGCAGGTGGTGGTGGAGGTATTGAGGCTTCACTTTGCTCTCCAATATCCTCACTTGGTGCTTCTTGGACTTCTTCAGTCGCTTTATTTACCGCAATTGCAACAGGGGTAGGCCCTGGCTGGATCTCTGAAGAAGGTTCAAGTATCTCATAATCTTCTATTGTATCAACTTCAGCTGATTGAGCCTGCGCAATTGGTATTGCTTGGATGACTTCATCTGGCTGATTGATTGGTGTTTCCATGCATAGTTGTAGTCTCTCAAGGAACTCTTCTACACTTGCTGGGCGATCTGCAGGCTTTTTCTCAAGCATTGATGCAACTAAATCTCCATAGCATGAAGGTACTAATGGATTAAGAATTTCTACCCTTTTGGGCTTAATATCCAGGTGTTTTTGAAGAATCACAGAGGGTTCTTCTGAATCTAAAGGGTATTGACCTGTTAAGCATAGGAACATTGTAACGCCCAAACAGTATAAGTCACTTGTGAAATCAATTGGTTCTCCTAAGATCTTTTCTGGGGATAAAAAGTGCGGGGTTCCATTTAGTTTATTATCATCTGATTCTAGCGATAAATCTGCAATACCAAAATCTTTTAGCTGCACAAAACCATATTTATCAATTTGAATATTGCTTGGTTTTAGGTTCCCATGGAGAAATCTTTTTTCATTCCAAGCCACTTTTAATGCTGTGGCGATATCTGCAATCATGGGCATAAACATTGGCCAATCTTGTTGATCATAATTTTCCAACATTGATTCAATTGTGTGGCGGCCTACGTATTCAATAGGATAAAAATAGAGTCCATTATCTTGAGAAATGCTTAATGGTTTTGAAATGTAAGGGCTTGGAAGAGCTGCTGTCTTTCTTGCTAATTCAACAAATTGTTTGACGAGTTCCTTATTTTCTACTGCTTCTGAAGTCAAAATTTTTAAAACAACTCTACGTTTCAATGCAGGTTGCATGGCTAAAACTTCCGTCACAACGGAGCGCTTTTTTAAAATCTCAATAACTTGAAATTCACCAAAAAATACACCTTTTGTAAATAAAGACTTTGGTTTTTGGAAGAGTTGTTGACACCCTCCACAAGGGTAGTCACTACGTTCGTTATTTAGGTCAATTTGGTTGACTGCGCCACAGTTCTGACATGCAATCCTCATGAATATTTTCCTCTATATAATGCTATACTTATATTTTTAAATGATGTAATCATCATTTATCTGAATCTTATGATTCATTTCTAAGGCTGGTAATTGGTACTCAGGTGAGCCTATTATTTGGGCTGGAACTCCAACAGCTGTGCTATGAGAGGGTATATCTTCTAACACTACCGAACCTGCACCAATTTTTGCGCCTTCACCAATTTTAATATTCCCTAAAAGTTTGGTACCGGCTCCTATCAGTACACCATCTGCCACTTTTGGATGTCGATCCCCACATACTTTACCTGTACCACCAAGTGTAACAGAATGCAAAATGGAAACGTTATTTCCTATGCGGGCTGTTTCACCTACAACAACACCGGTTGCATGGTCAAAAAATACGCCATGTCCAATTGTTGCTGCTGGATGGATATCAACACCAAAGACTTCAGAAATACGACTTTGTAGTTTTAAGGCCATTGATTTACGGTCTTTACGCCACAGCCAATTGCCGATTCTATATGACTGAAGAGCATGATATCCCTTAAAATAAAGAAGTGGAATTGAGTATTCATCACATGCTGGGTCACGGTCAAAAACTCCCACTAAATCTTTGCACATGTATTCTACCAAGTGCGGTTCTACGCGGTATCCTTCCATGAAAAGTTCCATCAGGCTGATAGGCAGTAAGCTGGCCGTAGCCAACTTATTAGCTAAGTGATAGGAG
This sequence comes from Lentisphaeria bacterium, assembly GCA_022447755.1. Classification (GTDB taxonomy): domain Bacteria; phylum Verrucomicrobiota; class Lentisphaeria; order JABSQK01; family JABSQK01; genus JAKVBE01. The sequence goes on along the minus strand of JAKVBE010000001.1, from coordinate 256,927 downwards.
GTTGCACTTTCAATATTTTTATGGTTTATAATGGTTGTGTATAGAAAGCTTGCCAAGATCGGCTCTTGTTCCGCCTCTTGTTGTGCTTCTCTTACAATTAAATTCCACAATTCTTCTTGTGTCATCATGATTTGGAAGTCCTTCATAAAAATTCTATCACTGTATCAAAATTTGAGAACTTCTTGAATTTTTGATTCTCTTAGGCCACAGCTTTGTTTAACTTAATATTTATTACTTGTTAAATTACTTCTCTTTAATTAAATAACAAATAGTTAATTTTGTAGAATTACTGTGTAAGTTTCCTCAATTTAGATGTATCTTAATCTTCCGTAAGCTCTGCATCCCAGTACATTTTGCCAAAGAATCCCTCCCAACTTTGTGGAATACTTTTTCTTGTCTGATAATTTTTAAACATTGACCAATGCGGTTCTTTAGGCTCCTTTAGTAACTTCATACCAGCTTGTTCAGGAGTTCTGTTCCCTTTGGAACTATTACATTTGATGCAAGATAGTACTAAATTTGTCCAGGTGTTTGTACCGCCTTGAGCCCGGGGCAATACATGGTCAATATTGAGTTCACTTTTTGGGAATTTTTTATTACAATATTGGCAAGTATATTGGTCTCGCATAAAAATTGCATTTCGAGATAGTCTTGCACGGCGTACGAAGAATCCACTATAATTTTTATGTATAATAACTTCGGGTATTTTAAATGATGTTTGTATTGAATGAACAATTTGATTTTCAGCAACTTCAGCTAAGTTTTGAGCTTCACTCCAAGAACTTACCCATTCATCAAAGTTGTATACTTGATAGGAATTATCAACAATTAATGCACGGTTAGCAATTACATTTTTTAATGCTTCCCACACACTTTGGGTGTCTAAGGGCGCCCAATGTTTATTCAGAACTAAAACTCGGTGATTTAGTGCAGCTTCACTCATCGTACATTCCTTTCATTACAGCCAATTTGAAAGTTCTGTCACATATTCGAATTTATTTACCGCATTGAAACTTCTTCAAGACGGTACCTCGCTAAGATCATTATTACTTAATTATCAATACATTACAAATTTTTTCCCCAAATATTAAATAGTTTAACATAATTTTTATTCCAAGATAATAGTTTCTTTATCTGGTTAACTTTCAAAATAGAAAATCAGTTCTTAGATAATTACGACAAAATGATGGCTAAAAAAAATAATTTAATTTTTTTGAAATTTACTTGTTTTCAAAATGAAGGAGTCGTATAATATTATCACAAGGAGAGCTGTTCATGTTAGAGGCAAAAAACAAAACTTACATCCTTAATAAATTGTATAAGACTAATGATTTAAATATTAGTCGGGTCACCCTCGCCTCTAAAAACAAAAAGTATATAAAAGCCTTCATAAATTTTTATATTTTTAAACCAACATTTTTCTTCAACATTATGACATGGAGGTTTTAGGAGGCAACTTATTTTTGTGGGCTTTTAGTAAGCATTTTGGCATTTCAACGAAAGATTTATAGATAATGGCGACCATGAAGGGGGTACTACCATGAGTTATGCAAAAGATGTTTTAGAAATGGGTATTCAGCATTTGGAACACGGTGCAAATGAAGCAGCATTTCAAAAATTATCCAACTATATCGACATATGTCCTGAAGATAGTACTGGATACTTTTATCGCGGTGTGACGAGAGCCAATATGAATGATTATGACGGGGCATTGCAAGACTTCTCCAAGAGTCTTTCAATTGAACCTGATGATGAATATGCACTTTCGGAAAGATCGATGGCATTTTCACGCCAACGCAAATATAACGAAGCACTTGATGACATTCAAAAAGCGCTTGAAATTGCTCCTGAAGATGCAACTCTTCACTTCAATCTTGGTATGATTTGCTGTGATAGTGCAGCTTATGATTGTGCAGTTAAAGCATTTACTAAGTCAATCGAGTTAGAAGATACTTTTGCGGATGCCTACTTGCATCGTGGAATTTCTAATTGGGAGTTAGGTCACTTAGAACAGGCTGAGCAAGATATGAATCAAGCAATAGATTTGGAGCCTGATTATTCAGATGCTTATGATGCTAAAGCCCAACTATGTTACGAAATGACAGATTTACGTCAAGCTCTAAGTTGTATAAATCAAGCTATCCGCATAGAGCGTGATGATATTGAATATATTGTTTCTCGTGGAATTATTCATTTTGCAATGGATCATATTGAGTTGGCGGAAAATGATTATCATTATGCTATAGAATTGAATCCTGATCACTACACCGCACATTACAATTTAGGATGTATGTATTTAGAGCGTGGGATGTTGCATGATGCTGCTTTGTATTTTGATAGAACGATTCAGATCAATCCTCAACGATCTGATGGTTATTTCCGCCGTGCGCGTGTTCATGAGTTGCTTAATCGAGTACCTGCAGCACTTGAGGATTATCACCAGGCATGTTTCTTAGATCCAATGGATGCACGTGCACACTTACAATTTGGTTTATTACTCGGGCGTTTAAAAAACTATGATGAGGCTATTTTACACATTAATCAAGTTATTTTCTTAAGCCCTCAATGTGCTCAAGCATGGTTGAGTCGTGGAAAGATTAAATGTGAAATGGGTTTGTATGATGGAGCTTTGAAGGATCTTGAAAAAGTAAATGAATTACAACCGCCAGATTTAGAACAATTGAAGTTACGTGCTGAGATTGAGGTCAAATTGGGTAAGGTCCAAGAAGCATTAGTAAGCTATGATGCTATCATAGAGCGCAGTCCTGAAAAAGCACAATATTTACTTCGTAAAACAAACTTACTTTTCAATGAGCATAATTGGCACGATGTAATTGAATTAACTTTAAATAATGCGGCTTTACTTGATCATAATTCTGGTTGTGCAGGTTATTTACAGGCATTGCAATATTTAGCTCTTGTTCATATTGGTGAAAAGAAGCAAGCACAAAACCTTCTAAAGGCCTTTTTAGCAAAGTATTGTTTATCACAAAATTCTGATGCTTGGCAATTGAAGATTTTAGAATTTTTAGATGGCAAGATTAGCGAAAGCGAATTCTTAAGTTTAGCTAAGAAAGACCCTAAGCATCTTTATGATGCTGAGTTTCATATTGCCGAGAGCTGTATGTTGAATGGTGAACCTGAAAGGGCAAAGACCCATTTAAAGCAGCTTGAACAAATTAAATCAGACAAACCACTTTCATAAACTTTTATAAATCTCAATAAATGCTGGCCTATAACTCTTAGGTCAGCGTTTAAATATACGCTTCACAAATAACTTTTGTTCAGGCATAATGAGTATAGATAATACAAGGTAGCCAACTCCTGCAAGAGCAATATATGATATGCTCAACCAGCGGTTACTTTCATGAATATAGTCTAGGCCATAATAAATTGCTGGAACCATTAGTATTGCGGGTAATAATTTGACTGTATACTTTACAGTTTCAGGCAACACTGAAATATCCATTTTCTTTACAAGCAGAAAAATTAGTATGAATACATTTGTCGCTGCACTTATAGATGTTGCTAGGGCAATTCCTGATTGCTCCAATGGGTTTATGAATATGATATTAAGCACAATGTTTAAAGCAATACAAAAAAGACTTACTTTTAACGGTGTTTTGGTATCTTGCATACTGAAAAAGCCACTTCGAATAATTTTTAAAGCGGCAAACGCTGGGATTCCAGGTAAGTAAAATAAGAGTGCTTTTCTAGTATCGGTAACTGACTGTTGATCAAACTCACCTCTTAGGAATAATACTTCGATGATTGCGTCACATCCTAAAAATAATGCAATAGTTAGAGGGAGTGTTATAAACAGTATTTGTTTTATAGAATAGTTTAATGAACTTTCCACCTCCTTTAAATCATTTTTTGCAAACGCTCGAGACATAACAGGAAGACAGGCTGCCGTTAAGGCAACTCCAAAGACACCAATGGGTAAATAAACTAGGCGTTCTGCATAATATAAACCAGAAACAGCTCCAGCTCCACACCATGCTGCAAATCCACGGTCAACTAAAATACCAATTGGGTAAAATGAAGCGCCTATGATAGCCGGTATAAACAACTTCCTCAGCTTTAGCCGGTCCTCATTTAATAGCTTAAATTTAAATTTCCACCGATATTCTTTTTTTCTTAAGGATGGTATAAGAATGAAAATTTGTGCAATGGCTCCAATTAGCAGGCAGGAGGCTAATAGTAGATTTTGATTTTTGGGGTGATTTGTTGATAACCAGAAACCAAGCATAATGGCAAGGTTGATTAAAATTGGAGCCAAGGCTGGTAGAGAAAATTTTCCTAAACTATTGAGTATTCCAATGAGAAATCCATAAAGACAGACTAATGGAATTAATGGAATAAACCAAAGATATAGCTTTGCTGCCTCCTGATTCATTTGCTTAGTGTCCCATTGAATGAATGCAAGCGCAATGAGCGCTGCAACAAAGCTTATGCCAAGTAGCCCTATAAATAGTCTATTCAAAACAATCGTTAAGAATTCAAATGCTGCGGGTAAGCCTTTTTGCTCCATCTTTTCATTAAAGACTGGAATCGTAGCCTCTGTACTTGCTCCTTCCCCAAAACCCCTACGAAATATATTTACGAATGAAAAAGCCAAAACAAAGCAGGCAAAAAATTGAGAGGTACCCGCAATCGAAGCTACAAAAATATCTCGAACGAGTCCAGAAATTCTTGTGGCCAAAATCCCAATACTACCTGCAAGCATGCCTTTGAAAATATTCTTTTTATGACTCATGAAGTTTTAAGAAATCCTTTGTAAAGGTCACAGCTTGGTCTTCTGTTAAAATTTCTTCATTTAATTGTTTACGGTAGGATTTAGCCAGAAGTTGTCCAAGAAGTGGGCCTTTAGGGCATCCCAAATCCATAGCTTTAGAGCCTGTTAAGATTGGTTTTGGATTCATTTCACGGCCATTAAATTGTTTAAACCCAGCCAGTAGTCTTCGGTAAGCATTCTGATAAACTGCTTGACTGGACTTCATACGTAAGATTGCTGCTAAGTCAGCAATTAATCCAGTAGACTTAATTCTGTGCATATCCGCCAGTTCTATATTCCCAGGAGTTAGTAAAAGATCTAATAAATTATATAGGTCCTCAATCTGCTTTTTTAGTATATTTTTAAAGCGTAACTTATTATAAATATCATGACGTCTAGGCTTAGGAATTTCACGAAGCCACAAAGTCCAGGCATGAACTTGTGAAACGTAATGTAACCTTCTAAAGTCTTCTACAGGGGCAAGCAAAGTGGCTTTTTCTTCTGCTCCGAAATATTTCAAAAGTGGTTCTATTAAATCTATTTCATATAGGAGTTTTAGAGCTTCATATGGATGCTTTCCCGTTAGCATACGGTTGATCTCTTGATATATACGCTCTGCGGAAATACGACCGAGACCCTCCTTGCAATCCTGTAGAGCTTGTATAGTGCTGCGAGGCATTTGAAGTTTATACTGTGACGCAAGACGAACTGCTCTAAGGAGTCTGAGCGAGTCTTCTTCAAATCTCTCTTCAGGAGAACCAATTGCACGCAGTTTTCCTTTTTGCCAGTCTTCGATTCCACCAACAAGGTCTATTAGTTGTTGATTGCATGGATTATAATAGATAGCATTTATAGTAAAATCCCGTCTTTCAGCATCTTCCAGAAGCGTACCAGGGCGAACTAAGTCTGGGTGTCTGCCATCAGTATAGCTACCTTCATAACGAAGACTGGCTACCTCATAAGAGATTTCATTTTCTATCACAATACATACATTAAAAGCCTCGCCTACCTCGATAGTGCGTGCAAAGAGTTTTTTTACTTGATCTAAATTAGCATTTGTTGCAATATCAATATCTTTGATTGGTCTTCCAAATAGAGCATCCCGAATGCAACCTCCAACCATATACGCTTCATAATTAGCGACTTGTAGAGTCTGGATAATACGTTTTGCTCCATGATACTGCTCAGGGTAGTGTTCAAAATATTGGTTAATTTCCAAGTTCTTCGCTCTTTCTCACCTTTAAATGTTATTTTTGTCTTCAGAAAATATACTCATTGCTTGCATAGTATCTATTCCAACTTCTCGATTTCTTGAAAGTGCGTGTTTGAGGGGTTATTTTACGGCCATAAAAAGGCAGTCATGCGGTAACAACAATCTTGAGTAATACGCTGTCTCACTGGAATATCTGAAAACCGTTAATCATTTTTTTTGGAGTATGAACATGTATTTAAAGGTAGTTCGTTTAATAGCAATAGGAAGTTTATGTCTGAGTTTGAAAGCAACTAATGCACCCATCGTCCAAGATTGGGTGTCAGGCTATGTAGAAGAACAAGAGGAGTCTAAACTATTAACTCATGAAAGTAAGGCATATGATGCCGTGCAGAAAATTAAAGTTGGTAAACCTTCGCAATTAATCTCTGGAAGACCTTTAAAAAATCTTTCAGACTTTAATGCAGAGATTGCATCTATTTGGACTGATAAAGCGATTTATATTCGTATTAAGGTTATTGATGACTTTCGACGTGTGTCAAAAATAATGAGTCCTGAAGTTGCTACTGGAGACTTTTTTCAGCTTTCTTTTAACCCTGTAACCACAAGCCCAGCCACACAGCAGGCTAACTTTACAATTAATCTTTTTCCAAGTATCTCGCGCGAAAAATGTTATGTAAAGATTCAAGCAAATGACAATACAAAGGCAAAACTTGGTAAGATTTTAGTTCGTTTAAGAAAGCCAAGCAAAGATAAAAAAGATCCTTACTATATTTTTCTGCGGATTCCTACTGATGCTTGGGCTAAAAAGCCAGCAGTTAGTCAAATGATGAAGGTTCGTGCTGTCTTTAATGATTCAGATACAGCACAGGGAATTACCCATCAACTTATTGCCTTTGGGCGGAACTTCACGCCGAATGGCATCGCTTATGGAAACTTGTCCTTTACTAAGCGTTCTTGGGCCACTCATCGCCCAGCATTAGCCAAGAATGACTCTTTAAAAGTTGATATGAATGTACAAAGTGGTAATAATAGTAAGTTTTCTGATGATATTGTTTTTAGCGTATATGACGAAAATAATAAGCCCATAATTGATAATTTATATACTCATGAATTGGCCGGAAAATCAAAATCTAAAACTGTTAAACTAAACCTAGACTTTTCTCAGCTTGAGTTCAATAAAAAGTATCGTTTATTAGTCCGCTCAGGTGGTTATTTCAATCCACGCGTTCAATCCTTTAAAATTTTAGGTAGTATTGAAAAGCCAGTTTTAATTTTTGCAGATTATATTCGTCCAGATTCTAGTTTTAGACAAAGACCGCTAGGCATTGTGCAAAGTGATTATAATCGTCAGCAAGAAGTATTAAATCAAATTGTTGGTGAGAGTGAAATTATTTGGGTTGTTGGACAAATGGATGGTTCTTCACGAGAATTTAAACAGAAAATTCGTCAAGAAGGTCCATTAAGACTCAACTTACAAAAGACAAAAGTATTAGATTTACCTAATACTTTATATGGAGGTGCGGATCCTTTTGATGGGATGAATGAACCAATAATTTTAGAATTAGATGAAGAAATTTTCCGTAAGGGTTTTCCCTTAAAGCCAGAGGTGCCAGATTATTTAAGTTTAACGCTTAAAGAGAAAGAGTATTACAACAATGCGACTCGCTTGATGGTTATCGGTTGTTTAATGACACCTTATCACAGCAATGATGAAGCTACCTTTCAAGTTCGTAATCAAAAGGATGAAATTTTAAAAACTGAAATATTTAAAGCACCACACTCTAACTTTCAAGCACCTAATTTGTACATCATTCAAGTATGGCTAAGTGGCGAAACTACAGAGGTAAAACTGGAGAATATCAGTGAAAATGGACCTGCTATTCACTTAGACTTTATGGCCTTGCTTAGGGGTGAAGATGCTTATAAAGCTGAGCGTGTAAGTGAATTAAAGCGAGAAGCAAAATATCACTTCTCAAGTACTCAAGGGCAGGGAGAGGCCTTTACTAAGATTATTAATAACAACCTATACTGGCTTCGCAATTTTAATATGGATACACAGGGAGTTGTACACCCATCAATGCCTGGCGGACGATATCATAGTATTAAGCTTTACGATATGGCGAGCGCATTAAATGAGTTGACAGCTTCAGGTTATTTAGTAGATGCAGAAAAAATACAAAAGCGACTCTCTAATATAACACCTTTCTTGGATTCAAATGAATTCAATACCATGCATGTAGGCATTCCATATACAATTTTGGCTTTGCATAACTTTTGGCGTAAAAAAGGAAGTGCAGGATCAATTCTTGATGCAAACTGGTATCCGAATATTGAGGGTCAGTTGAAGCATATTGATCGTAACATAAGTAATAATCCGTTTCAGTTGGTCAGTGGTTATGGGGAGTTTGGAACACAAAGTAATGTTGGTGGAACAAGTATTGGATTAAGTTATACGACGATTTTAGCCTATGAAGCGGCAGCAAATATTGCTAAGAGCCGTGGTCAGAGCGCGAAGGAGCAAGCTTGGCGTAAAACTGCCCATGGCATGAAGAATCACTTTAAAACTCATTTAGTTTCTCCAGCTGGTGGTGTACGAGTCAAAACAGCAAATGAATACCCTGAGTCCTATGGAATTCCACCCCAAAATGGTTTGGAAGCTTTTATTCCTGCAGGAGTTTGGTTGTATGGTCGTTCGGCTACAAAAGCACCAATTCTCTATAACGAAAAAATTCGTTCCTTTGACACTCCTCATCTGTTGTTTCCTTTGCAGGCACACATAGACTTTTATGGAAATAAACTTGATCAAGAATACAAAAATAGCCTACGCAGAACAATGCGTTTTATAGAAGAGCGAGGTGCCGCATGCCAAAATGAACTTTATAAATCTGAAGGCATTATGACATTTAAAAGTACTGAGAATCAACTTTGGCTATCACAGGCTCACCTATTAACAGATTTTATTGAAAAAGCCGATCAATCAATTAATAGCTTTGTTAAATACACAAATGATTCTTTATTGCCCATACAGTCTTCAGCTGATGCTGAATTTTCAGGGTTTTCTGTGCAGGAAAGTTGGCATGTAGGACAAGAAGGAAAAATTCAAGGGGGTATGGGAGATGAAGCAAGTACTCGGACAATATTATCTACCCTGAAAACGGCACGTTTGATGGTTGGTATTTCTGACCTTAATGAACAAGAGTTAAGTATTATCCCACGTTTACCTAGTACTTGGAATAAGCTTCAAGTTGATAACTTGCTTGTTAGCCATAAATTTGTAGAGGGGCGTGATGGCTATGTTTCAATGTCCTATGAACGCTTACCACAGGGATATAACCTTTATTTTAAGAGTATACACCTGCCTGGTAAAGTAAAATTTCGTATTGGTCCATTTCCTGAAAAAATTAAAAGTGTGAACGTGTCTATTAATGGAACCCCAAAAGTTGTAATTCCACGTCATTCTGGTGATCATTTCTGGGCATGGCTAGAGGTTACCGGAGAACGTGAAGTAAATATTAACGCAACCCCAAACTTCTAAACTTTAGAAGTAGTCTTCGATGATATATGCAAGCTGTTGTGAATCCGTCCATTGGCTTGCATGACATTTGCCCACCTCAATAAAGTGATCTTTAGGTAAAGATGATGAAACTTCTGATCTATAGATTTTATCTTGACTGGCATGCAAACATACAAAATTTTTATGTCTTTGATAAAAGTCCTCAACTAGGTGAACCTCATTTACTAGTTGGTCTAAGCCTTTTATAAGAATATCTGTATCAATTGGCGAATGTTCTTCTTCTTTTATCAGGAATTCACAATCCATTTTGACTGGCTCAAATTGGTTCTGCCAAAAATCAGATAATACTTGAACTTTATTTTTTCTGAGTTTTTTTTGCATCCTTCTAACAATTAGCTCTGGCACCTGTTTGGTAAAAGAAGAGACACCATTAATGATTATAACGGGCATTGAAATGTTGTTTATGTATAAATCTTTAAGTGTTAGGAAGCCCATTGACCAGCATATAATCATGTCAGGATTATACTCCTCATAGATCGCCTGTAACTTGAGGGGATTGAGTTGTGTATCTAGATTAGGAATTAGAACATCATTAACTGAAAGTCGTTTTAATAAAGGTTCCCAAATCGCATGGTTACCTGCCCACCCATTCAAAATTAATATTTTCATTATTGGTCCTCAAAAGGAATTGATAATTCAAGCAAGGGAACTCGTTCACCTTTAAGACGATAGGCATCTAAAACCTTATGGTAAATTTTTATTGATTTTGGGTCATGTGGATAGATCTGAAGTGATGTCTCAAGTGCCTTTAAAGCTTCAGGAAGCTGATTGTTTAGCAAATATAATTCGGCTAGATTCCGATATGTGGATGCATGTTTTGGAGTTGCCTTTTGGGCATAGTTCAAGATTCGTATAGCCTCATTATACTGCCTTTTGAATTTAAAGTACTTAGACGCTTGAGAAATAGGATATGGATTGCTTGGATCTAGTTTTAAGTTTTTCTCTAAACCTCTAAATATATCTTCATTATCACTTTTGGGATCTTCTAGCGTGAGCTGGAACTCTTTATAGGCAATTTCCCTCGGGATCCATCTAGCGTTTGTGAGTCCCAGAATACAGAAAATAATAGCGAGCCACTTTAAAGCCGGAAACGGTTTGGTTTTAAGTTTATTATTATCATTATCAGGAATACAAATCGGCATTAGTAAGAAAAAGAGCATAGTGGCTGGAACCTGGAAATTTAGGTCTACTAAAGAGTGCATTATCATTGCATTCGCACCCGTAAATAGTGCGATAATTTGAATACTATTGTCAGACGATAATTGCCCTTTAAATATTCTTTTTAGGTAAAAAATTGGGCTGATCATTAAAGCGATAGCCAGTGATGTTGCTGGAAGCCCTGCTTGACTTAGAAAGAAATAAAAGGTTGAATGCGGTAGTCGGGCTTCTTCAACGCCAGGTGCCTTTAGTTGAGTATGCTCAAATGAAAAGTTTCCCAAACCAGCCCCAAAAACTGGAGAGTTTATGAACATATGCCATGCAGATAACCAGTAGTCAAAGCGAGCTGTTAAAGATGATAGTGAGTCACGATTCCCTTCAAGTATTCTATATAAGAAAACAACCACAACTATTCCTGTAATACTAGATATACAGAGAGCAATTAAGATTTTTTTCTTTTTAAGAAGTACTTTCCCTCTCATCATAGCAATTACTACTATCGTGATTGCAATGGAAACAATTAGGCACACAAATGCAGCGCGACTTTTCGTATACCAAAGGGCTAGACCACAAATAGAAAAACTAAATAATGCGGTCAAGATTCGGCCCGATTTGTTTCCTTTTACCGTTAAAGCTAAGCCAAGCATAACGGGAAACATGAAAATCAAAAAACCTGCTAGCGAATTAGTAATAGAGAAGAAGCTTTGAACACGCCCTAACTTCAACATGTAAATAATTTTTGTATTGGGGTTCGGTTGAGATTCAAGCCATGCTATTGTTTGAGGATAGCCTATGTGACGTTGATAAATTGCATGAGCAGATAAGAATAAAATACTCACAAAAACTATTAAAGTGAAGTTTTTTTTGCTTTCAGGTATTGCATTTATATGAATATAGAAGGTAAGACCAAAGCAGATTAAGGCTATCATATAATACATAAAATGACTTGCCGAGAAAAGGTAGTTACTTTGAAAGTATGCTGGAATAACTGCAACTAAAATGCCCATACATAAAAAAATGGGTGTAAGAGAAGTTTTAATGGGAATTTCAGACAAGTTGTTCCAAGTTCCTCTTATAATAATCAATAAAGATAAACCTCCCCAAAGTGCTAATAATGAATTAGGCCATGGGTTGTACAAAATTTCACTCAAGCTTAAAGGGAAATGGGCTTGGGATAAAGAAGAGCTAGAAGCAAAGTTGGCAAACTTAAATGGAGCTAAAAGAACAAAAAAGAGCAGGTTAACTTGGCTGATCTTTAAATATAGTTTTTCCAATTTTTTATTTCCCTTTAATGTTTTGGGCTATTTTAATAATCTCGATTTAGTCTGAAATCATTTAGATAACATGCCCATAAATTTAAAACAGGCAAGTCTAGCATTTAATGGACCTTATTTGTAAAACAGCATAATAGCATTAAGATAGTGTATATCTTGTTGTATTTCAGTGATTTGTACTAAAGATGTGTAGGGTAGGTTATTGGGTGAAGCTCTGCTTGGCAGAGTCTAATTATTGCGTGAGAATGGATAGTGAAAGTTAAACGAAGCAACATAAAAGTTGGGGAGAAAATCGCACAAGGTGGTTATGCTGAAATTTTCCAATGTACGTATCAAGGGAAAGAATATGTCTTAAGGCAACTCAAAGGAGATTTACTTTTTAAGCGAAAAATAGTCAATCAGTTCTTAGATGGCATTCGTCACCGTAAAACATCTAGTGATAACGATCATATTGTAAAGTTCGTTGGCTATGGTGGAAATCGTTTTATTAAACCTTTTGAATTGATTGAACGGCAAAACAAAACCACTTTAAAAGATATTATTGTTCAAAAGCATAGATTTGCGGTTAGCAAGCCATTAGATTTACTGATTAACTGTGCACAAGGCTTAAAGCATGTTCATGACTGTAATTTGATTCACTTAGATATTAAACCAGAGAATTATTTACTTAGCTTAAACCCAGAACCAGGTAACTATCTTAAGTTAACAGATTTTGATTTAACAATCCCTGCGACAACAAGTTACTTAGATTCGGTTACATCTGGTTCTTTGATGTATCTTCCCCTGGAGCATATTCGTAGAAAAAAAGTGTCTAAAGCGACGGATGTGTACTCATTTGGAGTTATGGCATACAATTTGTATTGTTATCAAACCCCATTTATGAAGTCTGTCGATGAAATTGCAGATGACTATCAAATCAAATACCCTTCAGGTTTTGAAGAGAGAATCCCACAAGAAATTCGTGACTTTATTGAAAAATGTATGCACAAATTCCCTGAAGAACGGTTTATAAATGGGGATTCTTTACTAGATTCTTTATTAAGTATTCAACGCAAACTAAATAAAGAAAAATCCACAGTTCATGGGCAAAAAGAAAAAGGTTCTTAAAATACGAGCAGATCTCCGGCTTCAACAAATGCATCCTGAGTTAGAGATGAACTTAATAAAAGCTCGTATTATGGCTGGGGAAGTCCGTTTAAATCCTCATCATGTTATCCGCAATGCTTCAGAATTAGTTCCCCAAGATCATGAATTAATTCTTGAGGAACGCTCTCCTTTTGTATCTCGAGGTGCTTTTAAGATTAAAGACTTTGTTGATAAATATGTTCAATTTAGCCAGAATACCGTTTGTATAGACGTAGGTGCTTCAACAGGTGGATTTACTGATTTACTTATTCAACGTGGAGCTAGACGTGTCTATGCAGTTGATGCGGGCTATGGCCATCTTCATCAAAAACTTCGCCAAGATCCAAGAGTGATCAATTTAGAAAAAACAAATGCGCGTGACTTAAGTTTGGTGCAAATTCCAGAACCAATTGATCTTCTTGTTGCAGATGTTTCTTTTATCAACTTAGAAAAAGTAATTCAGCCAATTCCACCATTCTTGAATGAACATGGATATGCATTCTTATTGATCAAGCCACAGTTTGAAGCAGAACGCCACGAAGTAGAAAAAGGTGGGGTCATTCGGGACGAAAAAGTGCATCAACGAATTGCGAAAGAAACTGCACAAAAAATCCTTCATTTATTCCACTGGAAACAACTCGAATTAAGTCCCGCAACTCTAAAAGGTACGACAGGCAACCAAGAATATGTCTTATGTATGGCATGGTGAAAATTGGAAAATAAGTCAATATTTACAGTGAAAAACCTGCAAAATGCTGTTTTTTTACTTTTTTAGGCAGAAATTTTGAATTTACTACTTGGCAAATGGGGTTTGTGAACCTATATCTTAGGCATAGAAGGATTTATCTCGGGATAACTCTATGTTGTAATTCACATATTCCTTAACCGGAATAATCGAAATTTTAACAATCTTATTTGGAGAAACTCATGGAAGCAGAATTCTATGATGTAAAAGAGCGTAAAAAGGTAAGCGCAAAAGTACTTGAAAAAGTTACATATGGTGAGGGCAAAAGAATCCGTTATGCATTTAAAGCAAAAACTGCAGATGGTCGTAATCTAACAAAATTTGTTAGTAAAGATACATGGGATTCTTCTTCTGTGTAAATTACCAGACTTTCCTGCCGTCTACTTTTAAGTAGGCGGCTTTTTTTTTTTGATTAAAACTTGTGGCTTGCCAATTTCTAATTCGTCGATATTTTCTAAGGACTTACTAGCAAGGGAAAGAGTATGAATGAAGATAGTTCTAAAAACCGTTTAGATTTGAATAAAGAGACGGCTCAGTTTGCGTGGCATGAGTTACAGAGGCATTTTGCTGCTGGAATGGTCTTACACCTCAAAGATGGGCATGACCTTGTCGAAATCGCCTTCCAAATGAGCCAGGATAATACTGATTTTATGGCTCCTCTAATCGAGGCAAAAAAGTTAGCAGCTGTAGAAGACCAACAGGCTTTAGACTGGTATGAAAGAGATGTTGACGTTTGGGGGATTATCGTTCACCCATGGATTATTGTTCAAGAAAATAAAGAAGCTTAATCTAGCTGATCCTCAATTTGTTGAATCAATGGAATTTCAACCCAATGAGTATGTTGGTTGACCCACAAAAATATCGTAATAATAGAAAAGCATAAGGTTAGGTAAAAGATAAACGTTAAAATCTTTTTCGCGATTCCTGAAAACAAGACAACTGCAAGCATAATTGTGACGGCAGAGAGGACAAGTACAATCTGCTTTAGGTTTTCATGGGATAAAGCATAATCGAAATCCATTTACATTCGTTTCCTCAAGGCTTTTTCCATAGACTCACAAACTGTCCGCATTACTTTTACACGTGCATAATGCTTGTTATTGCCTTCAACAACAGTCCAAGGCGCAGACTTCTGGTCTGTACGAATGAGCATCTCATCAACCGCTTGTTCATAAACATTCCACTTCTCACGATTACGCCAATCTTCATCTGTTATCTTCCAGGTCTTTAACTCATCTTGCTGACGTGCTTTAAAACGTTTTAATTGTTCTTCTGAATCGATTTCTACCCAGAACTTATTGACAACAACACCAGAATTCACCATATGTGCTTCATAATCTACGATTTCTTGATAGGCACGTTTCCATTCTTCTTCTTTGCAGAAACCTTCGACACGTTCAACAAGAACGCGTCCATACCATGATCTGTCAAAAATAGCAATATGTCCTGTTCGGGGTACCTCTGTCCAAAAACGCCATAAGTAGTGATGGTCGAGTTCATTTTTTGTTGGTGCAGCAATTGGAATTACATCATAGCTTCGGGGATCTAATGGTTTAGTTAATCTGCGAATACTTCCTCCTTTTCCTGCTGCATCCCACCCTTCAAAAACGAGTACCATTGGAATTTTTCTCATATACATTTCATTGTGGAGTGAACGTAATCTTGTTCTAAGTTCAGCAACTTCTGATTTGTATTCGTCATAAGCGAGGTGTTTGCTTAAGTTTACATTACGTAAACTTTGAACAGTTCCTAACTCGCTATACCTACTAAAGTCTGCTTGTTTGTTTTCTTGTTGTTTTTCAGCAATTGCCTTCTTGAATTCCTTGATGACGATTTCTAATATCTCTATAGTTGCACTTTGTTTATCATGACTTTCAACGACATACCATGGAGCTCTTTCATGATTTGAAGCTTCAAGAACTTTTTCAAATTTACGTTTAAAATCATTGTAGTTTTTATACTGTAGTAAGTCATCTTCACAAACGCGCCAACGAGTCTCCTGACTAGCTAAAAGTTTTTCAAAACGTTTTCTTTGTTCTTTTTTGGAGATATTCAAAAAGATTTTTACAATCCTAGTACCATTGTCCAATAAGGTTGTTTCTAGATTCATTGAGTCTATAAATAACTTCTTGAGGTTTTTCTTGGAGCGTTTTTTTCTAAAGCTCATTGAAACTAAATTCGTGGCCCAGTTACGGTCAAATATCGCAATACGTCCCTTTGATGGTGTGCTTTCCCAATATCGCCATAGGTATGGCTTTCTTTGCTCCATTTCGCGTTCTTTTTGAAGTGTATGAACTCGAAGGCCCCTCGGGTCCAATGGGTGCAATAACTGGCTCATAAAGGTTCCTTTACCTGAGGCTCCCCAACCCTCGAAAAATACCATCATAGGAATTTTAAGTTTTTGAAGTTTACGTTGAAGCATACCGATTTCCTCCCGGCACTCTTCCAAACGAGCTTTGTACAACTCTTTACTTAGCTTTTCAGGTTTTTCTTTATGGTCCAATTCTTCTATCATATTTACAAACTCCTATTTTGTGGCCTTTATTATAAATACAACTGGTACTTTGGCTAAGATTGGGTATAACTCGAGCCAGTCTTTACTGTAATATGGTATTTTACTGTTTAATTGTTCAGTTGAAAGGTTATTGGGGTTGATTGCTTTAGGTTCTAATACTTTTTCTATCTTTAATCCAGCATCTATAAACCAATTTAACATCTCTGAAATAGGGTATGCATCTGAACCAATTTCAGAAACATGTCCTTCATAAAGCTCTCTTTTATCTCTTTTATGTTCAAAATAGTTATCCATGAACATACCTTCTTCATTTTCATCCAGTTCTAGCCACTCGCCGTAATACAAAGGGTGTGCAAGACTACAAATGAAAGTACCACCCTCGTTTAGATGGTTTTCACATAGCTGCTTTATCAGTTTTGAAGGATGATCAGCAAATGGGATTCCATAACTTGAATGAATTAAATCAAACTTACCGAGTGCTGGATATTCAGTTAACGCATCTAGTGGACTTTGGAAAAAGTTGATTTGACGATTAGTGGCAATTTTTGTAGCTTCGCCTAACTGCTTCTGAGAAATATCCATGGCTGAACAGTTGACGCCTTGGTCGTGCAGGTAAATTGTATTTTGTCCAGCACCACAGGCTAACTCAAGTGCACTTAATCCTTGCAGTTGAGAAGGTAATAAAGAAAGTTGAGAGTCTCCTGGTAGCAGAGGTCCGTAATGAAAGTCCTTGATACTGATTGTAGTGATTTCATTATAAAGATCTGCAGTTTCATCCCAATATGCTTCCTGTTGATCTGACCGATTCATAAATCCTCTATATTTGATGATTAGGTGTTATTAAAATTATACACAGTAATGTAAAAAAATAAATTCGAACTAAAGCGAACTCCATTTATTCTTGATTTAGCCAATTAGAGAAAATTCGGTTTGGGTATGAGTAATCTTCACCTAGAGGAATTTCATATATTTTCGAATTCATATCACTTTGCCAAAAGAACTCATTGTTGGCCGAGTTGTGAAACTGCATATTCATATTTTTTTGTTGTATGGAATGCAGAAGGTTTTGCATCTCAACTAAAATAATCTGTCTAGTTCCAAGATCGTATTTATAGGTCTCCTGAAATTTTTCTTTAGTGGTCAACCAACGCAACTCTGAAGACCAATCAGTCTTTTGGGGTTCTTTAATGTATTCCACAATAAAATTCAAGTAAGGCTCAACCCATTCTGTTATTTGATTATCCCATATATATAAGTTTAGCCATCTTAGAAAATTATGGTCAATATTTTGCCTGTCTTTATTGAACGCTTCAGGTTTTCTACTTATGGTTGACTTGGGGAAAAGTACTAGTATCTCTGCGAGCTTTAAATCCTTGATAATATTATCCGTAGATCTTCCTGCTAAATAGGGAAAGGATTTAAAGCTTATTTTATAAGGTCTTTCTGTCCCAATTTCCAATAATCTTGTGTAAGACTGCATTGTACTTAATGATAATCCATTACTGCCCAACTTTAAATCTAATAGTGCGTTGAAACGTTGTAATGAAGATTCCCAATAACGCATCGGTAAGTGGGAAGCCCAAGCCAAAAGAAGAGCTTTTTTTTCTCGAACAACCAATTCATTTAATGCTTCCTTGAAAGCTATTAATTCTTCCTTATTATTATTTTCTAAAACTTCCTCGAAGCTACTTAAAAATTTTGTAAATCGTTCTTCAGAGGAAGTGCGGTACAGCTCTCCTAATTGTTGTCTATAATTTACCCTATTTAATTGATGGTCAATAGAGGGAGGACTTTTAAAAGATTCCCATTTTACTTGTAGAAATGTTTGAATGAATATTGTATCAACATACTCGAGCATAATCTGTATTTTGGGTGAATATTTTAATAAGTTAAAGCTAACTTGTTCAATTGCATATGGTGATACTGTTTGATTAACGGAAACCTGCTTGAAGTTTTTTGGGCCCCCTATATCGCTATATAAACTTTCTGTAAGTTTCTGCTCACCGTGCTTGGCATATTCAATTTGCTGTGCCTTCGCATATTGGAGTAACTGATTTTGCTGAATCATTTTAGATGATTTAATCGTTTTGTTTGGTGCTTTTGAGAGCTGGCTTGATAGAATGAAGTAGTAGTACTCTAATAAGGTCGGTGACAATCTTGTTTTGAGATCTAAGTCTTTTATTAGGTGGTAGAGTAAGCGTTGATGTACCCAAATTTGTTTCGATTCATACAGTTTTAGTAGTTCTTCTAAAAGAGATGCAAGCCGCTTTTCTTCTTGTTCCACATAGCTTTGTGACTTCAATTTACTTTGAAGGACACCTTCATTAATCAGTTCACAGGCAATTTGACCACAAACTCTTTGCCACCTTTCAATGTCACCCAGATCAAGGGATAGAGAAGATCCAACCAATAATTGATTAGACGTAGCAGTAAATGATCGAATAAGCGAAAGATATTGCTTTTCTTCGAACGATCCTTCATTAGAATTAGATAAAGTATTTCGTGCGTTGCTGAGTTCGGAAAGTAAAAAGCGTGTTTGTTTTATGGCTTGGGCAAGCTCGTTTTGCTTTTGTGTCCGTGTTTGGAGACTAGGATCGTTTAAATTCCAAAATGAAAAAACTAAGGGAGAACTCTCCTGGTTTGCAAAATCAATAGCTGTTACCTTTGCATGAAACCAATGACTTCTGCCAGAAAAACTAGGTACCTCAAAATCATAAGCTTGAACTTGGCTATTCAACTCCTGAATGAAAAGTTTCTGGCCAGATGCATCCTCTACTTGAATCTTTTGGGACTTAATACCCAAATCATCTATTGATTCCCAGTTCACATTTACAATATTGCCACTACTTGTCACGGAAACTAAAGGAAAAGTACGTTCATTTACTTCTGGAGGAAAGTCTGGTTTGATCTTTCCTTGATAAAAGAAACTCCTTGTTGAACCATCAACAGCATCAATCAGAATTTCAAAGTGCTCACTTTTGAATGGCTTTAACTCAAATGCATAACTTGAAGAGTTTAAGGATTTACTGGCTAGAATTGTTTTATCTTGATATTTGACTCGTATACCTCTCACAGAGTTCGTTGTATGCACTTCATAGGAAACTGTGCTACCAGCATAGACTTCAAAGTCTGCTGTTAGTTCTTTACTCTTCTCTACTGAAGAGTTCAGGTAGGCAAGAGGAGTGATTTTACGTGTGAAGTATTGAATTTTGGGAAGGTCTGGAGGGATGAATATTTTTTTTTCTGAGCGTTCTTTCTCGTAGTAGATTTGTGCACTATAATTCGTACTGGGAATTAAATAGGTAAAGCTTATATCAGTGTCATCTAAATATCCTGGTACACGGAAAGCAGCTTTTCCAGCTTCTTCTAGATAAAGATAGTATGTTGCCTTATCTGATGTTCCCTGTAAAATTTTTCCTTTAATAACGGCCTGACCGCTTTCGAGATCATATTGAATATGATCCTTAGATAACTCAAGGATTGTTGAACCCAATGTGCCGTTTGATGCATTAGGTGCCAAAAAGCGTTGCCCAAAACGACTTATGATTGCAGGTGTCTTAATCAGAAGAATAGTGAAAAAGCAAAATGCTAAAAATAAAGCTGCTATTTTCCTGACGGGTAAATAAACTTTGCGTAATTTTTTACTTTGTTCTAGAACCTCCTCAAGTTCTCTATAAACAAGGTCCCAACGCTGCAATTGATCATTTGGTTCGTTCAAAGAAGCACAAGCCGTTTGTAAGGGCTCTCCTCCAATTAAAAGTTCTTCTTCGCATTCTTTTGCAAGTTCTAAGTATTGCAGTGGTTGGCTCCAAAGATAAATCAGTTGGATTATCAAACTCAATAACCCGAATATAAAAATAACTAAAATACAGAGACGAAGTGGAAGTGGTATATTAAAAAAATAGTCAATGATCAAACATACATATATGGCTACAAATGCAATCAGTGCATAACTAACAGAAAGACCTACAGATTGTTCAGCTTGTTTTATGTGATGATAGCTTTTTAAAAAGCCTTTGAAGTTTTTTTGAACAAGCTTCAGGTCCATTTACAACCTCGAATTATAACTTTACTTTTTCGATGGCAAGTTTTGCTGCAAAGGGCTTAATGGGCATAATCAGTATAGTTTTAGCCTTGTGTTCATTTTCTCTTTGTTGAAGGTATTCATCAAAAAATATCGTCCACTCTATAGTTTTGTTACTTTTAAGGGACTTTAACTTTTTAAAACTATCAGCTGATAAGTCCGTTGACTCTAATAGGAGCCTCAACGCATAAATACGGCTATTTGTTTGATCAAAAGCTTTTGGTGATTTAGGTGCTATAATTACTTGACTAGTAAAAACGGTTTTTGCCCAATTGAGTGCTTTTTTTGAAATTACCTTTCCTCGGGATAAAATCCAAAAACCCAAAGCACGATCTACTGATGTAAATATGTTCTTTTGAACGTAATTTACTTGTCTCGTTAAAAAAAAGGCTGTTTCTGCAAAATAATCTGGGTCTATTTCACCACACTTGAGTAAAACCTCTATGCGAGAATCTTGCTCTGAAGTTGTTTTTATATAGTTTTCTACAAACGAATAGTGCTGCTCGAGTTTTTTTGCCAATATAAGCAAGGTTAGTGTTTTTTTTACTTCAGAGGATGTCGACTTACTCCAAGTGGTATATTTTGAATCAACTTGATTCGCTGTATATAAATTTTCTAATTCCAAAAGCTCATTCATCACGAGGCTATTAGTTTCTGCCTTAAATAAGCTAATGATTTCGTCTTTATAGCGAGTTACTAAATTATTATGAATTAAAACTTGTAGGCCCAGCTCACGGTACCCTGCATCATCGCTGGATAGCAATGAGTCCATTTGGTTTAACAATAACCTTGGGTGGCGTTTGCTGATGTTGACTAAAGCGACTAAAGATCGTTGTCTTATTCCATTTGTTTCTTTAGACTTTGCATAATTAATCAACCAGTCAATGCCACTTTGGTTTGGATAAGCTTCAACAGCACTAACCTTCCCATCAAAATAAAAAGGAACTTTACTAATTCGTTCAACTTTAGCGATTGCTTGCCTTACAACTGACTGAGGAACATTTTTTGAATGTGTTAGTAAGAGTAGAAGAATTTCTTTAGATTCAAGAGGAAAATGTTTCCATAGTCTAGATTGGTTTAACTCAGTTTGATTAAGTTGGCCTGTTGACTGTAAAAAGTTTACGAGGACAATTGTGTTTTGTGCTTTAAAACCTTCTACAAGTTTTTTTTCTCCGTAACGACTTTTGTTATTTTGTATCCATAGAGGTACAAGGTTTTGTTTGGGGGAGTTTAGTTGATCCAGTAGCTTTATTGATGCACCACTTAAGTTTTTTCGCTTCATATAAAGGCGGTGAAGTAGGTTAGAGCGTGCTTCCTCATCTTTCATTGTTAAAATTAACAAAAGTAATGAATCAATTTTTACTTCTTGATACTGGAAAAGAGCCGAGATAGCAGCAAAACGCAAGGAATTATTCTTGTCTTTTAAAAGCTTTTGGATGTCTGCAACTGAGATTAACTTGTGATTGTTAGCGAATGTTGCTTCTAATATGGCTATACGCACTTCTATGGTTTGATCCGATTGGAATAAGTTTTTTAATACTTGTTGTGCTGTTTTTGAGTTTGCCTCAGCAATTTTATTTATTATCTGTAGCCGTAAATTCAAATCATACGCTTGAAAGTCGGGCAAGTTTTGAAACTTCAATGATTCGTCAGTAAAATATTTAGGTGACTTTGGGAAAAGTTTGTTTTTATCAACATTGCCTTCTTCAAGTAAGTCTGGGAAAAAGGGAAAGAAACGACCCCCTTCTGGTACAAGACTTTGAACTTCTGCTTGACTTAATGAAAATTTTTCTTGATAAGAAATTTTTTTGAATTGGTTTTCTGCAAAGCTAATAAGACTGAAGCTGAAAACACTAAAGAGTAGAATCTTTCTCATAACAAGTAATTTTTGCCTGTTCTTCCAATCATAAGGTTGTATAGTTAAAAACAAGAATACTCTCGTTTTATATCGGTATGTATACAAACATATCACTTTAAAAGATTTATACAGGTTATATAATACAAAATTTTAGGAATCAATATGAGCTCAATTAGTCAACTCGTTACTGAAAAGCTAAAAGAAGCGATGCGCGAAAAAAATACACAACGCTTGAATACAATCCGGGCGTTGCGTGGTGAAATTACCATGTTTGAGAAAAAATCAGGTGATAAAGAAATTGATGAAGCTAGTTTTTTAGCAATTGTTAAGCAACAAATCAAACAACGCCGAGATGCAATTGAACAATTTGAGAAAGGTGGGCGTGCTGATTTGGCAGAACAGGATAAAGGACAAATTGAAATCTTGCAAGAGTTTTTACCTGAACAATTGTCTGAAGAGGAAGTGACTCAGATTATCGAACTAGCGATCGGTGAAACAGCTGCGGTATCCATGAAAGATATGGGCAAAGTTATGGGGAAAGTTAAGCCTGCGATTGCTGCCACGGGAAAAGATGCAGATAACTCAATGATTGCTCAAATTGTGAAATCAAAATTGAATTAAATCGTAAAAAAATCATATAGGCTCAAATAAAATGTTTTTTTTGAGCCTTTTTTTATGATGTTATTTGAAAAAATGACGCAAAAGATTAGCTTTTTCTCATCGGAGGCGTTTCTACAATTTTGAGGCATTTTGTGGAAACCAAAAAAATATTCATTTTTGAACATTCATTGCTAACTTCCATGACAGTATTTATCTGTGTTAGCAATACATTCTGGAGGCAATCAACATGCGCTTTATTAAGTGCCTGGTAACAGTGACTGTTGTACATTTTGGTGCAGCTCTTATTGTGACTGTGGCTTATTTTATGACCAAACCAAGCTCAAAAGAACTTCCCAATCAAACAGCAGGTCAAGAGAATCCTGTCGCAGCTGTTACCCAGCTAACTACAGCGACTCCCGCAGAAAATCTACAACCCCAAAATGTAGAGCACGTTGTTAAATCTGGGGAATCTTATTGGTCCATCGCAAAAAAATACCAAATCTCACCGGGCGTTCTCATGCGTACAAATGGTCATGGACAGTCTCATGTACTTAGAACCGGTGAAAAATTAACAATTCCTACAAAATAATACTACTTAGGACTTGGAAAATTCACAAATTAAGGCAAATTAAATGCTCGTCTTTTGAATGATTTATTGAAATCTTTTAATACTGAAAGTGTTTTATGCCTAGTTTGGAAAACAGATTTATACAATTAATGCTAGAATGTGATGTTTTACGTTTCGGTGATTTTGTAACAAAATCTGGCAGAAATACACCTTATTTTATTAATAGTGGTAATTTCTCTACAGGCAAAGGTATCGCTCAGTTAGCAAATTGTTATGCTGATAAACTCATTGAAGTTGCGAAAGATCAATTCAATAACTTGTATGGACCTGCATATAAAGGAATTCCTTTATGCGCAACTGTGGCTATGGCACTTTACAACGAACACGGGTACTCTAGCACATACACATTCAATAGAAAAGAAGCAAAGGACCATGGTGAAAAAGGTATATTTGTGGGGCATAAATACCAAGGCAATGAACAAGTCGTCATTATTGAGGACGTGATTACTGCCGGCACAAGTATTCGAGAATCCATTCCATTGCTTAAGGAAGTTGGCATTCAAAAGCCCGCAGGTATTATTGTATCTGTTGATCGTATGGAAAAAGGAGAAAGTGAGTTGTCAGCCCTGCAAGAGGTTGAGAAAACATTTAATTTACCTGTTTACAGTATCGTCAATATCAATGACATTATTCAGTTTGTAGCCAATTCGAATGATGAGTACTTGACCAAATTTCTGCCCGAAATGAAAAAATATCGGGAAAAATATGGTATTGATTCCTGAACAAAATTAACATAGGTAAATTATTTTTTCACAAAAATCAAACAGTTTAACTTGCATTCCACCATTGTTTGATTCTATTATAAACTCTTTTCTCCACCATTTTTGGACCCTTTTTGGCTCAAAAATGTGAAAATTTACTTTAACATACTGGAGTTGAACTATGAAAGTTCGGGCATCGGTAAAGCGCCGCTGCGTGAATTGCCGTGTAATCAAACGTCACGGGGTTGTACGTGTGCTGTGCAAAGACCCTAAGCACAAACAGCGCCAAGGCTGATTTGTAAACTAGAAATTAATATCGTAACGGAGGATCGTTCATGCCGCGTATAGTTGGTGTTGACATTCCGGAAAAAAAGAAACTAAAAATTTCGCTCAGGTACATCTACGGAGTAGGGCCATTGCGTGCTCTAGAAATCTGTGAACGTTGTAATCTGGATCCTGAAATGCGTGTTAGCGAACTCAGCGAAGCTGATGTAGCTAATATTAATAATGATCTACAGAATAACCTAACGGTTGAAGGTGATCTACGTCGTCAGACTCAAGGTGATATCCGTCGCTTACAAAGCATCGGTTGTTACAGAGGTCGTCGTCATACTCATGGCCTTCCCGTTCGTGGACAACGTACTAAAACTAATGCGCGAACGCGCAAAGGTAAGAAATCTACCGTTGGTGCAATCCGGGATAAAGCTGCTCGTAAAGCAGCTAAATAATCGAACCTGGGTATTTCTTTAAGAAAGGATTAACAATAATGGCAGACGATATACTAGAGGACGATGTATCTAAAATTGTTCTCCAGCCTATCAAAGACCGCAAAAAAGGTAAGAAGGCAACTGCTCACGTTTCACGTGGTATTGCTCATATCAATGCAACCTTTAACAACACAAAAGTGTACATTAGTGACACTGCTGGTAATGTTGTTGCTTGGGGTTCTGGTGGTAAAGCTGGATTCAAAGGATCTCGTAAAAGTACGTCATATGCAGCTCAATTAGTTGCAGCAGAAGCCGCGAAGCGTGCCATGTCTTATGGTATGACTGAGTGTGAAGTAAGAATCAAGGGACCTGGTGCTGGTCGTGAATCAGCAGTCCGTGGAATTAGTTCTGCTGGTCTAGACATTACTGCATTATATGATGTAACACCCGTTCCACATAACGGATGTCGTCCACCTAAACGTCGTCGCGTATAATCGCGATATCAGGAGCAAATAATTATGGCAAGATTTACAGGCCCAAAAGGAAAAATCGTTCGTCGCTTTGGTGAGAACATTTTTGGTCAGCCTAAATTCGACCGCTTATTAGCGAAAAAGCCTCATGGTCCAGGATTTCATGGTCCTAACCAAGGTCGCCGCAAGCTTTCTGAATACGGAAAACAATTGGTTGAAAAACAGAAGCTGAAATATGCTTATGGCTTATTGGAGCGTCAGTTCCGTATTACTTTCAATCGTGCGCGTCGTATGCAAGGTATTACTGGTGATAATTTACTTGTACTTTTAGAGTCTCGTTTCGATAACGTGATTTATCGTGCAGGTATTGCTGGTTCTCGTGACCAGGCTCGCCAATTAATTTTACATGGTCATTTGAAAGTAAATGGCCGTCGTGTGAATGTACCATCATATCAGATTTCTGAGAATGATGTCATCACAGTGAAGGACTCGGTTCGTTCTCAGACCTTAGTTCGTCGTTACCTGGAAGAAAACGCAAGTCGTCCGGCAGTAGACTGGTTAGCTGTAAGCAAAGATGAGCTTTCAGTTCAAGTTATCCGCCAACCACTTCGTGAAGAAATTCAGTCTGTAGCGAATGAGCAGGTCGTAGTAGAGCTTTATTCTAAATAATTTGATCAGGCTTTTCTCTCCACAGAGAAAAGCCTATACCTATATTAATACAGTGGAGGTATCTTTATGGCGGACATGGCAAGCTTCGCAATGCCGAATCGCTTAGTTGTAGAAGAGGAATCCTACACCGATACTTATGGTCGTTTTGTAGCAGAACCTTTAGAAAAAGGTTTTGGAAACACCCTAGGTAACGCGCTACGTCGCGTACTATTATCTTCTTTGGAAGGTATTGCAGTTTCGAACATCTTAATTGATGGTGTTCCGCATGAGTTCACTACAATTGAAGGCGTTGTTGAAGACGTAACTGATATTGTACTGAATTTCAAGAAGGTACTTTTCCAGTGCTCTGGTGATCTTCCTCGTAAACTTGAGTTGCGTGCTGATAAAGCAGGTGCTGTAACAGCTGCAAACATTCAGGAAGATGGTGTAACAGTCATTCTAAATCCAGAACATTACATTTGTACATTGGACTCTGATCGTGAACTACGTATTGAAGTAGAGATTCACAAAGGCCGCGGTTTCCGTGCAGCTGATGAGAATAAATCTGAAGAGCAACCTATTGGTGTAATTCCAATTGACAGTCTTTTTAGTCCTGTTACACGTGTAGCATACCATGTTGCAAACTGTCGTGTTGGTCAGCGTACTGACTATGATCGCTTGGAACTTGAAGTATGGACAGATGGTCGTGAAACACCGAATGAAGCCGTTAAAATTGCTTCACAAATTCTACAACAGCATTTGAGTGTATTCTCTGGTGTTGATCGTGAAGCATTGAATGACCCTGTATCATTGATCACAAATGAAGAAGATGAGCAACTTTTAAATCAGTTACTGAAGAACGTCAGTGAATTAGAACTTTCTGTTCGTGCACAAAACTGCTTGAACAATGCGAATATTCGTTTTGTTGGTGAGCTAGTTTGCCGTACAGAGGGTGAGATGATGAAATACCGTAACTTCGGCCAAAAATCTCTTAACGAGATGAAAGATAAAATGGCTGAAATGGGACTTCATTTCGGATATGACGTGAAAGAAGAAGTTCGAGTTGCTTTCGAGAAACAACTAGAAAAATTACGTAATGGAGCTTAATTGCTATGCGTCACCGTAAAAGAAAAATTCAAATTGGTCGTCGTCCAGATCACGTACGTGCCCTTTTTGCAAATCAGGTTTGTAGCCTGATCGAAAATGGTCGTATTTGTACAACGATTACAAAAGCGAAAGAAACACGTCGTCTTGCAGAAAAGATGATTACGCTTGGTAAGAAAGGTACACTACACCATCGTCGTCTTGCTATTTCCAAACTAGGAAATACAACGGCAGTACACAAACTTTTCGAAGAAGTTGCTGGACGTTTTCAAGACGTACAAGGTGGATATACTCGTATCATCCGTTGTGGCCAACGCCGCCGTGGTGATGGTGCAGAGATGTGCTACCTAGAACTGACCGACTACGAACTTCCAACAGCTGAAGAAGCGACGGAAGAAGCGGAAGAAACAACTGAAGAAGTTGTAGAAGCTGCTGCTGAGTAAGTCTCAGTTAAAAGTTTTAAAGCGCGATTAATTAGTTAATCGCGCTTTTTTTATATATTTCTATTCAAAGTCTAGGAATACTTTTTTCTTACCATTGATTGCCATGTTCAATGCAGTATCAAAATCTTTAAATGCGAAGACTTCTGCATCAGGGAGTAGCCATGGGAATTCTTTATAAATTTTTATGAGTTCATTCACTTTTCTTTGAATTTCTTGTTGAGACTGTGTCTGCAACCATTTGCTAATCCACAATCCATGATAAGAAATTTGCTTAAAAATTAATAAAGCATTGGAAGCTTGTAGAGGTTCTCTACTCATAGCACCTATTGTAACATGCTTTCCATATGGCTTCAAGAGTTTAGCAATTCTTCCAGAAGATTTACCTCCTACTTGATTTAAGACTAGATCACACTTAGGAATTATACTCCTTGATTCTTTAAGGGACGTATCTGAATCTTCAAAAATACCGGTAAAGCCAGCTTCAATTAATTCATCAACGAGCTCCAAGCGTCGAACAAAACCATACAGTTGTATATCGCGTGCTTTTGCGATTGAAGCCATTACGCGCGCGACCATAGAGTTTGCTGCATTGACTGCTACAATTCCGCCCAATGGCACAGCAAATAAATCGATAATCGTTAGTGCAGTGAGAGGATTTACGGAAAATGATGCGGCTACCTCAAGTGGAATTGTATTGGGTATATGAATAATTCGGTCTGAAGGGACAAGTATTTTTTCTGACCAGCAGCCTTGATAGTTAGGTAGAATCACATAGCCTGAAGGCTTATCCTCAAGGATACCTACTCCTTCATTACCAATGATGCCACCAGGGCCAGGTGTCATTGGGTAAGTTCCTTCTAAAACATTAATATCTGCAGGGTTTATTGGTGCCATTAGCATATTTATATGAACATGCTTCTCTGCCACTTGATGATAATCTTTGATTTCGTAAGCAGCTCTTGGATCCCCTGGCTCTGTTAAAAATATTGCCTTCATTATTCACCTTAGTTTGTTGTTTAATACTTTATGAACAAAAGGTAATTTTATTCAAAAAGAAGACAATCTAATTTGGTAAAAGTTCTATATTTTGCAAAAAGCTCTGTTAGTTCTACAGTAGTAGTAAAGAGTTACATTTGGGTTGAAAGTCTAGATGATAGATTACGTAAGAATGATTAGAGAATTAGCCATTGAAGCTCATGAGGGGCAATTTCGGCGAGATAGTATAACTCCTTATATTGACACCCTAAGTCTGTTATAATCCGAGTAGGTCCAAATGTGGATGCTCATTTGTTGATTGGGGCCATGATGTTGCTTAAGATACAGCCATTACAATTGAAGACATTAAGCAAAAAGGTTTTAGCACGATTCAAGTTAAATCTATTCAGTTAATGACACATGGAAAAGGTCATAGTTATGATGAATATTTGGAGCGTATCGCTCAGCATCCCATTGTTACTAAAGTCAAGATTACAGAGATGATTTCAAATTTAGCAGATCATCCAAGTAAAAAGCAAATGAAGAAATATGCCAAAGGCTTACTTAGGCTTTTAAGAGAAATAAAATGAAATTTTTGAATGTACATTTTAAGGGCGTCTACAAACCAAAAACCCTATCCTCCACCTTTGTAGAGGATTTTGTTAAACGAGTCGAAACGAGTTTGATTCCTGGCTCAGGCCGCAGTGATTATAAAATTAAAGAAGCAAACAAAAATAGTTTATCTTTTCATTCGAATTCGTTTCTGACAAATATTAATGTTGGTTTTAACGATGTTACTATCAGTGTTGATCATCAAACGGGTAAAGTACATTATAATGTTTATTTTAAGCAATGGGCAAATTATTGTTTTTAACTATCAATGGGGGTTTTAGTATCCATACTGATATTAAATTCAATCGTCCCTGCGAGCTTCATGTCTGAGAAAATTCCTGCCTATGGATTCATTATTGGTTTTATTCTATGGGGATTTTTATTTCCTTTATACTTAATAAAAGCTCATAAAAAGCCTGCAGCACGTTGCCTTGAAAATATAATAGATGAAGTCAACAAAAGAAAAGGATCATGAAGTTACTTTTATTCCTTAAATTATAGGTTACATAAAATAGCTTTTACCTTGGTTTTCATTACATTAATAAGATAACCGAAGGAGATTCTATGTTAGACTTAGCGATCATTGGTGGCGGAATTACGGGACTTACGGCTGGATGGACAGTACTTAAAGAACATAAGGGCATTAACTTTAAGGTACTTGAAGCAAGTGATAGAGTTGGTGGTAAAGTAAAAACTTTACGAGAGGATGGGTTTATTTTGGAAACTGGACCAGACTCAATGGTGGTCCAAAAACCTGCTGCAATTGATCTATGTCAAGACTTAGGGCTATCAGACGACTTTATTCCCTCATTAAATGGCCCCACTGAAATTTTCTTTGAAGGTGATTTCTTCCCAATGCCTAAGGGGATTAAGCTTGTCATTCCTACTGATTATGGTGCTTTTTCGAAAACTACTTTGCTGAGTCCTGAAGCTATAGAGCGCGTGAAAGAGGAGGTCAATATTCCTGCTCGTGATTGGTCGACTGATGAAACCTTGTATGATTTTCTAAGTCGTCGCTTTGGTGAGGAATATACAGAACGTTTTGCTGCCCCAATGTTATCTGGCATTTTCGTTGCGGATCCACGTAAACTCAGTGTGAAAGCAGCATTCCCTGGATTTGTTATGATGGAAAAAAAGTTTGGTTCTTTGACGAAAGCGATGGGCACTTTTAATAAGGCTACTAAAGTTTTACCCGAGAAAGTATTAAGTCAGAGTTCAATTAAAGCTGGTGTTAAGTCTTTATTGAAAGGTAATCACCCTGCATTAAAAAAGGGACCGTTTGTAACTTTGCGTCCTGGAATGGAGAAGCTAACTGAAACGCTGGCCGAGCACCTAAAAAGTAATATCCTGTTTAATTCTGCGGTGATGGATATACAGAAAAAGGGAGATTTATATATATTGACTCTGTCAGATGGTCAAATAATAGAAACTAAAAAAATATTGATAACTCTGCCAGGTCCGCTTACACAACAGCTTTTTACATCTTCATTTTCAAATGCAGCAAATGCAGTATCAAAAATTAGAGTGACTTCTACTGCAACGCATTCAATGATTTTTAGCAAAGATGATATTAAAGATAATCCTTTTATAAATAATCAAGGTGTTATTTTAGCCGATAAGACTGCCTTTGAAGTATTATCCTGTACAATTACTTCAAATAAATACGAAGGCCGTGCTTCAGATGAGTATTGGTTGATACGTGTCTATTATGGTGGTGATTTAGGTATTGATACAAGAAAGCTTTCTGATGAAAAATTTTATCAATTGACTTTAGATAATTTACAGAAATTATTAAAGGTTGACGCATTGCCGATTAAGCATGTCCTTCAGCGTTGGGAAAATACGATACCTTTATATGACTTGGAGCATGTGAAATTGATAGAGACAATTGAAGAGGTATTAGCTGAAGAAAGTATTGCTGTCGCCGGTTGTTTTTTTCGTGGCGTTGGTCTGTCCGATTGTATTAATGATGCAAAGACACAAATCAATAAACTTCTCGCTTAATTTATTTTAGATTATTGATCACCTTTGGTTAGTGCATCTTCTGGGACTATGAATGTATTGTACTCACAGCGGGGTTATGTTCGTTGCCACATATTGGGGCGAGAATGTAATCTGCAAAAAGTGATTTTATATTCCTACTGCTTAATAATTTAGATGAGTAAAACTTTGTATATCAAATGATGCAATTATTCCTTATTCAAAGAAAACCATGTAAACGCAGCAGTGATTAAACTACTGCTGCATTTCTTCAGGCTTAAAATCTAAAGAAGCGGAATTAATACAGTAACGTTTACCAGTAGGTTTTGGACCATCGTCGAAAACATGCCCCAAGTGCCCATCGCAGCCTGCACAAAGTACTTCTGTACGAACCATAAAGAGACTTCGGTCTTCTTTCTTAGCAACGTGGTTGTCGATCATATCGTAGAAGCTTGGCCATCCACTACCTGAGTTATACTTTGTATTTGATTCAAATAATTTTAAACCACACCCTGCACAACAGTATGTACCTGCCTCGTAGAATTTGTCATATTTACCAGTGAATGCACGCTCTGTACCTTTTTCACGTAAAATACGATATTCTTCTGAAGTCAATTCTTGTCGCCATTGCGCATCAGTTTTGTCTGTACGCGTAACATTAGATGCAGACTCTCTCATAATAGACTCTCCTTTTGTTGCTGAAGTTGTAGGTTTTTCCTGTTGCATACAGCCATAGGAAATTACAACAATTGTAAAGATCATGACAAATCGATATACACTTTTTTTCATGTCTTGCTCCTGGTCAAATTAAAGTGATTCCATCATACGGGTTATATATTCATTCGTTTGGAATCACTTTTTATTTCAAAAAAAGAAGAATTTTTTATTTTGCTAGGTTAATATGACCATTTTTAAAAGTTTCTCGATTCATCTTTTTAGAATCCATAAGGCGTAATACTTCGTAGATGCCGTGAATACAGCCCAGTACATCACCTGTATGTGCGGTCTCAGAGATGGTATGCATATTTCGTATTGGAAACCCAACAGAGGTAGCTGCAGCATCAATAGATGCCAGAACAGCTGCCATACCATCAGTACCTGTGTCACGTCCCACTACTGAATCTTGCAAGGGTATCTTTTTCTTATCAGAAACAGTTTGGAAAATTTCATTTAATTGATTGGAGATGATAGAGCCGTGATCAATCGTAAATCCCTCTCCCATCGTTTGTGGTGTGTGACGTTCATGACCAACTCCTGGAGCAGCCTTATAGTCATGGTTTACATCAACTGCAATCAATACATCCGGCTTCAGCTCTCCCGCAAATACACGACTCCCAAAACGGCCAATCTCTTCATAGGAGGCTACTGCACCCATTACACGAATATTCTTTAGATCCCCCTTTGTCGCAAGGAGTCTCAAAACTTCTTGAACGACAAAGCAACCTAATCCATTATCAAGGTATGCTCCATAAAAAGTATCTTTGGAAACACCACGTTTTATAGGGCGATTCAAGATAATTGGATCTCCAGGGCGCACGCCCAAATCTTCAACTTGTTTGCGGCCATTCTCACCATAAACCTGTAACTCAAGGTATATTTGCTCAGACTTTAACCCTTTGGAGCCAGAACGAAACTCTGGAGGTGCAAAATGAATTGCACCTAAAGCTTCAACAGTTCCTCCTTCGATTCCACGGAATTTTCCTGTTTTTGGGTTACGGGAGAAAAGAGTAACTTCATGGCCAATTAAAACCGTTGGCAAGAAGGAATCAGTATTGATCCAGATTTTGCCATCTTCACCAATACTACGAACTTGCATACGAATTTTATCTGCATGTCCACAAATCATAACTTTAAGTTTATTTTCATTTCCTGGATCTGTATCAAAGACTAACCCAGCATTTCCCATGAACTGGTGGGTATCCCACTTTTTCAATTTAAATGCATCAAAATCTGGTTTTAGAACGCCATATGTCATTGCGGCTTCAAAACCTATTGGACTTGGTGCAGCCAATACTTGTTTCATGAAATTAAATTGCGAAGCGGGCATCGCCTTTTCCCAGGGAAGTTTTACTGCCATATCTTAGACCTTTCATTTATCTTACTCATTTTTAAAATTCAATAAAACACAATAGTTCTGCTCATATACTTTTCTACTGTAGACCTATAAAATTACGATAACATGTTAAATGAATTAGAATCCATTTTCTAAACAAATGAAGTTTAAACACTAATCAATATAATAATGCCCCAATAACTAAAATATTTTAACATTTAATAAATTAAAATATGTTTTGACCTATCGTTTTGGTCTAAAATGTGCGGAATAAAGAATCTTTTTTCTAATCAAATCAGTAAAGATTGAGCCTATATTTATTAAAAAATCCAATTTATATTGAAATCCATCCTTACTTAATTATACTAGTATATAAAATAGTATTTTGAACTTTTATTAGGAGCATCAATTGAACATTCACTGTAAAACTTTGGTTGACGAAAAAATAGAGAACTTATTAGTAAAAATGACGGTTAGCGAGAAGATTGGTCAATTAAATCAACTTGCTTTCAATGTGGATGGAACAGAAGATGAAATTCGTAAGGGGCTCGTTGGCTCTTTTTTAAATATTGAAGGTGCAGAGGAGGCGAACCGTTTACAGAAAATTGCTGTTGAGGAATCTCGCTTAGGAATTCCTTTAGTATTGGCTCGTGATGTGATTCATGGTCATGAAACTTTGTTCCCCATTCCGATTGCTCAAAGTTGTAGTTGGAACGAAGAACTTGTAGAAAAAGGTGCACATATTGCTGCTATTGAGGCAAAGTGCAGTGGTTACCACTGGACCTTCGCTCCTATGATTGATATTAGTCGTGATCCACGATGGGGAAGGATTGCCGAAAGCTTAGGTGAAGACACCTTATTATGCGGTCGGATTGGCGCTGCTATGGTTCGTGGTTTTCAAGGCGATGATGCGAGTGCAATGGATCGTGTCGCTGCATGCGCAAAACATTTTATTGGCTATGGCGCAGCAGAGGCTGGCCGTGATTACAATACGACCTATATCCCTGAACGAACTTTGAGAAATACCTACTTACCTCCTTTTAAGGATTGCATGGATGCTGGTGCTTTGACTATGATGTCATCATTTAACGAAATCAATGATATTCCAGCGTCTGCATATCATTTTACATTAAAGCAAATTTTGCGTGATGAATGGAGCTATGACGGAATGGTTGTGAGTGATTGGGATTCTGTAGGTGAGATGATTGCACATGGATTTGTTCCTGATAGAAAAGAAGCTGCATTTGAGTCTATTGAGGCTGGTGTAGATATGGATATGTTTGGTGAAAGCTATATTAAGAATGCGGAACAACTTATTAATGAAGGCCGTATCTCAGTGGAAACCATTGATGAAGCTGTACGCAATGTCCTAAGGTTAAAATTTAAATTAAACCTTTTCGAAAATCCATATTTTCAGGGAGATGTGGACCAAAAAATTGGTTCTAAAGAACACTTAGAAGCGTCTTTAAAAGCAGCTCATGAATCAATGATTCTTCTGAAGAATGAAGATGTATTACCGCTTGACCCTCTAAATAAAGTAGCATTAATCGGTTTTCTAGCAGATAGTGAAGAAGACCAAGTTGGCTGTTGGAGTATGGATTTTAAAGCTGGCGTAGGTCAAACAGTGAAGCAAGCTTTTGAATTATCAGATATTGATTTCAGTTTTAACCCGGGGATTGTAAATACATGTTCTTGTGATGAGTCTAAAATAGCAGATGCAGTGAATCAGGTAGAATCTGCAGATGTTGCAGTTTTAGTTTTAGGTGAAGAAGCCATTCTGTCTGGTGAATCCCATAGTCGTGCGTTTATTGATTTGCCTGGTGTACAAGAAAAACTAATTGATGAGGTCGCTAAGACAGGTAAACCTATCATTCTAGTTGTTATGGCTGGGCGTCCGTTAACTTTAGATAATATACTGGACAAAGTCGATGCTGTATTATATGCTTGGCATCCAGGTTCAATGGCAGGTCCTGCTATTTATGACCTACTATATGGAAATGTAAATCCATCTGGAAGGCTATCAGTATCCTTTCCTAGGTTTGTAGGGCAAATCCCATGCTATTATAACCACAAAAATACAGGCCGCCCACCGCAGCCAAGCAATTTAGGTATTCCTACAGGTACACCACTTGATCCTGAAGGGTTTGGTGCTTTTTACTTAGATTGTGATTATACTGCACAATTTCCCTTTGGCTATGGCTTGTCTTATTCTAAAATTTCCTATAGGAATATAACATTGAATAAAACCATATTTGATGCGGAAGACGCTTTACAGGTGTCTGTTGAGCTTATCAATGAAAGTGAATTTTTCACCCAAGAGGTTGTACAAGTTTATCACCGAGATCTCGTGGCTTCGGTCACACGCCCCATCAAAGAGCTACTGGAGTTTAAAAAAGTGACCCTTGAAGCCAGTGAAACTAAAGTGGTAAATTTTGAAATTCCAATACATAAGCTAGGCTTTTATGACCGTAAAATGAAGTTTTCAGTAGAGCCCGGAGAATTTCAATTATGGGTGGCTCCAGACAGTAACTCTGGTGAACCAATATCATTTGAGGTTCAATAAATAACTATCGAAGTAAAGATGTATTTTAAACAAGAAGCCTACTATATATTTATTTAGTAGGCTTTTTTATTTGCAGATATTAACTGAAAATGACTTGTCATGGTATGAGTTGTACTTACCTTTATTATATTTTGTAAGTGCTTAAGTACTGAAATTATGAGTTGAATATATAGGAAATACTATGTATCGGTTATTTATTTGGATTGCAGCTTGTATTGGAATCGTACATATTACTACAGTTTTTTTTGATAGTAATAAAGGAGTAATTTTTGCAAAAATAAAAGGTGAAAGACCTCGTGATAAATCGCTAATTATGGAGTATGCGGTTTTGCAGATATCCAAAATTTGGACACAAAAACACCGCATAAAATTTAATGAGCAACTTATTGAAAATAAAGATATATTGAACATCGTCCTGTGTGCAGATACCCCCTCAATATATGTAGAGATTAATGGTTATCGCATTCCTGAACTCTATTATACTTTAGATGCAGATTATCAATGGAAAATTACTTACCAAGATCATCGGGGTGAACGTCCCATTAGAGGACCCGTTTATTTGAAAGCTAGAAGAGTGAAATCGGATATGATATACCCTGAGTATCTATACTTCATTGGCACTAAAGGATCTCAAAGCTTTAAAATCACCATAAAAGAGTTCTTTATGGACTGCACAGCTTCAAAAAGTGAATATGTTAAAAATCCAATGACTCTAAGCAATGAACCTAAATCGGACTCTACTTCAATTATTATGGGGAGAGAAGAAGTGAATAACAGGTTAATTAATTTTTCTAAAGATAATATAGACCGTAAAATAACCGAATTGCTCTATAATAATAAATTAAGGTTGCGGAATGAAGAAAAAATTTGGTATGATAATCATTCACGAATATATGAAAAGCTTGCTCGGGAATTTTGGCGCATGGGCAAAAATATTGAAGGGCTTTCATTCAAATATAAAAGCTCTAAACTAAGTGGAGAGTTTAATATTCGTTACAGCGAATACGTTCTTCATGGGCGTTCATATAATTACGAATATATTACCTTAAAATATGAATTTAAAAGTGATAAAAAAATATATATTTATAATATTGACAAAAATGATATCGATATCGATATTGTACTTAAAGAAATATAAATAAAAAGCCAGATAAAAATATAGTTTTTCTGGCTTTACCTTATTTTAAATTAAAATGAAAACATATTAATCATCTGCCATCTTTACGATGCGAGGATTGAACTGACCGAGAATTTCAACTAAATCCTTTTGGGCATCCATAACCTCATGGATATCTTTATAAGCCATTGGGACTTCATCTAAACCACCGGAGATTAAGTCCACATTCTGCTCTTTTAAAAAACGTCGTGCTTGATGCCAAGATACACTATTTTTTGCTTGTGTACGGCTCATGACTCGACCCGCACCATGAGATGCCGAATTCATCGCTATGTCATTTCCTAGACCACGCACTAGGAAACCGGGCGTAGCCATCGATCCAGGTATTAATCCTAATATACCTTTACCAGCAGGAGTTGCTCCCTTACGGTGAACAATACATTCCTTACCAAAATGCTGTTCTTTCCAAGCAAAGTTGTGATGGTTTTCGATATCTAACAATACTTTTGTTTTCAAGCTCTTAGTTATTGCCTTGTGTATACAAGCATGATTCGCTTCAGCATATTTTCCCATCAATTGCATCGCAGCCCAATATTCTTGACCCTCAGCTGAGTCTAGATCTAACCATGCTAAGTGTTTCAAATGCTTTGGTAAATCAGTATGCAGTGTCATTGCAAGTTTGCTATAATGGTTTGCAATGGATGCACCAACGCCGCGTGATCCGCTATGACTAAGCAAGGCCATATAATCACCAGGTGGAACACCGTCAATTTCTTCATATAAAGTAAAACTACCGAACTCTACAAAATGATTACCTCCACCGCTGGAGCCTAGTTGAGCCCAAGCCTTATCTTTGTTTTTTGAACTGACTGGACTCACAGACCAATCCATATCTAAAACTTTATGTTGACGGCGAGTATTTCCAAATGATGCCCCCATGCCAAAGCGTGTTTCTTCTTCAATAACATTTTTGAGCTTATCTTTTTTACCAGATATGTAAGAAACAGGCATATCTAAGATGGTCATCTTCATGCGACAGGCAATATCAACACCAACTGCATAGGGAATTACCGTATTTTCTGTCGCTAAAACACCACCAATGGGCAAACCGTAACCGGTATGAGCATCCGGCATTAAAGCCCCAGCAATCGCACTTGGTAACTCACAGGCACTCTGCAATTGTTTTACCGCTGTTGCTTCAAGGTTTTTCCCCCACTGTTGATAGGGAGCAGGCTTTTTACGTGGAATAAAGCTGGTAGTATCTTCAACTAGAACTTTTGCTAGAGTTCCAAATTCTTTATGATCTAAAAAATCATTTGGTTCTTCTGCTATATCACATAAGATGTTTTCTATTTCTTTTGTTGAAAGCCCCTGTTGTCCTAAATGTTTTGTGATCACAATCGCATATTCCAGGGCATCGCCTTTGGGGATCCCGCAGGCATGAATTCGTTTTGCTTTCATATATATATTCCTAATTTCTAATTTAATATTTGTTAATTTTATAAATCAATTTTATTCTATAGGGTTTTGATATTTATATAATCTATCTTTTCAACTAATTTGACTATCCCCTTTTGGAGACCTGAACTCTAATCTAGACACGATTTTTCATATTAATCTATTCATCAATAATGATGTAACCTTTAAAAATTATCAGGCAACCGCCTGCGATGAAACAGAGTTGATTTTTACGTTGCTCTACCACTGAGCTACTTCTTGTTACCAAGAAGGCTGGATTCGAACCAGCGACCAACGGCGTGAAAGCTATTTTTGCTGTAACAACTCCTTTAAATAGTTTTCCGTTCCTTTGGCTGTCCCGGAAGGGGTCGAACCTCCAATGCTCATTGAGCTCCTGGTTCAAAGCCAGGTGACTTTACCAATTTGTCTACAGGACAGGTACTAGAACTTTTATGTTGACTTATTCTGTTTTGGCTAGCATGAGAGGGCTCGAACCTCTAACTTAACGCTTAACAGGCGTTCGTTCTACCATTGAACTACATGCCAATAATCAGAGTTGACTTTTTCGCTGCTCTACCAACTGAGCTACTTCTCGTTACCAAGAAGGCTGGATTCGAACCAGCGACCGACGGCTTAAAATGCAAATTTTTGCTGAAACAACTCTTTAAAAGTCAGGATTTTATTTTTATTTACTTCGTTTTTTGTATCGAATAATAATAGCTTTTGCTGAAAAAACCCTTTAAAGTTTTATGTTTGTATTCGTTTTTTGTTAATAATATTCAGCATTGAGTGCTATGTTAGCACCCAGTACTGAATTTGATTTAGATTGTAATCAATTTATATCTATCTGCATGGATTGTTCGTTCCATGACTAATTTGGGTGTAAACTCTATTCCACTCAATAGGCTGGTCATAATAGATGGCGAAAATCCAGAGATTAACGCTGTTCCATTTTCATCATAACGAACAGGGATATTGTCTTGACGTGACTGAATGTTCCAATACACAATTACAGGTGTTGTATACCCTGCCTTTGCATACATAGATGCGATCTTTTGCTGAGCATGAAAATCCCATTTAGGTACACTTTCTCCCCATGAGGAGGAAGTTGCCACATCAAATTCCATATCTGACAAAATCAAGATTTTCGCTGGCATATCCTTTGCTTTTAAACCTACCGAAAGGGCTTGATTTAAGATCAATTCAAAAACCGCTTGAATGTTCGTATTCATTCCCCATGTAGAATGTGCTAGCTGTTCGTAACGGCTTTTTAAATTCCCTTTCAAGTATTGCAATTCAGGCATTGCTGAAAAGGTAATGAAAGCATCTTTAAATAGTCCAAAGTTTCTTTCGCTAATATATAGACCTAATGAGATCGCAACATCCAAACATGTGACCTTCCCATTACCACCTGCAGGAGCCATCATAGAGCCGCTCACATCAACTACTGGCAAAATACGATCTTTTGATCCTGCCAAATAGTTAGGTAATGTTTTCCATTGCGCAACCGCAACTTTGTCGTCACCATACATCAAGGACTTTGTAATATCATATGGGTAAACTGCTCCCGCATTAATCGTGCTTTTACCAGATATCAAACCTGCTTTGTAATTTTCATAACGAATTCCGTCATTACGCTTAAAAGCCTTCTGATAGCGAGCTGCAGCAACTGATGGCAATTTACTATACTCAATTAAGTCCCAGGCCTGCGCACACATTGCAGACTCAACTACATCGCTCAACGCAACCAACATTTTACGATATTGTTTGGGTGTCATTTTCAAGTAGGCACGAAGCTTACCAGCAATTCTTCCTTGGCGTGGCATCCATTTCGCACACAAACCATTCTTCTCTTGTAATCCCTTCGCGATAAGTCGCAAGGCATCACGTTCAAGTGGTGTTCCAAAAAGTGCGAACAAATCATCCCAGCGACCAAACTCGGGAATCAATCCTACATTGGGCTTGATGAATTCTGGAAAGTTCTCTGCCGCATCAGTCAAGATATCTTTAAACACTTGACGCTCTCCTGCTCCACCACGAACATCACGTGCCCAGAATAAGATACGTATCGCACTCAAAGCATCTTCACTTAATGCTTTATAAAACATATTAATAATTCGTCCCTTATCGGCACCACGCACTGCTGCAATTGTAAAGAATAAATCAACACTATAGTTTGTGCTCCCCGCAAAAGTTTGCATACCATTTTCTGTTCGTTTGATTTTTCCACTTAGGGCTTTTAGTAAACTCATTTTCAACTCTCCTTTTCGATTTCTCATTTTTCGTTGACATTTACTCTACAGAAACTCCCATGCCAAAAATATGCTGATAAATGAATTTTGAGGCTAAAATGACAATATTTCATTGTTTTGAGGTGTATTTTATAGAAATATCACTACATTTTATTTATAATATATTATAAGAAAGTATAAAAATGAATAAAGTATATTTTAGTTTTGTAGGACTTCGCTTGGATGCTGGTTTTAGTAAGAAGCGTTGGGGGCGTTGGCGTCCAAGCGTTGCGATTGGGCAGTTAGAAGCTTTAGCTGCAGATCGAATTGAGTTGATTTATCAAGCCCAAGATGCCGAGTTAGCAAGACGTGTAAAGTTAGACCTAGAGAGTTTAAATGACACTGTCGTTGTAAACGTCCATGAGTTTGCTTGGGACGATGCATGGGGGTTAGAGGAAGTGTATACCTCTTTGTATGACTTTGCCTCTTCTTATACCTTTGATATAAGTAATGAAGAGTACTTTTTTAATATCACCACGGGCACGCATATTTTTCAAATATGTATGTACCTGCTTACAGAATCTCGCCATTTACCTGGTAAGCTTTTACAGCTATCGATGGGAAAGAGTAAAAGCCCGGAAGGTGATTTCCAAATCATTGATCTTGATTTAGCACGTTACACAAAATTAGCAGAACGTTTTAATGAAGAGACAATGGAGCAGCAAGACTTTCTAAAAAGTGGTATACAAACACAAAACAAAGCATTTAATCAAATGATCGCTGAAATAGAGTTTGTTTCTGTGAATACAACTGCACCTATGTTGATTACAGGGCCAACAGGAGCGGGTAAATCACAATTAACTAAACGTATCTACGAATTAAAAAAATCCCTTCAACATATACAGGGAGATTATGTTGCTGTTAATTGTGCTACCCTGCGAGGACAAATGGCTATGTCAACACT
The DNA here is from genome assembly GCA_022447755.1 of Lentisphaeria bacterium. Classification (GTDB taxonomy): domain Bacteria; phylum Verrucomicrobiota; class Lentisphaeria; order JABSQK01; family JABSQK01; genus JAKVBE01. The sequence continues at coordinate 215,350 of JAKVBE010000001.1, read as the reverse complement.
ATTTGGACATTTGAAGGGAGCATTTACTGGCGCCGTGAATGATCGTGAAGGTATGCTATTGGCTGCCGATAGTGGTATTTTATTTCTAGATGAAGTTGGCGAACTAGGGCTTGATGAACAAGCTATGCTCCTGAAAGCAATTGAAGAAAAATGCTTTTACCCAGTTGGTTCAGAGGACCTTGTCTATAGTAACTTTCAAATAATCTGTGGTACTAATCAAAACTTATTCAATGCTGTTCAAGGTGGAGAGTTTAGAGAAGACCTTTTAGCACGTATCAATATATGGGACTTTGAATTACCCTCTCTTAAAGAACGTATTGAAGACTTGGAAGCAAATATCGACTATGAGTTAAAGCAATTTAGTGTCAGTGAAAATCGTCAAATTCGTTTCAATAAAGAAGCCTATACAAGTTATCTGTCTTTCGCCAAATCTTCACAAGCGAAGTGGTCTGGGAATTTTCGTGACCTGAATGCAAGCATTATACGAATGGGAACCTTAAGCCCTAAGGGACGAATTCGTGAAGAAGTCGTTGAGGCAGAAATTAAACGCTTATCTAAAAATTGGCAAGTGGGAAAGCCTGTTGGTGAAGACTGTGATTTGGGTGAGTGGTTTTCTCAAGATGAACTAGCTGAAATCGACTTATTTGATCAATTACAGCTACAAATGATTTTGCCAATTTGTCAACAAAGCCGCTCGCTCTCCGAAGCTGGACGAGTTCTTTACCAAGCATCACGTGAGCGCAAAAAGCAGAGTAATGATGCAGATAGGCTTAAGAAATACTTAGCAAAGTTTAATTTAACTTGGCAGATGGTTCAGTCAGTTTAAAGCAATGGTGTTAATTCGCTTTTAGCTAGATCACCTGGTTTACAACCTGGAAACCAGCTTTCAAGGTCATCTCTTCGGTTATCATTCCAACGGTTTAGTGGGTCGGGTTCAGGTAAAAGACCTGTGTTATCTGGGTAATAAATGATGGTCATTACTTCACGTAGTTGCTGACTTTTGTTTCCCATTGCACCATGTAATGTCCATCCATTGTGGAAGGTCGCATCACCAGCTTCCATGGCTCCATGGTTAATGGTCTCAAAACCATTATCTTTGCAATATTGATCTAGGTATTCCTCTGAGTCATCTGAAATTGGTATATCACCCAAATAGCCGACTCTATGAGATAGCGAAGCAAAGTTGAGTGTACCCATATCTTTCGTTACATCCACCAATGGCATCCACATTGTTATGGTGCGGTCGCAATCTAATGGCCAATAATGTTGATCTTGATGCCAAGGGGTAAAACCACCTCCTGCTTCCTTATAAAGTGCTTGGTCATGGTAAAGACGCACTCTCTCAACATTGAGTAGCTTTGCTGCAATTTGGGCAAAACGTTTTGCCATTACAAATCGCTTTACGGTTTCATCCATGACCCATAGGTTGCACATTTGTAAAAAGGCTTGGCCATAAGTCGTTCGTTCCTCTAGAGGTGTTTTCTGAATTTGACGCTTCATATCAGCAGTTGTTGCATTGATTGCAGAACGGTAGATTTCCAACTCGGGTAACGGACATACATTGCGTAAGCATAAATGGCCATTCTTTTGGTAGTAATTGAAATCGTCCTTATTTACAGGATAGTGCTCGTCTAATAAAGTCATATTCATTCCTCTTCAGTATTATTTGGTTGAATTTCACTTTAGCTTAATTTTGTAAACTTTAATTTGTTTTTTTTGATAAAAAGCAATACTTTTATCACTATCAAGTGAAGGAATTAGTTTTGTGAAGTCAGATTATGCAGTTTTAGAACATATTGATCACATATCTGGTCATTCAATTAACGTTTTCGAGAATATTTCATCTGGATTCAAGAATTCGTATCATTATCATCCTGAATTTGAAATGACGTTAATCACGAAGTCCTCTGGAACGCGTTTCGTGGGTACACATATTGATCATTTTAATGAAGGAGACTTTATTCTTCTTGGTAGTCAAATTGCACATGCTTGGCGTAGTTTTGAATGTGATCAGAATCATGTATCTGAGGCCTATGTCTGTCAGTTCAAGCCTTTGATAATGGATGTACTTGAGGTCTTACCTGAAGCCGATAAAATTCACTACTTACTTACTAAATCTGCTTACGCTCTCAAGTTTTCCTTAAGTCCTGTAGAGTATCAAAGGGTAGTCGACTTTTATCAGCAATTAATTTGTGCAAACGGCATTCAACGATTTCAACTTTTATTAAGCTTTTTAACTTTTGTGAGTGAGCTTGAATATAAACCTATTCTCAAATTTTCTTTTGTAAAAAATAATGGATTTTATACAAGAATCCAAAAAGTCTTAGACTATATGTTTCTAAACTATACACAAATAGTCAGGCTGGAAGATGTTGCTCGAGTTGTTTCTTTGTCAGAAGGTGCATTTAGTCGGTTCTTTTCTAAAGAAATGGGTAGAAGTTTTTCCAAATATTTATTGGAACTTAGGCTGAATCATGCAGTAAATTTGCTACAAGAAACGGATTGGCCAATTTTTCAAATTGCTGAGTGTTCTGGCTTTACTAATTTAGCTAATTTCAACCGCCAGTTTAAACGATTTTATAAGCGAAGTCCACGACAGTATCGGCTGCAGATGAGGGAGCTTTCCCAGCTAAACTAATTTTAGCTGGGAATATTGGTTTATTCAGTCGTAAATGGAGAGGCAGGAAGCCCTTCTTTGTTGTATAGGTTTGCTGTCCCTGGGTTCATGGAGAAAGCATATCGTACAAATTTAGGTATTGTTACTTTATTTGAACTTACTTCAATTGTATTACCCACAATTTTTGCATCTGCCCAAACAAACTTTTTATCTTGACCTGCGATAGCAAAACGAGATAATTTACCATTTTGAACTTCTTCGGTTGGTTTCATTCCATTTTTTTGACCAATCATTAAACCACTACCCACAAAGTCAAAGGTCAGAATGATCTTGTTACCTTGAACTTTTTGATCTTTAATAATTGGGCCAGATTCAAGGATATCCTTGTGGCCATAGGTACGGTTTAATGCCCATCGGCTTAAACGCTTACCAACATCATATTTATTACGCGGGTGAATATCATTGGCATCACCAATATCGACAGCAACAGCCATTCCAGTATTGGGAATCTCTTTCATTGTTCTTAATTGTGCTTGACGTAATCTTGGCCAACCTTCTGTGTTATTCGGGTCATCTGTTTTTTGACGAAAGTCTGCTAACTGAACAAAATAAAAGGCTAAATCTTTGTGAAAAATTTCACGGTAACCCATGATTAATGCTTCTTTCTTGTCAAAATAGCTGTTGCCTTCATTGCCATTAGATTCTCCTTGGTACCAAATGACTCCACGGAAAGCAAATGGAACAATTGGCGCTACACGTCCATTAAAAATACGCAATGGCATTTGATGGTTTACTGTGGCACTCATGGGGCCTCTTAGTTGCGGGAATGAAGGTATATGCTTATTCTCTCTAATAGCAGTCTCAACTGCTACTTCCCATTGTGCAATCGCCTTTTTAGCTTGGTTAAAGCTTTGATTTAATTCTTTTCCATAATTAGGGGCAGTTGTAATAAAACCTTGGCTTCTGTTATATATAGATTTAATCGTATCGTTTTTATCCTTGAATAATTCGTAACCTTGTGGGCTAATCCAAGGCTCAATACGAGAACCTCCCCAAGCAGAGTTTACCAAACCAATTGGCACGTTTAATTTTTCGCGTAATTCACAAGCAAAGTAGTAGCCAACAGCAGAAAAATTTTTATTCTTGTTAAAGTTTTCCCAAATAACCTTTGTATCAGAAATTGGAGAATTGTATGCAACTTTTGGAGTATTTCCTACTCGTATGTCTTTCAGTTTACCAAAATTAGCCGCTTTGTCAGAAATCCGTGTACTCCATTCCATGTTGGACTGACCGGTTGTAAACCATACTTCTCCAACTAGAATATTTTTGACCTCTCTTTCATTTGCAGTTAATACTCCGGCATCAAAACTAGCTTCAAGTGGATCAAGTTTCACCATCCACTTACCGTTTTCATCAACCGTAGTTTGCTTATTTTGGCCAGCGAACTTGACATTTACTGCTTCGCCGGCATCACCGGTACCCCAAACAGGAACGGGAAGCTCTCTTTGCAGAACCATATTGTCATTAAAAATTCCAGCAAGCTTTACTTCAGCAAATGCAGATGCACTAAGTAGCATCATTCCAAACAATAAACGCTTCATAAATTCTCCAATCTTATTATTCAAGCATTATTTATCTGTAAGAAACAGATTTACAAAAATTACATTCAAACTCAAGAAATTTTGAGCCTAATTGAATTCATTTGAATTAAAAATCAATTTAATTAGCCAAAAAAAAAGGCCTTCTGTATTCAGAAGACCTTTAAATTTTTTTACTTAATGCATAGCATATAAGATACCAGCAAGCGTCATTGAGATAACAATCCCTATTACGAAACGATACAACATAATATCTATTCCCAATTATATTATAGATATCCCTTTCCAGTTAAATAATACTTTAAAATAGCAGGAAATTGTTAGATTTGTAGTAGTAGTAAGTAAATTATTTGTTATCTGATAAATACGGTCATTTATCAAACTCTCCAAAAAATGTAAAGAATCAGCACAACTCTATGTCAAGCTATACATATTTATATGCCCATAGCAACTTTGCAAGAAATGGTTAATCCCATTAATCCCAAAGGCTTTATACTGAGAGAATAGACTCCTTGCGTTAAATGACAATAGCTGTTTTTATTTGCAAACTGAGACATGATGACGCTCTATTTAACTTTTTGTCTTTTTAAATAGGTGTGCCATAATGTCTCTATCCGGAAAGGTGCATGTTTGTTGAGTGTGTTGCTTAAGTGTCTTATTATTAGGTGTTTATGCATTTTGTTTGCTGTTTTTGGCATGTCTGTGGCTATAGAGTAATCATCGAAATAAAACACTGAAAGGAGATAACGATGGTAAATTTAAATCGTTTTTTTAATGGTAGTCCTGCTTTATTTGAAGATTTTTTTGAGGACTTTAATCGTATTTTTACAAATGGTACTCATGAAGCTGGTATTTCATCTCATCAACATACAGAAGATGGTGTAACCGTTTTAGAATTTGAGTTACCGGGTGTAGCAAAAGAAGACATTGAAGTAAAAGTTGTGGATCACAATTTACATGTCAATGTTGTGCAATCCCAAGATGACAAAAATGATACTAGCTATGTGCTTCGTGAGTTGTACCCCGTCGAGTTAAAGCGCAGTTATCGTATACCGTCTCACTTAGATGCAACATCGCTTAAGGCCGAGTATGTCAATGGTGTATTACGAGTTGCATTAAGCGAGAAAGCTAAAGAAGAACGTACGATTCAGATTACAGATTAATTGAAAGAAAGGATAAGATTATGACTACATGTACAGCAGTAAATAAAGATACAAAATGTAACACGAACGTTCGCTACAGGACTGTGCGTTCAAATATCACTAAAAATGGAGATACCTATTCCATCTACATGGCATTACCAGGTATCGATAAAGAGCATGTCAACCTACAGGTAAAAGATCATACCTTATATGTTGAAGCTAATAAAGATGTAAATGGACAGATCTATGCTTATCAGAAAAGCTATAAGCTTTCAGACAAGCTCGATGCCGATAGCATCAATGCAAGCATGAAGGACGGTTTGTTACAATTGAGTATCGCTCTTAAAAAAGAAGAAGTCCCACAAGAGCGTAGAATCGAAATTCAATAAATTAAACTTTATTTCATAATAAGAAATATTCTCTCCTCCCATAAACTCGCCCTCGTTCCTCTTGAACGAGGGTTTTTAGTACTTTCATTTGAAAGATTATTTTAATTCAAAGCTTACATTAACGTTTGCTGTGATGCTAATTTGCCCAATTGCTGTTGTCCCGGTGTCACTGAACTGCCCCCCACCTAAATTCTGTATGGAATTCTGCGACATCATACGATGATGCCGAAACCCATAGTAATTGTAATTTCCACCTTCAATGATCTTTACTGGTTTCCCTATTTTTGAGTCAAGCGCAGCAGCTAGATCAATCGCTTTATCTTTAGCAGCAATCATTGCATTTTTTCTTACTAAATCCCGATGTTTACGCAGTTCAGAATTCATAAACTGAACATTGTAAACATTCGTAGCACCGGCCTTAAGAGCATCTGATAAAACCTTCTCAAATAATGAAATATCTTTGAGTGTAATACTCATCATTTTACTTATTTGGTAGCCAATCAAATTAGGATCTGAATACTTATGTTTATAGCGAGGTTCTATATTTAAATTATCCGTATTAAAATGCTTTTGTGGAATATTGTATTTGGATGCCAACTTCAAAATTTGTTTGATTGCTTTATCATTTATACTTTTTCCAGTATCCATAGACTCATGAAATGTCTCAACACCAATAGATAAAATAACATAATCTGGCGCTACTTTTACTTCAGCAGCACCATTTACCTGGACAGTATTTGCTGATTGATTGTTACTTAAAGCTGAAAAACTTAAACTTAAAAATACAAAGATATAACTAATTGACTTCACTTTTTACTCCTTTTTCTACTTATTGATTAGAATGAGAAATAAAATGAATTGAATTAAAAAATAGGAGTGAAAAAACTGTGAAAACTTGTAAAAAAAATGTGAAATATTAAAAGTTAACCAGGCTGCTATAACTAATGGAAGCTCTTTCTTGTTCATAAAGAGTGCTTATTTTTTTTATACTCTTTTAGTATGCGACAAATAATATAGAGAATCAGTAAACTCAGAATGCTATAAAATAGGATACTTTGCTTTTCATTGAACGTTAGATCTTTTTTCCCATGAAAGTAGCCAATTGCTTGTACTTTGGGCTTTGGAGGACCTATTGCTAATAAGGATTTGAAATCTAACTTTCTGCCATTCTCAATGGCTTCTTGCTCCTTTTCTTGAAATTGTCTTAACCAATCATATGCAGCAGAAACCTCCTTATTAAACTGCCGTTCATTATAAATTGAAATAGCGGTAACATATCCCTTATTTTGCTGTTTTTCCCAATGAGATTTTATTAAACCTAAGCGCATTATTAGAGCGTCATAGTCTGGCCGGATTGTACTTTTTTTAGATTTTAAATAGCAACGGTAAGCAAGTTGCATATTCCCTGCTGCATAATAAACATCACCTAAAATAAAGTATGTTCCACCAAAGTTCATGTCATTTTTTATTAATGCCAGTAAGTATTCTTTGTTAACTTCAGAAGATGCAGCAACTTCTTCTGGAGACATGGAGTAGGGTAGACCAAGAAAATTGACGCTTACATCTTGGTCTGCCTCTATATTCATGTTCATCCATTGGATCATCTTTAAATAATAATCACCTAAGCCCATGTGCCCACCGGGCCTTATCTCTAAAGCCTTTTGTATATGAGATTCCGCATCATTAAAACGCTGCATTTTTTTATATAAAACACCAAGGTTTGAATGTATCTTGTAAGTATTCGGATAATCAGCATTCAACGTCAATAATTCTGTCTGGGCTTCTTTATAGCGCTCTAATTTCAACAGTGCAATCGCATGGTCATTGCGAGCCTCGAAATTGTTTGGATCAGATTTTAATATTTGATTCGTTCGTTTGATCTCATTTTCGTAAAAGCTGCTGCCATGATGCGCAAACTGCCCCAATATAAGATCTAACTCATTGTTGGTAATGTGTTCTTCATCATATCGAGTGTAGCTTCCATTTATACACGCCCAAGATGTAAATGAGAAAAATATTAAAGATAGATAATACTGCATGATGAACCCCTTTCTGCTACTGTTAAAGAAAGGATAGTCTGTGGAGAATGATCGAACAACAAATAAAGGTTTAGTTTTACAACTATGTTACATTACTGAAAAGAATAGGCGGTGCAGGGATCATTTAATTTTACTTGACAAATTGGTTCCTGTAGATCATCGTTAGGTATGAAGCAAAATGACCACATTCAAGAATCACAAGCAAGTTATCAAACCCAAGAAGGGGTCGATATAACCTTGCTGGAAGAGATGAAAAAAAAGACCTATTCAGAACGCTTACAATGGCTGCAGGATGTGGTAGATGCTCAGCTTGCTCTACAAGCTAAAGTAAAGAAAAACTCATGAATTTTGTGAAGGTTTTAACGGAGCTATATGAGTCAGATATTGACTTTATTTTGGTGGGAGGAGTCTGTGCGGTCCTTCATGGTGCTCCAGTGAGTACCTTTGACTTGGACATCCTTTATGCAACAGATGAGACAAATTGCCAAAGACTTTTACAGTTTTTAGCAAACCGAGATGCTTCTTTTCGTGGCCAAGGAAATAGAGTTATAAACCCTACTTTAAAACATCTAGAAAATGGTGGGCATTTACTTTTCAATACTTCTTTGGGGCCAATAGATCTTTTAAGCTGGGTTGGTAAGCAAGATTTAAAATTAAGCTATTCAGATATTTTAAACAACTACTCATTAGATGAAATAGAATTAGAAGACATGCGAATTCAAATGCTAAGTTTGACAAGTCTCATTAAAATGAAGGAGATGGCGAATCGCCCTAAAGATCAACTTCACCTACTTCAACTTAAAAATCTTGAAGAATAATAGTCCTTTCTGGGGATATCGTTGTTTACTTCGATGGTAAAAGTAGTGATAAAGTCTATCAACTCCAGCTTGTCTTGTTTTGTTTTCCCGTTATTTTAGCGGCAACGAAAGGGGCAATCATGAAATTACGTGAGTTTGGAAATCAAGATTTACTAGTCAGTCCGATTGGGCTGGGTATGGCTGCATTAGGGCGTCCGGGCTATATCAATCTTGGGCATGCAGAAGATTTACAACATAATTATGATGTTGATGCTATGCGATCGCATAGTCACCAAGTGCTGCAGACGGCTTATGATGCAGGCGTACGTTATTTTGATGCGGCACGTAGTTATGGCCGTGCAGAGCAATTTCTCGCATCATGGCTTACGAATGACATTCTAAAAGATGCTCCCACTATAGGTTCAAAATGGGGCTATACCTATACTGCAGACTGGCAGATTGATGCCGAACATCATGAAGTAAAAGAGCATGCTTTACCCGTATTGATTCGTCAATGGCAAGAAAGCCTGCAATTGCTAGGTGAAAACCTCAATATTTATCACATTCATTCGGCCACTTTAGATAGCGGTGTTTTAGAGAATTACGAAGTCCTGGAGCGTCTATGGGAACTGAAAAGCCATGGCATTGTGGTTGGACTTTCACTTAGTGGCACTGGACAAGCTGATACACTTCGTAAAGCTTTAACGATTGAATCCGAAGGCGAAAAGCTTTTTGGCTCAGTACAATTAACATTTAATATTCTTGAGCAATCGAACAAAGTGCTTTATCAGGAAGCGAGTGATGTTGGTTTGGGGATTATTGTAAAGGAATCACTTGCCAATGGTCGACTCACTTCTAGAAACCAAGCACCTGAATTTGCAGAAAAAGCAGCAGTCCTTAATTTTATAGCGGATGCTTATGAAACATCGATTGATGCTATTGCCATGGCTTATGTCTTGGCCCATGATTGGTGCTCGGTAGTACTTAGTGGTGCGGCCAATGAAGCCCATTTGCTATCAAACTTAGAAGCCGCAAAAATCAACTTAGACAGAACGGATATAGAAACACTGGATAAACTTGCAGAGGATATAGGTGTTTATTGGAAAACCAGATCTGCTTTAGCATGGAATTAGGTATGAATCGAGTCGCAGAAATCATTGAGCAGTTGGAGTTACTTCCGCATCCAGAGGGTGGTTATTACAAAGAGGTGTATCGATCTGAAATGGAGGTGCAAAGTCCGGTTCATGGTTTGCAACGCAATAGTCTGACGCATATATATTTTCTATTAGGAAAGGGGCAGTTTAGCCGATTTCATATGGTGAGCCATGACGAAGTGTGGAATTTTTATGAAGGTGAACCTTTAGTATTGATTTTATTTGATGGGGAAACAGTTCAAGAGTTAGAGCTTGGCTCAGGTTGTTCAGATGGCTACACCGCCGTTGTACCTGCTGGTGTTTGGCAAGCGGCATATTCAACAGGCGATTACAGTCTCGTTGGCTGTTCCGTAGCCCCTGGATTCGATTTTGAAGATTTCCAGTTTATGGAAAATGAACAAAACATCCAACGCCTTTCCAGTCAATTCCCACATCTCAAAACATACATTTGAAACGAAATTGAATAATGATTTTAAAAGAATATAAAAAATCCTTCAGAATCATTTAGGATTAACGTTTGATAATATTACTAGGTGAAGAACCATATTCATTATAATTTTCACAATCTTTCCCCTTTGGGATAATTCATCGCGCAGTGAAAATCCTTCGAACTTGATCGAAACCTCCTCATGCTCTGCTTGAATCACTCAAACACATCGTGTTCTTTGAGGAAAGCTTCTACAGATGCCAGATCAGGCATTTCTAAAAGTTTTACTCGGGTTTTGACAGCACCCACAAAGCCAGCAGCATAAATTTTATAGAAACGGCGCAGTACAAAGAAGTTTTTGCGATCGCCCCAGGTATCGGTAAACATTTGGGAGTGTTTCCAAAGTAAGCGCATACGTTCTTTTGCATCACGGTGGACGTGTTCTTTGGCGAATAACCATGGATCATGGAAAATACCACGAGCAATTAGTGCACCATCCAAGTTATGTTTAGCAACACGCTCAAGGCCATCTTCCATGCTTTCCACATCACCATTGCCAAGAATACGGGTTTTAGGTGAAATTTCATCACGCAAGGCCACTGCTTTACCAATCTCATTCCAGTCTGCCAGGCCATTGGATTGTTGAGCCTGAATACGGCCATGAATGCCAATTGCCTCAGGCTTGCAGCTCAATAATTCACTGATCCAAGACTCTGTAACTACTTCATTGAAACCTATTCTAGTTTTTACGGATACTGGTAAATTGGATGCTTCTTGGCAGGCTTGTACAATTTCTTTTGCCAAAGAAGGATTACGGATTAATCCAGAACAAGCACCTTTTTTAATGATCTTTCCGACTGGGCAACCCATATTGATGTCAATACCATCAAAATTGAATTCTTGGTCAATCATTTGAACTGCTTTGTAGTAATTCTCTGGATTTGTTCCCCAAATTTGAGCTAGCAATGGAATATTAAGATCCTTACGCATAGTTGTTTCAGAGTCTGTGCATTGTAAACGGTGAATCACACGTTCTCTACCTTGATCATGACATAAGCCATCTGTAGAAACGAACTCAGTATAAAGTAAATTAAGATTTTCTGGGCTGGAAATACCCATAATCAACTCACGAAACACTGTGTCGGTAACTTCTTCCATTGGCGCGAGGGCCATGATTGGACGCTTATAATCTTGCCAAAAACTCATCTTATTCCATTTTTTCTACTATTTTTTTTCAATTATTTTGAGCATTTATTTATATTGATTACTCCGCAACTGTCAATATCAAGTCGACCAAAAAGATGGAATCTATTGCATATTTGTGAATTGAAAGCATATTGTATCTTTGCCATTTTCAAGCAGATGCGATGCTATAAAATGTTTTCGCAGACTGTTTTTAGTCGAGCCAAGTAAGCCGTAATTAATGTTGTTACTGGCTGACAAACAATTTATCATGCATGTTGCAGCAAACTGCTCACCATTAGTGAGTGTATAGAATAAACTTAGGGGTTTTTAGTGTCTAAAAAGCAAGGATCAGGCAAAGGGCGTCGAGGATTCATCAGCCGTCTTCTTCAAACTGTGAAGAATATGGGTGGTCAGGATAAAGGGAAGCACGCACCTGTTCGTGCAGTTGAGCCCCAGACAAATAAGAGCCAGCAAGAACCACAGAAAAGAAAGAGCAAAGAAGCGCAACCTGAGCGCGTTCAAAAGAAGAAAAAGCCAAGTAAACCTTGGGTTCGTCCAGATATTCCTAAAGTGGAAGGCAAATCACGCTTTTTTGATTTCGACTTAGATGATCGTATTCTTCAAGGTGTATGTGAAATAGGTTTTGAATATGCGACGCCGATTCAGGCGAAAACATTAGAACACACCCTAAAAGGTCGTGATTCTGTGGGACGTGCAAGAACGGGTACTGGAAAAACTGCAGCATTTTTGATTTCTTCCATGAATAAAGTTTTAGGTGAACCTAAAAATTTAAAAACAGGACAAGTCCGTACTTTGATTTTAGCTCCTACCAGAGAGCTTGCGAACCAAATATACAAAGATGCCCTGAATATTGGTAAGTTCACATCCTTAAACATAATGGTTGTATTTGGTGGCATGAGCATCAAATCTCAAAAAGAGAAATTGTCAAAGCGCTCTGTAGATATTTTGGTTGCAACCCCAGGGCGACTTTTGGATCTAATGGGAGACCGTGCGATTGATTTGCGCACTGTAGAAACTTTAATCATTGATGAAGCAGATCGCATGCTAGACATGGGCTTTATTCCTGATGTTAAGCGTATTGTGCGACGTTGTCCTGAAGAAGGTCAGCGTCAAACCATGATGTGGAGTGCTACATTCACAGAAAGTATTCACCGCTTGATTCGTACATGGCAGCATGACCCAATCAAAGTCGAAGAAGAAGAAATGGTGACTGACTTAGTTGAACAGCACTTTTACATGGTGAGTCGTGATGAGCGCTATAATTGCTTATTCTATATGCTTGAGCATGAAACGATCCACCGAATGATTATTTTTGCAAACCGTAAAGATCTATGTGAAGAGATCCATTATTTTGTTAATTGTCGTGGGATCCGTGCTGGACTTTTGACGGGTGATATTCCACAGAAAAAGCGTATGCGTATGCTAGAAGATTTTCGTGAGGGGGTTTGTACAATTTTAGTTGCAACGGATGTTGCAGCACGTGGTATTCACGTAGATAATGTGAGCCATGTTGTGAATTTTGACCTACCTTATGAGGTTGAAGATCACGTTCACCGAATTGGTCGAACAGGCCGTGCAGGAGCAAAAGGTCTTGCAGTGAGTTTCGTTGACGAATTTGGTGGCTATATTATTGAAGATTTAGAGAAATTTACAGGAGAAAAGATTGTTTGCGAACAAGCACCGGACGCGATGCTGGATTTCCCGGTTCCACCTGTAAATACAGATTTTAAGAAAGAAACATATTCGCGTCAAGCGAACCAGAAACGTCGCCAAGATGGGGGTCGTCGTTCGGGTGGTGGCAAACGTCATCATGGAAATCGTCGACATTCACCAAGACGTTGATCAGTAGTTATAGGTAAAACTTTATGAGTGTATTAGTCGAAAAAATGGAAGCTGCCTTGGAGCAGTCCTTAGAACAATTAGCCGCAGCTGGTAGTGCTGCAGATATTGAGCAGGTCAAGAATAGCATGTTGGGGCGTCAAGGGTTTTTACCGGCAGCCATGAAAGAATTGCGTGATGTTCCACCTGAAGAAAAACCACAAGTTGGTAAAGCTGCGAATATCATTAAGCTAAAGTTTACACAAGCACTTCAAGATAAAACAGAGGCACTCGCTTCTGCGGATGCTCAATCGAATGCAATTGATGTGACTATGCCTCCGCGCCGCCGTTATAGCGGACATAAACATCCAATTTCTCAAACCATTGATGATTGTGTAAAGATTTTTCGTCGTATGGGATTTGTTACTGTTGAAGGCCCAGAAATAGAAGACGAGTATCACAACTTTGATGCCTTGAATACGCCTGCTGATCACCCAAGTCGTGATAGCCAAGACACCTTTTATTTATTAGATGGTATGCTGTTGCGTACACAAACTTCTCCTGTGCAGATCCGAGTTATGGAAAAGCAAGATCCACCAGTGCGTATCATTTGTCCAGGGCGTTGTTTCCGTAAAGATGCACCAGATGCGACGCACTCTATGAATTTCTCTCAGATAGAAGGATTGTATATCAATAAAAATGTTTCAATTGCAGATTTAAAGGGTACTTTACTTACTTTCGCTAAAGAAATGTTTGGTGATAAAGTACAAATCCGTTTACGTCCACACTTCTTTCCGTTCACAGAACCAAGTATTGAGTGTGATGTTCTTTTCCGTAATTTCAAAGGCGGTGAAGATAAATGGCTTGAGATTGCAGGTGCAGGCATGGTGGATCCAAACGTTTTAAAAAATGTTGGATACGACCCAGAAATATACACTGGCTTTGCATTTGGAATGGGAATTGAGCGAATGGCTATGCTAAAATATGAAATTCCAGACATTCGCCACCTTTATAATAATGACACCCGTTTCTTACACCAGTTTTAAACTTTTCAGGAGCTTACTTTGGCAGTAGAAGAAAATTGGGTTTGCGTTCAATGTAAACCTTCAAAGGAAGCCTTTGCTAATGTAAACTTTTTAGCACAAGGTTTCGAGACATTTTTGCCATATGTATCCGAGTATAAGCTTCGCAATGGAAAGATGACTTGGGTAAAGTCTGTGATGTTTAAGCGCTATTTGTTTGTTAAATGTAATCCAGATACCAACTTTACAACAATTCGCTCGACTCTTGGGGTCGCAAATTATATTCAGTTTAATGGGGAACCTGCGCTTATACCAGTTTCAGAAATTCAGCGGATTCAGGCAATTTGTGATGAGGCAAACTGTTATCAAATAGTTGCTGAGAACTTTGAAGAGGGTGATGAGGTAGAAATTGTTACGGGTCCTTATCAGGGGTTAGCCGCAATCTTTAAAACCTATAGCTCGGCGGATCAACGAGTCATTTTACTTATGGAATTTATGGAGGGAATTTCAGTACCTACTGAAATAGCATTGGATGAAATACGTCGCTTGGATTCTGATTAGTCAATTCTTTATCTTTGCATATGCAGAGAATAAGAATACTGGACGGCTTTTAAACTTTATTGATGAGGTGATTGGGAATCAAGTCGATGAGCAGACATTTCGCTCTCAGTTCAAGATTCGTAAAGAACTATATCTTTCTTTGGAGAAGAAGGTCACCACTTGGCAAAAAAATAAACTTCCATATCAGCAATTGAGTATTGAGCAAAAACAGGCATATAAAACCTATTTAGTGCTTGCATCTAGCCGTTATTTTTGGGAAGATCAAAGTGCAAAAGAGGTAATGGCTTTTCGTCTCGAATTGGCAACATTATTGAAGAAGTTTGATGATGCTAGTATTCCGGAATTTATAAATTTAGACCAAAGGATTAACTTCAAATTTCGGCTTGCTCCACCTTTCCAAAAGGGGCAGGGTGCAAGTTATTATCCGAGTACGCAGACTATCGAACTCAATCTACATGACAAAAAGCTAAAACCTTTGGGCTTATTGGATTCCTATATTCACGAGGCCTATCATGCAATTAAACCTGCTAGTTTAAAGCAGCTTGATCAGGTCTGGTGGTTCGAAGGAGAGACCGAGTACAAAACAGAGCAAGTAATGCAAAGGCTTGATTTTAAGCGCTCATGGGATGACGTACAATACCCTGTCTTAACAGTCTATTATGCATTGAAAATTGAAGAACCTAATCTGGTAAATAGGTTGATCCCTAACGAGCAAGCACTTTCTTCAAAGGAACAGAAAAAGATAGAAGAACTATTAACGAATTGGGGGTGGAAAGAAGACAATGGTTCTAGAATTTCATTAGACCGCTATTTATTAGATGGTCATTGGCGTGCAGATAAGCTTTATGAAATGTATACAAAAGACTCTGATTTTTTTATGGAGCTTTTTCGTGCACGAATTCTAGTTGCATTTCATTTTCATGAGTTGAATTATGAAGATTTGAATAAATCTTCTCTTGAGGCAGTTGGGGTTAACTTGCAAGGGCTGATTCGTCATGTAGTGTCATATGCAAATGAACCCAAACTTAGTTGGCCGCGTTATCAAAGCAGACTTGATTAATTTAGGAATACAGAAAATACAATGAAAGCCATCAAACCCGTTTTATGCTCTTTAGCGATGATCTTTTTTAGTGGATGTTCATCAACTAAATATCACAAAGAAAAAGAAAGACCCAACGAGGTAAAAACTCTAAAGTTAGAATCTGTAGAACTCTTTACTGCTGATCGGCAGGATCCAATTAAGAATGCTAAAAAAGTAAGTGTTATTGCATTTAATACAGTTCTTTATTCAGGTACCACTCTTTTAGCTCCCAAGCATATCAATATCGTAGAGAATCCAGATTTTAAAGATAAAAAATTTGTGGTTACTAAAGAAGATATTCGCGCTGTGACAGATGCGATGTACCAAGAGGCAATGAGCCAACTTAAAACGATTAAAGGGTGGGAATTTCTACCCGACGATCAACTGAAGAAAAGTCGCTACTATCGTCCGTTTTTAGGTAGTTTTACCACTCAGTTATATGATTTACCAATGGATGGCCAGCATGCAATATTGGTGTCGCCCATGAATTTGAGGCGCGTTGAGATTCCGCAATCCAAGGATTGGGAGCTAAAACAGGGAAGAGGTGTTCAGGGTTTTTTAAGTGGTTTAACTTCTAAGATTATGCGCTCCGGTTCGGAAGTAGTTGAGGATATTGCAGTGGTGAGTTCACGCCTTAAGCAAGATCTTGTTATGGTTGTAAATAATCGCATTGCTTTATATCCAGACCTCAAGCAACCCGGCAAATGGTTACCCAAAATTGAGATGATTGAGATTATTATTTGTCAGCCTGATGTTGAGCACCCAATGGTGTTTGCTAAATATGTAATGGGACCTGTAACGCAATATGATTATCAGCTTCACTTTCCAAAAACTAAAGAATATCCTAGTTATTGGAACCTATTGAAAAATGACTACGAACTATGCTTTAATGTATTTGTTGAAAATTTCAAAAATACTCGTAATCAACAGTCTATAAAGTAAAAATACTAAACAAATAGTCTAGGAATAATCTTTTTCGTAAATTTTTTACCAATTGTATTGATAGACTTGTCTTTTTGTACTTTTTTTTACACAGTTTTCGATTATTATAATCCATAGTTAATTGTCCTGAATCATGAACCTGTCTAACTCAAGATTCAGGGTTGTTTTTTTTAATTTACTTATTAAGAAATAAATTTATGAGTGAAGTAATTCCATTATTAGAGAAATTGCAGAATTTAGAAATAACTTTAAATGAAGCAGAGATTCTCCATGGGGATCGTCCAGAAGTAGATGATCTCAAGAAAAAGTGCCAAGATATTCGTAGACAAATCGATACAGATGCATTGGCAAGATATGATCGTCTTTCCCGTCACGGCCTTTCTGTAGTAAAAATTATCAATGACATGTGTATGGGTTGCCATATGATTATTCCTAAGGGGGACTTGAATCGTATGACTAGTGGTAAAGAAGATGCCATTTGCCCAAACTGTGGACGATACCTCATCCTTTAAAATTCAGGAGCTCCCTTAAATGAAATTAAAACCATTTGTAAGCGCAGATAAAGTTGTTCTTAACTTGGAGTCGGGATCTCAAGGAGACATTTTAAAACAATTAATGTTACCACTTGTGAAAGTAGGTAATATGATTGCTAATGAAGAAGAATTTCTTTCAGATCTAATTACACGTGAAAACGAAGTCACAACCGTCATGGAAAATGGTATTGCATTTCCTCACGCACGTAGTGAAGCGGTTAACCGCCTTTGCTTAGTTGTTGGCCTTGCTCCAGATGGGATTCAATTTTCACCAGAAAAAGGAAATACTAGTAAAGTAATCTTCCTGATTGGTGTTCCATCTTTTGCTCCAACTGCACATATTCCAATTTTACAGTCTCTTGCAACATTCGCAAAAGATGAAGTAAGACTTGAAAAGCTTCTAGCTGCAAAAACCCCAGCACAAGCAGTAAAAGTACTTGCAACATATAAAGGTTAAGAGAAAATTTTCTTACAAAAATTTCTAGATTGTAGTCGATTTTAACGGTTACAATCTTTTTTGGTTTATATGGAAGCAAATTCTGTTTAATTCATTGCACTGACAAGGGTTTAAAAATCAACAAATACTAGTATTGTATTAACTTTCCGAATTTTTACCTTTTGATGTTTCATCATAATGTTAGGTGAAATTCGAATGCAGATGGATCACCAAATAGACGATCTCCAAAACAATTTTCAGCGAACTTAGGAACTTAAATATGATAGCAGCTTCAAAAATTACGATGCGTTTCGGTCAGCGTACCTTATTTGAAAACGTATCGGTGAAATTCAACCCGGGTCACATCTATGGTTTAATTGGTGCAAACGGTGCCGGTAAATCTACCTTTATGAAAATCATGACTGGTGAGTTAGACGCATCCTCAGGTGACATTATACTTGCACCAGATGCAACCATGAGTTACTTACGTCAGGATCATTATGCATTTGATGATCAATTAATTTTAGATGTTGTGTTAATGGGTAATAAGAATCTTTGGCGTATACACCAGCGCCGTGAAGAGCTATACAGTAAAACAGATTTAACTGAATCAGAAACAGATGAAATCGGCGATATTGAGGAAGAATTTGATAAAGCCGGTGGTTATACAATGGAAGCAGATGCAGCTAAAATGCTTCAAGGTTTAGGTATTAGTGAAGATCAACACTTTGAAACTATGAGCTCACTAACAGGTGGATTTAAGTTCCGTGTTTTACTTGCTCAGTGTCTATTCGCAGATCCAGATGTATTATTGATGGACGAACCTACCAATAACTTGGATATGGCATCTATTGATTGGTTAATCAATTTTTTAAAACGCACACAAGCAACTGTAGTTGTGATTTCTCACGATCGACACTTCTTAAATAGTGTTTGTACTGATATCGCAGACTTAGACTACGGTGAAGTACGAATGTTTGTAGGTAATTATGATGACTTCATTATTGCAAATGATATCGCAATGGATCAGATTCGTAAAGATAATGCAAAGAAAGAAAAGCGTGTGGAAGAACTTCAAGGCTTTATTCAGCGTTTCGGAGCGAATGCTTCTAAGGCAAAACAGGCGACTGCACGCCGTAAAGAACTTGAAAAAATTGATATTCAAAAGTTTAAACCTAGCTCTCGTGTATCTCCTTTTATTCGTTTTGAGTCACTAGAAAAGCTTGGTGAAAAAGTATTTGATTTAGACAATGTTTCTAAGACCTATGATGATGCAGATGGACAAGTTTTTTCACCTGTAAAACTAACAATTGGTAAGGGCGAAAAGATTGGTGTGATCGGAACAAATGGTGTTGGTAAAACAACATTATTGCAAATGATCATTGGGGCTCTTCAACCTTCAGAAGGTGCAGTGGATCAAGGGGAAACTGTAAAAGTTGGTTATTTCCCTCAGGATAATTCAGACATGCTAAATGGAGATATTCAAGCAATTGAGTGGCTATCCCAATTTAACCCTGAAGAAGGAAACAATGAAACAGAGCTTCGTTCTTTCATGGGGAAAATGTTATTTTCTGGTAATGATGTATTTAAGCCAGTCAATGTCTTATCTGGTGGAGAGCGTGCTCGCTTGGTGCTCTCTCGTATGATGATGGAAGGTGGAAATGTACTGGTACTAGACGAACCTACTAACCACTTGGATCTAGAATCAATTGAAGCATTAAATGTTGGACTTTCTAAAGTAGAGGATACCATCATCTTCGTGAGCCATGACCGTGAATTTGTAAACTCATTAAGTACACGTATTTTAGCATTTGAAGATGATAAGCTAATTGACTATCCAGGTAACTTAGAAGAGTTTGAAGCTTGGAAAAAAGAGCAAAAGCGCCAGGAAAAGAAAAAGAAAAAATAATTCATTTTTCAATAAAAATTATAAAGCCACCGTTGTATAGGACGGTGGCTTTTTTTAACTTTTTTCGGTAATGAAAGATCGTATGACTGCCGAGAGAACGAACAGGATAATAATCCCTGCTACCCAGGTTGCCCAATAGAAGCGATATCCATCAAAGTCTGACAGGATTTGTGCAATGGATGCCCAAGTCTCATTCGCACCAATACCAATGACTGCATTTTGAATTGGAATAATCGGTGCAGCAACAATAGCTGCTAAAACAATAAGCCCTATAATCATTTTCATAAAATATTCCTTTCCAAGCTTTTATTTTATAATCATAGGTAAAAAAGGGTGTTTGTCGATAGATTGTTACTGCTTATTATACCAGGGAGGAAAAACTCTGTTAGGTTTATATATGCTACTGACTTTGGTGATGCCAAATGCTCTAAAAAGTGATGTGACATCTAAAATTACCTTGAGCTTTAGAGGCTTTCGATTAAGTTTTTGTTTATAGATTGAGTTTATGGATAAACTGGACAAATTATATTGTTGCTGTTTACTTTCGAGGCCTAGTGGGAATTACTTTTATTGTTGGAGTCATTTTTGTTTAAACGCTTTTTTATCAAGAAATTTGTGAACTATGCATATCGTGTCCGTATTGATGGACTAGAGAATGTATATCATACAAACCCCGTTGTTTTCATTGCTAACCATGTAAGTTATATGGATGCGGCATTACTTCATAAATACTTACCCGGATCACCGATTGTTTTAATCAAAAGTGGTTTAGAAGCAACTTTACATGACGATTCAAAATCTATTCGGGTATATGAAAATTATGATCAAGCTTCACAGATGGTTCAAGGTTATCTGAAGCAAGGGAAATCTGTTTGTATCTTTCCCGAGGA
Organism: Lentisphaeria bacterium; assembly: GCA_022447755.1. Classification (GTDB taxonomy): domain Bacteria; phylum Verrucomicrobiota; class Lentisphaeria; order JABSQK01; family JABSQK01; genus JAKVBE01. The sequence goes on along the minus strand of JAKVBE010000001.1, from coordinate 194,789 downwards.
ACAAATTACTTCCAATGGAAATATGTCCGCATTTAATCAGGATTTTTTGAATGAAATAAGTGATGCCACTGCGCCTGATATAGAATTTTTAATAGTGTCAATTGGTCTGATGTGGGGAAGTATCTTTAGTAAATTTTATGGGAAAGTAAAATTACGAAAGCCTAAGCGACTTCCATATCCAGTGCTTATTTCCATTGGCCAAGCACAGAAATTGCAATACTTGGATGCTGGCGATTTACGTCAACAACTAAATGAACTATCAGCTGAATCTGAAACGAAGCCGAACCCGGATGATCTTTCCTTCCCAAGACATGTGATGCGCATGCTCAAACGAAGACCCCTTGCTAAAATGGTGAAAGATTTAGAGGGCAAAACACTCTCAAATATGAAATTTCTCATTTCAACTCTAGTTCTTGCTGGTAAAATTCGTAAAACCTTTGCTTATGAAAAACAATATGTAGGGTTATTTCTCCCCCCATCCATTGGAGGGGCTATTGCGGGTATTGCTGCTAGTTTTGCAGATAAAGCACCTGTATTTTTAAATTATACCGCAGGCGAAAGAGTATTGCTGTTTGCCTGTGAAAATTGTGAAATTGAAAAGGTTATTACTAGTAGAAAATTTATTGAGTTATCTGGTATCGAACCTCCTATTGGAGCAATTTACTTAGAAGATTGGATGCAGACCATTACCCTGGCAGATAAATTGAAAGCACTTTTTTATGTGATTGCTCCAATTAATGTTGCCGCACAAGAGCTTTTCCCACGAAATGACCAGGACCTCCAAAGGCCTGCAACCGTTCTTTTTTCTAGCGGCTCCACTGGAACTCCAAAAGGAGTTGTTCTCACACAGCATAATATTTTTTCTAATATGCGCTCCGTTGTTCGTATCCTTGGTCTAAATAATGATGATACCATTTTAGGCTCATTACCATTTTTTCATTCTTTTGGTTTCTTAACAGCCTTATGGCTACCTATTTCTTGGGGAATTCCTGTAACATGGTTGGCAAACCCATTAGATGCAGAGGCTGTATCTAAGATTGCGGGCCGTGACCGTGTTACGATGTTGTTTGCTACACCAACCTTCCTTCAAGGCTACATTCGTAAATGTAAAAAAGAAGATATGCAATACTTAAGGCTTGTCTTCACTGGTGCAGAAAAATTGCCTATTAAAACCTCTGAGGGATTCTACAAAGCCTTTGATGTGATGCCAATTGAAGGATATGGTACTACAGAACTTTCTCCAGTTGTTTCCATAAATATACCACATGATATCCAAGATGTAGGAAAGAAGATTGGGGAAGTTGGCTCAATTGGTCAAACGATACCTGGTGTAGCTGTACGAGTAATTGACCCCTCCACCGGTGAAGTTTTAAAAGTTGGTCAAGAAGGTCTTTTAGAAGTCAAAGGTCCGAATGTAATGAAAGGTTACCTGAATGACCCAGAGCGGACTATTGAAGTTTTGAAGGATGGTTGGTACAACACAGGTGATATGGCGAAAATTGATCTTCAAGGCTACATCTTTATCACCGGTCGTTTATCTCGTTTTAGTAAAATTGCCGGTGAAATGGTACCTCATATAGGAATTGAAGAACGGATTCAAGATATTCTAGAAGAATCAGACAAAACTGTTTTAGTCACAGGTGTAGGGGATCCAAAACGTGGAGAGCGACTCATCGCATTCTATTTGAATACGGAATTAGATGTTCAGTTACTCATTCAAAAACTTCGTGAATCAGGCCTTCCAAACCTATGGATTCCGAAGGCAAAAGACTTTCATGATGTACCAGAGTTTCCTTTGCTAGGCTCCGGAAAACTTGACCTACAAGGCCTTAAAGAAATGGCCGAACTATACTGCTAAGTCAAGATCATTATTTTTTTATAAATTTTAATTAAACTAGCTTGCATTCAACATTTATCACGTTAAGTTAAAAGCCCTCGTTGATGCGCCCATAGCTCAATTGGATAGAGCGTCTGACTACGGATCAGAAGGTTAGGGGTTCGACTCCCTTTGGGCGTACCAATTTAGGCCAGGTAGCTCAGTCGGTAGAGCAAGGGACTGAAAATCCCCGTGTCGGCGGTTCGATTCCGCCCCTGGCCACCATTTCTTTAAACCGCCCGAAGGCGGCTTTTTTTTGCCTCAAAACTGAACAGATAGTAAACTTATATTTAGGTTTTATTTTAGCAAACTTGGATATGTTCGATTCCAATAAGTTTTGCTAATTTATCAATGGTATCGCTTACGTGACCAACCCCAATAGCGCAATGGTGTGCCGGACCTGCTTTTGACCAAGAATTCATAAATTCTTTTGCACTAATATCAAATTTATAGCGACTATTTGTATTCCCAATTTGTAGCACTGGACCTTCAACAGATTCACCTTGTGCACTTAATAAGAAAATAGAATCTTTTGTCTGTACAACAGATAATAACGTAACGGCCCCATGTTGAACTGTCATTTGGATAGAGAGTCCTTTTCCTGGCTTTCCATGGTAAACTGGTAATGGAACAAGCCCCACTGTTCCTTGCGAAATTGCAAAGTGAGCTGGCCCATCATGTCCTAAGTATAAGACATTGTCTTTAAAGTCGGTTAGATAAAATTCTGAGAAGGATCCCCCAATGCCAAGTAAATCCATGATTTTCATTGCTTGCACATTCTTGATCTCACATTCACCTGCGATGGGAATATTACGGCCAGTCAGTAATGTATTTCCTGCAATCACTGATGTTACAATATTTTCATACTCACCACTTCCCTCATAGTAATAGGCCATTGAACCTAGTTCATGCTTTGCAACTAGTTTGTCTAAGGCTACAGCGGTTTGCGCTGCACGTTGTAGCTCTGATTCTTCACAGTCCTTAGATACTTCAAACTTATTATTGAATTCCTCAAGCTTTGCCTGAATTTCATCAGAACTTACTGCTTTGCGAAAATCATAGAGCTCACACATCTCTAATAATTCAAAATGGTTTCCAAAAATCGCAGATTGTTGTGTCATATCACTATAAACATCTAACATACCGCAGTAATAATGACCGAGAACACCCACACGGTTATTTCGCATACCTGCAGAAAGTTTACATGCATCCACCCAGTTTTCGATTTCACACCAGGCTTCTTTATCGTCTAAATAACCTGTGACAAGGTGATAGTCGATATCTGCTCTGTTAAATACACTAGCTAGTTCTGGGACGGAGCATGACTGGCAGTGCTCTAACCACACTCCAGTCATTTTCCCACGGTCTCCCAATGCATTGAAACTCTCATAGTCTAACTGAGCCACAGGCTGTAAATTTAAAAGTACTACTGGTACTTTTGCTTTTTGAACCACAGGTAAGACGGTTGAAGATAGTGCATATGTGGAAATAAACAAAAAGATCATCTCTACATCTTGTTGTCTAAAGAAATCTGCGGCTTCACGTGCCTTTTTAGGATTGTCAATCATACCTGCATTCACAATTTCTACATCTTGAAGAGCAATGCGGTCCGCAATTTGTTTGTGGTAAGCATTTAAATTGTCAAGCAATCCATCAAACTGATCCCAATAAGTATCTAAACCAATTGCAAAAATACCAACTTTAATACCACTCATAGTAAGTTTCCTTTTTATATCTAGTCAAATTAATGTATTCTATGATTCCATTTATAAGGCATATATTAAAGAGTCTATGTTAAAACCGAATAGAAGAAATGACAAAGGATTTAAGGTAAATGACAAATTTGCTCATTTTAGGTTTATAGGTTATACTATAGGTTATTGATTTGGAGGAACACAACTTGAAAGAAATAAAGCAGGGAACCGCTCGCTATTTACCAGGTGATCTAAGTAGTAAGAGTTGGGGAATACAAGTTATTGATGCAGGGTATACGCATATCCCTGCTCATAGTCCCTATCCCTTAAGTCATCACCCGAATAGTTACCATTTTAGCTGGGATCATGGGCGAATACTTAATGAGTATCAACTTGTTTTTATTAGTAGTGGCACTGGGGTTTTTGAGTCTAAAGAAAGCGGCCTTCACTCCTTAAAATCTGGCAATGCATTCTTGCTCTTTCCTGGTGAATGGCATCGTTTTAAACCACAATTTGAAGGTGGTTGGTTTGAACATTGGGTTGGTTTTAAAGGGGAATATGCAGCAAGATTAATGACTTATTTATTTGCACCTGAAAAGCCTATTTTTGACATTGGGAATGATCGTGAATTTCTGCATTTATTAGCACAGGTAGAACATGCTATTGAAGATCAGTTTATAGAAGCTCAGGAATTATTATGTGGATATACTCTTGCTCTAATTGGGAGACTTCGTTATATACAAGAACAAAATATATGGCAAGGTATGAAGCAACAAGATCCCATTACTGTTGCTAGACACCACATCTTGGAGCATTTTACAAAAGAGATAGATTTACAGAATTTGTCAAAAGAATTAGGGATGAGTTATTCTAGCTTTCGTAGCCAGTTTAAAATGCGTACTGGTTATTCTCCCAAGCAATTTCAAATTCAAATTCGGCTTAACAAAGCACAAGATATGCTCTTGAAAACGAATCATTCCGTTTCAAAAATTGCAGAAGAAACTGGTTTTCGGTCTTTATATCATTTTTCCAATAGTTTTACCGAGAAGTTGGGGATTAATCCTAGTCAGTTTAGGAAAATAAACCAGCCGTAAACAGGATTTACTCTTTATCAAAAAACGCTGCTAAAGCACTACTTTCACTATCAAAAGTTTCGATTACTTTTTGCATACGTACAAGTTCAAACAAACTTTTAACAGTAGAACCCATATTACATACAACCATTTTACCACCCCTAGACTCTATTCTTCGTAGCGTTGACAGTATCGCTCCCAAGCCAGAGCTATCCATAAATGATAGTTGACTCAAGTTCAATACTAAAGATTGTTCGTATTTGATTACATCCGATATTTCACTCCTGAATGAACTCACATTGCTTGCATCTAAGTCTTCTGTTAAAAAGTTGGCGATGACGACCCTACCCACTTTTTGAGTTTCTAAAATCATAAGGATTCTCCATTTTCAGGTTCAAAAAATTTAATCATTTCTACATGGTTATAACCAGAAGCATCTTGAACATAGCGAATCCTATCAAGGGCATTTTCCATGATTGTGGTTCCATAACCCGAGTCTAATGATATCCCTAAGGAATTCTGAATATCTTCACTTGCTACAAATGCCATACCATTATGTGAAAGAACGACTTGCACACAGTTTTGATAACAATATAACGAGACCTCTAACTCATCTATATTTTCTGAAAAAGCATGCTTTACTACATTTATTAAAGCTTCATGAACACCCAATTTTAAATATTCTTTAAATTGACTTGAAACATCAGGTAAAAATTGATCAATTGCATTTCTGGTTTCCTTTGCATAATCTTTCAGATCTGTTAATTCTAAATGTGCTGACTTTAGGTGCTTCCCGAGAGGCGTTATATCTACTTTTACTACAATGCATGATAAATCATCTACTAATTCAGTATGACCGCAGAATCGTTTTACTTCTTCTAAAATTTTAGATAAAAGCTGATTTGATTTTAAAAATGCGTTTTCTTTGATGATTTTAATAAGCTTATCCACAGTAAACATATGCCCTTTTTCATTTCGAGCTTCCGTAATACCGTCTGAATAAAAAATGAAAATATCATTATGATCAAAAGTAATAGTTTTACTTTCGTATTTAGCCCGTGGGCTAAAACCAACAGGTATAGATTCTCCTTGAAGTAGTTTAATTTCTTTTGATTTAGCTCGATAATGAACCGTTGAGGTATGACCACAATCAACGTATGTCAATAACTTTGACTTTGTATTAAATCTTGCATAACAAAGGGTAACAAAGCTTTCAATATCAATCAACCGTTTAACAATTTGTGCATGTAATGAGTTCATTACCTCTGGAGGAGATGGCCGTTTTAATGATTCTGAGCAGAGTAACAGTTTTGTGAATACTCGTATTATTGCAGTTTTCGTAGCAGCGCCAAGAAGTGCTGCGGTCAGCCCCTTGCCCATGACATCTCCCAGAATTAGATCCAACTCATTGTTACCAAGGGCTATAAAATCAAAGAAATCACCATCAACTAATTGTGATGGAATTGTTATTGAAGCAATTTCCAAACCATCTACTTGCGCTGATAAATCACCCTGCAGAAACGTTTTTTGGATTCGGCCAGTAAGTTCATTTTGCTTCCGTTTAAGTCTCTCCTCGGTTATCGTATTACCTACCCATTGGGCTACCATTCTACAAAAGGCATGGTCGACTTCTGTGAACTTCTTCCCTTTTGGCATTTGAGAAATTAAAGCAACTGTCCCATATAGCTCCTCTTCTACATAGACAGGCATACCTAGATATGCACCTACTTTACCCTGTGCATCTTCCAGTAATGTCATTCTTTCTCTTTTATCACCAGCGAGAATTGTATCATGATCTAATGTATCAACGATGGGAATATTATACAGTTTCTCAAGGGGACTTTGTTCAGGGAACTGGTACTTAATCATCAATTTGTCATCTTCGATTCGAGTCAAGGCTGCAAAACACATCCCTACATGATTGATTGCAATTTCTAGTAAGCTTTGTACCTTTTCTGTAAATGTTTTATCTGAAGCGGTTGTGATTGCGTGAATCATGTGAAGATTACGCTCACTTTTCTGCAGGTTATGAACGAGTTCTTGGCGTTCAGTTACATCTTCTTTGATTGCAATAAAGTGTTTAATTTCACCATCTTGTTCGACTGGAGTGATTGTTTGTTCTTCGAGGTAGTGGGAACCATCCTTACGACGGTTAATCAACATCCCTTGCCAAGTTTTACCTGAGCGAATTGTTGACCAAAGATTTTCGAAAAAGCCAGGAGGATTTTTATTTGAATTTAAAATATTTAAATTCTCACCCATGACCTCTTCAATAGAATAGCCCGTTAATGTGGAGAAAGCAACATTTGCCCATTCAACCTCCCCTTCGGCATTTACAATAACTATTGCATTATCTGAAGCATTTAAGGCATAGCTTTGTAAACGAAACTGCTCAAACTGCATATCTTTTGAAACATTTTTTATTGTCATTACAAATGAATTTAAGTTATCTGTCCCCTCAATTTTCTTAACAGATAATTCATGTAGTGGTCCATTTGCTTTTAAACTATACAGTGCACTTCCTTGGTCCTTTAAAAGCATTTCTTTAAGCTTCATTGGCAATATATTTATATTACCATCAAAAAGTTTCAATACTTTGTAAAATGGTTTTCCAATGATTAAAATTCGTGGAACAGTTAATGTGTTCATTAAAATCGTATTACACCATTGAATATTACCATCTTTATCAAGAAGGAGTAGAGCTTCATCAATAAAACTCATTGCAAGCTCCATTTTACCCATAGTAAAGCGTAGTCGTCGCAATAGTTCTAATTCATTCTCAGACACGCTATACTCCTTCCCATACCAATAAATATAGCTTATTGGCTAATAGATACTTTTCTAAAGTGGTTTAATTTGTCCACCAACAACCCATTCTCCGTCAATTTTTTCTGCAACTAATATATGCTCAGCAATTTGTGAGGTACCATCACCATATTCGACCTCTAATTCTAATGGGTGATTGAGTATCGTTGATGTTTGAGTTTGAATGAATTTAGCAAATCCCAAATGATGTGCATCCCGATAGTTCTCAGGCATAATATTAGTTAATGGTTCTCCGAGTAGATTTTCTTTTTTCCATTTATATACCTTAAGAAATTGTTCATTAAAACCAGAAATTATCCCATATGAATTCGCAAATATCACTGGGATATCTTTTTCATCTTTTAAGTCTTGAATTGTAATCATTTTTATTATCCTCGTGTGTGTATGTTTAGAAAATTTAGTTTTAAATAGTTAATAAATCAATAATTAAAGGACAAATCAGTTAAAAATCTTTTGTGTAAATAGTTTCTAGTTGCTGTACATGTTTTTTTATGTCAAAACTATTACAAGCATGTTGTTTGGCTCTATGTCCCATTTGTTCTATTATTTCTTTACTTTGACACAATTCGATAATTGCTTCTGCCATTCTTTCTAAATTACCGTATGGTATTATTTTCCCAGTTTCGTTATTAATCACAATTTCTGCTACACCAGAATTGGTAAACCCAATAACAGGAACTCCTACACTTTGTGCTTCAAGAGCTACAAGTCCAAAAGTTTCAATTTTTGAAGGTACAGCTGTACAGGTCATCTGTGCCATTTTTTCTAATGGATTATTTATATAACCATTCAATAGAACAGTCTCCGATAGTTGGTTCTCTCTAATTGTTTTTTCGATATCTTCTCGTAAAGGACCATCTCCAAATATCTCAAATTTTATTTCAGGAATGACAATTTTACAAATAATCGCAATTCTAATAAGCCAGTCGATACCTTTTTCTGGCGTTAAACGTGCAAAAACCCCAACTATGGGAGACTGAGGGATAGATCGAGTTACCTGTTTAGGGTTGCAAAGTGGGTTTAGTATAACAGTAGTTTTATGCTTTAATTGTGGGTATGACTTTAAGAATTCTGTTTGAACATATTTTGAATTCATGATTAAAGTTGTCCAATACCTCCCCATTATTTTCCAAATATAGTTTGTTATATAAGTTCTCTTAGACCGTGTTAATGTGTCACCATGTTCAGTATAGATCAAACGAATATTATTTAGATGTTTCAATAATAAGCTAAAGGCTAGTGTATCGCAATGACAATGGATAGCTACGGGGTTTAATTCTCGGCATAATTTTATTATTTTAATCGCTTTTAAAAGGTGCCAACCTCTAGTTAGTCCCAATTCATATACTGGAGTGGGAAACAGATTCTTGGAGTTTAATAGACGTCCACTTTTACTGAAAACAACAATTGCATGTGATATATTATTCCAGTTATCACTTGTCGTTATACTCTGTACATATCGTTGAACGCCACCCAAATCACCGTCCCATATCAAATGAAGAACTAATTTTGTCATATCAACATTATTGTCCCAGACATTGTTTATAAACTGAAAAAGTTTGTGTCGTTATACGATCCCAGTTAAAATGCTTTTCTACGTGGAGTTGTACTACTTTACCAAGTTGATTACTTAAAGCTTCATTTTCAAGTGCAAGTTCAAGCACTGTTTGTAATTCTTTAATACTTCCTGTATCGCAAACATATCCTCTCGCTAACTCTTTAGTACCCAGTACCTCAACAGCCGTAGGTATATTGCTTACAAGGGGGCAAACAGCATAGCTTGCTGCTTCTAACAATGCGATTGGCAACCCTTCTATTTCACTTGGTAGAACAAATAAATAGCTATTTGCTAAATACTGCTCCTTGACTTCACCAGAAAGTGAACCGACAAAATGAATTTTGGGGTGATCGTCTGTGATACTTTTTAGGTATTTTACATAATCACTTGCATGTTGGTCGGGGCCTGCGATAATTAAGGGATAATCTGTACTTATCTTTTTATATGCTAATATTAATTTATGTATACCTTTTTCAGGTACAATTCTTCCCATATATAAGATATATTTCTTTTTCGCTAAACCATTAGGGGGTTGTAATACTGTCTTTTTTATATTGTCACAACCATTGGGTATCATAGAAAATTTTATCCCTGGATACCGCATCCTAAAATAAATTTGTAAGCTTAATGATACACATATTATTGAGTTAGCATTTCGAACGGCAATTGTTTCGCCCATCTTTAGAATCAATTTAGCTATGCGTCCCCACTTTGCTCTTTGCCAATCTAAACCATGTATTGTAATAATAATTCTTTTATTAGAAAATATCTTAATTAACCATGCTAAAGTTGAACTTGCTAAAGCATGTATATGAATAATATCGTAGTCTTCTTTAATCGCATGACATATAGCTTTTAAAGCGTAAAACATCGTTTCGCCATGTTTTGTATTAACGGTTTTTATATTTTTAAGTTTTACACCTTTATAAGAAGTCTCTGAAGAGTAACCAGCTCTACAATAACAAGTAACTTCTACTCCCCTTTTTACTAAACGAGTTGTGATCTCACGCACTGCTTTTTCAACACCACCGAGCCCATCATCTAGGCCTCTTAATCCTATCATTGCAACTTTCATTCTCAGGCCTCTATCGCTTCTCGATACAAATTTATATAGGCTTCAGTTGTTTTTTCCCATGAGTAACGCTTAATATTTTCTAGTCCTTTTTCCTGAAGTTGTCGAACGAAAAGTGGTTCAAATGAAAGTTTATAGAGTCCTTGAGCGATACTTTCAATATTAGTTGGGTCAACAAGAAGAGCAGCATCGCCGGCTACATCTGGTAAACAACTTTGATTTGAGGATAATACGGCTGTATTACATGCTTGTGCTTCTAGAATGGGCAGTCCAAAACCTTCATAAAGACTGGGGTAAATCATCGCTTTGGCATGGCGTATGAGTGGCACAAGCTGTTCTTCTGATACTTTCCCAATAAAATGAATTTTAGGGTGGTTATACTTTTTTAGAATTTCTTCAGGGGGATTCCAGGCTAAGACTAAATCTGGTATCTCTTTATTATTATTTATGCGCTCATAAGCAGCCAGTAGCCTTGGCGTATTTTTACGTTTTGTTGAGCAACTTATAGCTAAAAAATAGTTTTTACTACATGGAATGTAATCATCTAGTATGGTAGGTCTTGAAGAGTCATCACATGCAAAAAACTGTTCTGTATTAACTGCCCATGGTATCACAACAATCTTTTCTTCCGAAACATTGAGTTGTTCAACAATATCTTTTTTTGTGTGTTCAGAAATCGCAACAATTTTTTTGCACCTTTTTACGAAGTTAGGTACATGTTGTTGGAGATATTGATGGATTGGCCAATCTGGATTTGGGTAAAGCTTGAATAATAAGTCATGAATCGTGACAATAGATTTTTCTGGATACTTAAGTGGGAGGTAGTGATCTGTGGCATGGTACAAATCTGCTGGCATAAATTTTTCAATGAAGCCAAGTTTTTGCATAATTGGTTCTGCTTTTTTGGGAATTCGATATCGTTTGATATTGATATCTTTAGGTAGATTCGAAGTTGTGCCTTTGAATGCTCGACAATATATGTCAATTGAATCCTCTTGTTTTTTATATTTATGAAGAGAGAGAATCAAGGCTTCAGTGACTCTAGATACTCCATTCCCTTGATATAAAAATGGGGTTCCATCTATAACTATTCTTGCCATACATTTATTCCATTAATTTACTACTGAAAGTATCTGATCTAATATTTCATCATAAAGAAAATTTTCTACATGAGCTTTAGTATTCTTACTATATAACTCATGTACTTTTTGATTTTTCAATAAGGTTATTAAATGTTGTGAATATTCATCAATATCTTTGGGCTCTGCAAGCAATCCAGTCTTTTTATGTTGAACAACCTCTGGTATACCACCTGCTGCAAAAGCGACACATGGAACACCACAACCCTGTGCTTATGGCATTATTAAATTTTCAGTTTATTTCGTTTTCATAACAAATAAAAATTTTAACATAGATTTGTGGTTTATTAAGTTGCTAACAATATAAATACACAATTTAAACAATTCTAAATATGAGCTTTTGATCGTGATTTAGGATTAAAAATATATTTTTACAATCTAAATGATGTGTATAAGTATGTGTTTACTTATTTTTAACTATTAAAACTTTACCTGTTTTGACATCAACTATTAATTCCTTTTTCTTGTTGTCAACATAAACTTCAATTTCCCAAACACCACCATCAAGAGATATTTCTGTGATAGCTTTGTAACCATTTTCATTCAAAGATTTAACTAATTTTGCGAGAGGCATGGCATCCTTTGGAACGCGCTCCATGTAACCTGTGTAAGTACTAGCTTTATCTTTAATTACTTCCCCAGTTTCAGGATGTAATGTTAATTTTCTTTTTTTACCTTCTAAAAAAACAGTTACTTTCCAAACTCCATCATCGTATTCAATTTCTTTAATTTCGGTATAACCTGCATTTTCAGTAACTTCTATAATTTCATTAATGGGCTTTGTATTGTCATCTATACGATCAGCAAACAAACTTAAAGTAAACAGCATTGTTAAAACTATGATTTTCATGATTGTAATTCCTTAATTTATTTTCCTGTAAATATTTATTATTAACTTAGTTGAGGCATAAGTTTATTTGTTTATTTAATTGTTTTTTCATAGTTATAACAAGTCGTATAAGTTATGTATTAATTTAACAGAAAATAATTATAATGATTTTGATTGAGTCTATTCTATTAAATACAAGTAAAGGCATACAAAATGATTCGTCAATAGAACTATTTACAAAAATTGTGGATTGACTAATTATATATGGGACATCATCATTGTGGATTGGGCCCAATAAATGGATTGAATCTTCATAATCAGAGTCTTTGACGAGACGCTTTATTTTAGTGAAGTATTCATGACTTTCCATAAAGCCTCGCATAATTAATTCTGCATTGGGTACATATTTTTAGCCTTTATAAAAGCTTTTACAATATTGATTGATCCCGTATTTTCAGTATATCTTCCAATGCTAAGAATTATAGGCCCACTATTATTTATATTTTTGAATTTTATATTTGGATTGAACCTTTCTAGTTCAATACCATTATGAACAGTTGTGGCTTTAAGTTAAGTGAATTAATTTCTTTTTGTAAAAAATCTGAAACAACAATAATATGATCAACCATTTTAAGCATTTTATAGCTTACTTTTCTTACATCTTCTAGTTCCTTAGCTATCTTATCTTTATAATAGATACTTTTAGCAACTCCATGATAGGTAAATACAATTTTATATTTAAAATATTTTTGATATTATTTAGCCCATTTTGCTTCCTGTGGAAGATCAACAAAAACTACATCGGGATTTATTTTTAATAATTGAAAGAAGATCTTTATACCTTGAATAAAATTACATAATGGATTACTGTATAAATACTCAAAGTAAGAAACTGGTAAAATATTATGAACATAAATATTAGGTATATCTAACTCTGCACGATAATAACTGAGAATATGAACATTATTAGTTTTTTTTCTTAATGTTTTTTTCAATTGCTATTTCACGATTTATCATTCCAGATCCGCCGCGTAAGTAATTTATAAAAAATAAATATTTTACATCCTTTGTTGACTTATTTAATGACATATTAAATACCCTCTTGGCCTCTTGTTATTTGTAATGTTGCTAAATAAATTCCGATCATTACCCACCAAAATGGACTAATTGGGTCATAACTAAATTGGAAACAAATAAAAATACATATCACAGGTAAGAATGTGGAAAGTAATAGTACCTGGTTCTCTCGTCTTATACTTTTCTGAAAAGTTGTTAAAAAAGCTCTTATAATCAAAATCCAAAATAAAGTATACATTCCTCCACCGACAATACCATTATCAAAGATTACGCTTAGGAACATGCTAAAACCTGGGTGAACAAGAACTTTACCTTCTGATTTCATCAGTTCAACAACCGTCCTATCATAACTTTCACCAAGTATAGTGGGGGCCCAATAAGTCCAAGAAAAATCTCCATGACCAAAAAAGAAAGTTTGTATTTCATCAGTTTTAGAAAAGTCAGGAGAAATTTTCTTGACAATAACATCGAACTCTTGAATACGATATTTACTAGCACTTTCATTTTGAGGTTTTGTAAATGTCGCAAATCTCGCAAATAGTTTATTGGCAAACTTTGGCGAAGCAATAGGTAAAAATGCAGCCATAATAATGCCTATAATAATTGTAATATTTATATATTTTAATAATGGTTTTGAAACTTTTTTCGGTATTGCAACAATTAGCCATCCTAATATGCAAACAAAGACTGCAATCCATGCAGCTCTAACAAAAATTCCTAATACCATCATTACTTGTATAAGTAGTGTAAAAAACAGGTATTTTTTATTAATTATTTTGGAATTGTAGATAATCAATGGTAACACCATAACAATTGCTGCAGCTGCAAAACTACCCAATACATCTGGCTCTCTGAAAATTGAGTATGGTCGGCCAAAGAATATTACCTCACGGTGATGTACATAATTAAAACCTAGCGTATTAGATAATATTATTTGAATAAAACCAAAAATTGTAACAATATTTGAGATATGTAACCATATTAAAATAATTTTTTCAATAGTGATTTTCTTATCTATAAAAATACTTAATACAAAACAACTCAAGTATAGAAATGTGGAAAGAACTATATATTTAAATACAAACATACGATTCATGCCTAATGGCCAATCACTTATGATGTAAAGAGTAAATAGTTTACATATTATTAAGCTACCTAACGGCCACATAATTTTTAATTGATTTTCGGCTCTCCTTATGATTTTACTATCTCGCGATCTAATTGTTTGAATTAAAAAACATAATATTCCTATCAGAACTAGAGTTGTATATGTACGAACATTTATAATACCAATTTTAAAACCTAAATAATCATTAAAAGGTGAGCTAATTATGAGTGTCCAGATAATAACCTTAGGATTACGAATTAAATAAATTATAGCCATAATTATAATTGGTAATATAATTATTCCGACTAGAATAATATTTTTACTTACAGCGATATAAGCGCAAAGAAAGGAACCTATAATTGAAAGAATAATCATTAATCTTTTTTGTAAGGGTATTTCCAAAAATCTTTGTATAATCGTCATTATATCAAACTCTTGCCTAATTCTTTTTGTACTAGCTGATAAATTTTTAACAGTTTCTCCAAATGTACATCAGGACTAAAACGCTCCAGTGCTGACTTTCTCGCTTCTTGAGACATTTTAGTAAGTTCTTTTGGAGTTTTTTTGATGCAAACTTCCATTGTTTTCTTCAAGTCATCAACATCTCCAGCTTGATATACCCACCCAGTTTCTTCATGAGAAATAAGTTCAGGGTTTCCGCCTGAGTCACTAACAATACACGGGCGGCCATTTGATAAAGATTCCATAATTGACATAGAGCAGTTCTCAAACCATCTTGAAGAAATAATTGATATAGCAGATTTTTCTAATTCTTTAAGTACTTCATTTGGAGAAATACGTCCTAGCCATGTAACTGTATCATTTTTCTTACTAGCCATTTCCATTAAGTAATTTTTTATAGGCCCTTCCCCTGCGATTCGAAGTGGTGGTTTTGGATGTGGGATTCGGTGATAGGCATCCAAAATTGTATCAACTCCTTTTTCCTTGCATAGCCTACCAGCATAGAAGAAACCTTTACTTGGCAAAGCTACCGAAGATGGGTATTCGGAGAAATTATTTATTACTGAAATTTTATTTTTATCAAACCCACCTTGTATTAGTTTATCTTTTAAAAATTTACTTGGAGATATAAAATGATGATAGCCTCTTTGATAAGTTTTGTTCTTAAAGTGATATGCTGCAGATTTAGATGCTAAATAAGATATAATCTTGCTACTTTGACAACACTTTAATTTTGTGCATGCACTATAATTTCCCGGTTTCACTAAACAACGTGTACATGTTTTTCCATCTACAAATAAACTATAATTAGGGCAGATAGGTTTATAGTCATGAACTGTCTTTACTATAGGATAATTATTTATATGTTTTATAAAAAGTCCAGGACTTATTTGATTATAAATATTATGTGCATGAATTATGTCTGGTTTAAATTCACTCACACAATTATCAAAGCGTCTTTCAACCTCTCGGGTTAATTTCTGTTTCAATGCCTTTGCTATATTTAAACCACGTCTGACATCTCCTTGACTTTTCCCAAAATTCAGAAATGGAAATGAATAACATTTACCTATTTTTGTATTTTCTTGATGTTCCATCCCGAAGAACGCAACTTCATGGCCATGATTCACTAGAACTTTTGATATATATAACATATATGTCTCAGCCCCAGCCCTAGGATATAAATATTTATTTACCATCAATATACGCATTAGAATTCCCTTGTATGAGACCCTCTAGCCAATAATGCTTGAATTTTATTAATAAAGAACTAACAATAAGTCCACCAAACCCAATTGAAATTATCAAAGAAAGTAAGTTGTTAAGTAAATATTGACTTAAAAAACCATTTAATAAAGGTAGAGGTAAAAAGCATAATCCTGCAAGGGTTATGAATATATAAGCCCTTTTTAACTGTTGAGTCAGTGTAAACGTATAGGGGAGTGATTTTATTATCTTCAACTGTAAGACTAGTATTAGTATTTCAGTTATAATTGTAGTTAAGGCAGCACCAATCATCCCCCAAAATGGTATTAGTATTAAGTTCGTAACCAGATTGAAAATGGCAGCAATACAAGTAACCTTCATTACTTTTTTTTGAAGCTTCATTGCTTCCAACGTTTGTCCTAAAAGATTTGTCATCGAAAATAAGACAATCAATAATGCTAATATTTGGAAGGGAAGTCCAGCAGATCTAAAAGCATTTCCATAAAGTCCAGTCATAATTTCATTTCCTAAAATGAAACCTCCTATTGATAAAGTACCAAAGAATATTATATGAACGCGAAAAACTGAAGAAAGAAGTTTCATTGCTTTATTTTCTTGTTTATTTGAGAACTTTTCTACTACCATAGGAAATAAAGCTTGAGAAGTACCCCCACTTAATGCTGCTACAACTAATATCACTCGATAGGCAGCACTGTATTCCCCCACCTCTTCAAAGCTGTAATGCCCTAATATTACCGAGTCAATAAAAAGTGATATCATCACAAATAGACTGGTAAGGCTAAATGGAAATCCTTTAATTAAAAAATCCCGAATATGCGCAATCCTAGTTCCCTTTATATTAATTGATCTATAACGGTTTAACCCTAATAAAGATATCAAAAAAGCTATAATATTTGCAGCCGCATATAAGTAGGCAATTTGATAGCCATGGTGAATATCATCTACATACTTGAATAGTAGTATAAGTGTTATTACTCTTGCCAAAAGAGGGGCTATGACATCTAAATAAATACTCCCATCTGCAAAAGCAGGTCTTCTTACTAGCTCTGCAAATTCCATCATGTATATTGCAAGAAATGATGCTAGAACTGCTTTAGGATTTGCATCCCCCCAACGAACAAGGTAGTCAGTGAAGAGTACAAGTATGAGTGCTGGTCCTCCAACTATGCATTTGGTTAAAAATAGACGACCAAGTAACTTTTCTTTTTCACTTTTACTTGTGTCATACCATTCATGCATCATTAATTTTTCAAATCCAAGGTCCATTAAGGGAATAAAAAGGCTTACAAGTGAAAAATAATAAAAAAATTCTCCTATACCCTCTGCTCCATAATATCGCGAAGCTATAACAACAATTAAGAAACTTATGATCTTTTCAGAAAATTTCGCTAAAGATAAGAATAGGCCATTTTTAAAAACACTCATTCTATCCCCAAGACATTTTTCTTGTCTACATTTTCCTGTCCATTTAAGTATTCCTCTTCTGGTATTACTGCAAGAATTGTGATGCCAATGTTTTCTTCAATTTCTTCAGGAAGGTAATATGAACTGTCCAAGTAAGACGCAATGTATAATAATCCTAAACCTAAAATAAATCCTAAAAATATTGCAGAGAACAACGTTACTTTTTTACGAGGTTTTATTGGTTTTGGTAGAAAACTTGGGTTTTCCAATATAGTGATACTACTAGTTTGTTTAACTTTGGTACCCTCTGCAAGCAAAATTTGGTGATATGCAGTATTGATCTCAGCGTAGTGGCGTCTTGCTTCCTTTAATTCCCAAGCTAAGCGTTCTTGCTTTATGGAAAGTTTAGCTAAATCCTTTAATTCATCTTTATATCTTTTTAGAAGTTCTTTTCTTCCTTTTATTTCTTCCTCTAAACGTTTGACTTCTGTACTATTCGGTTCAAATCTTGTTAGAACCTTTTGCCGCTCCATTTCAAGTCGGACTATATCTCTTTGCATTTCTGGAACTGGACTTACTTCACTTATTTTTCTAGTTAAACTTACCGTACTTGCCCCTCTTAGTGATTCTCCACCCTCTGTAGCTACTGATACGATTGTCGGATTTTGCTGTTCAAACTTAAATAAATCTCTTTGTTTTTGATCGATATCACCTTGTAAAATCTCAAGCCTATTTAACAAGAATTTTTTATACTCAGAAATTTCGTATACAAGAATTTTTAAATATTGTTTTCTATAGCTTTCAAGTAGATTTTTATTTAGCTCCTGAGCTAACTCAGGTGTATTCATTTTACAGCCAACCACTATAATCTCAGAGTTTACAACATCTACCCAAGTATTTTTCCTAATTTGCTCAACTGCCATAATAATGGCTTCCTGTTCATTCTTGAAAGATTTTTTTTGTGAGCGAAGACCAGTCAACCTTGAAAAAATTTTTTGACTTGGTTTTGGAGTTGTTAAATTCATGCTTCTAACAACATCCTCTAGGACAGGATTAGAAGTAATAATTTCTCTTTGAACTTCGGCGTATGTCATTTCTTGTATACTAGAACGCTGCACTCTTAAAAGTGTACTTTCCTCTTCACGATCTTTCACCCACAGTTTTGCAGTAGATACATATTCTGGTTCGACAAATAATAGCATTAACATTGCAATAGATGGAGCTATAATCATTGGGAGTATAATAAGTAATTTATTTCTAAATAAGCGGTCTAAAATAAGCTTAATTATCATTTTACACCCCAAAAATTTTCAATAAAAATGTTGGAATTTTGGGTTTATATTGATTCAAGACTACTCCTAAAAGCCTTATATTATGGCGCGATAAATATTCATTTACCTTTGCAACTTCTTTTTGCGATGGCCCGCCTTTTTTAATAATTATAATAGCTTTATCAATAAGATGGAAGTATTTCATTGCTACTGGTGAATGCTCAATATCGCTGATCTCAATGATTACAATGTTATAATTTGAACAAAGCTCAGCTATATGACTTTCTTCAGATGATGTAGCGTTTGTTATCTCTAAATTTAATGGAGGAGTATAAGTCGTGCATGAAAGTGAGGATTTTTCCTCAATAGTAAGTGATGTATATTTCGCAATCGTGGAAACTCCCTCCCTTTTGGTTGCACTAGTTATTAAATAAACTTGATTGCCATCATTTTGATAATCTAATAAAATCTCTTCAGACAATTTGAATATTTCTTGCTTATACTCATGTGATAAGGCTATAGGTTCTGATTTCTTTTTCATGTATTCACCTATTTATCAAAAGCACCATTCAAAGAATTAGGGTGATATCTATTGGGAGGGTCTTCTGATGAAATATCAGCATTTACTCTTGTGTTATCAACTTCTGGAATACTTGCAGCAATTAGCCCTAATTCAGCTACTGCCCTGGCTACATGAATATAATCTAGAGCAGCTAAGCGTGCAGACCTACCTAATGGTTCAGATGGGATTAAGATCGAATCGCCAGGCCCTAATTTTAAGTCCATAAGTGCACTCTTTCCAGTTTGATTAGCAGAACGTACTTCTCCACTTGCGGCTATAATATACATTTCACTTGCATCTGCATCTTCTCGTAATCCACCTGATTTTTTTAGAAAGTCAGCAACATCAGCTCCAGGTTCCCATATAAACGAATTAGGGTTATAAGTTCTTCCTAATACATGTACAGCATTACTCTTTTTAGGTATGACTAGTTTATCTTCATTTTCTAAGACTAAATTATGAGTACTATTGGGAAAATCTTTTCTTAAGAAATCTAAAACTATACGGCC
This sequence comes from Lentisphaeria bacterium, assembly GCA_022447755.1. GTDB lineage: Bacteria > Verrucomicrobiota > Lentisphaeria > JABSQK01 > JABSQK01 > JAKVBE01. The sequence continues at coordinate 175,102 of JAKVBE010000001.1, read as the reverse complement.
TAAAGCGTGATAACGTTTTGCATTTTCATCTTTACGTTTGAGACCTCTCATTGATAGATGGTTCGCCACTGCCTCATTTGGATGACCAGTTAAAGCAACTGAATTACGAACATCAGCGAAGTGTTCTTGGCTGTTCCTAAACATCCGTGTTAATTTTTCATATTGAAGCTCTTTCACACGCTCTCTAGTAAACTTTGCACCACGAATATCTCCCTCGGGTAAAAGGCCTCCCGCTAAAACTAATAAATCAGAAATCTTAGCACCTTCAGGAACAATATATGTCCCTGGAAACCGAACATGTCCTTCTATTTTAGCAGTTACTCTCAATGAATGCATTCTTTTGACAACAATTTGATCGCCATTCATCAATATAGTTTGAGCTTGCCCTTTACCTTGAAGTATATAGTTTAGTTGGATAGGAATTAAAATTATAGAAGTTGCAAATCCCTCTTGTGAAGATATACGACGTACGATGTTACTTTGTCCTAAATATGTGTCTTCTACTGGACCACCGGCTAACCACAATAAATCAGCAATATTCATACCAGCATATAATCTATAAGTCCCTGGAGAACGAACAGCACCACTAATGGTTACAGATGGGGCTGTTTGTGTATCATTTAGCGAATAGATTGTAATTTGGTCTAAACGTTTTAGTTCGATATCTACCCCAGGTTTTTTAGTTAGTAGCTCAGCAAGATTGATCCAGATTAGTTCTTGGCGAATAACTCCTGTTTTATCATTGTCAGATTTATCAAATCTAAAATCATTATCAAGTTGTCTTATAATCAATAGTCGATCTAAAGCGGCATCTTTTCTAAATCCATTTCCTAAATCAATAAGATCACTAACTCTCATACCTTGTGTAAATGGGTAAGTACCCGGACGTAATATACTTCCCTTTATTTGGACAATATTTTGAGATGAAGATAGTTTAACATTAAAACGAATTACATCCCCATCAATAATTTTACGATTCAGGAATTTTTCATTAATCTCAATACGTTCGATATTTCTTCCTTCTTTAGTAACGGTATCAAGTAAGGCATGTTGCTGATCTGTAAATTGATTTAAGTCACCTGCTAAGTGAATGAGATCCTTAACCGTATTATCTTCTTTTAATTCATAAATTGCGCTACTTCCCGGACTAATTAAAGCAGCTGTTTTGCCAATAGGCGGAACAACGATTTTATCACCATTAAATATTGTCGGGTCGGCTCCCTCCTGGCCTAATTGTATTTTGTATAAATCAATAATATCTACATTTCCAGATGCACGAATTATTTTTATAGTCCGCAATGAACCAGTTCCTTTTACTCCACCCGCTGCAAATAAAGTATCTAATAAGGTTGCATTTCCCGACACTGCAAGCTGTCCTGGTTTATGTATTTGACCTGTAACAAGTACTCGTATTGATTGAATTTTTTCTAGGCTTACATCGAGTTTTGTATCACGATATTGCTTATTTATTTCAGAGATAATTATTTGCTCAAGGTCTTGAACTTTCACCCCCTTCAATAGAATTGTTCCAACTTTTGGAATAAAGATTGTACCATTTCTACTTATGATATAAGTTTGCTCATGTTCCAAGGCTCCTGTAGCCATGATACGTATTTCATCGCCAACTCCTATTGCATAGTCAAGATCAATTGGAGCACCCTCAGGAACTCCTTCTGAATTAGAAGTGAAAATATTGTAGCCAAATTGTTTAATTTGTACATCAGAAGCTAGCGTAGTTTGAAGGTTGTATAGCGTTTCAATAGGTGTTTTTTTTATTTCATCTTCTGTTGGTTCGCTTAAAATTTTAGGTTCATCTGTATATGGAGGTGTATAATTTAAACTTGATGAGCTAGACCCAATTCTGTTAACAGGAAAACGTAAGCTCATATGTGTATGTTTTTCTTTCGTTTGTTGAGAGGAAGGTATTTTCCATTTGTCCATATGTGGCGATGAAGCATAGGGCTTATATAATTCAGAAGGCTTACTGATCAATTCTTCTAACCATGGAGGGTTAGCTTGATCTTGCTTGATATATTCCCGCCAGTCTCCATATTCAAATTCAGGACTTTTACAGGAAAAAAGCATGCATATTCCAGTTATAAAGATAATAGAATTGTATTTGTTCTTCAAATTAATACTCACTTCGTCTTAATGTATGAACAGCAATTTCAGGGGTACAAAATACTCTCAGCGGAATACATGAAATACCGCTGCCAGAATTTGTATATCCTTGCATGTCTTTAAATTGCCACTTACCTGAAATGTAGGCTTTGTTACAGTTTGAATTACTAATTAAGGGGCCTATACCTGGTAAACATATTTGTCCGCCATGCGTATGTCCCGCCAAGTAAAAAGTAGTACCTATAGCTTCTGCTTCTTTAATTATTTCAGGACTATGTACAAGTAGAATCTTAAAATCATCTTGCGCAAGACCTAAATTTGCTCTTTGTAGATCATGAGTTTTGTGTTCATTCGGGTCATCCACGCCTAATATATAAAAACTTTGATTACCTTTTTGTATTTTTACATGTTGATTTAGTAATATTTTAATACCCGCCTTTTCAAATGGAGGAATAAAGTTAAAATCATCATGGTTACCTATAACTCCCCAGATACCAAATTTATTGGGGAGATAAGGTATTATTTCTGTTAGGTAGTTTAATACTGGCCGAAGAGAATCATCATGCTTAAAACGAAAGTCTCCAGTAATTACAGTAATATCGGCTGAAATATTTTTTAACTTATTAATTAAACAGGGAGTTAATTCGTCAAAGGCATCAATATGTAAATCGGACAAATGTAAAATTTTAAACTCTTCGAATTCTTTAGGTAGGTTTTTAAATTTCCAAATATGTTCGTTTACCTTTAAATTTAAGCATGATTTTATACATACCTTTTTTACAAATGGAAGTATAGTTATAGCGCTGTATATTCCCGAAACTATGTCAAAAATAGAGTAAGGTTTTAAACATTTTTTTTTTGAAGGTATTGATGTGGGGTCAGGCGGAGTTGGTTCATTCAAAATCATCAATAGCATCCTTAATAGAAGGATAAATATCTAAAACTTCTGTGATTTTTACGAGTCTAAAAATAGATAATACTTGAGGTTCATTGATGACTACCTTCATTTTGCAGCCTTTGAACTCGAAAGTGCGATGCAGATGTAATAATGCACCCAGGCCTGATGAGTCTATAAAATTAACAGACTTCATGTCCAGTATGTATTGGTGGTGATCATTTATATGATTAGGTATTTGTTTACGAAATAAATCAACTGTATCAGCATCTAGTTGCTCATTATTTACTTTAATAATACCTATATCATTTTTTTTACTAAAGCTAAGCATATAGTCTCCCAAATTTATAAAAAGATAACTTTTCCCCACAATTTAAAGGATAGTTACAAAGCTGTACTGAGCAATATCTTTTATAATGGCTATGGAGACTAAAAGTTGTTTACAAATAAAAACACTGAAACATCATGCGACATTTTAGGTTAAAGTCAGCCCTTGTAATGTAAAATGCGTCAGAGGCATATAGTTGTTCATTACAAAATGGGTCTTTAACAAGTTTAGCATCAAGCTCTGAAAGAGTAAAAATACCTGGTTTTCCAGCCATGAGTAATTGTTGCCAACTTTTGGGAAGTTGGTTCATGTGTTTTTTATTTCTAGGTTTTATCCCTATCCAATTTATTTTACCAGTGAAGATATGGTAAAAACTAGGAAGCCTGATCAGCCCTGAATGAATGATTATCTTTTGCCACAATTTACGTCCATGCGTATTAAATTCATAGCATTTAAATGTTCTCCATACTTTTGAATCTGCAACGGAAGGGCTTTTAAGATATTGTTTTTGTTTCAGAATCTTTAATGACCCTGATAAGATAGCAACTATAAAAATACTAATTAATAACAAAAGAATAAGCGGAATTAGAAGTAAGGTAAATATTACCTGTTTGAGATATTGTACTGGGACATCATGATCTTGAATATTAGGCCCTATAAGAAATTTATCAGAAATTGGCACAGGTTTGTTGATGTCTAGGTAGGCTATATAATGATGCCAAACAATGATATTTTTAAGGTTTAATTCTTCTCCCACATAAGTACCACTTTCAATTGAAGCATGCTTGACTTCACAGCGGTCACCAATGATTGAATTAGTTTCAACGATTGCATATGGTCCAAGGCTTACTCCTTCTCCTATTGTGCAATTTTCACCAATAAAAACAGGAGGAGTAATGTTAACACTACCTGGTAGGGAAACATTGTGGCCAAGCCAAACCTTGTCTGCTGCTTTATTTCCCATGATCAATTGATTAGGGAAAACCTCATCCATGAGTTGCTTAACCGTATTTTGTTGCTCTCTTGGAGTTAGACAACTAATGAGACTTTGAACCTCATATGAAAGACAGTCTCGATTCTTAAGATTATTCAAATATTCTTCCATGGAGTAGATTGCTTCCAAGATGAGTGCATCTTCACGTTGGAGTGCTAGCCAGCCAGTAAAATTATTTTCGAACATATATTTTTCTGTTTTTGAAAAAGAGGGCTCGGGAAGATTTGGCAAGGAAGAGGCAATGCCGATTAAGGATCCATAGATTTTAGTCAACTGTTTGGCCTCATGCAATGCATCCTTTTCACTTAAAGCTTTTAGCTCAATTGGAATTCCCCAGCGATTCTCATCAATTAAGAATAAGCTAATTTCTTGATAGGCGGTTGAGGTAAAAATTGAAATCTTTTTAATACCAATACTTTTTAAATGATGAAAGATACGTGCGATAAATGGGATGCCAAGAACTGAATTTGTTTCCCTGAGCGGTATCCCAACTTCTATGTTAGATGGATAAAGAAACAAAATCGCTTGCTCAATATTACATCCTTTACTTGTCATATTTTAACCTTGTTCATTAGTAGGCACCCCTTCCACTAATCACTGCTGGAATTGTTAATAGAATGAGTTTTAAGTCTAATAGAAAACTTTGGCTTTGAATATATTTTTCGTCTAACTCTACCTGCTTATTAAATGGAATATCACCTCTCCCTGAGATTTGCCAGATACAGGTTAGACCTGGTTTCACCTCAAGTCTACGTCTATCTTCTAAACTGTATAAAGCGACTTCACGAGGAACTGCTGGGCGCGGACCTACTAAGCTCATATTTCCAACAAGTACACACCACAACTGAGGTAGTTCATCAATACTATATTTTCTTATGAGATACCCAGTTTTAGTTACCCTAGGATCATGTTTCATTTTAAAAGTAATTGATTCACTGTGATCATTTTGCTGGAGTATTTCATCCTTCAGTTTTTCAGCATTTGATATCATGGATCTGAACTTAGGAAAGGAGAACTCTTTACCCCATTTTCCTACCCGTTTTTGTACAAAAAATACCGAACCTTTAGAGTCTTCAAGTTTAATACAAATTGCTACCACAAGAAATAGTGGACTCAAGAAAATCAGGCCTAAGAAACTACCAACAATGTCGACAAGCCTTTTTACAAACAGAGCTGTTCCGATGATTGTAAACCACAAGGTTTTTTTTCTCCAATAGATAAAATTTGCTTTTTTAATACCATATGAAGAAAAGCGCTCGTATAAGCGGTCTTCGAATTGTCGCTTACCAAAATGTGTTTTTAATTCATTTTTAGGCATGGTGAAAATCTCGTTTTTTATAATAAACTTATAGACCAAAAGAGTGATCGAACAACAGGTGATTTTAATCATTTTATGCTAAATAGACATTTATTTAGTTATACTAACCAACGTTCATTTATTCTTCTATCTCAGCTAAATAAAACTCATATTGATTTTTAAATAAAAACTTTTGAGGCGACTCTAGTGGGTGCTTATGTAATCAAAATGGAACTGTTATCTCATACTTACTATTTTATCAAAAATGGTAAAGTGTAAGACTTTGATCCTAGTTCAGGCGAATCTATAATTTTTAAACCTATTATCTAGTGATTTACTATAAACTCTATAATCGTTTTTCTGCAGGTACTGTCAATAGTGGCTTAATAATCTCTTATGAAATCATCGCTATTCTTTAAATTTCCTTTGTTTTAGTAGTTCTAAAGAAGCTAATAAAAAGGTGATGTTTTAGTAACCGCCTTCAAGCCCATAAAAGGCGAAAAACTATTTCATAAAAGAAAATCTATGTACATAGGTCTTAAAATATTTGTAAAATGCCCATAATCAAACCTATTAAAATTAAGAAGTACTTCATTGAGTTTTCCTTTATTAATTTTGATTTGCATCTACCCACCGAAAGTTAGCGAAGACAATTTGTGTGATATCATAGCCATCTACTGAATTTAAACCTACTTTTTTTACTTGATCCCAAGACGATAATGGATATTGGTTATGTCTGTTAATAATTTCATTACTTTGCAGAACCATGCTTTGCCATTCATTAGATGCTGATATATTTATTATTTTTTGAAAGTGATCATTGGCTTTAAAAATAATTTTCTGTGGCTGTGTACAGTAGAAATCAAACATTAATTGTTTTCCTTCTGGAGCTTGGTACCTAGGATCACTAAATTCAGCCGTGATAGTTCCACGATTTTTGTATAGTACACGAAACCCTCTTACTCCTTTTAACCCTTCAGCCGGCGCAACATTAAGCCATTTACCTGTCCCTTCTGATAGTTTTTACGAAGGTTTGTCTGTTGCAATAGCATTACCTAATTTTGATGGGATTTTCGCTTCGAATGATGTCGAGATGACAACAGTATTATCATATTCAATGTTCGCAAAAGCAAATACATCATCTTTGGTATTCATCACTGGTAAGCTCGCAATCCATTCATTATCAACTCTTTTCGATATAGTATCTCGCCAAGCACGGCCAAAACTAACAGGTGTTTTTTGTGAATAGTAAATTGAAACCTTTTTGATTCTCTCAGGGCTTTTTGGCGTGCATGTGAATTGAGGAATACCATTCGCATCTAAGTCTATTTTTACCTTTGCTTGATCAGGCCAAAAAATATCTTTATTTAATACATATTTTTCGAGCCATAATTTTGCATCTTGGTTAATGCCCTCTGTATTATGATGTCCTCTTGGTCTTTAAGCAAAAGACCATGGCACATCATCTGCAAACATTGCGAAAGTTAAATCTGCACGTTCGTATCCACCATGATGGTCATTCGTACCATTAAGCCATAGTGTTGCGGCTTTTATATGGGGCACATGGCTTTGTGGAGCGACCATTTTTAAATATAAAGACTCACCGGGTGTCTTTTGGGGCTCAACATACGGATTATTATATAGCCATACATGACGGCTACGATAGTATTCATTCCAACTAAAATAGGAAACGATAGCTTTCACGCGCTCATCCATGCCAAGGTTCCACATAATCGTTCCACCATAGGAATAACCTTTTGCTCCTATGCGATCTAAATCTACTTCTTTATGAGTTGAAAATAGCTTAAAATACGACGTTGGATGGCATACCAAATGTAATCGGAAGTTTCATTGGGGTCTTTGATGGATTGACCATCTACTTTAGTAGACCAAATGGGTGGCCCCATTTCTCTAGACATATTTCCATGGCGTAAGGCTTCTGGATATTTAGTATATTCTGTACGCTGGTTTTTTCCACAATAGTCATAGGACATAACTGCCCAGCCATCTTGCACATAAGTATTATCAATAGAAGCTGTACTCATCCATCCATGAACATCCAAAAGACCAGGTGCTTTTTTCAGGCCTTCTTTTACACTATACTTTACAAATACTCGTATTTCTTCACCAAGAAGATATGCACTAATATAAGAATTTTTTTTATATATCCCATTTCGTGTTTCAGCAAAGATAATTTTTTCTTTAAAATCTCCTTTATCTGGATCGAAATTATTCCACAGTTCCGCGGGCAAAAACACTGTCTATTTGATGGTGAAGTTCGTGTTCCTTTTATCGTGAAATGGCCAGGGCATACACCTGTTGATAAGGTTATAGATGATACATGGCTTTCTTCAGTTGATCTTGTTCCTGCTTTTTTAGAGGCAGCGGGAATTGACATACCACGAATTCTACAGGCTGATGGTGCAAGTGCCATAAATGCTTTACATGGTTGTCAATTCAAACGTGGTAACCCAATGATGTGGGAATGGAGAAATGCTGATTGCTCAGGCAATGATGAATCAATTACTGGCTGGCCAATGCTTGGAATACGTCATGAAGAATTTATGCTTCTACTAAATCCGCAAACGCGGCAACGTGCTTTATTTGACACAATGAATGATGAAGCACAAGCTCATGATTTAATTAATGATTATAAGCAACTTGCACTTGATTTAACTGTTCAGATAGAAGATTATAGTAGATCCTTACCAGGTTTTAGAACGAATCCAGTAGTAGGGTATCTAAACTAAAAAAACAATTCCTCATTGTGTTTTCAAGCTTAACACACCTAATATTATTTTTGTCGTAAGTCCCAACATTCCGATAGGAGCTATTTCTTAAGATCTGTTTGCTAAACCTTTAGTTATTTAAAATCTTTTGAGATATTTACTGTGGTTAATTTGATCCCATTGGCTTATAAATGGCTATCCCTCTAGACCTTTATTGGTTGTAATACCTTTTGAATTAGTTGTTTATGCTTATTATCTTGTGAAATCAACTCCAGTAGAAATCGCTTAAAGTTATGCTAGTGTATGTGTAACTAATTTTGTATTTTAAATTTGGAGTTTCTATGGATACTTTAGCTGCTGAGCTCGTTGTGGACATTACAAATGATACTGGAGAATGTCCTATTTGGAGTCCTTTTATTAAAAAACTAATTTGGACTGATATCCCAAGTGGTAAATTGTTTACTTATGATCCAATCTCAGGTGAGCATTGCTGTATCTATGAAGGTCGTCAAGTTGGTGGGTTTACATTACAAACTGATGGTTCTTTGGTTTTGTGCCGTGACAAGGGTAATGTTGTTGTTTGGAAAGATGGAGAAGAACTCAAAACTGTTGTTGAAGCAGTCCCAGCTATGCATGAAACCCGATTTAATGATGTTATTGCAACTCCAGGGGGCTCTATTATTACAGGAACAATCAGTACAGATGAGCTAGCTGGTCAGCTTTATCAAGTTTTTTCAGACGGATCTTATAAGGTTCTTCTTGATGGTCAAGGTACACCCAATGGAATGGCGTTCTCTAAAGACTTAAAGCATATGTTCTATCAAGACTCTCGAAAAAATACTCTTTACCGTTTTGACTATGATGTTAACACCGATGAATTATCAAACTGTACGGTTGTCATAAATCAGTTTGAGACTGACTATCCTGGGCGTGGTGATGGTTTATGTATGGATGAACAAGATCAACTTTTCTCCGCTCGTTACGGTGGATCTGCTGTACTAAAAGAGAATACATCAGGAATCGCAAACTTAGAAATTCAAGTTCCAGACTGTGCCAACGTTACTTGCTGTAATTTTGGTGGGGAATCTATGACTGATTTATATATTACTTCTGCAGGCGGTTCAAACCGTGAAGAACATGGTGTTTTAAGTGGTAGCCTATTCAAAGTATCTTTAGCAGGTCAAGGCTATAAAGGTAAACAGGAATTCACAACGAATTTTTAGGTCTTCACTTGTTACGTCATCTTTTAATTCAGATTACTTGCCTTTTTCTGATGTTTCAAATCAGCGGTGTTTCGTTGTTTGTGCAACTTCAGTTTGGTGTAGACCCTGTTTGTATGTGTGTACAAACAAAAGGTTTTTGTGATTGTGATCATGGCGATGATGTTGCATGTGGTGCGCCGTTATCAGCACCTTCTTCAAGTAGTTGTAGCTCTACTTCAATAGACTCCAGTGAAGGTTGTTGTTCCAAACCAGAGCCTGAGTCGACTCCTAGTTCATGTTGTTCACTACCAGCACCAGAGATAAAGCCCAAAGGCTGTTGTTCTTCTGTGGAACCTCAAGAGCGACCAGAAAGAGGTGACTTAAGCTTTGACCGTATCCCTTGCGGAGGAGACAGCTTTCCTGAATTTCTGAAGCGCATGGAACACCGCCTTCTCTACATGAAAGATTCTCTTTTTTCTTCAAATAATGATCTTTATTGTGTAGCAGAAAAGATCTACCATAAATATAAAAATAATTATACTCACTTATTCCATAATGGTATAGATAAAATCCCGATTTTTCTTTCATAATTGAGATCCTTTTACTTCTTGGACTCACCCCTATTTTATCCATCACTCATGCTTTTATAGTCTTTGGGTGGAATGTACACATTATTTGTACCTTTATGTACTCATAACCTGTACCTATGAAATTAATTTTTATTTTAAAGAAATTTTATGAAAGAAAAATATATATATTTACTGACTCTTGTGAGTCTATGTTTACCTGCTTATTCTCAGGAAGAAAATCATCACCATCATGCACACATGGAGCATTCAAGTCATGAAGGTCATAGCAACCATCGATTAAATCAACCCTTAAATGTCATGGGTGCTCATACACACCCTAAAGGTGAATGGATGTTTACCTACAAGTATATGCATATGAAAATGGATGGCATGCGCCGTGGTACCTCATCTAAATCTTCTAGTGATATATTTGATGCTGGCTATGTTGTAAGCCCTGATGATATGCGTATGGATATGCATATGTTTAGCTTCATGTATGCACCGACTGATAACTTTACCTTTATGGTTATGGCTGAATACCTTAACAAAGAGATGAATCTAGACGTGAAGCCAGGTATGGCAGCGAATATGACCAATAATGGTTCGACGCGTGCTAAAACTGAAAGCGATGGTTGGGGCGATACCAAACTAATGGGTCTTTTTGCTATGACAGATCATGCAAGCCCTCATAACTTTATTATAGGTATGGGACTTAGTGTGCCAACTGGTTCTATTAACCAAAAAGATCGTACGCCTGCTCCAGGTGGTCCTTCACGTAACTATTTACCAGCTTCTATGCAGCTAGGTTCTGGTACTTGGGATTTATTGCCATCTATTAGTTATGAGTATAGTTGGACCCAGTTAAGTTTAGGTTCACAATTAAGTGGTATCTTTCGTCCAGGTCGTAACAGCCGTGAGTATAGCTTAGGAGATCAGGTTAATCTAAAGCAGTGGGCAACTTACCAGCTTAATGACATTATATCCGTTAATGCAGGGTGGGGGTATCAGTGGCAGGATTATATGGGTGGCAAGCAGGAAGATATTCTACGAACTCCTCCTAACCCTATGCTAGGTGACCGAACCATTCCAACAGCATTTAGTAGTAATTATGGTGGTCACACCATGGATGCATTTGCAGGCATTCAACTACATGGCGGTGAGGGCATTTTTGAAAAACAACGTTTGGCGTTTGAAGTTCGTGCTCCATTTTATGAAGATTTGAACGGCTACCAAATGGAAACCAAGTACACGGCGACTATTGCATGGAGCCTTGAGTTCTAGGATACCTATAGCCCTTTCCTATTTATGGTGAGGGCTTTTTTTATGATTTGATTAATACCAAAGTTATTCATTTTTAATCTTTTTCCACTTAGCATCTGTGAGTAGAGTTGTGATGATATTGATAACATCTAAAACATTTTCCCTCTCCAAGTCTTCTAATGGCTGAATAAAGTCTAAACTATCATTTCCATAGAAACTAAGTTTCATTTCTTCATCATTTTTACCCTTAGTTAAATAATATTGTTCATTGTCATAAGAATCTATAATCAAATCTTCAAACTCGCTCTACTCAGTATTACCTTCTGATTTAAATACAAATATAAATCGCTTTGTACCTTCCTATAGCTATACATGAAATGAAGTCTTTTGTTAGAGATTTCCTAATAAAGTTATTAATTTAAAAAATTGTTATTCTAAGGTCGTATAATTAATTGAGGCCATGTATTGCGATGGCTATAGCGCCTTTTATAGCAGTTTCATATCCAAGATCACTAAGTTTTATTCGAGGAACATTCATAATTTTCATATTATTAGTTATTACTTTTATGATACCATCTATTAATTTTTGTCCTCTCTCATAGGAGATTGCTCCTCCAAGAACAATGACTTCTGGTTGATACAAAGTTGCTAAATTTCGTAAGCCTTGAGCTAAATTATATGTGACTTCTTCCCATTCCTCTTCATTTAGATTTTCTGCGGGTTTACCGTAAATACGGAGAATCCCATCACCTGAAACTAATGCTTCAAGGAAGTCCAAAGAGCCATATTCATAATGAATATTCTCAGGCTGAGAGCATTTATAATGAATGGATTGCTTATCAGCTTCTGGATGTGAGTCAATATTACCACGAAAAACTTTACCATTTATTAGGAAACCTGTACCCATTGCGGTACTGACGGTTACATATAGAAGGCTTTCTGGGTTTTCTGTTCCATAATAATATTCCCCTAATGCTGCTACATTTGTATCAACATCAATATAAAAAGGACATGACCATCTATCTTCCATGATTTTCTTAAGAGGGACGTTTCGCCAATTGGGCTGATGTAAAGGAGAGATGACTCCAGTACGCCAATTCAAAGGACCACCCGCTGTAGCTCCCATTCCTTTTATTGGCATTCCTTGGGTAATTGTCTCAATCATGCATTGAAGACGATTCATCCCTTCTTGAAAGCCTTTTGGCGTTGGCATTTGAATCTTATTTAAAATTTTACCATCACTATTTGAAGTCGCAACAATTATTTTAGTCCCGCTTATATCTAAACCAATATAAGTATTCATTTTTCCTCTATTTCACAAGCATAATTATTCTATTAATAATTATGATTATCTTTGTCTAAAGTGCAATAGAAAGAATGAATAGCAAAATCAAAATGATGATTCTAGCTTATTAAATTGAATCCAGTAGAACTTTGGGAGTAGACTAAAAAAAAGTGGTTTTCTGCCCATTTATCGGGCAGGTGAAACTCTTTTTAAAAGTAGAACGTAAATCCTGCGAAAATACCTTCTTGTCGAATATCGTAGATGAATCTATCATCACCACTTCCACGTTTATAATCGATATCATATATCTTATATCCAGCATCAATTGATATTCTTTTAGTTGCTCTATAAGAAGCCCCAAATGTTAGATTATATACATGCTCTGGTGCACTGCCAATACCAAATCCACCATAGTCACAACGTGTGAAAAGTGCATACTTTTTAGCATAGCTTAGAGATACCGTCGCTCCAACATAAGGTTCTGCCCAAGTATAATCATCATCACCTTTAATTTTAGGGTCATATTTAGTGACTTTCATATCAAGAGATACTACTCGTCCACCAACAACACCATCAAGGCCAAGCATCAAGTCCTTTGCTAGTTCAAATTTAGCGATATGTCCAAGAACACCAACACCTAGCATTGCTTTGTCTATCTCAACTTTATGAGTCTTTTTACCACTTGGTTCCCATGTTTGAGAAGACGCACCCAAAACAGCCTCAAAACCAAATTGATCTCCCCAGTATACATAGCCTGCTCCAATCCCAGAAGCGTCTTCCATATCATCATAGTCAAAATCTACATTTTGCTTTACACCTTTAGCGGCAACTTTACCCTCAAGGTTAGGAAACCATAAGTGGAACTTTAAGCCATTTTGTAAGCGATTTTGTTTCGCTGCTTGTTGTTTCGCCTCTTCTTGCTGGGCAACTCCCTGATTATCAGTTTCCTTGGGTGTAGCAGCTTCTTCCTTTGGTGTAGCAGCTTCTTCCTTCACTGTTTCTTCAGATGTTGGATTTGGTTCTTGCGCAAATGTGACGCTACAAAGTAGCATGCCTGTTAGAATTAGCTTTTTCATACCTTACCTCTCTTTATTTGAGTTTTCATGAAACCATTGCATAAGATCTGATAGTAAAACTTTCAGTTCTTAAATGTGAACTTTGAGAAATTTCTCTGAAAATTAATAGTTCACTTCTAACTTGTCTATAAATCAACGCAAATATGTCAAAGTTTCAAGGGAGATATTTCATTATTTTACAGGACTTTTGAGATTTAGGATTTTTTTTTGAAAATTAAGCTTAACTTGTGGTGATTTCCAAGCCTGTTTGGGATACAGCCATATCGACAAATCGTGCATTTGGAGCTGGAGGCTTTAGGGTTAAGATTTCTTTTACCTTTTGTGCATCTTTTGCGCTTTTAGCAATCATAAACATATAACCACCACCCCCTGCTCCAAGAAGTTTTTTACCAGATAGTAAATGTTCGATTGGTTCTAGCATTTTAGAAATTGCTTCAGGTTTAGTTCCAGAATCTAATCTCTGGTTAAGCTCCCAACTTCTTTCAATACAAGTTGCCATGCCTTCAAAGTCATCTTTTAGAATTGTATCGTAGATACGGTGAGCATTGTTTGTAATTTCACCCACAGTGTCTAAATGTTGCTGGCTATTTAGGAACATACCTCTTACAATTTCACTTAAGATATTTTTTGCAACACGCGTGATGCCCGTATAGTAAAGAAGAATCCGGCTTGCATATCCAGGTGCTTCAAATAGTTGTTCAGGGAGCCACTTACAGCTAGGTTGCTGTTGTATACCCGGTGTAGTTTCGAATAACTTTAACCCCCTATATATTCCACCAAATTGGTCTTGCCAGCCACCGCCAGTGGTTAGCATTTGTTCAAGAATTAGTGTATGGCTACAGACAGTCATTTGATCCCACTTTAAATTCAGTAGCTTATTAAAGACCCCAATTACGGTTGCAGCCAATATGCTACTAGTTCCAAGTCCTGAACCTTTTGGAATCGCTGCAAGCATAGTAACTTCAAGGCCACCACCTAAAGCAATTAATTGCTCTTTTAAACTTACAAAACCAGCATTAGAGTGAATACCGCAAAGCACAAGTGCAGCTTTTGGTATAACAAAGCCAGCACCAACCTGATTATAATTCATCAGCTCTTGATAGTCTGTAATTTCTTGCTTAAGTCCTAAGTCGATGGAGCGAATAACTACTTTATGCTCTGTAAGCTTTCTTGCGAAAACTTGTATGGGAGGTTGACCATTTAGATTTACTGCAACATTTACAACTTTTCCCCCATTAAAAAAACAGAGTGGTGGTGTATCTGACCATCCACCTGCAAGGTCTAAACGAGCAGGTGAGCGGCCCCAAATAATTTGATCATCTAGGATGGTATAATGAGGATGCAAATCTTTTGGTGATCTTAATAAAACTTCGTTACGTAGTGCAGAGAAAGCTTTACTTTCCCAGAGACGTTCAGTTCCTTGATTTTCTTTAAGCACTTCAGATCGAAACATAGCATCATTGATGCGCACACTTAATGGTGCATCATTAGGGACTGGATCTGGTAGTTGGTCTTCAGGGTAATTTTTGACCATTTCTTTAAGATCTAATTGGTAAAAAACTGACTTTTTATAGTTTTTTGCCATTAGTGGTAAGCTTTGTTTTAAATATTTTATTCTTTGTTGTTGTGCTGCAACAAGGTCAGCTTCTAATTGTATCTCGGCAGCGGAAAGTTTACGAATCTGCTTCCATAGGCTGATATTTTGTTCTTGATTCTTGGTTCCATCAATTAGCCATTGTAAAAATTCTTGAGTGATATTTTCTAATGGTAAAACTGGGAAAAGAGGCGTTTCTTGTAAATCATTAATAGGTTTTGAAATCGCGCATTGTGCAGATTGGAAACCCTTTTGTCTAAATGTTTCATCTAACTTTGTATTTAACCATGTGTGTTGTTCTTTGCCAAACTTGTCTCTAATTCCGTAAGGTCGTATACACACATCACCACATTGCAAAGGAATTATTTCTAGGCAGATTCCTTTAGGTAGATTTATTTGCCAGTTATTTGGGGGAATATTTGTGATGACATGGTCTTGACTCAGAGTCCAACTTTTGGGGATCCAGGCATTTTCAATCCAGATGTTATGATGTTTATCCGCTACTTTGAAGTCTCCTACAACATTTTGTACAAATACATCACTATGTTTTTTGCCATGGGCATTCATCAACTTCCTCTGATTAAAAGTTGAGTTTTGAAGGTACTGGGAAGAAGAGATGAGTTCCTGGCTTGTTCCGTAATGCAAAAATTGGGCTTGATCAAGAATCAGTACTTTACTTGTTAAGGCATTTATATCTGAGTCATTTTTAACTGCATTTTTACCCATTGCTGGACCAAATTCACTGTATAAATCGTAATTTTTCATAGAGTCAATATTAAAAACTTGACCTTCTTGCCATCCACATTTTTTTAAAAGAACTTTGATTGCTCTTTCAGAAAGTAGCCATACGCCGGCATCAATCAGAAAATGATATTGTTCGGCTAAGTTTTGAATTTCTGCAATGGGAGGCTTTTGCAGCATAAATGATAGATCATTACCGGATTGTTTATCACAAAAAAAGACACCATGTCTTGAAGCAACTTCAAGTTCAGACCAAAGCCCTACACATACGATGTCTACTTCAGGAATAGCCTCAATTTGATCTGTTGTATGGATAAGTACATCACCAGAGGCAATAAGATAGGATTGTTGCTGATTCGAATTTTGAAGTAGCTTTTGAAATAGTGGAATTTGAAGGTCTAGGAGTGTTTGATCAATTCTTTGTCCTCTTGACCAGCGATGAACTGGAATGGGCGTGAGCAGTTTGCTACAGGCGCCATATGCTGGAACTCTTCTGCTTTGACCTCCCCCGTGGATAATACAACGCTTTTCGGTTGAAAGCCAGGAAGCTAACACTTTTTCTTGTGACGCGATGAAAGCTTCGTTGATTAAATAAGCGGTTCCACCACCAGATCCCAATCTTTTATTGACAGGGTCGTGTGTCACGAATGTATTCGGCCTATTTTTAAGTTGATTAAAAACAGGTGTAACGTTTGGTGGAACTGAAAGTAATGTTTGCATTAGTATCCCTTGTGTTCATTATCGTCTCACAAACTTTATAGTCTATTTACACGATATCAAGAGACAGGTATAGAATGGAAAAGGTATCTTGATGTAGTTGCTAATCTCTAGTTTAGTAAACCAATTAAAAAGTGCTAAAAGTCGAGGTAATTTTTTAGTTTATTTTTGTATTTATCAACTTTTTCTCCATGCTTTTCTTCTAGTTTTTCAGTCGCTCGGTCAAGTTCTTCATTAGCTTTGTTTACCAATATTTTTTTACCGGCATCTTTTGCTGCTTTCTCTAGTTCACTTTGCAACTCTTTTGTATTTACATGTACTTTAGGTACGTACATTGATCCTGCTATTTCCCCATCTACAGTTAATGTGTCCATGGCTGCGATTGTATCAATTACTATGTCTGCATTTAAACCGTATATCTCTTCCCCTTTTCCCTCTATAGCTAATTCTGATATGACCATTTTGTAAGGCAGATTCAAGCTTTTTGGGGAGAATAAACCATTTAGAGTAAGGTTTACTCTTCCTTGGGTGATCTTAAAATCAACCTTATCTGATAATTTGATTAAGTCATTTAACCTATGGTTTTTTAAATTAATTTTTAATTCATGATTGCTATTTATTTGGTGCAAATTCAATTGAACAAAAATAATTTCCTCGTCTTTATCTATTTGTTTTACATAAATCGGTGTTGGTTCTGATGTAAGGTAAGGATGTGAGGAGATATTTTTAGCTTGAAGTTTCATTTCGCTCCAATTTTCATTTACAGAAATTTCATTAATAATTAGCTCATTAAGAAGTATTCTGGGTACTTCTTTTGCCAAATTAGTTGCGCTCACATTTAAGTAGCCTTCTTGTTCTGCACGCAGTAGAGCTTGTTCCTTTAAATTGTTCGGGTCTGTAAATGCTTCAGGTTCCTCAGAACTCAAGTATTCGGCAAACTGTCTCAACTTCTCTTTGAGTTCTTTACCTTGCTTAAAGTAATCTTCTAGTTCACCAACAGTTACACCTAGAGCTAATGGATCTTCATCAACTTCAACTTCTGCTTGTTGTTGCTTGTTAACCTCTACGACTTCAGGATAAATAATTAAAGCTTTATTTGCTCTCTCGCGCTCCAGTAATGCCTGGGTTATTTCTACTTTTTCAATGAGAAATCTTTTGCGAAGTAAATCTGATACAGATATTTTACCATAGATCCTATTGGTTTGGATCAGGTTATGGGTAAGTTTCTGTGGATCCGCAATTTCCAAGTTTAGAATTTCCAGTTCTCCCTCTAACGGAGAAAAATGCAGCGTTGAAATATTTACTTCAGCCCCTGTTTGAGTTTGAATTGCAGAGATAATACCTTTTTTCATAATTGGTGCAGCAAGAAAGAACTGAATAACTAAAATTCCTGTAACAATGATACCTGCAAAGATGATGCCTGCCTTACGAAATAAAGCAGATTCTTTGTTTAAAACTTCTTCCATTGGAACTTTCGCCTTACCGAATGTTGCCCAAATCAAGAACTTTGCCCACTTCTTTTCTAAAAGGGCTGCAATATGTTTTTGCTCACCCGCTTGGATCATTTGTTCACGAATTTTTGTTACCATACTTGCAAAGATTTTTCCAGCAATAATTCCAATGATTATAGACAATGGTAGACCACCAACAAGTGAGTAATTATCAAAACCTAGTAAAGCTAGTATGGGTGTATTTTGAATGGCTTGGAAAAACGAAAGACCTATTTCTTGTATAAGAATGTACCCTAGTTGAAAGCTCACCATTGCCAACGCGTAACATAAAACTTTACCAATTGCTAAACCAAGCAAGGTAAATCCAATATTGGCATTGAGTAGTAAAATCACAAATGTAACGGCTAGAGACAAACCTTGTAAGCCTGGAATCATCCCCAGTATAATTCCCAAAAGCATCCCCAGAAAAATTTCTCGAGTTCCGGCCCCGCCCCGAAGTATCTTTACAACTTTACGAATTAACTTTAAAGTCAGCATGTGCATCTCCTAGATTGAATATTGTCCCATTTTTGAATACATAAAGTACCAATAAAATAGCAATGAACAATCTAGGAAACAAAAAGATTGTCTCACCATTTGAAAATGGCTTCTAACTCTTTTTTCATGATTTGTAATTTTTAGCCCTAAATTGAGTTGCAAATTACGTTTAGTACGCTTGTAGCATTCATGAAAACTATGCTGGCTAGGCTTCACATCTCTTATTATTTATGATTCGGGTCGTTCCTAATTTTGAGCTATTTGTAAAATATGTTTAGTTGACTTCATCTGCCCCTGGCCGACCAATATGAGGAGTTTCAATTTCACTATCCAAAATAAACCAAATCTGAAAACTCTATTTTCTAGACTTAAAGTATGATTCTATTTGTTTTTCAGATACTTGTACAAAGACAAGAAAAAAAGTATATACATTCGATAAATGCTAATGATTGTTTTTACGGGATATTTTTATTATGTATAAGATTTTTTAAGTTTGATATTTCTATTAGATTTATACTAAAAAAATTAAATTTCTTTTTCTCGTCGCTTTAGGTCTTTTGGTGGAAAACCCTTAAATTTTTTAAATTGTTGTGAGAAAGCAAATGGTGAGGAATAACCTAATTCGTAAGCTACAGATTTAATACTTTTATCTTCATAAAGTAACATTTTATGTGCAAGGTCTAAGCGTCGTTGAATTCTATATTGTCCGGGAGAGATCTGCATTTTTTCTTTAAAGTCTTTTCTAAACTTTGAGTAGCTCATTCCAAGTGTACGGGCAATTTCAGTTAGGTCATCTTCACCGGCTATGTTTTGCTCCAATAGGTCACATGCTTTTATCACAAACTCAGAGATAATTTCAGGTTGTCTTGACAGCATGCACAACTGTATAGCTTCATGTATACATTCTGGTTCTATAGATAGAGACTTAAAACGAAAGTTACGGTATAATTTATAAATAGCTTCTATTCGATCAAAGTGAAGGCCTGGGTGAATCACACGGTCCTGTGGGCCAATGAATCCCAGTTTACAGATTAGTTGCCAAATTTCCGGTTTATACTCGATATAGCACTCTTGCCAATTTGACTGTGGGTTAATGTAGTTCGAGTGAACTTCATTTGGTACACGAAAGAATACATCTCCTGTTTGAATTTTAATTTTTCGACCTTTAGGTAAATGTAACTCACCTTCACCATTCAAAACATATACCATAACTAAATGCGGTTCTGAAATATTGAGATTATCTCCGTAAACATCTTTTTTGTTAATAAAGCCAATACCCGTAACTTTGGATTGGTTGTCTACACTGTAAAGTAAGTCTTTGATGAAGTATTTTTTATTAAGCATGTATTCCCAAAAAATATATGTTTTATGTTATTATTAATCTTGATGAAGCTTTGATTCCTCGTATATAGTAATCATATTCAATATCAAATAAAGTATAAAGGTAGAAGCATATGTCAAATTTTAAATGGGGAATACTTGGGCCGGGTTCTATTGCTAGTCAGTTTGCAGAAGGATTAAAAGTAATCCCAGATGCGGAACTATATGCAGTAGCTTCTCGACGGCAAGAAGGATTAGATAACTTTAAAGAAAAGTTCGACTTTTCAGTAGGTTATACAAGTTATGAAGAGTTAGCAAAAGATCCTGATGTTGATGCTATTTATATTGCCACCCCTCACAACTTCCATTACGAATGCGCAATGCTATGTATCAAATATGATAAGCCAGTACTCTTGGAAAAACCTTTTACTCTCAATCAAAAAGATGCACTTAAGTTAATTAACTATGCACGTGAAAAACAAGTATTCATGATGGAAGCAATGTGGACTCGCTTTTTTCCTGCAATGGTTAAGGTTCGGGAGTGCATTGCTGCTGGTGAAATTGGTGAAGTCCGTTTCGTTGAAGTTGATTTTGGCTTTCGATGTGGAGGTAATCCTGAGGGGCGTTTATTAAATGCTAATTTGGCAGGTGGTGCCCTGCTTGATGTTGGCATTTATACGGTAGCTGCTGCTTACATGTGCCTTGGAGAGCCAAGCCAAATTAAAGCAATGGCTCACATAGGTGAGACAAATGTGGATGAACAAACTTCCGCACTACTTGGCTATGATAATGGAGCTATGGCCGTATTAACCTCAGCTATTCGCACAAATACAAACCATGAGTTAACGATTTATGGAACTGAAGGCTCAATAAAGGTGCCCACTCATTTCTGGAAACCTGAATATTATATTCTCAAAAAGGCTGAAGAAGAAAAGGTTCACTGTCCTATTATTGGAAATGGTTACAATTATGAAGCAATAGAAGTCATGAACTGTGTACGTTCTGGTAAGTTAGAAAGTGCAGTTGTTCCTTTAGATGAAACGTGCTCTATGATGGGGACTTTAGATAAAATTCGTAATGAAATAAACTTAAGTTATCCGTTCGAGTAGGAGATATAAAAATGAAATATGGCACAATATCTGGCATAGAAAAAAAACTATCGCGTATGGTTCAAGGTTCAGTTATGCTGGCTGGTCTTTCCCAAGAAGATGGATTTGCCTTATTAGATCAATCCTTCGAGGAAGGCTGTAGAACCATTGATACAGCAGCTGTCTATGGGTATGGAAATGAAAACTCAATTGGTAATTGGATAAAAGCTAGAGATAACCGTGAGGAAATGGTCATCCTTGCAAAGGGGGCTCACCATGATGAAAAAGGTCCCCGTGTCACACCCAAAGATATTACTTTTGATATTGGTTTAACAATGGGGCGAATGAATGTCAACCACCTTGATTTATATGTTTTACATCGTGATAATCCTTCCGTTTCTGTTGGGCCCATTATGGAACGCTTAAACGAACATGCAGACAAAGGTGATATATCGGCATTTGGCGTATCCAATTGGCATACACAGCGAATTATAGAGGCCAATGACTATGCAGAAAAACATAACTTACGGCCCTTTGTTGCAAGCAGTCCCAATTTTAGTATGGTCGACCAGGTAGATGAACCTTGGGCTAACTGTATCTCTATTTGTGGTGAGCAAGGAGAGGCAGAACGTGCTTGGTATGAACAAACTCAAATGGCCGTATTTGCTTGGTCAACATTGGCTGGTGGCTTCTTATCAGGAGCGTTTACCCGTGAAAACCAAGATGATTCGAACTGGAATGAATTGGTAAAACGTTGTTACGTGACCGAAGATAATTGGAAGCGTTTAGATCGTGCAGGAGAACTTGCCAAACGTTATGAAGTAAGTGTTGCGCAGATCTCCATGGCCTATGTGTTATGTCACCCAATGAATACTTATGCTTTGGTTGCTCCCCGTACACCAGCAGAAGCAACCGATTGTGCAAAAGCTTTTCGATTAGAACTGAGTTCTGAAGATATTGCATACCTAGAACTACGTTGACTCAACTTGTTTCTCGTTCAAGATGGCTAAGAATCTCTTTAGCCTCTTGAGCAGACTCCCCGCAAGTATCTTCTGCAGCTTTAAAGCGACGGCATAAGTTAGGATAGGATACGGTTTCCCATATTTTACATTCAAGTGTTCTAGTATCTAGGTTCACACAAGGTTGAAAAGCAGGTTTTCCATTGGGCATATTTGGGATAGGCTGGGCAATTGATGGAATGATACAGCACATTCCACAAGCTGTTCTACATTCAAAACTCAATTGCTACTCCAAGGGAGTCATGTCTAACATGTCGTCAATACCATCATCTAGCATTGGGTCTTCTAGAATCGGATCATTTACTTCTGATGTTGTAGCAGTGGCTTGTTGTTTAGGTGAAACTTTTACTAGCATATATTCCGCTGCGAATTTCTCTTTTGTATTTTTAGAGATAAATGCTTTTAGTTTTCCTATGACTTCCATGCGCTCTGGCATTGAACTATTATCAGAAATCTGCCGTGCTTCTTCTGCAAGTTCTGTCCAATCATCTGTTCCCAGTTGGTAGTCAACATAGCTTTNTCCCAGGTCCATCTTTAAACGGTCCGCTATGTCTTCACTATCAGGGTTTGCTTTAGCGAAACGAACAATCTCGATATAGACCTCTGTATGGTTTTGAATATCCTCAGCATCTTGAACCATGCTAGAAAGATCTGCTAAATTCATAACTGGCTTCATACGCCTTTTATTCGATGATGAAGAGTTAGAATTAGAACTAGATTCTTGTTGTTCACTTGGTGGAGTCGATTTCTTTTTTAATTTCTTTACACCAACTAAAATACCAGCACCAATAAGAATAGGTATCAAACTAGAAAGTAGATAAAGCTTCATCTTTGTTTTCTTCATCTTGGCGTCAATTTCTGCCTTACCAGTTTGAAGCATTACTTTGGTTTTTTCTGCCTTACTATTTGATTTGGTCATTAGGGTTGTTGTACCCTTTCTACCATTTTTAGTTCCAGCAGCCATTTTACCTGTTTTACTTGCTACCTTCTTCTTGTTCGTAATAGCTGTTTTACCAGATGCAGGCGTACCGGGGGTAGGCTTACTCGCTGATTTCTTTTCTTTTTCTTTTTGATCTGCTTGAGCTTTGGCACGTTTTTGCTCATCAAAAACTAAGGAAATTTTATTTTCTAATTGCTCTCGAATAGCATCTTCGTATTCTTTACCTACGCGAGTGTCCTTTTCTCTAGACGCCTCCTTTTGATTCATTAGAGAGTCTTTTACAGATGTATCCACTGGCTTAGTTGAGCTTTTCCCCTCGTTAACATCACTTTGATTATCTGTAGCTTCTTGCTTTTTTATATCGCTCATTTAACATCCTATAATTAAGCTGACCAAATGTTATTCGCTTGGTCTCTTTTTCTTTTTTATTGAAATTTTCTTTTTAACTTTACGGTTCCCTACATTCAACTTATTCGTTTTTGACTGCTTATTTTGTCGAACAGGTGGGGGCGGCGGAGGAGGAACATCATTACCTTGAGTAGGGAGGTGCTCTGTCTGAGGAGCTTTCTTTTTTAAAGTTAAAGTTGGTTGATTAACAGGTTTCTCTTGAGGGGCCAGCTGATCAGCTGGGATCGTTTCGGAATGATCCCTTTTTAATTTTAAAACTGGGCCTCCTGCCGGACGAGACTGTGTGTCCATCTCTATAGGCGCATTACTAGAAACTTTTGGCGTCAGCTTGATAGATTGAGATTTTATTTCTTTATCTATCGGTGAATGAACTGACTGCGAGGGGGAATCTATACTTTGATTCGAATCAACTTCCATTTTTGTAGGCGGAAGATTGATGTCATCTAGGTGTTTGTTTAAGTTGTCTTTTAGCTTTTCTTCAAGTTCTTGAATCTCTTTTTCACGACGACGTCTTAACAATCGCTCCTGCTCTTTTTGTTGCTCAATATCATTTATGGGAGAAATGTTTGAGTCAAAATCAAAATCCATATTTAATAGTTCTTCAACCTCTTTAGAAAGGTTCTGAACGGCTTCATGTGCCTGTATTTCCTGCATTAACTCATTATGATCTAAGTTTACTTCAGTTGGGCTTTCTGTATCCATTTCTTTCGGTTTCAGTGTAACAGGCGAAGGGGGGATTGGAGTTATAGGTTTTGCTTCAGGCACAGGTTTAGGGCTTTTTGTCTCAAGTGGAGAGCCTAAAAAGAAGTCTTGAATGCCTGTGGTTTCCATCGGTTTTGCAATTTTAATGATATCTGGTTCAGATACTTGCAGCGGCTGCTTGGTTTGGTACACAGAATCAGATCGAATATCCTCAAGATTTATAGACGCGTCGATGTTAGTGAGTGTTTTACGCTCATTATTTTTATTCATTGATACTGTTGACTTCTTATTAAAAGAAGCAACGGATTGTGATTTGGATTCATAATTTTCATTCAGAGGTTCAGGCTTATCAGATGTTGTTACTTTCAAATGAGCCATGCATTGTGGGCACACCACACTACGTAACCCATCAACAACGGTTATCTTAGCTGAACACTCTGGACAAAAATCTAAAAAAGGCATTCTATGAAATCTTAGTTAACTTTATTTTTAGTACACCTGACAATGTGCTGTTATCAACATTATACTCATCTGCTAAAGTTTCAAATTTCAGCTCATTAGCCAAGGTTTCATTAGCAATATAGTCACTAAATTTCTCAATAGCACTTTTTAACTCCAGATTCGTATCAAAAATAATTTCGATACGATCGCTCACTTCGAAGTCCAATTGTTTACGCTTGTCTTGAATTTCATGAACAAGTTCACGTGCACTACCTTCTTGTTTTAACTCTTCAGAAAGGTTTAAATCAAGAGCAACAGTTACATCACCTTCATTCGCTACTGCTAGCCCATCCTTCTCAGCACGACGAATCTCGATGTCTTCTGCATTTAACTCAAATGGCTCTCCATCTAGTTCAATTGTTTGAGCATTGCCCTCTTGAAGCTGCTGGATTTGATCAGCACTAAGTCCACCAATTGCTTGTGCTGCAAGTTTCATCTTTGGACCTAGCTTTGGACCTAACTTAGGGAAATTAGGTTTAGCACTTAAGTGAACCAACTCTGACTCGTTTTCACGAATGATAACTTCTTTTACATTTAATTCTTCACTTATCACATCCTGCATTGCATCTAAATCTTGTCGAGTTGTTTCATCAATAGATACAAGAATGACTTCCGCTAACGGCTGACGAACTCGCATTGAAGCCTGACTTCTAAGGTAACGACCAAGACTTACGGCGATCATTGCCTTATCCATTTTGCGATCTAAATCAATATTAACTGCATCATCTGCAGCCGTTGGAAAGTCACATAAGTGAACAGATTCAGGCATTGAAGTCGTTCTTAAATTTCTGTAAACTGAGTCGGTTAAAAATGGTATAAATGGCGCAGCAACCTTTGTGAATGTAACCAATACATGATATAAGGTTGCATATGCTTGATCTTTATCTGTATCATTTTGGCTTTTCCAGAAACGGCGGCGGCTTCTACGAATGTACCAGTTCGTTAATTGCTCGATAAATTCCACAAAGCGTGTTGCTGCTGGTTGAAGCTCATATGCCTCAATTGCTTGTGCAACATCAGCAACCATTCCTTCTAGGCGAGAGATCACCCATTGGTCTAATGGATTATCCAGCTGAGTTGGTAAAGTCTGAACTTGATCTTTCGGCTGCCAATTATCTACGTTTGCATATGTGACAAAGAAACTGTAAGAGTTCCAGAAAGGAATTAATACATTACGCATAGTCTCTTTTACTGACTGTTCTGTAAATGCCATGAACTCACCACGGACAACAGGGGATGATAGGAGACATAAGCGCATAGCATCGGCACCATAGCTGTCTAGTACACCTTCGATCGGGGGGTAGTTCTTTTTAGATTTTGACATTTTTTCACCGTCGTCACCTAGGATCAAACCATTCACAATTACATTTTTAAATGCAGGCTTTTGAAATAATGCAGATGCTAGAATTGTTAATGTATAGAACCAGCCACGTGTTTGGTCTAAGCCTTCCGCAATAAAATCAGCAGGAAAATGTTCCTTTAGCCAATCTTCATTGTCAAATGGGTAATGCTTTTGCGCAAATGGCATTGAACCCGATTCAAACCAGCAGTCAAATACTTCTGAAGTTCTGATATATTCTTTTCCATTTTCAGAATAGTTTACTTTATCATTTGTACGAATAATACGTGTATCTACGATATGTTTATGTAGGTCATCAATTGGCTGATTACTCAGTTTTTCTAATTCTTCACAGCTACCAACACAAAGCATATCACCGTCTTCTGCAATCCAAACTGGGATAGGCGTGCCCCAGAAGCGATTACGAGAAAGATTCCAGTCACGAGCATTGTCTAGCCACTTACCAAAACGTCCATCTTTTATATGGTCAGGTACCCAACGGATCTGTTGATTATTATCAATCATCCATTGTTTTAAAAGCTTGGTTTCACCATCTTCATTCGTTAATTCCTTGTCTAATGATAAAAACCATGTTTTTAATGCTCGGTATAATAGGGGGACACCGGTTCTGTAGCAATGGGGGTAAGAATGAACAAAAGTTTCATGTTTGAAAATACGACCTTTTTGCTTTAAGTGCTGGATGATTGACTTGTCAGCATCTTTTGCGCCTTGGCCTTGCCATTCTGGTACAAGGTTTGTGAATTTACCTTCTGTATCCAACGGATCAAATAAAGGTAAACCTAGTGCTTGACCTAAGATAAAGTCATCTTCACCAAATGAAGGTGCAATATGTACAGCTCCTGTACCATCTTCAGTAGAAACGAAATCTGCTAATTGAATTTGGTACAGCTTATCCTTTCTTTCTTCGATATAATCAAATAAGGAGATATATTTGGTTCCAGCCAAGTCAGAACCTTTTGCAGTTGCAATTACTGCAGCCTCTTCGCCAAAATAAGCATCTTTACGTGCTGCGGCAACCCAAAGTTTCCAGTCCTCATGTGCTACTTGAACATAGTCAATATCTGCACCAACAGCTACTGCCATATTTGAGGGGAGTGTCCATGGAGTCGTTGTCCAAACGATCATGGCGGTTTTTTCTTCATTGTGAAAAGGGAATAGTACCGTTAGAGATGGATCTTGGCGGTCTTTATAACCTTGGTTTGTTTCAAAGTTGGATAAAGGTGTTGCCAATGCTGGCGAATAAGGCTGAATACGATAGCCTTGATAAATTAGGCCCAAATCCCAACAGCGTTTAAATACCCACCATACAGATTCCATAAAGTCCGTATCCATGGTTTTGTATCCATTTTTAAAATCTACCCAACGACCCATTCGCCCTACAGTTTGCTCCCATTCATTTGTGTATGTAAGCACACTGTCTCGACAAGCTTCATTGAATTTATCAATTCCAAATTCTTGAATTTCAGATACACCAGAAAGTTTGAGCTCATTTTGAATTAGACTTTCAATTGGAAGACCATGACAGTCCCATCCGAATACACGCTCTACATATTTACCACGCATGGTTTGGAAACGTGGAATTACATCTTTAATTGTTCCTGCTAATAAGTGACCATAATGGGGAAGGCCAGTTGCAAAAGGGGGACCATCATAAAAAACAAATTCTTCATTACCTTGACGTTGACCCAGGGATTTTTCAAAAACACCCTGTTCTTGCCAAAATGACAACATCTCCTCTTCTAACTGAGGAAATTTTACTTGAGAGGATACGGGCTTAAAGTTCATTATGTACCTAAAATTATCGATAATATTGGGTTGGATTTAAAATCAATTGATAGCCAATAAAAGTATTACCAAAGCAAGAAAAATCAAATAGTTATGATAATTCAATATGCTTGGATTGGCTTGAAGAATGAAGGCTTTATTATACTTCTCTACAGGATTCAATCTTACGGTAGGGTATACGTAAAGATTGTAATTTCCCATCTGCATTATAGCTTTCAATAATAACAAGATCTTCTTGAGGGTCTACAATCTGTTCAACTCGCATTTCAATTTCACCTATCATGATATCAAATGGGCCACGTGGGCGACCTTGTTCATCATAAGCTAAATCTTTAAAGTATGACTGATTAAACATAGATTCTTCACCAATTAACTTGGCTTCATTTACTAATTTGGTTTCATCGACAGTAGTTTTGTCTTTTGTTGCTTTAATGGCAACTGGAGGTGCTTCCCCGGCAATAATATTATCTACTGTCTCCTCAGCTTCAACATTTTGATTCTCAGATTCCTCTTCAGGAGATTTTAAAAACATTTTAGCTAGTAGTGGATAAACCACAGGAATTATTAAACCAATACAAAAGTGACCAAAGGGGTTTTGTTTCTTTTTTTCTGCAATTGTTGAAGCAAGGGCAGCCATGAATATTATAAATAAGAAAAACATGAAAATAGCTATACTTGACGCGATCCCTCCACTTTGTGAAATACTTGAAAAGGCATCTTGGAACTGTTCAATAATTCCAGTCAATACACTTTCTGGCGCAGCATCATCCGTTGTTGTTTGTCCTGCCACTTCAGTAGTAGTTTGATCTTCAATTAGCTCGTTTTCCATAGTTTTTCTCTTTCTACCTAACAGTAATAATCATAAGAAAATTTTTGTCTTCTTATTCCTTTTTCTCTTTAGGTTTTTGCTCTCCTTCTTCAGGTTTTTGCTCTGTTTCTGGAACTGGAGGTGCAATGAAATCCTGCTGAAGTTTATCTCTTTGTTCTGGTGAAGCTTTTTTCCAAGCAGAGAGCAGTTTTCTGATTCGTGCTTTTTCGGCTTCTAATTCTGGGCTCAACTTTTTCAGTTTAGAAATTTTGCTGTAAGCAGCTCTTTGCTCTTGATAGAAAATATTTAACTTTTCTTTTTTCTTATTAACCTCAGAAATTTCTACCTTTTCCCAAGCTGTACCGACTGGGAATTCAATTAATAAATTTTCTCTTGCCTCATCATACACAACTTTTTTTGAGCGTTGCTCTAAGTGGATTAGGCTTGAGGTTTTTGGTAAAACATTCAATACTCGGTGAGGAGAAAATGAGGCTGCTCCATATAAAGGTTTTTTAGTAAAACGAATTTCATCCAAAGCAATGTTCGTTTCTTCTTCATCTTTTTTAGCATTCATGCTTACCTTGATTCGGAAACCTCCAACAGAAAGCCTTGGTAAAATCTTTAGTGATTTAGACTTTTGTACTTTTCCATTGATATGAATGTAAATACGCTCACGAGGAATGTTATAGGTCGCTGCAACGTGTGTCCATTTTCCATCCTTAGGCATATAACCACTCGTTTTACTTTTGGATGCTTGTGAAATCATAAAACTTGCACGGTGCTTATTTGATTTTTCACGTTGAATTGTGAGATTGAATTGCTCAAGGTTTTCCGGATTACTGATGGTTATATTTTCTAGTCCTTTACCATTTTCGACCTTTACCCAAAATTCAAATGTAAAGCCATCAACAGCTCCTTTGAGTAATTCAGGATGATAAACAACATGATTGATGTTTTTATCAATAAGCCAAGCCCACTCATGAGGATAAGTACCAATTACATCAGCAGGGAATTCGTAAATCTTTTCTTTTTCAAGTTGGACTTTTAGCTTTTCTTGATCAACTTTATCTGTAGTATTACCTCCAAACATGGCTGTAGCTACATAAGCTACCAAACCTAAAACGATTATTAGACCCGCACCGCCACCAAGTAATACTGGCAAGTTACTTTTACTAAAAAATTTCTTTTTTTCTTCTTCAGGCTCTTTGAAATCATCAGGGATCTCTTTATTGCCATCTTGTTCAAAGTCTACACCCTTGAAAGTCTGGTCTGGACCATCAAAATCTTTCTCAAGTTCAGCCTGAACATTGATTTTGGACTCGGTGGTTGCATCTTTTTCAATACCAGACTTCACCTTTTCGACTGCTTGATTAGCAAGCTCCTCAGGGCTTAATTGAGTCTCTTCTGCTTCAGGTTCTGCTGAAACTTCTTTGTTTTCCTCGTTTTCACTCATGGTTTAATTATTTTTTCTATCTTTTTTGTAATGAGTTTCATATAATTTATAATTATTTTGTATAGGAATTTACTATCTCAACATATGGATTGCAAGTTGAAGGATAAGGTAAAAATTCCCAAAAGAATGTCATTACGTTGCATATCCATCAAATGTTTAAAATTGCCTTCGAAATGCCACTTTTAAACATTTTTATTAGCATTCAATAGGCAATTTAGGGATAATTTGTTTATTTTGGGATCCCTTTATGTTTTTCCATTCATCAAAAATGCTGGTTTTAGTTCAAAACTACCCCTTTGGGTGTTTGCTCACGCTTAAATTCGGGCTATGTTAGAATAACCATATATTGTTGTAATGTTTGGTTATCTTTTGTGGAAGTATTTTAAAACTTATTAGATAGGTTATTTAACATGTCATTAACGCCTAATACGAATATTGCTAAGAAGATATTAACTGCAGTAAGTGGTTTGTTGATTTTTGGCTTTTTGACGGGTCACTTTTTGGGGAATTTATTGTTGTTTGTGGGGGCAGAACCATTCAACATTTACGCCCATCAATTAACATCAAATCCTCTTATTTATTTAGCCGAGTTGATTTTAGTAATTATTTTTGGTAGTCATATTGTAACGGGGATTCAAGTTACACTAGCTTCACGCGGCGCTAGAAAGAAAGGTTATGAAGTGCGAAATGAGCGTACTCCAAAGTCATGGATCGTGAAATCGATGCCATACACGGGAACGATTATTTTTCTGTTTATCATATTTCATATAATCTCATTTAAATTTGGTCCTGGATTTGATGAGTCTGCACGAATTAATGAGGGTATGCTATATCTAACCATGGAAGGTGAACCAATCCGGGATCTATACAAACTAGTTGTTGTTCGTTTTACAAATCCTGCGTATTCTATATTCTATGTTATAGCTATGATTTCTATGGGTATTCACATTGCGCATGCTTTTCAATCTGCAATACGTACATTGGGTGTAACGAATAAAACTTATTACCAACTTGCTCAAAAAGCGTCCATTGCGCTTGCTGTCGTTTTTACAGTGGGATTTAGTTCATTCCCTCTATATTTCATGGTAAGTCAACCTGAGTTGGCAGTTATTGAAGAAGTTGAGACAGTTGAGTCTGAAGTAATTGAGATGAATGAAGTTCCTGCTTCGATTGAAGAATTAGACGTTAAATAAAGGGAAAAGATTATGATATTAGATTCTAAAATCCCAGAAGGTCCAATTGAAAAGAAATGGACAAAACATAAATTTGACGGAAGCTTAGTTAATCCATCAAATAAGCGTAAGTTTGACATTATCGTTGTTGGAACAGGTTTAGCTGGTGGGTCAGCTGCTGCAACATTAGCAGAACTTGGCTACAAAGTTAAGAGTTTTTGTATTCAAGATAGTCCCCGTCGTGCCCACTCTATTGCTGCACAGGGTGGTATTAATGCAGCAAAGAATTATCAGAATGATGGTGATAGTGTCTACCGGCTTTTTTATGACACTGTCAAAGGTGGTGATTACCGTGCACGTGAGGCAAATGTTTATCGTTTAGCTGAAGTAAGCGCCAATATTATTGATCAATGTACTGCACAGGGAGTTCCCTTTGCTCGAGAATACTCCGGTTATCTTGCAAATCGTTCATTTGGTGGTGCACAGGTTTCTCGCACTTTCTATGCTCGTGGGCAAACTGGTCAGCAACTTCTAATCGGGGCATATCAAGCATTGAGTCGACAGATTGGTCTGGGTAATGTTGAATTATTTTGTCGCCATGAAATGCTAGATTTAGTTACAATTGATGGACATGCTCGTGGTATTGTTACACGCAATTTACTTAATGGTGAATTAGCTACTCATGCTGCCCATGCTGTATTACTTTGCACGGGTGGCTATTCGAACGTGTTTAATTTGTCTACAAATGGGATGGGTTCAAACGTGACCGCAAGTTGGCGTTGCCATAAGCGCGGTGCGGGTTTTGCCAATCCATGCTTTACTCAGATTCATCCAACTTGTTTACCACAAAGTGGTCCACATCAGTCTAAATTAACTTTGATGTCTGAATCTCTACGTAACGATGGCCGAATTTGGGTACCAAAGAACAAAGATGAAAAGCGTCCTGCAAATCAGATTCCGGAAGAAGATCGTGATTATTATTTAGAGCGTATTTATCCTGCCTTTGGTAATTTAGTACCTCGTGACGTGGCGAGCCGTGCTGCTAAGCGTATGTGTGATGATGGATATGGTGTTAATGAAACAGGATTGGCAGTATATCTTGATTTTAAATCGGCTATTGAGCGTATGGGACATGCTGCTGTTGAAAAGAAATATGGTAACTTGTTTGAAATGTATGAACAAATTACAGGTGATAATCCGTATGAAACACCAATGATGATCTATCCTGCGGTTCATTACACCATGGGCGGTGTATGGGTTGATTACAATCTTATGACTTCTGTTCCTGGTTTATTTGCTCTAGGTGAGGCAAATTTCTCTGATCATGGTGCAAACCGTTTGGGAGCCTCTGCGTTAATGCAAGGTCTTGCAGATGGTTATTTTGTGATACCCAATACAATTGGTAATTACCTAGCTGACTTCTTAAATGTTGAAGTAGATGCCAGTGCACCTGAATTCGAAGAGACATTGAAAAATGTTCAAGACTTTACAGAGCGTCTTCTAAACGTTAATGGCGATAAGACACCACAATTTTTCCACCGTGAACTTGGAAAGATTATGTGGGAGTATTGTGGCATGTCTCGTACTCTTGAAGGCTTAAACAAAGCAATTGACATGATACAAGAATTACGTAAAGATTTCTGGGAGCAAGTTCGTGTACCTGGTGACTGTAAAGATATCAATCAAGCCTTAGAACAGGCTGGTCGCATTTCAGATTTCATTGAGCTTGGTGAATTAATGTGTAAAGATGCCCTTAACCGTGAAGAATCTTGCGGTGGTCACTTTCGTGAAGAGTACCAAACTGAGAATAACGAAGCATTACGTAACGATGAAGATTACAGCTATACTGCAGTGTGGGAATTCAAAGGTCTTGACAAAGAACATGAACTACACAAAGAGCCACTTACATTTGATTATGTAAAACTTGCTCAACGTAACTACAAATAAGGAGTGCCGAACATGAAATTGACTCTAAAAATCTGGCGCCAAAAAAATGCCAAAGATGCAGGTGGATTTAAATCCTATAAATTGGATGATATCTCTGAGCATTCTTCATTTTTAGAAATGCTTGATACGCTCAACCAGCAAATCATGAATAGTGGCGATGAGCCGATTGTATTTGAATCTGATTGTCGTGAAGGCATTTGTGGTGTATGTGGACTTGTCATTAATGGTGTACCTCATGGTCCAGGGCGTGGTACAACCTGTCAGTTACACATGCGCAGCTTCAAAGATGGTGATGAAATAACTATTGAACCATGGCGTGCTGATGCATTCCCTATTATGAAAGATTTAATGGTTGACCGTTCTGCATTTGACCGTATTATTCAGTCTGGGGGTTATATTTCAGTAAATACGGGTTCAGCTCGAGATGCAAATGAAAAGTTAATTCCACAAAAAGATATTGAGAAGGCATTTGATGGTGCACAGTGTATCGGTTGTGGTGCTTGTGTTGCAGCTTGTAAAAATGCATCTGCAAACTTATTTACTGCTGCAAAAGTATCTCACTTGGTAGTATTACCTCAAGGAAAAGTTGAACGTTCTGAGCGTGTAATCAACATGGTTGAGCAGCATGATAAAGAAGGTTTTGGTTCTTGCTCAAATCAGACAGAGTGTGAAGCAGTTTGTCCTGTGGGTGTAACGGTATCGAATATTTCTCGAATGAACCGTGAATATGCACGTGCTAAAGTGAAGAACTTCTTTAATGCTACACGTGGTGGCGATAAGTGTAAAAAATAAAATATTTTTGTTATTTATTGATTTTTGGCCGGTATACTGCAAAGTATACCGGCTTTTATTTTAACAATTACTAAAGAATTTATGGCTCAAGAAGACGACATTTGGTATGCTGCAAAAATTATGAAAATAATCAAGCAGCCGAACTCTACATTAGAAACTTTTGGTACAACAAACTTACGATATTATATGGTCAGTGAATTACTTGATGAGGTAGATCGAGTTCGAGTTCGTACGGGAACCGTTCATGCCGAACGACCACAAATTATCACCCCTGCTCATTTCGCTCAACAAATTCTTGATGGTTTTGGTGAGAAAGCTAAAGAATATGCTGATTGGCTAGAAGACCAAGGACAACTTGTGAAAGTTTTGCAATATGGACTCCAGATTCGTAAAGAAGGAATTAGTAGCGAAATTGTTTCTGGTAATGTTGATGAGGTTATTAATAAAGTAAAAGTTACAGATGACCAACAAGAGGACTCTCATTCGGTTATACTTTTCGGGGCAGATGAACTTTGGGAAGTTTCACTATTAAGTTTCCTCCATCAATATATTGAAAAATCTTCATCTCGGAACATTCTCGATATCCAGCAACGCGAAGATGAATCCAAAAAGGAACTTGAGCGTGAAATTGAAATGGAATTCAAAATGGCTAAATTTTCCAAAACTAATGCAACTAGGTTAGGAAATAAGCTTCAACGATATGGCTTATTTGAAAAATACCAGGACCGATTTCTAGATCTATTCAAATAAATCATCTTTAAGTTCTACTTGCTATTTTTTATCTCAGATATATATTCGCTTATGCGAATATCTTAATTTTGAATTTTATAAGAGAGTTTTTCATGTTTATTCGAGACATCTTAGGAGGCGAACAGCCAAGTATTTCTTTTGAATTTTTTCCGCCTAAAAAAGAAAGTGGGCTAGAGGAATTATATAGCCATGCAGCAGAGTTGAGTAAGTTACCTTCAAATTTTTTTACTGTGACATACGGTGCAGGTGGAACAACACGAGGTTTAACTGAGAAAGTGGTAGATCATTTTCAAACTGAACTTTCAAAGCCATCTATTCCACATTTAACTTGTGTAGGTAATTCACGTGATGAGTTAAAGGAAATTATTTCAGGGTTTAAGACCAAAGGAATTGATAATATTTTAGCCTTACGAGGTGATCCACCTAAGGGCAGTTTTGACTTTGAGCCACACCCTGATGGTTTTGTGAATGCTTCTGGTCTTGTCTCTCTAATCAAAGAAGTGGATGACTTTAGTGTTGGTGTTGCTGGTTACCCTGAAGGGCATCCGGAAACTCCAAATAAATTGGCTGATATGGAGCACTTGAAAACAAAAGTGGATGCTGGGGCAGATTTTATTATTACTCAATTATTTTTTGACAATCATGACTTTTTGGATTTTCGTGATCGTTGTCGCTTAGTCGGCATTAATGTACCTATTTTAGCCGGCATTATGCCGGCATTAAGTTTCAAAGGTGTACAACGCATGTGTGGTCTTTGTGGTGCGAAGATCCCTGCAAAATTACTTGAAAAACTGATGAATGCTAACGAAGAAGATATTCCCAAAATTGGTATTGAATGGGCAATCCAGCAGTCAAATAATTTGATAGCAAATGGGGTTGAGGGGCTTCATTTATATACGTTGAATAAGTCTCGTGCGACTACAGATATCCTTGAAGGTTTAATCCTTTAAACATATATCATTCTATATTTAGTTAAATTTAGCAAGTTAAGCCTGATAGCTAATTTGTTATTGTTTTCTTAATATGAGATTATTGTAAACGTTAAAATTTGAGTAAGTCTTGAAAATGGAACGCTTTTTGGTATTTTGGGCTGTGACTAAATTCAGATTACTTAGCTTTTAGTTTTGGAGTAGCTGTTCTTTTCCTCTGCATAGTTCTTTTAAAAATATACTTTTAAGAAAGTCTATGATTTGGATCACTCGATTGGATAGGTTGTGCTCTTTCTGCAATTTAGCAAAGCTAGCTATCCGTATATTTTTAATTGGGATCATTATATTAGCAGCAAAATGATCGTATTGGCTTGTATACTTCAACTATTTTTGATTATATCATTTCCTGTACTTTTTACTAATAAGTATAAGCACCTTAGACTCTGTATCTTTCTTTAAATATTCCCCTAGAATAGACTCTTGAAGCACTTTTTTTCTATAGTTCACAGAGTTTTTTGATTATTGACTTTAGCTGGCGTAGTTCTTTGCCCTCAACTACAGTGATACCAAGGCTTTTTGCGCGGCGTTTATCATAGCTTCGTAGTTCACGGAAGGTTACTAAAATTGGGTGTGTGTTGATACCAGCATAACCTTTAAGGGTATCCAGTTTATACAAAATATCAGAACCTTTTCCATCTAGATTTGCCGTCTTTGCTTCAATAATAAACAGTTGATTATTATATAAAAATGCACCGTCTAATTCATTTTTTGTTTCGTTTTTATCGATTAGTTCAATGGAAATTGCAACGTCCTGTAAGTTGATTTCGTTATCTACTTCTTTAAGAGTTAAATAAAGGTATTCCTCTAGCCATAACCCACGGCAAAATTCAATAGCTTCTTGTGAGGAAAACTCCGGACGAAGGCTTTGATTGATTTGTAGAAAACCATGTTCGTAAAAGAGTTCAAAAATTGCTTGATGTTTTTCTTGAATCCTTTCTTGGCTTTCGAATTCATGATAGCGGTCACACTGATCTGCAACGTAATTTAATTTGCCAATAGAGTGAGCATACAGATCCATTTTTTGAATTAATTCCTTCGTCAATGCACGTGATTCATGACTGATTTTAAAGGATCTTTTTAAACTCATTACTTCATAGTCATGCAAAGCAAAGAAATCACGTAAGCGAATATGATCTTGCAGAGGGTGGCGATCTCGATTACCAGGTTGGTCAATATGAATTAGTTCATCAGAGGGGAGTGCATAAAAAAGTGTAAATCGTGTATTATGAAAGATACTTTGAGCTGCTAAACTCATTAAACGAGTGCCTCCCGTTAAATTAATTGCAACTTCAGCAGCGCGCTCTTCAAGTAGCATTGCAAGCTCTAGAAACTTTTCTTGTATATGTTCAAAGGCATGGGCATGACCAAGAGAATATAAAATTGTATCTACTTTTTTCCTACAAAGAAATTTTTTAATTTTTTTTGTTAATTCTTCCTGATCATCCGTATAGCATAAGTATACTTTATCAGGTCGAAGCTTTTGATCTAGTAATGGGGTAATGCTGCTGACAATTAAATCATGCACTAACACAATCTGAATATCTTTTTGCTCCATAGAGTCTCCTTCAGTTACCCACTAAATCTACCACATTTATCATCAACCGTGAATCTATATGATTGATGGATAAAGATAATGTCTTATACCTAAGATGGCATGCATAGTGCAAGTGACTTAAAAATTCATTTGTGGGTCTTTCTATTATTAAAACCTTGTTACCTTTCCTGTCTACGGACCCAATTAGCAAGTTGAGCCCAGACTGTTTCATTCCCACAAATACAATCATTCCAACAAGTGACTTCACATTCTTGTTCATCATAATATTCTTTAATAAAAGCATTGCGGCGAGCATGGTGTTTTTCTGGTTGATCAAAACCAAAGGTCTGAACTACTTCTCGTAATGCATTTGCAGAATCATCTTGACCAATTTTTTCATATGCATTAATAAAAATGTCATAGTTAGGCTGTCCTGGCCAGTCATTTTCAAAGAAGTAAGGAAGCCCACCATTATCAATGATTCCTTGTGCATTGTAAATAATAGCAATGGTCTGATAGGGCTCTTTTAATTTTACTAAATGACCATTATACTCCTCAAGTAATTCATAGGAGATATTACTAACAAGCTCTAATAAGTCTTCATCAGTCATTTAAAAATTTATACTAAATGAGCCATTGCTAGGATAACACCAAGGTGAATATTTTCATGGTTTGTATTAAAATTAATAGCATCTTCAATAGAAGATAAGGTCACTCCGAATGAGGTTGGATACTCGTTGTAGTTTTCAAAGATACCTGCTTCAATATCTTTCTCTAATTGGTCTACATCTGCAATAAGGGCTTCTTTTACCTTTTCTATATCTGGCACAAATCCATTCCAGTCCTCGGGTGAGGAGCCTTTACGAAGCATGTTTATGTATTGTTCATCTAAGCCAGTCTCTAGACCTGAAAGTTTATAAATTAAAAGCTTTAATGTTACTTGAAGGTGTGCAACATTCCATAGAATATTATTATTCATTCCCTCTGGAACAGCCAGAAGCTGTTCATCACTTAAAGAATTGACCTTATTGATTAAATTTTTTCTTGTTTGACGTAAGATATCTACTGAGGATAGCATGTATTCTTTCTCCAATTTATTAATTTGAATATTGAATTTAAGATACAATAAAATGCTTGACTTACAATCTAATAACAAGAGGCTTAGCGCTGGGCTCAACTATATAAAAATTGAGTTTTATTACTAAATGAGCGACTCTTTTGGTTAGAGTCGCTCTTTTAGTGAAAGGAGTAATTTATCCCCAAATAGATTTGAAATCATCTTCTTTAAAGGCAACGCTTACTTTGTCGCCGTCAAAGACCATTGGACGTTTTACTAAGCGTCCATTGGCTGTCAATAAATCGATTGCTTCGTTATCTGAGAGTGTTGGCAGTAAGTCTTTAATCTTTAACTCCCTGTACTGAACACCAGATGTGTTAAAAAGCTTCTTTAGTCCATACATATTCATTGCTTTTTTTAATTCAGTTTTAGTTGGAGCCTGTTCAGTAATATCTATAAAATCATATGAAATACCTGATTCATTTAGGTATTTTTCTGCTTTACGGCATGTACCACATTTTTTATAACCATAAAATTTCATCATTGTTTACCTTAGGAATTTGTTACAATCGGTTGATCTTTAGCAATATTTCGTAAGTCACGAACAATATTTCTAAAGAAAGCATGTAGTTCTGGTTGAATATGGAATTCATGAATTTCTTTGATTCCACCTTTGATTTGAAACTGATAGCGAATGTAGTCAACCAATAACCCCATTTCGACGATATTTTGACAGGTTACGACATCATTTTCATCTTCATGAAGTACATTTGATTTTAGTAATACATTGATCACACGTTCTGCAAGTTCAAAATTTATCCCCAGGAGCATGATAATTTCATCTACCAGTTGCTCTTTTTGAAAGCCAGTATCATCTTGATATTCTGCTAACTCAATATTACTGAAGATACCAAAAATTTGGAATACCACTGGGAATGATGGGTTACGCAGGTTCAAGGGGTTTAAGTTTTCATCAAGTGTTCGTACACGAGATGCCAATGAGAAAACAATGTTCTCCATCCATGGTGGAAGCTTTTCTAACTCCTCCATCATGAGTTCGTGTGTAATGACTAGAACTTCTGTTTCTTCTACTGCACGAACAGTGGCAGAACGGATTTGGTGTGAAATACTAGCCATCTCACCAATAATATCACCACGCCCGAGTATACCAATCTTCTCCTCTTGAGAACGTATGATACGACTCACTTCAACTTTGCCTGATATGATTACATATGTTTCAGTAGTGAACTCTCCGTAGGTAATCAGCTCATCACCTGGAGCAAAAACTTTACGACCACATACACGCTTACCTGCAATAAAGTCCTCAATATCTTCAATCATACCCTCTACACTATGATAGCGATTTTCTTTCAAAGGAGCCATTGCTTTCAAAACAATACGCTCGAGCGCTAAAGGAATTTGTGCTTGAGGAGCACGTTCAGAGGGTGACGAGTAATCACACTTCTCAGCCTTAATAACTAACTCTTCAATTGTACTGCCAGAGTATGGGGGACGTCCCGTAAGAATCTGATACAATGTGGCGCCTAAAAGGAATATATCAGTTTGTTTGTCAATTTGGTCCATATCACCAAATGCCTGTTCAGGTGAAAGGTAAGCTAAGCTACCCTTAATCATTCCATCTGATGTATTCGTAAAATTTAATTGATCTAAATCAAGGGCTCTTGAGCTTTTCTGACTCTTTGTCTTTGTACTGGATTTTGTACCTAATTTGTTGTCTTCCGCATCTGGCATAACATATTTGGCTAAGCCCCAATCCATTAGCAGTACTTCCCCGAATTGACCTACCATGATATTCTCAGGTTTAATATCTCGGTGGATTACATTTTTTGAATGAGCATATGCGACAGCATCACATACTTTTCGGAAAACATCAAGCATTCTGTGGCGGGCAAATTTGAGGGTGTAGTCAGTATTTTTCTTTTGTACTTGCTCAATGATATAGTCTAAAGCTTCTCCATCAACCAACTTCATCGTGTAGTATGGAGAGCCTGTATCATCAATCATTCCGATTTCATGAACAGGTATAATGTTAGGATGCTCTAGGTATGCAGTAATACGAGCTTCTGCCATAAATGAACGTAAACGAGAATCATCAAAAACCATTCCTGGCATAATTATTTTCATTGCAGAAGTACGTTTTAAGTCTTGATCTCTCGTACGGTGAATAATACCCATTCCGCCGCGAGCAAGCTCATTTTGAATAATGTAACGCTTTGCACCTTCTTTGCGTTCAAGCATACTTTGCGTAATATTTCTTGCCTGATCAGTAGTCTGTTGTTGAATACCTCTGCGAGGTTGTTCACTTGGTGGCGCCTCTACGCTATTGCTCTTCGGCACTTGAATAGTAGCGGCTTCCTCAAATTCTCTTTGCTTAGGTGGCTTAGGAGATTTGGTCTTCTTGAACTCAAATTTTGGTACTTCGTTTGTCATCATTTACCTATAGCTATTTGGGTAATCTATACTTAATATGAATAGTACTTAAATATGCTAAAGGCAAGCAGTTTGCATTAGGTTCACGAAAAAGAGGCTCAAAGAATCTCTCTGAACACATAGTTAGACATCAACATTCCTTCTTGAGTTAAGAAAATAGATTCGTTGGTATTCTTTAGTAAACCATCAGCCTGCAGTTGATTTAGTACTTTTAAGTGACGTTCTTTAAACGTTGGATCAAACTTTTTATGGAATTGTCCCCAATCCCAACCTTCTTTTACTCTTAATCCGGACATGAAAATTTCTTTATACCTCGCATTTTTTGAGATTTCATCAATTTCATAAGGTGCTTTTTGTAACCATTTCTGAATGTCTGCTGGGTTTGCTAGGCGGTTAATTCCATCAAAAAAGTGTGCTGCGGGTCCTACGCCTAAGAAAGGGTGCCCATACCATATGTCTCGGTTATGTATACATTCATAACCAGGCTTGGCGAAATTAGAAACTTCATAATGTTTATATCCTTGTTTTTCTAATAGTTCCACTGCTTTTAACCACATATTTGCAGATAGCTCTGGATCACCTTCTTGCATCCCAGATTTATATAATGGTGTTCCTTCTTCAATCATTAGAGAGTAACATGATATATGCTTGGGAGCATAACTAATAATTCGTTCTAGATCATATTGCCACTCTTCCATGGTTTGTCCTGGAATAGCAAAAATCAGATCGCAATTGAAATTCTTAAGCTTATTTTCCTCAAAAAATGCTAAGCTTCGCTCAACCCAATCTACCTTACCTATCCGACCAATCTTCTGGCGTAAATGTTCATGGAAAGTTTGTACTCCCAAAGAATATCGGTTAACACCGCCACTTTTGAGAATATTTAACTTTTCTTTTGTGATTGTCTGAGGATTGGCTTCTAGAGTAAATTCACACGTTTTTGGAATTCTTAAATGTTTATGTAAGCAATTCATTAACGAAGTCAGTTCATTCTCGG
Source organism: Lentisphaeria bacterium (assembly GCA_022447755.1). Lineage (GTDB taxonomy): Bacteria > Verrucomicrobiota > Lentisphaeria > JABSQK01 > JABSQK01 > JAKVBE01. The sequence goes on along the minus strand of JAKVBE010000001.1, from coordinate 133,233 downwards.
TAAAATTACTCGGTGTGCCTCCACCAAGAAAAATACTGCGCATATCGCTTGTATATTTTGCAATAGATTCGATTTCTTCAAGTAAGCCCACCATATAATCTGCCTTCACTTTTTCACTAGCTCCAGCAATGGTATAAAAAGCACAATAATCACACCTGACAGAACAAAATGGCATGTGAATATAAAGAGTATCGAAAGGGGCAAAATCAGTATGAAAATGGCGCATTTTTTATTTGAAAGCTATAATGGTTGCAAATGTATAAGTTTTTAAGATGATTTCACAATGATGAAAACCTGCATCTTTAAGCATCAGCAAATTTTGCTCCATGGTAAAAGGCCTCAAAAAATTCTCTAAGGCTTCTCTCTTTTGAGCGATTTCCATTTCAGAATAACCATTTCTACGCTTAAAATCATAATATTGACTTGTTAATAAATCTTGGATTTGTTCTTGGGAATGACAGATCTTTTCTGTAAATATCATCGCTCCTGAGACATCCATAGCTTGCCAGATTTTGCTGAGAATTTCAGGCCTTAGTGATGGCTCAACAAACTGTAATGTGTAATTTAGTAAGACAACTGAACAGGGTTTGAGCTCAAGTTTACCAAGGTCTTCTTGCAGAAAGATTGCTTTATGTTTTGAAAGTTCAACAAAACGTTCTCGACAACGATCCAGCATGGGGGGTGAGTTATCTATACCAATTAATTCGCGAGCAGGTCCCTGTTCTATACGCTCTAAAAATGCTTTGAAACTGTTACCAGTGGAGCAGCCCAAATCGTAAATTCGCTGTGATGGAGTAATTGTTTGGGCCATTAATGCAGACGTCAAGGATTGCACTTCATCATAAAACGGTACTGACCTGGCTATCATATCGTCAAATACTGATGCAACTCGCTCATCAAAGGCAAACTGTTTTACTTGCTCTATTGGAGCATCAAATATATTATCTTTTTTAGGCATTAAATTTCTACTAATGAGTGAGAACCATAATATCATATATAGCATGTGTCCATGCTGCGATGCCAAATCCACGCGTTAAGTATAGAGCATTTAAAAACAATCCTCCAACGAACCTGAAGATAAAGCTATATGCAAAAGCTTTGCCTTCAACATCATCACCTAGAGGTCCAATGTAGTGAACCGCACTAAATATTAATGCACCAATAATGGCCGTGAAAACATAGCATTCACTCTTCTTCTCAGGCATAATCAGTAGCATAACTCTGAAGAGGATTCCCACAAGTAATACTCGAAAAATCAGTTCTTCGTAAATACCTGCTCCTAGTGCAATCCCAATGTTTTGTAAAACTTCATTTGAGCTTTGAGTTGTTCCTGCAAGGCTTACGGCACTCAAGCTGACTGCTTTATTTGCTAACCAGCCAACAGTGATATAAAATACAGGTACCCATAAAACACTTTCCACCAACATCCCAACAAAATAATGCGGTTTAAGTTCTATTTTTTGTTTACGTTCATAAAGCAATGTACAAATTCCAACTGCCAGTACGACTAGGCCTAATCCAAGATGAACTCTTGGGGTAAATGTTGCCACAAGGTCACCCAGCCAAACACCTGCAGAAACACGTACATTAGATTTTGTCCACAACATGATGCATTCATATCCGACTATTAATGGAATCGCGGCAAAAAAACTGTAAGTTCCAGTTTTAGTTTGTTGAAAATACTGATTCATTATATTCTGCAAGTCAGGAATTAGGTAGACGATAGAAAAATGTTTTTTGTGGCACAAGCTCTACTTCTTGAGAAACTTCTTTACCATCTTCATACTTGATCAGGATATTATAAACTCCAGGTTTAAACCCTTTAAATTCATATGCCGCTGGTAATTTCCCTTTTGCAAATGCAATTTTCTTGAGAAGTTGACCATCGAGATAGACACTCATATTTTGTCTAAGTGGTCCCACTTTGAAGTTGGCCGAATCCGAAAATAGGGAAATGGTCTTGTTTTGTCCTATGTCTTTGGCTGTGAGAAAAACGCTACTAGATTTATAACCATCTTTGACTAAGCGTAAGCTTGTATCTTTAAATTCATCAATACGCATGGCAATTGGTGTTTGGCCAATCAGACGTGTGTCTGTTCGTAATGTTGCATCACTAGGTTTGCTATCAACTATACAAAAATCAACCTTCAAAACCATATCAAACCTTAATTTTGTTACTTTTTGCTTATCAACTTTCAGAGTAACATTTTGATCTTCATAACCACGTTTCTTTATGGTTACGTCAACAGGTGAATTATAGGCTCCTTGAAAAACAAAAGGAGTGTAAGCTATTAATTGACCATCCCTATATACTGCAACTTTTTCAACGTTTGCAGTAATCAATGCAGTATTTGTGTTGATTGGTCCCATACCAGGACGTCCTACTTGCTGAATATTCCGTTTAGGCTCATTTGGAGCTTCTTCTGTGACAGCTGGTTGTGAGTTTTCCTTAGGAGGCATAACTTCAATTGCTTGAGTTTTCTCCTCTTTAGCTGCTTGCTTTTCTACTAAGTTATCCAAATCATCTAGAGAACTAGCATTAGCCTGCTCTTGTTCCATAAATGCATCAAATTCATCAGCATCGTTAGTTGTTTTGTCCTCAACTTGAATTTCGACTTGGGGAACTTCTACTTGTTGCTCTTCGGTCGGAACGACATTATCGAGTTCCTCACGTGAATAATCAACTACCTCAGTTGACTCAAGTTCATTTGTTGTTTCAGCTTCACTTTCACCAACTGGAACAATTAAGGCAATACTAACTACAGTTATAATGAAAATGATGGAAAGAATAAGCCATGTCCCATTGCCATTATTGTGCTCACCTGAAGTACGTGTTTTTTGGGAGTCAGATAAACTCTTTTGGGCTTTAAGTTTCACCTCAGGCTTTTTAGGGATACTGATTGCTTGAGGTTCTTTCTTTTTACTAGTAGGTTTCTTTTTCTGTTTCTTGGACTTAGATTCAGGTTTAGGTCCCATTTTTTTTAAAATAGGCTTTGGAGATGGCTCATTAATATTTACTTTCATTGTAGCTGCTGAAGCTGCAACTTCTGTTGATTTTTCTTCTAAAGGCATAATGCCCTGAGTTGCTTCAATTGATAATACAAAATTCTGAATTTTGATCTTATCACCTTCACAGACAATTTCAGAACCTTTGATCTTATCACCATTTAGTTCTACTGTTCCGTGTCCAGATAAATTCTTTAGGTGAATCAGCCCATCATCGTCTTTGCGAAGCTCAGCATGTTCTCGCGATACTGTTTCATCAACCAACCGGAGTGTACAATGTAACTCACGACCTATTAAAAATCGATTACGGTCTAGAGAGAAGCGCTTCCCTTTATCTTCACCATTTAATACTACTAAATCCATTCTTTATAACACCATCAAAATTTTAAGTAAACACACTGCATAAATTACATCTTTTCAAGCTATAGACAAGTTTTAAAGTACACTTTACCTCATTCTATAATTTTGAATACATTTACTGAATTTTACTTGTAATAAATCATACTGCACCACTTGCTTATAAACAAAATTATAAACCAGCTATATTTTATATATCAAAATTTCACCAATTAGCTTAATTTAAGCGTCATAAATACTTAATTTTATATTAATGATTTGGGTACGCTTATTTTAAAATTCGTTATTAATTTATCATTGAAAATCAAAATCGATAACGAATGAAATTTCTTATGAAGAATCTATATATATACATAATACTATCAAAGATCTTGTTAGCACAAGAGGCAATTGTAATTGGTGTGTCAGGATATCAGTTTTTAGGGACATATAAAAAAGAGATGGATGATTCAATTCGTGCATATGATGTTATTTTACAGTCTGGTAAATATGAAGCTCCGAATATCATATTGATGAATGATAAAAAGGATGGTACGCCATTTTTCCCTTCACACAAGAATGTTATGGAGAAAATCTATTCATTAAATAATTCTAAATCATCATTCATTTACTTATCAACTAAAGTTAAGGTTAATGATGATTTAATTGCATATCTCGTGGACAGTAGTGAGAGTGGTCTCAAAGGGATTTCTATTAAAGAATTGTTGTATAAAGAAACTATCATTTTTGTTGATAATACTTCAGTAGTACCAGATGTAGATATGGTTAAATTAAATGAATTTCCTGGAATTTTAGTAATCTCTAATCATGAAAACTCCATGGACCTAACAGCAAAGATTTTAAGTCTAAAGGATTCACGGTTATTAATAGATTTTTTGAGATTAGGTAACCATAAAGATTTTTATGCATATGGAAAGCCGATTGTTTATTCTCAAAAAGATGTTGAGAGAGTTCTTCAAGAAACTAAAGATAAACAAAAACTGGTTCTAAGGTATGAGGGCAATAAGTTAGACACAGAACAATACGCAAATGCCATTTACCAGTTTAATAATGCTAATAAATACTTTAATAAAATTCTAATTAAGATATTTAAGAAAAAGCTTCTAATTATAGAAAATAGCGAAGCCTTAGGGATCTTAAAAGAGGTGAATCTAGATCAATATAATCGTCTACAAAGTTCTCATAAAGGTTTTTACCAATCATTAAAAAACGCCGAAAATGATAAAGCAATTCGCCACTTTAATAATTATGTAAAAAACTTTAATCAGGGTAAACTATTGAGCATTGAGCAACTTAAGTTAGTTGTAAAAAGTGTGGCAGAAAACGGAGATTTAGAGACTGCTATGTATATCCTCAAACAGATATACGCCCTTGATGCATTAGCTAAAGTTGATTTTGCAGAAGTAGGTGAGCAATTTTCTTTACCAAAAAGCCAAATAAAGATGTCTTATATTCCAAGTGGGAAATTTTTAATGGGAAGTCCCATAACAGAAGACAATCGTGATCGTGATGAAGTGATACGTGAAGTTGAGATTACTAAGGGTTTTTACTTTGGGACTTATGAAGTCACAGTTGATGAATATGAACGTGTTTTATCTAAAGCTAGTCAACTCAAATCTGCGATTGATTCTCCTTCTAAAGAGCTACCTATGGTGTCTGTCAGTTACGGAGAAGCTATAAAATTTTGTCAATATTTAAGTGATCTCGAAGGTTTCAATTTTCGTTTATCAACAGAAGCTGAGTGGGAGTATGCATGTCGGGCAGGAACTATTTCAAGTTTTAATAATATTAAAAATATTATTTCTATAGAAGAAGCCAATGTTTCTTTGGAAGTAAGCTAAGATAATCAGTTGATGGAGGTTGGTCAATTCAAGTCTAATAGTTGGAATTTATATGATATGCATGGAAATGCATGGAAGTGGTGCCAAGATTGGAGTTTTTCATATGATAATAAGACATTATTGAATCCTATTGGACCATCAAATTCAAAAGCTACAGAATTAGAGCTTCGTAAGTATTTTCTTGGCGATGTTTCTGGTAAGAAAATGCAGCTAAATTGTACTCTGGGACCTAATGAAACTAAAACAATATTTTTAATTCAATCCTTACAATTAAATAATTCAGGTGATGAAATTTTCATTTTTGAAGGTGATTACCTTAAAAATAAACAAACTTATACGGAAGAAATGGTGTTTGAGAATCGGATTATAATTTTTAGTCCGTAAGTTTTTTACAGCTATCTCTGATTACCAGGTTTGGATAAACAAGCGTTTTATACCTAAGGTCAGATGGACGATGTAAGTGATGTACTGCAATCTTTGCGATCTCAGAAGTTGAAATTCCGATAGTGGTTAATGGCGGTGAGAGCATCGTTGTAATTTTAGAGTTATCAAACCCAATCACAGAAATTTTTTCTGGAACTGAAATTCCTTGGCGAGTAAAGCCCTGAATCGCACCAGCTGCCATTTCATCATTCATTGCAAAAATAGCAGTTACATCAGCTGCTTCTTTCATAATTTGTTCAGATGCAGCGATACCACTTTCTACATTATAAAGGCCATCAAAGACCTGAAGCTTAGCATCATCATAATCTTGAATCGCTAGCTTAAAGCCGCGAAGACGTTCTGCAGTGCATGGCTGATCCGTATCACCCTGAATGACCGCTAGATTTCGGTGGCCTAAATTGATTAAGTGTCGACCTGCCATGAATCCACCCTGACAATTGTCAATTTCAATTGCTGGCAGTCGGCTAGATTGACTTTGTGGTACAATATGAATTGCAGGGCAACAGTAATCTTCTAGTAAATCATCACAAGGACCCACAATCAAAATAGCATTTAGTCCTTTAATCTCATGAGAATGGCTTTGTTTTAAATCTAGTTGAGTCAAAAGTTTAACATTGAGTTGCTGAGAAGCTAATTCAGTACGAATTGCATCTAACAGTTCCATGTAATAATAACCTAAGTCATTTCCTTGTATTACTGTAAAGAAAATGCCAATTGTGGATTCTTGAGGTAAAATTTGAGCTGCTGCTGTATGTGGTGCTTTACCTACAAAGGTCCCTTTAGCCGGAAGAGCATAGACCAAACCTTGCTCTTTTAACTCATCAATTGCACGTCTGGCAGTTAGGCGATTGACTTGAAAAGTTTTGCTTAATTGATCCAGAGAGGGCAAACGGTCACCATTTTTATAATTACCTTGCTCAATATCAAAACGAAGCGATTTATAAACTTTTTTGTATAAAAATGTCGTATCGTGTTTCATGATCTTATACTAGTATAAGTTTTCTTGATTACAAAATTATTTAATATTTTTTATTAATTTTATTATAAATCTTCTATTTGAGCTAGATTATGATGTCAACTTTTTGATAGTTAGGCTATTTCTATACTACAAAGTAAGGTTAAGGTACATAGAATTTAAACTTCTTAATATAGGTATGATAAATCATGAAACTAATGACTCGCCTTCTTTCACTTTTTGGACTTTTCATTTTAGTTGCATCCTGCAGTAGTCATGATCATGATAAGCAGCGAAGTATATCGGTAAAGCCTGCCGAAGATGTTAAAATTGAACGTGCTGAAGATGTTAGGATAGAGCCTGCTGAGGACGTACCGATTTTACGACCTAAAGAATACCCCTAAAAACTGATGATTAACTAATTTTCTATAGTTTTACCAAATCAAATTCTTTTTATCAATAGTCTCTCAATAATAATTTTTGGTTTCTACAGCATTTAACATATCTCTCTATTGTGGTTGATAGTAGTGCAATTTTTTTACTTTGAATATAATGAATTCAATATGAAATGGTCTTAGCATGGAAAAGTCACAACAGATGACTTAATTGAAATGTCGGTTGAATGGCTTAAAAAATATCCTATTTTTTTAAGGGGAGACTCTTTAGCTGAAAAGTGATGGGTCCAACTTTGTAAAATTAACTGAAACCTATGTTAAGCAAATTGAAATGGCCGGTGATGATATATTTGTAACTAAGACTAACTTTAATCGGCGTGCTATTCAGAAAAAAAAACGCGAATTCTGGTTTAATCAAACTCAACCCAATTGGGACTGTTAGTCGATCGAGCGAGGTTAAGAAAATGTGCTAGGAAGCAGGGTGGCCATATCTCTGATCAAACTATTCTGCGTATTGGATAACTAAATGATCAAAAATATATAAATTTACTATGAGGGTAAGGATTTAAATCGATAGTAAAATACTTTTTTATTTATATATTGATAGTTTATTTTGGTTATAACATCAGTTCTAAATTGATCATTTACTCATTAAGTTTAAAGTACATAAAGACTCCTTATTATTGATGACTATACTAATCAATTTAAAATAAGCATGTTTTTTTGTTTCTTGTAATTGATTCGCAATTTCCTCGTTGCAAGCTATCTTTAGATCAAATATTTCAGTCTGATTTTTGAGGCAAAAGCAGGACTGCTATAATTTTGATTCAATAAAGTATGAGGTAAAACATGAGTCAGATCCACCCAACAGCAATTGTAGAAGAAGGTGCCCAACTAGCCGATGGTGTTACCGTTGGTGCTTACTCCATTATTGGTAAAGATGTTAAGATTGGAGAAAATACTTTTGTAGATTCTCATGTCGTTATTGAAGGGAATACAAGTATTGGATCAGGTAATAAAATTTATTCATTTGCTTCTGTTGGTAAAGAGTCTCAAGACTTAAAATATGCCGGTGAAGAAACTAAAACTATTATTGGTGATAATAACAAGATTCGTGAATTTGTGACGATTCATAAAGGTACAACTGATAAGTGGGAAACGCGTATAGGAAGTAATAACTTATTGATGGCTTATGTGCATGTGGCGCATGATGTTGTTGTTGGCAATAATTGCGTATTGGCAAATAATTGTACATTAGCTGGTCATGTTGAGGTAGGTGACTTCGCAATTATTGGTGGACTTACTCCCGTTCATCAATTTTGCCGGATTGGATCTTATTCCATGACGGGTGGGGCAAGTGCAATTAACCAAGATATTTGTCCGTTTATGCTAGCCTCTGGCAATAAAGCTTTTTTACATGGTTTGAACTTGGTTGGCTTAAAGCGTAAAGGTTTTAAACGTGAGGATATTTCCAACCTAAAACAAGCATATCGTGATATTTTTCGTTCGGATTTATCACAGTCTGACGCATTAAAACGTCTTAGAGAGTGTTATTCAGATGATAAGAATGTGAATTTTCTTGTTGACTTCATTGATAACTCAAAACGTGGTATCACACGCGAACAGTAATTTTTCAACAAAATACCTATTGACGTAACAAGGTTCCTGCTTCTTTTTTCCGAGATGATAATTCCAAAGGGGAGCGAGTTATGTCATTGAAGAGAGTGGTTCAGGCCATGACGGTCTGCGCAGTGTTGGGTTCTACACATACTTATGCGGAAGAACGAAATTGGGACAAGATGGAACAAAGGATGGCTGCTCAAGAAGAAGCGATCCGCCAACTTACTGAACGCTTAAAACAGTATGAAACCACAAATCAACGTCTACAAGAAGTTGGTTACCAACAAGAGAAAGAAGAAAAGCCACTTGTTCAATTTGGTGGTGGAACAAATCAACTTGCTATATCTGGAGATTTACGTCTTCGTTATGAAGATCGTCAAACCGATAATGGTGATTTAAACCGCTTCAGGCATCGTCTACGTATTCGCTTGCATTGGATCAATGATGCTGAAAATTGGGAAGCAGGTGTTCAGTTTACAACTGGTACAGAAAATCCAACTTCAATGACTGATACTTACTCAGAAGATTATCCTTTTGAGGCTACTGATATGCGTCTAAGTTATGCATACATCCGTCACGAAATTGACAACTGGGATATTTACGTAGGTCAGCACGTAAATCCATACTTGACAACGAACCTTCAGTGGGATGGAGCAGTAATGCCTGTCGGTGTATCGGTTGGTTATAATATTAATAAAGTTGCTGATCTAAGTATTGAAGGTTTCTTTGCGATTGCTGGTATGTATGACTATGCATATGCTCCCAATGACGATACAGACAAAGAGTCTTTTATGTATGGCGGTCAGTTAGGTTACGGTTTTAGTATCACAGATGCATCCAAGATGGTTGTTGCTGCAACTGCTTATATCTATGATAATGACGTTACATCCGGAAATACATGGACAGACTCCCAAGGTAATTCAGATCCAGAACTAGACTACACGTACCAACTCATTGATATTACCGCTAAAAATAAAACCACGCTTTCTGATGATACTAACATCGAGACATACTTTCAAGGGATTATGAATATTGACCCTAGCGGTAGTGATAAATCGATCATTTATTATCAGGACAATACTTCTAATGAAAAGGCAGATGACAACAATATGGCCTACACGCTTGGGGGGCAGGTAAATATTGATAAGTTCTTTATTGGTGGCCAATGGATGTATATTGAGGCTGACTCGGTTAATACTTGGTTCTCAGAGTCTACATTTGGATTAGGAACAGGAGTTGGTTATAGCTCTGTTGCCAATGTTGAAGGTATCATTCTATCAACTGGATATAATTTTACCAAAAATATACAAGCATCATTTAGTTTCATGGATTATCAAGAAATTGAAAAAAGTGAAGGTACAAGAGATGATGGTAAATTATACCAGTTTAATATAACCTATCAATTTTAAAGTTTTTAGCGAGCATTGATTACGTGCATTAAATGTGAGCTTTTTTTATATGAGGGCTTTACAGTTTTAAGTCTGTAGATACTATACAGTTTCTTGGGAGAATTTGGCGCTTTGCCGTGTGCATAATGCTAATGTTTGGTTAAACATTGGCATGCCTTGTAGTGGTTAATTATTTGTTGCAGAATACTAATTATTATGAGAGAGGTAAAATATGCATAGGAATACTTCCTTTACCCTAATTGAATTAATTGTTGTTATTGCCGTAATTGGTTTACTTACTTCGATGTTACTCCCCGGCCTTAATAAAGGTCGAAGAAAAGCAAAATCCGTATTATGTCAATCGCAATTCAAGCAGCATGGTTTGTCGTACCGAATGTATGCAGATGACTATGATGAATACATTGCATCCACTATTCCTGGTGTTGCCTATGATGGTCGAGAAATTCTTGAAGAATACATAGAATCTTCAAGTGAAGAAGGTCGTGAATACTTATCCCGTCATTTTTTGTGTCCACAAGCATTAACGGATCAAGATACTCAAGCTGCGGCTACAGATGTTCCTTGGGATTCAATGATGACTTCAATATTTCTATCTGCTGCACCGATTGGCGGATTAACGAAGCCATTTAGCTACAACAATTTTGGAGATCCATATACCATTGTTCATGGAGTCGATTCGATGAACGTTCGTGTAACTACTTTTAACTTTGGGGGAAGTAATACTGCAATTGATCGACACTTAAATTTGGTAAATGTGATGTTTTTAGATGGACATGTAGAGTCTCCGGATATTAACGATGCATATCAAGAGGAATTAGTTGGGGCTTGGACGCTCCAATAAAACTTTTAAAAATGATGACTTGGTGCTATTGTTTTCCTAAAAGGAAAATTAATGAATCAATATCAGTCAGTTTATGAGAGAGCGGTTGCCTTGGGAAGATATAAATTATCACCTNGTGACTTACATGGCCGAGTATTAGGCCCACGTATTGGTACTGGTGGTGATTTTAGCGGTATCTTTTTATGGGATACCGCTTTTTGTATATTTTGGATGCGGTATCACCAAGATTTATTTCCATGTACAACCTCACTAGATAATTTTTATAGACTTCAGGAAGAAGATGGTTGTATCCATCGTGAGTATGATTGGAAGGGAAANCCAGTTTGGCCAAAAGACCACCCTATAACTTTTGCACCACCATTATTAGCCTGGGCAGAACTTGGCTTATATGAGGTAAATAAAGATCAGGACCGTCTNTCTGAAGTGTATCCCATACTAAAAAAACACTATCAATGGTGTAAAAAGAATTTTCAGAAAGAGAATGGCTTATATTTTGGGGATGCCTTAGGTAGTGGTATGGACAATCTACCTCGCTACCCTCGAGGATTTAATGGAGCAGATGATGCCCTGAAATTGAATCTTGATATAATGCCTGAAGGCATCCGTGCCTGGTTACAAGAAGAGTATATGCCAACGCTTCACCCGCAATGGAACAAACAGGGATCCTTCATTGATATGTCTTCTCAGGTTGCATTCAATGCAAAAAACTTAGCTGAAATCTCTCAGATTTTAGGACTGGAAGATGAGGGTTTTTGGATCTCCGAATATGACTTCCTAAAGCAACTTATTAATGAAAAATGCTGGTGCCATGAACGTAATTTTTACTTTGATTTAGATGAGAATGATCAGATTATTGAGCGCTACCACATTGGTGGTTTTTGGCCATTAATTGCTGAAATAGTCCATCGTGATGATTTAGTACCCTATTTAAGGTATTTACATGATCGCTCCAAATTTAACAGAAGAGTACCAGTTCCTTCTCTAGCTGCAGATGATCCAGATTACCACCTAGGCGGCGATTATTGGGTTGGTAGTAGTTGGCCATGTACTACTTATATGGTTCTGAAGGGCTTGCATAAATATGGTCAACATCAAATGGCTGTAGAGTTGGCTGAACAGTATATGAATGCGGTTAACCAAATTTATGAAGATACCAATACTATTTGGGAAAATATTTCACCAGAAGAATGGAAGCCTGGAAGCCATTCAGCTCCTGATTTTTGTGGGTGGGGTGGACTAGGGCCCGTTGCTATTGTTCGTGAGTTCCTTGTCCAAGAAGCTTAAAGCGTCTTACCCATACACCAGTCGTTAACTCATTGAGTACTATGTAGTCACCACCATGGGCAACTTTTAAGTATTTTTCTTTACCTATAGATAAATAGAAAAAATCTTTGTTGGTTACAACTTGAAATGCATGACTCTCCCTTTTGAATTTTGCGATTTCTTGACCATTGAACATTACTTTGCAGGTTCCTGATAAGGGGTATTCAATAAGGCGCATTTGATTCAAATTATGAAATTGAAACTTAAATATTTTGGGTCTGCGCCCTTTTTTCGTTTTAGGGTAATCCCATTCGTAAATATGGTCTTTAAAATCATTGGTCCAAATCCCCTGAAATGCCACAAAACGAAATAGATTTGGATCTTGTGTAATTTTTATTTGTTGTCCTTTTTTGAAACTTGCAGACACGACCTCCGGCCTTGCTTTTGGGAGCTCACTTGAGCTTAACCATTTTTCTATAAAATTACTTGCAATGAAATAACCATGTTTATTCATATCCATTGCACATAGCAAGCCAGCAAATTCATGCTCGGATGTATATAGACCACTTCCACTTTGTCCTGCACGAACTGTCTGGTTTAATTTGTAAATAGGGCTAGATTCCAGAATTTTTTTGAAATTGTTATCTACACTGACTTTTCTGCCTTGAAGAATAAGAGCTTCAGGCTTGGAAACAAAAGTTAATTCGGGTAAATGAATTATTTTTTTGCTTTCCAGTATAGCTAAATCACGCGTTCGATCAATTCTTTTTACAGATGCGGGAATCTTTTCTTGTTTAATGATTAATTCAACTGGGATCTTTTTATTCAGTTCTTTGGGGAGAGTATGTGCTGAAGTTAAAAAAAGGTTATCTTTTAAATAAACCGCATAAGCTTTTGATTTAAACTCTTTACCTCCCTTAAATCCATAGGCAATTAATTTTACATCCGTAGCTTGTAAGCTGAGGTATAGAATTAAAAATATACTTGTATGAGTTAAGGTTTTAAATACGTTATTATACATAGAGAAAAACTTTTATAACAAATGAGGTTAAAGATGAATCAATTCTTTCTAGTTATTTTATCATCTTTATTTGTTCTTACTAGTTGGGCGGACCAGCCAAGAATTTTTACAATTACTGGTAAAGAATTAAAAGGGAAAACACTTTATCACAAGCGCGGTGTTGTTCTTCAGACTGAAAATGGAGCAAAACTGTATCAATGGGAAGTGATTAAAATCAATTCTTTGCCTGAAAAATTTAGAATCCAGAAGCGTTTTGACCTAGATAATGAGCTAGATCTAGCAAATGCATTATATGAGGAAAAGCGTTTTAAACAAGCTGCTTTGCATTTTAAAAACATATGGATCCATCGTACCTTTTTTACTAATGAAGAAAGAAAGGATGAACGTTTCGAAGATATTGACCGTAAAAAAGACGGGCTTATTTTCTATAACGAAGAGTGGGTGACTTTTCAGTCAATTCAGATACAAAAAGGTTTAACAAAGGTTGGCCGCTATTGGCTGAATGAGGAACAACTCAAAAAATTTCAGGAATTACGCCTCAAGTTACAAAAGGTATTGTACGCAAACTTACCTGAACCTGGCATGAGAGAGCTCAATGAATTAATTAAGCAGTACCCAGAAAGATTTTATAGAGAACGAATTTTAGCTGCCTACAAGAGATTAGAAGATTACAATAAATTTTTGAATACTCAGGATTTTATGAATCAGGCTCAAGTACTTAGATTAAATGCGATGAATTATATGAAGTACAAGAATCAACATGAAGCAGAAGAGAAACAATTGAAAGAGCAGCAAGCCTATTATGATAAAATTCGGCGTCAAGAGCAACAGAGTCAGCGGACATATTATAATTATAACTATTATTATGACCGTTATCCATATGGTTACTGGGGATACCCTTACCGTGGCTGGTCTCCCAAAATTATCATCAGGAGGCAGCCACCAAGACCAAAACCTATGCCAAGAAGATAGAAGCTTCTTGGAATATTTGTGAATCTGCACTTGCATTATTAATCACTTTAATTAATGTAGATGATTCAAAATTTAAAATTAAGGACTATTGTCTTTAATATTATGTACTTATTTTGAATGGGCCGTTCAGCTTTTATTGAATAAATTGACTAAATTCCGGGTTAGGACTTGATAGGTTAGTCTCCGAATTGCCCCAATAACATATAAAAATTTTTTAGGAGCATTTAAATGCCAAACATTAAATCTGCCAAGAAGCGTATGATCACGGATGCAATCCGTAACAAACGTAATCGTGTTCGTAAATCTCGTATTTGGACATTTGAAAAGAAATTCCGTAAAGCAGTTGCTGAAAAAGATTTCGAAGCAGCACAGACTTTCTTAGGTCAGACTGTATCTGAGCTAGATAAGGCTGCAAAAACAAATGTTGTTCATTCGAACAAAGCAAGTCGCAAAAAAGCACGTTTGACTGCATTCTTAAAGCAAGCACAAGCTTAATTTGCGCACATCTATTTTCTCGGCCTACCATGCAAATGGTGGGCTTTTTTTTTAGACAAATTTAATCTGAGAGCCTAACTATATGGATCTAGCAACTTTTAAAAAACTAGCAGGGCATTATAACGTGATTCCCTTTGTTCGTGAGTATGTTGCAGACTTCGATACTCCGATTCGCCTCATTGACCGTTTACGTGGTCATGGTCCCTCCTATTTATTAGAAAGTGTTGAGGGGGGCGAGCAATGGGGGAGATATTCGATCGTTGGTTTTTGTATAAATAAAACCTTCTCTATTGTTGATGGGCAGGCTCAATTAAAAATTGGCTCAAAGGTTTCTGATTTAGCTGGAAACCCGGTAGATGCATTACAGAATTATTTAAAGCAATTTTGTTGCTATGAACAAGATGGACTTCCTCGTTTTTATGGCGGTGCTGCCGGTTATTTCAGCTTTGAAAGTGTTCGCTTTTTTGAACGATGTGGAGAAGTAAAAGAAAATGATGGTCGCTTTCCAGATGCTTCCTTCTTTATCTCAGACCATTTAGCTATTTTTGATAATTTATTAAAGAAAATTCAACTTGTTCATTGCGTTCATATACCAGAAAGTGCTGATTTAGATAAATGCTATGAAGATGGCTTAAGTGAGCTTGAGCGAATGTATGAAATTTTGAATCAAAATTCAGCTCCGAACGCGCCATCTGGTAAAGGTCAAGAAGTTCAGATGACAACCAATATGGAGCATACAGATTTCCTGAAGATGGTCGAAAAAGCAAAAGAGTATATTTACGCAGGTGATATCATTCAAGTTGTCTTAGCTCAACATTTCTCAGCAGAAATTGATGCACATCCATTAGATGTATACCGCGCACTCCGGCATATCAACCCTTCGCCATATATGTATTATATGGACTTTGGAGATGGAAGAGCTATTGCAGGGTCTTCTCCAGAGGTAATGGTTCGCCAAATAAACCGTAAAGCTGAATTGCGACCTATTGCCGGTACCTTACCTCGTGGAAAAACAAAGGAAGAAGATCAGCACAATGCAGAAACACTTTTGGCTGATCCAAAAGAGCGTGCAGAGCATGTAATGTTAGTGGATCTTGCGCGTAATGATCTTGGCCGTGTTTGTGAAATTGGCTCTGTGAACGTGGAAGATTATATGGTTATTGAGCGTTACAGTCATGTCATGCATATCGTATCACAAGTCGCCGGAACCGTGCGTGAAGATATGGATGCTTTGGATGTATTTAAAGCAAGTTTTCCTGCGGGTACTTTAAGCGGTGCACCTAAGGTTCGGGCAATGGAAATTATCAATGAACTTGAACCTGCACCTCGTGGCCCCTATGGAGGCGCATTGGGGTATATCTCATATGGTTGTGAAAATATGGATATGGCGATTACCATTCGTACGGTTGTTATGGATGGCAAAAAAGCAACAATCACGGCTGGAGCTGGCGTTGTCTTTGATAGTCTACCTGAAAACGAATACCAAGAAACTAGGCATAAATCTCGTGGAATGAGACGTGCTTTACAACTAGCTGAAAATGCTTTGGAATTGGAGGCATAATATGATTGTAATGATTGATAATTATGATTCTTTTACCTACAACCTCGTTCAGGAAATGGGGAAATTAGGTGCAGAGATTACGGTTTTCCGTAATGACCAAATCAGTATTGAAGAGCTCGAAAAGCTTCCAATGAAGGCTCTAATTATATCTCCTGGCCCATGTTCGCCAGATCAAGCTGGTATTTCTGTAGCAGCGATTCAGCACTTTTCTGGTAAACTTCCACTATTAGGTGTGTGCTTAGGGCATCAATCGATTATTCGAGCATTTGGTGGTGTGATCCTAAATGCTGGTCAAATTATGCATGGGAAAACTTCTCCTGTAACCCACAGTAATGAAGGGTTGTTCAAAGATGTCCCATCACCATTTGCCGCAGGTCGCTACCACTCTTTGGTTGGCGAGAAGCAGACACTTCCAGAATGTCTAGAAGTTACCGCAATGAGTGACGATGGAGAAATTATGGGAATTCGCCATAAAGAACATCATACAGTTGGCGTACAATTTCACCCTGAATCCGTTTTAACTCCTGATGGTGTTAAAATTATGGATAACTTTATCAAATCAATTCCATAAGTTTATGAACAAAAGTTTTGTTACAAATAGTGTTGCACTTATCGTGTGTGTGATTGGTTTTACTTTATCCCCTGGCTTATCACGTGAACTAGCTTTAGGGATTGGCCTTTTTGCTTTATCTGGTGCAATTACAAACTGGTTAGCTATCTATATGCTTTTTGAAAAAGTTCCTTTCTTATATGGTTCAGGAGTGATCCCTAATCGATTTGAGGCCTTTAAAAGTAGTATCGAAAATATGATTATGGGGCAATTCTTTTCAGAAGAAAATTTAGAAAGATTTATTCACCAGTTAGGTGGCCAAAGTGCAGACTTTCCTACGGAAAAAATCTTAAATACGCTTGACTGGGATGTTGCTTTTCAAGCACTGATTGATGCAATTATGGGCTCTCAGTTTGGTGGTATGCTTGGTATGTTTGGTGGAGAAGCTGCACTTCAACCCTTGAAACAGCCTTTTGAAGAAAAGATGAAATCAACTTTGATCAATATGACTCAATCAGAGTCCTTTAAGCAGAGCATTTTAGAACAATTAGAAAATTCAGTATCTGTTCCAGAAACTCGTGAGATGATTCACCAAGTTGTCTTAAAACGTCTAGAGGAACTTACACCTCAAATGGTGAAAGAGATTGTTCAGAAGATGATCCGTGAACATCTTGGCTGGCTTGTTGTTTGGGGTGGTGTTTTTGGTGGTCTAATTGGTTTGATAACCGCGCTTGTTCGACATATTTAAGTAGATAAATTTATTAGAGGTATACCATGGCAGAAATTCCTGATATGATCCCGGCAATTGTTTTGGATGTCAATCATGAAGAATTGGATATTTGCGAAGAGCTTTTTACTGCTTTAGACATACAGTTTTCATGCCAGGGAGCACCCCTTGAAGCAGAGATCAAACTTTATTTTGAAGAACAAAGCCAAAGAGATGAATATGTTGAAGCCATGCAAGAAGATCGTTTTGGTTTTGCCGATATGCTTGGCCGTATCCCTGCATTTGAGGTCACTGAAATTAAACGTGAAGATTGGTCTGAAGTATGGAAAGAGTACTTTCACCCAATGCGTGTTTCAGACCGTGTGGTGATTAAACCAAGTTGGGAAACTTTTGTTGCAGATGAAGAGGATTTAATTATTGAAATTGATCCTGGAATGAGTTTTGGTACTGGGCAACATGGAACAACGATGGCTTGCATCCAGCTTTTGGATGCTCTGTCACTTCAAAATCCATTTTTAATTGAAGATCACCTTTTGGATATTGGGTGTGGATCCGGAATCTTAGCTATTGCTGCAGGTAAAATGGGATTTAAAAATATCGATGCTTTTGATTTTGATCCGGATGCCGTCAAAATTGCGAATGAAAACCTGGAAATAAATCAAATTAAGCAATGTAAAGCAACTGTGGATGATATTTCGACTTACATCCCTTCAAAGGAGTATCAGGTTGTTGTTGCAAACTTAGAAACCCATATTTTACTTCCCAATATGCAGAATATTTTGAATTGTCTAGACGCGAACCCTGGTGCAATTTTGATTCTTTCTGGTATTTTAGATACTGAGTTTTACCGTATTGAAGAGGCATTCCAAGTTGATGGATTAGAGTTAGTGAATACTGCTCTTGTTGATGAATGGCGCACTGGCTTTTTTATTAGAAGCATGGCATAGTATTAACATAGGAAATTCATTGAACTTCCTAATATAAATAGCCAAGCTAAGAAAGTTTTTTACTTATGGAACTTATCTCCTCGTATAAAAAGAAAATACGTAAATACTACGGTCTCAAAACAATCGTCAAGCAAGGGTTTTGGTTTGTTGATGTTCCGCGTACTTCTTCAACTAGCATCCGAGTTGAACTGACTAAACATTTTGGTATTACTAATGGTAAAAAACGTGTCATCGAGCAAGAGCATAAAGTAAAAAACATTTTTAAAAGTCATATGACTGATCAAAAAATGCAGGAATTCTTAGGTAGTAAAAACTGGAATGATCTCTTTACTTTTAGTTTTGTCCGCAACCCTTGGGATCGGATTTATTCGATGTTTTGTTATCGCCAAAAAACGAATATAATACCCGATTCATGGACCTTCGAAGATTACATTTTACAATTGGAAGGCGCAACTACTGAAACCGAATACTTTCAACATCATGTATTCAGGTTTGGTGCAAGTGATTACATCTATGATGAAGCTGGGAATTGTATGGTTGACCTTGTTGCCAAGTTTGAACAACGACAAGAAGGTGTTCAACAAATTGCAGAACGCCTAAAAATTGAGGGCTTTGGGGAGTTATTCTTACAAAGAGCCAAACCGGAAACGGATCATTATTCTCATCATTATAATGATCGAATGCGTGAAATTATAGCAACTAAATATGCTAAAGATATCGAAAACTTTTCCTATAGTTTCGAACAAGCATAAATACTATTCCACAAGGAGTGTTCCACAATGAAAGTTCATGTATATCCAGGTATGGGAGCTACTTCTGAGATGTACAAAGGACCATGGGAAAATTGCGACTTCACTTTTCACTCATGGGAACCTATCCTAGATTATAAATCAATTGAAGCATATGCTAAAAACTTGATTTCTAAACATGAAATCAAAGAGGGGGATGTGTTGATTGGAACCTCTCTTGGAGGAATTATCGCTTGTGAAATTGCAAATCAAATCAACATCTCCAAACTATGCTTGATAGGTAGTGCAATTCAACCGCAGGAAATTAAGATGTTTCTAAAAGTAATCCACCCTATTGTAGATTATAGTCCATTGTCATTTATACAGTCTCTTGTTGGTAAAGTTCCTAATGAATTATCTCGTATGATGAGCGAAAGTGAGGTAGCTTTTATACGTACTATGTGCCGAGCTATTTTTCAATGGGGTGGCTTAAGGAGTGATGTCCCACTATACCGGATTCATGGCAAGTCTGACTTCGTAATTTCTTGTCCTCAGGAAAATGTCACCCAAATTGATGGAGGTCATTTAATTGCAATGACACATGCAAAGGAATGTGTTATGTTCATTAATAGATCTTTAAAAAACTGACAGAAGTATTCCTAATCAGCGTTTGCATTTAAAAAGGAGCAAAACTTGGATTTAGAAGTTATTGGTGTTATTTGCTTGATAGTTTTGGTTATTATAATTTCTAAAAGGCTTGATAAAAAGCGTATTCGTCGTGAACTTGAGTCTCGAGGGTGCACAGTAGATAAAATTTCATATTCTTTTGGCTTCTATAATGATGAAGATGAAAGTCATTATGTAGCCATTTATAAAACACCTGATGGTGTTCAACATATGGCATTATGTAAAACGAGTCTCTATACTGGCGTATATTGGCACTCTGACGCCGTCTTCCCTAATTCTTCGAAGCGGTCTGGGATATCCACCTCCAATATCTGCGAATCTTGCAAAAGTGAGCTTTCAAGGCCATCCAATTTTTGTCCTCACTGCGGTGATAAACTATAAAAATCCATTAACTGTTAGTAAAGATATCTTTCCCTATTCTTTTTTATAACAACTAGAAAAGGGGAGAATGACAAAAGTATTCGAATCAAAAAGACTATGTAAAAAAATACTTTTAAAATTAGAGATTCTTATTTATTTAGTAAAAATGCATTAGCCGAGGGCTATTTTAATATATTTATTACTATTAGGCTAGTTCAGCAAAGAGGGGCTCATTAAAAAATTGTTTCGTGAGTTTTTTTTAAATATACAGCACTAGATTTAAAAAGTTTAAGGTAGTCTTATTTTCAGTATGCGTTGGGGGCTATCACTTGAAATACTGTAATTCATTGTTTTTTCAGGAATAAAAGCAGGCTCTAGCTTTGATAAATTAATTGTTTGTTCATACTGTCTACTTATTAGTTTAAGCTCGTACTCCAGCGGAATGATTAAATGTGCTTCTCCGCGTGTAGATTCATGTGAAAGGTTTAATAAGCGCAGTTCTTCAATAAGGAAATTGCCAAAAGTAGGCGTTAATGGTATTTTTCGGTTCTGCGTAATTGGTTTTGAATCATGAACAAAACGGGGCATTTTACGATTTTTAAAATCAATCTTTTCTTCTAGCAACTGCTTATTTTGCTGAAAACAAGTTAAGCAATGATTTTGTGGTGTAGCTATTTCTAATAATGATGATTCACCTTGATAGGCAAAAACTCTTCCAGCTGGAATCCAGAAAGAATCTCCTTGTATTATTGGGAATTGATGTAAATGTCTTTCCCAGTTTTCTTCTTTACCCAAATCGATTAAAAACTGCTGCGTTGTCGCATTTGGCTTTAGCTCTGCGGTAAAAGTAGAATCTTCGTGGCTCTCTAGTGCGTAGTAAAGTCTTGCATCATGAGTTAATCCTGCATCTTTCTTTGGTATTACCTGCAAGGGAATTTCATTTTTATTCTTATAAATTCTTAGTTGAGGAAGTTGATCAAAGTGGCGCAGATATGATTTTCCTAAAAAACCTTTGTTTTTGATTGGCTCAAGATAATTCTCGGGGCAAAAAAACGTATAACTATTTGATGAGCCATCTACCTTTTTTTCTAAAACAAAAATATCAGATTCCATATAGCCCCTTTCCCGAAACTGTATTCATTAATAGACAAAATCATTGGTACATGCATACAAATTAGCAAAATTTATTAAATTTACCAAAAAAAAATGAAATCCTAGCAATTGGCTTTATAATATAAGTAGTAGAATTTTGGATTTTGAGGCAGATCCATATTTGAATTGGAGGCAGGTAATTTTTTAAGAGGCAAAAATTATCTCACACACTCGTGTACCTATTGGTTACTTGTGTCTTTCACTACATTTATGGTTCCTGCTAGTCGTTGTATCTTAGAGGTTGTATATGAATGAAGGTGACATTACACAAGGGCGTAACATGATCGGTTTTTTAGGTCGTGTTTTTGGTGCCTGTTTTATGGCATTATTACTTCTTTCACTTTTATCCTTTCATGCAGAAGATAGTACGGTTCTTGAAGGTGGGGTCGGGGCTTATGTTGAAATTGAAAATTGGATTGGCCGCTTTGGTGCATGGTTCAGCCAAAAAATCTTGTATGCTTTTGGTTTAGCGAGTTATCCTACAGTAGCACTTCTTTTATTAGCAAGCACCGTTAGACTTATGAATCAACCTGCCAGAAAAATTACCTTGAGTTATTTATTGGGTATAGGCTTGTTTTTATTTGGATTATCCATGGTACTTGGTAATTTCCCAAATTTCATGAAGCCACTTACAACCTATTTGAACTTAAGCCAAATCCCAGGTGGGGTACTCGGCCAGCGATTATGTGCACCTGCCTCAGCACAAAATGCAATTGGTTGGATCTCGAATATTGTTAATTCTACAGGGGCATTGATCTTAACTGGCACCATGACAGCTACAGGACTTTATATCTTATTCTTTTATGATTACCAGTTAATGGTGATAAAACTATGGAAAGATTATAAAGAAAGACAAGCTTCACAACCAACAATTGAAGAGGAAACTGAGCCAGAAGTAGCAATAGAAAGTTTGAACCCTGAACCTGAAGAATTTATTCCTGAGCCAGAACCAAAACCTAAAGCAGTAAAAGCACCCATTATTAAACGAACTGCACAGCCTGTTGCAATAAAAAACCCCAAAAGTACTCCAGTAACTTCAGCACCTCCTGCTCAAAAAGCTTCAAGTGATTTTCCGAATTACCGCTTACCTAGTACCAAGTTATTGAATCAAATTCCAAGCAAGACTGGAACAGGTGGTAATGATAATGACGTCAAGAAACAAGTTTTACAGCAGACAATGGAGAGTTTTGGTATCGATGCAAAAGTTGTGGGAGCTATGTCTGGTCCACGCGTTACTTTATTTGAAATTCGACCTGCCCCTGGTGTTAAAGTAGAAAAAATCTCGAGTTTACAAAATAATATTGCAATGAGTTTAAAGGCTGAAAGCTTGCGTATTTTAACTCCAATTCCTGGTAAAGATTCAGTAGGGATTGAGGTACCTAATTCTTCAGCTTCGGCCGTGCACTTTCGTGAGTTACTCCAAAGTCCAAGTTGGCGAGACACTAAAGGTTCTTTACCTATTTGCTTAGGTAAAGATATTTCAGGTAAACCAGAAATTATGGACTTAGCACGTGCTCCTCACCTATTGATTGCTGGTGCTACCGGCGCTGGTAAGTCGGTTTGTATGAATACATTGATCATGAGTTTACTATTCCGCTTCCGTCCAGATGAATTAAAGCTTATTTTAGTTGACCCAAAAGTTGTTGAGTTTACTGCTTATGCAAGCCTGCCTCACCTTGTCACACCCGTCATTTCTGATGTGAAAAAAGTTCCACAGGCCTTGAATTGGGCAGTAAATGAAATGGAGCGTCGTTATCGAATGTTGGCTAAAATTGGTTCCAAAAATATTGCTGGTTTTAATGCTAGAAAACCAGAAGCAGAGCCCGTTATGGATGAAGATGGTAATCCAATTCCAAACAAGCTTCCCTATATAGTTGTGATTATTGATGAATTGGCTGATATTATGATGACTAGTAAACAGGAAATTGAAACTTTACTTGCACGAATTGCGCAGAAAGCCCGTGCAATTGGGATTCATGCCGTTATTGCTACACAGCGCCCATCGGTGAATGTTATTACTGGTGTTATCAAAGCCAACTTCCCAACTCGTATTGCTTTTCAGGTTACCTCTATTACAGATTCACGGACGATTTTAGATGTAAAAGGAGCAGAGGCTTTACTCGGACGAGGAGATATGTTGTATAAACCTCCAAGTGGGAGTAAACTTAGCCGTACGCAAGGATGTTTGGTTGATGATGATGAAATTGACCGTGTGATTAGTTTTATATCTGAACAAGCAGAGGCAGAGTTTGTACAAGATATGTTCAAAGAAGCGAAGCCAGAAACAACCACTGTAGGTGGTGTAACCGTATCTGCTCCGCCAGATTCAGATTTCTCAGAAGGTGATGAAGAACTGATCCAACAAGCAATCGGTGTAATCTTACAAGATAAACGGGCAACTACCAGCTATATTCAACGGAAACTACGAATAGGCTATAACAAGGCTTCTATAATTATTGAGGAGCTAGAACGCCGTGGTGTTGTGGGGCCGCAAATTGGGTCTGCACCACGTGATATTTTAATTGGTGATAATGAAGGTGCTGGAGCTTCGGAGGCAAGTGAGCAACCAGCAGATTCAGAAGCATAAACTGGAGGTATATGATGAATGAACCAACAAGTAAACTAGAATCGAACCAACAACGTTTGGATATTACTTGGTCAAATAAAATTGATCAGGATGATATAAACGAGCCTATCGTTGAGAAACGCCCTCAAAAGTTAAAGTTGACCAAAGTGATCAAAAAAGAAGAATTTCAGGATGATCTTTTTGCAAATATTGAAGCCAAAGGAGCAGAAGATAATGTAGCTCCCACTGCCAGTGACTTTCATCCACCTGTTGATATTACTGCAGACACTGAAAAAGTGAAACTTCAACCAACTCCAACTGAGCCGCGCTTGAAAGCGATGCTAGAAGAAGTGGAAGGTAAGATAGAGCCAACGCCTGCACCCGCGCAAAATGAAACCCAACAGGTGATTATTAAGCGTGAGCCTTCGTTAGTGGAAGAAGAACCCGGTCAGCCTAAGAAATTGCATCTATCAAAGCCACTAAAATTAAAGAAAAAGGTCGAAACCCCAGCTGTTGCTGAGCCAACTATTGATGAAGTTGTGGCGGAAGATATGGTTGCCGCTGAGCCAACTATTGATGAAGTTGTGGCAGAAGATACGGTTGCCGCTGAGCCAACTATTGATGAAGTTGTAGTGGAAGATACTGTTGCCGCTGAGCCAACTATTGATGAAGTTGTAGTGGAAGATACTGTTGCCGTTGAGCCAACTATTGATGAAGAGGTCGAACCTGATAGCTTGGTTGAGGCGCCTGTTGCGGTTGCAGTGACTTCTCAACCTACTTTATCTAAGGATGGTTTTGGTGCAGTGTTGAAGTATGCACGTGAGAAGCGTGGGGATACAATTGCTAAAACTGCAGAAGGTACCAGAATTAGTAAAGAGTACATACAAGCATTAGAAGAAGAAGACTTTGAACGTTTACCAATAGCCAAGATTTATGTTAAGTCATATCTGAAATCCTTGAGCCGTCGTTTTGATTTTGATGCAGAAGCATTGATTTCGCAATATGAAAAGCAAAGTAGTCAAGACAGTGGTAAAAGTGATGATCTAAATAAGAAAGCTGCGATGAGAGCAATTTCTGAAGATGTTGAAGTTGCTGTGCCTGTTCCAGATAAGTCTAACAATCAGTTCCGTTTTATTTTGAGCTTTGCTGCTTGTGCGATGCTGATTTTAGGTATGGTCTTAGGTTTACAGAAATTTATGAGTCGAAGTCAAGATGGAATAGCATCAGAAAGCTTAACGCCATTGAATGATTTCGACTTAGAAGATTTTCAGGTGCCTGCATTTATGCCTTTTAAAGAGATGAATATACCAGGTCAATCTGAACAAGCTTTAAAGAATTTCTAATTAATAAAATATCTTATGTCAGAGAACCACTCTTTTTTCACTTATCGTGAAAAAAACGATCAAGATTTAAGTTTTTGGCTAAAATGGAGAAATCGGTTAGCAATTGCAATTATACTATATGCTGTGGGATTTGCTACAGCATGTATTTTTGCACCCTTAGAGTGGAGTTGGTTCAGTTGGATATTTCTTACACCCGCCTTTGTATACATATTGAAAAGGCGTTTTCAGCATACCTTTAAGGGGACTTACTTTTTCTTTTGGGGACATTTTACTCTCTCTTTCTACTGGTTGTCGCAAGTCATCCCACCAGCAGCGGTTGTTGTGGCTGCTATTTGTGCATTTATGCCTGCAATGGCCATGAAAAATATTGTACAGCTTTACCGTTTCCTCGATACTGAAAAATATATGGATCTTTACCCGCAAGTGACTCATAATGGTATCCAGATGCCAACGATCCTTTTAGCTAAAAAAGAACCTATTTTTATTCTTTTAGCAAGTGCAATTTGGGTCACTTGGGAATGGGTCAGAAGTTGGGTCTTTACAGGATTTCCGTGGAATTATGTTGGACAAGCATTTTGGGACTCTGCGACTCTAACAAAGCTATTGCCTTATACGGGTATATACGGTTTGAGCTTTGTCGTGATAATTGTGAATTTTATGATGTTTTGTATTCTTTATCGTTTTTATATGCGTCAACATGATAAAAAAGCCATTACTAATTTGTGGAAAAAGCCTGTACTTTATGTGAGTTTGTTTCCGCTGAGCCTCTGTTTCATTTTGCCTGTATTACCTGAAATGAAGTCCAAAGGAAGTATACGTGTATTGGCGATCCAAGGTAATTTGGAGCAGATGCGTGTTCCAAGTAGAGAACAGTTATACAGGGCAATGGATGTTTATCAGCATTTAACTATTCAGGGGGTGTATACTGAAAAACCAGACTTAGTTTTATGGCCAGAAACTGCGATACCTTATGCCTTACTATCAAGTGACATGGCTCCATATTTAGATCCTATTTTAAATGAAATTTGGCCAGCATCATTGCTTGCAGGTACTATAACATATCGTCAAATATTTGGTGAAGAGCATGAATATAACAGCCTAGTTTTAATGGATAAAAAGGATAAAGAACAATTTTTTTATGATAAAATTCATACCGTACCATTTGGCGAGTATACTCCATTAGGGGATTATATGCCAGATAAATTAAAAGAACATCCACTATTTGTACGCGGTTTAACGGCTGGTAAACTTTATAGAATCTTAGAGTTTAAAGGATATAAAATAGGCTTTAATATCTGCTATGATGACGCTTACCCGGATGTCACTTATGGTGCTAGAAGAAACGGCGCAGAAGCAATCATAACTGTGTCTAACGATGCTTGGTACCGTGAAACGAGTGGTAGTTATCAGCATTTAACACATTCTGTCGTTCGTGCAATAGAAAGTGGTATTCCAACTTTGAGAAATGGAAACAACTCTGATACTTGTCTTATTTTACCAAACGGAACAATCGTGGACCCCTTAGTCTCTCCTGATGGAAATCCCTTTTACCGTGGATTCAAGTTTTATGACTTACCCATTTTAGCTGATCAGCAAATGACATTTTATGTTCGTTATGGAAACTGGTTTGCTTGGCTCTGTTCTTTGATTACAGTAGTGTGCTGGATATTAATGTTTATCCGTTTTTACCGTAAGAAAGAAAAATTACAGGAAAAGATTGAAGTATAATAAAGCATGCCTAAAAAGAAGATCGAAGTTGAATATTATAGTTTTGGAATCTATGATGGTTGGGAGCCTGATTCAGATCAAATACCACAAATAGTAAAGCATACCACCAAAATACCCGCACAGTTGGGACTTGAGTTTGGTTATGTGATTGATATTCATGGCGCAAGAGGACAATGGCTTGATTTTCAGATAGATCACCCACCTTTTAAAAACGAAAAAGGGAATATTGCTCCATCTTTTAAAGGAAAAGAATATATCTCGTCTGCAGAATACCGCTTCTTTGTGGGGGATACATTCTGGGAACCCATTCAAGATAAAGTAGGAAAATGGACACTCTCATGTTGGATTCAAAAACAACTTGTAGCCCAAAAAACCTTTCAAATTTTTATAGCTAATTAAGCATAAAATAAATGAACTCCATAAACTCTGTAATTTCTTTATTTTGATTGCTTAATAAAAGTGGGAAATCTGTGTATTGGGGATATTGTTTAACTATTGATAAATTTAAAGAACTACCTGCTTTGGGTTGCGTCACTTATAAGCTTTGAGAGGTAGATTCATTTCCATAAAATATTACTATATAGGAGTGGAGCATGAAAGGAAATTGGTTCATTGCTACGATTGCCCTTGGTTCAATGATTTTTACAGGTTGCTGTAATTTACGTGTTATGAAACCAGACGATTTTAAATTGGTTACTGATGACATTGGTCAACTTCAAAGTGGCCGTTATTTTGAATATATTGGAGTTTCGCATGACCGAGCATACTTGCAATATAACTCAAACATAGACCCACTTTCAGAGCGTAAAGTTTATTACGTTCCACTTGATCAGTTGCCAAAAGATTTAGTCAAAGAGCTAAAAGCTGGTAAAAACCCATGGAAAAAAGGTATGGATGCACAACGTCAATGGCATCATAATCAGAAGCTTTAGTGAATGAAAATGCAACAGGTTGGCAGTTATTTCTGCTATGAAAATGCTTATGTTTATGGTGATGTTCATATCGGTAAGAATACTAGCATTTGGCCTTTTACGGCAATCCGCGGGGACGTCGCTTCAATTTATATAGGCGAACAATGCTCAATTCAAGATGGAACGGTTGTACATTGCAAGAGTGGTGTAGACCAGCATATTGGTAACCGCGTTATTGTTGGGCATCAAGCATGCTTACATTGTAAAGAAATTGGTGATGACGTATTAATTGGTACAGGTTCTAAAATTTTAGATGATGCGATTGTTCAGTCTGGATCACTTGTTGCATCTGGTGCAGTGGTTACTCCAGGTACAGTAGTAGAATCTGGTTGGGTTTATGCAGGAGTACCTGCCAAAAAACTACGTCCAATTAAAGACGAAGAACTCGCATACATTGCAAAGTTATCAGTTCGATATTTAGATTTGGCTAAACATCATTTAGCTGGCAAGCAAAATGTTTTAGGCCGCTAGGCTTATGAATACTAGTTGTCTTTTTGAAAGGAAGGCTCCTTCATGCAAGGATTATACCGAGTTGGTACATTTGTTCCAAAACTTAAAGTAGCAAATGTTGCATATAATTTACAACAGGCAAAGTCTGCTTATGATCAAGCAGTTCAGCAAAACTTGGCTCTATGTGTTTTACCTGAATTGAATTTGACCGGTTATACATGTGCAGATTTATTCCTACAATCAAAATTAATTTCAGAAGTAGAGCTTGCAGTTGAAGAACTTGCACATTATACATCTGGCAACTCTTGTGTATTATTGCTTGGGTGTCCTGTAAAATTTAAAAGTCGTTTATACAATTGTGCGGCAGTTTTGCAGCATGGTATGCTTCGCGGGTTAGTTCCCAAAACATTCCTGCCAAATTATAAAGAATTTTACGAGAAACGTTGGTTTAATTCTGGACGTGATTTGATGGAAGGCCTGTGTGACTATGCAGGATTTCGTGAAGTTCCCATTGGTATAGATATACTGTTTAAAGCTCAAGAGCACTTCATATTAGGTTTGGAAATATGTGAAGACCTATGGACAGTAATTCCACCAAGCTCAAATCAAGCTTTAGCTGGTGCAACTTTATTGGCAAACCTCTCTGCAAGTAATGAATTAGTTGCCAAGCATCAATATCGCCAGCAACTCGTAAGTCAGCAATCTGCTCGATGTATAGCTGCATATGTATATTGCTCGGCCGGTACTGGAGAATCAACAACTGACCTTTTATTTTCAGGACATGCAATGATCGCAGATAATGGTATCATTATTGCCGAAAACGAACGTTTTGAAAAAGAATCTTTTATGCTTTCAGCAATTGTGGATTGCTATAGGCTTGGGCAAACTCGAATTACTGAAACTTCCTACTGTGATGAATATTCTGAACAGGCATTTCGTTATGTTGACCTAGATCCTGTGTTAGAAGCAGATGTTGGTCAGTTATATATAAGTGCACATCCTTTTGTCCCTCAGATTGAAACAGTTCGTAATGAGCGTTGTAAAGAGATTTTTAATATTCAGGCAGCTGCCCTAGCTAAGCGAATTGAGCATGCGCATGCAAAATCGATCGTTATAGGTATTTCAGGTGGTTTAGATTCTACATTGGCGCTGTTAGTTTGTGAGCAAGCAATGTTGCGCTTGGAACGCCCAATGAGTGATATTATTGCAATAACAATGCCAGGTTTTGGTACTACGGGCCGAACGTTCAATAATGCCGTTCACTTATGCCAACAAATTGGTGCCACCTTCAAAGAAATTTCAATAGCGGATGCTTCAAAATTACATTTTGATCAAATCGAACATGATGAATCTATTCATGATGTGACCTATGAAAATGTGCAGGCAAGGATGCGTACTTTATATCTGATGAATATGGCCAACAAGCATGGTGGTTTTGTTGTAGGTACAGGTGACCTCTCTGAAATGGCTTTAGGCTGGGCGACTTACAACGGAGATCATATGTCTATGTATTCCGTTAATTGTAGTGTACCTAAGACGCTTGTTAAGTATGTCGTTGCTTGGGTCGCAGAACAGAAAACTGAGCTTAAAGAGACTTTACTAGACGTTTTAGATACACCTATTTCACCTGAACTGTTGCCGCCAGACGAAGCAGATAATATTAAACAAGTTACAGAAGATGTTGTAGGACCTTATGAACTCCATGACTTTTTCTTATATCATTTTGTAAAATATGGTGCGGACCCTTTACGTATTTTGTCTTTAGCTAAAGTTGCTTTTAGTGGCACTTATGATGAACCCTTTATTTTAAAGTGGTTAAAAAACTTTGTACGTCGTTTTTTTATTCAACAGTTCAAACGAAGTTGTATACCTGATGGTCCTAAAGTTGGTACTATAAGTTTATCTCCAAGAGGTGATTGGCGTATGCCATCTGACGCAGAGTTTGAAGTTTGGATGAAGGACTTGGAGGATTATCAATGAGTTTATCTTTAATTAGACCCATCATTTTTTTTGATATTGAAGCTACGGGTTTAGACCCTGTAAAGGATCGTATTGTTCAACTAACCTTAATTAAAGTTTACCCAGATGGTACTGAAGAATTACGTGACGAGATGATCAATCCAGGTTGTTTAATCCCTAAAGAGTCTTCTGCTATTCATGGTATTTTCGATGAAGATGTTGCAAATTGCCCTACATTCGCAGAATTGGCACGTAGTCTTCACCACTTTCTACATGGTGCGGACCTGAGTGGGTATAATCTAATTAATTATGATATCCCAATTTTGATGGAAGAATTCTTTCGTGCTGGAATTTTCTTAGATACCTCTCATATCTCAGTTGTTGATGTATTTCAGATTTTTAGGATGAAAGAGCCAAAAACACTTCAAAAAGCATTAGAGTTTTACTGTGGTGAAAAACTTGAAAATGCGCATAATGCTAAAGCGGATATTATTGCTACCCAAAAAGTTCTTTATGGTCAGCTTCGTATGTATCAGGATTTATTACCTACACCTGAAGCTTTGAGCGAATCCTGCACACCTGACTATTTGAAGAATAAAGTGGATTGGGGTGGTAAATTTATTTGGCAGAATAATGAAGCAGTAATCAATTTTGGCCAACATAGTGGAAAGTCACTTAAAGTCATGGTACAGCATGAATCTGGTTATTTGACTTGGATGTTAAATAAAGATTTCTCTTCACACGTAAAGCATATCATTCAGCAAGCCTTAAAAGGAAACTTTCCGGAGCGATAACTCATGGATAAAAAAATACATGAAGCAGCAAGCTTAATTTGGAATTATCATGTATTAAATCATGCTATTACTCAAAGTGATTGCATTCTAGCTCTTGGGAGTAATGATATTCGAGTCGCTAAAAGAGCGGCTGAATTATACCATCAAAAAATAGCCCCAAAAATTATTTTTTCTGGAGGAGTAGGCGAGTTAACTGCTGGACTTTGGGACTGTTCTGAGGCACGACATTTTGCTCAAATTGCAATGCAATTAGGTGTTTTGGAAGAGGATATCTTTTTAGAAGAAAATTCCACGAATACTGGTGAGAATATTCAGTTTACTCAAGTTCTTTTAAATGAAATTGGCATGCAGCCACAACGTTTTGTAGTCGTTCAAAAACCATTTATGGAACGGCGGACTTTTGCTACATTTAAAAAACAATGGCCGAATCAGGAATTTTTTGTTACCTCTCCACAAATTGCATTTAATGATTACCCCAACTCGTTTCTTTCCACTGAAGATATTATACATGTGATGGTAGGGGATTTACAACGCATCAAAGTTTACCCAACTAAGGGTTTTCAGGTCTATCAAGAAATACCTGATGAGGTATGGAGTGCCTTTGAACTTCTTGTTGATGAAGGATATACAGGCCACTTAATCAAATGAAAAAAGTTAAGTACATTCATACCTTCATCATAATATTGATGGCTATTCTTTTGCAATCTTGTTCATCACCAATGCCAGATAGTAAATACTTTTTGACCTCTTATTCCGAAAAAAAATTAGCAGTACAAACAGATGATGGCTGGGGATATATGGATCAAAGTGGCAAGTGGATTATACAACCCCAATTTTCCCAGGTTTCTCCCTTTAAAGAGAATAGGGCCTCCGTTCGCATAAAGCATCAAAGGGATTTCGCTGACAAACGTTATGGACCTGTAGGTGTTATTGACGAAAATGGTAAGATTGTGATTGAGGCAAAATATAACCGAGTCGGAGCCTTTTCGGAAGGCCTAGCTGCATTTACAATTAAGACCCGAAAAAGTGGATTAATTATGGGCCTGATCGATTTGAACGGCAAAGAAATTTTACCAGCACGTTACCCCTGGATTAAACCTTTTTCTGAAGGCTTTGCTGCGTTTAAATATAAAAATAAATGGGGCTACTTAAACCGAAATGGACGAGTTGTCATTCGCCCAAAATATGATTCTGTTGGTGCTTTTCACGAAGGTATTGCTCCTGTACAAGTTAGAAGCCGTTGGGGAATGATTAATAAAGATGGTGATTTTACTATTGCACCTAAATTAAGTAACCCTCCTCGATTCTCTAAAGGAATTGGGATTCTAAAGCTTCACAACCGTTTTGGTTATATTAACCGTAGAGGCAAATTGCAAATTCAGGCAATTTATGCCAAAGCAAGTCCCTTTTCCGAGGGCAAAGCAGCAGCTCAATATTTCAATGGGAAATGGGTTTATTTGAATGAAGATGGGCGTGTTCAGTTTAAGAATGCCCGTTTTGATTATGCGATTCCTTTTTCGGATGGTTTGGCTGGTGTCAATAATGGCGCTGAATGGGAATTGGGAGTGGGTGGAAGTTTAATGTTTAAAGGTGGTGGAAATTGGGGATATATTGATAAACAAGGAGAAAAAGTTATCCCCTTACGTTATCAGTGGGTAACACCATTTAGGAATGAGCGTGCAAAGGTTGCTTACAAAGGAAAAGTTTGGGTGATCGATACAAAAGGAAAGTTGTTGTTTCAAATACCAAAGTTAACGCCACCGATCATTACCGAACAACAGACACCATTACCCATGTTGCCCCCATCTAAACCCTAAGTGCTTCTAGGATCTTAGGTTTTAAATTTAAAACCACTAGACTTGCTGGCGCCAATACCTCAAGCTCCTTAAGCAACCTCAGAGCTTCCTCATATTCACCAGACTTATAAGTACGAGCAACCTGAAGTTCTAAAGTCAAAATTGGATCTAATTGATCTTCTATCTGGCGAAGATTCTGTTGGTGTTTTTTGTAGCGATAAATTGCAACAATTAAACAAATAAAAAATAAAATTAAAATGGGGTACATTGAGCTTTTCCTTTACAAAGTATTATACAGTAATTAAGTGTAAAGTTAAAGGTATTTATTCAGTTTTTAAGCTTGCTCGAGAAGGTGCTAACCTTGACAAAGTGTGCCTGAAAGCTAACTTCATTACAGCGTTGTGTACAAATAAAATGGATGATAAGAATGTACGAATCTTTTGGTTTAGTTGCCGGCCGTGGCCAAACCCCCTTTATGTTTTTGCAAGAAGCACGAAAACACGGGGTTAAAAAATTATATGTTGCTGCAATGAATGGTGAAACAGATCCTGAAATTGAAAAAGTTGCAGACCATGTAGAATGGTTCTACGTTGGACAAATTAAAAAGGCAATTAACTTTTTTAAGAATAATAATGTTCAGAATATGATCTTTACTGGGCAAGTAAAGCCTGAGCGTCTATTTACAGGGTTCCGCCCAGACTTATTGGCCGTAAAAATTATGGCCACAACTAAAGAAAAAAATGCCGAATCTTTATTTGGGGCAGTTGCCAATGAATTTGAAAAGGCAGGCGTACATGTATGTGATGCATCAATTTTCATGGAAAAGCATATGTCACATGTAGGACAGATGGGAAAAGTGAAGGTCAAAAAAGACCTTCAAAATGAAATTGATTTTGGTGTTCAAATTGCTAGAGAAACCAGCCGCTTAGATATCGGACAAACCGTTGTTGTGAAAAAGGGAACGGTTTTGGCTGTTGAGGCATTTGAAGGAACAGATAAAGCAGTCTTAAGAGGTGGTGAATTAGGCCATGGAGATGTGACTGTTGTTAAAATCTCTAAACCTAAACAAGATATGCGATGCGATATTCCTTGTATTGGAATGCAAACGGTAGAGAACCTTATTGAAGCAAAAGCACATTGCTTAGCTGTGCATGCTGAAAGAACACTATTTATTGAAAAAGAAAAAGTAATTGATGCCTTAAATAAAGCTGGAATCGCTTTGTTTGGTTTTACAACTGAGGATTAAAAATGTCAAAAAACATGCCAGATTCATCGATTCAACCAAAACGTTTCCCCTCATGGATTCGGGCAAAGATTCGTACAGGTGAAAATCGAAAATTTGTTTCAGATATGGTAGATAACCTTGAGCTGAATACCGTCTGTCAGTCTGCGAAGTGTCCAAATATTAATGAATGTTGGCATGATAAAGCAGCAACAGTAATGATCTTGGGGGATCGCTGTACTAGGAAATGTGCATTCTGTGCAATTTCATCTTTTAATCCAAACCCTCCAGATGTTGATGAACCGGAGCGTGTAGCCAAAGCTTCCAAAATGAGTGGTCTTCAATTTATTGTTTTAACTAGTGTGGATCGTGATGACTTACCTGATAAAGGAGCAAATCACTGGGTGCGGACTGTCGAGCAAGTTTATAAAGAAATCCCAGATGTTGGTATGGAGATTTTAACTCCAGACTTTAAAGGACGTGAAGAGCATATTGCTAAAGTCGCTGCGGCTGGTCCATTGGTCTTTAACCATAATATGGAAACTTGCGAACGCCTAACTAAAGATATTCGTTCTGGTAACCGTTATGATCGTTCATTAAGTGTTTTATCGATGGCCAAAAAGCATGGGCCTTCATATATGCTGACCAAATCTGGCATTATGGTTGGCTTGGGAGAAACTGATCAAGAGGTTGAAACAACTTTAAAAGATATGTATAATGCTGGTATTGATATTTTGACTATTGGACAGTATCTTCGCCCATCAACGGAGCACTGGCCAGTTCACCGGTATGTTGAGCCTGAACAGTTTCAAGCTTGGGAAGATTTAGCTTATCAAATTGGCTTTAAAGCTGTGGCTAGTGGTCCTATGGTTAGAAGCTCATATAAAGCAGAAGCATTAGCTAGAAAAGCACTTAACTATGAGATAGGCTCTTGGTTGGATTTTAGATCGAATCATTCATAAGAAAATTATGAATTTTGTGAAAATGTCCTTGCCTCATTCTATGATTACACTATATTAATCGACTCATTTCATGTATTGGCGGTATAATTAGCCGTTAAATTTATTTAAAGATTTTAAGGATTTTCATTATTTATGGGTAATTTGAAAAAAACTCGTAGACGCAAAATTTCAAAGCATAAGCGCCGTAAGCGTCTTAAAGCTATGCGTCATAAAAACAAATAATTTTTATTTGTGTTGTATAAGCTACTGTTAATAAGTTATTTTTGGGAATAAGAATGTTTCGTTGCATGGATTTATTTTTAATTACTTTGTTAGTTCCTAGTAGTTTTTCAGCTTTAGCAAATTCTCAAGCGCTTCCGAAAAAACAAGATTTTTCGGAGCGCTTTTTTGTTGCCCAAGGAGCTCCTGGTGAAAAAGCAGAAGAGCCTGAAAAAGAATTGACGCCACTTCAAAAAAAGTTTCTTGATTATTATAATGAAGAGATGAAGGCAATCAAGCCTGCATCTTTGAACCAAACATACACGGTAAATTTAAAAGACGGCAAAAAAATACAGGGAAGATACATCGCAAAAAGTTCAGCTGGCGTTACTTTTGAAATGCTTGATGGTTCAACTAAAAGGTTTAATACTTCCCAACTTAAAGCAGACAGCTATAAAATATTCTATCCCAAGGAATATGCTAAACTACGTGCAAAGTGGCGTATAAAAAAAGAACTATTGGCTGATAAGCAGGAAGAGTTAGCGGCTAAAAAACAAGAAGACGATAAAAAACTGGCTGAAGATATGGCGAATCAGCCCAAAAAAGAAGAACCGAAAAAAACGGTTAACAATCCGAATCAATTTAAAAGTGGTTCTACAACAATCACTATCAAAGGTGGACGTAAGTATTATTCAGGTCCTTCCTTAGGATCAAAATATGATACAACCAAAATAAAAATTCCAGAAGAATTTAAAACCCTTATGGTCGAATACGCAACTTGGATTCATAAACGTTCCAAATATGCTGGTGCACCCATTACCTCAGGCCTTTATGTTAATCGTTTTATGAAGGATATCGTGTTATACATTGAAGTCTCTAGAGCATTCAGCGTTCAAAACAAAGCTATTCGAATTTCAACGACAGAGGGACTATGGAAGAAATGGGAGAAAGATTTAACAGATTTTAATTTAATTCGTAGTTCTAAAAATGCTCATTTGGTTTTGATAGATGAAAAGGGAAGAATTGTTGGCGGTACGAACATCCGTTACCCTGGTAACTTTGATAAAATATGGGTAATTCCATAGAATGTAGGACATTTTTGAAAAGTAAAAAAGCCTGGTATCTATACCAGGCTTTTTTATTGGGGTGGGTGACCGGTTTCGAACCGGCGACCTTCTGAGCCACAATCAGACGCTCTAACCAACTGAGCTACACTCACCATCATTTCGGGCTATTAAAATAGCCGTTCCTTAAAGAATGTCAATATCAAATGTACTGTCAAGCTCAAAATTATTGGGAATTTTAATAGTTTTTTGTTTAATTACGTTTACAATTAAATAAGCATTGTTTAAAAAGGTACTATTTTGAGTTTACATACCCCCTATGATATGTCTCCAAAAACTGGAGATTTTTTGATTTCAAGTCCGAAAATACTAGATCCACGGTTCATGCAAAGTGTCATTTTCTTATGTTCACACGACAATACGGGTAGCTTTGGATTGAACTTAAATCAACCGACTGAAATGATTGTCAGCGATCTTATTCCTGGCTTTGATTGCCGTTTGACAGTTTATGAAGGAGGACCTGTTGAACCAAACTCTCTACATTTACTTCATCATAGTAAAGATAATATCTACGGTGGCCTTGAAATCATAGATGATATATACTTAGGTGGTGATCTTGATGAGATTGTAAATGGGATCAAAAAGGGTAATTTAAAGCAAGCAAGTTGTCGCTTTTTTATTGGCTATTCTGGGTGGAACGAAGACCAACTTGTTCAAGAACTTATTGAAGAGTCTTGGTTGGTTCAACCTGCAGATGCTAAAAAAGTTTTTAATAGAAAGTCAAAAAATATTTGGCGCGAAGTATTAACCGAAATGGGAGATCAATTTAAGTTGGTTTCTACGTTTCCAATAGATCCAAGGTTTAATTGAAATGGCAAAAATTGCACTTTTTGGTTGTAGTGGAATGTTAGGCACTCAACTTAAAGATGATTTAAATCGTGCTGGACATGAACTTGTTATATTTGTACGTGAAGCAGGGGACCTCCATAACGCTAAAACTTGGAACCCTGAAACAGGTGAGTTAAAACGGGAAGATCTTGCTGGAGTAGATACGGTCATTCATTTAGGTGGTGTAAATATTGCTTGTCGATGGAATAAAAAAAACAAAGAAAAAATTTTGAAAAGTCGTGTAGACTCAACAGCACTGATTGCGAGAACTTTAGCGAAAATGACAGATCCTCCTAAAAGCTTCTTTGTTGCAAGTGCGATTGGTTTCTATGGTGCTCATAGTGATCTAAATTTGATTGAAGGAACTGTTCCTGGTAAAGGTTTTCTTGCAGATGTTTGTAAAAAGTGGGAAAAAGCAGCAGATCCAGCAAAGCAGGCAGGTATTCGTACAGTTCATTTACGTTTCGGTGTTATTATTGGCGATACTGGTGGTATGCTTAAAAAACAACTTCCATTTTTTAAAATCATGTTAGGTGGTCCAGTAGGAAGTGGTAAACAATTTATGTCTTGGATTTCTTTGATGGATGCATCTTTAGCTGTGCGCCACCTTTTAGATAAAGAAGATATTAAGGGGCCAATTAATATTGTTGCTCAAAAACCAATCACTAATAAAGAGTATACTGTCGCCTTAAGTAAGCAGGTTAGTATGCCTGCATTTTTACCAATGCCGCAATCCGCTGCAAAACTAGTCTTTGGAGAAATGGCAGATGAAACCATGCTTGCTTCCCAGAAAGTAAGTTCAAAGAGACTACAGGAGACAGGATATGTCTATAAGCATCTCAATATACATGAAGCTTTAAAATATTATGTCAAAAAAGACTGATATTCAGCTACCAAGTATATGGAAGGTAATCATTCTTAGTTTAACATTTCCAGGAGCTGGGCATCTGTACCTAAGGGAATGGTGGCGAGGAGCTTTTGCTATCCTTTTAACTTGTATCTTCTCAATATTATTACTTGTACATTTTGTTCAGTTTGCTCAAGTATATATAGATCGATTTCAGGATAATCTGAACTTTGCTGATATAAAAACTTATGCAACTAAAATGTTGTGGGATATTATTTCATTATGTGTAATTATGGTATGGAGTCTACTTTCTAGTGCACTTCTATGCCAAAAAAGAATACGAAAGTTTAAAGCAGAATCATGAATCAACTTCATACACTATTTGAAAACGAAGCAGGACTTGCTTGGCAATTTTTTTACGAGTTAAACCAAATTCCTAGACCTTCTGGAAAAGAAGGAAAAGTA
Source organism: Lentisphaeria bacterium (assembly GCA_022447755.1). Lineage (GTDB taxonomy): Bacteria > Verrucomicrobiota > Lentisphaeria > JABSQK01 > JABSQK01 > JAKVBE01. The sequence goes on along the minus strand of JAKVBE010000001.1, from coordinate 94,649 downwards.
CGTGAATGGCTTGTATCTATAGCAGGTCAAAAAGGTTGGGATTACCGTATTGATAAAACTGGAAATATTGTTTTGGTTGTTCCTGGTAAAGGTACTTTGTCTAAACAAGAACCTGTTATTCTTCAAGGTCATATGGATATGGTTTGCGAAAAGAATGAAGGCACAAATCATGACTTTGATACTGATCCTATACAGATGTCTGTAAAAGATACTTGGGTACGTGCTAATGGGACAACTTTAGGAGCTGATAATGGTGTTGCTATTGCACTTGGTTTGGCTGTTGCATTAGCGGATGTTGAAGACCGAGTTCCGCTTGAACTTTTATTTACAATTGACGAAGAGAGGGGCTTAACAGGTGCATTAGAGTTAGACTCTAGTATACTTCAAGGCAAAACTGTAGTTAATTTAGATTCTGAAGAAGATGGGGTCATTACAATTGGTTGCGCAGGGGGAATTGACTACACCTTAAAAGCTCCATTAATTCACCAAAAATCAAATAGAGAAGCAATTGAGATTACATTGAAAGGTTATCGCGGAGGACACTCAGGCGTTAATATTCATGAAGGTAGAGGTAATGCAATTTTGTCAATGTCCTCAACTTTAGCAAAATTGTCTCAAAAAGAAAATTTCGTGTTGCATGCTATGAATGGTGGTTCAAAGAAAAATGCTATCCCTAGAGAAGTAAAGGCAGTTATTTCAGGAATTAACAAAACTACTTTGAACGATTATTTGGAGCAAGTGTTAAGTGAGCTCAGAGCCATTGAGAGTAATGCTTTTTTTGTCGTTGGGGATACTGAGACACCTGATACTATAGTTTCTCATGATTTATTGTCTGCTTTGAACAATATACCAGCAGGTGTTTTGGCGATGGAAGAAGAATTTCCAGAACTCGTAGAAACATCAAATAGTATCGGTATTATTAAGACAACAGGTAAAGAAGTTTTATTTCTATATAATGGGCGAAGCTCTAGTTCACTGCCACTTGATCAATTAACCCAAAATATTCAACAAATCATTTCCTCTTTTGGCTTTTCCATGGAAACCTCTGGGCAATACCCAGGATGGAAACCAACCAAAAACTCAAGTATTTTAAAAGCATCGATAGCAAGCTACAAAGCATGTTTTCAAGAAGAACCTGTAGTTTCCATTATTCATGCTGGACTAGAAGCAGGCATTGTTGGAGAGAAAATAAAATCAAATAACTTAGTTGCATATGGGCCAACAATTCAAAATGCTCATTCTCCTGATGAACAACTATGTATAAATTCTTTCAATAAGACATATCGTTGGCTACTTAACCTTGTACAGCAAAAGATTTCATGAATTTACTTGTAAACATTGGAAACACACATACTGAGTGGGGCACTTTAGAAGAAGTTTCTTCTGGGAAAATACATAAGTTGAAAACTGAAGATTTACTTCAATTGACATCCCCTTTTGAGGGCTATAAAACTGAAGAAATTACTTTATTCTGCTCTTGTGTTATCCCACAGGTAAAGAGAATCATCTCTGAACGATTTAAAAATACGGCATTTATTCATTATAAAGATGCTGAAAGTATGGGGGTATCATTTGAAAAGGTCACCCCAGATACAATTGGAGCAGACCGACTATGCAATGCGATTTACGTTGCTAATACTTTCAAAAAAGCGACTTTAATTATTGATATTGGTACTGCAATCAATTGTGAACTTATTGATGGTAAAGGTACTTTCTTAGGAGGCGTGATTGCTCCAGGTAGACGCCTTGCATTGCAAGCGATGCATCAAGGGACTGGGCAGCTACCCGCATTAGTTCCCATGCAGACTCAGAATAAATTATGTAATAATACAACAGCATCAACTATGCAGAATGGTGTGCACATGGCAACCATTGGCTTTATTAAAGAAATCATTTTTAAAGGTTACCAGCAATTTGGTGAGGAGTTAAACTTAATTTTAACTGGCGGTGATATGTATATTTTTATCGATGAATTAAAAGAAAACTTTGATGTGACTGGGGATCCAATAATTTCTTTGAAAGGCCTAAAGCTATGGTACGAAAGTCAGAAAAGTTTTTGAAGTAAGATGGCTACTGCAGGGAATATAAAAAAGATACCTGCTATATAGCCAAAGCCAATTAGTTTATTATTGCAGGTTTTAAGTGCTAAACGTTCTGCTGCCTTATATGGAATTTCTCTTAAAAATGGAATTCCATAGACCGCAATAACTCCAATGAAGTTATACAACAAGTGCACAAGCGCTATTTGAAGTGCGAATCCTGCTGAATCGCCAGTGACTCCCATAGCTGCAATTAATGCCGTTATACATGTTCCAATATTGGCGCCTAAAGTAAATGCATAAACATCTCTTACCTTTAAAACACCTGCACCAACAAGCGGAATTATTAATGACGTTGTTGTAGATGAAGATTGAACTAAGATCGTAACAATAGTGCCTGACATGATACCTGATATGGGGCCACGGCCTATCGCTGCTTTTAATAACTTACGAGCTTTACCGACCATTAAAGATTTCATTAGCCGACCTATTTGATAAATGGCACCAAATATAAGTACAACGCCCAAGAAGATAATAACTAAGCCACTGACCTCATTGTCAAGATTTGAGAACAAACTTTGGAATAACTTCAAAACAGGCTTAGTTATTGCCCCAACAAAGTTTATCGTACCAGAAACAGATTGTTCTTCACTAATAATAGATTGACTTATGTGACCGGCCATTTTTTCTAATGGTTTAAACATAATTTCTATGGGTAAAAAGATTAGAATACACATTAAGTTAAAAAAATCATGGATCGTTGCAGCAGAGAATGCACGCTGAAATTCTTCTTTATCACGAATATGTCCAATACTAACAATCGTATTCGTAATCGTAGTTCCCATATTTGCGCCCATGATCATTGGAACTGCTAAATTAACTGGAAGACCACCAGCAACTAAGCCTACAATAATTGACGTTACGGTACTTGAGGATTGGATCATTGCAGTTGCAACTGTACCAACAATAACACCCATAATTGGGTTTGTGGCAAATTTGAAGAGTTCCTGAGCCTGGCCCGAAGTTGCTTGTTTAAAGCCACCACCAATAAGTGTAACTGCGGTGATTAGCACCCAAACAAGACATATAATCTGTAACCACATTAATACTTGTTTTTGTGTTGTTAAATCAGAGGAATCTAATTGCGACTCTTCGTTATCTTCGTCCATTATCTTTCTCTTTAATAGGTAAAAACTTAACCCTTAAACCTACATAAAAGTGCTTATTTGTCAATAAGAATTAGTCTTTGAAATCATATTACATTGAAGCTATTTGCTGATTGTAATGAATTGATGTACCTTAATAATGATACATAGTTAAGTAAGCAAGGAACATTACATATGAATCTATTAGCCGTAGTCCTCATCTACATCATTTTAAATATCTTTTTATCTTATGAAGCAGGTAGAAGTAAACCGGGAACGATAGTTGCAATTTGGTTGATACCTTTCTTCAATCTTTACTTTTCTTTTATATACAGTAAACAGCATATTTGGCTATCCACTTTATTAACTATTTCAATGATTGTCTGGATTAATATCTCATGAGCATAACCAAACCCTTCATGTTTCTTCGTTTGGCAATAGTTTTTCTTGTTTTAGGTTTTGGTTTTGGAGTATTTATTTTATTGAGTTCAAATCGTGAGGCTCCAAGTCGCAGTGAAGATCGCGAGTCAATACGCAGTGTTAAGGTAAAAATCGTAGAAGCATCAGATAATATTATTTTCCTTGAGGGGCATGCAACTGTGCGTCCTTCTGAAGTTATTCAAATTGCTTCTGAGGTTCCAGGTAAAATTATTTTCCTAAATCCACTTTTAGAAGATGGTAAAATAATTCCCCAAAATGAAATACTTTTGAAAATTGATCCTCAAGATCTTCATATTGAAAAAATTCGAATTGAGGAAGAGATCAAACGTATTGTAGCAGAAAAAAAATTATTAGATTCTAATGAAGTGCAAGCAAAGGAGATCTCTGAATCTCAATATAGGGCATTAGGTATTGCTGATAAAGAACTGAAGCGACGTATTAAACTTCATGAGGAAGCTAAGGTGGGAACTTTAAGAGAAGTTGAAGTTGCAGAAATGAGTTTTTTAACAACTCAACAAGAATGGATTAAAACAGATAATTATCTTAAGAGAATTCCTGTGGAACGTGAAAGTTTGCAAGCTCAGGAAGAAATTTTAAAAGCTCAACTTCAAAAAGTTAATTTAGATTTAGAGCGTTGTGTAATAAGAGCACCTTTTAAAGGACGGGTTGTGAGTAATTTTGTAGAAAATAATCAATTAGTTGCTGTCAATCAAGTTTTGATAAATTTTGCGAATGATCAACAACGTGAGCTTAGTGTTCCTTTGAATGGAACAGAGGTTGCCAATTGGATGCCTTTTGTTGGAGAAAAAGTAAGCCAGAACGAAAATGGTTGGTTTGGACAATTAGAGCAAGTTGGAGTTGATATCTTTTGGCTTGGCGATGTAAGTAAAGGTACTTGGAAAGGTACACTTTCTCATCTGGATAACTTTAATGAAGAAAACCGAACCGTAGGTGCGGTCATTGAAATTAAAGACTCAGAAGAAGATCCCTTTAGCTTAATTCCAGGTATGTTTTGCTCTGTAAAAATACCTAGCGAAGCCGTTCCTAATACAGTTTGGATTCCTCGTGCTGCAATTAATACAGAAGAAAATGTATATATTATTGAAAACGGAATTCTGGCAGAAAAAAATGTTCAAGTCATTTATAATATGAACAATCAAGTGCTAGTTGCTCTAAATGAAGATGAAGCGTCTCTTTCAGATGGACAAATCTTAATTACCGAGAAACTTCAAAGTCCTGTTAATGGAATGAAACTTAAAATAAAAGAATAAAAAAGGGGCAGATTAAATATCTGCCCCAGGGTTGCGTCGAGTACTAGGATTAGTCTCGTTGAGAAGATTTACTAAATCTTAGTTACCAGTTAGACCCATGTCTTTTACTGGTACTTGAATTTCACTTTTAGCTCTTAAGTCAGCGTCGCTTTTAACGCCAGGATTCACTTCAAGGATCCAGTCTACTTTTGAATCATATAGACTTGCTACTCCCTCAAGAGTGTCATTTGCTTTATCTACGTAATGAGGTAACATAGTCTCAGGTACAATATTACCTCCAGTTGCAGGTCCTCCTGCAGTCTCTACTGGCAAACCAACACCATCATCAGTCCCTTCAGTTGCAACTGACTGTTGTGCTGCTACTGGAGGGGTGGAGGGTTGACCGGCTAATTTAGGCGCTGAATATTGACCTGTATCACCAGCATCTTTACTGATAATTAAGCGGTCTCCAGGCTGTAAGATTGACTTCATATTTGGGTTTGCTTCACGAATATCATCCATACTTACACCAAATTTACGCGAAATGGTCCAAAGGGAATCATTTGACTGTACCGTGTAAAAGCCATCAACCGGAATTGTTTGGCTACTACGGCTACTTGTTACAGCAGAAGCAGAAACAGATGTAGCGGTACTTCCATCAGAAGGGCGTAGTTTTAGTACCTGCCCCTTGTATAGCGTGTCACGTGTTAAACCATTATATGCTTTTAACTTATTCACTGTTAGGCTATAGCGGTATGCTATTGTCCATAGACTTTCATTCTTTTTAACAATGTGCTCTCCATTTGATGGAATTGCTGTTTTGGGAATACTTACCTGCCCAAATACTTTACCTTTAGATTCTTCCGCAGCAGGTCCATTTAATGCAAGCTTCTGCCCAATAAAAATTTTATTTGGGTTTGATAAGCCATTCATAGACATAAGTTCACTAGAAGATAATCCTGTAGTCTGAGCAATTTCAGACAAAGTATCTCCACGCTTTACTGTATAAAATTTTGCTTTCTCTTCAGTTGTTGCAGACATCGCTACTTCAGTATGAGTTGCATCTGCACCAGGAATTGTTAGTTCTTGACCTATTTTTAGTGTAGTATCTTTAGAAATACCATTTACTGAACTGATTTCAGCAACGCTTACAGAAAACTTCCTAGAAATTTTCCAGAGGCTATCACCCTTTTGTACAGTATAAGTTTCACCTTCTACAACAGGATCATTATCTACAACTTCAATATCAGCTACTTGAGGAATCTCGAATACAACTGGGGCAGTTTCCTCAGGAGTAATAGCTACAGGAGTTTCCGTGAATACAGGTGATGGTAGTTGAGATGCTGTCTCAAAATTTTCACCTTGAACAGGTGCAACAACTTCAGTGCGAGTAACGACTTGTACTTCAGCTGCACGTGGTTTTAAATAAGGTGCAGGTACTGCACCAGCACCATACTCTCGTGGTGCAAGAATGCTAGGTTTATCTTTAGTCGAGCAACCTGCGAGTAAAACGCAGACGCTGGCGACTCCGGCGGCATTAAGCCCAAGTCTCTTGTATGATTTTTTCATTTCCTAATTTCCTTCTCAACGCAATTAAAAAAGATTCGCCCCTATGGGCATAGTTCTCAAACATGTCCATACTAGCAGCTCCTGGAGAAAGCAAAACTGTATCCCCAGGTTGTGCTATTTGAACAGCGTGGTCAACCAAGCTATCCATGGACATAAAACAATGGCATGGAACAGAGTCCTGCCAAATAGCAGAAAGTTTCTGCCGGTTTTCCCCCAATAACAAAACTGTTTTTACCCGATTCGGCAATTCAGGTGTTACTGAGGAGAAATCTAAACATTTATCAAGCCCACCAGCAATGAGAATAATACGTCCTTCTTTGGGGAGTTTTGCTCTGCAAGTTTTGATCGCTTGCAACATTGCATCTGGATTTGTAGCTTTAGAGTCATTGTAGTACAAGACCCCATCAGCATCAGCGATACAGTTTAAGCGGTGTGGCTGAATGATAAATGAATTCAAATGTTCTAATGCTTGGTTTACAGGTAATCCTAAGCATTGTATTAATGCCAATACCATCGTCAGGTTTTCAAGGTTGTGTTGGCCCTGAAGACTCATTACTTGAGGTATTTTAAATATAGTTTCTTCTTGATTGAATGAATGTTTTAATATTCCATCTGTTCCTATTATCCATGGCGAAACTGATGTCTCTTTATGAGAAATTGTAATACTTGGTGGACATGGTAAATCCTTAAACGCATCTTTGGTATCCTGAAACATGATTCGACAATTAGAATTTTTGACTGATCTCAATAAGCGGAATTTTAGTTGAGCGTAATACGTGAGTGTTTCATGGCGATCCAAATGATCTAATGTAATATTTGTTAAGGCCGCAGCAACCATATTTTGGGGTAGGCCCAATTCCAGTTGGAAACTTGAGACTTCAACAACTAGATAATCTAATCCTGCTGTTCGTACTGCTTCACTAATGGGATAGCCATTGTTTCCACAGGAAACAGTTTTTACACCTATTTGATTTAGTAAATGAGTTAATAGTTCAGTGGAGGTGGTTTTACCATTGGTCCCAGTAATACCGATCAGTGGATATGGTGAATAACGGCTGGCAAATTCTAATTCAGATAATAAGCTTTTGTTACTGTTTTCTGCCCATTTATAAATTGTTGATTTAGGGAAAATTCCTGGGCTTATCACAATTGATGTTACATCATTAGGGCATGAATATTTAGACAAGTCAACCTGATCTACAATTGTAAGATCAGCAAACCGTTCTATAAGTTGATGCTTATTTTCAATTGTGGATTCATCTAAAATAGTAACTTTAAAGCTTTGATCAAAAGCAAGTTTCATTGCGCCTTGACCACTTCGCCCAAAGCCTATTACTATAATGTGAATTTGCTCTTTCAAGCTGCCTCCAAAAGTTCACAAAAAAGTAAAAGGTAATAGAAAAATGCACTGTATCTGAATGGTTTTCAGTAGAAGTGCCTCCAAAAAATCATAAACCTGACCATTTATGCGCCTCACTTCATAAAAAGTCATTATTAAAATCTTAAAACAAATGCCTCAACTTACAAGCGCAAAGTTAGTATTTTTTACACTTTTTTTTATTTGTTTTAAGATATAATCATTTATACTTTATTCAGTTCCTCTAGTTCTTCCCATCTTTTGTAGCCCTGCTGAACTTCCTCTTCAAGTTTTGTTACCTCTTCTTGTAAGTCTTGAAGATCATCTGCATGGTTTTCATAAAAATCTGGCTGTGCGAATAATTTTTGGATTTCTTCTATTCTCGCTTCTTTTTCAAGAATATTATCTTCCATATTTTCTAGTTCTATTTTTTCTTTGTAACTTAGACGTTTTCTTTTTACAGAAGTTTCTTTAGGTTTAGCTATTGGTTTTGAGTTGGAAGAACTAATTTCATCTTTAAGAGTTTGCTTCTTTTTCTCTTCATAGTAGCTATATCCACCGACTTGTTGGACAACCTTTCCAGGTTTCTCAAAGGCAATAATAGAATGACAGACGCGATCTAGAAAAAAACGATCGTGCGATACAGCTAATACACAACCAGGGAAGTCAATGATTGCTTCTTCTAAAGCTGTCATTGTTTCAATATCCAAATCATTTGTTGGTTCATCAAGAAGTAAACAATTTCCACCTCGCTTAAATTGTATTGCTAGAGAAACTCGGCGTTTCTCGCCACCTGACAAGCGATGAATTTTAGTCTTTATTTGCTGGTCGGAAAATAGAAAGCGTTTCAGGTATGACCATAATGATATTTTTCTATCACCTAAAGTGACAAAGTCATTTCCTTCTCCCACCTGTTCAAAAACGGTTTTTTCTGGATCAAGCCCTGTTAGGTTTTGGTCAATATAATTAAACTGGCATCTTTGACCAATTTGGACAATCCCTTGATCAGGTGTAAGTTGACTGAGTATGATCTTTAATAAAGTTGTTTTTCCTACTCCATTTCCACCAACTATACCTATGCACTGTCCTGCTTCTATTTCTAAGCTAAAATCTTCTAATAGAGTTTTACCTCCAAGACAAATAGAAACATCTTTTAATTCAATTACTCGATTTCCTAATTGGGGTGGGGGAGGTAGTAAAAGTTCCACTCCACCTAAACGAGTTGGTTTCTCTACATTCTTTTGCTCTTCAAACCGTTGAACACGCCCTTTATTTTTGGTGGTACGAGCCTTAGGACTTCGACGAACCCATTCTACTTCTTTTCTTAAAAAGGACTGCCTCCGTCTTTCTTCTAAATTTTCATTCGAGATACGTTCAGCTCTCCCCTCAAGAAAGTCCGTGTAACCTCCTGAATAGCGGTATATACTTCCATTATCGACTTCCACGATACTATCGCATACCTGGTCCAAAAAGTACCTGTCATGTGTTACTAGTATAAAGGTGCCCTTAAAGTTTCGCAGGTAATTTTCAAGCCATTCAATTGCTTGTGGGTCTAAATGGTTTGTTGGCTCATCAAGGATCAATAAATCTGGGTTTGCAATGATGTTTCTACAAAGGTCTACTCGTCTAAATTCTCCACCAGAAAGGTCCTTTAAGTAACGGCTTCCTTCCACACAGCCTAGGGCTTTAGCAAATTTATCAATATTTCCTTCTAAGGACCAAGCGCCAAGATTTCTCAATATGTTTTCAAGCGCAGAGTCTGCAGTTTCTTCATATTCGTTTAGGATGTCTATTATCTCTTGAGCACCAGAGAAAAGATATTTTTCAACAGTTTGATCTTTTTCAATAGTCTCGCGTTGTGCCATATATGAAACACGTAAGCCATTTTGATAGGCAACCTCTCCAGAGTCTCCTTTATCTGCACCTGCAATGATATTTAATAGAGTCGTTTTTCCTGCACCATTTCGGCCAACTAAGCCAACATGTTTTCCTTTATGAATACTGAAATTAATATTATCTAAAATTGTACGACCAGCATAGTCTACAGAAATTTCTTTTAAAGAAACGATTGATAAGCTTTCCACATATACCTCTTTTTAAGGCAATTAATTTACTTTATAAGATACTTTCTCAAAGTATGCCTTTTACAGAATTTTGTTATAACTTCACACTGCAGTAAATATAAAACCCTTAGAGAGAAAACTCTAAGGGCTAAAATTTTGATGAGAAAAATTTAAATAGCATTACCTTTTATATCTGCGACTTCTTTTGACCGAATTCTAATGAATGATTGTCCGCGTAAATATACAACGTCAACTTCAAGCCCAGTCTGTTTGTGCACTTTCCAGAAAAATTCTTTTCGGGTAATATTATCTACATCCAGACTGATTGGCTCTAGTTTTGCTTGGCGGCCATCCAGAAGAAGGTTAATGTTTCGAAAAGCTTGAAAGGTCCTAAGTTCAGTTAACTGTTGGTCAACCATTGTTACACTTACCTTCTCATTTAACCAAGCTTGAACTTTTGGGTCAGCTGCAACTAAAAAACGTTCATAACTGTCTGAGGTACTCTTGCAAGAAATTAAAAAAATCCCAACTAGATAAGTAACAATTAATTTTTTCATAATACTTCCTATTGAATAAAAAAAGCTGCTTCAAAGTGAAGCAGCTTTTTTAAAATCATTTAATGATCTAATTAGCGACGGAAGTCAACTAAACCATTGTTATTAATAGTACGAATTGGAATACCAGATGGATCAATGATACGTGCTGTAACAAAGATAACTAAGTTACGTTTCTCACTCTGTTCACCTTCTGAACGGAATAAGCGACCAAGTAGAGGAATATCACCTAAGTAAGGGATTTTATCATTTACTTTGTTTACTTTATCTTTGATTGTTCCACCAAGGACAACTGATTCACCGTCCCATACTGTAACTTTAGTACGAATTTCACGTACTTCGAAGACTGGAGTTGAATAAATATATGGAATATCTAATGTTTCAACTTCACCAGTAATTGGGTTTGTACTAACAGGGTATTGAAGAACAACGTTAAAAGTTTCATCATATCCAATGAACTCTACTACCTTCGGGTGCAGTTCAAGAACAATAGAGATACCATCATCCATTACAGTAGGTGTTACTGTAAGTGTTACCCCTAAGTCTTCTTTTGCTTCTGCAAAGTTAGGAGTTGCAGGTGTGAAAGCAATGCCAGCATTATCTCCATCACCAGTAGTTTCAATCTCTGGTTCCTCAAATGACTCAGCGAACTGACGCTCTTCTGTCATGGCAATGTACGCTTCTTCACCGCTTTGAACTGTTACTTTAGGAGTTGATAATACATCTGTTCCAGATTTACGATCAAACATGTAGATCAAAGTAGTAAATTGGTTGTTACCAATAATTGTATCTAAATTAAATACAGACCCTAGGTTTCCACCCACTGTCTGAGATACTGAGCGAGTCGCATTAGCCAAACTACTTATTAGCCCGTCTTCTGCAATACCGTCTGGTTTCCAGTCAACATCAACATTTCCGGATTGGATTGTTTTAGGACCGCCATCAACTTGACCACGAAATGCCCATTTGAAACTCAATTCTTCTAAGCTGTCTTGACGTACCTCAACGAATTTAGATTCAATAGTGATCTGAGGTATTGTAACATTAATTTGTTGTACAATACGTGAGATCAAACGGTGATTTTTCGGGTTATTTAATACGTGTAATGTACTGGTTGCACGGTCATATGAAATAGACGCCTGTTCTCCATTAGCATTTGATGGGAAAGTAATACCTTTATCTTTAAAGTATTGAACCCAGTCTACTGCTTGACTTTGACCACCGCCAAATCCGGCATCATCACCGAATCCACCGCCGTCTCCGCCGCCACCAGCTACACCTTCAGTTGCTGCACGTGGAGAAATTTTGTAGAATTGTAGCTCAAAGTCATCAACTTCTACGTTTTCACCTAAGATGGATACAACGTACTCATCAACTTTATATTTCAAACCAGCAGACTGACATACCAAACGAATTGCTTCGATAAGCGGAATATTGTCAAAGTTTACTGTAACAGTTGGTTCTTGATAATCTTCAATAATTTCTTCTTCTTCATCGAAACCAGCATCTATGTCTTCACCAAGATCATCAATACCAGAAATATCATCATCAGTTAATGCATCAATATCATCATCTTCAAAGTCTAAATCGTCTTGTTGGGCTTCTACAGCTGCACCACTAGTTTTCTGACTACGTAGAATAATGTGGAAGTTTACACCATTCCCAAGAGGATCTAACTCACGACTTCTTGCCTTCAAAAACTCAAATACAGTCGTTACAGGTGCATCTTCAAAGGTAATTTTATTGATGATGATTGAATTTAGTTTTTCTTGTAAAGTTTGAGTACCATCAAAACCTGTAGTTTGTATTTGAATACCATCAGAACTATCTTGATCCATGGTTCTGGAAATAGATGGAATTGAGTCAACCCATTTCCATTCGATTTCAGCTAAACGCTCCTGGATCATAACCCTTCTACGATCTTTACCCGCTTCACCAATACGACGATATAGGTTATTTAAGTTACCAATCGCTTCTGGGTTTAGTGGGTGATCTAACAAGATTTTTTCGAATGAATCACGTGCACGTTGCCATACATCATTGTGCATGAAAACTTTACCTTCAGCTTTAAGTACTTGAATTTTGTTCAAGTCATCTTGCTTTTCTGGGTAAATCACAGATTCTTGTGTTTTCTTAGCAATCAGAATTAATTCTTCACGTTTTGCGATCTCATCAAGAAGTTGCTGAGACTTTGCTTTTAGCTCTGGGTTATATTCTACTGCTTTGTTTATATGGCTTTTAGCATTTTCGAAATGCTCATTAGAGAGTTCAGATTGAGCTTGCTCAATTAACTGCTCTGAGAATAGGATATATGCTGCAGCAAGTTCACCTTTTAGTACGTTTTGTTCTTGTACAATGTATGGTGAGCTTTTAGATACTTGTTCAAAAGCTTGTTCTGCTTTGATGTAGTGTGTAATTGCTTCTTCGTAGTTCATCTTCGCGCGAAGTTCACGTGCTTTCTGCAATTCTGATTCTGCAGTAACTACATAGCGCTTACGTGTTACCTGCTCTTCGACAGCGATTTGATCTACATTTAGATCTTGAGCTTCTTCTAGACTATCTGCGTCTAGTTGCAAGTTGTCTTGTGCGTAAGCTCCACCTGTCATACTAGCAGCAACAATAAACGGAACCAATTTTCGTTTTAGTTTATAATGTTTCATTACTCTCCTCCATTTAGTTGCGAGCATTTATTGAAATTTGGATACAAATACTACTTCAAAGGATTCAGGTCAAACATTTTTCTGGATAATTTCAACAAAAACCTGATTTTTCCTAAGTAGTGTGGTGTGTATCCTCGATATTTATATTTATTCTTTTGGTTTGTCAAAGAAAACGTAATCTAACGTTACCTTTAGAGTTACTTGGCTTAATTGAGGGAAAACAACGCGGTCTCCCTTTGGTAATAAGTTCATTATACTTTTACGTTCTTCGTAATTTAATTCACTTAAATCTTTTACATCTATTGCTTTATTGTCTGTTATTTTGTCCGATGTCAGTTTCTCCGCTAAGTCTTCTGTAAAGATGACTAAGTTACGAGTAATGAATAAAAAGCGGGCTTTGTTTATATTATTTAAGAAGTTTTGAATTGTTACATAGTCTCCAACGATTTCTAATTCATATTGACTATATTGATATTTATGTGATTTATATTCCTTTAAAGCAATGCCATCATTTCTTTCAAACTGTTTGACTTCTTTGAGCCGACTTGTGATTAAAACATCGGAAAGTTCATCCACAATCGCTAGTTGTTGAACGATTTGTGGAATTTCTTCTTCTTTAGGTAAAATATCTCCGTTAACATAATCGTTGAATGTTAAACCCTTATCTACTAGAGAAATACCAGCTGCTTCATACCTTTGGTTCAATGCGGCTATTTGGCTATTGAGCCGGCGAACCAAGTTCACATTTTTCATGGTTTTAACTTCTTCTTCTGTAATGCCAAGTTTCTGAGACATTATGCTAATAGGGGAAGGGTAGATTGTGTGAATTTCGTTAATCAGACTTACGTATTTTTCACGTGCAATATCTCGATTGCGCCCTGTTTGTTCCATCGTTTCTCTTTTTAAAGAATATTTAAAATCACGAATATTTTCTTTTTTATTCTTCACAGTGTTGATTTCATCTCGAAGGTTATCCAATTTTGTTTGAGTACCTACAAGAAGAACTATGAATAAGGTCGTAATACCAAAAGTTACAAGACCTACTGCAAGTAAAAGGATATTATTTTTAATAAAGCTAATCATTTTGTTTATTTCACCTTATCGCGCTTGAGTGGAATTGTTTTGTTGAGCCTGACTTGTATAACAAATGCCGAAAGGTTTTTAGCCAGTCCTGATGGATTGTTATCATACTGAATCAGTTTAGTCTCTTCTTCATTACCTGAGAAATACTCAGAGAATCTTAATGAATTTTCAAAGATTAGTGGTAAAGATGTTTCTGGTATAATCTTATTTTCGTTTTCTACGAAATTTAAATTTAACTTATCATCTTTTTTCTGTCTTAGGAATAAGGATGAATTGAAATCATTGATTTGTCCCCTTGTAAATATAGGTCTTGTATATTCTAATTGACTTATATCAGTAGTAGGTCTTTTTATATCTGGTATTCCAACTGTATATCCAGTAATTTCAAATACCTCAACAGAATCACCAGAACTTTTGGTAATTGTTGCGACACCGTCTCCACCTCCAAAGTTAAAGAAACCACCAGTTCGATTATTATCCTTTTCTTCCTTTTTCGCTTTACCCTCTATTGCTTTAATACCAACTATCCACACATCAAGAGGTTTTGCTACTTGCAAGGCATTGAAAAATTCTGGCCAATAGTAACGGCTATCTAACACCAACTTTATATCTTTGTATAGCTTTTTAAAACGAGTCGTATCTTTTTGTGCGCGTTTTATATCCTCCATTGTTGTTGAGTAGCTAGTATAAATTTTCTGTTCTTTTTCAAGGCGTCCTTCCAGTAGACCCACTTGACTTTTTTGTATTAGGAAACAGAACAGAAGAATCATCAGCCAAACTAGACAACTCCCAACAATAAAGGGGACTTTTTTGACTATATCGCCATCGCGTTGAATCTCTTTATTTGACAGAGAGATTTCTACTGGACAGTTGCTTGAGTTTCTTAATGCTACACCAACCACTTCTGGCAATAAGTGCGCTTTTTGTGATAGTTCTTCCCTGTTGATAGAATCTGAAAATTTCATAATTTGGAATGCATTGAAATACATGACTTCCATTCTTAATTTTTCAGAGAAAAAATGCTCAGTAAATGCCATTGTTGAGCTCCCACCAGATAATAAAAGTCTGGTGGGACGGCTACCACCTTGGGATGCACGATATATGTTAATTGTGCGGTTGATTTCACTATGAAGACGAGTCATTACGTTACGTACAATTTTTGAAATTGTTGCAGCAACTTCTGATTCAGGTTCTTCGTATGCACCACCTAAAGCAACAAAACCAAAGCGACGTTTCAATGCTTCTGCTTCTTCAACCGGAATATTGAATTCTTTTGCAACTTGAAGTGTGATCGCAGCTCCAGCAATAGGTATAGAACGGGCAAATAAGCGTGATCCTTCTACGAAAATAAGTGTTGTACATTTACCTCCGATATCAAGAATCATTGCACATTCATCTTCACCGATATAGTTGGCTCGTGCAACATTGTATAGGGCTGCAGGTGCGAAATCAACAAGAGTCGGTTTTAGGCCTGCTTCTTTTACTGCTTCAACGATACTATCTACAATATCATTTTTGATAACAGCAAACATTACATCTAATTGATCTTCGTCTTCTTCATTACCAATGAGTTGGTAATCCCAAACAACTTCGTCCATAGGGAATGGTACGTTTTGTTTGGCTTCAAATTCTACAAGTTGTTGAACACCGTCTTGAGAATCAGCCACAGGTGGCAGTTTTACGAAGCGCATGAATGCGGCTTGTCCAGATACACATATTGAGGCACTTTTTGCTTGGTATTTACCTGTAGCAATTGCTTTTTCGATTGCATCTTTTAGGACAAGAATACGATTTTGTTCATTCATTACTTCTTCGTATTCGATCACATCATATGCATGAAGTTCTAAAACACCTGCCAAGGTAGTTTCGAATTCTCCCATATGTAGTGCTGTCGACCCAACATCCAGTACTATAAAGCGTTCACGTTTCGCCATAAGTTGTTACTTTACTCCAAACCGTTTTAATTCGTTTTATTTTTTCTCTGGTATGATGTATTCAACTGCATCCATAGAAGTCCATTGCCATGGCGTTTCGTTTTTAGTTTTAAGGCCAGTTTGGCTTTTAACCACAGTTTCTGATATATAAAAATTTGCTTGACCTGGACGTTGTCTTGGGCTCAGTTTCTCGTGTTCAGCTTCGCTTCTTGGGTTTGGGCGGTTGCCAGTACGTGAGAAAAAGTACTTTTGTCCTACTGCTGATAATTTACCTAGTGGGCGTCCATTTAATGTGAAAATAATGCTGGCAAAAACGTGGTTCTTATTTGTGCTTCTGATGTAGCGACGAATTGTACTTGGATCAATGAAAATAGTAGCATATTTTCTTGTACCCTCATCAGATACGTTACCGTAGTGTACTTTACGAACCATTTTTACAGCATAGTTAGGTGAAATCTTAAATCCTGAAGAGCCTGATCCACTAACAGGAGAACCAGATTGTCCTTGAGCGAGTACAACTCTCCACTCCATACCTAAATTATCTAGGTAGTAGTAACTGTTTCCTTGTTTTTCAATATTCGGATTTTTGGCTGCTCTGCTATTGATTGCCCAGTCATATTCTAGAGTAATAACTAACCAATCTTCGTCTTTATTTGTTCTTCTAAGATGTGGTAGAGATGGTTCATTTCCACCAAATGTTATTTCATCAATTTTAAAATTACGTACTTCAAAGTCAATATCTGCAGACTCAATAGGTAAAGTATTTGCTTTGATTGCCTGTGCATTTGCCGTTTGACTTAGACATATTGCTACGCTTCCCAACACAGCAACTTTCATTACGCCTAAAGCACGCTTGAATAGAGTGTTTTGAATAACCATGCTTCATCCTTCCATAATCATTTATAAAAATTTTAACAGTTTCTATCAGTAAGCACAAATTAATACTGCAAAAATAAATTGCAAACAACTTTTTGGGGGTAAAAGTGGGGAAAATGGGCTTTCACCATAATTTTCGATCGATTACTGAGTAAACTGGTTTTCTTGAGATGGCAATTTGGCCCTTGCTAAATGCGGTTGCCATCTGTGTTGGGACCTTTGCTTGGTTTTTTCGCTCCTCAGCACTCATCTCTTTGGTTTTAGCTATATTCTCTTGGTATTGAGCATTTGCTTGCATCTTTCTTGCTTCAGCTTTGGCCTGAGCAACTAGCTTATCAGCTTCTGCCTGAACTTCCTGAATATGCGCCCCTATATTGTCCTGAATATCAATGTCACCAACATCAACAGATACGATATGAAAGGCTGTATTAGCATCTAGACCCTTCTTTAATATCCGTTGTGAAATAAGCTTTGGATTTTCTAATATATGTCTGTGATCGTCAACACTTCCAATAGTGGCCACAATACCTTCCCCTACACGTGCGCGAATTGTTTCTTCTGTTGCACCACCAACGAGCTTCTTGATATCTGCACGAACGGTTACTTTTACGTTGACGCCAAGTCTTATTCCATCCTTAGCGACACCAGTAATGTAGCGCTTCCCTGTTGATTTAGCGGGTACTTCAACAATGATGGGATTTACTGAGGACTCAACAGCCGTAAGAACGTCTCTTCCTGCTAAGTCGATTGCACATATCTGATTGAAATCAACTTCCAGTCCTGCTTTTACTGCTGAAATGCATGCCTCAGTAACTTGATATAGAAAGCCACCTGCTAAAATATGACTTTCAAGATCATTGTATGTGACAGCGATGCCAGCTTTTTGAAGTGTAATGCGTGCTTCAACAACATCTTTTGGATTTATCTTTCTAAGTTTCATACCAATCAATTGCGAAAGTGGGCAGGGGACTCCTGCTGCATTGGCCTGGATTTTCAAAGGAATTAGTTGAAGAATGTAGGCAATAGGGAAGCCAACAATTAATAATATAAACAGGTAGAAAAAAAGCACTTCTAGCTCCATTATGTCTTTGATATATATTTTTATTGAAAAGATAGTCCTTGAACTGAGGAAATAAAAGCGTAAAATGAAAATGCCCGCTTGAATGCGGGCTTTTTTTTAACATTTTTTGCCGTATGGCTCTTTCTTTTCGTCAATAACTGGAAGATCAGGTGCTTTTTCTGCATTCAGTTCAATCCATTTTTGCTGATCAGCAGGAACATCATCCTCGTAATAGATTGCACTTACTGGGCATACTGGGATGCAGGCTCCACAGTCAATACATTCGTCCGGGTCAATGTATAGCATAACTTTGTCTTCATGGAAACAATCTACAGGGCATACTTCAACGCATTCGGTATCTTTGCATTCCCAGCATGCTTCAGTTACTACATGTGTCATTTACTTTTCCTCAAAATTATTTTGTATTACAAATTTTGTATAGCTTGTATTCTACTGAATCAACTAGTGCTCGCCAAGATGCTTCAATCAAATTTTCGCTTACTCCAACTGTACTCCAACGACTGTCATTGTCCATAGAAGTAATTAAAACTCGTGTTTTTGCTGCGGTACCAGATTCTCCATCTAAGATACGTACTTTGTAGTCACGCAATGACATTTCAGAGATTTCGGGGTAGAACCTAGAAAGTGCTTTACGTAATGCTAAGTCTAAAGCATTTACAGGTCCATCACCTTCTGCTGCACTTATTTCTGTTTCACCACCCACAATGACTTTAACTGTTGCTTCAGATAGTGTTGGGCTATGATGACCACGCTTCTCAACAATCACTCTAAATCCATTGAGTTGGAAAGATGTATCAAGTTTTTCTAGGTGTTTACGCATTAGAAGTTCGAAGGATGCACCTGCAGCCTCAAATTCGTAACCTTCTGACTCTAGTCGCTTAAGCTCTGCTAAGATTTTTCTGACTTCCTCACTATTCCCCTCAATATCAATATTATGTTCTGCAGCTTTCATTAAGATATTGCTTCCACCGGATAAGTCAGAAACTAGAATTCTTTGACGGTTTCCAACCAATTCTGGTTGGATGTGCTCATATGAGTGTGCTACTTTTTGTACTGCATTGACATGAATTCCGCCTTTGTGCGCAAATGCACTTTGTCCCACAAAAGGTTGTCTGATATTTGGGTCTAGGTTTGCAAGGTCATCAATAAAGCGACTTAATTCAGTTAGTTTACTTACTTTATTGTCAGGTATGCAGTTGAATTTCATTTTCAATTGTAGGTTTGCAATTACCGATATTAAGTCAACATTTCCACAGCGTTCACCAACTCCATTAATGGTTCCTTGAACGTGTCTTGCTCCAGCTTCTACGCCTGCTAATGCATTCGCTACAGCTAGGCTTCCATCGTTGTGGGTATGCATGCCTAAGTCAACATTTTGGGGTAGCATCTCCTTAACATTTCGGCAAATTTCTGTCGCCTCTGTTGGTAATGTTCCACCATTTGTATCACAAAGAACAACTGCAGCCGCGCCACCATCAACAGCAGCTTGAAGTGTTTTTAAAGCATACTCGGGTGAGTCTTTATAACCATCAAAGAAGTGCTCTGCGTCATAGATGACTTCACGGCCATTTTCACGAAGGTATTTTACAGAATCATAGATCATGTCTATATTATCTTGTTCTGTTACTCGTAAAACTTCGAGCACATGGAGTAACCATGTTTTACCAAAAATGGTACATACTGGTGTGTTAGCCTCTAGTAAAGTTTGAATATTGGGGTCATTTTCAACTGTATTTTTAGCACGGCGAGTAGATCCAAAAGCAGCAATTTTCGCATGTTTTAGTTCTAGCTTCTGTGCTTCTTCAAAAAATCCCATATCTTTTGGGTTTGATCCAGGCCATCCACCTTCAATGTAGTCAACGCCATATTCATCTAACTTCTGTGCGATTCTAAGTTTATCTATTTTGGAAAAGTTGACACTTTCTCCCTGAGTACCATCGCGTAGCGTTGTATCATAAATTTTTACATGTTCCATTTGAGTTCCTTAAAAATTCTTTACATATCTTCGATACGAATCATGATCGGTTTGGCATCAGATACAGGAGATTCTTCTATTTCTTTTAATGCAGCCCTAATGTTAGCTTCTTTAGCTTGGTGGGTGATTATAATAACTGGAACACTATTTGTTGAATCAGATGCAGTTTGAAGAACCGTTTCTAGACTAATGTCGTACTTACCGAATATACTTGTTACAATGCCCAAAGTTCCTGGCTTATCTGCTAGTGCTAAACGAATGTAGTAGCGGCAAACAATTTCTGACATTGGTAATAAGTTTTTTTGGTAATGAGTATGTTCTACAAAAGCTGGAAGTCGATTGTTTACTTTATGTTTCCAGTTTAGTGCAACATCCACTATATCGCTTATCACAGAAGAAGCTGTTGCTTCCATACCTGCACCTTGTCCATAGAACATTGCATCGCCTACAAAGTCACCTGTCACACATACGCTATTGTTCACTCCATCCACCTTCGCTAGCATCTTATCTTGTGGAAGTAAAGTTGGGTGTACGCGCATTTGTACCTGATCACTGTCGTGTTTAATAATTCCAAGAAGTTTTATTTTATAACCAAGGTTAGCAGCATTTTTTACATCTTGTTGATCCAAAGTTGAAATACCCTCTACATGTACTTCATCCATATCATACCAAGCACCATAAGCTAATGAGCCTAGGATGCAAGTTTTATGTGCTGCATCCCAGCCTTCTACATCTAGTTCCGGATCAGCTTCAGCGTAACCTAAAGCTTGTGCTTCTTTTAAGACTGGTTCAAAATCCACTCCTTCATTTTCCATGCGAGTTAGGATGTAATTGCAGGTGCCGTTTAAAATACCATAAATACATTCGATATGATTTCCTGCAAAACCTTCACGTAACCCTTTGATAATGGGGATACCGCCGGCAACACTTGCTTCATAATATAAATCTGCATCACTTTTCTTTGCCGCTTGAAATAGTTCTTCGCCATGCTTGGCTATTAAGGATTTATTTGCAGTTACAACGGACTTACCGTTGTTTAGTGCAGCTAGTACGTAGTCTTTTGCTAAGTCAGTGCCACCGATCAGTTCAACGACTAGGTCGATATCGTCTGCATCAGTAACTTGGCTTGCATCTGTCGTGATAATGGCTGGGTTGACTTCAATTTCTCTTTTTCTATTTATATTCGAAACAGCAATACGTGTAATGGTTATTGTCATGCCTGTTCTGAATGCAATTAATTCTGCATTTTTTGTTAGACCTTTGACAACACCTGTACCCACAGTACCGAATCCGAGAATTCCGACTCTCAATTTATCTGCCATTATCTTTACTCACTAAAAGTTTAAAATTAAACCCTATAACTACGTTTAAACGGGTTTTTTAAGAAAGTGAATAATGTACATTGAAATTTAAAACTGTCCACTAAGCAGATTTTTAATTTGTTAATGCAGTTTATCAAAAGTTGTAAGTGCAAGAAAGAGTGAAGAATTGTATGTACTGGTCATATTCTCCTGAGATTGTCCCTGAGAGGTTACCAGTCTGGTCTAATTTTGGGGTACCGAGGTCTGCATATTCATAAGCGACCCCAATGGTCATTTTTTTAGAGTATTTGTATTCAGCACCCACAGCATAACGTCTTTGGCTTGAAAGAGGAAGATCTGCTGTTCTAGTTGAGCGCGTTTGTACTGAACTATCATATTTGTAACCACACATTAGTAGCCATTCATCTGTAAGTTGGTATTCTAGTCCAATACCTACAGAGTAAGTGTCGTCATAGTTACGATCTATATCGTCTTCTCCAGCTCGAGTTTTAACTTGAAGTTCGCCAAATTTACTCCATTCTTCCCAAGAGCCAGACATTAAGATTGCTAACTTTGGTGTTAATTCTTGACGAACACCTACTAGTACCATTTGCGGTAACTCAAATTCTGCTTCGATATCGCCTATTACATCACTTACACCAGAAAATCTAGTGTCTGGTTTATCCTTGAAATTATGAACGACTTTAGAACGATATGTAACCCCAATTCTAGTTGTATCTCCTGGCGTGTACATGAATGAGGCCATTGCGCCAACTGCTGGATCTTCATCTTCTACTGAAAGATAGCCATCCGATGTACCCGGAGTATCAAAAGCAACTTTTGTCTCCCACGTTGCATAATCGACATATATGCTTCCTCCAACCGAAAACTCCTCTGAAACTCTGTAAGAGAGAGAATGACCAAATCTAATTGAGCTTAGTAAGACTTTTTGATTATGATAACGGCCAGCCCAATCATTATCGTATTTAATACCAAGTCCAGTAATTGAATATAGGCCAGCCCCCCAATGAACATAGTCATTTATTTTTTGTACATAATAAATTCCAGGTACAGCATTCATGCCCCCAGCATTGTCAGTACCTCCTCCATCGTGTGTGCTTTTTGATGTGTCGACTTCAAAATCACTGTGAAAATCTAGGGCAGAAATTCCAATGGTCAACATATCGTTTTTTGTAAAGGACATGGCAGCTGGGTTTGTCGCCACTGTAGACGCATCTCTTATGTTAGTTTGGTTTGCATTACCTGCAGTACCTACACTAGTGCTAGTACTGTATTCCGATAAATCCAACCCACCGGCAAATAGGCTAAAAGAAGTAATTAAAGCACTCGTTGCCGAAATTTTAATAATCTGATAAAACATGCTAATCTCCAATCCCAAATTTTCTTAAACCTTAGTTAATAAATTTTCATTTGTAAATAGATATTTGTGTAACAAAAACATTATTTCCAAACCATTATATACCCATCATATAGGCTAAAAAATACTCTTAAAGTTATTTTGTTGATTACTTTACCCTCAAGTTAATTAATCTGTTTCTTGCTTGTTTACTTTCCAGAAGCCTTTCTACTAATCTTGTATAGAATTATTCTATAAGGTCTTCTTTTACTTCTTCCTTTGCGACCCTAATTACCTCTGTTTCTCCGTCCTCTTAAAGGACAGACCTATCAGTGACGTCATAGATTACTCTTAGACAATAAGTTTATTTGTAATCTATTGTGTTCAAAAATGATATCATTTCAGCAACTGCTGCATATTATTCAGTCGCTGGATTTGTTGCCTCTTCAGATGCATCTTTAATGTTTGTATACGATATCTACCATATTAAAGCGAGATGCTGGGCTAACTCATAAATGTAACATGTCTTTTTATTAGCTATTGCTGAGTCTAATATGGTATTTTACACCCTTTTTTACGAAACAAATTATATCCACTTTATCAATTATTCGAAAAGTAGTTCTGTAAATCTACTTATGCAAAGTGGGATATATTAAATTTTAAGAGTTTTTGGCAATTTTCTTTGCCTCCGCGCATGTTTTGAAGTGGCATTTTGCAACTTCCAACAGTACGCCATCCCCGTATTTTCTGACAAGGTCTACTGCTTGTTGTTTTACTTTTGATGAGGCCCCTTTGAGTAAATCCACTTCATATTGTTTTGAAAGGTCTTCCATTGCTTCCACATATGCGATACGTGCTAGCATTGAAGCAGCCGCAACGGCTATATCAGATTCTGCTTTTGTACGAAGGTCTACTTTTATTTGTCTTCCTCGCTCTTGAAGTGCAGAAAGAGAAGTATTTTTGTTTCGTGCAAATTGATCAATAACGACTCTGGGGCACTCAGGAATTTTTTCTAGAAGGTTTTCAAGTGCTCTACCATGTGCCCATGCAAGCATTTTGTTTACATTTTTAAATTGGCTATACATGCGGTTGTATGCCGCATTTCCAATTCTAACAACACTATATTTATCATAAAGAAGTCTTTTGATTTCTTTGACAATTTCTTTCATCTTTTTATCAGATTTAACATTTTTAGAATCTTGTACGCCAATTTCAATCAGTTTGTCCACATCTGTACTGGTCACATAAGCACAGCAAACAACAAGTGGTCCAAAAACATCTCCTTTTCCTGACTCGTCAATACCGGCATGAGGTTTCCACATTTGTGGGTCTTGTTCTTTTTGAAGCTCTATTTCGTATCCAAATGTAGCCTCACCCAGAATCTCAGGCTCTAATAAAAATTCTACAATCTCTTGTGTTCCTTTTCCCTGAATCACAAGTTTTCCACTTTGGTATGAGGCAACGGTAGTTTTGTCTTTTTTAGCTCTAAAGATCATGTATTGGGGTTGATCTAGTTTCCATCCTCTCAGTTCCAATGCTTGCTGAAACGCAATCGCTTGTTCTGCAGTAATTGTGTTTACGTAGTTTTTTGCACTCATTTAAGTTCCTCGAGTATTTCCAAATATTTCGATATGCGCCCTTGGTGTGTAGCACCATCCGTGGCGAATTGCCATTTCAACACAGCGGCTCGCATTTAATTTTAGTTCTTCTACGTTCGTTCCTTGTGGCATCAAAAAAACATGGTCTGGTTGAAAACCATCTATGTGAGATAGCATATCCAGGATTTCTTCTTCATCTTCATCTTTATCTACAACAAACTTGAACTGATAATCACAGTAATCAACCCACTGTTGCAGAACCTCTGCTTGAAAACGCAGATTTTCATGACGTTGTTGCCATTTAGGGGCCTCGGGAGTTGAACTAGATAATTTGGGAGATAAAGAAACAAAATCAATCGGGATTTCCCTGAAAATAGTCCCGTTTGTTTCCACTGTTGTTAGGAATCCATAGGCAGCAACCGTTCTTGATAGTTCGCCCAAATGTTCTTGAAGCATGGGCTCCCCACCTGTTAAAACAAGGTGTGTTAGGTTTGGAGCATCTTTACGTAAGTTTAATATTTCCCTTAAAAGTTCTTCGATTGTCATGAGGTTTGTTTCAGCATGCCATGAAGAATACGGTGTATCACAAAGTGTATTTCCCCATTGGCACCTTAAATTACATCCGGAGGTGCGAACGAAAATACTCGGATATCCTATGTAGCGACCTTCTCCTTGTATGGAGCGAAACATTTCGCAAATATTAATTCTTGGATTTTCTAACATTTATAAACCTTCATTTTAAACCGTTACCAACTATACACAAAAAACTATATTTAGCCACACGGGGGAAGTCTATCAATTTAGCAGATTAGATTGGATGGTTGTTTGCGATTTATTGAATAAACACACACTCAGCTTATAGTATTATCTGTATTCAAATCTACTAAATTGAAGGAAATTTTTAAACGAATGAATCTTGCTACTTCTTTAAAGGCAACTTTCAGCTATTTTTTTGTTTTTTTATGGTTTTTCTTTGCTGGAAATGTATGGGCAGCCAAAGAGGCAGAAATCATGAAGGCTGCGGATAAGAACCTTCAAAATTATTTTTATAAAGAAGCGATGAAACAATATAAACAATTGTCTCAGGTAGCTTCTACCGAATATATGTTTATGCATGGTGAAATCGGTCAAATTAAAGTTTCTTTAGCTCAGGGGGAATTTAAACAAGCTGAGCAAATTAGTAAACAGATTCCTGCACTATTTAGAAAACAACTTCCCAATTATAAACAGTTATCTATTGAAGCGAAAATGCAAATAAAGCTTTGGGAAGGTCGTTCATTATTGCTTCAGAAGAATACGAAAGAAGCTTATAATACCCTTAGTTATGTGATGCAGCAAGGGGCTGGGGAGGTTCGTCTTGAAGCTCAGTTCTATGCAGCAAAGTGCTTGATGCTTTCAAGGCAGTGGGGGAATGCTGCAACATTATTGAGTGAAGTACAGCGTAAAACAGATAATCGTAATTTAGAGTTTGAAGCATACTGTGCTCAAATAGAATTATTAATCAATAGGGAGTCTTGGCCTGCGGTGAACCGTGCTTTTTCACAATATTTTTCAAGTAAATTACAAAATTCTAAAAATGATCAAGTAATTCACTTGTTACAAATTACTATGCTGACATATCAAAATAAATTTGAAGAAGCCATTTCTACATATGATCGTTATTTAAAAAATGATATGAAAACATTTCGTCGTATTGATCATTTTGTAATGCTTCTAGAGTTTGCCAGTAATATGACGAGTAACAACCATGAAAAGTTTGCTAGAAGAGTCTATTCAAAATTAGTTGTTACTGCAGGTACAGATGCATTGCGAAGGCTTGCTTTACTTAAAATGGCTTATGCTTCTGAAGAAACAGCGAAACGCTATTTGAAACAAGAAGAAGAGCAACTATCTAGAACTTGGTTATTGTATAATGCTTCTGATTTATTAAAGTACATTGAAACTTACTCTAATGATCCGATCGTGGGTGAGTTGTACATTAAATTAGCAACCACATACAACAAACTAGGTAAAAAAGAAGAGGCTGAAACTTCATTTATTCTTGCCTTTAATAACAAGCTGGCATCAAAAGATGTTAAATATCAAGCTGCGGTTTCTTTATATGAGATGTCAATGGACGACAATTATAAACTTGCTGATCATTGGCTTAACAACGCTTTGAATGTAACAGATGAACCAACAAAGCAATTACAAACCTTTAATCTTCGTGCGGAACTTGCTTTAAAGCATGATTTTAAAGATAAGGCTGCAGGTATTTATGAAAAAGTGTTAACTGATTACAGTGCACTAAAGTCTACAACCGAGTATCGTGAAGCGAAGCTAAACTATTCAACAACTCTTGCAAAACTTGAAGATTATGATCATGCTGCTCGTGTTTTGGAAGAATATATTGTCGAGTATCCTCAACAAAAAAATATTGATCAACTGTTATTGTTGAAGGCGAATTACCATTTAATTGATCGTGAATGGCACTTATGTGTGAAAACGGTTGATAAGTTATTAGAAAACTATCCTGATAGTCCCTTTTGTTCAGAGGCTGTTTTATATGCTGCCGAAGCCTCAATCGAAAGTAATTTGATTAATGATGCTATGGGGTATTTGAACAAAGCGGTTGACACCTATCCTGATAGGAAACATCTACCCAAAGCCTTATATTTAAGAATTTACTTAAATCTTGTCTTTAAAGATGACTTAATTCCAGCTGTATCCGATAAAAAGACATTTTTTGCTGCTGAGTATTATAATGATCTTCCAGATCGTGGTGCACAGGTTTGTATGCTGATTGGAGATTATTACGCACAAAAATTGAACTACAAAGATGCAATTAGTTACATGGATGAAATTAAGCGAGTTATTCCGAATTCTAAAAAAGTTTCTTTAGCTGCTTACATGGGGGCTTACTATGCTTTTCTAAGCCAGAATTATGAATTAGCCCGACTAAAGTTACAAGATTATTTCGACAAATATCTAACGGGTTCATCCTCTCATACGCAGGCCTTAGCTTACTTTCTTGAAGGAGATTTATTTAGTGAGTTAGGGGATTACAAAGAGGCATTAGAGGCATTTGATGCGGTTACAAAAGTCACATCCGGAAGTAAACTATATTATGCCGCTATTGGCCGTTCCGGAGATATGCATTTTTCGATTGCTAATAAGAGTGAAAACCCAATTGAAGCCCGTGAAGAGTATAATGCAGCGGTAGAGCATTATGATCAAATTATAAAAGGTACTTCTCAAACTACGAATCTTCAACTTAAGGCAAAGTTTCGTAAGGCTCTATCTAATTTGGCATTAAAAAATCAAGATTTAGCGGAAGAAGAGTTATTGAGTATTTTTAATAGCTTTGATGAACGCCAACAAAATTTAGAATGGTTTTATTATGTAAAGTCAGGATATAAACTTGCTGAAATATATAAAATGAATCAAGAGTGGAGTAAAGCACTAATGATTTATAAGCAGATGGCAGAGAGTCAAAACTCATTTGCTCAAGATGCTTTCGAACGTGTTGAAGAAATTGAAGCAATGATTAAACCAGCAGAGTTAGAACAATGAACCATGGAGAATCATTCAACTCTGATGATAATAAGCTAGGTTCTCACAAGAGAAGGCAAAGCCGTAAGCAAAAACAGTTTGAATATATGATGGGACTTTGGTATGGTGATGAACTTGCTCCCATGGAAATTGAGAAGTCTCATAAGAAGCCAAAAACCATTCAAGACGTAGCAAACTTTACGGTCAGAAAAGCATTGAAGGACCCTCAAATGCAAATGATGCAAAACCTACGTCAGAAATGGGTACAGATTGTGGGGGCAAACTTTGAGAATAAATCGGCTCCCCAAAAGTTAGAGTTTAACATTTTATATATTGAAGCGGATCCAATTACTTGTTTTCAAATGAATGCTATTGTACAAAAGCAGATTTTAGAAAATGTGCAAAAATTCTTCAGTGAAAAAGTAAAACAAGTCCGAGTTGTTCCCAAAGGCAGAAACTAGTTGTATCCCCTAAAATTGCATTGGAGAGTAGTTGAAAATTAGATTGTCAGAGATTACTTTTTATTATTTATATTTAATAAAGGAGTAATTATGCTTAGTTCAGATAAAATTGAAGATTATATACGTACTGTACAAGATTTTCCAGAACCAGGAATTGCTTTCAAGGACATCTCTCCCCTATTGGATAACCCTAAGGCATTTCAGCAAGTAATTGACGAGCTAGCAGAAAAGTCTGCTCCCTATGGTTGTGATAAAGTGATGGCTATTGATGCAAGGGGCTTTATTTTTGGAACCGCTTTAGCTCAAAAACTAGGTGTCGGACTTGGTATGATACGTAAAGCAGGAAAGCTTCCATATACAACTGTTACGACTAGTTATGATTTAGAGTATGGACGTTCAACTGTTGAAATGCATGTTGATGCTGTTGAGCAAGGGCAAAATATTTTACTTGTTGACGATGTTTTAGCAACTGGAGGGACTGCGGCTGCGGCTATACGTTTAATTGAAGAATGCAATGCAAAAGTAACAGCCCTTGCAGTTCTCGTTGAATTAAAAGAGCTTGAAGGTCAACAGTACTTTAAACATATTCCCGTTATTACAAACGTTAGCTGTTAGTAATGATTATAGAGTTTTTAGGGACATCAGCTGCTTGTCCAACGCATTATAGAAATACAAGTGCAATTTCGGTAAAGCCACTGGACAATAAGCAATGGATACTAGTTGACTGTGGTGAGGGCACCCAACACCAATTACTAAAAAGTAAGTTATCTGCTTTTCATTTAGATGTAGTCTTTTTAACCCATTTACACGGAGATCATTGGTTTGGTTTACCGGGGTTACTATCTAGCCGCTCTTTAATGGGAGCAACTTCAAAGCTTACGGTTGTTGGACCCAAGGGTTTTACTGAACCTTTGCAAAATTTCCTAAAAGTATCTAAATGCTACCCAGAGTACCCTCTTGATTTTGTTGAATTTGATCCTCAGATGCAGAACTTGGGCACATTTCTAGGAATAAAGGTTCAACGAGTTTCATTGGATCATGATTTGTTTTGCTCTGCTTTTTCTTTTCAGTATGAAGAAGTTCCAGTTAACTTTCTAAATGATAAAGCAACATCTGATGGTATTCCAGATGGAAAGTGTAAAGCAATTTTAAAAAGTGGTGAAGACCTAGAGTTAGGTGGTAAGTTATTTCTTTCTAAAGACTACGTAGAACGTTTAGATCGTAGTCAGCGGGTTATTATCTGCGGCGATAACCGTACGCCTGAATGCTTAATTGATTTTATATCTCCTTGTGATTTACTCATTCATGAATCAACCCATGTTAGTGAATATCTGAAAGTAGATGGTCCAGGTCAGTATCATTGTTCTGCAGAGCGTATTGCTACCTTTGCAGCAAAGCATAATGTGCCGAATTTATGTTTAACTCACTTTAGTCCAAAGTATCAGTCTAAAGGGCAGAATTCTATGAACCTCATTGAAGACGAATCTAAAAAGTTCTATAATGGTAATCTTATTATAGCAGATGATTATTTGAGAATTCAAATAGATAAAAATAGGCATTTAAGTCAAATATGATCAATAGAAAAAAAATTTTATGTGGATTGCTTATATGCATCGTTCATTTGGGATCGATTGCACAGGATACACAAACTTATGAAGAAAAGTTTAATCAACGATACCAAAACTCTCCTCTTTTAGAGCTTCCAAAATTTTCCGGTAAAAACTGGGAGCATATTCAAAATTTAGCTGGAAAGGCGAAGAACCTAAAAGAGACAAATCCTGCCCAGGCTGAAGGTAGGTATAGAGAAGCATATACTACGATCCTTGTATATGAAGAAGGCCTCTATGAATACTTCAAAATGCAGGAACAAATAGATCTATTCATTAAGAAATTTGGGCAAAAGCGTATAGAAGACTATTCTAAAGAGGAAGCAGACAAAATATTTAACAACCTTCTTGAAGCAAGGGGCCTTTTAGAGCAAGAAAAGTTTGTTGCAGCGGTAAAGATGCAAAAAGAAAATTTTAATAAGTTGCTTGAAATTAAGACTGCTTATTTTGATAAGCGACTATCTAAAAACCAAATGCGTAATCGTATTCGATCCATTATTAATGTTTTATCTGTTCAATACAGTGAACCTGTGGTGGAAACTCGTATTGATCAATTAAAAGAAGCTTTAGCTGATATTGATGTCATTTTCCATAAAGGATTAAGTGATGAGGCCAACGAAAAGTACAAAAAATTATTATCAATTTCTGAAACCTCACGTAAGCAAGCGATAGATTGTAAGGAATATCTCAAGCAAATTTCTGAAGCTAAGCAGGACCGATCTTTTGTTACTTATCGCAAGTATGCCCCTGATTTGGTTAAAAAACTCGATGACCTTGATGTGTTAATTGAGGCCGAAAAGGAAAAGAAAAGTTTAAATGGCGTTAATAAAGAAGCACCAAAATGGCTCGCACAATACCAAAAAATTCTATCTTTAAACATTTCACCTTTTTGGCAAATTAATAATTCTCCAACTGTGCATACAAACTACCTTGCGCCTGGTAGTAACGATGCACGTATCCTTCAACTTGAGCAGGCAGAAAGATTTGCTTGTGTAGAAATAAAGTTTAAGCAATCTCAGTTAGTTTTACGTTTGATACCGGCAGGTTCTGCAAATGTAGGTAGTTCTTCCTTCGAGCCTGGTCGCATGAAAAATGAAGTTGTAAAGAATTATACTGCTGAAAACTGGTTTTACATGTGCTCTACAGAAATTACACAAGACATGTGGGAAAAACTGATGGCTGAGAACCCATCCGAGTTTCGAGGTAAAAAATTGCCTGTAGAAAATGTCAGTTATCAAGAAATCCAGGTTTTTCTTAAAAAACTTTGTGAGTTTGAAGGAATACCTGAAGAGCAGTTACGTCTGCCAACTCAAGAAGAGTGGGAATATGCGGCTAGAGCTGGAACAAGAACTCCTACATATATGGGGACTAGCTTGGATACAACAATGGCAAATTTTAATGGGAAATACCCATATGGTTCCGTTCGCAAAAGCGCGTTTCTAAAGAAAACGGTGCCCGTTGGTGAATTTAAACCGAACGCATACGGCCTCTATAATATGATTGGAAATGTCTCTGAATGGGTAACGAAAGCTCTTGTAGAAGAGGATGTTGTGTATATAACAAAAGGAGGCAGTTGGCAATCTACGGGCGCTCAATGCCGTGCTGCAGCGATCCAAAAAGTTAGACCCGATATAAGAACTAGCACAATTGGTTTTAGGATTGTTTACACACCTCCTAATTTGAAAAACAAATAAATTGTGAATAAAAGGCAGACTAAGAATACCTAGGCCTACCTATTAGTCATGATTTTTCATGTAAATTAAAAATATTTAATTGTTCGACTACTAAAAGTGCTTATTAATTGGTCAGTAAAAAGCACTCTTTTAAGTCTTATCTATCCACTCGTGCGCTACCACCACCTACAAGTTTTTCTACTTCATTTAGGCGCGCCATTGTTGTGTCACCAGCCGTGGTCATTGCCAAAGCACCATGAGCAGCTCCATATTCAACTGCTGCCTGAGGGCCTAGACCAGCTAAGTATCCATAGATTAACCCAGATGCAAAACTATCGCCTCCCCCAACACGATCCATAATTTCTAAGTTTGGACGATGCTGAGCTTCATAAAATTCCCCAGCGGCCCATGACATGGCTCCCCAGTCATTTACTGTGGCTGTTTTGACTCCTCTTAGAGTGGTTGCTGTAACTTTAAAGTTTGGGAAAGTTTCTGTAGCTTTATCAATCATTCTCCTAAAGGCTTCAATTTCAAGATCAGCTAAATTTTCATCTACACCATCTACTTCAAAGCCTAGGCAAGCGGTAAAATCCTCTTCATTTCCGATCATTACATCAACATATTTGGCAAGTTCACGGTTCACTTCTTGAGCTTTGGCTTGACCACCTATGGACTTCCAGAGGGAAGGGCGGTAGTTTAAGTCGTACGAAATAATTGTTCCATATTTTTTGGCAACCTGCATCGCTTCCAGAACGACTTCTGGTGTTGTAGCAGAAAGTGCAGCAAAAATTCCACCTGTATGAAACCAGCGAACACCATCTACTCCAAAGATTTTTTCCCAATCAATATCTCCCTTTCTTAGCTGAGAGACTGCAGTATTACCACGGTCAGAAACGCCCAGGGCACCCCGAACGCCAAAGCCACGCTCAGTAAAGTTTAGGCCATTTCGAACCGTTCTTCCTAAGCCGTCATAAGCAGCCCATTTGATATATTCTGTTGCGACACCCCCTTGTAAAATAAAATCTTCAACAAGGTATCCTATATCATTTTCGGCAAATGCTGTTACTACAGCAGCACGTTGGCCAAAGCAACGCCTTAAACCACGTGCAACATTATATTCTCCACCACCTTCCCAAGCTCTAAAGTTTCTTGCTGTTCGAATTCGGCCTTCACCCGGGTCTAAGCGAAGCATCACTTCACCTAAAGATAAAATATCATACTTACATTCTTCTACCGATTTTAGTTTTAAAATTGACATATTATTACCCCTTATTGTTAATCATCTTTATTTTTTAGTTCACGAATCTGTTAACTTTTATTTACAGTTTATGTATCCTTAACCAAATGCCAAATAAAAGTTTTCTAGTTGAGAGAAACCAAAAATTGATATAGAAAGAGTTTTTTGTATTAGCTACGATGAACGTCTTTCTTTTTCACTTTTTTAGAAAGTAATATTGTTATCTTGAAAGCCAAGAGTATCTTTTTGGATATAATGTGTAAAAAATTGACCTTTTAGATTTATTTCCTTATGTCCAATGAAACTTTGATTGACCAATTCTACCAACAAGCAGTTGAAAAGAACCGTTACTTTTTATTTCCTGAACTTACTGATGAACCTTTTCAACTTTTATCTGGTGGATTAGAAAAATGCCGTGTAGGATATGAGGTTAAACGTGATAATTTTCCATATATTGGTATTGAACTTGTACTCGGCGGTAAAGGTATTTTTAGAATAGGTGGTATAGAATATACCCTTTCTCGAGGAAGTTTATTTTGTTATACCCCTTATTCAAAATGTGTGATCATTAGCGATGATCAAGATCCACTTGAGAAGACATTTCTTGACTTTAAAGGTGATGAGATTATAAGCAATCTATCAGCGAGTGGTTTGTTGCCACAAAATTGTATATCTTGTTGGTCATTTGCTGAAGTTTGGGAGCTCTTTAGGCTAATTGTCCGAAATGGACTCCAGGTAGAAGAGGAGAATCGACGGGCTTGTACTTTGTTAAGTCAAGCATTATTTGAAAAATTATCTCAACATCATAGGCGCAGAACCAACCTTGGGGTAGGAGGTAGAGGAGCTTTTCAAACTTGGGAAAAAGCAGTTCGGTACATGGAAGAACACTATTTAAGTATGATGCATGTACAAGAAGTTGCAGATGTACTTGAAGTCTCTCCAGCATATTTAAGCCGCTTGTTTAAAAGATTTAGATCTGAATCTCCGAAACGCTATTTGCTTCATCTCAAAATGAATCATGCTGGATTAAGGTTAGGGCGAGATCGCTTACCAGTCAAACAAGTTGCCTTGGAACTTAATTATGTGGATCAAAGGCAATTTTCTAAAGTTTTCAAAAGTTACTTTGGCTGCATTCCCAGTGCTTATGCCCAAAATATGAATGCTGTCGATTATAGTTTACCCCATTAAAAGGAAATCCTATGTTTAATAAAAATTCTCAATTTGCATTTTTCGGTGCACTATTAGGTGGATTATCTGTTTGTTTAGGTGCTTTTGGAGCCCACGCCTTAAAACAACGTTTAGGCCCCTACGAACTGGACATCTTTCACACTGCAACTACCTACATGATGTACCAAGCGTTATTTTTACTTTTTTTATCGACACGAAAAAATAGTAAAATAGTAAAGATAAATGGGATTTTAGGAACAATTGGAACCGTTATTTTTTCAGGATCTTTAATAACCCTGAGCTTTACGGGTATTAAAGTTTTAGGTGCAATTACCCCAATTGGTGGTTTATGTATTATTTTAGCTTGGTTTATACAGGCATTTCATGAATATAAACATCTTTCTAAAATTAAAGAAGGTCGTTGAAATTATACTCTTTTGATAGACAAAAATTATGACTACTTTATATTACAGTTTGTTATGGCAGTTCTGTCATAATATTTGATTCAGGAATGTGCTTGTTTAAAACAATCTTGATCATATTTGTTAGGATAATTTTCTATCCATTATTTTTTATGTATTATTCTTAATAAGCAGTTCAAACTCTGAAAAAATGATACTCTTACATTAAGTTAATATATAATAATAAATTCATATAATATATGATTTAGAGGAGATAAAGTAGAGAGCTATGTGATCATTTCAATTAAATTAAACTTTATTTTTATTGAACTAATATAGTGTTATGAGTCTTTTTTTAAGGGATTTTATATATAAATTTTTAGTACATTTAGTGAAGACGTCATAAAAGTGGTAATATAGCGTTTCGAATGATTTAGGAAATCTATATATAGTTATTTGTACAAAATTCAGTGAAAATTTAATTATTTAGTTTTTATTAATTAATAGTAGTTGTTGTATATGTTTATCATTTTTAGGAAGGGTTTATGATGAAAGTTTTATCTTATGGTTCATTGAATGTCGATATTGTTTATCAAGTACCACATATTGTTAGACCGGGGGAAACTTTGGCTTCCAGTGAAAGAAAAATTCATGCAGGAGGTAAAGGAGCGAATCAATCATGTGCTTTGGGACGTGCAGGAGCGAAGGTTTATCACGCAGGTAAAATTGGCAAACAAGATTCATGGATCCTAGATTTATTAGAAAATAGTGGTGTGAATACTGAACATATTATTTTATCA
Organism: Lentisphaeria bacterium; assembly: GCA_022447755.1. GTDB lineage: Bacteria > Verrucomicrobiota > Lentisphaeria > JABSQK01 > JABSQK01 > JAKVBE01. Next base: position 59,489 of record JAKVBE010000001.1, on the reverse strand, counting down.
GATTTACCTTCAGGGCATGCCGTGATTCAGGTTGATAAAGCCGCAGAAAATTCGATTGTCTTATTTGGCGGAGCCAATCAAGCAATATCAAAACAGGAAGTTGACGCAACACTTTTACATTTCGAAGAAAAAGATTTTTTGTTAATTCAAAATGAAATAAGTGAAACCGCCTATTTAATTTATGCAGCAAAACAACAAGGACTTCAAGTATGTTTTAACCCTGCACCTTTCGATGAAAGTATTTTAGAGTATCCTTTAGAATTTGTTGATTATTTAATTGTCAACGAAACCGAAGGTTTAGGAATGGCTCAGTGTGAAGAATTTGATCAAGTATTAACTGAGTTGACTACTAAGTTTCCTAACACTCAAATAATTATGACCTTAGGAAAAGAAGGTGCCATATATAGATACGGTGACAAATCTATAACTACTCCTGGAGTTCCTGTGAACGCTGTTGATACAACAGCTGCTGGAGATACTTTCATTGGCTACCTATTAGCATCTTTAAGTAAAGGCGACGGTATTGACATCGCAATGAAAAAAGGATGTAATGCTGCTTCAATTACGGTAACCCAGCCTGGAGCTATGGAATCAATACCCTATGAGCATGAAGTTTAAAATTATATAAACGCTTAAATTGAAGCTATTTTTTTAATTATTTTAGCAGGGTTTCCTGCTAAAATAACATTGTCTCCAAAATCTTTATTCACAACGGCATTTGCACTGACCCTTACATTTTTACCTAATCGTACTCTTGGGAAGATTACTACACCCATTGCTAGAAAAGACCCTCTGCCTATTAGAGTACCCCCACCAAGCCTTACTCCTGGTGTGATATGTACAAAATCTTCGATTATACTATCATGGCCTATGCTGCACTGTGCACTAATTATTACATGCTTACCAATAATCACATCAGGGCCAATAATACTTTGTGCATGAATAATTGTTCCAGTACCAATTCGATCTAGATCATTTAATATAATCGATTGGGGATGTACGGCTTTAATTTCTTTGAGGTTATAATCAGGTAATTCTTGGGCAACCTTCTCTCTTATATTATTTTCACCAATTGCAATTATTGAAGGTAGTACTTCTTCAGATGTAAATTTTGATAAATCATCAATTATTGGATAGCCTAAAACTGTTTTATAAGATGGTGTAAACTCTTTAGGAGTATACAATGCTTTTATATCATATTTCCCTTCTGCTTCAATAATTCGGGCTACTGATTTAGCGTGTCCGCCAGATCCCCAAATAATAATAGGTCTTTTATTCGCAACCATAATTGAGCCCTTTTTATTGAAGTAAAAAAGCCATAATGACGACGTCCACTATGGCTTTTTTTATATTGACTAAATATACTAAAGAGCAGCAAGTAAACGCTTTTCAATTTCTGCAGTAGGAACACCTTCATAGCCAGGACCAGTTGCTACAGCGATTGCCGCATCTACAGCTTCTGCTGCTTCAGTTTCACCGATATAGTCAAGCATCATTTTTACAGTAATGATTGCCGCAAGTGGGTTTGCAATACCTTGGCCAGTGATGTCTGGAGCCGAACCATGAACTGGCTCAAACATAGATGGTTTCTCTTTTGTTGGATTAAGATTACCAGAAGCAGCCATCCCCATACCACCTTGTGTTTCTGCACCAAGGTCAGTAATGATATCACCAAACATATTAGTTGTAACCATAACATCAAAACGTTCAGGAGAACGTACCATGTGCATACAAGCTGCATCAACGTGGTAGTATTCACGAGTTACTTCAGGAAACTCCTCTTCTCCAATTTTGTTGAATGCACGCTCCCAAAGATCAAATACATGTGTAAGAACATTTGTTTTACCAATCAAAGCTAGCTTTTTTGCTGGGCGAGATTTTGCTAGCTCGAAAGCGTAACGTAGGCAGCGTGAAACTTGTTTGTAGTTATATGTCATAGACTGAATAGCAACTTCGTCTTCAGTATCTTTCATCATGATACCACCAACACCCGTATATAATCCACCTGTATTTTCACGAACAACCACATAATCTAGGTCTTCAGGGCCTTTGTCCTTAATTGGAATGTCTACACCAGGATAAACTTTTACTGGACGGAGATTAATATACTGATCTAGTTCAAAACGTAATTTTAAAAGAATACCTTTTTCCAAAATACCAGGTTTAACATCAGGGCTACCCACTGCNCCCAAGAAGATAACATCATATTTACAAAGCTCTTCTACTGACTCGTCTGAGAGTACTTCACCTGTACTTAGGTAGTGTTCGCCGCCAAATGGAAACTCTTTACTGTCAATAGTAAATCCAAATTTATCGGCAACTTTATTTAAAACTTTCATACCAACAGATACGACTTCCGGACCAATTCCATCACCAGGAATGATCGCCATTTTATGTGTACGACTCATATATTTTTCCTTTATAATTTTGAGAAGTTTGTTAAATAAATTTTACTTTTTGCGCTTTTTCTTATTCTTTTTACGCATTGCTTTTTTTTCTTTTTGAGAAATTTGCTTTTTAGGCATACCGGAGTTACCAAAGCCACTCAAACCAGACATATTTGGCATGCCTCCGCCCATTCCTGGAAAACCTCCGCCCATTCCGGCTAAACTACTCATATCGGGCATTCCGCCGCCACCCATAGCGCCGAGTGCAGAAGGATCCATCCCTTGTGCCATTTTACCGTATTGAGACATCATACCACGCATCATCTCAAAGTTCTTTAGTAGTTGTTCAATTTCTGTTTGATCTTGTCCACAACCGCGAGCAATTCGGCTGCGACGAGAAACCTGCTTTAATAAATCAGGATTTTGGCGCTCGTCCGGTGTCATTGAGTGAACAATTCCTTCAATGCGATTTAGCTTAGAATCATCTAAGTCTGCTAAATCAATGCCCTTCATTAAATTTTTACCGCCTGGCAAAAACTTAAGAATAGAGCTAAGCCCGCCCAAACGCTTTAGTTGACGAATCTGTTTTAAGAAATCCTCGAAATCGAAGCGTGCTTCTAGCATTTTCTTTTCTAATTTAGCTGCTTCTTTTTCGTCAATATCTTCTTGTAGTTTTTCAACAAGAGAGACAACATCACCCATTCCTAAGATACGGTCCGCCATTCGTTCTGGATAGAAAGGCTGTAAGTCATCCATTTTTTCACCAACACCAATCATTTTGATTGGGCGACCGGTTACTTTTCGCATTGATAATGCTGCACCCCCACGTGCATCACCATCTAATTTTGTAAGGACGATACCCGTTAAGTTTAATGCATCATTAAAGTGAGTTGCTACAGACACTGCTTCCTGACCTAATGCACTATCTGCAACAAGCAAAATTTCGTCTGGGGTTAGTATATCTCTTGCTTTTACAAGTTGTTGGACGAGATCTTCGTCAATCTGTAAGCGCCCTGCTGTGTCAAAGATAATAACGTCAGCTTTATTTTCTTTAGCTGCTTCATGTGCTTCTTTTGCTACAAGTGTGATATCTTGTGTATCCCGCTTTGCATAAACAGGTACTCCAATATCTTTACCGAGTGCTTCAAGCTGATCAATTGCCGCAGGGCGGTGCAAGTCAGCAGCAACCAGAATTGGTTTACGATTTTCTTTTTTAAGGTGTAAAGCTAGCTTGGCCGAACTGGTTGTTTTCCCTGCACCGTGCAGACCTACCATCATAAATGTAGCCGGCTTTTTATCTAAATTTAAGGGTGCATTTGCCTCACCCATTAATTCAACAAGGTGATCATGAACCACCTTTTTAGCCATTTGCCCTGGATTTACGCCATTGATAACCTTTTCGCCCATGCATTCTTCTTTGACTTCACGGATGTAGTCTTTGACGATTTGATAATTTACGTCTGCATCCAATAAAGCCAGGCGAATTTCACGCATTGCTTCATCAATATTTTTCTCAGTTAAAACACCACGTCCCGTTAAATTCTTGAACGTAGATTCAAAACGGTCTGATAAATTATCAAACATAGACTTCCGCTCCTTGTCCTACTTTACATATCATAGTCTCAGGTTCTGTTCCTGTTTCCATCTTAAATGCCGTATCAAGATCTTCACGATACTTCTCGGCGTCTTCTTCCCGCACAAGGTGAATTGAAATACCACCAAAACCACCACCACTTAGTCGTGCACCAATACAAGCTTCTAGTGCCTGACCAGCTGATACTAGAATATCTAGCTCCTTACAGCTGTTTTCGAAATTATCGATACTGCTTTGATGTGAAGCAGAAAGTAATTTACCAAATTTGACAATATCATCACCTTCAAGTGCCTTTAAACCTTCTTGTACACGTTCATTTTCTCCAACAACGTGTAATGCACGAAGGTAAGGTAAATGGTCTAGTTTATCTTTTGAGTCGACCAATGTTTGCATATTAGTATCACGCAAGAATGGAACACCTAATTGAGTTGCTGCTTTTTCACATGATTCACGGCGTTCATTGTATTCAAGTGTTAAATCATGTTTTACACCTGAATTGGCGATTACAAATGCATATCCTTCTGGCATTGCAATTGTCTTAGCCTCAACTGTTCTGAAGTCTGTGTATACAAGTTTATCTGTTTCACCAGCTACAGAACTAAACTGGTCTAGAAGGCCAGTATTTGCACCAATGTAATTATTTTCGCAAGCTTGACCGATTCGTGCCCAATCTTCTTTTGGTAAGTCAATATCATTTAGTTTACCAAGTGCATAGCAGATAGCCATTTCAAAAGATGCAGAGCTAGACATTCCAGCTGACAGCGGAATATCAGAATGAACGATCGCTTTAAAATTTTGAATTGTATGACCACGTTTTTGCAGTTCAGTGATGACACCACGAATGTAGTTCCCCCAGTCACCGTGTGGGGCTTTTTCTAAGTTGTTTACATCAAAGTTTACTTTTGAGTTAAAAGCGATGCTGTAGGCTTCTGATTCGTCCTCACAAGGTGCTACCACAAACCAAGTATTGCGGTCAGTTGCACAGCTTAGAACAAAGCCTTCATTATAGTCAGTATGGTTGCCAAGTATTTCAAGTCGCCCAGGTGCACGACCAATTGCAACAGGTGAAAAGCCAAAACGTTCAACAAACTTTTCTTTGAGATCTTCAAGTGTCATAAATAAACCAGTTCTTCTATGTATACCATTTGGTTTATGAATGTACGAACCGAGTAAGTGCACGAGATAGCTCAGCAGGCTGTTATGTCTGCATATCTAATGCTAAAATGAAGTGTGGAAGAGCATTTATGATACTTGTTTTGCTGGGAATGTCAAAGCTTTATAGAATTTTCTTTAAAAATTGAGCTTCAGGCTTGGCGATTTCGAAAAAACTAACTAAACTTTAGGTAATTAAGTTCAAATTTATTGAAAGTAGATGAGGTAAACAATGAAAAGCTTTTCGTCCATTTATAAAATTTCGGCGATTTTGGTTTTAGGTCTAGGGATGGCAACTGGCTGTAAACATAAATATTCTCATGAGAAAAAGCCTGAAAAGGCGGAAACAGCTGAAGAAGCGATTAAAAATCAAGATACATCAGCTGATGATTATGATCCCAATGAACAATCTTCTTTTGAGGAGATTGAGACAAAACTTTCGAAGCGTCATGTTGTAAATTATTTCTTTGAGAATTCTGAGTATTGTATTTTAAGGAGTTATCAAGAGCAGGCTTTAACTGTTTTTAAAGTAGAGGATGAGCAAGAGGTATTTGAGCATGGTATAATACCTGAGAATGTACAATTCAGTGATGAACTTGCTGACGGTCAGGGACGTTCAATGGACTTCTTATTTTTTGATAAGCGCAAGCTTGTAACGGTAAAGATTTACGAAAGCCGTGATGTTAACGTGACTTATGATGGAAAAGTTGTTGGAAGTTTTCAAGTAGATCAGGCTAGTGTAGACAAGTGTCGTAGTTTTCTCAAGAATCAAACATTCTTATATTCTGTTATCTATTTAGACGATGAGTTAACTCCTCATTTTGTTGAATATTTTTACAACCAAATACAGGAGTTTCACAAAAAGCAGGCAGAAGCAGAGAAAAAACGCCTAGAAGAAGAAAAAATCGCAGCAGAAAAAGCTAAACAGCAAGAGGAAGAACGTCAGTCCATGCTTGAGTCTGCTAAGAAATTAGGGGTGATTGAAAAAGAATATGAAGAGGATGCAGACAAGCCTTTTGATTCCAAACCTCCTCTTGTTCAAACAACATTTGAAGCTGGTGACAATGAAATCGAGTATTCGGAAGAGTTAAAAGAATCTGAAAAGCAAGAAGAACTTGAAAAGCCTTCATTGAATAAATCATTGATTGACGAAAAATTACCTTAAGGGTGATGTTTTTTTAGATATTTAGCTATTAGCGGCAGATGTATTGGCCTTTTTTAAAAAGCGGCATAGCCTACGTTAAGGGAAAGTAATCAGATTAAACCTAATTCTTTAAAAATTCCTCTGACTTTTTTTCCTGATTTGTCCCAGTTTAAATATGCTTTAGAAAATTCAAAACTACTTAAAGCAAGTTCAGAGTAGATTTCCTTATTGTTGAAGTAGTTCTTTATTTTTTCTGCATAAACCTTAGGCTTTTCATTAGGTGAAAATGCCCAACCATTGACTCCATTTTCTACAGCAGATGCAATTCCACCTACATTATTGGTTATTACTGGGAGTGAATATGAGTTTGCTTCTGCTATGACAACTGGAACACAATCAGCTATTGTAGGAAGAAGAAGGAAGTGGGATTGTCTTAAAAGTTGATCAAGCTTTTCTTTACCTTCAGCTGTATTCTTTTTGAGATATCCGTGATTTATAATATAGTCATGTAGTTCATGGGCTACCCCTGAGCCCGCTATGTGGAGTTCAGTATTCACTCCTTGTTTACGTAATGATTTTGTAATTTCAATTGCCTTTTCTCCTCCCTTACGCTCCCAATCCACACCTAAAAATAGTAACTTACAACAATTTTTTGATTTAAGCATAATGGAACTTGTTCTTCCCTCTTGGGTTTGAAGCATGCTGACATTTGCGCCAAATGGTACTACCTTTACACGGTCACAAGAGACATTGTAATTCTGTTTTGCAGAGTCAGCTGCCCAATTGGATGTGAAGATATTCATGAGACTATTTTCGACGGCTTGACGTTCGTGGGTAAGGGCATGCTTAATTGATGCCCTAGATAAATTCTTGTAAAATGGGTAAAAGTCCTTCAAAGCCGGAAAAGTTGCGTCCGTCCAACTAACATATGGTATAGAGGAGTCTAGGTAGGAAATAGGATACGTTCAACACTAAAAATAATGTCACAGCCATGTTCAATATCTCGTCGGGAAACCTGTTTACCAAAACCTTTTAAGGTCAATGGATCGAGGTCACGACTGTAAATTTTTGAAAATACTTTGCGATATATTTTATCTTTGATTCTAGACCTTAAAATGCCCAGCTCACTTTCTTTGAGGTTATCAATGCAGACAACATCATCAAAGACATTTTTTAACGTTTCATACATGTGGTAAACTGAACCTGACCAAGCTTGCACATCACTTGTATCATAAGTTGTAGCAAAACCTACCCTCATAGACTTATTGTTACCATGTTTTAGTTTTATTTAAAATCTTTTGTATAAATAAAATTAGGTAACGAATAAGCCAAATTCAAGAGTAGATATAATAATTTGAGACTGATTTAATCTTTACTGCGATTTCGTCGACGTGGTTTACCACGACCTTTTTCAGACTTTTTACCACCTCGGCCACGGTCTGAATTTTTACCACGGTCACGATCACGATCACGTCCGAAACCAGATTTACCACGGCCATCACGTTTACGGTGACGTGAGCGTCCCTTATCACGAACAGGTGCATCTTTATCAATTCTTGCTAATTCATCTCCATCTACGTCAGAATCACACTGATTTAAATTATGAACGGCTTCTTTAGCTTTTTTCGCAGGGATAGAAAAAAGACAAAAGTGTTTACGCAGTTGTAAATTGTTAATCTTATCACCTTTAACACTCGTGACTTCTTCAATTAATGTAATCATGCTCTTTGGAGAATAACCATCTGCAGAACCCTTAGCAAAACGAATCATGACTTCCTGTTCTTTTTCGTTTTTACTCTTAGAGCTTAATACCTGATAAGACTGAGGGTCAAAACTATTCCCTGAGAAGTACTGAATTATTTTAGCGAAGTCACCAATTGGGTCTTCACCATTTAATAAATCTTCTGCAATTTCCATACTGCGCTTCGTTGGATCAATATTTTGAAAAGATAGTTTAAACTGCTCAAAACGAGCGTTCGCAATTTCTTTTCCTTCAGGAATTTGTTTACGTTGAATATCAAAGCCCGTAACTTTCATGATACGCTTCAATCGACCTTGCTCACGCATAGTTAAAATCGTTACCGCCTTACCTGTTTGTCCCTTACGACCTGTACGTCCACAACGGTGTGTATAAGCCTCAATAGAGTCCGGTACTGAGTAATTAATTACATGTGTAAGGTTATCAATATCAATTCCCCTAGCAGCAACGTCGGTAGCAACTAATAAGCGACATTTCTTTGAGCGGAAGCGAGAAAGGATTGTTTCCCGGCTGTTTTGTGCAATATCACCATGAATAAACTCTGCACTTACACCTTGGTTATTTAAAGCAGATGCTAACTCTTCAGTTTCACGCTTCGTTTGACAGAACAAAATTCCGTAAATATCTTCTTCCATCAATAAGATTCGTGTCAAAGTTTCTAAGCGATGTTTTCTATCAGTTAAATAATAAACGTGGTCAATTAGACTTGTGGTATCTTTAGAACGTTCTACTTTTACAATTTCTGGTTGATCAAGGTGCTCTCTTGCTAATTTCTCAATGTTTTTGGCAAGTGTTGCAGAGAACATTAAGCGTTGTGTATCATCAGCTGTTGCATCTAAGATTAATTGAATGTCTTCTATAAACCCCATGTTCATCATCTCATCCATTTCATCCAAAACAACATAATCAAGCTGATCTGTTTTTAGCTTACCGCGTTTGATCATATCAACAACACGCCCTGGTGTACCAACAACAATGTCTTTACCACGCTTTAGATCTTTGATTTGCTCAAAGGCCGGTTGCCCACCATAAATTGTAGTTATTTTTAAGCCTGTATTTGTAAGAAATGACTTTAGCTCAGATGTTATTTGTAGGGCTAATTCACGTGTTGGTGCTAAAATAAGTGCTTGTGGGTAGCCTTCTGCGCCAATTGTTTGGCAGATTGGTAGACCAAATGCTGCTGTTTTACCAGTACCGGTTTGAGCAATAGCAATCATATCTGCTTGCGAGTCTAAAAGTTTTGGAATAACAGCTGCTTGAACTGGTGAAGGACTTTTAAAACCCTTCTTTTCAATAGCAGATAATAGGTCTTCATTAAGACCCAAATCACGGAATTCTTGCATAGTGGTTCCTTAGGTATTTTTTAGTATTATCCTGAATATTTCAGGTGCAAATCCGTCTTGATTGACCCACTATACCTAATGTTAGTTTCCCACGACGAAACACTTTTGATCACTTACTTTGTTGTGAAATAACTTACTTCTTGCCTCTAAAATATTATTTAGGCACAGTCATGGTCTCAGGTCTTCAGCAGATGTATTCAAATATTCGTTACCAAATCAACGAAAAATACTACGGATTGAGGTGTATGTAAGCTAGGCATAAATCTGCAAATGGCAATTGCTGTTATGAATTTTAGCTTTCTTCTTCTCGTATTGGAGGGATNAACATACTATCGCCATAACTGAAAAAACGAAACTTTTCATCAATTGCTTTTTGATAAGCTTCAAACATGAAGTCTTGTCCTATGAAGCTAGCAACTAACATTAATAGAGTTGATTTTGGTAGGTGAAAGTTCGTTAGTAGGCCGTCAACACCTTTGGGTGAATAAGGTGGGTGCATAAAGAGACGAGTACGCCCAATACCAGGGTGAATGGTCCCAGTATCATCTACACAAGATTCCAGAACACGAACAGAAGTCGTTCCAACTGCAATGATTTTCCCACCATTTGAACGGCAGTCATTTAATACTTTAGCAACCTCTTCATTGAGAAGATAGCGCTCTTCATGCATGCGATGATCTTCTATTTTTTCTGCAGTTACAGGTAAGAAAGTGCCAAGGCCAACATGAAGGGTAACATAAGCAATACCAACTCCTTTTTGTCTAGCAGCTTCAATAATATCTTCAGTAAAATGTAACCCAGCAGTTGGTGCAGCTACTGCTCCAGGTTTGTCAGCATATACGGTTTGGTAGCGGTGACGATCATTCTTGTCTGCCTGACGCTGGATATAAGGTGGTAATGGAAGTTCTCCACATTGATCCAGCAAAGGTAATACATCATTTGTGCTAAAGCGTATGCGAAAAACCTCTTCCTCACGTGATATGACCTCAAAACTCTCCTCGCTGCTCACTATGTCAACCTGAACACCTGGGTTTAGCCGACGACCTGGTTTGAGCAATGCATCCCATAAACCTGGCTCTAACTCTTCAATAAGAAGTGCTTCTACTTTTCCACCGGTAACTTTTTTGGTTCCATGAATACGTGCAGGGATAACGGATGTATCATTGAAAACCAGATAGTCACCTTCCCGAAGATCGTTTAGAATTGCTTTGAAGTTACCTGGAGTTATTGAGCGGTCTGAACGGTTTACACGCATCATGCGTGATGCAGAACGTTCACTTAGAGGTTCTTGAGCTATTAGCTTATCTGGTAAATTGTAATCATAATCACTTACTAACATGGCTTATCTCTTCAAGGCGCGTTGCATCTCACGGTTCTGATCACGCTCTTTCATTGTTTGACGTTTATCACCCTGATTTTTACCACGACACAGTCCTACCTGAACCTTGATTCGCCCCCTCTTCAAATAAATAGATAGGGGAATTAAAGTCATCCCATTACGATCGACTTGTGCTTTTAAACGTTGAATCTCACGCTTGTGCATTAATAGTTTCCGCTCTCTAAGTGGAGAATGATTATGAATATTACCCATTTCATATGGTTTGATATGTGCACCCTGCAGGTATAGCTCTAAATTACGAACCACAATAAAAGACTCCTGCAGTGATATATTACCAGCACGGATTGACTTCACTTCAGTACCCCTTAAAGCAATACCTGCTTCAAACTTATCTTCAACTTCATAGTTGTGATAAGCTTTCCTATTTTTCATTATTGTGGCTGACATATTAAAATCTCTTATTATTCTTTTAAATTGGGGAACTTAAAATAATCGGGGTTTCAAGCTTTGCAACGGTACAGAGTAGTACTCAAACGCTTTTTATTTTGTAGGTTAATACTTCTTAAGTGACCAAGTAACTATTTTATTGAATTGCAAAAAATAAAAAGTATCATTTTTTTAGAATTTAAGGCTTGCACTTCTTTAAATTGATATTATCTTTTATGCCCACCCGGGCGATTAGCTCAGCTGGCTAGAGCGACTGGTTTACACCCAGTAGGTCGGGGGTTCAAGTCCCTCATCGCCCACCAAATACCGCATCTTATGATGCGGTTTTTTTGCTTCTAAAATATACTGCTTAGAAAATTGATATTTATTTTTGCTGTATTTTAAAATTGACTAGAGAAGTAATAAATTCATCTTTTAGATTAATATCTTCCTTATGTGGTTATCTACAATTCTATTTTCACGTCATCTTATTATAGATCGTAATTCTGGTCTTAAGGTCAAAATGATACACAGCTAATTTATTACCTATACCCAAGCAATACTAATGGTTTTTATTTTGACTACATTCTGGAATCATTTGGACAGCAAGAAAGTTAGATTGTTGATTTTACCTTCATGAGTTGTGCCATAAAACTATTAAAGAAGGCAAAGTTTGTCATAAATAACCAACAACTTAAATTTATGAGTCCATAATTACATTGTAGGCTAGATGTTTGGCAATCCGCTTAGCTTCTTTGTTAGCAATTTTTACAAAGACTTCATATTCTTCGATTGCTTTTCCTGTTGGATCTTGGATACAAGTCTCGCTTACTTTAGCGTTGGCATATTCTAGTACCGTATGACATTTACTCACTAAATTGGGGTAGTCTTCTGTAACAAGATCTTTTTGCCATTTTTCCATAAATAAAATCAAGTCTACTTTTTTAGCTAGACGATTTTCTATTGGGGTAGAACTATGTTTGCTAATATCCAAGCCTTGAGCTTTTGCGATTTGTTGAATGGTTGAATTTGCAGAATCACCAATTCCGGCATAAACACCAGCTGAAACAATATCAATTCTTTTATGAAATCTAGTAATTAGCTTAGAAAGTTCATGTTTAAGGACAGCTTCAAAGTAAACGCTTCGAGTAATATTTGCTTTACATGATACAATAATATGAAAAGGTTTCTTCTGGGATAGCTTCGTGAAAATTGTAGTTGTAAAGTTTTTCATGTATCTCGATAAATTTTTAGAAGGAAAAATTGGTCGGGGTAGCAGGATTCGAACCTGCGACCTACTGCTCCCAAAGCAGCCGCGCTAGCCAGACTGCGCTATACCCCGGTCAATTTTTGAGGCTATTAAGTTAGCCGTATATTTTTTTATGTCAACCTTTAATTTATAAAAAATTATTCTTCTTGTTGGTTTTCTTCTTCAACTCTGATTTTTTCAGATGACACTTCCAAAACATTTGCCAGTTTATTGCGTGCTTCAATCGAGCTTTCTTCAATAGCAGATTCGGTTTTGGATTTTATTGCATGAATAGATTCCTGCTGGTCTTCTGAAAGTGGGTACATCATTCCTAAGAGGTATCCGCCGATTATACCTAAAATTATGCCAAATAAAAATGGATGAGATTTCTTCTTATTTTCTGGCTCTTTAGATTCTTTTTCTGATTTAGCCATCAGTGCCTCCTGATTAATTTTAATTTACCTCATCTCTAATATAACAACTTCACCTCTTTTTTACAGAAATTTTGTTTTTTTATCAACTATGTTTGAAAAGGTTACCTCAGCTTCAATATTAGATAATGATTGTTCTCTTTAAATAGAGCAATGTTCAAGTGTGTAAAAATTAGTTGGAGAAGGAATGATTTATAATGAGTCGTAAAATCCGTATGGGAATGGTAGGCGGAGGCCAAGGAGCTTTCATTGGAGGTGTTCACCGCATGGCAGCAAATCTAGATGGTCAAATTGAATTAGTATGTGGTGCATTTAGTTCAAGCCCTGAAAAATCGAAAGCCTCTGGTAAAGAACTTTTTCTACCCGAAGAACGTTGTTACGGAAGCTATGAAGAAATGTTTGCAGCTGAAAAACAGTTACCTCTTGGTGAAAGAATGGACTTTGTTTCAATTGTCACACCAAATTTTATGCACTTTCCTGTGGCAAAAGCTGCTTTAGAAAATGGTTTTAATGTATTGTCTGATAAGCCTATGACTTTTGATTTAGCTGAAGCAAAAGAATTAGAAAAGATTGTAAATCAAACGGGTTTATTATTTGGTTTGACCCATAACTATACAGGCTATCCACTAGTGAAGCATGCTAAAGCAGCAATTGCTGATGGTGAAATTGGAAAAGTTCGTAAGATTGTGGTTGAATACCCTCAGGGTTGGTTAGCATCTGCTCTAGAAGAAGATGGCCAGAAGCAGGCAGATTGGCGAACTGATCCAAAACGTGCTGGCTCTTCTTGTTGTATGGGGGATATCGGTACACATGCTGAGAATTTGGCAGAATACATGACTGGGCTAGAAATTGATGAGTTATGTTGTGAATTTACTACTTTTGTTGAAGGTCGATTATTAGAAGATGATGGTAATTGTCTAATCCGTTACAAAGGTGGGGCAAAAGGTATCTTGTTTGCCAGTCAGATTTCTATTGATGAAGAAAATGGNTTAAATATTCGTATATATGGAGAAAAAGGTGGTTTCATCTGGAAGCAAGAAGAACCAAATACCTTGATACGCACGTACCTTGATCGCCCACGTGAAATTTTACGCTCTGGTGGGAATTACGCAGATCGTTTAAGTCCTTCAGCAATTCATAACTCACGTCTTCCAGCGGGGCATCCTGAAGCTTTTATTGAAGCTTTTGCGAATATTTATCGCAATTATGCTTGCACGCTTCGCTCTATTCTTAATGGTGAAAAGCCAAATGAATTGGATTTGGATTTCCCGAATGTTGAAGATGGTGTCCGTGGAATGGCATTTATTGAAACTTGCGTTGATTCTGCTAAGAATGGCGCAGTTTGGACAAAATTTAAATCATAATATCTGAAGAGGAAAAGGAATACTATGGCACGTCCAGTAACATTATTCACGGGGCAGTGGGCCGATTTTGGTTTGGCTGAACTTTGTGAAAAAGCAAAATCATTTGGTTATGATGGCTTAGAGCTTGCATGTTGGGGAGATCACATTGAAGTCCATAAAGCAGATCAAGCATATTGTGATGCAAAAAAAGAATTGTTAGCTTCTCATGGTCTACAATTGTTTTCAATCTCTAACCACTTAGTGGGGCAGGCAGTTTGCGATAATATTGATGAACGTCATCAAGCGATTTTGCCTCCTCACATATGGGGTGATGGCGATCCAGAAGGTGTACGTCAGCGTGCAGCCGAAGAAATGATTGAGACAGGACGTGTGGCCAAGCGTCTCGGTCTTTCCGTAGTGAATGGCTTCACAGGTTCCTCGATTTGGCACCTACTTTATTCATTCCCACCTGCATCTCAAGATATGATTCAGGCTGGTTTTGAAGACTTTGCTAAACGATGGATACCTATCTTGGATGCCTACCAGGAAATGGGGGTTAAGTTTGCACTTGAAGTTCATCCAACCGAAATTGCTTTTGATATTGCATCTACAGAACGTGCAATTGATGCGGTAAATGGACACCCTGCATTTGGTTTTAACTACGATCCAAGTCATCTGGGTTATCAAGGTGTAGATTACGTTGCGTTTATTCGTAAGTTTGCTGACCGTATTTTTCACGTACACATGAAAGATGCTTGGTGGGGGCATGGACCTTGCGAAGCCGGTGTTTTTGGTGGTCACACTGATTTCGCTGATTATCGTCGTTTCTGGGATTTTCGTTCTGTTGGTCGCGGTGATACAAACTTTGAAGAAATCATTGTTGCCTTGAATGATATTGACTATCAAGGCCCTCTATCTGTGGAGTGGGAAGATAGCCGTATGGATCAAGAGCATGGTGCAACTGAATCTTGTGCATATGTTAAAGCACTTGATTTCAAACCATCTGCAAAAGCATTTGATGCACAGTTTGATAACTAAACTTATAAGCTAAGTTTTTTAAAAAGCCTCGGTAATTTTTGCCGAGGCTTTTTGCATTCCAAAAGATGCAAAGTTAAGGTAGGTTTCACCATAGAAGGAAATGATATGATGAGATGGATATTAGTTATTGGGCTGTTGAGCGGTTTTATCCAGGCAAATGAACAAAAGGTATACCATTATGAGACTCCTCAAAGTGATAAGGAGATCTATCGATTTATTACCTTTCAACAACCTTGGTTTCATATTTCCAAACTAATCTGGCCGAGTTACCAAAGTGGTCAGTCATCTCAAAAATTCGTCTATGATTACCTAAGGGCATTTTATCCCAATATGTCCGGGAAAACATTTGAACCCATTCTCACACAAAAAGTATCTAAAGTAGATACTTGGATTTATAATATGCATCCACGACGAGCATTTATTACTGGGCCTTCGTTATTCATTCAGTTTCAACGCTACAAAGGGAAAAATCTCTATTATATAGAAAATGATAAAGTACCCAATGGGGCAGGTATTTTTAGTTTGTCGGATGAGCAAAGTCAGTTTTTGAATGAAGTTGTTTGTTTGCTGATGTCCAATGCCTCTCATCGGTCAACGAGGCTTCGCAAAAGAAGACAAATGGCTTGGGCTGAATTGAATTGGTTCGATCCTGTTACACAGCAGTTTCAGTCTTATGAAGGACGATTCTTCGAGAGTAATGAGCAACTCATTAAAGCAAAGGAGTATGATCAGCATGCTGCTATGGGCAGCCTGCATGGAATCCTACGATATTGGATCTTGAAAGAACTCGACTTTAAATCCTATGAATATGAAGAACTTGACCTTGAACGAATAAACCTGTACTTGAGCCAACCCAATAAATTGTTTTTAAAGCCTTTACATCATGTTATTATTCAACGAACTTTGAACCCTAAATATCAAGCAATTTTTAAGCAAATTTTACTTCGAGCGCCAGTTTCTCCGACCAAAGATACCAAATCACAAAAAAATAAAATTACTATGATTGAGCGAAGCCGGGAAGCCCTGGCAGATGCTGAACTTTTATATGACAAAGTGGACGATCTGTTGTTGGCAGCTGAAAACTCTTTAGAAGATCAGATTGAGCATGAACGAGAGGTAGACTCGTTATGGTATGAACGCTATGGAGAATCACTTATACTCTTAAAGAAGTTTCAGGCTATTAAATCATGCACAAACTTTCAGCAACTGGAAAAGATGATCAGAAAAGATAAGCATTATGAGAAAATATATCTGCATAGAATGGTACAACTTTCCCCTGAAAATACAGTAACCTTTGCCGAAGGGTATATAAAACAATTAAGTGATAAGTATGAGCAAAAAAAAATTCTTGAAGTTTTCTCTGAAACTGACCTCTCTCTATTCAATAAATTTTTAAAGCTTTATCCTCAATGGAAGGCACTTTGGACTGATCAAGAGAGGCACGAAAAACAACCCATTTTCAATGATCTTGTTGAGGGTTACAGGAAATATATTCAATCATATAGAGAAATGTTTAGGCAGAAGTCAACGCATTCATACTGGGACAAACAATCGAGTAGTTGGGACCGACATAAGAGTGATTCTAAATATCATGAACAGCGTATTTTATTTGCTATATCAAAAGAAAAAGATCCGCTTATTCGGGCAAAGTTCTTGAGTACAATTATATATGCTCAAGGAGATCAGCAACACTACATATATCTTTATATCCAAGAGGAACTTGGGCAGATAGAAAAAGAATTGTCCTTAGAACAGGTCAAAAACTTGGAGATATTTAAAGAGAGCTATTTTTCTGATGGAGACCAAGGAAGGAAAGTTCTTCGGTGGAATCTGTTTGTCGAATGAATTACGTTCATTTGAGGTGTAGGAGTATAGCTCCTTCAACAAAATTGGAACTGAATAAGAAGAGTCTTTTTATTACAAGGGAAGGAGAAGTAAGGGACATTAAATTTTATTTTTCTTTTCATCCTAATAGGACTCGAATACTTGCTTCAAAATAAAGATTTTCTTGTAAAATTTAATGACGCCTCTAATAAACGGAGTCTATTTTCATTATAGATATTAACGAAAGGATAATGTATGAAACATGTTTTAGTTTTTCTTTTTGGGTTAGGGTGTTTAATGGTTACAGCAAATGATGCAAGTAAAGAACTTAAAGCTTTTCCTACAGCTGAAGGAAATATGGAGAGGCTTGTAATTATTTTACCCCATAAAGACCGTGCGGAAGAACTCAATTATGAAGTTGAGTTAATACCAGGAAAAACACTTCTTGTTGACGGTGTAAATAAAACCAAGGTAGGTCTTTCATTGGAATCACACCCGCTCAAAGGATGGGGGTATACCTATTATACAATGAGCGGTTCAGCAATGGTACGAAGTACGATGATGGCTGTACCTGCTGGAGCCCCAAAAGTTGAACGCTTTGTTGAAGGAAGCTCATTAAAGGTTCGTTATAACAGCCGCCTACCAATCGTTGTATATGCTCCCAAAGGAACAGAGTTAAAGTATAGGATTTGGTCAACTTCAACAGAGTTAAAGGTTGCTGAAAAGAAATAATTTTTATAGGAACTTTTTACCAAATGGGATAAAGAATAGAATAAAACAGGCTAAATTCATTACGCAGGAACACCAAAAAATAATGAGAAAAGACCCTTTAGCTGATTTATGCCTCAATTCACTTTGAGCTGTAAGTGCACCAGGCCACCCACAAAGTAAAGCCAAAAAGTGAAGCGTTTTCTCAGGTGTACGCCACTTTCCCTGTTTCGCTTTTTTTTTATCTAACCAGTATATGATAAAGGTGAGTAAAGACATACTTAGATAGCTATGCAGAATCCATTTAGGCGCTTGATAGACAAATGTTGATATAGTTAAAGCAATTAAGAAGATTATAGCAAAGCTGGTTTTCTTTTTCATTGGGTATTCTCTTTGTTTTTAATTATGGAATACCATACCTTTATAAACTTATTCTGCTAGTGTGAGGTTCTCTGCAAATGTAATTAAAAACTGATGACCGGGTTTTTCAACGGCTCCATGATCAGCACCTTTTATTTCATGTAATTCGTTTTGACTGTGACCAACTAGCCCCAGCATTCTATGAAAATAAGCATTTTCTTCATAACGACCCAGAAGTTCAAGTTCACGGTCTCCGGTTACGAGTAAAAGAGGAGGTGCATCTTTTCTAACATGTCTTAGGGGAGCCCATTGATCAATGACTGGAGTCATTCGGTTTGTCTTTGATTCTTCACGAACTGCAACATGTGTGATCACCTGAGCTGTTAGTGAACCAATACCTAAGAGTTGATTTGCATTAATACCCCACTTTCTAAGCCATTGTTTATCTAATCCCACCATTAAGCTTAAGTAAGCACCTGCAGATGCTCCAGCAATGATAACTTTATTGGGGTCTCCTCCATAGCGCTTTATATTTTTAATTGTCCATGCTGTGGCAGCCGCAGCATCTTCAATGAAATCTGGACATTTTGCCTCAGGGTATTTGCGGTAATCTACTGCAACCACAGCAAAGCCTGCTTTTCTTAATTCGCCTGGAAGGTAGCGGTTACCTCGTTTGAGTCCCCCTGCATGTAACCACACAATTGTTTTAAAATTTTCTTGATCATCGGGGTAAGCTAAATCTAATTGGCATACTTCATCTCGCTTTTCATCATCTTTTTCACCTAATAATTGGTAGTATGGAAGGTCGCGTAAGACCGCCGCGTTTGATATATTGTATAGGCCTATAGATAATGAAAGTATTAATATATATTGTGCAAACATGATCACTCCTTAAATAAAAGATTGCTTTCCCATTATATACTTTTCAGGAATCAAGAAGTGACACTGAAGTACAATTATTTGTATAATTGACCCAAATTTGTTTGTATTTTACGATCTTCGGAAGGTATAAACGGTGGGTAACCTAAGGACTTTAATACTTCAATATTTTTATATGTTGCTGAGTAAATATGGTCATCTAGTTCACCCAATTGCTTATAAAAGCTTTCTACATGTGCCTCTAATGGCGTGATAGACTCATCTTGTGCCACATTTTGCCATTCATCTTGGCCCCATGCCGTTTCTAAGATTTTGTTAAAATTATCTTGAGAAAGTCCTTTTGCGTTTAACAGAACAAAAGGATTGCTATCAAGTGTTTCGCAAATAATGCAACCTAGTGCCATAACATGACGGCAGATTTTATGTTCACTATCACAATCACAAGAACAATTTAAAGGACCCTCTGGGAAAAGCTGACTACCGTATTCTTCTAAATTTTTAGCCAGAGTCTCAGGCATACGGTTTGCTAAAAGTAAAGATACCGCATAGGATTCCTTCAGAAGCTTATTGAAAAGCTCTTGCCAAATATCCATTTCTATTGAATCAATATGAATTTTAGGGTGAAATTTAATATCACGGGATTCATTGAATACACCTTCAATTTCTCCGGGCACAACACTGAAAGAATTAATCAAACTTTTGCGAGCACTCCTTCGGCCAATTTCTAATTCCTGTGGGTCAACTTCTTTTTCCATTGCATTTCGGAATTCAGTACTCCACCAAGTTTGACCAATATCGCCACGGCGGCTCTTGATTTCAAGACCTCTGTGAAAACCGTACTCGTTGGTACCACCATCAATTAAAATGTCTGCCATAGTGTTCTTACCTATTTGCTAGTTATGAGTCATCATAAATCTGAAGCAACCTTAAAAATTGCGAACTTTTACTATAGCTCTGGTACAAAATCTGTAAAGCTTTTCACCTGTTGAGAGTCCAATTTTAAAATGACTTTTTTTATTAATTGAACCATGGCCTTTAAATCATCAATATGAAAAACACTATTGTGTGAATGAATATAGCGTGCTGGGACACCCAGCACAACGACTGGGACTCCTGAACCCTTGAGTTGAATTTGACCAGCATCTGTACCTCCACTTTTGCGAACTGTTACCTGACAGGGGATGCCTGCTTCTTTGGCAGTCTGTTCAATTAAGTTTGCAAGGGGTTGGTTCATGATTGCAGTTGGATCCATTAATCGAATTTGTACACCTTTCTGTAATTGCCCTTGAGCGGTAGCGCGATCAAAACCAGGTGTATCATCTGCAGGAGGTCCTTCCAGTATGATAGCTACATCAGGTAAAATTTTGGTGGTCATTGTTTGTGCGCCTCGAAGACCAACTTCTTCTTGCACGGTTGCTACACTATATAAGTTGCAGGGTAAATCTTCCTTTTTAAGGTTCTTCGTTGCTTCGATCAGTGCGCATACTCCAAGACGGTTATCGAGTGCTTTTCCTGTATATTTACCATTATTGCCCAGTGGGGTATATGTGCTGTCTGGCACGATAAAACAACCTGGTTTTATTGCATAATCTTCTAGAACTTCCTCAGCAGAGTCAGCGCCAATATCTATGTACATAGAATCAATCGGCATCACTTTTTTACGCTCTTCTTCTGGCAGAAAATGGGGAGGTTTAGTTCCAATTATCCCTAGGATTTTTTCTCCCACCATATTTTTTATTTTGACTCTTTGTGAAGGTAGAGAGTGTGACCACCACCCCCCAACAGCAACAAAATTGATGAAACCGTTTTTTTGAACACTTTGTACCATAAACCCAATTTCATCCATGTGTGCAGTTAACATGACTTTGGGACCTTCATTACCAAGTTTGGCAAATAAGCCACCTAAGTTATCCTGGCCTAATTTTTGGTTTAACTCATCGGAAAAAATTTGGCGAACTTCATTTTCTTGACCTGATACGCCAAACGCATTTGATAATTGCTCAATAAGTTGTTCCATTTGTGTTCCCTTTTTAATGTTTGTGATTTTAGTTCTTATTTAAATATGATTCAGCTTTTTTCAAAGGCAAATCAGCTATATTCACTGATAAATTCTTATACTTAGAGTTGAAGGGACGTCTCTTTAAGGTAAATTTTATAATTATCTACATTTGGTCTATTTTGACCTGCAGGTTTTGTAGTTTCTTCATGAATATTTGGATGGCTGTCATGTATTTGTTTTGCTGGTTATTTTGCTTAGGGTGGTTTTTGGTGATGCTTGAATATTCCCTGGCATCTTTTTCTATTATATTTCCGGCAACTTATTTCTTTTTATTCTATGCCTGTATTACATATAGTCGCCGAGTAGCATTCTTCTTAGGACTTGTTATACAAGTTATGGTTGTTAGTCTATTACACCGTAAAGGATTATCATTTTTAGGTATTCCGATTGTTCTAGCTCTAACGAGCTTATCTAGAAAATATGCAGATCGAGGATCAATCTTTAATTATTTGATGGCTGGTATTTTCATTACTTTGTTTTATTGCGTAATTGTCATTGGTACTCATAATTATGTTTTTCCCCTAGGATGGCTATTGCCCATTAAAGAACTCTTTGCTATGCTACTTTTTTCTACAATTATTTCTGCAAGTCTTTTTATCATTCTTATTCGTGGTGCAGACATTTTTTGTGAAACTGTTGGAATTCCTCAATTTCGAGTGGCCTCTGCTGGTTTTCTAGATAAAAGTGCAGGTTTGTAGTTTTGATTAAAGAATTGCACCATTTTAATTACCGCTTGCTCTTTCTGCTAAGCTTACTGTTCCTTGCTATGTTTATTTTAATCTGGCGACTGTATGTAGTTCAGATTAAAGGAGGTGATGAACATCGTGAATCTATCAGAAGTCAATCCATTAGACGTATTCGAATTCCTTCTGTAAGAGGTCGCATTATCAGTAGTGATGGCCAATACTTCGCGGACAATCGTGTAAAGTATGATACATACATTCACATTCACGAATTGCGAAAACGTACAAAGGCTGGAACAATTGAATATGTCTTAGAAAAAATTCAGGAGCTTGCAGATTTAATCGGTAGAGATCATACCTTTACCAAAGAAAAAGTTGACAAACATATTCGCCAATATCCTGCCTTACCCTTTCGTCTATTTGAAAATTTACAAGAGGATGAACTCGCTCGCTTAACAGAACAAATGCCAGCGATACCAGGCTTGGAGTTGACCACTGATTACATGCGTATCTATCCCCAAAACGAGCTTGGTGCACATTTAATTGGGTATGTGAACAAGCGTGTGTATGGTGGTTCTAAGCCTCGTCCTGGTGACCTAAGCCGTGATGATATTCGCTATGCCTATTATTTTTATCCAGAGCAGATTGGGCGTAATGGTTTAGAGAAAGTCTTTAACCAAGACCTCTCTGGAGAAGTAGGATTTCGTGTTGTTCGTGTAGATAGCATGGGCTATTACCATGACCAACTTGAACAAGAACATGACAAAAAACATGGGCTTGATCTTCACTTAACCTTAGATGCCAGAGCGCAAAGAATTGCCCAGCGTCTACTTGCTGGAAAATTAGGTTCATTGGTGATGCTTGATGTCAATACTGGGGCTGTAAAAGCGATGGTTTCTAATCCCAGCTTTGACTTAAATCGAGTTCGCTATGACTATGGTAAGCATTTAAAGAATCCAAGTCGTCCTTTAGTGAATCGTTCTATCACTGCAGACTACTTACCCGGATCTATTTTAAAGCCTATTTTAGGTTTAGGGCTTTTACAGGAGGGGTTACATACTGAAAATAGTGAATATGATTGTCTCGGTTATTATAAAATCGGTAATCGTGAAATTGATTGTCACCTCCACAGCGGACATGGCAATCTATCATTAACGACTGCTCTAGAAGATTCTTGTAATCCATACTTTATTGATGGTGGTATACGTATGGGGGTTGATAAACTCCATGACTTATACAAATCTGCAGGCGTAGGTGTGAAGCCTGGTTTAGAATTAGATAATCGCTATAGCGCAGGTATAGTGCCTGGAAGAGGAGAAATGCAATTGAGACAAAGACGGCGTTGGATTATGTCTGATACAGCATTTGTATCGATCGGTCAAGGTTTTGTCTCAATTAGTCCATTACAAGCAGCTATGTTTACCGCTGCTGTTGCGAATGGAGGAAAAGTTTACAAACCCTATTTAGTTGCTGAAAAACGTAATTTTCAAGGAACAACCATATTTAAACGGGAGCCTCAGTTAAAATCAGTTTTACAAATTGACGCAAAGCATTATTCAACTGTTCACCAAGGCATGTACGATGTGGTTTATGGTGATATTGGTACAGCGAAAGTGGTTCGCTCAGACTTGATCAAAATTGCAGGGAAAACGGGTACTGCTGAAGTAGGACCTCGAAGCCGACGAACAAAAAATACTTGGTTTGTTGGTTTTGGGCCATTTGAGAAGCCAGAGTTTGCAATTGCTGTGCTCGTAGAAAATGGAGTCTCAGGTGGCAAAGATGCTGCCCCAATAGCAATTCGATTTATTGAGGAGTTTCTCGCACAGTCAAAAGAGAAACAAGCCGAGAAATAATCGGTTCCATTTTTTCGGTTGTTTTTTGTCATAAAAATAATTTGCTTTGAATGCTAAGTGGTACTATTTTGATCGCTAGAATAATTATAAAGAATGAATCTTTGTAGAAAACTGTTAAGAAAATCTTAAGTGAGGTGGTTATGGCAAACGAAGATATAGAATTAAACATTGATACAGTTGGTTCAGTAGCGGGTGAAATTTGTGTTGAACTATTAAGACAATCAAGCCAGATGGAATATGTAGATTCAGAAGGAAACCCAGATACACCTTCATTGGAGAATATTGCTTTAACCGCACACCGTTTATCCATTATTTGCTGCACAGGTATTGTTCCAGCGGCTGAGTAACACTTTTATACAAAACCAGGTTTTAATATGCAAAATAAATTGATTTCCAAAATTTTTAAAGTGAGTTTATTGGTTGGGTCTATGACCATATATGCTGAAGTCCCCCCTGATAAAAAACTTCAAATTGATAATGCAATTCAAGCAGAATTGGAATCAGCACTTGGTGAATTGTATGACCCAAAAGAAATTGGCATGATGCTTGGCTTTGAGTTACCTGTTAAACCTCCAGCAAACCCAAAAGATATTGTAGAAGAAATTGTGGGTAAAGAATTAGACCGTCAAGCAAAAGAACGTTACCCAAAAGCTTGGATGTACGAACGACTTGATAAACAGTTAGCTGATTACAAACAATGGAAACCAGGCGATAAAGTAACGGTTGAATACACAAATGGTAAAACTTTTACAGATGTGTTACGTTCAAATAGTCCAGAATATATTACCCTTGGTCCAAAAAGAATTAACAAAAAGGATCTAACCGAGGCCACGAAACTTCATTTGAACCCAGCAAAAGCACGCCAAGTATACCGTTCTACAGGAGCAAAACTTGAAAAGGAAATGTTAGCATTACGTGCACAGTATCGTGACGAAATCTCATTGGGGGTGACAAGACAGATTTATTCAAAGCAAGGCTACATTCGTATTAATAATGTGTGGTACTCGAAAAAAGATTATTATGAAAAACGCGTAAAACTGACTCGTAAACGCTTAGAGGGGTATTTATTGCCAGTTTTGACCTATAAACATTTTTATCAAGCTGGTTACCGTGAATTTAAAGGTGAATGGTTTACGCCTGAAGAGGCAAATCGCTTGCGTAACATTGACCGTATCGAAAGCGAGCTTCAACCTGCACGTTTTATTGCTGAGATGGATACACTCAATTCTGAGTTTTTGATTGGTAATGCTGCACCAGCTGCTCCTGCACCCAAACAGCAGGGAGATTCAGAAAGTGAGCCGGAGCAGGGCTAACATGAAAATCGGAATCATTGGAGGAAGCAGTATAAGCCAAATCCATGGTTTGGAGATTCTTGATCAAATTGAGATGCAGACTCCTTTTGGTTATCCATCTTCTGCTATTACACATGGTCTTATTGAAGGTGTAGATGTATTTTTTCTACAAAGGCATGGTGATGGGCATCATATCCCCCCGCACCAGTTGAATCATAGAGCAAACATATATGCAATGAAGAGCCTAGGGGTACAGATACTAATAAGTTTATCTGCTGTCGGTTCTTTCAAAAAAGAACTTGCACCCGGTGATGTTGTTGTCATTGATCAGTTTTTTGACCGTACAAAAGGTAATATCCCACAAACTTTCTTTGAAGGAGATATTGTTGCACATGCCTCTTTTGGTAGCCCAGTATGTAATAAGCTTAATACTTTCTTATACAATTCAATTAAAATTCTACTTGAGCGTCATAACCCAAATGAAGTTTCGGTACATAAGGGTGGAACCTATTTGAATATGGAAGGTCCTGCTTTTTCTACAATGGCTGAAAGCCAAGTTTACAAAAGCTGGGGGATGAGTGTGATTGGGATGACGAACATGCCTGAAGCGAAGCTAGCAAGAGAAGCTCAGTTACCTTATCAATCTTTGGCATTTGTGACTGATTACGATTCTTGGCATGTAACTTCAATGAATGTCAGTGTTGAAATTATATTTAAAACGCTTACTCAAAATGCTCAGTTTGCATCTGATATTATTAGATTTACATTACCACGCTTAGCTAAAACAGACTTTAAATGCCCTGGTTGTGAAGATGCAATGCGCTTTGCTATCGTAACAAAACCTGAAAAAATTTCCACCGAGACACGCCAGAAACTTCACCTTTTATTGCCTAAACACCTACAACAAGAGTAGTTCTAACTTTCTTATCGTAAAATCATGTTTTTGTTTACCTGTTTGCACATGAAAAAAAGCAAAAAAATTAGGCTATGGAACTTGACCTTTTTTAGATTGCCTTTAATGTAATCACCCCAACATGAAATAATTTGTTGTGGGATGATAGCTCAGTCGGTAGAGCAACGCCCTTTTAAGGCGTGGGTCCTGGGTTCGAGCCCCAGTCATCCCACCATTTTTTTTCCCGATAAATTTTGATACAAGATTTAGTTTGATCCGGAGTTAATTATGCCAAAAGTTTGTTATTTTACAGGCAAACGTAAAAAAGTAGGTGGAAGTATTGTTCACCGTGGTTTGTCAAAGAAAAAAGGCGGTATCGGTTTACAGCTTGTAAAAAACAACAAGCGTACATTTAAACCAAATCTGCAAAAAGTAAAAATTGTTGAAAACGGTAAAGTTAAAAAAGTTTGGGCGAGTGCAAAAGCTATTCGTTCTGGCTTGGTTAAAAAAGCTTAACCTGAACGGTTTTCTTTAAGGTCTCACAATGTGAGGCCTTTTTTTTTTGTATTTTCGTGACATATTAGAATAGGGGAGATTCTTCTAATTTGTTGGTTTGGTTGTGTGATTTATGTATTTTTTACCTTCTTAGTTGTTAGTTCATGTCTTCTTTGTTGTTTGTTATGTGTTAATTTATTAAATATGCCTTGGGTAGGAAATGTTATGGATATTCAGGATCGTATTGACGAGATAAAGAGTCAATTAGAGGAAGTAAAAGAGCCTGAGTTAATTGCTAAGCTAAACAGTCAGTTAAGTCAGTTTGAGAAGGCAAGTCAAGCCCTAAATAATACTAAGAGTTTTTATTCTGCTACAAAAGCTAGAGCTAAGATAATTCGTGATCAAATTCGTGCTATAGGGATCGAAGAAGGTGTAGTTCTTGAGAATCGTTTTGAGCTTAAAAGTTTCTTAGGAGCCAGTTCTATTGGTACAATTTTTGCCGCCTTTGACACCGTTCGTCAATCCAAAGTTGCAATACAGGTCTTAATCCCAGAATTAACACAAGATCCGCAATCACTTCAGTTATTTTTGGAGGAAGCGAATCAGATTTCATCATTGGCACACACGAATATTATCAAGATGCATGATGTACATAAGCATGGTGAAATCTATTTTCAAAGTATGGCGCTACTTAAGGGCTATAACTTACGTCAACGGATGGAGATTCAGAAGCAGCTCAAAGAACCATTTGGTATTCAAGAAGTAAATAAAATTGTAACTTCACTTTTAACTGCGATTAATCACGCTCATGAAAAAGGAATTATCCACCGGGATATTCGTCCTGAAAATATTTTTTTGTGTGAAGATGGCGAAGTTGTTTTATTAAACTTTGGTGTTGCCAATCTGATTAAAAATCCTAATAATCCAAATTTAATTGAAACAATTATTAAAGAATATAGTGCACCTGAAGAATTTGACGAATTAGAAGATGTGACAGCGTCTGTAGACCTTTATTCGATAGGGGCAATACTATATGAACTTTTAACCTCAAAGTTACCTGTAGGGCGATTTAAATCCGCATCGCAATTAGTTCAATGTCCATTGGTGTATTCTAATGCAGCAGACCGTGCGCTATCTGCAGCACCTGAAGAGCGCTTTCCTAATGCAGAACAATTTTTAAAAATGTTACCTCAGATTAGTTCAAAACAGCAAACATTAGAAGCGCGTCGAAAAGCATTAAAGGAAAAAGAGGAAGATAATGAAACAACGGTAAGCGTTGGTAGTAAATCACCTCTGATCACTGCATTAAAGCTATCGATGGTTCAAGTTCCTAAGCAAAAGCAAAAAAAAGCTTCATCTGCTGAAGGGCTTCCTTGGTTTAAGATTATTTCTGCAATTGTAATTTTGTTTGGTATTGGTTTAGGTGTAACATCCCCTTGGGTTCAAAGTCAGTTTAAGGATAATTCTGCTGAAATTACTCGCGCAGAAAAAGCACTTACTCGTGTAGAACAGTTGATGGAAAAGTGGGATGCTGGAAAGTTCGAAGAGTTTGAGTTAAGAGAACCACCCACTCTGAAAACAGCTGTTGAAGAGTTTGATAAAGGTAAAAAATTCTTAGAAGAAGAAGACTATAAACTGGCTGCCGATGCTTTAGAAAAGTCTGCTGAAAACTTTCAAGAAGCAATTTTATTTCGTGAGAATGAAATTGAAACTTATCACGCAGTCAAAGAGGTGGAAGAGGACCTTAATGAGTTGACTGAAGAGTGGCAAGCTATGCTTGAGACAGGCCTAATTACAGATACCCCTTTATCGCTTTCAGCTGATGAAGCAATTAAGGTAGGTCAGCGTATGATGGAACAAAAAAAATTATCAAAGTGTTTACGAGAGTGGACACATGCTAAAGAAGCCCTAGAAACTTCGATTCAAATTGCTACTGCTGAACTAAGACAGCTTGCGATTGAGCATCGTGATATTGCGAGTAAGTACTTTAAACGTATCAATGCATTCTTGGTTGAATTTAATGTTTCCTTAACCAGAAACAAAAACAGTTCAGGTTATGAAGTGCGTAATATGCGTGTTTTAGATCAAATGGAAG
The DNA here is from genome assembly GCA_022447755.1 of Lentisphaeria bacterium. Taxonomy (GTDB): domain Bacteria; phylum Verrucomicrobiota; class Lentisphaeria; order JABSQK01; family JABSQK01; genus JAKVBE01. The sequence continues at coordinate 31,144 of JAKVBE010000001.1, read as the reverse complement.
AGTTTTCAGCCCATAAATATTCTGACAATCCTGAGTTATTAAAGTCACTTTTTGAATATAAAGCAGGCTTGATTTTAATGAAAGAAGAGTCTTTCTTCCATGCCTACAATAGTTTTAAAATAGCAGCACCTGTATTAGATATATGGAGCTACCGTTGTGACCAGTTCAAAGATTTCTTAAAAAAATGTTATAATCTTAAAGCAAACTATAATGATTACCTGGAAGAATTACCACAGAGAAAAGGTGGTTCGTTATGGGAAAAACATAATGAATCTCTTACAAATTATAAATCTTGTCTCAAAAGTTATGACTATGAAAATGCAGAGCGACACTTAAGGATGCTTGAAACAGTAACCCAAAAATATGCCACTTATACTGAGCAGTGGCATAAGATGACGTTAGAAAGAGACCGTCTTATTGATGGACGTGGTGGGATTTTAACTTATCAGAATTTAAATAATCAAGATTGGCGCGACGCGGATCGCTTACATCTTAAAGCTGATTTAAGTTTTAAAGAATTTGATTTCTTAAAAGCTAACAAATATGAAGAGCAGTCCCTAGAATATTTATTAAAGTGTTATCAAGAGTTAGCTACTCGTATTTCTTTCAAAACCGTATCCAATAAAACGGGCTTATCCCTAGAATCTAGTGTGTTTGTGAATGGTATTGAAAAAGGGAAAACCCCATGTACTATTGAACTGACTTTCGGAAAAATAGTTCAAGTTTCAATAAAGAATACTGAGCAGCATTTGCCTAAAAAGTTTGAACAGGATTTAAGCTTCCGTGGAAATCAAAATCAAGAACATAAGTTGGATTGGACACCATGGAAAAATGAAGATGTTAAAATTAGTAAGTTAAGTTTAACATTAAAACCAATACGTTTTGGCTCCTTTAAAATGGGAACACCGCAAGAAGCGATTGTGCGTGATCAAGATGAGGTTGTACGTGATGTGGATATCACTTTGGGCTATTGGTTAGCTGAGCATGAAGTTACTCAGGAACAATTTGAATCACTTATGTATAAGAACCCAAGCTTCTTTGTAAAAGGCAGTCCCCGTATTGGTAATCGAGATACATCTAAATTACCCGTTGAACAGGTGACTTGGTCAGATTGTGTGAAGTTTTGTCAGCAATTAACAGAAATGGGTATTCGTGATGGTTGGTTACCTGCTGGTTATGAAATACGCTTACCTACTGAAGCTGAATGGGAATATGCATGTCGTTCTGGTAGTAGTAAGTATAATGAAAACTTTGATGCTTCAAGCTATGGTTGGTTTGAAGATAATTCACGTCGAAAACCACAAAAAGTAAAAAGTAAAAAGGCGAACGAGTGGGGAATTTATGACATGATTGGTAATGTTAGTGAGTGGTGTATGGATGGCTATTACCTGTATCAAGCTGGTATTGTTGAAGACCCTAAGGGACCAATGGAGAAAAACGAGAAAGTTCTTCGTGGTGGCTCTTTTGCTGATGTAGAGTCTTTATGTCGTCCAACAAACCGTATGAAAAAACCTTCAGAAACAAAGAGTTATCGAATTGGATTTAGAATTGCGCTAGCGCCTAAGCTGGCTCACTAAGAATAACTTATAAGTCAACCCAGGTAACACCATCTCCACCTGGGTCTATACCAGGTTTACCAAGTGCAAAATGGTTTACAATAGGACTCTCTTTGAGATACTGATGGACTGCAACGCGTAAAGCACCTGTTCCGTATCCGTGAACAATTCTCAAACGAGGTAAGTTTGCTAGAATTGCATCATTTAAAAATGAATCGACTTCCTGCAAGGCTTCTTCAACTCGCATGCCATGAAGGTCCAACTCTGTGCGGACAAGGCGAGAAACTGTTGGTTTACGGACTTTAATCTGTTTACCTTTTTGTTTTTTAAGTGCTTGCTCTGAGGCTTTCCCTAAGTCTTTGACTTTTACCTCAACACTAAGTTGATTGATATCAATCATTGCACGCTTTTTATCTGGAAAAAGCTTTGTGATTTTACCATGTTCACTCATGCGTTCAACCCAAACAAGGTCACCTACCGCAAGTTCTTCTGCTTTTAAAGGTGTTGCTGGTTTTGCCTGTGTTTGAGCCAAACCTCGATTGAGTTTTTTATTTTTGTCATGAAGTTTAGAGCGCAAAGATTCTTTATCTTTATTTTCTTTACCTGCTGACTTGAGCAGTCTATTCATTTCCTGACGTGTATTTTCGACAATAGCCGCAGCTTCCGCTTGTGCTTTGTGAAGTAACTTACGTCTATCTTTGCGAAGTGCTTCTAGTTCCTCTTTGACCTTTTTATGCTTTTCTTCAGCTTGTTTTAAGGAGCGCTGTGAATGTTTTAGATTGTATTGTAAATTACGATTATCTTCATTCATCTTAGCTAATAATTGCTCTACTGCAATTTTCTCACTATCCATCAATGAAGCTGCGTGTTCTAATACTTCTTTAGGCATTCCCATTCTTTTAGCAATATCCATAGCATGGCTTGCGCCAGGCTGACCAGTCAGAAGTTGAAATGTTGGTTCGAGTTGTACATCATCAAAAACAACGCAAGCATTTTCCATTTTTTCATGATCATGTGCGTATTGTTTAACATCTGATAAGTGAGTTGTTGCAATAACTGTTGCTTTGGATTCTAGTAGCCCTTTCAAGGTTGCACATGCTATTGCAGCTCCTTCGACTGGGTCTGTACCTGTTCCAAGTTCATCCAATAAAATTAAGCATTTAGATTGTTTAGCATTTAAAAGGGTAGATTTTAATTGTCTAATATGTGAACTGTAAGTACTTAAGTTTTCAGCAATGGATTGCTCATCTCCAATATCAGCTAGAACTTTTTGTACTTTAGGGATACTGGAACCAGGTTCGCAGGTGATTGGTAAACCGGTTAGACTCATCAGTGTCAAAAGGCCTATTGTCTTTAGGCTAACAGTCTTACCACCTGCATTCGCACCAGAAATAACTAGTCCAGCTGTTTGTGTCTCAAGTTTTACATTCAAAGGGACAAGCTTTTCTGATTTTTTCTCTTGCTTAAATTGCTGTAATAAAATTGGGTGCCTTGCATTAATTAGCTCTAGTCCTTGATGACGATATAAGTAATCTGCATTGAATTCATGTGACCAGCGAGAAATACCACGGCAAACATCATAGTCCTTTAACCAAAGATTTAGAAACTTAAGACCTTGCCAATGATTTCGAATTTCATCACTCACAATTGCAAGAATTCTTCTGATTTCACGCTTTTCTTCAATTTTAGCAGTAGCTAAATTATTTCCTTCCTGCAAAGTCGAAGAAGGCTCAATAAAAACAGTTTGACCCGAATTTGATTGGTCGTGAATGACGCCAGGTATGCGTTTGTGATTGGCCCGAATAACTGGAATTACATAACGCCCATTTCGTATCACAATTTGGTGTTCCTGAACGACATCAACCGAACTATTTGCATGTAAAATACGGTTAAGTTTATTTTTGATCTGTGTTTCAAGACTATGAATATCTTTGCGAATCTGAGCTAATTGAATTGAAGCATTATTTTTTAAAGTCCCATCTTCATCAAGAATTTTTGTTAAGTGATCAGCTAAAGGCAATAAAATAGGTTGTTTTTCTATAAACTCATTTAAAGCTGGAAATTTCTCTGAGGTATAAATTTTAAGTTGTTTTTTGAGGTTTTGCGCAGCGTTCAGTTGTTTTTGAATGACTACTAATTCAGGCAAATCTAAGATTGCTCCCTCGGGTTTTACACGCTCTAAAATATCTAATGAATTTTCAAAATATCCAGGATAAACTGGCAAGCCTTCAGCGAGAATTTGGGTCAATTCTTTTATGATTTTTTGTAGTTTTGTAGGAATTTTATTACCTGGATGAGCAACCAAGAGACGATCTTTTGCACTGTTACTTAAACAATATTCTGCAATAATTTCAAGTGTTTTCGGTAGCTCCAGCACTTCATAGGAGTGTTGATTCATGAAGCATCCTCGGAATTGACTTGTTTTTGTTTTCGTTTCAGGCGGTTATGAAGAGCTTGTCTGGAAAGTCCCAAGGTTTCTGCAGCTTTTGCGTGGTTTCCATGTGCGCGCTCAATAGCTTCTTGTATTAAAGAATCCGTAACTTCTTTAAGCGTAGGAAGTTCATCAACCTGTTTCATATCATCAATTAAATCACCTGAAAATACTGAACTTTGACCTGTTTGGAACAAATTAGGTGCTTGATAAATATCAATAGATTGTTCGCCTTCTTTCTTCTGGCGGAATTTTTCAAAAACACTTTCATCCTCAAGCGTGCGACGAATTGCTGTTTTAAAGCTATCAATAGGAAGTACAGTAGATTCATTTCGGCTCACTGCATCAAAAATCATACCTTCTAATTCTCGGATATTACCGGGAAAATGGTAGTTCATCAAAACGTCTAAAAGGTTTTCTGAAATCCTAGGTTTAGGTTTATTCAGCTGCTCGCATGCCAAGTCTACAAAGTGCTCAGTTAATACGCTAATATCTTCTTTACGTTCCGAAAGTGGTGGTATATGAACATGGTGAGTGCGTAAGCGATAATATAAGTCCTTGCGGAATTTTCCTTCTTCCACAAGCTGTGGAATATTTTGGTGAGTCGCTACCACAATACGTGCATTTGAGTACTTTCTTTGGTCTGAACCTAAAGGGTAATACTCTGCTTCTTGTAACAAGCGGAGTAACTTCACTTGAGAAAGCATATCCAAGTCCCCAATCTCATCTAAAAATAAAGTACCATCACCTGCCTCTTCAATTAGACCTTGACGTTCACCCATAGCACCTGTAAATGCACCTTTTACGTGTCCAAATAGAGTGTCTGAAAATAGGTTATCATCTAAGCCTGCCACATTTAAGGGAACAAACTTACCTAGGCGTGTGGAAATTTGATGGGTTGCTTGTGCGACTAGCTCTTTACCTGTTCCTGTCTCTCCAGTAATGAAGACTGGACGGCTTGTTTTCGATATCGACTCAAGATATTGAAAAATAGCATCCATTTTAGGGGAAACTGTTAGAATTCTTTTAAAGGCTGATGGTTTTTCAATATTACGTTTTAGAATCTGGTCACGTAGCATGGAGTGTTCTTTCTCCAGCTCATTTAGTTCAAAAGATTTTCTTGATAATGATAAGTGTAAACGTATACGAGCAATTAATTCACTTTCACGAACTGGTTTTGGTATATAATCATTACCGCCAATAGAAAAACACTTTTTTATATGTGCCTGTTCAACCGTACCTGTGATGAATAAAATTGGAATGTTTTCATAGTTTGGAAGTTCGCGGATCTTTTTAAAAGTAGCAAAACCGTCATTGTCTGGCATCATGACATCCAATAGCACAATATTTGGCTGATAGCCATCCTTTAACCTTTCAATCGCAGCTTGGCCAGTATGTTCACAAATTGGTTCCAACCCATTCTTTAGAAGAATAGAGGCAATCACTTTACTTGTTATTAGATCATCATCAATAACTAAGACTTGATTGAATATGTCTGATTCTCCATTAGGAGAATGATTAAAAAAATCTGAAGATGCTTGCATTTGTTTCCATTCCTTTACAGGAATAATTTAGTTTCTTTTTGTTATTTTTACAGAAAAGAAAACTATCAGTAGGGTAAATATTGCAAAAAATATTGCAGGCGTTCCAATTTGCTCGATTTTGGGTAGTTCTTTTGCCATTGTTAGGCGAATCATATCCATGCCGTAAGTCAGTGGGTTTAGCTTCATACACATTTGCATCCAGGTTGGAATACCAGTTACTGGGAAAAAAGCACCAGAAAAGAACCACATAGGTAGCATTACAAGCATGATAACAGAGTGAAAACCTTGTGTAGATTCCATTTTCCAGGCAAATAGAAAACCTAAACCAGTTAAAGTAAAACCAATCCATAGGAGTATTACAATACTAAAAACAAAATTTATAAAACTCATACTCTGTTCAGTAAACGGAAGTGAAATTAAGAAGAATACCAAAGCTTGTAAAACGCCAAGAAAGCTACCTGCAGCCAGTTTGCCAATCACGATAGAAAGCCTAGGGGCAGGGGATACTAATAGGCCTTGTAAAAATCCATCTTTACGATCTTCGATGATCGAAAATGTAGAAAAGATGGCCGTAAAAAGCACAATCATAATCATGAAACCAGGCATGAAATAATCTAAAGCAGAAACCGACTCATAACCCGCTGGTTTAAAAGATGCTTTCATACCCGAAGAAAGTACTGCCCAAAAAAGAACTGGTTGTATAAATGCACCTATGAGTCGGCTACGTTGACGTAAAAAACGTACGACTTCACGTCTAAATAAGCTCCAGCTAGAGGTATATAAAAGCATATTAATTATCCTCCATGACAAATTCTTCACCTGTTAGATTTAAATATACATCTTTTAGTGAAGCGGGAGAAAGACTGAAACCATCAAGTTGGTCATTTAAATTATTTAATATCGCCATGCCATCTTGTTTGGTTTTAATACCAGACACTTGCACGAATTTTTCTTTTGGTGTGATGTTTAAATTGTCAGATTTTGTTAATTCTTTTATTAGCGTCTGTGTGTGTTCTGTGTGTAATTCCAAAGTGTAACCACCAAGTTGCTCTCGAAGCTTTGATGGTTCTTCATAGGCAATTAATTTTCCATGAGATAAAATGGCCAGATGACTCGCCATTTCTGCCTCTTCAAACCAATGTGTCGAGAATAAAATTGTAAGCCCAGTTTTAATTTGTAGTTTTTCTAAGGTATCCCAAAAGTCTAGGCGTGCATTAGGGTCGAGACCTGTTGATGGTTCATCAAGAATTAAAACTTCAGGATTGTGTAGAATGGCCCTACAAAGTTCTACTCGACGCTTTAAACCACCTGATAAAGTTTTTACTGTATCATTTGAACGGTCAGCTAAATTAAAGTCTTGAAGTAACTCATCAACACGGGTTTTTAACTGAACTCTAGTTAAACCATAAAACTGTCCATGATAAAGAAGGTTTTCTTTGACAGATAGGTGCCCATCTAGAGCGGGAGATTGAAACACCACTCCAATCTTTTTACGAATTTCTGCTGAATCTTTACCAACAATATACTCGCCATACTTTGCTGTACCTTTTTGCATATTCAAAGAAGTCGTGATTAATTTAAACAATGTACTTTTACCACTACCATTTGGCCCCAAAACTCCAACAATTGACCCTGCAGGAATCTCAATAGATACACCATTCAATGCTTGATGATCTTTGTATGAATAAGAAATTTGGTCGATTTGTATAGTTATACTCATAATGGGATGATTTCACTAAGTTAAAAATATGCAAAAAATCAAGCTTATACAATAGCATATTTTTTATGTTCTACAATGAAGAAGGCTTATTCCCCTGAGGCCTATTTAAAAGGCCTGTAGCAAAATATTTTAGCTCTAAGTTAGCCTAAAACGTAGTTAATTAAGTCAGTGCATCAGATTTATAGTCTGTATAAATAATTTTTAAAAAGCACTTCAGTAAAATATTTTCAATAACTTAAACAAAGGACTCGTACATTGTGTTAAAACCTCCTCATAAATAATAAGTTTATATTGAGCTTTGTGTTCATTGAAGTAAAAGGCTTCACCCTGACGAGCAAAACTTTCTTCTATCTATGAATCAATAAAGCAATACCATCAAAGGGTGACATCGCTAAAATTAATTGTATACTACAAAGCATTAGACATAACAATCACAAGGTTTTATATGAGTGCTATAGCACGTGTTTTAATTAATCTAAAATTAGATCGAGCATTTGATTATGCGATTCCCAATCACTTGATTGGGAAGGTTAATATTGGCTCTCAGGTAGAAGTCCCATTTAACAAAGGAGTTCTCGCAGGGTATGTGGTCGCAATGCCTAGTCACTCAAAGTTCCCAAAATTAAGAGAAATCTTAGATGTGAAAAGCAAGCAACCATTGTTAAGTGATGCCTTACTTAAACTTGGTGATTGGATGGCTGATTATTATTGTTGTGCTCGTGAAAAAGCATTAGAGTCGCTTCTGCCTGGGGTGATACGATCGGAAAGAGTAAAAGCAAAGCAACAACTGATGATAGAATTAGTTGAGGATCTAAATATGGATGAGCTATTACCTAAGTATGAAAGTGGCCGCAGTAAAATCCAAGCACAAATTTTGAGGCGTTTACACCTTCTTGGTGCTCAAAGCCGTAAAGAACTTACTCAACTATCAGGTGGTGCTTCATCGGCAATTACTGCGTTAAGAAAAAAAGGTTTAATTCATGTCAGAGAGCAAGCGGTAAACCGAAATCCTTTCCTTGCATCAAAAGTTTTACCAGATTCACCAAAGTCTTTAACTGAGGAGCAACAAAAAGCCTTGGATGCGATTTGTTCCAATTTGGTTTCAGACTTAAAGAAACCTATTTTACTTCATGGAGTAACGGGTAGTGGTAAAACGGAGGTATACTTGCAAGCTATGGCTGATTGTCTTGAACAAGGCAAAAATGCAATTATGCTGGTTCCTGAAATTTCGTTGACTCCTCAAACCACAGATCGTTTTAGAGCACGCTTTGGCGATTCAGTTAGTGTTTTACATTCTCATCTGAGTGATGGAGAGCGCTTTGATGAATGGCATCGGATTAATAAAGGCGAGGTAAATATTGTGGTTGGTGCACGGTCTGCGCTTTTTGCTCCATTCAAAAATTTAGGTTTAATTATTGTAGATGAAGCTCATGAAAATAGTTATAAGCAATCGGAAATATCACCTAGGTATCATGCAAGTGATGTCGCTGTAATGCGTGGTAAATTTGAGGATGCTACCGTTATTTTGGGTACAGCTACCCCGAGCTTAGAAGCATACCGAAATGCCATTGAGGATAGATATGAATATATAGAAATGACTAAACGCGTAGATCATGCCCAGTTACCACACATTGAACTCGTTGATATGGTAACCGAAAAAGACAAAATAGGGCAGGCACAAATTATTTCTAAAACCTTGGAAGAAGAAATTCGTCATGCGCTTAACCAAGGGGATCAAATCATTTTATTTTTGAATCGGCGAGGTTACGCAACGCAGCTTCAATGTTTATCTTGTGGCTATGTCGCAGAATGTGAACAGTGTTCTGTAAAATATACCTACCACCGTGAAAATGAGATGCTAATTTGTCATACTTGTGGAGATGTTCATAAAGCTCCTCGAGCATGCCCAAGTTGTAAAGATGAACAAATCCGGTTTTCTGGCTTAGGTACTCAAAAAATAGAGTCTATAATTCATGGTATTTTCCCTGAGGCCAGAGTTTTACGTATGGATTCAGACACCATGACAACCAAAGATAGCTACAGTAAAACCTTGAGTGAGTTTAAATCAAACGGGGCGGATATTCTTATTGGCACACAAATGATTGCAAAAGGTCTTGACTTTCCATCCGTAACTCTTGTGGGTGTTATCTTTGCTGATTTAAGCCTCCATATTCCTGATTTTCGAGCGGCTGAAAAAACATTCCAGCTATTAGTTCAAGTTGCAGGCCGTGCAGGCCGTGGTGAATTACCGGGAAAAGTTTTAGTACAAACCTATACTCCATATAATCCGGCACTTCAGGCAGTTAAAGCTATGGATTTAAAAGGTTTTTACAAAGAAGAATTGGATATGAGGCAAGCTGCAAACTTTCCTCCTTTTAGGCGATCGATAGCCATACGTTGTAGCGGAGAAGTGGAATCTGAGGTTGCCAAACAATTACAAATTTTAACAGATCTTCTCCTACGTGATTTTTCACATGCAGGCGATATTATTGGACCTCTGCCAAGTGGGCTTTTAAAAAGAAGAAACCGTTTTTACTACCATAGCTTAATTTTTACTGATAAAACACTACTTTTTTCACGGGCATTGAAGCACTACTTGAAACAAATTAAACTACCAAAACAATACTACTTTGAAGTGGATGTTGACCCTATTTACTTAACATAATTGATTGAATTTTTCTTTATTTAAGGTATTTTTGCGGACATAATATTTTTTTAGGTTAAACTATAGGTATGGGAGGATACTTGGAGGCTTTCATTGACATTTTCCCATATTGATCAAATAAAAATAAGGTATAAGGGCATTTTTATGAAATGGACTCAATTCTTGTTAGTATGTAGTTTGTTGTGTACTACTTGCTATGCTGAAGAAGTAAAGCAGAGTACAGACGAAATTGAGGCGAAAAAAGTAGCAAATACAGATGTTAAGGCAGAACTAGAAAAGCAGGAAGCTATTGATTTAGGAAATCTTAAAACGCTTCCTGATAACCTTGAACCATTTAATAGAGGCGTTTTTAGCTTTAACGAATTTTTGCTCAAGTACATCGCCGACCCCATCTTGAGTGGTTATAACTTTATCGTCCCAGAGTCTGCCAGAGAATCAATTTCAAATTTTTATAAAAACATTTTGTTTCCTGTTCGTTTTATTAATAATGGTTTGCAGGGGGAATGGGAAGATGCAGAAATCGAACTGAAGCGTTTTTCGCTAAATACAACAGTTGGTATTTTGGGATTCTTTGACCCAGCTTCGAAACAGGGACTCAGAACTCTAGATGAAGATACTGGTTTAACGTTTCAGAAGTGGGGTTGGGAAGATCCTAACTATTTAGTTTTACCTGCTTTAGGACCATCATCTACTCGAGATGCTTTAGGTAAAATTCCTGATTATTTTATGTCACCGCCGACTTACATCAATGAATACATGAGTCCTGTTTTAGCAGCGAATGAGCTGAGTTTAGTTATTGATACTCTAGTTGATCAATTAAACACTGACTACGATGCATACGACACAGCTAAAATTTTATATTCCTTGATACGTATTGCCAATCAAACGATGGAAAAAGAGGCAAAAGATCGAGCAGAAGGGAAAACTGAAACTGAGATTGCTATTACAGCATTGACTGTTGATGAACGTCCATCAACAGGTGCTCAACAGTCGATCTTTTCTATGTATAACAAGCCAAGAACTAAAGAGTTTATGAAAAAACCTTCTTCTTCTAAAATTCAAATTGAAGGTATAGAAGAGGAATTGCCATATAGTCATTGGATTCAGAAGTTCCCAGCCCCAATCGTATATATCGTTCCTGGATTCGGTTCCCACAGGAATGGTAGATCTGTTAAATACCTTGCGGAAACATATTTTAACCAAGGCTTTTCGGTTGTTAGTGTTAGCTCGACAATGAACTGGGAATTCCTAAGATTTGGAAGTGATACAGTATTTCCTGGTTATGGACCACGAGATGCTGAAGACATGCTAAATGCATTGACTATAATTGATAATCAACTGCGAGAAAAGCATCCAGGATTAATACAGAAAAAAGCAGTTGTAGGTTTCTCATTGGGCGGGTATCAAGTGATGTTGATGGCATCTATGGATGAGGAGCAAAGAGAGAAATATGTTAAGTTTGATCGATATGTTGCCTTAAATGCACCAGTAGATATCATTTCAGCATTAAATAAATTAGATTCATATTATAAAGAATTATTGGCAATCCCATTAGAGGAACGTGCTCATAAAATTAAGTCTTTATTAATTCGTAGCTATATGGCTTCAAAAGTATTCAATAAAATTAGGGTTGATCAATTCTTTGTCGTCAATGAAAAGGGAGATCGAGTCAAGTTAAAACTAAGCGATGAGCCTGTACCAAATTTTCCGGTAAATGAGACTCAAGCAAAGTTTTTAACGGGTTTATACTTTCGTCTAACCCTATCGCGATTGGCGTATGTGACGCAAACTAAAGAAGATATTGGGATTTTACCTGCAGAAATTTCCAAATGGTCTCGCCGTGAAAACTATAATTATCTGGTTCGTTATATTAATTTTTCTGATTATCAGCGTTTGTTTATTGAGCCATATTTTGCTCGTGAAGATGAAGGCGGCATTACACCTGAGCAATTGACCAATCGGAGTAATGTTAAGTTTCATGGCGATAAACTCAAGGCTAATGGGCAGGTTCGTTTGATCTTAAATAAAAATGATTTTGTGATCAGCGTGGAAGATATTGCTTGGCTAGAAGAAAAGTTAGGGAAAGATAATGTTCAAACTTTTGAAATGGGTGGACATATGGGGAACTATGGCACAACTGAGTTTAGAAAAGCTCTTCTTCATACTGTGCGGGATCTAAGAGCCTATGACAAGCCAAAAGAACTAAAGAAATAATATATAATTTACTGCCCCTTTACTTGATGGGGCTTCTTTTTGAGGGTTGGGGATGCAGGCTATACGCTTTTTTATTGTTATTTGTTGTGGGTTTCAAGTTTTTGGACATGGGGAGTTAATTATTAACTACCCGGGTAAGCAGCCTCAACAATCTTCGAGTAGTCCAATTGGTAAAAAAATTCTTGAAATGATTGATCATGCAAAAATATCATTAGATATCGCAATTTATGGGTTTCGAAAACAACCAGAAATACTACAAGCACTTAAAAGAGCTAAAGACAGGAATGTAAGAATTCGATTTGTCATAGATCGAGACTTTGAAGGTAAAAACATCTATTCAGATACACCTATTTTGAATCAAGTTACGGATAACATCGTATCTGATTATAAATTTGATTTCTTAGAAAAATTAAAAGAAAGTAAATTTAACTATCGGCCTTATTGGCCAAAAGATGAATCTCGTTTAGGACCTCCACAGTGCGTTGCATATTCCATATCAGATCATGAGATTATTCAAGCCGTTCAAGCAAGCTCAACTTCATTTGAAAGTCGTGGAGCTATTATGCATCACAAATTTTTGATCTCGGATGATAAAAAGCTTTTGATGGGATCTACTAATTGGTCAAATACTGGAACAGGTGGGTATAATGCAAATATTGCCTATTATTCTGAAGATCCTAAGTTTGTTTTAGCTTTCAAGAATGAATTTACACAAATGTTCGAGCTGGAAAGATTTCACTCGAGAAAGAAATACATAAAAACAGTCATGAGTGAATCTCATAGTGTATACTTTTCTCCACAAGATCGTACTTCAAAAAAAATTATTAAGTTGATTGATCAAGCATCATATAACATCAATATTGCTATGTATTTTTTAACGGATAAAGAAATAGCGTACCATTTAATTGAAGCTCATAGAAGAGGAGTGCTAATTAGGGTCATATTAGATGCTACTGGAACAGCAAATGCTTACTGTAAACACCCATTCCTAAGAAGAGCTGGTATCGCTCTGAAAATTGAAAACTGGGGCGGAAAAATGCATATGAAAGCAGCTTCTATTGACAAAGAGGTTTTGGTTCTTGGTTCAATGAACTGGACCCGAAGTGGAAGGTATAAAAATGACGAAGCAACAGTTATCCTTTCTGACTCCAGTTTAGTAAATCAATTTGACATTGCTTTTGAGTCATTTTGGCGGTCGATCCCAGAAAAATATTTATTCAAATGGCCGAATCCTGAGTCTGCTTATTCATTAGGCTCATTAAGCGATCAACTTGATAACGACCATGATGGTCTTATTGATCAAGTGAACCCCAAATTGGCAAATACTGATCATCCTCCAGAGCTTGTAGATATTAAGACTTGGAGTAAAAGGAAAGATTTTCCATTTATAATTGGCCTTGAATTTAATAAAAAAAAGGTTTTTGTTGCCCCCACTCATCCTGAATATAAGCAACTTAAGAAAGTGAGAAATTATTTAAAGTTTGCCTCCCCTTATGAAGCTAAATTAAATGGTTATCGAGCTTTGCAGCATAAAAAGCATATTTTAAATGGTCAAAATCATTAAATGAACGGGTCTTTTAAATGCGGTTTACTTGCTTTCACATAAGTCAAGCTATAAGTTAATTTGCATTAAATTTTGTTGGGAATAAATAAGTTAGTTTAGAAAGATTTTATATGAGTTTATTACGATTTTTTAGTTTGTCTGTAATTTTGACATTGTTTAATGCATACGCTGTGGATGTCTACGTGAAAGTTCCATCTGGAGAGGTTAAACGTTATGAAACCAAAAGCAGTATAAATTCAGAAACCTTAATTTGGGACCCGACTCAATATGGTGACCGGCCAGAGCTAAAAGATGGTGAGACTTTTGTTATCGTTACTGTTGAGGTGGCAGCTGGCAAAAGTATAGGTAAATATGACTTTAACCTAAATGGTGCACAGTGTATTGCTATGGCCACAACCAGAACGAACTTCAACCCAGGTAATTGGGAATATATATATGGAAAAAACTTACCTGATGGAACACAAGTACAGTTATTATATATCTCTAAAAAACAAAAAATATATCTTCTGCAATATCGTTACGATTTAGTTAGTGAAGTATACCCTCCGGAGATGACATCAGTTCAGTTAAGTGAAGATAAAGCATTGATAAAAACAGCGGCAGGGGCTGTAGACAAGCCTGCTATTAATGAAGTCGTGGAAAAGCCAAAAAAGGACGAGCCTGAACCTGCAAAAGAAGAAGTTAAAAAAGAAGAGCCTAAAAAAGAAGAGCCCAAAGCAGTAGAAAAGCCTAAGAAAGCTGCTCCTGCTATTGATGATACCTTTGGTGAATTCTAACTTTTAATAGGAATTAGTTCATTGTTTTGGAAATGTATTGCATGGATGCTGATTAGTTTTTTAAAGCTTATACCATATAAATTATTTACCTTATTTGGTAAATTTTTTGGTTTATATGTTTTACGTCCTATAAAGTATCGGCATGAAATAATTTGTGAAAATATTGAGCATGCATATCCAGATCCCGAAAGTCGGCCATCAATAGATTCACTCTATAGACATTTTGGGTTACTAGCTGGTGAAATTCTATACTGCCTTTCTGCCTCTCAAAAAAGTCTAAAAAAAATTGTACAAGTACGCAACAATGAATTTTTAGATGAGGCTTTAAAAAAAGAAAAAGGGGTTGTGTTATTAGCTGGTCACCTCGGGTGCTGGGAGTTAGCATTAATTAGCCTTGCTGCCCATGGATATCCTGTTACGATTGTATCGAAGCAATGGAATCACCCACTAGGAACTATCTTACGTCATCGTCTACGTGGTCGTTTCAATATCGAAAGTCTAGACAATCAAGCTTCAGGTAGAGGTATCGTAAAATCTCTTAAAAAGAACCGTATCGTTATTTTAGTTGTAGATCAATATACTAAACGTCCTGATGGTATTTATGTTGATTTTTTTGGACGTCCTGCATCTACAACTCGCTCAGCTGCTTGGCTTGTTCAAAAGTTTGGAGCTCCTGTTGTTCCTGGCTATGTTTACCGAACCGAAGATGCATCACAACATTTTATGTGTGCAGATAAAGAAATTGATTATAAATGGGTTGAGGGAGATGATCAATTGAAAATTTGGCAAATGACCCAACTTTATACTGAATGGCTAGAAATGCGAATCAGGGAACATCCAGATCAATGGACTTGGATGCATAAACGCTGGAAAAAACAGGAATTCCTTCCTGATAATTATGATGAACTACGCAAAAAGTATCTTGAACTAAAGCCTAGTTATCTACCTTAGATTCGTCAGAACTTTCCCATGAAAATGGAATCCATAACAGCTTAAATGTTCGTTTCCCTTTCTTTTTTCCAAATCCCAATAAACCTTTAAACAACTGGAAATTGAAGCTATTTTCCTGACTTTTCTTTTCGAAGTCATAAAGAAGAAATACACGGTTGGAGTATACCTCCTTCTTTTTTTCATAATGGCTTTGCCAAAGTCCCCAAAGTAGTTCCTTATGTTTAAAGTTCTCATCCTCTTCAATAGAAAACAAGGTCCAAATTGGAACCCAATTTCGTTCTAGTGCTGGAATATCTCTAGAGGGGCTGAAGTCTAAAAAGCGAAATGAAAAGAACCCTTTTGTGTTAGATTGCTTGCTGAAAATAGGCCAAAGACGTACGTAGGATGTTTCTGTATTTGAGTCTTTTTCTTGTGTTGCTATTTGGTTATATATAAGCAAAACTGATTTTGATTGTCGCTTGTCCAGCAAACGATCTTGGTTTTTAGCAGTATATATTGGCCACAAAACAAACTTATACTGTTCTTTTTCGGTTTCTTTCCATCCATAAAAAGGCCAGTAATACTTTTTGACACTCTCAGGTCCAGAAAATCCTGTATGTATTTGATAGAATGGCCAAGGAGCATACGTTCGTTTTTCTTTTGGCTTTTCATCAAAACGGAAAAATGGCCATAAAAACATACTGCTAGTTTCTTCTGATCCAGTTAAATTATCTTTACTTTGAGTCTTTCCATAGATAGGCCAAAAACTCCAACCACTTCCAGGGATTCTTGGGCGAGTCGATTTTTTCCAACTAAAAAATGGCCACAGAAAGTATGACTTTTGCCAATCATTTTCACGTGTACTTGTGCCATAGATTGGCCATGCACGCCAACCTGATACTTGCTCTCCGCTAAGGTTCCCAAAGAATGGCCAAATCCAATAACGGTAATATTCATGTGGATGGCTATCAGTTGTCTTCAAGTATATGGGAAATAAAGTGAAATCAATTTGTTCATACTTACCAAACTTTAGAATGGTACCATAGAATGGGAAAAGAGCTCGGTGAGTTTCACCTTCATCTGTCCTTTCAGAGAACCAAAATGGGAAAGAATGCTTACGGTATGGAGAATTGGGATCTGTAACATCACTATTTGAACTAAAGCCTCCACCTAGACGACGGCTAAACTCTTTATTCCCTGTTCTTGTTTTAGACCACAGCGGCCATAATACATCTGTGCGAACTTTATTTTCTTGAGGTATTTCTAACTTTGAATAAAAAGGCCTGAAACCCCAAAAATAATGACCTTCTGGTGTTTTTTCCCCTTCCAAGAATGGACCTAAAGCACGATAATTTTCGCCTTCACTCGTTTGACTATGCTCAACCACTGGGGCAAAAAAGAACTCTTCCGCCTTTACAGGAAGAAGTAGTAGAATCCATAGATTATAAATTAAGAGTTTTTTCATTTGATTGAGTTAATGAGTTGATTTTTGTTACATCTTGAATTACCGCTTCAACGGTAATGTCTTTTAAACAATTATAGTGATTTTCTTTAAGTGGACAAATTCTTTTTAGGCAAGGAGAACATTTTTTATTCAAATAGTGAACAATCCACTTTCCACCAATGGGACCTGTTGCTAAGGGGTCTGTTGAACCAAATATTGCAACACCATTTTTTTGGCACCCTGAAGCTAAATGCATCACTCCAGAATCATTGGAGACAACACAGTTTGATTGTTGAATTACCCAAATTAACTCACTAAGGTTTGTTTTGCCTGCTAAATTAATGGAACCGTTGCAGCTTTTGCTCAAACGTTGACAAAGTTCTTTTTCTTTACCCGATCCTACGAATATAGCCACACCTACTTCTGACTGCCACCACTGTGCCAATTTTAAATAGTAATGTTGAGGCCATTGTTTGGCTGGACCATAAGCCGCACCAGGTGCTAAAATAAGCATAGGACCATCATAGTTCCGAAGTAGAGACTCTTGACGTTTTAGACTAATATTATGTTGTAAACCAGGATATTCTAAAGAAGGATAGCGATTGCCAAAAAGCTGGGAAATTTCCAAGTAGTGTCTTACTTGGTGAAATAGGTCTTTACCTGGCTTTCTTTTATAGGCAGGGAGTTGATGTTTAAGCATTAAGGAACGAAAATTACCTCTACGGCCCACTAAAGGGCGTATACCATTTCGCCAATAATCCCAACTGGATCCTAAAGAATTTGGAAAAATAATACCAAGGTCTAGATCGAGTGCTTTGATTTCTTCACATTCAGTTGAATTAAACCGTCGTTTTTTGAAAGTAAGTACTTGGTCTACCCAGTCACATGCTTGCCAAAGCGGACTTAAATGTTGATAGCAGGAAACATAAAAGGGGGTATCATGAGGTAGCATTTTTCGAATCTGGAAAGCTCCTGGAAGTGTCATCATAATATCACCAAGCCAGTTAGTAGACCTTAAAATGACACCTCGCTTTAAATCCTTTGGGTCAATTTGCTGCTGAATTGTTTCAAATTCACCAACGTTTGGCTGAAAAAAATCTTCAGAACTTTCCATGAAAAACGCATTAATCTCCTATATCAAAGGAAGTTATTTATAATGCAATCGCAGAGTTGATCACAACAGACTCACGGGGAACATCTTGGTGGTAACCGCTATTTCCCGTAGGTACTTTAGCAATTGCATCAACAGCATCCATACCGTCTGTTACTTTACCAAATACACAGTAGCCGAAACCCATCATATCTGGAGATTTGAAGTTTAAGAAATCATTATCTACAAGGTTAATAAAGAATTGGCTTGTTGCGCTATCTACAACTTGAGTACGTGCCATAGCAAGTGTACCACGATCATTCTTAAGTCCATTTTCTGCTTCATTTTTGATTGGCGGTTCCGTATCTTTTTCATCCATCTCAGCATCCATACCACCACCTTGTACCATAAAACCAGGAATTACACGGTGAAAGATCAGTCCATTATAATGGCCATCATTAACATAGGATAAAAAGTTTGCTACACTTAATGGCGCTTCTTGCTCAAATAATTCAATTGTAATATCACCATGCGTGGTACTTAGCTTTACTTGTGGATTAGACATATTTCATTTCCTTGTTTATTGGGTTAAAAAATCTCGCATATAAGATACACCTTAATTTATAGATTGCTTATAGCGATTTTCAGACTAAGCTAAAAAAGAATTGAAATTATAGATTTATTTTAGAGGAATTTTTATTTATGCGTGCAACCATACAACGAGTTAATGAAGCCTCGGTAAAAATAGATGGAAAGATAGTAGGAAAAATTAATACTGGTCTTCTCGTTCTATTAGGCGTTCATGGTGATGACACAGAAAAAGACGTGGATTGGATGGTAAATAAAATTGTTTATTTACGTATTTTCTCAAATGCTCAAGGGAACTTTGATCATTCATTATTGGACATTGAGGGACAGTTGTTAGTTGTTTCTCAGTTTACACTATATGGTGATAGTAAAAAAGGACGAAGACCTAACTTTTCTGCAGCTGCAAGACCAGAGCTAGCCAATGCACTATATGAAAAATTTGTTGAAAGAACTAAAGCTATGGGGATTGACACACAGACAGGCCAGTTTGGCGCTTCAATGGAAGTTTCACTCGTCAATGATGGGCCTGTTACTTTGAATTTGAATACTGATAAAACCTAAGGTGAAACTGTAAATCTCATTTCAACTAAAGCACCATCATTTTCTTTGTAATCAGCATACTGTCCGATTTGTTCTAGACTTACATCACTATAGATAAACTTCCACCCCTGCTTTTGTAACTCTAATTGAAGTTGATTTAATAAACCATAGTTCAGTCTTAAAATTACTTGTAAATACGTTACAGAGTTTGTTTGCTTAATTGCTTCTAAAGCTTCTTGACTGCGTATGTCAGTTTCAACAAGTGAAATCAGTAAGGCCTTGATGGTATTGAGATCTTTACCACTCCATTCTTGGGTAATTCCAGCAAGGTCTACTTCCTTGTTCTCTTGAACAAGTTGCATGCCATTTGTATTTGAAGTCTCTATAGCAATTAACTTGACACCTTCCTTGGATAAGGAATTTTTTTCAGCAATTTTAACTTTTGTATCTTGATACGTCATACGCTGATTATGCTGACGCCACAAGTGCATAACTGCCCCTAAAACACTAATAGTAAAAATTGCTACGTATAGCAAATAAATACGTTTACCACTCGCACGTTTCTTATAGGTTTGCTGTTGCTCCTGAGCAATCTTGCGAATGGACTCAGAGGTGATATCAACCTGAGTGCGCATTTTACTACCATCGTTAATGAAACTACTCAATTCTAAATCAATACTAGCAAAAGATTCTACTTCATGACGGCATTTATCACAAGTTGCTATGTGAACAGAAATTCGGCCAGAAGGCTGTCCCGCATCATACCATGCGCTTAAGTCTTCGCTACTTGGACAATCATTCTTTCTGTTTTTGTTCATAATCTAAGTCGTTTCTTTAATTCAATTCGTGCACGGGCAATACGAGATTTGACTGTTCCAACCTTGCAGTCCAAAACTTCAGCAATTTGCTCATAAGACATATCATGTACATTACGTAAGACCAACGCTTCACGATTAAGTTCCGGCAAAGCCATCATTTCTTGGTAAATCTTTTGGTGAAGTTCTCTTTTACTAATCTGGTCAACAGGGTTTTGTGTATCATCAGGAAGGTCAAAAGAGCGTTGGCTACTTGAGTTTGGTATTTGAGTATCATCAATACTAATGTTGACGCCTTGACCACGTCGTTTATTCCAGCGAAAACGGTTTCGAGCCTGGTTGATGACGATTCTGTACATCCAAGTGGAGAATTCGCTATCTCCTCTGAAACTTGATAGAGCTCGGTGAATACGTACAAATGAGTCTTGAACGACTTCTTCTGCATCATGGTTATCTCCCAAGACACCATATGCAATATGATATGCTTTTTGAACATGGCGGTTCATCAATAGTTCAAATGCATGTAGGTCATTATTCAAACTTTTTTGAATTAATTCTAGATCACTAACGCTTGGATTGTCTTCCATTAACTTTTATAACCCTCTTGAGTAGTTATGGGTAAAAGCAATGCAAAACAGGTCCCTTCTTTAATCTCTGCATCCAAAATTAAATTACCTTCCATTTTCTGCGCAAGTTGTCTACAAAGGGCCAAGCCAATTCCTATTCCTGGTGCAGAGTTGGCAGCATCACGATCCGATTTTTGAAACGCTTTAAATAAGCGATTCCGAACCTCTTTTGTGATCCCTTTTCCATTATCAATAACTTCAATACGTATAAAACGATAGCTTTTCTTACATCTTACATGTATGAGTGGATTGTCTAAAGAAGCACCATATTTACATGCATTATCAACTAAATTAATCAAAATACGCTCAAAGGCAGCAGGTATAACCTGAATCAATTCTTTAGGTACTTCATTCGCGTATTGTAATTGAAAATTTTCTCTAGCAACTCGTTGTTCTAAGACAGGGAGTATACTATTTAGAGCACTTTCACTTGTCTTTTGTTCCACCTGTTCTGCACGATGCCCTTTTTCTATCCGTGCAAATGCTAAAACATTTTCAACTAAATGATTAAGACGATCAGCCTCAATCAATAAAGTCTGGTAGTACTCTTTTTTAGAATTTTCTGGGACCATGCCTTCAGTAAGCATCTCTGTGTATAGGCGGAAGGTTGTGAGTGGAGTCCGCAGTTCATGTGTAACAGCTGAGACAAATGCTACTCGCCTAGCATTGAGGGATAAGCCAGCAAATAAAACAATAATCAATCCAGTGGCAGGGAGTAATAAACAGCACCATGCAGCAATTAATAATAAACGTAAGGGGCTATCTGCATCAGATTCATATACTTCTACTTCAGACCACTCTGAGATATGGAAAGGGAGTATTGCTGAGCTTGTATACCAAGAATCAATATCTAAGCCCGGAGATATTATAACTGAATAAAATAAGTCTTGTTTATTTTCCTTCAAGTACTCGCTATAAGTAGACCATTTTATAGAGAAATGTTGTTGGGGTAAATAGACATGAAGACGGTCTTCTACAATAAAAAACTTTGCTTGCTGTTCAAAGGTTTTTTTACGTTTTTGATATTCATTCCAGTCACGTTGATAAAACCTTTTGGCTTGGGTATTTTCTTTTAGAATACTCAATTCAATTTCTAAATTTTCACGTTCCTTCGGTAAGCTATTCAACTTATTAATTGAGAGTAGGCTCTCATTGCGGTAGTCAAAATTTTTATTTTTACTGAATTTTTGAAGGTCAGAGTAAATCTGTGTATCCATGCGCCATAAGAGTAATCGGAGTTGGCCATGTAAGCGTTCATTTTTTTGTACAACTTCATTCCGCTGGTACATTTTATTTAGCCTAAAAGTGACCAACCCCATAGCAGCTAGAAGGGTAAATAAACATATTAGAAGAATTATCCAAGAATGGATATTCCGCTCCATTTATTTAGCCTCTTCTGTTTGGACATGCTCAGCAAGCATATACCCCTGTCCACGAACGGTCACAATAATGTCTGGAGATAGGTCATTCATGCGCAATTTATCGCGAAGGCGTGCAATGTGCATATCCACCGTACGAGTCTCCACACCAGAGGAAATTCGCCATACATGTGTAAGCAATTCGTCACGGCTAACTGGCCGTCCCTGACTCTTTGATAAATAACGTAAAAGTTCAAGTTCGCGCTCTGTTAAATCTTGTTTACGACCATCACTAAAATCCACACAGCACTTATTAAAATCAACCGTTGCATCATTTAGTTTGAGATGAAGAACATCTTTGGGACGTTCAGGTGAACGGCGAATGACTGCTTCAATACGTGCAATTAATTCACGAATACTAAAAGGCTTCACCACGTAATCGTCTGCGCCCGCATTCAACCCACGAACACGGTCCATTTCACTGCCACGTGCCGTGAGTAGAATAATTGGAACAAGTGGTCGAGATACACGAACCTCTTTGAGGATCTCAATTCCATCTTTGTCAGGTAGGTTTAGATCTAGAAGAAGCATATCATAATTAAACTTTAATGCTAAATCTAAGCCTTCGTTTCCACTGCCTGTTTCTAAAGTTTCAAATTCTTTAAATTTCAAACTATCAACTAAACCACGACGAATTGCCTGGTCATCTTCAATGATTAAGATCGTCTTTTTCACTCAATTGCCATTTCGTTTAGAATTAATTCTTTGCTTTACGTCTTTCCATAAAGCGTTCGACCCCATCTAAAGCTTTTTGAATCGTATCCATTGAGGTTGCATAAGAACATCGAATATGTTTGTGACCATTTGTGCAGAATGCTGTGGCAGGCACAACAGCAACTTTTTCTTCACGCAAAAGCTTATGGGCAAATTCTTCACTGGTTAACCCCGATGCTTCAATGTTAGGATAGGCGTAGAAGGCACCTTCAGGCATACGGCATTTTAAACCAATTTGATTAAAACGGTTTACAATATAATTACGTCTGCGGTAATATTCCGCCTTCATTAGCTCCATATCTTTACGGCCATTTCGCAGGGCTTCAATCGCTGCCTCTTGACCATTAATTGGAGCACATAACATTGTATATTGATGAATTTTCATCATTGCATCTACTAAATCTGCTGGTCCACAAGCGAAGCCTACTCGGAAACCAGTCATAGCATAAGCTTTACTAAACCCATGCAATAACAGCGTACGATCACGCATACCTGGCAAAGCTGCAATTGAAATGCTACGCTCATCATAGGTTAATTCTGCATATATCTCATCTGTTAAGACAATTAAATTATATTCGATCGCAATAGCCGCTAACTCTTTTTTCTGTTCTAATGTTAGGTTTGCTCCAGTTGGATTATTTGGAAAATTTAGGACGATTGCCTTGGTTTTATCGGTAATAGCTGCACGTACTTTTTCTGGATGAAGTTGAAAGTTTTCTGACTCCTCTGTAATAACAGGAACTGGCACACCGTGTGCCATTTTGATGACTGGACCATACGATACATAGCAAGGCTCATGATAAATAATTTCATCACCAGGATTGATCAGTGCTCGCAAAGCTAAGTCCAGCGCTTCAGATACACCTACTGTAATAATGCATTCCTTTTCAGGGTTATACTCTTCACCGAACTCCACTTCTACGTATTTGCAGATTTCTTCACGTAAAGACAGTAAACCTAGGTTTGATGTATAACTTGTGTGGCCTTTTTCAAGAGCACTAATAGCTGTTTCACGAATTCCCCACGGAGTCGCAAAATCAGGTTCTCCTACACCAAGAGACATTACATCATCCATTGAGAGGACGAGTTCAAAAAAATCACGAATACCACTTTTGGGCAAATCGCTAATGTGTTGTGCTATTCTCCCCTTAGGGAGTGACTGAGAGTCGTTCATAATCGTCTTTATCCTCAAGCTGGAAACCAGCTTCTTTATATTTTTTTAGCATAAAATGAGTCGAGTGATGGCTTATGCCATTCATAGGTGCCAGTTTAGTGGCTATAAAGTCTGCAACTTCGTGCAGAGAGGCTCCTACAACTGTAAGTAATAAATCATAATTCCCGCTCATTAACTGAACATCAGTAACTTCTGTAAATTTACTTAGTTTGCGTGCAATGTGGTCAAATCCAGTTTCATTTTCAGGTTGTACAGAAACAGAAATCAATGCACGTACACTACGACCTTCCAAAGCTTCTGGCTTGATTAGCGTATAGTAACCCTGGATTGTCTTATCTTTTTCACACTTGGTTATAAATGCTTCAACCTCAGCCTCAGGAAGGTTAAGCTGAATGGCAAGGTCGGAAAGATTAATACGTGCATTCTTCTGGATGGTAGAAAGTATCAGTTCTTTTGATTCTTTAGTCATTTTGTATTTCCTGAATTAAGGTATTTTTAATTTTTGCCCAACATAAATGTTGTCACTTTTAAGACCATTTGCCTGTTTTATTTTAGGTACAGATGTTTTAAATGCTTTTGCAATCATACTCAAAGTATCACCCGCAACAACTTCATAAACACCACGGTGAGAAACTTCAGCATCAGATGTGGTTTCTGTCGTTGTGCTTCGACTAGGTTGGTTCGCTAATACTTCAACTAAACGCTTATCAGAGGCTACACGCGACTTGGATTCCTCATCAATCGCTTTTTCAATACCACGTTGCCAATTTAGCTGTTCTTGCTTTAATTTAGCAATCTCTTTTGATAATAAGATAACTTGCTTATTACTCGACTGTAATTTTTTCTGTAAATCTAAAATAATTTTTGTTTGTCCGTCAATACTTTGAACAAGTTGCTGATTTTGTTCCTGCAAAGAAGTGATCGCCTGTGAAATGTTAGCATTCTGTACACGCAGTACTTTCATAAATTCTTTTTTTGTCTTTTCAATTTCAGCAAAGGCACTCTGATCTTGAGCATATAAGAATTGAATGCTTAGAAAACATAAAATAAAATAACGGTTCATTTCTTTATCCCTTAAATATTTGCCATAGGGTTACAAAAAACATCAACAAGCAGTAATACCCAAAATATTGAAATCCATTCTTAGATAATACTTTTATTAATATGACGATAGAAACGTAGCCAACAAGTGCTGAACATACAAAACCAATAAATAGCTCAAAAAAGGTAAAACTTCTTTCGGTTACAACCTCTATTTTAGGTGTCTCAAGACTACTTTCAAGGCTTGAGGTTTGAACCTCTATCACTTGTGGTCCTTTGTCTTGTTCACGAACATAATCTTTAACTATAGAGCCTGCTTCAAGTACAATAGCACCCATGATTGCTGGAATACCAAGAAAAAAGGAAAATTTTGCTGCTTGAGCACGCGAAATACCACCACGGGTTGCACTACTAATTGTTGAGCCACTTCGTGATATACCGGGTATCACTGCTAAACACTGTGTTAGCCCAACCCAAAACGCTGTCTTGGCAGATATGTTTCGCTCTTCAACTGAT
Organism: Lentisphaeria bacterium; assembly: GCA_022447755.1. Classification (GTDB taxonomy): domain Bacteria; phylum Verrucomicrobiota; class Lentisphaeria; order JABSQK01; family JABSQK01; genus JAKVBE01. The sequence continues at coordinate 5,778 of JAKVBE010000001.1, read as the reverse complement.
CCAGTATCTCTTCTAAACACAAATACAAGAAAAGCAAAGGATGTTAAAAAACCAATGCCAACTACCCAAAGGTTTTCCCCTGCAAAATCAAGTAATTTTTTGAGAAAAACGCCACCAATAACAAGTGGTATTGTACCAATAACTACCGCTCGCAAAGTATTGGGATCTTGAAATGAAATCATTCGCCAAATATCTTTGTAATAGTAAATCAATATACTTACTAAGGTTCCAGCATGTAATAAAATTGTGACCAGACTTGCATCTGTTTGAATTTCTAAAACATGCTGAAATAAAGTTAAATGACCAGACGAACTGATTGGCAGAAACTCAGAGACTCCCTGAATAACCGCCAATAAAATGATTTCAAAAAGCATTCAAGTAATTACTGACGAATTTGCTTTGCGTATGCTAGCGATTTTGCTTCTACACCCTGAATCTCAATAAAACCTTGAGCACTGACTGGGTTTAGACCATCACTAGCTTCCATTGAAGAATCTTCTTCATTATAAATTGAGTGAGGAACTTCTGTCAAGCTATTGAAATACACGTGACCTTTGTATAGTCCGACTTTTACTACACCTGTTGCTTTATCTGCAAGCTCATTGATTGCCGCTAAGGCTGCAGATGTTGATGGATCGTAGTAACGACCATCATAAATCTGATCAGCAACTAAACGAGATAAAAACTCAAATAAATTTTGGGCACGACGCTCAAACACGGTTTGGTAAAGATAGTTTAAAGCCACACCAAGTAATTCCATTCCTGGAGCCTCGTAAACACCACGGCTCTTTGTTCCAACAATGCGGTTTTCTAATGCGTGCTTCATACCAACACCATTACGACCACCAATTTCATTAGCCATTAACATTAATTCTAATGGACTACCTGCTTGTCCATTAATATGAGTTGCTTCACCTTTAACAAAACGAATTTCAACCTCTTCAATTGCATCTGGTGCTTCTTGAGGCCAAACTCCCATAGTTGGCTCTACAATACTCATTGATGTTTCAAGGCTCTCTAAATCTTCGGCTTCATGAGAAAGACCGGCTAAGTTACCATCAGTAGAATAACGCTTCTTACCACCAGCAAATGCAACAATATCAAACTTTGCCAAATAATCGACCATTTCTGAACGGCCAGGGAATTCTTCAAGAAGTTTAGGGTCACGCCAAGGAGCATATACTTTCATTTCAGGATCTAATGCATTTGTGTAACGTTCAAAACGTACTTGGTCATTACCACGGCCAGTAGCGCCATGAGAAAGTACCGAACAACCTTCTTTTTGCATTGCTTGAACAATACCTTTTACAGTCACAGCGCGCGCTATACCTGTTGTATTCCAGTAACCACCGTCATAAGTAGCCTGTGCTTTGATGGTCTCGAAACAAGCAACGCCCATTTCTTCTTTAAGATCAACAACAACAGTATCAACACCACATGGTGCCATTTTTCCTACCACATCAGAAATATCATTTTCATCTGGTTGTGCTAAATCTGCAGTGAAACAAACGACTTCTACGTCAATCTCACGTAGTTTCTTTGCAATGGTTTTACTATCTAGACCACCAGATACACAAACCCCAAGTTTCTCCCCTTTTAATTCATCAATTGTATAAGCCATAGTATACACTCCACAATAAAAAGTTGTTCATGTTTAAAAAAATAAAAAATTGTTTTATTACTAGACATCAGTTTATGCCCAAGTAAACCACCACCTTGAAGGGATTTACATCAAGAGGTTGAAAAATGACTACCTCAACAAACAAATTGTACATAAAAAAAGGCCGGTAGTAACCGGCCTTAAAATATAGTATGAAATTATGCTATTTCAATACAGGGTGTTGAACACGCCACTCTAGACGCTCATCAGGCATAAATGGAAATTCTGGCTCAATGATTGTGCCCTGTTTACCCCAGAAAGTAAATACCTCGTATACACCAACTACCACGCGAATAACAAAACGCTTAACACCTTTGATCAACCCCCAAGTGAAACCTGCCGCTCCACCGTATTCACGGTCCACCTGAACCATTGTATAAGGAACTTCAAGGATACCAAAGAGGATATTTGATATACCACGGCCCAGTTTACGGGTTGGTGTGTGGTCCATGGATACTGCAAAACCACGTGGTTCAACACGAGTTAAATCCGCATCCGGCTCATTCGCTTGAGTACTTGTAACAAAAGACAATGTAGCAAAAATTGCTACTGCCATAAAAAATTTCTTTATTTTAAACATTTTTTCTCTCTTCCTTTCTAAATATTAAAACAGTTTAGAATCTGCATTCTACTAAACTTGTGCGACCAATTTAGACCCTCAACCTTTCAAATTCAAACCCTTCATTCAGGTTTTATTTTAAAATCTTAGACAAAAAGGCCTTAATTTAAAGTTTTTTAAGTTTTAATTCTAATTTTCAATAAAAATGTAGAATGAATAATGAGCGGCCAACTTCCAGAATATCTCCAGCTCTCATACTTGTACGAACAGCCTGTTCATCATTTAAGAAGCACCCATTTGCCGAATTGTTATCAATCAGCTCGGTCATCCATCCTTTAGGTATAAGTCGGATATGCTCTCTTGAACAAGCAGTATCCGGTAAGGTTACGTGACAAGTTGGACTTCTGCCAACCAAATAAACGCCTCCCATTAACGGAAGGTTGAATGCAGGTGAAGCAGAGCTATCCATTGCACTGAACCTGAAGTAACCGAAATATAGTTTTCCATCACCAATATAGCTGTGGATAAAGCCATTAATATCACCATGGTATGCGACTTGTAAACCATGGCCTTCGAGGTCTAGACTTAAACTTTGATCAATCTGTTTAGAGAAATCACTAATTTCACCTAATCCCATTTCCTTTAGCTGCAAACCACTAGGGGAATAATATAGCATAAAGTGAAAAGGTCGAATATTAGGATCATCTAAAATGATATCTGCCATTTCATGGCTTCCAATCACAACAGTTTGACCAATTGTATAATGGTCCTGACCATCAATATTCACCTGCAATGAAAAATTTTGTTCAATTGGGTGGTTTAATTGCGGTAAGTGGAACATACAGATTGAACGTTCACCTACATTGTGGACATCATCATCTGTAAAGTCTTCAATGATTACAATCGCATCTTCTACCTCTAAGTATACACGACCGCGACGTTTTAGTAGGATCTGAGGAACATTAACCCCATTCATACAAACTTGAGTAGCAGGCTCTGCATTGCATATTGCAGCACAGCCACCAAGGGGAACAATAGCAATCTGACGGTCCCCAATACGTGCACCTTCGAGAATGAACTTACACAAGTTCTGGTCACGCCCAAGGAAAAAAGACATATTTCCTAATTCCATGACACCAGTGCGTAAATCATTCGCCTGTAAGATGACAACACGAACTTTGGACATTGGTTCTATTGTCGAAATTTTTTGTAAATACCGAGTTGGAGCTAACCCTGATAAATCCTCACGCTCTATCTCAGAAGTTTTTTTATGTAAAACTGTTTTCTTAACCATATTATATATGTGCTTTTAAATCATATTTTTTCTACTTTGTATAGTAGATAACAAAAGTTTAGTTCCTCTCCATACTGAATGCAAATCTTTTTACTAAATAAAATCATGCTTATGTGGTATTCTCAAATAACGAAGAGTTCTCTAAAGTTATCTGAGATAAAAAATATACTTTAATTTATTGTAAACCCGAATTTTAAATTTGAAAAAGATCTGGTTGACCAGTAATAGCTGTTAATGGATCAAATGGATAGATAATGGCTAGAGTTTGGATAATGGGTAAGATTTGTTTTTGAATGTAATGCTCATAGTCAAAGTTTGCTGTAATATTCTCTACAGGTTGCGGTCCAGCTTTTGTGACTACGTACGCAATGGTTCCTTGTGGATTTTTCATCAACTTTGCTGCTTTGACATGAGGAGGAATGGTTTTTGTATAGGCTTCAACCGGCTTACGTAAACGCTTTCGGTAGACTAAATCTTTATCACGCTTTCCTGACTTTAAGTCTCTGACGATTTGGAAAATAAACTGCTCAATATCCGCCGCAGATGCTTCTTCAAAAATCATCATTAGTAAATCTTTTTGAAGCTGTCCAGCTAAGTCCGTCCAATCTTTTCGAATGGCTTCCAAACCAATTAAATCTAACTTTTTGCTACCATCTAAATTGAACCGGTAACCAGCGTATCCTTTGGCGCGACCAATATCTTGCTCGCCCCTTGCAGGTGGTAAAACCATATAACGGTAATATTTTTCAAATTCTAACTCTAAGTAGGATTCAACACCATAAGTTTTGCTAATATAGCATTGAATTGCATCATTGGTCTTACGGTTTATTTCTTCACCTAAGCGGTATAGAGCATGCAAATCTTGTTCTCCTTCAAGTCCCGATTTCACAAACATGGAATCCGTATCGCCATAAAGAACTTGGTAACCCTGCTCCTCGAAATATTGACGTGTCCATTTCATGAAGTGATGTCCAAAGCTTGTGATCGCTCCGGCAAGCTCTCGGTCTGCAAAACGTGAAGTACCACCCAATACGCCATAAAAAGAGTTCATAATGATTTTGTACATGTAGGATGCTTGGTAATCTTCCCGGTCTTTTGCTTCCTGGCGCTCTGCAAAAAAGGTCTCAAGCATTTCCGGCAAGATGCCTCGCTTGCGTGCAAAACTCGCTTCGTTGGGTGCAATAATTGGTCTTTTAGATTTATTAGGTGCCGCATAGGATAATGGATCAATGTTGAAGGTGCGGATGAGGCTGGGGTATAGGCTTTTGAAATCAAGCACAAAGACATGTTCATAAAGACCTGATTCAGGAATCATTACGAGCCCACCTGGTGCACCCTGTTCTTGGCTTTTATCAACACCATAAGTTGGGGCCACATGCTGACGTTGATGAAGCTCTGTAATATAAAGCTGTTCAAATGGCGCAACACTCCCCCAAACATTATCTAAAGGCATGCCTGTAAGCATACTTCGAGAATAACTTAGCTCAAAAATCCCACTAGCCTCAATGACTTCATGCCAAACTTTCAACTTACAGGCTTCACCAGGCAATAGAATTTCAAAACGATCGACATATTTGGATAAAGTTGGGTTCTCCATGCCAGCAACATGAGATAAAAATGCATAAATATCTAAACAAACTCGACCATGTACTTTTTTCATGTTTCTTGTATTTACGTTTGTCTCAATATAACGGCCAAGGCTAAATGGTATATTTTCTTGTTCATAAATGCTCTTTAAAATCTCAAGCTGTTTATCAATGTGTTCAGCCAATATTATATCTGGATCTACTTCTTTTAAAAGGAGAGTGATTGCATCAAGCCATTGAGCTCTGGAACTAAATTCTTTACATAACAAAGTCTGTGTTTGGTGTTCAGTAGAATAACAAGAAAAAATTTGATTTAACTGGTCAAAATTTATATATAAACGTGTCAGTTTAGGGGGCGGTTGTGTAGTGTTTTTTAAGAATGGATTTATATAAATATGATCCACTTCACGACCAGACTGAGCATCGCCATCTATAGCGACTAATAAACCATGTCCATGGTGCATCAAAAATTGTCGTTCTAATCGAATATCTGCTTCATAGGTGCGAACTAGCTGTTCATTTAAAAGTTTGCGACATTTTTTCAAACTATGCATGGAAGAGGTGTAAGTTTTCACAACAGATTCACCATCCATTGTCTTCAAAGCGATATGTTCATATCGTACTTCGCATGATTGGAGAGTGGATAGGCTTCGTTCAAGGTCATCTTTACGAATATAAA